>NZ_JADCNB010000002.1:0-795662 GCF_014982455.1 Serratia sp. X3
TCTTGAACTCCTGCACGCTGCCGTCCTGCTCTTCGACGCGCACGTCCAGCTCGCCGGAAACGGCGTCGTTGATGTCCTGAATGCGGAACGGCCCCGCCGCCACTTGCGTTTCATACAGCACGCGCCCTTGCTGGCTGACCACCACCTTGGCGTTGGTTTTCGCCACGCCGGTCACTTCCGGCGCATAGCCGCGCAGGTTGGGCGGCAACATGCTGTCGTCGGATCGAAGACTGACGCCGGTAAAGCGCAGGCTGTCGAAAATGTCGGAGTTCAGGTAATCCTCCCCCATCGTCAGCCGCGAACGCAGCGCCGGGATCGCCCGATAGGCGTAATAGCGGCTCCAGTCGAACTGTTTATCAGTCGGCTGAGAAGATCCGGTCTGGTGGTTGAGGTTGGCCTGCCAGTCGGCGCGCAGGCGCCAGGCGCCCAGGTTGGCGCCGCCGGTGCCGTTGCCGCTCAGGCTGTAGCTGCTGCCGCCTTTCTGGTGCTTTTGCGTTTGGGCGTTGACGTTATAGTCAAACAGCAGCCCGGGAATACCGTCATCCCAGCGCGAAGGCGGATCCCAGTTTTCCGAGCTGTACTCCAGATAGGCCTGTGGGATGTTGAGATACAGCGCGGAACTGGCGAGATCGCCGCGCGCTTCCATCCCCGCCAGACTGGAGGCGTCAAGGCAGCGGCCACCGTGTGTCCAGTTCAGCGTGCTTAACAGTTTTTCTTTCAGCCCCAGTTGGTTGACCAATGCCGGTGAAAGACAGGCTTCACTGCCTTTAGGATCGTTCTCAGGCGCCAAAAACGTCACTGGCTGTTCCGGCAGGTCGTTCTTATTGACGTGCACCACCATGGTATAAACGCCCGGCATGATGTAGCCGCTGCGCGTAAATTGGCTCAGATCGATATTTTTACGATCGTTGATGTCTAATACGTCAGTATTGAATTGAATAACGTCGGCGGCATAGACCAACGCAATCGGATTTCCCAGAGAAAGGGCAACACAGAGCCCCAAAGCTTGAAGACGAAATAACTTCCCTGCCGGTGAAAGCATAATAAAAGTCCTTTCAATAACGAATTAACCGTCAGTACGAGAAAAAATCAAAAATAATCCAGCTTAAAACGCACTGTGGAAAAATACGCTCCCGCCTTCAACGGCTGATGATTCGGCATCAACGTCATGGAATAATTCAGCACTCTATTTCCCGGTATTATTCCTTCCATCGGTAAGGGTTTCCCTGGAATAACCGGCGTGCCGTTGCTGTCTTTTATCTTCAATGCGACGCCGCGCGCCTCGCCCTGTACGCCAAACAGAGCGCCTTCCGCATAACCATCAAACGTGACCTGAAAGAATTTCCAATCAGGTTTGTTTTCCGGTCGTTCCAAAATGCAGTTGACCAATTCAATACTGAAAGGTTTGGTCATCCCCTGGCCGTCACGAATGATCTGCCCGAGAGGAAGAGTGTCCATATCGATCGTCTGATCGCGGCTGCCGGCGGCAATGGCGCAGGCGGTGTCGATAATGGCGCCGTGCATGCTGACCTTGCCCCACCCCTGCGCGGCGGAAGTTGCATAGCCGGGCGCAAACGCCAACGACGCCAAAAGAACGGCACCCGCTCGATTCCTTGGTAAAAACATCGCGACATTCCTTTGACAGGGAGATTCACCAGGCATGCGGCGAACCCCATGCCTGGTTGATTAAGCCTTCGGACTCACTTACTGATAAGCCAGGGTGAAATCGGCTACGGCGGTGAAGTCGCCCGGAACGATGGCGGCGGAAGCGCCTTCGCCCTGCAGATAGGCGGCGAAATGCAGGGTGTTGTTGCCGGTGTTCAGAGTCTGCGCGGTAGTCGCTTCCCCCAGTTTGATC
Organism: Serratia sp. X3; assembly: GCF_014982455.1. NCBI lineage: Bacteria > Pseudomonadati > Pseudomonadota > Gammaproteobacteria > Enterobacterales > Yersiniaceae > Serratia > Serratia sp. X3. The sequence goes on from NZ_JADCNB010000002.1 coordinate 1,859, forward strand.
GGCTGGCCGTTGTAAGAGATGGCTACGCCGGCGCCGCTGGCGGTGCCCGCGATGCCCAGCAGATCCTTATCGGTAGACGATGCTACGCCGCTGAAGGTGGTTTTAACGGTTTTCAGGGTGGTGATGTCGCACTGCTCCAGCTTGATTTCAAACGGACGCGGGTTGGATTTGCCGCCGTTTTTCAACGCCACGTTGGACACCTGGCCCAGATCTACGGTCTGATCGATCGACTCAGGCGCAATAGAGCATGGCGCATCAATAATAGAGCCCGTGAAGGTGACCTTACCGTGTCCCTGATCGGCTGCCTGTGCAAAAGAACTTGCGCCAAATGCAATCACTGCAGCCATCATGATTTTGTTAAGTTTCATAGAACCTATATTCCTTATAAGAAAAAATGCATATTCCAATCAAGAAAAAGAGCAACAGGAAACCTGCTCGCGCTTATATGTGCGCAGCCCTGATTCTTTAGCATCTTGCTAGTTGGTTAACTGCCAAAACCCAAAGGCACCGACAATAAAAAGTCGATAACGGTAAGTCTGCAGCGGCCCACCCATTAATGAATTCGCCCTATAAAAATAAACGAAATCACAACAAGCAGGGGCCAATACTTTCTAATCCGCCCTTCTTGTCCGGCGATGAATATTCTGGCAAATACCTCTCAGCAAAAAAAGGCTTTTTTTGATCAAGGCGAACATTCGCAATTTATTTCCTAATTAAAGTTAATTTACTGTTATTTTTAGGCTCATAGATCGTAAAAAATACTTTTATAGAGCAATATCCTGTTTTTGCGAGATTCACAAGTAATCAGATCGCAAAGTGGCTCTTTGTGAATATAATAAACCAAAATTTTAGGTTTCTGCGTGACGCCACCCCTACCTGAACATAGGTAAAAACGGGGCGGGCAACGCCTTTTTTTTCAATCCTGATAAATAGATAGGAATTTTCTTTGTTCGCGTTTTACCTCGTTATTGGTAGACGGCGAATGTTTGTTTTTTCTTAGGAATACGGCAATCGGAATACAGAGGAAGTGCTATGGAAGCGTTATCTCCGAAACAAAAGGAAATACGGCAATTGCAGCACGATCTGCTGCAAACATTATTCGCGCAATCGCCCCGTCAATGTCCCGTCGCCGGGCCGCCGCCACAGCAGCAGTGGCTCTCGACACGGCAACTGGCCAATGCCGTCAACGTCGGTGTTTACCGGGCTCGACGGCTGTTATTGGATCTTGTCGCCCGACAAGAAGTGATTGTGACGGACGGCTCAATCAACAACTCGTTGAGGTGGTATCCCACCGCGTTGCTGGACGGTGGCGATAACAACGGCATACCCAACAAAGATGCATCTCACTCTCCTTTAACGGAATAAATATGGCCAGCCGGCCTGATTGGCAATATTTCATTGCGGAGTAACGCCGCACACCATTTATATATATCGGGATATTATCGTGAGAAAAACAGCCCTGCTATTTTTACGTTGCTGCCTGGCACTCTCTTTCTTCCTGCTGTTTGGCAATGCCAACGCATTTACTTGCCGCACGTCCGATGGCGGACTTATTCCCCCGGGGGGATCGGCCACGCCGGTTGACGTCCGGGTTCGCATCGGACCGCAGCTTTCTTATGGCAAAAACGAAATCGTCAACGTCAGCCAGGTCACCTGTAAAAACGACGTCGCGAGCTGGTACGACTATCTCAAAACCGATAGCCCGGCGCTGTCGATGAACGGCGCGATTTTTGGCTCGATCGGCAGCGGCACGACCATCAACGGCAGCGACTATAACTCCCCGGTGCCTGCCGGCATCAGCGTACTCAGCCTCACCGGCTTGCAGACCCAGTCTGTCGCCATCCGGGTCTATATCGTGTTGAACCGTTTCCCAACGCCGGACATCAAGGTGAATAAGGGTGACGTCATCGGCCAAATCAACTTTATTCAGACCAACGATCAACCGGGCTGCCCACAGTGCGGCGTTTATCGCTGGCGCCTGATCGCCGACAACGACGCCTACTTCGTCACCACCAGTTGCACCATCAACAACGGCCAGCAAATTAATGTCGATTTTGGTCAGATCCGCCAGGACTTCCTGACCCAGAGCGCCAACGACGCCCAGATCAAACAGGACAAAGCGCTCAGCTACCAATGCGACGATCAGAGTGCGACGCAGGATATTCTGATCCGGATGGTCAGCGACGCCAGCGGCTTCTCCAGCGATTTTATCAAGACCACCAACCCCAACGTCGGCGTGGCCATGGTGCACAACGGCGCGGTGGTAAAGCCCAACAATGCCTTCAGAACGCGCATCGTCAACGGTCTGGGCAACGACACCGTCACCTTTGTACCGGTGAAGAACAATGTCCCTTACACCAGCATCGCCACCGGTCCGCTGTCGGGCTCGGCCACGCTGATCTTCAGCGCACCTTGAGACGGGAGCCAGAATGAACATGACGATAAAAACGGGCTGCGCCCTGCTGTTGGCGCTGGAATTGATTAGCTCGGCCGCTCAGGCCGCCGATCAGGGTACCAAAGTCAACATCACCGCCACCGTGGTGGCGCCTCCGCCTTGCGTGATCAACGACGGGCGCACCATCGATATCGACTTCGGCAAGGTCGGCATCAAACGCATCGACGGCAGCCGCTATATGCAACGCATCGATTACAGCATCAAATGCGAGTTTCTGGATAACAGCCGCCAGTTGAAAATGAAGATCATGGGCAGCGCGGCGGCCTTTGACAACAGCGTGTTGACCAGCAGCGTCACTGGATTGGGCATCAAGCTGTTGGCCAACGGTAAGGCCTTCGCCATCAATACGCCGCTGAACATCGACTACGCCAATCCACCGACGCTTGATGCGGTGCCGGTAAAAAACAGCGCCGTCTCCCTGGCGGAAGGTGATTTTACCAGCGGCGCCACCATGCTGGTGGACTACTTTTAAACACCCGCATCTCAGAAACTCGCGAAAAAAAAGCCGCAACGTCTCCGTTGCGGCTTGGTCAAGGATCGTGCGCCTGAGGCGCGCTCCTCACATCAGGGTATTTAGCCGAAGATCCCGCCGAACCACTGGCTCAGCTTCATCATCACCATATCCCAGATGCGGCTGAAGAAGTTGCCCTCTTTCACCTCTTGCATCACCACCAGCGGGTGCTGTTCGATGGTTTTGCCGTCCAGCTGGAAATCGATGGTGCCGACCACCTGGTTTTTCGCCAGCGGCGCTTCCAGCGTCGGTTGGGTCAGCTTGTAGCTGGCCTTCAGGTTTTTCATCTGCCCTTTCGGAATGGTGACCGAGGCGTCTTTCGCCACGCCGAGCGGCACTTCGCTGACGTCGCCGAACCACACTTTCTGAGTGACGAACGGTTTATCGGCCTTGATCGGCGTCGCGGTTTCATAGAAACGGAAGCCCCAGGTCAACAGCTTTTCGCTTTCGCTAAAGCGCACGCGATCGCTCGGCGCGCCCAGCACCACCGAGATCAGGCGCATCGGGCCGTCGGTGGCGGACGCCACCAGGTTGTGACCGGCGCCGCTGGTGTAGCCGGTCTTGATGCCGTCGACGTTCAGGTTACTGCTCCACAGCAGACGGTTGCGGTTAATCTGGCGGATCTTGTTGAAGGTGAACTCTTTCTCTTTATGCAGCGCGTATTCGTCCGGCACGTCGCGGATCAGCGCCTGGCTCAGCAGCGCCATGTCGCGCGCTGTGCTGTACTGCCCTTCCGCATCCAGGCCGTGCACCGTCAGGAAGTGGGTATTCTGCAGGCCCAGGGATTTGGCGTAGTTGTTCATCAGGCCGACGAACGAATCCTGGCTGCCCGCCACGTAGTCCGCCAGCGCGATGCTGGCGTCGTTGCCGGACTGGATCACGATGCCTTTATTCAGCTCCAGTACCGGCACCTGATCGCCCGGCTTGATGAACATCAGCGAAGAGCCGCGCAGCGCCGGGTTACCGGGCGCCCAGGCGTCTTTGCCGACGGTGACCATGTCTTCCGGCTTGATCTTGCCGGCCTTGATCGCCTGGCCGATCACGTAGCTGGACATGATCTTGGTCAGGCTGGCGGGATCGAGACGCGTATCGGCATTGCCTTCGGTCAGCACTTTGCCGCTGTTGTAATCCATCAGAATGAAGGCCTTGGCGTCTACCTGCGGCGGCGCCGGCGGCTCGGCCGCGTGTACGGCCGGGGCGGCCAGCAACAGGATACCTACGCTGAAGGTCAGTTTTTTCAGGGAAGTGGATAAGTTTTTTTTCATCATGACGTCGCCAGAGTGTCCATTCAAAACCATTGAAATAGCGTTAACTTTCAAACATGTTCACGTTTTAAGCCAACCAGCGAGAGTGGCCCGGTGCGCGCGTGCCGGCCGCAACCCCCTGCGGCGCCCGTAGCGGGTAACACAACACACCGAAAATGCCCTTGCTGTGAGTTTATGTGATTTATCTTATTTTTGCAGGGTTTAGCGTGAATTTTCAGCATTTTTACATAACTGTACGCAGGCACGCACTTATCGTTCAAAAAAGCATCGAGACGCGCACTTTCGCCCCTATCCACGGCTAAACGGCCAAGCATCTGCACCGCTAAACATCTGCGCTTCCATACGTCTAAAAAAGATTAATATATTCCATAATGGCATATAGAACCGTTATTTGTTCTTTTTAAAGCGCTTATCCTCAGCGCTATCATCCGCACAACGACTTTTATACCGAATAATCCTGGAGATGAGTCATGGCGATCCCCCATTCCGTCATCGAGATGATTGGCAATACCCCGATGTTGGAACTGACCCAGTTTGATACCGGCCCGTGCCGGCTGTTCGTCAAGCTGGAGAACCAAAACCCCGGCGGTTCGATCAAAGACCGTGTGGCGCTGTCGATGATCGAGCAGGCCGAGCGCGACGGCAAACTGCAGCCGGGCGGCACCATCATCGAAGCCACCGCCGGCAATACCGGCCTGGGGTTGGCGCTGGTGGCGGCGCTGAAAGGCTATAAGCTGCTGCTGGTGGTGCCGGACAAGATGAGCCGCGAAAAGATCTTCCACCTGCGCGCGCTGGGCGTAGAGGTGTTGCTGACCCGTTCGGACGTCGGCAAGGGGCACCCGGCTTATTATCAGGATTACGCTAAACGCCTGGCCGAGGAGATCCCCGGCGCCTTTTATATCGATCAGTTCAACAACCCGGCCAACCCGGCGGCCCATACCACCACCACCGCGCCCGAACTGTGGCGGCAGATGGATCATGACGTGGACGCCATCGTGGTTGGCGTCGGTTCCGGCGGCACGCTGGGCGGGTTGAGCCGCTATTTCGCCGAGGTTTCGCCGCAGACGGAATTCGTGCTGGCCGACCCTGCCGGCTCTATCCTGGCGGACTATCTCGACCACGGCCAAATCGGCGAAGCGGGCAGTTGGCTGGTGGAAGGCATCGGCGAAGACTTCGTCCCGCCGCTCAGCGACTTTGACCAGGTGCGCCACGCTTACCGCATCGGCGATGAAGAAGCCTTCACCACCGCGCGCGATCTGCTGCGCAAGGAAGGCGTGCTGGCGGGCTCCTCCACCGGCACCCTGCTGGCCGCCGCTCTGCGTTACTGCCGCGCGCAAACCGAACCCAAGCGGGTCGTGACCTTCGTTTGCGACAGCGGCAACAAATACCTGTCTAAAATGTATAACGACCACTGGATGCTGGAGCAGGGCCTGCTGAGCAAACCGCAGCACGGCGATCTGCGCGATCTGATCGCCTATCGCCACGACGAAGGCGCCGCCGTTTCCGCCGCGCCGGACGACACGCTGGCGATCGTGCACGCCCGTATGCGGCTGTACGACATCTCGCAGCTACCGGTGCTGGAAGGCGATCGGGTGGTCGGATTGATCGATGAGTGGGATCTGCTGAACGCCGTCCAGGCCGACGCCGCCCACTTCAGCCTGCCGGCCGGCAGCGCGATGACCAAGCAGGTCCAGACGCTGCAAAAGGAAGCCGGCTACGAGGAATTACAGGCCACCTTCAACCATGGCCACGTCGCGGTGGTGCTCGACGGCGAGCGCTTCCTCGGCCTGATTACCCGCACAGACGTGCTTAACGCCTGGCGCCAAAAATTACGTTAATAAGGACCCATTATGGCCAAGTTTGATACGTTGACCGTTCACGCCGGTTACACCCCAGACGCGACCGGCGCAGTGATGCCGGCGATTTACGCCACCTCCACCTACGCCCAACCGGCGCCGGGCGAACATACCGGCTACGAATACTCCCGCAGCGCTAACCCGACGCGCACCGCGCTGGAAAGCGCCATCGCCGAACTGGAAGGCGGCAGCCGCGGCTACGCCTTCGCCTCCGGTCTGGCGGCCTGCTCCACGGTGCTGGAGCTGCTCGATAAAGACAGCCACCTGATCGCGGTAGACGACCTGTACGGCGGCACCTATCGCCTGCTGGAAAAAGTGCGCAGCCGCACCGCCGGCCTGCGCGTGACTTACGTGTCGCCGGCGGATCTCGCCGGGCTGGAACAGGCGATCGAACCGGATACCAAAATGATCTGGGTCGAAACGCCGACCAACCCGCTGCTCAAGCTGGCGGACCTGAGCGCCATCGCCGCAATCGCCAAAAAGCATCAGCTCATCAGCGTGGCGGACAACACCTTCGCCTCGCCGTATCTGCAACGCCCGCTGGATCTGGGCTTTGACGTGGTGGTGCACTCCGCCACCAAATACCTCAACGGCCACTCCGATGTGGTGGCGGGCGTTGCGGCGGTGGGCGATAACCCGGCGCTGGCGGAACAGCTCGGCTTCCTGCAAAACGCGGTCGGCGGCATTCTCGATCCATTCAGCAGCTTCCTGACGCTGCGCGGCATTCGCACTCTGGCACTGCGCATGCAGCGCCACAGCGACAGCGCGCTGCGCATCGCCCAGTGGCTGGAGAGCCAGCCGCAGGTGGAAAACGTCTATTACCCCGGCCTGCCGAGCCATCCGCAGCATGAGCTGGCGGCGCGCCAGATGACGCGCTTCGGCGGCATGATCTCGGTACGGCTGAAAGGCGACGACGCCTATGCGCGTCGGGTCATCCAGCGTTCGCGCCTGTTCACCCTGGCGGAAAGCCTGGGCGGCGTGGAAAGCCTGATCAGCCAACCGTTCAGCATGACGCACGCCTCCATTCCGCTGGAACAGCGCCTGGCAACCGGCATCACGCCGCAGCTGGTGCGCCTGTCGGTAGGGATTGAGGATGTGGAAGATCTGATCGCCGATCTGCAGCAGGCGCTGGCGGAATAATCGCCGCATCAGCACACCATCAGCCCGGCCGACGCGCCGGGCTTTTTTACGCCCGGCGTTCAGACGCCGATGACATCCTGATAAAAACGGTGCGCCACATCGGGGTGAGAGCGGATACGCCCTTTCAGGTAATTGTCGCCCACGTCGCGAAACAGCGGGTTGAGCGGATCGCTGGCCGGGCCGCGCGCCTGTGCCGCCAGCTGCGGCGGCAGTTGATACAACGGCACCACCGCGTCCAGCCGCGCGCCGAGGAAGAAAGCGATCGACAACCTGTCGCGCCCCGCCGGTGGCGTTTCCACCCGGTGCACCGTGGCGCGCAGATAGCCGTTGGTCGCGAGTTCCAGCAGCTCGCCGATGTTCACCACGAAGGTGTCTTCACGTGGCTGCGCGTCTATCCATTGCCCTTCGCTCACCTCTACCTGCAGCCCTTTTTGCGCGTCCTGCAGCAAAAAGCTGAGAAACCCGGAGTCCTTGTGCGCGCCGACGCCCTGTGCGCTGCCGGTGGCGTCCCGCCCCGGATAGCGGATAAGTTTGATGTGCTCGTTGGGCTTCTCGCCGTACAAGCGATCGAACGCCTGCTCCGGCAGCGACAGCGCCAAAGCGAAAGCGCGCAGCAGCCGCAGCGACATGGCGGTCATGGCCTGTTGCCACTGCAGCAGCAGCGGTTTCAGCGTCGGCAGCGCCGCCGGCCACTGGTTTGGCCCCTGCAGGCGCGCCCAGCGCGGCGTGTCATCAGACAGCGTCAGCGCCGGGCGTTCGGCGCCGATATCGAACTGCTCGCGCCAGTCAGGCTGCCCGCGCGTGAGTTCCGCCGCCGCCCGGTTGTAACCGCGAAAGTGCGGCGAATGCACCATCTGCACCGCCAGCTTGTCGGCTTCCGGCAGGGCGAAAAATTGCCGCGCGGCGTGCTGCAGCCGCGCATTCAGCGCGCCGTCCACGCCGTGGCCGCGCAGATAGAAAAAACCGACGTCGCGGGCCGCCGCGCGCAGATCGTCGAGAAAGGCGCGCCGTTGGCGCGCATCACCATCAAGCTGCGAAAGATCCAGCAGCGGCAGCGTCTTCTGCGTCGTCAGATGCGTCATCATGCGGTTCCTCTTCTTCCCCGATCGCGATCGGGCTGCCATACAGGCGAATAATCAACATGGTCACTCCCCAGCGGGTAGCTGCATTTGCTTCATAGTTATCACCGCGCTCGCCGAAGCGGCCAATATTGTTGCGTTCTAAGTTATGCAAACGTTCAACAAACTGTCGCAAAACCGTCATCAATGTTTCTTATGCTCTGCGCAATTTCGCCGACGCCGCTGGCTGGCGACGTGCGCTATCCGCTATCCTGTAAACGACCTCATACCCTGCCTGCCGGAGAAATACTGATGGATTTAGCCTTATTCGACCTGGATGAAACCCTGATTGACGATGACAGCGCCAGCCTGTGGATCCGCTGGCTGGTCGGCCAGGGGTTCGCGCCAGCGGAGCTGGAACTGCAGGAGCAGCAGCTGATGCAGCTCTATTATCAGGGCAAGCTGTCGATGGAGGACTACATGCAGGCCACGCTGGCGCCGCTGGCCGGCCTGAGCGTGCAAACCGTGGCCGGCTGGGTGCAGCGTTACATCCGCCGCGACATCCTGCCGCGCGTCTATCCCGCCGCCCGCGAACGCCTGCAGTGGCACCGCGAACGCGGCGACTGCATCCTGGTGATCTCCGCCACCGGCGAGCATCTGGTGGCGCCGATCGCCGAACAGCTCGGCGCCGACGATGCGCTGGCGATCGGCGTGGAAATCAGCGATGGCCGCTTCACCGGCAACACCTACGGCACCATGACCTATCAACAGGGCAAGGTGATCCGCCTGCAGCACTGGCTGGCGCAGCACCCGCACCTGAAGTTCGAGCACAGCCACGGCTACAGCGACTCTCTCAATGACAAGGCGATGCTGCAATTCGTCGACAGCGCCACGGTGATCAACCCCGACAGCGAACTGAGCGCGCTGGCGGCGGAGCGCGGCTGGGAAGTGTGCCGCTGGGAACGCTGAGCGGCAGACAAAAAGTGCCCTGCGGTGTGACAAAAAGCGCGTTGTGGCGTAGGTATAGAGGGTCCTTATTATCCGCTAACGGAGTTATCCCATGCTGACCATTTGGGGTCGTGAGAATTCGAACAACGTCAGGAAGGTGCTGTGGTGCGCCGCCGAATTGGGGCTCAACTACACCCACATCAACGCCGGCGGGGCGTTCGGCAAAGTCAACGAAGAGAGTTACCGCGCGTTGAACCCGAACGGCCTGGTGCCGCTGCTGCAGGACGATGACTTCGTGCTGTGGGAGTCCAACACCATCGTGCGCTACCTGGGGGCGAAATTCGGCGACGCGACGTTCTATCCGCAAGATCTGCAGGCGCGCGCCGCCGCCGAGAAATGGATGGACTGGACCACCTCGACGATTGTCCCGGCCTTCACCATCGTCTTTTGGGGCCTGATACGCACCGCGCCGGAGCTGCGCGACATGGCGAAAATCGAAACGGCGATCGCCACGCTGGAAAAACACTTCGACGTCATCGAACAGACGCTGGCGCACCAGCCTTACCTCTCCGGCGGCGCGTTCGGTTTCGGCGATATCCCGCTCGGCAGCTTCGCCTACGCCTGGTTCGAAATGCCGATCGCCCGCCGCCCGCGGCCGAACATGGAGCGCTGGTATCAGCAACTGCGCGCACGCCCGGCCTACCAGCGCGGCGTGATGAGCGCACTCACCTGACGCGTGCGGGGCGTTAGGACGCCCCGACCTTCAGCAGCTTGCCGTCCCGTTCGTCCGTCAGCAGATACAGGTAGCCATCCGGCCCGCTGCGCACCTCGCGGATGCGTTCGCCGCGATCGCCCAGCAGCCGCTCTTCCGCCACCACCTTGTCCCCCTCCAGCGTCAGGCGAATCAGTGCCTTTTGCGCCAGCGCGCCGATGAACAGCGAGTGCCGCCAGGCGGGGAAGCGCTGCCCATCATAGAACGCCATGCCGCTGAGGCCGGGCGAAACCCGCCAATAGTGGAGCGGTTGTTCGGTGCCGGGCACCCGCTCCCCTTTCGCCTCGGGGATCGGCTGGCCGGAATAGTTGATACCGTAGGTGGCCAGCGGCCAGCCGTAGTTTTTACCCGGCAGCGGGATGTTGAGCTCATCGCCGCCGCGCGGACCGTGCTCATGCTCCCAGATTGCGCCGCTCCACGGGTTCAACGCCAGCCCTTGCGGATTGCGATGGCCATAAGACCAAACCTCCGGGCGTTTACCTGCCTGGCCGACCCAGGGGTTGTCCGGCGGCACGGCGCCCTCGGCGGTCAGCCGCACCAGCTTGCCCTGCAGTTTGTCGGTCTCTTGCGCCGTCGGCCGCTGATTGTTTTCGCCCAGCGTGATAAACAGGTAGCCTTGCCGATCAAACGCCAATTTGCCGCCGAAGTGATTGCCGACCGACAGCTTGGGCTGCTGACGGAAGATCACCTTAAAGTTTTCCAACCGCGCGTCATCGTCGCTCAGGCGGCCATAGCCGACCGCCGTGCCGGCTTTGCCGCCCTCGCCCGGTTCGGCGAAGCTGAGATACACCCGGCGGCTGGCGGCGAAATCGGGCGCCGGCAGCACCTCCAGCAGGCCGCCCTGCCCTTCAGCGTAGACCTGCGGCACACCGGCGATCGGCGGCGACAGCCCTTTATCCTGCTGCCACAGCCGCAGCCGGCCGGGCCGTTCAGTGATAAGCAGGCCTTGTTCCGCCGGCAAGAAGGCCAGCGACCAAGGGTGTTCCAGGCCGTCCTGCAGTTGGCTGACCGTCGGCGCGGCGTGCGCCAGGCCGCTGCACAGCAGCAACCCGGCCAGCAGAGTCAATCGGGGCATGGCGTCCTCCTGAAGATAAAATGACCCGTTTAGTGTAGCCCACTCAGCAGAAGCGGTCGTTTGTATTACATTTCAACAGGTTGCCTTTTCGCCGCCATGTGCTTAAGTTAATCCATTACCCAGGAGGAAAAATGGACATTACCGTTACCGACGCGATCGACGAACAAACCCTCGATGCGATCAGGCAAGGCCTGCGCGCTTACAATCTGCCGCATATCGACGCCAGCCACCGCAAACCGCTCAGCGTCTATGCGCGCGACGAAGCCGGCGCGGTGATCGGCGGCCTGACCGCCGAAACCTGGGGCAACTGGCTGAGCGTCGAGTGGCTGTGGGTGGCGGATACCCAACGCGGCAGCGGCCTCGGCGGCCGGCTGATGCGCGCCGCCGAGCACGAGGCGCAGGCGCGCGGCTGCCGCTACGCCCGCCTCGACACCTTCAGCTTCCAGGCGCGGCCGTTCTACGAAAAGCTCGGCTATCAGCTGCAAATGACGCTGAAAGAGTATCCGGTGGAACATGAGTGTTATTTACTCACCAAAACTCTGACTGATTAATGGATGGACGGATGGACAGCAAAAGCATGGTGGTGAACTGTGTGGCGTACAAAGCCGGCCAACGGCTGGGCGAAGTGACCATCGACGATATCAGCGAGGTGGTCAAACAGCCCGACACCTTCATCTGGCTGGGATTAAGGCAGCCGGAGCCGGCGTTTATGCGCAAGGTGCAGGAGGAGTTCGGGCTGCACGACCTGGCGATCGAAGACGCGCTGTGCGCGCACCAGCGGCCGAAGCTGGAGACCTACGGCGACTCGCTGTTCATCGTGGTGAAAACCGCGCAGTGGGGCGAGCACGACGAAATCGAATACGGCGAAACCCACTTCTTCGTCGGCAAAAACTTTCTGGTGACGGTGCGCCACGGCGCTTCGCCCAGTTACGCGCCGATCCGCGCCAAGGCGGAAGAGAACCACAAGCAGATGTGCCGCGGGCCGGGCTTCGCCCTCTATTCGGTGTTGGACTTCGTGGTGGATAACTACCGCAGCGTGGTGGCGCGCTTCGAGAGCACCATCGAGAACATTGAAGCCAACATGTTTCAGTCAGAATTCGATCAGGCGGCGATCGAGAACGTCTATACCCTGCGCCGCCATCTGCTGGCGCTGCGCAACGCCGCGCTGCCGATGGATGAAATCTGCAACCAACTGATCCGTCTGCACGAAGAGGTGATCCCGAAAGAGCTACGCGCCTACGTGCGCGACGTGCAGGATCACGCCCATCAGGTGGTCAGCAACATCGACGACATGCGCGAAATGCTGACCAACGCCATGCACGTCAATCTGGCGCTGGTGACGGTCAAACAGAACGAAGTGGTGAAACGGCTGGCGGGCTGGGGGGCGATTTTGGCTATCCCGACGGTGGTCTTCAGCCTGTACGGGATGAACTTCGCCGACATGCCGGAACTGAAGTTTCCTTGGGCCTATCACGCCACGCTGGGAGTGACCGCCGTCGGCTGCATTTTCCTGTATCAGAAACTGAAGAAATCGGGCTGGCTGTAAGCGCCTGAGCGGCGCTTCTCCCGCCGACAAAAACGATCGCGGGGCGGCTGGGCTCACCAGCCGCCCCGTTGCTTCAATACAGCAGCGGCCGCCGATCGCGATGCACGTGATTGTGGCGGCCGATGTGCTTGTCATCGGCCGCGCCGATATCCATCGATGCCAGCACCATGCCTTCGCCTGTCAGGCTCTGCGTCAACGGATAGCCGTCGGCGTCGACGATCACCGAACCGCCGATCCACGCAACGCCGCGCTCCGTTTCGCAACGATCGCACACCGCGATGAACAGCCGATTGACGGCCGCGTTGGCCTGCGCCTTCACCATCTCCGCCGGCCGTTCGCCCTGCGGGCGCGGCGCCAACGGCCAGTTGACCGGCGCGCACAGCAGCTGAGCGCCGGCCAACGCAGGCAAGCGCACCCACTCCGGAAACTCGAGGTCGTAACAGATCATCACCGCCAACCGGCCAAAGCGCGTCTCGACGACCGGCGGCGGCCGATCGCCGGCGGTAAAGATCGAACTCTCTTCATGCCACAGGTGCGCTTTGCGATAAATCGCCCTCACCCCCTGCGCATCGATCAACGCCGCGCTGTTGGCCACCTCACCCTCGGGCAGGCGCTCGCAAAAACCGGCGACGATCGCCACATCCAGCTCACTCGCCAGGGCACACCACAGGCTAAGGCTGGGCCCATCTTCGGCCTCGGCCAACGCCCGCGCCTCCGCCTTGTCGCGCAGCACATAGCCGCTGTTCACCAACTCCGGCAACACGATGACGTTGGCGCCGCGCTGCGCCGCCCGGCGGATCGCCTGGGCGGACAGCGCCCGATTATGTTCCGCTTCCCCTACCCGCAGCGCCAACTGGCAGCATGCGACGCTGATCGTACCCATGACTCACCTTCTCCTTACCTTCACCGTTAAACCGACAGGGCGGCGATGCGCCCTGCTCCTCAGTAAATCAGTAAAGGCGCCGTGATAAAAGCCCGGCTCGCCCCTCAGCGTTCAGTTTGAGTCTCTAGCTGCGGCGCCGGGCGGCTCAGCAGGCTGCCCAGCACGAAGGCGATGCCGCCGCCCAGCAGACCGCCGTAGATCGGGCTGTTGGCGTCGATGCCGTGCCAGATCATCAGCCCCACCACGCACAGGCTGCCGGTCAGCATGCTGGCGATGGCGCCGGCGCTGGTGGCGCGCGGCCAGAAGATAGCCCCCACCAACGGGATCAGCATGCCGCCCACCAACAGGTTGTAAGCCAGCGTTAGCGCCGCCAACACGTCACGCACCACAAACGCCAGCCCCAGCATGACCGCGCCCATGAAAAGCGTGGTGAAGCGCCCGGCGGCCAGCCCGCCGGACGGTTTGCGCCGGATGGCCGGCAACACGTCCTCCAGCGCGATGGTCGAAGAGGCCAACAGGCAGGCGCTGGCGGTGGACATCAGCGCCGCCAGGGCCGCCGCGGCCACCAGCCCGCTGACGCCGACCGGCAACACCGCCTGCGCGATGGCGGCGAAGGCGCCGTCGGTGTTGCTGAGCGACGGCAGCACGATCTTGCCGGCCATGCCGATCAGCGCGCCGGTCACGCCGTACAGCACGCAATAGACGCCCGCCCCCAGCCCGGCGAAGCGCGCCACGTTGGCGCTGCGGGCGGTGAACACCCGCTGCCAAATGTCCTGACCGATCAAAATGCCGAAAAAGTAGATCAGGAAAAATACCAGAATAGTATCCAGCCCTATCGACGACAGCTGGTAGTAACCGGCAGGCAGCAGGCTGGTGAACGCCTCCCAGCCGCCGGCCTTGACGATGCTCATCGGCATCAGCACCAGCATCATGCCGACGGTCATGATGATGAACTGAATGATGTCGGTCAGCGTCAGCGACCACATGCCCCCCAGCGTCGAATACAGCACCACCAGCCCGCCGCCGAGCAGGATAGACGCGCTGAACGACAAGCCGAACATCACTTGCATCACGCTGCCGATGGCGATGATCGAGGTCACCGCCACCATCAGGTCATATGCCAGCATGATCGCGCCGCTGGTGACCCGCGCCGCCGGATGATAGCGCCGCGACAGCACCTGGCTGACGGTATACAGCTTCAGCTTGAGCAGCGGCTTGGCCAGCACCAGGCTCAGCACCACGATGCCCAGCCCGAGCGCGCCGCACAGCCAGACGCCGGAGATGCCGTAGGTGTAGCCGAGCTTGACGCTGCCGATGGTCGACGCGCCGCCGAGCACCACCGCCGACAGCGTGCCCAGATACAGCCCCGGCCCCAGATTGCGCCCGGCGACCAGATACGCCTCTTTGGAATTGGCGCGGCGAATGCCCATCCACCCCACCGCGCCTATCACCAGAAAGTAAAACACCACAACCAGCAGATCGAGATTCATGGGTACCTCCACTCCGTTGTTATTGTTATCAGGGGGCCCGACGCAACCGCTCCGCCGGCAGGGTCAGTACGCCGGCCTCAGCGGACCGGCAGCACGCACAGCATTTCAAACAGCAGGTTGGCCGCCAGCAGTGCCGTATTGCCGGAGCGATCGTAAGGCGGCGACACCTCCACCACGTCGCCGCCAATCAGGTTCAGCCCACGGCAGCCGCGCACGATCTCCAGCCCTTGCCAAACCGACAGTCCGCCGACCTCCGGCGTGCCGGTGCCCGGCGCGAAGGCCGGATCCAGCCCGTCGATATCGAAACTGAGATAAACCGGCGCATCGCCCATCTGCTCGCGGATCTCCGCCATCAGCGGCGTCAGCGACCGATGCCAGCAGGCTTCGGCCGGCACCACGCGGAAGCCCTGGCGCCGTGACCAATCGAAGTCATCCGCCGCATAGCCGCTGCCGCGCAGGCCAATCTGCACCACCTTTTCCGGCGCCAATAGTCCTTCCTCAAACGCGCGGCGGAAGGTGGTGCCGTGCGCCAGCTGTTCGCCAAACATCTCCTCGTTGGTGTCGGAATGCGCATCGACGTGGATCAGCCCCACCGGGCCATGTCGATGGGCGATGGCGCGCAGCACCGGCAGCGTCAGGGTGTGGTCGCCGCCGAGCGTCAACGGCGTGCAGCCGTGCGCCAGGATCTCGTGGTAAGCCGCCTCGATGCGCCGTACGCTGTCCGCCAGGCTGTAGGGGTTAATGGCGACGTCCCCCAGATCGGCCACCTGCAGCCGTTCGAATGGGGCGGAGCCGGTACCCATGTTGTAGGGGCGGATCATCACCGACTCCTGGCGGATCTGGCGCGGGCCATAGCGGGTGCCGCTGCGATTGGAGGTGCCGATATCCAGAGGAATGCCGACAAAGGCGGCGTCCAGACCACGCGCCTGATCGGCGGCGGGCAGGCGCATCATGGTGGGGAGACCGGCAAAGCGCGGCATGTCGTTGCCGCTTTGGGGTTGGTTCAGCATGGCGTTTCCTTGTCTTGGGCTTGCGATAAATTGAAACATTTAAGCAACATTCGCAGACTACCCCGTTGACCACACCGGCTACCATTCCCGCTTTTGCATGTAAACATCGAAAAACACGATGTAACTAACCCATTGAAGCGTTGATTTTTATTTCAATCTCATGCCATAAGAAAGGCCATATCTTCAGCGCCGCGCCTATTTCTTCGATGTTAAAAATGGGTTAAGCGGCCGACGTTCTGCGGAGGGGGCGATGCTCACTAACCTAAGCGATATCGATCTGAAGCTGTTGCGGGTGTTCGTCGCGGTGGCGGAAGCCCAGGGCGCCAGCGCCGCACAGGAAACGCTGCTGATGAACCAATCCACCATCAGCACCCATCTGGCCTCGCTGGAAACACGGCTGGGTTTTCGCCTGTGCCAGCGCGGCCGCTCCGGCTTCCGGCTGACGCCCAAGGGGGAACGCATGCTGATCGCCTGCCGCTCGTTGTTCAACGCCGCCCGCGACTTCACCCGGGTCAGCCAGTCGCTGAACGGCCTGCTGACCGGCGATCTGCAAATCGGTCTGGTGGATAACCTGGTTTCACTGCCGGGCAACCCGTTCAGTCAGGCCATCAAGCACTTTCAGCGGCGCCACCAGGACGTGCAGTTGCAGTGCCGCATCTGTTCACCGAACGAGATTGAACAAGGGCTGCTGCACCGGCAGCTCGATCTGGGCATCGGCTACTTTGGCCAGCAGTTGGAGGCGTTGCGTTATCAACCGTGGCTGGAGGAGACGCAGGCGATCTATTGCAGTGAGGATCACCCGCTGTTCGCGGTGGAAGAACCCGAGCGCGAGCAGATTGAAAACGCGCGCTGGGTCAAGCGCGGCTACCTGCTCGCGCAGCAGCTGTGCCCGATCGCCCCGCCCCATCTGGCGGCGGTGGCTCACCACATGGAGAGCGTCGCCCATCTGGTGCTGAGCGGCACCTGTCTCGGTTATCTGCCCACCCACTACGCGGCGCGCTGGGTGGAGCAAGGGCGGCTGCGGCAGTTGGGCGGCGCAGCGCTCTCTTACCGCGCCACGCTCAGCCTGGTCAGCCGCCCCGTAGAGCCCGACGAGGCGTTGAACGCGCTGCTGGAAGATTTGGCGCGCGCCGGCGGAAAAAAGCCCCGCATGCGCGGGGCCTGACGGACGTTAACTGACCGGCATGCGCGCCGGATCGGGATACTGGTATTCAAAACCCAGCTCGTTGCAGATGCGGTTGCCGTCCACCAGCCGCTCATCCTGTTCCGCTTCGTCGGCAAACTGCGGCGGCTCCAGGTGCAGCTGCTCGGCCAGGGCCGGATAGAAATCGCGCTTGGCCGGATGACGCGGTGCGCACAGGTTGTACACGTGGCCGCCCTTCGGCAGCTTGAGCAGCAGTTGGATGGCGGCGATGACGTCGTCCTGATGCACCAGATTCACCCCCTGCGAGCCCCCCTTCACGTCGAGTTTTCCCGCCAGGAAGCGGCCGGGGTGACGATCGGCGCCCACCAGCCCCGCCAGGCGCAGAATGTCCACCGAGGTATTCGGCAGCTCGTGCAGCCAGCGCTCCAGCTCGGCCAATACCCGGCCGGACGGCGAGACCGGCCGCAGCGGCGACTCTTCACGCAGCGTGCCGGCGGTTTCGCCATACACCGAGGTGGAACTGGTGAAGATCACCCGCGGCACGCCGAAAGCCATTGCGCTGTCCACCAGCATGCGCACCGCATTGAAATAGTTCTCGCTGCCTTCAACGGTGCGGCGCGCGGGCAGCGTGACCACCAGCGCATCCACACGCAGCAGCGACGCCAGATCGTCCGGATCGCAGATCAATTCCGGCGTCAGCTCCAACTGATAACATTCGATGCCGCTCATCCGCGCGGCTTCGACGCCGTCCGGCGTGGTTTTGCTGCCGACCACATCGTACCCGCGGCCCATCAGCGACAACGCCAGCGGCATGCCTAACCAACCCAGGCCAATAATGGCTACCTTTTTCATCCTCTTCCTCTCCTGAAGAATGCAGCGCTCTACTTCTAAGGCTACGCCACTGCGCGCGGCGATACAATCTGCCCGGCTTAAGGTTAGGTAAAGCCGTCTATGGCTAATAACCCAACCTGTTTCAATAAATTAAATTTATGACGATAAAAAAGAGTTGCGCGGCGGACAGCGGATAGTTTAGCTTAAATGGCATACGGTTTTTTACCGACTTTTGCTGAGAGAAAACACCATGACACGCGTTCAGTTCAACCACCATCATCACCATCACCCTGACTAGTCTTTCAGGCGATGAGTGCTGGAAGACGGTTTGTTAATCTTCCAGTGGCGCGCAGAACGCAAGAGAGAGCCCTCGGAAGATTTCTTCCGAGGGTTTTTTTTTGGCTCCGGACAGACAGAAAAGAATAGTTTTTACAATAAATTCATAAAATTACAGATTAAACAGAGGTTACCATGCTGGACAAGACACGTTTACGGATCGCAATGCAGAAGTCGGGCCGCCTGAGCGATGAATCCCAGGAACTGCTGGCGCGCTGCGGCATCAAGATTAACCTGCAGCAGCAGCGTCTGATCGCCTTCGCCGAAAACATGCCGATCGATATCCTGCGCGTGCGCGACGACGACATTCCGGGTCTGGTGATGGACGGCGTGGTCGATCTCGGCATCATCGGCGAGAACGTGCTGGAAGAAGAGCTGCTCAGCCGCCGCGCCCAGGGTGAGGACCCGCGCTACTTCACCCTGCGCCGCCTCGATTTCGGCGGCTGCCGCCTGTCGCTGGCCACCCCGCTCGACGCCGAATACGCCGGCCCGCAAAGCCTGCAGGACGCCCGCATCGCCACCTCTTACCCGCACCTGCTGAAGCAATACCTCGACAAACAGGGCGTGCGCTTCAAATCTTGCCTGCTGAACGGCTCGGTGGAAGTGGCGCCGCGCGCCGGCCTGGCCGACGCCATCTGCGATCTGGTCTCTACCGGCGCCACGCTGGAGGCCAACGGCCTGCGCGAAGTGGAGGTGATCTACCGCTCCAAAGCTTGCCTGATCCAGCGCGACGGCGAAATGCCGGAAGCCAAACAGCAGCTGATTGACCGCCTGATGACCCGCATTCAGGGCGTGATCCAGGCGCGCGAATCCAAATACATCATGCTGCACGCGCCGAGCGAGAAGCTGGACGAGATCGTCGCGCTGCTGCCGGGCGCCGAACGCCCGACCATTCTGCCGCTGGCCGGCGCGCAGAACCGCGTGGCGATGCACATGGTCAGCAGCGAAACCCTGTTCTGGGAAACCATGGAAAAACTGAAAGCGCTCGGCGCCAGCTCGATTCTGGTGCTGCCGATTGAAAAGATGATGGAGTAACGCCATGTCGACCTTCAACACGCCGATCGATTGGGCGACGTGCAGCGCCGAACGCCAGGCCGAGCTGCTGATGCGTCCGGCGATCGCCGCTTCCGACAGCATCACCCGCACGGTGAACGAGATCCTCGACAACGTGAAGGCCAACGGCGATCGGGCGTTGCGCGACTACAGCGCCCGTTTCGACAAGGCGGCAGTCTCGGCGCTGCGCGTTAGCGCCGAGCAGATCGCCGCCGCCGCCGCGCGGTTGGGCGACGACATCAAACAGGCGATGGCGGTGGCCGTCGCCAACGTGGAAACCTTCCACAACGCGCAGCGACTGCCGCCGGTGGACGTCGAAACGCAACCGGGCGTGCGCTGCCAGCAGGTGACCCGCCCAATCGACTCGGTAGGCCTGTATATTCCCGGCGGATCGGCGCCGCTGTTCTCCACCGTGCTGATGCTGGCGACGCCGGCACGCATCGCCGGCTGCCGCCGGGTAGTGCTGTGCTCGCCGCCGCCGATCGCCGATGAGATCCTGTATGCGGCGCAGCTGTGCGGCGTGCAGGAAGTGTTTCAGGTCGGGGGCGCGCAAGCGATCGCCGCCCTGGCGTTCGGCACCGAAAGCGTGCCGCGCGTGGCGAAGATCTTCGGGCCGGGCAACGCCTTCGTGACCGAAGCCAAGCGGCAGGTCAGCCAGCGCCTTGACGGCGCGGCCATCGACATGCCGGCCGGTCCTTCGGAAGTGCTGGTGATCGCCGACGCCGGCGCCACCCCGGCGTTTGTCGCTTCCGATCTGCTGTCGCAGGCCGAGCACGGCCCGGATTCGCAGGTGATCCTGCTGACGCCGGACGCGGCGATGGCGCAGGCGGTGGCCGACGCGGTGGAAAGCCAGCTGGCCGAGCTGCCGCGCGCCGAGACCGCCCGCCAGGCGCTGGCGAGCAGCCGCCTGATCGTGGCGCGCGATCTGCCGGAGTGCGTGGCCATCAGCAACCGTTACGGCCCGGAGCACCTGATCATTCAGACCCGCAATGCGCGCGATCTGGTGGACGGCATCACCAGCGCCGGTTCGGTGTTCCTCGGCGACTGGTCGCCGGAGTCCGCCGGCGATTACGCCTCCGGCACCAACCACGTGCTGCCGACCTACGGCTACACCGCCACCTGCTCAAGCCTTGGGCTGGCCGACTTCCAAAAACGCATGACGGTGCAGGAGCTGACGCCGCAGGGCTTTAGCAACCTGGCCGCCACCATCGAGACGCTGGCTGCCGCCGAGCAGCTGATCGCCCACAAGAACGCCGTGACCCTGCGCGTCGCCGCCCTGAAGGAGCAAGCATGAGCATCGAAAAACTGGCGCGCGCCAACGTTCGCGAGCTGACCCCTTATCAATCGGCGCGCCGCCTCGGCGGCAAGGGCGACGTGTGGCTGAACGCCAACGAATACCCGATCGCCCCGGAATTCCAGCTGACCGCGCAAACCTTCAACCGCTATCCGGAGTGCCAGCCGGCGCAGGTGATCGAACGCTACGCCGCCTATGCCGGGGTGAAGAAAGAGCAGGTGCTGGTCAGCCGCGGCGCTGATGAAGGCATCGAGCTGCTGATCCGCGCCTTCTGCGAGCCGGGCAAAGACGCCATTCTGTTCTGCCCGCCGACCTACGGCATGTACGCCGTCAGCGCCGAAACCTTTGGCGTGGAGCGCCGCACCGTAGCCGCCAAAGAGGACTGGCAGCTGGATCTGCCGGCCATCGCGGACAGCCTGGACAACGTGAAGTTGATCTACGTCTGCAGCCCGAACAACCCGACCGGTAACCTGATTGACCCGGACTCTCTGCGCAGCCTGCTGGAGATGGCCAAAGGCAAAGCGATCGTCGCGGTGGACGAAGCCTATATCGAGTTTTGCCCGCAGGCCTCGGTGGCCGGGTGGCTGAGCGACTATCCGCACCTGGCTATCCTGCGCACGCTGTCGAAGGCCTTTGCGCTGGCCGGCCTGCGCTGCGGCTTTACGCTCGCCAACGAAGATCTGATCGCCCTGCTGCTGAAGGTGATCGCGCCTTACCCGCTCTCGACGCCGGTGGCGGATATCGCCGCGCAGGCGCTGAGCGAAGAAGGTATTCGCACCATGCGCCAGCGCGTCACCGACATCGCAGCCACCCGCAGCTGGCTGCAGCAACAGCTGGAAAAATGCGCCTGCGTCGAGCAGGTTTTCGCCAGCGACAGCAATTACCTGCTGGCCCGCTTCACCGCCTCAAGTAATGTGTTTAAAAGCTTGTGGGATCAGGGCATTATCTTACGAGACCAAAACAAACAGCCCGGGTTGTCCGGCTGCCTGCGCATCACCATAGGCACCCGCGACGAATGTCAACGCGTGGTGGACGCCTTGTCCGCCCTGCCCGGCGCCAACCAGACTCGCCAGGAGCCAATGTGAGCCAAAAAATCCTCTTTATCGATCGTGACGGCACGCTGATCGCCGAGCCACCGGAAGATTTCCAGGTCGATCGCCTGGACAAGCTGGCGCTCGAGCCGGACGTGATCCCTTCCCTGCTGGCGCTGCAACAGGCGGGATATCAGCTGGTGATGATCACCAATCAGGATGGGCTCGGCACCGCCAGTTTCCCGCAGGAAACCTTCGATCCGCCGCACAACCTGATGATGCAGATCCTCAGCTCGCAGGGCATTCAGTTCGCCGATGTGTTGATCTGCCCGCACCTGCCGGCGGACAACTGCGACTGCCGCAAGCCGAAGACCGCGCTGGTGAAGGGTTACCTCGAACCCGGCGTGCTCGATACCGCCCACAGCTACGTGATCGGCGATCGGCCGACCGACGTGCAGCTGGCGGAAAACATGGGCATTCAGGGGCTGCGCTACCAACGCGGCGTGCTGGGCTGGAAAGAGATCGTGCGCCAGCTGACCCTGCGCGACCGTCATGCGCGGGTTAACCGCGTGACCAAAGAGACGCAGATCGATGTCAACGTCTGGCTGGATCGCGAAGGCGGCAGCAAAATCAAAACCGGCGTCGGCTTCTTCGACCACATGCTGGATCAGATCGCCACCCACGGCGGCTTCCGCATGGAGATCGACGTCAAAGGCGACCTGTATATCGACGATCACCACACCGTAGAGGACACCGGCCTGGCGCTGGGCGAAGCGTTGAACAAGGCGCTGGGCGACAAGCGCGGCATTGCCCGCTTCGGCTTCGTGCTGCCGATGGACGAGTGTCTGGCGCGCTGCGCGCTGGATATCTCCGGCCGCCCGCACCTGGAGTATAAGGCCGAGTTCAACTATCAGCGCGTCGGCGATCTCAGCACTGAAATGGTCGAGCACTTCTTCCGCTCGCTCTCCTACACCATGGGTTGCACGCTGCACCTGAAGACCAAAGGCAAAAACGACCACCACCGGGTCGAAAGCCTGTTCAAAGTGTTTGGCCGCACGCTGCGCCAGGCGATCCGCGTCGAGGGCAATACCCTGCCGAGCTCGAAAGGAGTGCTGTGATGAACGTGGTGATTTTGGATACCGGCTGCGCCAACCTGGCCTCCGTCACCTATGCGGTGCGGCGCCTGGGCTATCAGCCGGAAGTGAGCCGCGATCCGGAGATCGTGCTGCGCGCCGACAAGCTGTTCCTGCCGGGCGTCGGCACCGCGCAGGCGGCGATGGATCAGCTGCGCGAACGCGATCTGATCGAACTGATCAGGGCCTGCACTCAGCCGGTGCTGGGCATCTGCCTCGGCATGCAGCTGCTGGCGGCCAGCAGCGAAGAGAACGGCGGCATAACGACGCTCGGCCTCATCGATACGCCGGTCAAGCAGATGACCGACTTCGGCCTGCCGCTGCCGCATATGGGTTGGAACCAGGTATCCGCGCAGGCGGGCCACCATCTGTTCCGCGGCATCGATGACGGCGCCTACTTCTATTTCGTTCACAGCTATGCGATGCCGATATGCCCCAGCACCATCGCTCAGGCGAATTACGGCGAGCCCTTCACCGCCGCCGTGCAAAAAGACAACTTCTTCGGCGTGCAGTTTCATCCAGAACGATCTGGAGCGGCCGGCGCGCAACTGTTGAAAAACTTTCTGGAGATGTAGGCAGCATGATTATTCCGGCTTTGGATTTGATCGACGGCAACGTGGTGCGTTTGCATCAGGGCGATTACGGCCAACAGCGCGACTACGGCAACGATCCGCTGCTGCGCCTGCAGGACTATCAACAACAGGGCGCCCAGGTGCTGCACCTGGTCGACCTGACCGGCGCCAAGGATCCGGCCGCGCGCCAGATCCCGCTGCTGCGCAAGCTGTTGGCGGGAGTTAACGTACCGGTGCAGGTCGGCGGCGGCATCCGCAACGAACAAGACGTCAGCGCCCTGCTGGAGGCCGGCGCCACGCGCGTAGTGATCGGCTCCACCGCGGTGAAACAGCCGCAGTTGGTGCAAAGCTGGTTCGAACGCTATGGCGCCGACGCGCTGGTGCTGGCGTTGGATGTGCGCATCGACGCGCAGGGCGTGAAGCGCGTGGCCATCAGCGGCTGGCAGGAAGACTCCGACGCCACGCTTGAACAGGTGGTAGAGCAGTTCCTGCCCTACGGGCTGAAGCACGTGCTGTGCACCGACATTTCGCGCGACGGCACGCTGGCCGGTTCCAACGTGGCGCTGTATCAGGAGATCAGCCGCCGCTATCCGCAAGTGGCCTTCCAGGCCTCAGGCGGCATCGGCAATCTGGACGACATCGCCCAGCTGCGCGGCAGCGGCGTTGCCGGCGTGATCGTCGGGCGCGCCCTGCTGGAAGGTAAATTTAGCGTTGAGGAGGCGATTGCATGCTGGCAAAACGGATAATCCCGTGTCTGGATGTTAAAGACGGGCAAGTGGTGAAAGGCGTGCAGTTCCGCAACCACGAAATCATCGGCGACATCGTGCCGCTGGCGCAGCGCTATGCGCAAGAAGGTGCGGACGAGCTGGTGTTTTACGATATCACCGCCTCAAGCGACGGCCGGGTAGTGGACAAAAGCTGGGTGTCGCGCGTGGCGGAGGTGATTGATATTCCGTTCTGCGTCGCCGGCGGCATTAAAAGCGCCGAGGACGCCAGCCAGATCCTGTCTTTCGGCGCCGACAAAATCTCCATCAACTCACCGGCGCTGGCCGATCCCGAGCTGATTAGCCGCCTGGCGGATCGCTTTGGCGTGCAGTGCATCGTGGTGGGCATTGATACCTGGTTCGACAGTGAAACCGGCAAGTATCACGTCAATCAATATACCGGCGACGAGAGCCGCACCCGCGTCACCCAGTGGGAAACCCTCGACTGGGTGCAGGAAGTGCAGCGCCGCGGCGCCGGTGAGATCGTGCTGAACATGATGAACCAGGACGGCGTGCGCAACGGTTACGATCTGCAGCAGCTACGCCGGGTGCGCGAGGTCTGCAAAGTGCCGCTGATCGCCTCCGGCGGCGCGGGCACCATGGAGCACTTCCTGGAAGCGTTCCGCGATGCGGACGTCGACGGCGCCCTGGCGGCATCGGTGTTCCACAAACAAATCATCAATATCGGCGAACTGAAAAGGTTCCTGGTCGAACAAGGCGTGGAGATTCGCGTGTGCTGACAGAACAACAGAGAAACCAGCTGGACTGGGAGAAAACCGACGGCCTGATGCCGGCCATCGTGCAACACGCCGTTTCCGGCGAAGTGCTGATGCTGGGTTACATGACGCTGGAAGCGCTGGCGACCACCGAGCAGAGCGGCAATGTCACCTTCTTTTCGCGCACCAAGCAGCGCCTGTGGACCAAAGGCGAAAGTTCCGGCCACTTTCTCAAGGTGGTCAGCATCACGCCGGACTGCGATAACGACACGCTGCTGGTATTGGCCAACCCGATCGGCCCGACCTGCCACCTGGGCAACAGCAGCTGCTTCCATCCGGCCGCCAGCGACTGGACGTTCCTCTATCAGCTGGAACAGCTGTTGGCGGAGCGCAAGCACGCCAGCCCGGACAGCTCATACACCGCCAGCCTGTACGCCAGCGGCACCAAACGCATCGCGCAGAAGGTCGGGGAAGAAGGCGTGGAAACCGCGCTGGCCGCCACGGTCAACGATCGCGAAGAGCTGACCAACGAGGCCTCGGATCTGATCTATCACCTGCTGGTGCTGTTGCAGGACCAGGATTTGGATCTGAGCGCGGTGATCGGCCGGCTGCGCGAGCGGCATCAGAAAAAAGCGTGACGTTAAACCACGCGCAATAAAAAAGCCGCCGGGCGTTAACCTCGGCGGCTTTTTTTATCGCTCAACGAGCGGGCTTATTCCATCCATTCGGTATGGAACACGCCTTCCTTGTCGATGCGTTTGTAGGTGTGCGCACCGAAGTAGTCGCGCTGCGCCTGGATCAGGTTCGCCGGCAGCACTGCGGAACGGTAGCTGTCGTAGTAGGCGATCGCAGCGGAGAAGGTCGGCGTAGGGATACCGTTCTGTACGGCGTAGGCCACCACGTCACGCAGCGCCTGCTGGTACTCGTCGGCGATTTGCTTGAAGTATGGCGCCAGCAGCAGGTTGGCGATATCGGCGTCCGCCGCATAGGCGTCGGTGATCTTCTGCAGGAACTGGGCGCGAATGATGCAGCCGGCGCGGAAGATCTTGGCGATTTCGCCGTAGTGCAGATCCCAGTTGTTTTCTTTAGACGCGGCTTTCAGCTGAGAGAAGCCCTGCGCGTAGGACACGATCTTGCCCAGATACAGCGCGCGACGCACTTTCTCGATGAACTCGGCCTTGTCGCCGGTGAACGGCGCCACTTTCGGGCCGGTCAGCACTTTAGAGGCAGCAACGCGCTGATCTTTCAACGAGGACAGGTAGCGCGCGAACACCGATTCGGTGATCAGCGACAGCGGTTCGCCCAGATCCAGCGAGCTCTGACTGGTCCACTTGCCGGTGCCTTTGTTAGCAGCTTCGTCAAGGATCACATCGACCAGGTATTTACCCTCTTCGTCTTTCTTGGTGAAGATGTCTTTGGTGATATCGATCAGATAGCTGTTCAGCTCACCCTTGTTCCACTCGGCGAAGGTTTCGGCCAGCTGTTCGTTGCTCAGGTTCAGCGCCTGCTTCAGCAGAGAATAGGCCTCGGCAATCAGCTGCATGTCGCCGTATTCGATGCCGTTGTGCACCATCTTCACATAGTGGCCGGCACCGTCAGCACCGATATAAGTCACGCAAGGCTCGCCTTCCGCGACCGCCGCGATTTTCTCCAGGATTGGCGCCACCAGCTCGTACGCTTCTTTCTGGCCGCCAGGCATGATGGAAGGCCCTTTCAGCGCCCCCTCTTCACCGCCGGAAACGCCGGTGCCGATGAAATTGAAGCCCTGGTCGGACAGTTCGCGGTTACGACGGATGGTGTCCTGATAGTAGGTGTTGCCGCCATCGATCAGGATATCGCCCTTGTCCAGGTGCGGAGTCAGCGAGGCAATGGTTTTATCCGTCGCTTCGCCCGCTTTCACCATCAGCAGGATGCGGCGCGGTTTTTCCAGCGATTCAACAAACTCTTCAACGGTGTAATACGGCGCCAGGTTTTTGCCCGGGTTCTCAGCGATCACTTCGTCAGTCTTGTCGCCAGAACGGTTGAAAATGGAAACGGTGTAACCACGGCTCTCGATGTTCAGCGCGAGGTTGCGGCCCATTACCGCCATGCCGACAACGCCGATTTGTTGCTTGGACATTTAGGAACTCCTGTCTGAGGATGACCCTGCCGGCAACGTCGGCCAGCAGGTTTTGTGATGTGGCACACATGTTAACTCAGGATTGAGCCGGGTGGGTAGTGATTGGTGCGATAGGTCACATAATTGTCTTCTCGTAAGATGGTTATATGCGCTATCGCCAATGAAAAAGAGGGAATGACGGAAAAAGTTACTTCTTGATAAAATGTTTTTCAAAGAAGTGCCACGATAATGATGCCATTACCAACGTTAGCGCCAATACCAGTGCGAGTGATTGACCATGAGTTAACCAATCTAATTTCTTGATAGAAAGCAAGATCGGTAAATGCCATAGATAGATGCCATAAGAAATCGTTCCGCAATAGTAAAGTGGATACAATACTCTTTTCAGGAATGGTGTAATTTTAAGCGAACAGAGGGTCAACACGATCATGCCAAATGCCGCCGCCAGCAGGGTCCGGAAGAAGATAACCATCGCAGGATAATTCCAGAAAGATGAATACTTCAGGTATATACACATTACGCCTGTGGTAAGTGCAACGGCCAAAATCATTAAGGAAATTGTAGAATATTTTCTGTTGGAAACCAGCTTCTGACCAAGTTCAGAAGTGAGCAAACGGGCAAGTAAAATCCCCACGGCGAACTCATCTAACATGCCCGGAAGCTGAGTGGCGCTGACAAATAATTTGAAAACGCCAAGTGGTTGTTGTAAATCGACGAGATACACTGCAGCCAAGCGCCAGGCATAGGAAATGCCCAACGAGCAGAGTAGCAGCACCCACCATTTAACATGTTTTAGCCAATGTGCGGTGAGTGCAATAAGTATATAAAATTGCATCTCTACACCAAGCGACCAGTTACTTCCATTAATCGCGCCGTGCAAATCATAACTAAGGTTATGTATAAATAGTAAATGAGAGACCAGGTTTATTGAAAAATGATTAAAGAGAAGATAGGGAGAAACAAAAATGACAAAAACAGCCAACGTCAAATAATGAAGCGGTACAATTCTATTGAGACGACGCTTCATAAAAGGGACAAAAAATTTATCTTTTCCACTTCTATCCAGTTGATTGAAGGCTGACATAGCAATAACAAAACCGGAAATAACGAAAAACATATCGACCCCCATCCAACCAAAGCGGAACCACAGCCACGGCCAATTGGTAGGGAAAGAGCTCCAGTTAAAATGCTCTATGACATGGTAAACAACGACAGATATCGCGGCAAAGCCTCTAAGGATATCAATTGAATCAAAGTGATACTTCACGCTCTGAGTTCTTTCTTTTTGCTGTATTGGTTGCATCGCTATCTTGTCCTTAATAAGACAATTCATTTAAATACAAGCTCAAAAATCGTTAACGACTTGATCTTGGAAAGTCATGGTTAAATTTTGACTTATTTTATTCCCATTCCCTGATTATTAAGCTATTTTTGTTTTGGCAATTGGCTCAGGCAACTCTGGTTAAGGAATTCTTTATCCGGGTCGAAAAACCATCCCCATTTATTAAAATATTTTATTGCTGAAACTATATGGTATACAAGAAAACGCTTGTCTTGATAAGAACGACGCTGAGACTCATGAACCACCAGGGATTCAGGGAAATAACGTGTCTTATGTTTCAAGCAAATTCTACGAGAAAGATCGACATCTTCGAGATACAAAAAGAAGCGAGTATCAAAATACCCAACATCCTGAATAGCCTGATTACTCACTAACATAAAACAACCGGAAAGAGACGGCGCAAAGAAAGACTTAGTGTAGTCTGCACAATGCAATTCATACCGCTGATTCAAAGATCGCGAGAAACGAGAAACAAATCGACGAGCAAAAAGTTGATAAGGCGAGGGTAACAATTTACAACCATGCTGTAACCGTCCATCTGGATAAACGATTTTAGGGATAGCCAACCCCAACGCTTCCAATTGACTGAATCGGTAGAGCTTATCTACCTCCCCCTTCTCAAAGGCAATATCTGGATTGCAAATTAAAAAATAATCAGCAAGATTTTTAAACCTTTCAAAAACAGCATTATGGCCAGCACCAAACCCCGCATTATCTTTCGTTCGAATAATCTCGAGCTTTGACTCATTTAAATTTAGAAGCCAATCGCAATAACTGCCATTATCAACAATGACCAGTTTAGAAATACTTTCCTCTGCAAGAAGAGAAGCCAATGTCTTCTGAACAGATTGATATTCATGTCGGTACAATACAAGAGATGCTATTATTTTCACTTAACATACCAAGGTTTAAAGTACAGTCAGGGGAAACATAAACTTCCTGAAGAGTTTTAAGATGAATCCATGTCACAGTTGAATCTGCCAACAAATTTTCCATCATAAAGCAGTACGCTTCAACACCAGGCTAAACATTGAAAATATTATTTTCATCGTTCACCGCTAACCTACGTGCTAAAAAGTTCATATCTAAAACCTCAACGATAATTTTAGATATGAACTACGTTAAAAAGCCCCGCACATAACTATGTACAGGGCTTACAGCGAGAAACAGGACGAATTTAGTTCAGAAAGCGACGCTTAATACCTTTGATGCCTTCATTCTTTAATACTTCCCAACCTTTCTTGCCCATTGTGACGCCAGTGCGGGGATTGGAAAGCGAACGCTTAATAATGCCAACAAAACGATCTTTATCAAACTCAGCATTGCCACCGCGGAATCCAGGGGTGAGCACCGTACTGAACTGACGCAATGCGTCATCTTTACTGCTATTATCGAATAACTCAGGGTATTCTTTTGGACCTTGCTGCAGCCACCACTGGTTATAGGTATTCGCATCAAACGGCGTAGGGAAAGCTTTTTGCAAATCAATACGCTCACGGTAAACCAGGCGTTGCGCCTTTGAAATGGCAGAGCCATCAGAATGCAGGCCGTAAGCCCACACCACTTTGGCTAAAGGATCCTGCGCAAGATTCTTCGTCTGATCGTCATACCAATCAATCAGTTTGTGCACATCAGAATTATCCCCGGCATTTTTAGAAGCCATGATTCGATGAGCGCCGCTGTCGAAGCCTGTGAAGTGGTAGAAGCCTAACGGTTCACCATCAACAAAGTAATTTCCTTTCTCGTCAACGGTAAAATTGCGGGTTGTTAAATTCCAGGTAGCCACGTTGTGGCGGCTGGAACGCATGATCGCCACGTCGTTGAAGAAGGCAGGAACCAGATCGATCCAACGTTGGTCGGTGAACAGGCCGTTTGGAATATCTGCACGGCAGAAATGATAAATGCGCTCTCCCCACCATTTTGCAAAAGAGAGGCCGACATCGGTTGCCGCTACCGCGCAGAAACCCAAATTATACACGCCATGCTTCAGACTGCAGATCTCGTTATCCATCACGGCGGATAGAGACGTTTCAGGTTTTGTCTGGTGCGGTGTCAGCACGACATTCGCAGAGTCCAATGCCTCCAGAATGTCATCGAGGCGAGAAAAGACCACCGTATCGGGATCAAGATAGATAACCTTTTTACAGCCTGGCAGTTGCAGCAACCGTGCCAGCATAAAAGGTTTAATCGCCGTCGCCAATTCCACGATGGTGTGGCAGTACGCCCAACCTTTCCAATCCGGGATGTCTAATTCAGAAACTGAGACGACTTCGTCAAACGGTTCATTGCTAAGATCAATTTCAGGCCGTTTCTCATCGGCTAAGGCGAGGTGAATTGTCCATTCAGGGTGATATTTACGAATAGACTGAAACAGCATTCTCACTTTCGGAATATAGTTAAACGCTGCGCTAGTAAAAACATGAATCTCAGACATACCTGCCTCATTGGATTGTATAAATTTTTCGGTGGAATTTTATCAACTCTTGCAAGACGTTGCCAGCAGACATTGAGGACAAAATCAAACCGTTTGGATAATTCTTAAGTCGTTCAGCAGGCGCTCCCAGATTAAAACAAGCGACGGGATAACCAAGCTCAACCATTTCTTGTACAACGTAGGAAAACGTCTCAGGCCAGATCGAAGGGAATAAAATAACATTCACCCCTTTATCTTCGAGCAAATCTGGCAGCTCACTCTGCTTATAAGGACCTGTCTGAGTGACGATATCTGATGGACACGAGGCTTCAATAGCGCCGATTATGACAATATCCACCGGGCAATCCGTTTTTTTGATTTCGAGGGCCAACTCTTTAACAAACTCAGCCCCTTTGTGATAGCCAATTTGGCCTACGACACCAATGCGTAATCTCTCTTTTTGCTGAACTTCAGCCTTTCTAGGCATATAGCTCACAACGTGTGGAGCGACCACCGTTTTATCTGGTTGTATTTGATGGTAAACACGCCGATAAATATCCAACGTATTTTGAGAAAAAGTAATAAATTTATCTGAAGCGATAATCAATCCGCCCCACTGATCGCGCCACTCATTAATATCACCGGACTCAAATAATGTTGTAAATCCGTATGTGTTGTTTTTTAAGCATGAACGGCAAACTTGAGGAGCAGGAATATCACAATACTTTCCTTTGTCATCGATCAGAAAATGCGAAGGACAAATAGGGAAAAGATCGTGAGCCAATGTCGTCAGTGTAGCATTGGTTTTAAGCTTCAGATCGAGCAAAAAACTCGGGATGGTTTCAGGGTTTACAAATGAAACCCCGGTATTATAGACGATCTCCTGAATTTTCACATAATTCAAAAGTTCAAAAACAAACCCTTCATCCGGAATTTTATAATGCCCCTCGGCGCGCTCACTTTTGACAATCAATTTATAAGACAGCGTTCTTATATTGAATGCAAGAACCAATGCAGAGAATCCATCTCCGATCTTATCTTGTATCAGCCTGTTTCTATAATGATTAGCGCCCCCGCCCAGATCATGATCCAGGAAAAAGATAACTTTCTCTCGTTCTTTCGGATTTAAAATTTTAGAAATATCGCTCGCGACATTTAATCCTGTAGTGGGTTCATGGCGCTTATATCGCTTTATTTTATTATAAAGTAGCGAAACATTCCCACCTTTAAGCAACATCAAAGCACGTTTGACGAGCACAAACATTTGCTTTAAAACAATTTTTTTATTTATAGCCGCTTCGTTATTGTCATTGCCGGCGTGGATATAATGGCTTTCTGGCACATCAATGCTATCCGTAGTACCGTCCTCGTAGGTGCAAAGCAGTTTTAAGCGATGCTGTGCCACGGATGCACTGAATGAGCCATAAACAATATACCCCGAATGAGCCGCTTGCTCGAATTCAGAAAAATAGGAACCTACATCCTCTCGGCTTTTCCCATAGTCAATGTTAATGCTAGATAAAATACCACTTTCATCAATCTGGAGTAATGCGAGCTGCTTAATACTCTTGGTTTTGCTAAATATCCAGCCATAGCTGAATACCGTTGTCCCTCTTTTGACCATCGAGTCAATTGACCAATGAAGCGTCTCACTGCTCATATCAATTCCTTTTGCCTCTGAATAGTCTTGAGATCCGCCAAAAGATGCCAGACTTAATATTATTTAATTCTAGTTTTAACGTTTCTATCTCGTCCATACGCTCAAATGCCAATTTCTCGGCATAATCTTTGGATTTCAACAAGTCGCCGTAGGCTCGGCGCTGTTCTTCCAATACAGATTCGGTTTCAACGCGCTCAGCTTCCTGACTTTCGGCTTCATCCAATGCATGTAAGCCAGGCAACACATGCTCAGGGTACCAGGTATCAAGCTTATGTTTATCCGAACCCGATGAGAAAACCTGCAACTCTGATTCAAGAACCAGATATTCATCAAAGAGTGAACTATCTGCAGAGAATGATAAAGCCTCGAAGAGTTGCTTAATAAACTCTCCACGAGTTAATGAACGCCCATTCGCCGGCGGTGCGAAAGTGGATATTTTCCCAAGCAACGATAACGCCGCTCTGAATGTCAGATTACCCAGCGTAATCCCTTTTTTCGCCAACCACTCTCGTTCAAAGTAGCGTGGCTGCCTCTCGGCATCTATCAATATATTTGAAGGAATCGCATCCAAATAAGTCGACGGTAGAACAGTGTGCTGGCTAAACTCTTCAAAATGTATTCCTTCGCCTTTTAAACACACTTCCAGACATTCGATATAATAGCGGAAATAGCCGGCAACTTGCTCAATATCCCAGCCAGGCGTCGTCACAATCTTGATAAACTCTATGGGCAGAGGAACGCCTTTAATATATTTTTCAAACCCATCTAATTTAAAATCAACAAAATCATTTTCAATCGCCACCCCAGGGCTCAGCAAATGGCGTTTAACCTTAATTTCCTCATTCTCATCTTTGCTGAATACTGTTTCTTTATAAAACGGCGAATAGCGCTCGCTGCCATAATGAATAGCAAGCAAGTCCTTATCAATAAGCTCACTCGGCTCATCACTTGCCACCAGCAAGAAAGAGTTGCTGAGTTCGCAAGCTAAATTGTTTTTAAAAACAATTGGCCAAGCCAACTCGAGAACGAAGTTTAATTGCTCCGGCAATTGCATATCAGCACGTACAGATTGCGCAGCAAAAACGGAAGCATCGAAATTGGGATCACTGGCACCGTTAGACGTCACAACGGAAACGGGCAGTTTATAATCAGGGAACGGCAGCAACGTTTCAATCGTCTGTAAACCAACGCTTACGAGCTTCTGCTTCAGGATGTGATGCCCGAAAGTTTCTGCCTGTTCTTTCGTATAGCGCCCTTCAATACCATACATCGCCTGGCCCAGGTGATCTTCTCGCGCGCCGGAGAAATATTTCAAGCCAAGCTGGTTCTCAATCGCAATGATCAACTTCCCGCCTGGTTTAAGGCGCTTTTTAATTTTTTCAAGCATGCTCACTGCACTGTCTTCACCTTGACTGAATAGGTTAGAATACTCGAGCAC
The DNA here is from genome assembly GCF_014982455.1 of Serratia sp. X3. Taxonomy (NCBI): domain Bacteria; kingdom Pseudomonadati; phylum Pseudomonadota; class Gammaproteobacteria; order Enterobacterales; family Yersiniaceae; genus Serratia; species Serratia sp. X3. The sequence continues at coordinate 35,714 of NZ_JADCNB010000002.1, forward strand.
GCCAATCAAAGTGATCACATCAAAGAGCACATTACTCTCGAAATCATCAAATCTTTCGCTGACTACGGTAACATTGTCCAGGCCTGCAGTCCTGGTTCTGGCGATCGTGGCGCGTCGCAAGCTTCCCTCTAATGCGACAACCTCACATCCCATTTCGCCTAAAAATCGCGTAATGGCTCCGCACCCTGCACCGACTTCCAAAATCTTAGTACCAGGCTGCAGGATGGATTTTAGCGGCCGTAACAAATTTGAGCGCAGGCTAGAAAAATGATAGGTCGTTACCCAATCTGTGCATTGAGCTTTGAGCTCAGCGGAAGATACACTTCGATCTTGAGTATTTTGAATAATGCTCAATAATAAATTTTCCTGCGTATCCCCATCACTATAGGGGATACCCGCATAATCTGGCTTTGCCCAAATGCCCGTGTTTTCACGAAAAGCATAAATATTTTTATCTAAAAGCATAGTTATCTACCGGAAGGTGGGTTAATGTCAAAATTCAACTCTAAATCTGCGATACCCGAAAAAGAATCAACGGTGGGCACCAAAAAGTGAATGACATCATATCTTCGATCATGCGGAATGACCTCGTTACTCATCATTGAAGCAATGCCGAGAGAAATGAAATAATCCCCTGCACCTAACTTATTTGAAAATTCGAATTCAACGACGGAAGAGCTCCCCGCGGCCCCATGTTTTAAGGTGTTCTCATTATTCAAAAGATGGGAGTTAGTATTATAAACAGTTTGACCTTCTTTCGTCTTAATGGCAAAACCAATAATGGGATTATGAACATCCCGTTCAAAACGCATCGAGCATCTAATCTTTACTTTTTCAGCGGAGTAAATTGTCGTTGGATTCAATCGTTCTCCAACACAAACCTGGTAATCAAGCCAAGTCGCTGCGCCGTCTCCCCAACGATACTCATTCTTATTATAATTGCTTTTATCGCTGAACTTGTCGCATTCTAAATTAAGCGTTTCACTCGTAACCGTGTGAGTTTCAACCGAGCTTCCAGCTGAGGAAGTTATTACTCCACTCTGAGCATTTGGCTGACTCTTGCCAAAAAGAATATCCATGTATTTATTGACTGCAATCTTCGGCGTTCCCTGATACAGTTTTTCACCGGAGTTCAATAACACAGCGCGATCGCAGTGAGTGACGATTTGTTCACCAGAATGCGTCACCAAAAGAATGCTGGTTCCGTTATCTTTCAACTGGCGTAGACGATCAAAACATTTTGCCTGAAACTTGGCATCCCCCACAGCCAATGCCTCATCGACAATCAAGATATCTGGATCCACCTGAGCCTGAACAGCGAAGGCCAATCGCACTATCATTCCGCTGGAATAGGTTTTTACCGGCTGATGGATAAACTCACCGATATCCGCAAAGGCAGCGATTGCATCTAACTTACGCTCGGTTTCTTCTTTGCTAAGGCCCAAGATCGCCGCATTGAGAAAAATATTCTCTAGCCCGGTAAACTCCGGGTTAAAGCCTGAGCCGAGTTCCAATAGAGCGGCAATACGCCCTTTCGTACTTATTGCACCGCTAGTCGGCGTCAAGGTACCGCAAATGATTTGTAGTAATGTCGACTTCCCGCTGCCATTTTTACCAATCAAACCAACGGTTTCCCCTTTGTTAACCTCAAAGGTGACACCTTTCAATGCCCAAAATTCTTTGTAGTAGCTATTCTGTTCACGCCCGAACATATGATTTATTCTTGGCAAAATGAACTGTTTCAGTCTGTCATGTGGGTTATTGTAGACATAAAAACATTTTTTTATGTCCTGAATGCTTATGGCAACGTTATCAGAGGACATCAGCAAATCCCTTTCTTGTTTTTTGGAAAACAACGAACCCAAACCATGCGAATACTGCACAACCAACAAGATAGCCAACGTACACGCTCAATGAAGGAACTGTGCCCCAATAAAAAATTTCTCTAAACTGAGAAATCGCTGGGGCTAGCGGGTTAATATTCAAGAGCGGTCTATATTTCTCTGGGATTGCTGTTATTGGATAGAATATAGGAGATAAAAACATCAAAGCAGTCACGAAAATAGAGATCATTTGCCCAACATCCCGCAAAAAAACACCTAATGCAGACAGTAACCAACCGACACCGAGCACAAAAATGAATAAGGGGAGAATAAATATTGGGAATAACAATACCGTGGCGTGTGGTAAACCAACCTCTATAAGATAAAAAATTAGCCATACGATAATGCTGATGCAAGCATGAAATAATGCGGAGGTTGCATTGACGATCGGTAATATCTCTAGCGGAAATATTACCTTCTTAACATAGTTGACATTAGATAATATTGTTCCAGGTGCTTTAATCGCACATTCACTGAAAAAGTTAAACACAATAAGTCCAGCGAACAAAACTAACGCAAACTCAGCTTTTGATGTGCTTTCTACACTCCAGCGTGCATTAAATATAAAGCTAAAAACGAATGTATAGACGACGAGCATGAAGATAGGGTTGAAAAAAGACCATAAGATGCCAAACAGAGACCCCTTGTAGCGCCCAGTAACTTCTCGTTTCGTCAAGTTAAAAATTAGTTTATGGTGCCGGAAGAAAGTCGCTGCAATCTCCCGCGGTGATGAGCTAAACGAATTTTGCATCAAAAAACCTATTTAATTTTTCTATCTGTAACGCTTCGCAACTCAGGCACTATCTCATCCCTTCGTGGCATAACTGACTATGTCATTTAATGCTGCCTGCCAATCGCTTGGTGCAATGCCAAAGACTTCGTGAATTTTTTCGCAGTTGAGCATGGAGTTGGCTGGCCTTTTGGCAGGTGTTGGGTAATCACTGCTTGGGATCGGGTTGATTTTTGTCAGATGAGGAGTGATGCCGCGCGCATGCGCCCGTTGCATGATTTGGTCAGCAAATCCCGCCCAATTGATATAAGGGGTTCCAGTAAAGTGATAAACCCCCCAATCAGCGAAGCTTTTATCGCAAACTTTCCCGGCGATGAGCAATAAAGCTTCCGCAATATCGCCCGCATAGGTTGGCCCACCAAATTGATCGCCAACAACGTTGAGTTCCGTTCTATCCTGTGCAAGACGAATCATCGTCTTCACAAAATTGCCACCATGTGTACCAAATACCCAGGCAGTTCGCAAAATGATATGTTGCGGGCAGGCCGCTGCGGCCGCGATTTCGCCGGCAAGCTTACTGGCACCATAAACACCTGTAGGCCCCGTTTCATCCCGTTCGCAATAGGCAGCTTGCTGCTCCCCCTGGAAAACGTAATCCGTTGATATATGTAACAACTTTGAATTACATGCCTGAGAAGCACGGGCCAGATTCGCAACACCGTCACGATTTATCATGTAGGCCTGATCGCTATCCATCTCTGCACGATCAACGGCAGTATAGGCAGCGGCATTGATAATCACGTGGGGGGAAAATGAATTAACGACTTTTTCTACCTGCTCCATGCAAGTGATGTCAAGCGATTGGCGATCAAGTGCTAAAACCTCCCACGTTTTTGGCGCTCGCAGAACCAGTTCTTTACCCACCTGCCCCGCACTACCCACTATCAAAATTTTCATCATTATGACCTGATAAATTTGCCCATTGTGACATTGATATTGCCGCGAATCACGACGCAATAAAGTATTATTTGCTCTGCTGAAGATCCATTAGGAATTTTCCCACTTTATCTTTATCTGACAGCAGGGGCGCCTCAATCGGCCATTCGATACCCACGGTCGGATCATTCCAAAGCAGACAACCTTCTGAAGAAGGATCGTAATAGTCCGTACATTTGTATTCAAAATCGGCGATATCTGACAGAACGACAAAACCGTGCGCCAAGCCAGGCGGCACCCAAAACTGAGTTTTGTTTTCTTCAGACAGGATGACACCTTCCCACTGACCAAATGTCGGCGAGTCGGGACGAATGTCTACAGCGACGTCAAAAACCTCGCCGCGCACGACACGGACCAGTTTTCCCTGCGGGTTCCGCGTCTGGAAATGTAAGCCTCGTAACACCCCTTTCGAAGAGCGTGAATGATTATCCTGAACAAAATCCAGGTCAATATCGAGCATCTCTTGGTAACGTTTTTTCTCGAATGTTTCTAAAAAGAATCCCCGTGCATCGCCGAATACTTTTGGGAGGATTGTTTTGACACCTGCAATTTTACTCGAAATAACATTCATTTTTACTAATCCAATAGCTCACTAGACATAAATCTATCATTAAAATATCTTAACATTAACCACAACTTGAATGGACCGCCGCAGTGCCCTGCTTGTCGATCAGGTTATTGCGATGCTAAACCTGTAAAACGTTGACAACGCGTATGCCGCCGGCAGAGACAGCGGACTGCTTGTTAGAGCCCTGAAAGGGTCACAAACCACATTGATGAAGGGGATAAATATCAAATAATATCAAATAGTTATAAAGACCACTTTCATTATGACATGCTACCGCCCTTGGCTTTCAGCAACCAATAGCTGACCGTACCGTCTCGCGATTTATCTTTGCAGCTTAAACAAGGCTAGCTTAACAGATGCTAAACCACACTTTTTGACCCGACATAAAGCGCGACAACCAAAGCACATTCTGCAAAAAAACTCGGCCCATATGATATCACCATCTATCCGAAAAGACCCTCGGATTATCTGCCCTCTCGCCATTACCTTAAAGTGATTGTTTAATAAATATTCATATAATCTAGTAACTTGCTGATTGTTCGACCGTTGGAAATCCTGTGAACGTTTCAGCACGTCGAACTCAGAAAGTGGCTTACATCTTGCAGAAATACTGAATGGGTTAACCAGGTATGCCAACAGGGGGGTCGTCGAGCATGACAACGGTCTTTGCTCAACGCATCGGACATCACTGTGGCATCTCACTTATATCTTTACTTCACAAGCCCCGACACTCACGCCCTAAAACTTAGTGGCTGCCAACGTTTCATCTTATTCGAACCGGACGGCAAGCCGCTGATCTGCCCGGCGTTCTGATATCGCTTATTTTATCGCTCTGTAAAACTTACCCAGGGTGTCTTTTTAGATAACAGCGGGTTATCCAGTAGTCATTCACTCCCGCGTCGGGTTGCATAATCAACCTACCGAATGCCCGAGCCTAAAGTTAGGCTCATAAAGCAAAGAGCCCATGGGAATAAAAAGTAAATAGAAATTGGCTTAAAAAAGAACGTCAGCATCATTTTATAACTTGCTGGTTATATAGAGAGAAACCCAATTTTAGTGCCCCACCTTAACATGAGGGCATATTTAGGTTAGGCCAAATTTGACATGAAGGCCAAAGAACCTTTATGCCCTCATTGCTTCTCGTCCCGCCCCTAATTACCCCCCATAACTATTTGTCGCTATCAAGATATCTCAGTAAAGATTAACGATATCCAGGCGGATTTTTACTTTGCTAGTTCCATGTATCGCGCATCATCTCATCGAGACCCCGGGTCACTTTCCATCCCAGCTCTCGATAAGCCAGCTCTGCATCCGCCCAGAACGCGGGTAGATCACCGTCACGGTGCGGCAAGATTTGATAGGGAATCGTTACGCCTGATGCTTTCTCAAATGCATGAACCATTACTAACACTGAGTGCCCTATGCCAACTCCCAAGTTATGGGCCTTAAATCCATTGAGCTTCGGCAGATGATCCATTGCCTTCAGATGACCTTCAGCCAGATTCATTACATGGATGTAATCACGCTCTCCCGTCCCATCTTTAGTCGGATAATCCCCACCGAAAATGCCCAGTTTTTCCAGTTTGCCGTTCACCACCTGCGAGATGTACGGCAACAAATTATTGGGAATACCATTAGGATCTTTGCCAATCAGGCCGGATTCGTGAGCCCCTACCGGATTGAAGTAACGCAAAGCAATGATCGAGAATTACGGTTCTGCTTTGGCAAAATCCTGCATTATCAGTTCCACCATCAACTTGGATGTGCCATAAGGGCTGGTTGTCCCGCCGTACGGTGTAGTCTCAACATAGGGCACCGGCGAATTGGCCCCCATATACGGTAGCTGAGAATTAGAAAATGAAATCATGTACGCCGACCTGACGCATAGCATCCAACAGTACCAACGTGCCGCTGGCATTACTCCAGTGGTTTGCGCGTCGACTCCCCGACGGCTTTAAGACCAGCGAAGTGGATGACAGCAGTGATCTCATGTGCGCCAAAAATGCGACGCAAGCATTCGGCATCCTGCACGTCTTCCTGATAGAACAGCGCGGCCTTTCCCGCCAGTTTCTCCACGCGGTACAAAGACTCCGTAGATGAGTTCGATAGCTTGTCCAACACCACCACGTCTTCGCTACGTTCCAGCAGATATAAAACGGTGTGAGGACCAATGTAGCTGGCACCACCGGTGACTAAATTTGTCATACTTTCTCTCTACTATGTATGCCAGTTCCGTAGAATAACTTGCGGTGGTTATAAAAAATATGATCCCCCTGTAAGACCCACTTCTCAACGTCAATCTTCTCGATTACTTTACTTCAACGCTTTGAAAAAATTGCCCTGCTTATCTTTTTCAGATAGCAGCGGATCATTCAGTGGCCACTCAATGCCCACATCAGGATCGTTCCACAATAGGCACCCTTCATGAGCAGGGTTATAATAGTCCGTACATTTATATTCAAAATCAGCGATATCCGAGAGCACGACAAAGCCATGCGCCAAACCTGGCGGGATCCAGAATTGCGTCTTGTTCTCTTCGGAAAGCACGACGCCCTCCCATGCCCCATAGGTAGGTGAGTCCTCTCGGATATCGACAACAACATCAAAGACTTCGCCGCGAACGACACGGACCAGCTTCCCCTGAGGATTGATCTTTTGGAAATGCAGGCCGCGCAACACTCCTTTTGAAGAGCGCGAGTGATTGTCCTGAACGAAATCAAAATCGATATCCAGTGCCGCTTGGTAACGTTTCTTTTCGAACGTTTCCAAGAAAAAACCACGTGCATCGCCAAACACCTTAGGTTGGACGATCTTTACGCCATGAATACGCGTATCACTCACTTGCATCTTATTTCTCCACCAGCAATTGCGCTAAATATTGACCATATTGAGTTTTGCTCAATAATTTGGCTTCTTGTGCCACCTGTTCTTTAGTAAGCCAGCCCTTTCTATAAGCGATCTCTTCCAGGCAAGCGACCTTAAAGCCCTGCCGATGCTCGATAGTATGAATAAACTGAGCTGCTTCAATCAGGCTATCGTGCGTGCCCGTATCCAACCAGGCAAAGCCGCGGCCAAGAATCTCAACGTTCAATGCCCCGCGCTCCAGATACATTTGGTTCAACGTAGTGATTTCCAGCTCGCCACGTGCGGAAGGTTTTACCTGTTTGGCAAGCTCAACAACATGGCGGTCATAGAAATAGAGCCCGGTAACCGCCCAGTTAGACTTCGGCACCGCTGGTTTTTCTTCCAACGATAGCGCCTTGAAGTTTTGATCAAACTCCACCACGCCAAAACGCTCTGGATCCATGACCTGATAACCGAATACCGTCGCGCCCTCTGTTTGTTCGGCGACACTTTCCAGTTTTTTGCCAAAGCTCTGGCCAAAGTAAATATTGTCACCCAAGACCAACGCGCAACGTTCACCGTTGATGAACTCTTCCCCAATCAAAAAGGCCTGCGCCAATCCATCCGGGCTTGGCTGTACTGCATAATTCAGTGTTATACCAAAACGCTGCCCATCACCTAACAAGCGCCGGAATGAAGGGAGATCCTCTGGCGTGGAGATGATCAGAATATCGCGGATCCCAGCAAGCATCAGCACCGAGATCGGGTAATAAATCATCGGTTTGTCATAAATGGGCAGCAACTGTTTTGATACGCCTCGGGTGATAGGGTAAAGACGCGTACCTGAGCCCCCCGCAAGAACAATGCCTTTCATAAACACTCCTTAGATTATTGTTGACGCGAGCCCATAGTTTTACAACGAGGATGCATTCCAGTGAGATAAGCTTTGATTATTGATGCCGCATTATTGCCATTAAGCTTTATGACATTAATTATGAATTTTTTCATCAAATGAATATGCAAACGTACCGTAGGATATCTTCTTGTTGTTATGGCCGTATCGATAAGTCGCTCTCTTATACGAAAAGGACTCTCTTTTCCCTCCGCACGAGAAAGAGAATGGTAGATGTAAGAAGAACTCTTTATTTTAAAACACTCCCCTTTATCTATAAGCTGATAAATTCTGCGAAAAACGCTTACATCAACCCCATATAGAGCATAGTTCTCATCGAATAAATCTACGTTATGTTTTTTAAATTTTTTAACCAAAGAATTATTGATGACCATGCCAGAACCGATAGAATAGGACGTTCTATGGTCCAGATAACGCTCGGTTGTGACAACTTTTTTCGCTTCAATAGGGTAATACGTCACACCATCAACCCTAGAAATAATGCGAGGGAGCTCCATATCATCCTCGTTATAATTCACGGCCCTAGCAAACGCCTCAGTGATCGTCGAATCATCGTCCAATATGATAAATCGCCCGGCCTCTTCATTATCTCGAATAAAATCGTTATATAGAATACTGAGTGGCAAGTTGTCTAGACTATTTATCAACTCAACACATTTAAACTTGGCTTCTATTTTTTCTGCCAATTTCCCTTGCAGGGCAATACTCTCTGGCCCATTATTATGAATAACCAGTTTACTGTTAAAAAAGTCATGCTCAACAAGTGTATTGAGAGTGGCTGAATCCTCAATTTTTTTATTGTAGACAACGACCACTATTGCGTTATTATATCTCATTATAAACCCACCGTATGCACGAAATTATAGAGTTAGCCCCATGCAGCAAAGTGCCGATAAAAAACCCAGGCAAAAATAGCCTTAGTGAAAAAGGCTTATCTCATATTATTTTCTTGGCATTCAGGCTGCGAAATGATGAGTTGGCGAGAACACTTCATGTGTGTGAGCATGGGAGCTATTCCAAGCCCTTGGAAAAAACATTTGTATGGGGGCTGGAAATTCTACATGCCCCCATCGCTTATCGTTCTATATTTAATTAGCCGTTCATACCTATTTATCCCAATCAAGGCATATCAATCAAGATTAGCGATAGCCATGTGGGTTTTTACTTTGCCAGTTCCAAGTATCACGCATCATATCATCGATACCGCGACGAACCTTCCACCCCAGCTCCTGATAAGCCAGATCGGCGTTCGCCCAGAAGGCAGGCAGATCGCCGTCGCGGCGTGGCAAGATTTGATAGGGGATCGTTACGCCTGACGCTTTCTCAAACGCCTGAACCATCTCCAGTACCGAGTGCCCTACGCCAGCCCCCAGGTTATAGGCCTTGAAACCGTTGATCTTCGCCAGATGATCCATCGCTTTAAGGTGCCCTTCAGCCAGATCCATGACATGAATGTAGTCACGCTCTCCCGTGCCGTCTTTCGTCGGGTAATCGCCACCGAAAATCCCCAGTTTATCCAGCTTACCGATCGCCACCTGTGAGATGTAAGGCAGCAGGTTATTGGGAATGCCGTTCGGATCTTCGCCTATCAGGCCGGACTCATGCGCCCCTACCGGATTGAAATAACGCAACGCAATAATCGAAAACTCCGGCTCAGCCTTGGCGAAATCCTGCAGGATCTGCTCTACCATCAGCTTAGACGTGCCATAAGGACTGGTCGTGCCGCCAATCGGCGTAGTCTCGACATAGGGCACCGGCGAATTGGCGCCATACACGGTGGCGGAGGAACTGAAGATAAAATCATGTACGCCGGCACGGCGCATGGCATCCAATAGCACCAGCGTGCCGGTGACGTTATTCTGATAATACTCGAGCGGTTTACGCGTTGACTCTCCGACAGCCTTAAGGCCAGCGAAGTGGATCACGGCAGTGATCTCATGCGCACCAAAGATGCGATGCAGGCATTCGGCATCCTGAACATCTCCCTGATAGAATACCGCGGCTTTCCCCGCCAGTTTCTCCACCCGCTGTAATGACTCCGCAGATGCGTTGGACAAATTGTCCAACACCACAACGTCTTCGCCACGTTCCAACAGAGATAAAACGGTGTGAGATCCGATGTAACCGGCACCACCGGTAACTAGAATTGTCATATCAACCCCTTATACTTCGGCAACACTCTTGGTTCGACAAAAACACCCCATTGATAATGGATGCATCATACAACCGTCTGAGCGCACCATGAAGAGAGAGCGGCAAAAGCCGCTCTCATCTTGGACTCTTAAATATGCCAAGCATGCTAATCGTTAAATTTTTGCAGCGAGCAGCGAAAGAATCTCGTCGGTTTTCTCTTGCATCAGCGCAACATCGGCACGCGATTCGACATTAAGACGCACCACTGGTTCCGTATTGGAAGAACGCAGGTTGAAACGCCAGTTTGCAAACGACATGCTAATGCCATCGGTATAGTCCACCTCATCAGCATGCGGTAAATAGTGTTGTTTAACACTTTCAATGGACACGGCCGGCTGGGCCAATTTGATATTGATATCACCGGAGGACGGGTAGGCAGCAATGCGATCCTGTACCAGCTGCCCCAGAGTTTGTCCCTTCACGCTGACCAACTCAGCGACCAGCGACCAGCGACCAGCGACCAGCGACCACGGAATCATGCCACTGTCACAGTAAGCAAAATCACGGAAACAGTGGTGAGTGCTTATCTCTCCGCCATAAATGGCGTCTTCCACACGCATACGTTCCTTAATGAAAGCATGGCCGGTTTTTGACATCACAGGCACGCCCCCGACCTCGGTGACCACATCGATGGTATTCCAGCTTAGACGCGAATCGTGGATGATCTTCGCCCCGCCTGTTTCTGCAGGAAAGCTTCCGCCAGCAGGCCGACGATGTAATAGCCCTCGATGAAATCGCCTTTTTCATCGAACAAGAGGCAGCGATCGAAATCACCGTCGAACGCAATGCCCATATCAGCGCCATGCTCACGCACCGCATCCGCGGTATCCGCGCGACACTCAGGCAGTGATGGGTTGGAAATAGTGCCGTCCGGCTGAGGCTGATAATGCACCTTGATAAACGCCAATAGCGCCCCCTTCCATGATAATCTGAATTAACTTAGACTTGAAAAATCCTTTATCGGCATGCTATTAGAAACTTGTAATTTCAGATAGTAAAATACACCAGGGTTAATATGTGCAGGACATCATGAGATAATATCAACTCATCAATACCCCTACCTAATTGTTAGAAACCCAACAAGCCACTCAATTAATAGGGCGAGAATGAATATCGAGTTCACTTCCGGCATTACAATATTTCACAGAGAATAGCTTCACCTGTTGTTTAAAAACATCAAACTCAGAAGAAATTTTGTTTTTATAACTTTCAAAATCCGCGTAGCATTTTTCATAATCTTGAAATATATTTTCAATTATCTTCTGAAAATCTTGCTCAAAGCTTTCGGCCGACTCATCAAGCTTATAACAAGATGGAACTGGCACGTCGACTTTATTCGCTGCGCTGCCTCTACGTCCGGTTACCACGCAGCACCCTGCCATAACAGCTTCTCGAGGAAATCGATCTTTCCCAGGATGATCACCAAAGTCGATATAAACTTTACTTCGTTCCAAAAGCTTCCTGACTTCAATTGCCGTCATATTCTTAATTGGGATGAATTTATAATCTGGATATCGACTAATCAGTTTGTTAGAGTATTTTTCGCCTTTCTTTGGATTGTAAGCAATGATATTTTCCCGTTTAATACTTTCATCTATATCTTTCAAATGCGTTTCATTCAAATAATCAGTCAACATGTCACAATGAATCCCTCTGGACTCAAGAAACATCCTTGCATACTCACTCTGCGACAGATGCTGGTAGTTTTTCATTGAACTGATAGATAAGCGATGGCCAGTTAAGATTGACTTAAAATGCCCTACATAGCGTCGTATAAACCAGTTATATTTTTTATGGCTAAAATAGTTATCTACCGAAAGCCACCAAATACAAATCTGTGCAGCACTAAAATTTTTCGCCAATGCGGTGGCAACTTCAGGGATAATAACAATGGCATTGTCACAAACGACATCTTTGTGCTGTGTCACTCTAACATTATAGTGAGCATATTGTTGAGGTAGCTGAAAACTAGTGTCCAGTGGGTAGTATACCATACTGGCATCAACACCGTTTCTGCCAAGAGCATCACAAAATTGGTGCAACAATTCAGGTCCACCAGTAATGCTACCACCAGGGCAACAAATATAAACTTTCTTATTCATAATAATGCCTTAAATATCATCAACCAAGCTAAACGCGGAACGGATTACCTGATGCATATCATAGTACTTGTACTCTGCAAGGCGACCGCCGAAGTACACATTCGCCTCATTCTTCGCCAACTCTCTATATTTTTTAAAGAGTGCCATATTCTTTTCATCGTTTACAGGATAGTAAGGCTCACTTCCTTCCTGCCACTCTTCAGGATATTCCTTTGTTACTACGGTATGTGGCGTCTCAACGGGATCAAAATGTTTATGCTCAATAATTCTGGTATACGGCACAGAGCTTTCGGTATAGTTGACGACCGCATTTCCCTGATAATTATCTGTATCATGTAGCGTCTCAGTTTCAAAACGCAAGGAGCGATATTCGAGCTTTCCAAATTCGTGCCCAAAGTATTCATCAATAGGTCCGGTGTAAATAACCTTATCCGCCAGAGAAGTAAAGTGCTCTCGATCCTCCAGGAAGTTTACTCCCATTCGCACCTCGATCCCGTCAAGCATTTTTTCTGCTATTTGAGTATATCCGCCAACAGGGATCCCTTGATAACGATCAGAAAAATAATTATTGTCATAGGTCATTCTTACCGGTAGACGTCTAATAATAAATGAGGGCAGCTCAGTGGCTTTACGCCCCCATTGTTTTTCCGTATAGCCTTTAATCAGAATTTCATAGATATCCCTACCAACCAGATTGATGGCCTGCTCTTCCAGGTTTTCCGGTTCTTTCCCGGCTAACTCCTGCCGCTGCTCATCAATTTTTTTCGCCGCCTCTGCCGGTGTTTTGACGCCCCAAAGCTGGTAAAACGTATTCATATTGAACGGCAGATTAAACAATTTCCCTTGGTAACTCGCCAACGGTGAATTGGTAAACCGGTTGAACTCCACAAATGAATTAACGAAGTCCCAAACTCTCTTATCGTTGGTATGGAATATGTGCGCACCATATTTATGAACATGCACACCATCATGATTCTCAGTGTAGATATTCCCGCCAATATGATTGCGACGTTCAAGAACAAGAACCTTTTTTCCTCTTTTATTTAATTCATAAGCACATGTTGCGCCAAAGAGGCCAGCCCCAACGATGAGGTAATCGTATTTCATTTTTTTTCCTTTCTGAAAAGAGGTATTTTGAATTTAATGATCGCGAAAAGCATTGAGAGCGTGACGAAAGACTCCGTTATTAACACGGAAATAGCGGCACCATCCTGCTTGAAGTAGTAGGCCAACGGGAACAATATGGAAACATTGAGCAGACCTGACATTATCAGTATTCTACTGAATATTTTTTTCTTGCCGAGAACCAGTAAAGTCTGAATTCCGAATACGTTACTCATGCAGATAACAATTGGAATGAAGGCTATAATTCTCAATACGGTAACTGTCGGCTCATAGTTTGCGCCATAAACAATCGTTACCAGCTGTGAGCTGAATATGAAGAGGAACAGGCTCGCCGACAAACCGATAACGGAAAGAATAACAAGAAGTTTTCGTATCACCGCGAAACCTAAACTCTTATCCTTCGCCATCGAAGAGTTAACTCGAGGGAAAAATGCCTGAGATACCGGTGAGATCAGCCCCTGTGCTGCCTGCCTGAGCTTATCCGCAGCAACGAAGTACCCCACAGCCGTGGGACCGGCAAGAAAACCAAGAATGACGGTAGTACTGGTTGTATAAAGGCTGATAGCGGCCGTTGATATAAAAACATGCCAACCTTCTTTGTACTCTCTTTTGATCTCACTCCACTCAGGTCTTACCCAAGTAATCCATTTGTTCTTCCAAATAAGGAATAATGCTATACCGCCGGCAAAAACGGATGTGATGCCATTGATTCCACCAGCCAGCCAAGTATCATCAGCATGTTGCACTAAAGAAAATACTAATGGAATTGTCGTTAGGCGGGCTGTTATATTGGAAAGTGCAATCCACCCCATCGTCTCTTTCCCCTGAAAAAGCCAGACAGGGAATAAAGCCGAACCAAAAACAGAAATGTAGCTTGCAATAAGTATCCAACGTAAATTGTACATTTCACTATTAAGTGAAATCAATCCAAATAAAATAACGCCCCCAAAAACACCCAGTAATAACTTGCAACTAATAACGTTCCAAAATATTTTACTTACATAGCGTTTATCGTCCTTATTAACCGCAATTTTCTGCGTGACGGAGAGGTTAAACCCGTAGTCAGTAAGAATGACGAAATACTGCGTAATCGCTAAAGCAAAACCCAGGCTACCATAGCCTGCAGGTTGTAAAACCCTAACTAAATAAGGAAGGGTTATTAATGGTATTATATAATTGACACCTTGTATGCCAACCAATGAAACTATATTCTTAAATATTTTCCTGTCCAATCCATTTCCCTCACAACAACACCAAAGTGCCCCTGTAATTATAAATATAGTGTTTCAACGATTTAATTATGAATCGATGAAAATACAGACTAGTCAGTCATAGTTTATGCGTTCCGCTCAACCTGTGGTCAAAATCCAACATGTTGCCAATAAGAACCAAAAACCAGATACCTTACACAACACCGCAGCCAGAATGATCTGATATTTGGGTTATCCGACAACGGCTTAACGCGGGTGAGGCACGCTACCGCCCTTGGCTTACAGAAGCCAAACTCTGATATGGACTCATCCAGTTGTTACAACTCACTAGGCTGCACTGACGCAACCACACCTTAATAAGTGAAAAATCAATAACATCCCCCTAAACCTGACATCGAGCCACACAAAAAAAGAGCGTGGGACGATGGTCAGACGTTGTCGCTGACATCAGTATGTTTATTCACAATAGACAGTTGGACATTCTATGACAGTCGACGACAGAAGTAACATAACGTATTGAAGCTAGAAAGAGCAGCGCCAGGCTGCTCTTTCAGAATAATACGCAGCTTTCACTTAGCTGCTTGATGATTTATTAACCTCGACTGCGGGCAAAATACTGCGCCACACGCAACACATCCTTCTCGTCCAACGTGCCGGAGTCGCTCAGCAGGGTAATCCAGGACTTGATGTAGGTGTACTTGGCAGAGGCCAGATCGCGCTGGGCGCTGTAGAGCTGCTGTTCGGCGTTGAGCACATCGACGTTGACGCGCTGCCCCGCCAACACGCTTTGCCGGGTCGCCGTCACCTGCGTGGTCGCCGACTTCACCGCCAGCTCGTAGGCCGCCAGCTTGGCACGACTGCTGATGCACAGATTGAACTGCTTGCGCAGATCGTTCAGCGTCGTGCCGACTTGCGTGTCCATTTCGGCCATCGCCTGGCCGTAGCGGGCCGCGGCCTGCCGGGTGGAGGCCGCCACGCCGCCGCCAGAGTAAATCGGCAGGCTCACCTGCACGCCGATGCTGTCGGTACGATATTTCTGGTTAACCGTGTTATCGCTACTGGAGTCGTTTTCCGAATGCGAAGCGTAAAGTTGCACGTTCGGCATAAAGCCGGCGCGGTTTCTCTCCACTTCGTATTTCGCCGCATCGACGCCATGGCGCGAGGCGGCCAGCACTGGGTTATTTTCCAGGGCGATCTTTTGCCACTCTTCAAACTTCGACGGGATCAGCGGCGCCACCTTGAATTGCCCTGGCCGTAAGCTCTGCAGCTCATCCAATTGATTCAACGGCACGCCGATGATCACCTCCAGCTCACGCTGCGCAGCGTCCAGCGCGTCACGCGCTTCTATCACCTGCGCCACTGCCAGGCTGTAGCGCGCCTGCGTTTCGGAGACGTCGGTCAGGGTCCCCTCACCCGCGCTCATCAGACGATCGTTCAACGCCAACTGTTCTTTATAAGCTGCTTTCTGCGCCTCGGCCAAGGCGATTTGATCTTTGGCATAGGCCACTTCGACATACGCGCTGATCACCCTCACCGCCAGATCGAGCAGTTTGCCGCGATAGCGCTCATCCGACATCATCGTCTGCGCCACGCCGCCTTTATAACGTGCATAGGCCTCATAATCGAACAGCGGCTGCGTCAGCGTCACCGAGCTGGAGTAGCTGCGGTACTGCTGGCGCCGCGTCGCTTCCGTTATGTTGCCAAAGAAGTCGCTTTGCGGATATTTCTGGGTTTGCCAGTTACGCGGCGAATTCTGGTAATTCAGCGATACCTTCGGCAGCAGCCCCGCCCTGCCGATATTTTCGTTTTCATCCCCCGCTTCTTTCTCTTTTATAGCCGCCCGGAAGGTCGGGTCCTTTTCTAATGCCAGCGAATATGCGTCTAAAATCCCTATCGAATAAACCGGCGCAGACATCGCAAACAAAAGGGTGCCGATAACCAGACCGGCAGCCTGTCGTTTTGAATGAATCAAAATTATTCCTCGGTTAATGAAGTATGAGCGCGATCCAAAATAGGTTTAAACAGATAGCTCAGCAGCGAGCGCGACCCCGTTTTCACGAACACCTCCACCGGCATCCCCGGCTTGATGTCCTCGCCACTGAGCATTTTCATGCCCTCCGGCGAGACCGTAACCTGCATCTGGTAGTAGGGTTCGCCATTGGTTTTGTCGACCAGACGGTCGGCGGAAACCAACGTGACCGTTCCCGGAATTTTCGGGGTTTTGTTTTGGTTGAAGGCGGTAAACATCAGATCCACCGGCAACCCGTTGTACACCTTATCTATCAGGTCGACTTTGAGGCGAGAATCCACCACCAGAGTCGCCTGGCTGGGCACAACGTCCATCAGGTGGTCACCCGCTCCCACGACGCCCCCCTGAGTGAAGATATTCAATCCGACCACGGTGCCGTCCACCGGTGAGGTGATGGCGGTGTTGCCCAGATCGAAATCGGCCATTTGCAGCTTGTTGCGGAACTCGCTGGCGTCCATTTGGGTTTGCGCCAGCTGCGTTCTGACCTCGCGCTGATAATCAGCAAAGCGCTGATCGATGCGTTGCTGAGATTCCTGCAGTTGCTTTTGCAATTGGCCAATCCGCCCGACGGTTTCGTCGATACTGCTGTTCACCTCGGCGAACTGGCGTTGAATTTCCAGGTAACGGTTGCGCGGCAGGTATCCATCCGCGGCCAACTGCTTCATGCTGTTCATCTGTTCGCGCAAACTGGAAAGCTGGATCTGTTTATTGGCACGCGAATCCTGCAGGCCTTTCAACTGGAAGCGGATCCCGTCCATCGACTGCTTATAGCCGTCGATTTCACTTTGCAGCCCCTGGCGGCGGGAAGCGAACAGCTGCGTTTGCAGCGCAATAATCTCCGCGACGCGCGGCTGATCCTTAACCTGAGCAAAAACAGGAGAAAAAGTGACCTTGCCCAGACCATCCCGTTCAGCGAGCAAACGCCCTTCGGTAGCCAAGGTGGTGTAGTACTGATCGCGCAGCGAATCGACCTGCGCTTGCGCCTGCACCTGGCTCAGTTGCACCAGCACCTCACCGGCTTTCACCTTATCGCCGTCTTTCACCGCGATATTTTTGATGATGCCACTGGCCGGAGCCTGCACCGTTTTACGATTGCCGGAAACGGTTACCGAGCCCGGCGACGCCACCCCTTTATCCAGAGGCGCAAACGCCGCCCAGGCCAAGAAGCCGAACACGCCCACTCCCAGCGCCAACCACCCCAGGCGGGTATAACGACGCTCATCCAACGGGATCTGTTCTGAGTACGAGTCATGCGGCTCGCCAATATGCGTAGACATACCAACTCCTTTGACTGCCGGCGACGCAACGGCGCCGCCAGGCGAGTTCACGGCTTAATTAGTTTGAGTTTTAGGGATATCGCCTTCATCCGGCTCGGAGTTCACCGCACGCACCGCCTGCGGAGGCACCTGCGCTTTTTGCGCATTGGCCAGGGCCTGCAATACCTGCTGCGTTGGGCCAAACGCATTGACGTTCCCGTTAACCAGCAGCAACAGCTTGTTGGTCATCGCCAGCAGATTGGTGCGGTGAGTAATCAGGATCACCGTTTTATTGCGCTGTTTAAGGAACGTAATGGCCTGGTTCAACGCCCGTTCACCGGCATCGTCCAGATTGGAGTTGGGTTCATCCAGCACGATAAGAGAGGGATCGCCATACAGCGCACGCGCCAAACCGATACGCTGTTTCTGGCCGCCGGAAAGCCCGGCGCCACCGCTGCCGATCACCGAATCATAGCCATTGGGAAAGCGCAGAATCAGCTCATGCACGCCGGCCAACTTGGCGGCCTCAATCACTTTCTCCGAGTCCAGCTCATTGAAGCGGGCGATGTTCTCCGCGATGCTGCCGGCGAACAGTTCAATATCCTGCGGCAGATAACCGATATAGGGCCCCAACTCGTCCTTGTTCCACTGGTAGATGTCGGCATTGTCCAGTCGCACGATGCCTTCACTGACCGGCCAGATGCCGACCAATAGACGCGCCAGCGTCGATTTGCCGGAGGCGCTTGGCCCAATAATCCCCAGCACGTCTCCCGGCTGAACGGCGAAGCTGACGTTATGCAATACCGCGCTCCCCTTCGAGCCCGGCGGCGTCGCGGTCACCCCTTCAACGGAAACCACCCCTTCCGGCCGCGGCAGCGACATGCCGGTACCGCGAGGCGGATGCTGTTCCAGCAGGCGCACCAGACGCTGATAAGCCAGCTTGGCGGAGCTCCAGCTTTTCCATACGTTAATCACTTGCTCGATCGGCGCCAGCGTGCGCCCCATCAAGATGGACCCGGCGATCATCATGCCCGGCGTGATGTGCCCATCGATCGCCAGCCAGCCCCCCAGCCCCAAAACCAGCGACTGGAGCGACAAACGCACAAACTTGGTGATCGATGTCACCCGCGATGCCCGCTCGCTGGCGATACGCTGACTATTCAGGAAGCGCTGGTGTAAACCGAACCAGCGTCCCTTCAGGTTAGGCAGCATCCCCAGCGCTTCGATCACTTCGGCATTGCGCAAATTCGTGCTGGCCAGATTGCCTGACATGATTGAAAGCCGGCTGGCATCCGCCAGCGGCTTCTTCGACACCACTTCGTTGATCACCGCCAGGGCGATCAACAGCAAGGAGCCCACCAGGGCGAACAACCCCAACCAAGGGTTAAACAGGAAAATCACCAACAGATAGATCGGGAACCATGGCGCATCGAAGAAGGCAAACAGCGCACTACCGGTCAGGAATTGGCGCACGTTGGTCAAATCGCTCAGCATCTGGCCGGCATCGGACGAGCCGTTCTTTAAATTCGCCTCGTAAGCCGCCGTATAAATGCGCGTATTGAGGCGCATGTCCAGCTGGCTGCCGATGCGGATCACCACCATGCTGCGTACGTATTCCAGCAAGGACATCATGCCGAACATACCCAGCATGATCAGCGTCAGCATTAACAGCGTGATTTCATTGCGCGAAGGCAGCACCCGGTCGTAAACCTGGAGCATGTAAATGGAAGGAACCAGCATTAACAGGTTAATAAACGCAGTAAATATACCAACGGTCCAGAAGACTTTGCTGCGTGTACGTATAACATCCGCAATTTCGTTGCGCGGGATAAATTGATTCACGTTCTGCCCTTACATCATGTGCACTGTCAGTCCAATCCGCATTGACCCCCTCCCTAAAGAAATTCCTAAAAAAAGAATTATCCCGAGAAGGCTCACCCCAAAGAAATGCCCGAGACTGCAGATACTTTCGTTAACTATAGGTAGAGAAAGTGAAAACCGGCAAGGTGGGCCATAAAAAAAAAGCCGGTCACAAAGATAAAACAAACCATGACAAAACAATGAGATACAGAAGAGCAAAGATAAGAGGGGAAGATAACGAAATGGAATAACTTAGAGAGGATGACGCCGCTCACAAAATTAAACATGCGGGGGATTACGCCCCCGCATTATTTAATTCCCAATAGTCCCATGAGGAATTATTGGTTATTGCAACTTTACCCTTAGGCGTAGTGCAGAGTATCCACCAATTGCTGGTGGTTCTGGCCGGTCAGGTAAATAACCGTGTCGTTGGCATCCAGCGTGTGGTTATTGTTGTTATCAATAATCACATAGGAGTCAGCATTGTTACCTGTACCGCTGAACACCACCGAGGCCACACCCACTTTCGCCGTCAGCGAGTTTGGATTGCTCAGGCCCAGGATACCGCCCAACAGGCCGACAACGCCGGTGGTCAGACCGCCAACCAACGAGCCTAACAGTGCATCCAACGTATCTGCAGCGCGAGTACCGTAATCCGCCACCGCAGTACCGGTATTGGACAGGGTCAGCCCGGAAGCAGCATCAACGATCTTGTCTTTCGCGGTGCTGAAGTCGGTGATGGTGACCCCCGCCTGCGAGTTACTGGATTTCAGATCGTAAGTATTCGCTCCGTTACCGCCAGTCAGCGTGGTGTTACCCAGCACGTTGAAGCTGTCGGTCGTCGACGTTCCTTCCACCGTCAATTGGTAACCGTTCAGACCCAGCGTGTTCAGCAGCGGAGTCAGCAGCGCCGTGGTAGCCGCACTCAACGGCAAGGCTTTCAGCAGTTGCACGATAATACCGTCACCGGTACCCGCATGGCTTGAATCCAGGTTCAAACCGCCGGTATTGGTAGAGGCATTGATGTCACGCACGTTGCTGTAGCCCGCGCCCACGGTCAGGTTCAGCGCATGGTCGCCGGTCACATTAACAGTCTGAACCTGCGCATTGGTGCCGGCCAGAGACAGAATGTTGTTGAACGAACCCGTACCGCCGGAAGCCACGTTCACCGTTGTCAGCGCAGTGCCCAACAGGGCGCTGCTGCTGCTGTTCAGGCTGATGGCGCCGGCATTCACGTTGGCAGAGCTCACCGCATCGAAGTTGATGTTGAAGTGATCGGTGGCGTTCTGCACGAAGGTGAAGTTCAGCGTACTGGCTGAGGTCGCGTCCCCTTTCACTTCCAGCTGCGCAGCATTGCCGCCGGCGGCGTTGATGACGTTGACATTAGCCAGGCCGGAGATCACGAAGCCTTGCGTACCCAGGTTGGTCGCCGCCGCGTTCTGGGTGACCGTGCCCCCCGTGGTGCCTTCCACCGTGGACGTGCCGTTGGTCAGGCCGAAGTCGAAGGTGTTGGTTGGCGTAGTGACGGTAGTGGTAGTCGGTGAGCCAATCAGCGGTGTCGTAATCAGCGTGCCGACAGACTTACCGATGTAACCGGTCAGATCAATCTGCTCGAAGTTCGAGAAGTTATTGGCGTTGCTGGTCACCGTACTGGTGCGCACGCCCAGGGCGTTCTGGTTAGTCACGACGGTTTTGGTGATGAAGTTGGCGGAGATGGAGTCCGTCCCTGCGCCGCCGTCAGCCTTAACCGTGTTCGCGACAGTGTTCGCCCCACCGGAAACACCGTTACCCGCCCAGTGCAGGCTATCGTTGCCAGCGCCGAGGTTAAACTGTGCGGTACCGGTCGCGATATTAGCCGTCGAAGTAACAACCACGTTATCTGCACCCGAACTGGCGTTCAGAATCACATTGCCGTTGTTGACGGTGACAGCAACCCCTGGGTTGACGCCATTGTCAGACAGGTTCACCGTTGCCGCGCTGGTGCCGTTGATGGTCAGGTTGGCCAAGTGATCGGCGAACTTCAGGTTGACCAGGCTGGCGGCGTTGGCGTTCAACACCACGTTGGTCAACACCGCGGTCTCCGCATTGCTCAACGCATGGCTGGCGCCGGTATTGACGGTGCCGGTGCCGTTGCCGCCCCCCGCCGTAACAGACAGATTGGCATTAGTTTTATACAACAAGCTGGTGCCGATATCGAATTCGAAAGCATGTTGTTGAGTTACGGTTGCCGCATCCGTCGCGGTCGAAGAGCGCAGATCATTAATAATCGCTTGGGTAATGATCCCTTTGTCTGAGCCCAATGCACTGTAAATAGCCAGTTGGGCCGTCGTGGCGGCAACACCATGCACCGCGGTGAAAACATGCTGGATAAAATCAGTGCCGGTTAACTGCCCGCCCTTACGTTGGAACTCGGAAGAACTAACCAGGTTACCGATCAATGAGTTATATGACATGCCGGCAGCTAACGCTTTGCTCCAGGTGTCTAACCCGGAAGCATCAACACCACGTTCCGGAACGCCCAGGTAGACAGCTGCGATTTGTTCCTGGAACGCCAATCCTGGGAGATGGCCTGGTTGGTACACGGTCGTAGCGCTATTGAAATGTTGCTGCGCCGTCAGATCGCCGGCCGCGACGGTGCCACGCAATGCCTGGATAATATCAACCACCAGATCGGCACGAGTCGCGCCCCCCTGCAGCAATGACAGGAAGCTGGCAGATTCGGCAGAGGATGGCGCACGCTCGTAACCAAATTGGAACAGACGGGCGATAAATGCGTCGTCACTCAGCGAAGTCAGGTAAGAACGCCCCGCAATGTTGGCGGCCGCAGCCTGAGTGATCGTCATCCCGGCATTGATTTTAGCGCCAAAATAGTTGACGGCATCGGCCGTCACGGTCGAACCGATAACATGCAAAATAGCTTGAATATCCGATGCACCCTGCCCTAAGGCAGCGGAGGCCGTCGAAGGATATAGCAACGTGTTAACCGTGTTTTGGAATGCGGTCTGTTGAGCCAATATCGTGGCGTCGCTACCGCTGTAGTTCAGCAACCCGCTGACGACATTGGAAACCGCCGAACTCAGGGTGTTGCCATTCAGGAAATCAGTCAGTTGTTGAGATGTGGCGGCAGAACCGTACTCACGAGTATAGATAATCTGCAGAATTTCCGAGTCGGTTTTCCCAGAATAGAGCGCATTCCCGCCGGAAGAGCTGATGAAGAACTGTGCCAGTTGCGCTGCGGTTTGTGTGCCACCTTCGAGCTGCTGCCCATAGGTATTGATCTCGGTCAGAGACGGAGTACGTCCCAAAACCGAATAGTAGATCGCCGCCGCCTGCTGCTGAGATGCTAGAGAAGCCATAAAAAACTCCTAATCTAAGTGAGATAAGGTAAAAAGAACGTTCCACACAACTTTCGATGTTCAGCAACATAAACTTAGCTGCTGAATTTAAAGAAGTTTGGTCTTGCCTGTAAACTCAACATCAAATTAATAGCAATAAAATCAATTCCAGCCAAATAACTCTCCTAAACGCGCCCATAGTTATTTACTGAGTAAAGTATCTGATGACCGGATCTGTCAAGGAACGCAATGAGATTATTGTTACGTCAATTAAAGGCAGCACATCTAACGGTAAGGCGATGGTTAATAAGATAATTTGTTTAAACTTCGAATAAAATGGCAATGATATTGCCATTTTCATATAAAGATCGCTTCAGTGATGGCTCAAACCTAAGTTAGACAGAGAAAAACCATACTAAATAGAGAGGATTTTTTTCAGACGTGCAATGCCGGTTAGTCGCCGCGGAGGGATGGGGGATAGGGGCATAAGTGATATAAAGATAAAAACTATCTCATTGAAGAATAAAGATATTACATGAACGTTGAAAAGTTGGAGCACGATGATGAAGGCGGGAAACAGGCATAAAAAAAGCATCTTCATCGATGGTGATGAAGATGCCCATAGATAATACCGATAGAAATGAATCAGGTAATCGCAGCAAACATGCTCAGAGAGGCATCGCTTTGACCAAGCTGGACTTAACTCGTCTGCCAAAGTGGATCGATGGCAACTCGATATATTTGTATACCAAATATGAAAACGGCAAAGTTAAAATCGCCCCGACACTCCCCCAAAAATAGCGAGCGCCATTGTCGAGATTAGCTGTCAGATGTTCGAATACAATCAACAGGCTAGGATGAATCAGATAAATAGAGTAACTAATAACACCCATGAGCACCATGAATTTGTTATGAATTTTGAGCCGCGTTGTCAACAGGATGAACAGCAGCATGCTGAGATAATACGTCAAAGTATATCTCATCGTATGCCCGGGCTCCGAACCATAGGAATAGAAACTGACTAGCGGAATGACGCAAGCAAAAATCGCGATATAGTAAATCGCCTGTTTTTTAGCGAATAGATCGCCTTCCAACAAATATGAACGCCATAAACCGCCAAACATCATGAGTGACAATGCAAGCGGCAGAGCAACAGGAAATGCAGCATCCAGCTTATGTCTGGCAACTCCCATCGCCAGAGCAACAGCCAACATGACAAGCGCAGAAATAAAATTGAATCTTACCTTGTTGAGTAACCCCAGGATGAAGGCGAATACACACATGATGTAAAAGACCAGTTCAATAAACAGCGTCCAATATACGCCGACAATATCTTTCACGTGCAAAGCCGTTTGAAACATGGTGATGTTGGCCAAAATTTGCCGCAAGGGGAACTGCTCACCAAAGCAGTAAGAAACAACAAGATACAATAACAACGAGAACCAATATCCAGGGTAAAGCCTGAAAAAGCGCGAGATAAAGAAAGCTTGAACACCGCCGTTTTCACGACGAAAACTAAAGGGAATGATAAACCCGCTGATAATAAAAAATAATACGACACCTATTTTACCGACATCAAAAACATGGGAAAAAACATACTTATCGTAACCGTAAATCGGCACCAAAAAATGGGCAACAACTACACTTATCGCCGCAATCCCTCGTATCGAGTCTACATAATCCAAACGAACAGGAGTTTTATTGTCAGCGGTGGTTTTCGCCTGTTTATCTATTTGCATAGAAACCACCTGATGTTGAGAAAAATATTTATCAGTCATAATCCAGGAAAAATAAAAGCCCAAAATAGTAAAAAAAACATTAACGCGTCGGCGATGATATAGGCTTATCGGATAACATCAACACGGGAGTATCTCCTTGCAACACAGTTTTCTGGCTGTTTAACTCAATCAACGGTTGGGCGGCAGACTCTTTCGTCTTCTGTACTGGCGCGCTGCTGATTAATGCTCTCAAACCATTTGCCTGAGCTGAAGGTTGCACCACTTGCGGTTTTTGCCAATAGAGCATCGCATACTGATTACCGCTTCCCTTCAACGCAATACTTATCACACCGTCAGACGATACTTTGTAGTCACTTACGGTGAAATCGCGCGCTACCTTGGCAATTTTTTCGTAAGCCAGTGCAGCGGCTTTTGGTTGTTCATGTCGATTAAACAGACCAAAACGGTGTTCGTTGATTGCCGGATTATCACCATCATCAATAAGATCATACCACCAAATACCTTTGATATACGGTCGCGATTTAGCCAACATCGTATACTTAACAACGTATTGCGCAGCAGCAGCATCACTCAACCCGCCGGGGCCATTGTAAGTCGGCACCCCCATCTCTGTAATATAAACAGGGACTGTTTTTTGGGCGATGGCTTTTATCTTCTGTTCAAATTTGTCGATAGCGTTAAGATTATCCTCAGGTGCTCTTAAGGCTAAATCGGGTAAGCGGTAAGAATAAGGATGCACCGAAATACCATCGATGCTATTCAGGATGCCCAACTGCATGAGTCGTTTGAACCAGTTGAACCCTTCTGGCCCGATCGGACTAAGCGAACCGGCGAGAACGATGGCATCGGGGTCAGCCCGTTTGACGGCGGCGGAAGTCTTCTTAACCAGTTCAGCAAACACCTCCGGCGGTGGAACAGCTGTCTTCTTGCTCGTGCCCGTCCCTACAGTCCACTCATTCCAAACTTCGTAATATTTTACCTTTCCTTTAAAGCGCTTTGCGGTCCAGTATGCATAATTGGCAAATCCATCGATAGCCGCAGGCGTGGTGGGGTAGTCTGGTGCGTTATAGGCGGTATTGCCGTAGGCAAGAATAAGTAAAGAATTCAACCCATACTGAGAGAGGCCGTATTGATAAGCATCATCTTCCTTGGTCAATGGGCCGGTGACGTTCATCACGCCAGACGTTTGCTCCACCGCCGCCCATAAATATCCGGCTCGGAAAGAAGTAAAGCCATACTCTTTGATTAAAGACAGATAGCTGTCTGTAAGTTTGGGGTAGTGACGTAAATGAACGTTCACACCCACTTCAAACGCATTCGCGTTTCCGTATAAACCGAACAATAACGCGCCCGCAACCGCGCATGCTTTTACTATTCTCGCATAGCCTTTTACGGGGCTACGTGTGGTACCAGGCTGGATTTTCAACGCGACCTCCCGCACGCCCCAGGCAACCTGTTGGACAGGAAGCCCGATGAGGCAATTTACCATCAGAGTAATTAATAAGCTGTTTTACTGACGAACCCTTTAAATATCGTCAAGAAAACAATCTTTACATCCAACCAAACGCTCCAGTTCCGAATGTAATCAAGGTCAAATTCAACACGCTTTTCCATTTTATCCAGTGTGTCGGTTTCACCCCGCCAGCCATTTATCTGGGCCCAACCTGTGATGCCAGGCTTCATTTTATGCCGCAGCATATAACCCTTGATCAACTTACGATACTGCTCATTATGCGCAACGGCGTGAGGGCGTGGCCCTACAATCGACATGTCGCCTTTCAGCACATTGATAAATTGAGGCAGCTCATCGAGTGAAGTACGGCGCAGAAATGCCCCCACCGGTGTCACCCGCGAATCGCCCTTTGTCGCCTGAACGACTTTATCGCCATTCTCCATTACCTTCATGGAGCGGAACTTCCACACTTCAATCGCCTTGCCATCCATGCCGTATCGGCGCTGTTTGAAAATCACCGGGCCAGGAGAAGTAAACTTCACTGCGGCTGAAATCAACACCAGTACCGGTGAAATAAAGAGCAGGATAAAAATGGAGAGAACAATATCTTCCACCCGCTTTATCACCTGGTTAATACCACTCATTGGTGTATCAAACAACGAGACAACGGATACGCCGTTAATTTCTTCCGAGCGCGACTGCAACATATTAAAGGTGAATATGTCTGGAATCAGCATCACGGAACACGTGGTATCGGAAAGTTCAGTCACCGTATCCTTGATCAGCTTTTCTTGCTCCATAGGCATCGCGATATAAATCCGATCAACTCGACCACACTTAGCGTCCTCAATTAGTTGCGCTAAATCGCCACGGCGTTCGATCACACTGTCCAATGGCTCTGCACTGTCATCATAGATACCCAGTACCCGGAATCCCATCCAATGCGCATCACTCAACGTTTCCGCGAGCCGAATACCAACCGGCATCGATCCCATGATGGCGATATTACGGGTGTTAAATCCTAAATTCCGCATATATCCCAGCATCAAACGGATAGTGCTGCGTGTAATGACTAAACCGCAGCAAACAAATAAGTACCATTGAATATATACTATATATTCATTATTAAAATCATTGACAAATGCAACAGCGCCCGAAGTCATCACCAAGCTTATCGTCCAGTTTTGGATAATAAGCCGAATCTCTAACCCTGCTCGCACACCGCGCCAGGAACGATAAAAATCCGTAATGCCGCCGATCATTTGAAATATCACAATCGACGTTAATACCATAACCCAGTGTTGTATGGCGAAGCGCGTTCCTGAAATCAGACAGGATAAGTAGAGCCCGCAAAAAACGATAAAAATATCGGAAAATCGTTGCAACATTGATGTCAGGGACGCATTGGTATGCAAACTCCCACGACGGAAACCATTCATAGATAACGGCCTATTCGCTAGCATAGTATAGATGCCTTTTGTTAGTTTTCTCTGGTACCTATATTCCTAAAGCCGGGGCAATACAGCCCCGAACTTCCAATATAGCGTAAGTGCAGAGTTTAACTGCGGAGCAAGGCAAGAATTTCCTCTGTTTTCTGCTGCATCAATGACGGATTCGCCCGCGACTCAACGTTTAAGCGAACCACCGGCTCCGTGTTCGAGCTGCGTAAGTTGAATCGCCAGTCAGAAAACTCCAAACTGATACCATCGGTGTGATCGAACAGCAGCGCATCAGACCGATAGCATTCCAGGACTTTATCAATCGATGCCTGAGGATCTTGCAGATGGCTGTTAATCTCCCCGGAAGCCGGGTAGGCAGCCATGCGATCGGCCACCAATTGTCCGAGGGACATATTCTTCAGACAAAGCAATTCGGCAACCAAGAGCCATGGGATCATGCCGCTATCGCAATAAGAAAACTCGCGGAAATAGTGGTGAGCACTCATCTCACCGCCATAGACAGCATCTTCCTTACGCATGCGTTCCTTGATAAAGGCATGGCCGGTTTTCGACATGACAGGCACGCCACCGCTGGCGTTGACCACATCAATCGTGTTCCAGCTTAAGCGCGGATCGTGAATGATTTTGGCACCGGTTTCTTTCTCCAGAAACGCCGCAGCCAGAAGGCCAACAATATAGTAACCTTCAATAAAGCCGCCCTTCTCGTCAAACAGGAAGCAACGATCGAAGTCGCCATCAAACGCAATGCCCATATCGGCACCATGCGCGCGAACCGCTTGCGCCGTATCTTCACGACACTCAGGCAACAGAGGATTAGGAATACCGTTAGGGAAATTACCATCCGGCTGATGGTGAACCTTGATAAATTCGACCGGAACTTGCAGTTGCTTGAAACGTGCTTCAATGGCATCGATCACATGCCCTGCTGCACCATTGCCGGAATTGACCACCAGTTTAAGCGGCTTCAGATTTTTGACATCGATATAGCCTAGCAGGTGCTCAATATAGGCATCCTCTACGGAAATCTTACGGTAGCTGCCACGCGCAGAGGGATCCACTTCGGCAAACTCGTTCCCTTCGGCCAATCGCTGAATATCGCGTAAGCCGGTATCACCGCTGATCGGTTTGGCCTGGCTTCTCACCAGCTTCATGCCATTGTAATCCATAGGATTGTGGCTGGCGGTCACTTCAATGCCACCATCAATACCCAAATGGAAAGTCGCGAAATAAATCTCCTCGGTACCGCTGAGCCCGATATCCAGTACGTCAACGCCGGCATCACGCAAACCTTCAGCCAGCGCCAGTTTTAGCTCTTCACTGGTCAAACGAACATCGCCACCAACCACAACTTCGCGTGGTTGCAAAAACTCACCGTAAGCCCGACCGATACGATAGGCAATATCCGTATTTAACTCCTCACCTAACCGGCCACGAATGTCGTATGCTTTGAAACAAGTTAAAGTTTGAGTCATCCAAAAATCCTTACCAAAAAAATTTACGAAAACATGTCACGCTTAAGACACATCACCGTTATTTGTATTTTCCATTATCATCAATGCGAATAATATCGTCTTCACCCAAATAAGAGCCGGATTGAATTTCAATCAAATCCAATGCAATTTTTCCTGGGTTCTCTAATGAGTGTTCAGTACCTAATGGAATATAAATAGATTCGTTTTCAGTTACAAACTTTGTCTCACCGCCTTTTATAACTTTGGCGGTACCAGAAACGACCACCCAATGCTCTGAACGGTGATGGTGCATCTGCAATGAGAGTTTCTCGCCAGGTTTAACCGTTATCTTACGTACCTGAAAACGCTCGCCTTGCGCAATGGCGTCATGCTTGCCCCATGGGCGGTAGACCTCACGATGCTGCTTGCATTCCGAACGCTGTCCACGTTTCAGATGATTGACGATCTCTTTAACGTCTTGCACTTTATCTTTATTCGAGATCAACACAGCATCTTTGGTTTCAACGATAACCAAGTTATCTACACCTACCGTTGCGACCAATTTATGTTCGGCACGAATATAGTTATTTGAACAATCATGTTGCAACACATCACCAAAGGTGCTGTTGCCGTTTGCATCTTTCGCACTGATGTCCCAAAGCGCCGACCAGGAACCGACATCGCTCCACCCCGCATCCAACGGCACCACGATGGCATCCGCTGTCTGCTCCATCACCGCATAGTCTATGGACTCATCCGGGCAAAGAATGAAGGCTTCGCGATCGACACGGACAAAATCCAGATCCGGCGCCGTATGCAGCAAGGCCTGACGACACGCAGCCAAAATATCCGGACGAAATTTATTCAACTCCTCGAGATAACGGCTGGCTTTAAACAGGAACATCCCGCTGTTCCATAAGTATTCTCCGCTGGCAAGATACTCTTTAGCCGTCGACAGATTCGGTTTTTCAACAAAGCGGGACACCCGAGAGGCATGCGCCCCATCAATACTTTCACCTTTATGGATATAACCATACCCTGTTTCCGGACCGGTCGGCACAATCCCGAAGGTCGCCAGTTTTCCTGCTTCAGCATAAGGCACCGCTTGCAATACAGCCGTACGGAATGCTTCCTCATTCTGGATAACATGATCTGCTGCCAAAACCAGCAATAAGGGATCTTCGCCGCCAGCGGTCGCCTGCAACGCGGCCAGTGCAATGGCCGGTGCCGTATTGCGCCCAACCGGCTCCAAAATAATGTTGTGGGATAAACGAGTAATCTGTCGCAACTGTTCTGCAACAATAAAACGGTGCTCTTCATTGCAGATCACCAGCGGATTTGATATCTCCAACCCATCAAGTCTGTTGACCGTGGTTTGCAACATGGAAAATTCACTGCACAACGCTAAAAACTGTTTCGGAAATAATT
Source organism: Serratia sp. X3 (assembly GCF_014982455.1). Taxonomy (NCBI): domain Bacteria; kingdom Pseudomonadati; phylum Pseudomonadota; class Gammaproteobacteria; order Enterobacterales; family Yersiniaceae; genus Serratia; species Serratia sp. X3. Next base: position 66,290 of record NZ_JADCNB010000002.1, read on the forward strand.
CTCTTGAGAGAGGCCATAAACGGCTTCCGGTACCGCCAGCCATAATTACAGGATAAATATTACTCATAATAAATCTCACCGATCAGTATTTTATGGTTTTCGCGGTATTGAACTCATGCCATTTGGCATTAATGTATTCGGTCAGCTCACTGCGAAAACGTTCCGCAGAGAATTTGCAGGCTTGAGTACGACAGTCAACAGGGCTGATTTGGTCCTGTATTTTCTCAAATTGCTCTACGGCAGCGACCAACGAAGGGACCGTTTGTTCCGAGAAGAAAAGCCCGGTAGGATTACTGACGCCAAACGGACGCACGGTTTCCAACGCGCCACCTTTACCGAAGGTGATAACGGGTGTTCCGCATGCCTGCGCCTCTACCGGCGTAATGCCGAAGTCTTCTTCAGCAGCGAAAACAAACGCTTTGGCTCTGGACATGTGATCCTGCAATACCTCATTGCTCTGGTACCCCAGGATCTCAACGTTTTTGCCCGCTTTGGCTTTGATCTTCGCCATCTCCGAGCCGTCGCCTATCACGATCAGCTTCTTGTCAGGCATCGCACTGAAAGCTTCAACGATCAAGTCCATGCGCTTATAAGGGACCATTCGCGACGCCGTAAAATAGAAATCATCCTTGTTTTCATTAAGTAAGAATCGATCCACATCAACAGGTGGATAAATAACGTCGGCTTCACGGCCATACACTTTCTTAATACGACGCGCAATAAACTGTGAATTAGCGATAAAATGGTCGACGCCGTTAGCGGTACGATAGTCCCACATGCGAATTTTGTGCAGCAACCATTTAGCCAACCGCCCTTTCATGCCCTTCATCAAGTTAGCTTCGCGCAGGTATTGATGCTGCAGATCCCAGGCATAACGGATGGGCGAATGCACATAGCTGATATGCAGCTGATCGGGTCCAGTCAGAACGCCTTTGGCCACAGCATGACTGCTGGATAGCACGACATCATGAGAGGAGACATCAAGCTGCTCAATAGCCAACGGCATCAGAGGCAAATACTTTTGGTAGCTGGTCTTGGCTTTCGGTAGATTTTGTATGAATGTGGTTGTGGCATGCTTGTTGTGAATCTGTTGTCGAGCGGCATCCGACAAAAAATCGACCACGGAATAGAGAGTAGAATCGGGATATATGTCAATAAACTCTTTTATTACGCGCTCAGCCCCTGCGTAGGTCACCAACCAATCGGCTACGACCCCGACATTTAACGACTTCTGTTCAGACATACCTCTCCCCAACTCACCTTAAATTTGAAATCCCAATACAAGAATACTCTTCACTAATGATTCGGCTTTTCTGAATCGCTGAATGATATCTTCTCAACGTCTCTTCAGATATGCCAGGCATCCGCAATTTCATAATAACGTTCTACAATTACCGAATGCCTAATATTCTAGCGCTATCTCAACTGAGTGATAATATTTTCCAACTTCCTGGCCGATTCAAGCCAGGAATAATGACCGATGTTGTTGTAGCCTTTCTCTTTGAGCTGTTCGCGCAACGATTCATCGTTGATAATTCTATTCAGTGCATCAACCATTTCCTGATGCTTATACGGGTTAAAATACAGGGCACTATCCGCCAATACTTCGGGTAAGGAGGCCTGGTTCGACGAAACGACGGGACATCCGCAAGCCTGGGCTTCCAATGGAGGAATACCAAAGCCTTCATAGAACGAAGGAAAAACAAACGCTAAAGCGCGTTGGTAAATCGCCACCAACTCTTCATCGGTGACTCGCCCTAAGAATTCAACATTCTTCATGGCGTTCTCATCATTGCCAGAGAAATCCATGCCTGAAAAATTTTTATTCTTTCCACCGATAATCTTAAGTTTAACATCCGAATTTTGACATGCGGCAGAAAAAGCGGCCAGTAAACCATGAAAATTCTTATGATAGTTAGGCGACGAAACCGCCAGCAGAAAACGCTCATCAGTATTGCTGGCACTCTCGACACTTCTGCGAGAAAAAAGATCGGATACGGCATTGGCGATCACAAAGGTATTTTTCGGATTGTAACCATAAGTCGTCGTAATTTCTTTTTTAGAAAATTCACTAACGGTCAATAGTGCACGGCTGTTTTTTAGCATGATGGGAATCAGCAGGTTATACATCAACCGAAACTTTCTAGAATAGCTCTGCGGGAATTTCTTATAAGTCACGTCATGATGAGTCACGACCTTATTCTTATACCACAGCGGCGCAGTATTCCCTAAATTGATCAACAATGGATTGCCATTGGCTTTCAGATATTTTGGCAGGTCACGTTGTTCCCATTGATGCCCGGTTCGATGTCCAACCACCTTTACATTGAGCAACTCAGCAGCTTTCGTATTCTTTATATCACCAGGTGAAACAAAAACGATATCGTCGCGTAGTTCCCGTAGCGCCAGGCTAATCTGTTCGGCAAAGCGCTGCACCCCTGTTAACTCTTGTGTGAGAAATCGTGCATTAACAACAATCATATATACCTCTATGACGACGCCACTATACAATTCAAGCTTATCGTGTCTGCGCTTGGAGCCTTTGGGCATCAGCCATCTTAGAAAACTCATCTTGTCTAAATGACAAAAGCAAAGCAGAAATAATAATCGAGAAAACATACCCTGGATAATTAGTAATCGGGTTGTTATAAACTAAGTTGATAGATAGCGAAATCATCCAATACAGGAATACGCCCGTATAGAACTGTCCATAGCGGACTTTATTATACAGTTTCAGCAAAATAATTGACGCAGCAAGTAAGAAGATGAAAATTCCCACTCCGCCATAGTTGGAAAGCAAGAAGATATAGATACTGTCCAACGGCAGCGCAGCATCATCACCGACCGCGGCATTACCGTTAACGCCATAACCTGCTCCGGTAAAAATTGAATAGGTGTCACTATTTCTCACTTCTTCAATCAGTAAGATCCTTTCCAGAATACTTTGCTCTGCATAATTATTATCGCTTGAATAGATAGATTTATAGATCCCCATGTCCGTCATGGTTGCGTAGAAGAATGATGACAATGCCACGCATACAAGCACCACACTGGCTAAACTGGCTTTCAACGATAGGAAGCGGCGAATAAAAAGATAACCAAAATAGATACTGGCCATAATCATGGCGGTTTTCGATGTGGAACAGACAATACCGGCCGAGACAATGAGCATATATCTCAGGCGATTTTTCTTACTAACAAATGTGCTTAATATCAGACCGAAGAATAAAAATTCAGATAATGTAAAAGGACTACTAAAAAGACCTATCGCCCTAAAGAATCCGCTTGCGGTGCGTAAGATTATCCCATTATCTTTTCCCACTTGCGTAAACTGTAATCCAGGAGTCACCCCGGTTAGCGCATAAAGCAAACCTGAAAACACGCTTTCCAGTATGGCGAAAATAGCATTAACAACGGTAACTATGACGTAAACTTTAATCAACCTTATCAGCAACTTCATGCGATGTTCAGGTTCAAGACACACCAAGAGAGCGGCAACCAACAACGATGAATAGGTAAACAACTCGAAGCGGAACTGCGTAACGACGTTACCAATTTTAAAATTGCTGTTAAGAATAGAAATCAGAACATATGACAGGGAAAGCACAACCATGCCAATAAAAAGCAGTAGGTAGCTTCTAAAACCGGGGCCGGTTCTACTCTTATTTGCCACCAGATAAAGCAGTAAAAATGCCGGTAATGCCAAAGAATAGACATCTTTATAAAGCAGTATCAGGCGCGTCGTATTGTGAGCGACGATATTGATAACCCCACTGATTGAAATTACTACCAGATAGGTGATAACAAAATAGTCTGCGAATTTTTTCGATGAGAATCCCATATCAGCTCTTATAAACCTCTTGATAACCCGCAGCCAACCGCCCGGCGTCAAAGGGATTCACATCAACAAACTCGACGCGCTCATTTTTTAAGATTCGCAGTTTTTCCAACGTAAATTCACTCAGCTGATATACATTGGGGTAATGTTCAGCGATTTCAGCAACGCCACCGGCGAAAGAAGTGAAGACGTGCTTGCCGGCAGCAGCCGTTTCCGCTACTGCTCGCCCAAACGGTTCATTCCAGAGTGTAGGCAAATAAACCATATCAATCTGAGCCAGGAAGGATTCTACCGGCACAAACCCCAACAGATGGACACCCGCCTCCTCCGCCCTAAGTTGCAAGGCGCGGCCTTCATCCGAGGAGGAAAAACGCCCGGCAGCGTAAAACTCCACCTCACCAGATATCGTCATTTCCAACGCTTTGGCGCAGAACGCCTTGAACCCTTTATCTGTGGTCAAACGGCCAATAAAGCCAATCCGGATAACCGACGACGATTGGTCGGCAACATGACTTTTTTTTATCGGATTGTAGATGTGACTATGTCGGGCATTAATGGCAAAACCATTATCTTGATGCAATGCAGAGATGTACTTGCTGATGCCGACAAACCTATCGACATTCTTGCTTTTTCGCTTTTTCACCATAGATGTCAACTGGACCGCTGCAGAACCTACATCCATATTTTCCCCATGTTGAAACAGCGTACAGTTATGGTGAAAGAGATAATAGTCACGAGCCGTATGGACGAGTTTTATATTCCTTTTTTTGACACAGCCCCAAATCGCAACAGAAAAGCCACTGATGTTATTGGTATGTACCACATCGGGATTAAAATCATCCAACTCTCTGGAGAAAGACTTTCCCATCATTGGATTGAAATTGTCAACCAAATGCCAGACGACTTTTGACAACTTCCCTTTTTGCTCATTACTGAAAGGCCAGTACAGATTTATCAGCGGTAAATAAACCACCTCGACGCCATTTATTTCCGTCTGCTTTCTGAACTTTTCATCGTGTAAACAAACTACGCGAACTCTATCGCCTTTTGAAACCAGCTCTTCCGCCAAAAGTTGCACAGACACTTCCGCGCCGCCAACCTTGAATGGTGCATATAATGTATTAACAATTAATATATTCATAATAGCCGGTTTTTATCAGGTATTTCGGCGCCGTAAGACGAAGCGCTTTAGATAAAGCGAGGTTATAAAGACACTTATAACCTCTTGAAGGGAGATTTGCTTTCTTACGCGTCTTTACTGCCAGATTTGTATTCGTATTGGTAGTAACCGTAGTTGCCATAGTAGCTGCTTGCGCGACGTTCAACGGCGTTCAGAATAATACCTTTGATCTCGATACCGTTTTGATCGAATCTACGCACGCTGATCTCGAGTTCTTTAACCGTGTTCATACCGAAGCGCGCGATCATCAGCGCCGTACCGACATGGTGGCCAATAATTGCCGCATCGGTGACAGCCAGGATAGGCGGGGTATCGATCAGAACCAGATCATAATGCTTGTCCGCCCATTCGACCAAATCGGCAAAACGGCTGTGCATCAGCAACTCAGAAGGATTCGGTGGAATCTGACCGCGAGGAATAAAGTCCATTCCGTTGATTTGCGTAGGACGAACCGCGCTGGCAGCATCGATTTTGCCTGACAAAATATCAGATAAACCATCCTGCCAATTGGCATCCAGCAGTGTGTGTGAATACCCTTTTCGCATATCGGCGTCGATAACCAGCACACGCTGCCCTGCCTGAGCGATAACCGCCGCCAGGTTGATACTGACAAACGTTTTACCGATATTTGGACTGGCGCCGGAAATCATCAACACATTATTCTTCGCTTCCATCATCGCAAAATGCAGGCTGGTGCGCAGACTGCGAACGGCTTCGATGGCAAGGTCAGCCGGGTTACCGACGGCAAGCAACGAGTTGGCGCGCGTATTGGACTTGCGATGAGTGCGCAGCAAGACTTCACGGTCTTTTTTCTGCTGCCATTCAGACAATGGAATGCTGGCGTAGACGTTGATTCCCCGCTGCTCCAACTCGTCAGGGCTCTCGATTCCATGGTGCAGCATGGTTTTAAGCACCACGATGCCGATGGATAACATCCCGCCCAATACCACACACAGCAGAACAATCAAAGTCTTACGTGGCTGAACCGGTTTTGGCTGAGTCACCGCCGGATCGACAATACGCACATTACCCACGGTACTGGCTTTGGTGATCCCAAGCTCTTGTTGCTTATTCAGCAGCTGCATGTAGATTTCTTTACCCGCATCAACATCTCGGGTTAGCCGCAAGATTTCCTGCTGCGTCTTAGGCATTACGCTAATACGTTTGTTCAGCTTCGCGCGTTCCCCTTCCAGGGTCCCACGCTTCTCCATCAAAGCACGATATGCCGGGTGCTCTTTAGTGTACAGCTTCGATATCTCAGCTTCTTTGAAGGTCAACTCATTCAGTTGTGCCTCGACAGAAACCACACTGTCCAGCATAGACTTGGCTTCGAGCGACAGATCGACGGAGTCATTGTCCTGACGGAACTTATTCAGCTTATCTTCAGCGATGTCCAGCGAGGTTCTCACCTGCGGCAGTTGCTCTTTCAGGAATTCGAGGCTCTTGGCCGCTTCTTCCGACTTACGCTCAACGTTCTGCAGCAAATAATTTTTCGAAATGCTGTCGAGCGTTTTACCCACCAGCTCAGGATCTTCCCCTTGCAAGGTCAACGCCAACACGCCGGTGTCCTTGGCTTTATCTTCAACCGTCAACGCCGCGAGCAACGCGTTAATAGCCATCAGATCGCTGCGCTTGGTCACTTTGAAGACCGTACCAGGCGCCGCGTCAATTTCGCTGACCAGCATGGTCACGCCTTTTTGATTGACCAGCTCACCCGTTTTGCCTTTGAGGAATTCATCACCATCAACGCTGAGAGCGAAACTGTTTTTATCAATCACTTCCAGCTCAAGGTCTTTCTCATTCCATGAATAAGGAATAGACAAACGCGACAAGGCTATCTTGCCGGGTTCGTTCCCCATCAAACGATTCCAACCCTGCCCAAAAATCGGGAAGTATTTTTGTTCGACGACCGTATTCAGATTCAAATCTGCGACGGTTTTGCCGAGCACCATGCGGGATTTGATCAACTCAATCTCCGCCGCAGAGCCAGGCTGTGCCGTAGGCAACATTTCGGAAAGGTTGTTGAGGATCGAGTTACCCGAACTTTGTTCAACTTGAATCAATGCATCCGACTGGTACACAGGCGTAGCGAACAGAGAATAGACGATGCCGATCACGGCAAAGAATGTCGTAATCCCTATAATCAGCCACCGATGATCCAGCAGCGTTCCCAGCAACCGACCTAAATCAATCTCATCATTACTTGCGCCCGCAGCCGGACCCAGTTTGCTATTATCAATCATTGTCATCTCTGGTTAACGATTTAATGCTTTTGCCCATTTCTGCGCAGCTTCAGCCAGAAGGTTATATACAAACTCAAACGCTTCGTGACTCTTCTTATACGGATCAGGAACTTCGGCCTGCCCCAGCCAGTGAGCGAACAGCATGGTTTTCCCCCTGACTTCGGGGGCTAAACGGCAAACGGCCTCAATGTGACTTTTTTCCATCACCAGTATCAGCGAATATTCACGACACATTTCCTTGGTCAACTGCTGTGCAACATGGTTATCCAAAGAAAGACCATGCTCTTCCGCCACCGCCACCGCAGCCTCATCCGCCGGCTTACCGACGAGTGCGCCGATACCGGCCGACGCGATTTTTTTTTGTGGCAGATGTTTTTTCAACAGCCGCTCCCCCGTCGGAGAACGGCAGATATTTCCAACACAGACAACCAAAACAGAATCAAACATAGCGTATCCTCTACGGCCAGTTACGAATACGCAGCGTACCTTCCGTCAGGTTGTTGAAGCCGTCAATGGTTGGCACCAACTGCGTAACCAGACGATTCCAACGAGCGACCGGCGCCGCAGTGACATAGACAATGTCATAAGGCTGAAGGTGGAACTCCGCCCCCATCACCATGGCTGTCGCATCCGACATATTCAACTGATAGATGTTCGCCAGTTTATTGCCCTGAGTGCCATGCAGAGGTCGAATAACGAAAATGCCTGTCGCATCAGCACTGGACTGCGCTATCCCTTGGCTTGCTCCCAACGCTTCCGTCAACGTCATACCGCTGCGATCCATCTTAAGCGTGGCCGGCGTTCTGACTTCCCCCATCACAAATACTTTCAGGTCGTCATTACGCGGGATATACAGAATATCGCCAGGATAGAGCAGGCGGTTTTGCGTCAGATCGCCATTCTGCATCAGCTTTTGCAGAGACAGATTCGACTCTTTGCCATTGTGCGTGAGAATAATATTGCGCCAGTCTGCATTTTCGGTCAGCCCGCCGGCGGCATTGATGGCATCCATCACCGTCAATGGCACGTTAGTAATCGGTTGTTGCCCCGACTTGGCGACTTCCCCCGTCACATACGCTTTCTGAGAACGGAAAGCGGCGATATTGACGTCAACCTGTGGGCTTTCTATATATTGCGCCAGTCTCCTGGCGATTTGATCGCGGATCTCGGTGACCGTTTTGCCTACCACGCTCACCTTGCCGATATAAGGGTAGAAAATTGAACCGTCGGCATGCACCCAGTTACCGGTGTCACTGGCGCTGCGGTATTGACCAGCCGGCGTTGTCAACTCAGGGTGATCCCAGACCGTCACGTTAATAACGTCACCCACCCCAATCCGGTATTCATATTTGCTCAGCGACGCATCCAATTGCGCATTGGACTGGGCGATCACTTTCGCAGGACGCAACGAATCCAGCAGCTTAGGCGTCATAGGGTAAATATTAACCAGCTTATCAATGTCGAAGTCAGCATCTTCTTGTTTTACGACTTCTTTTCCACTGGTCGATAAATGGGTTCCAGGAAACACCGTGCATCCACTGATTACGCTGATTGATATCAATAGCGATATCACTTTCAATTGTCGTTTTGCCATCAAATTATCATCACTTTCAAGTAAATGTATCTGCAAAGCTACAATGCTAGCCAACCGTGGCTGCGTCGCTGTAACCTTATCAAAATGCCTGACACTTGCTGCGCCGTCTCTCAATAAGCGCCCTGTTGCAATTTTCAAAAACGTTTATCTGCCGTTGATAAGAGCAAAGCTATTATTGGCAAGATAAATAAGCTGAGAAGCCTCTCATTGGCGAAAATCGATGCCGGGGCCGATTCGGGCTTTAATTTGTATTAATAACAGTATATTGCAGAGTAGCCTGGTAAGTTCGTGCAAAAATCACTCGCCAAGGCAACTCAACAACCCGCTATTGAATGTATACTAATATAAAAATTGAGACAGTGAAATTCCCCAAAATTCAACCACTCTCCTGATTTCCTTACAGTGATCTGGCCGATGGGAAACCATCCAGTCTAGTTCAAAACGCCAGCTGTTCAGCCCATTCCCGGAAAGCCTTGCCCTGAGTAGGATGACGCAAACCGTAGGTGACAAAAGCCCGCAAGTACCCCAGTTTTTCACCACAGTTGAACGACTCCCCAACCAACTCTGTTGCCTCTACCGGTTTGTGTTTCAACAATTCGGCAATCGCATCGGTCAGTTGAATACGGCCCCAGGCCCCCGGTTTGGTCGTCTCCAGAAGAGGCCAAATATCCGCTGACAACACATAACGTCCCACCGCCGAATAGTTGGATTCCAACTTGGTTTCCGGCGCCGGTTTTTCGATAATCGACGTGATACGAGCGCTTTCGCCGGGAGCCAGGCTGCTGGCTTCACAGTGCACCACAGAATAGTCATGCAGGACGTGTTCATCCGCCGTCTGAACCAACACCTGGCTCAGACCGGTTTGTTCAAAGCGCGCAATCATGTGTGACAGATTGTCTTTCTTCAAATCGGCTTTTGCGTCATCCAGCAAGATATCCGGCAACAGAACGACAAACGGCGAATCACCGACCAAAGGTTTGGCACAGAGCACCGCGTGGCCCAACCCCTTTGGCTGCCCCTGCCGGATATGCATCAGCGTGACGCCTTTTGGCGTTATCGACTGCACCTCATCCAACAGTTGCCGTTTCACACGAGCCTCCAGCATCGCCTCCAATTCGAATGAGGTATCAAAATGGTTTTCGATGGCGTTCTTAGAAGAATGCGTCACCAAGATGATCTCTTTGATCCCGGCAGCAACACATTCATTGACAATGTATTGAATCAGCGGTTTATCTACGATCGGCAACATTTCTTTCGGAATCGCCTTGGTCGCCGGAAGCATACGCATACCCAGCCCTGCCACAGGAATAACCGCTTTCAACTTCGTCATAGTAGCCCTCATTCAATCTGGTGATCGCTTTCAGCCGCAGTGGCGACAGCCTGTTACTTATTCAACGTCTGCTTCAACCAGCGGCTGAAGTTTTCGCCTTCGGAACCGTGACGCAATCCATACTGCACAAATGCCTTCATGTAGCCAAGCTTGTCACCACAATCATGGGATTTACCGCTCATATGGAACGCTTCCACCGTTTGTTCCTCCATCAACATCGCGATCGCATCGGTCAGTTGGATCTCATCGCCCGCGCCGGGTGGGGTCTTTTCAAGCAACGGCCAAATATCGGCGGCAAGCACATAACGACCAACAACCGCCAGATTGGAAGGCGCATCCTCGCGAGCCGGCTTCTCTACCACGGCCGTCATCGGCGCACTTTCACCCGCAGCGAGCGTCGCGCCCGCGCAGTCAACTACGCCGTATTTAGACACATCCTGTTCCGGCACCGGTTCAACCATAATCTGACTGAATCCCGTCTCGTCGAAACGCTGGAGCATTCTGGCCAGATTATCTGTGCGCAGATCCGCGGTTGCATCATCCAGCAAAACATCCGGAAGCAGCACCACAAAAGGAGAATCGCCTACCATCGGCTTGGCGCACAATACGGCATGTCCCAACCCTTTCGCCTGGCCCTGGCGCACTTGCATCACGGTCACATCCGGCGGGCAAATACTTTGCACTTCAGCCAGCAACTGGCGCTTTACGCGCGCTTCGAGCATCGCTTCCAGTTCAAAAGAAGTGTCGAAGTGGTTTTCAATCGCATTTTTTGATGAATGGGTAACCAAAACGATGTCTTTGATGCCCGCCGCTACGCACTCACTGACGATGTACTGAATTAAGGGCTTATCGACCACCGGCAACATTTCTTTAGGGATGGCTTTGGTTGCCGGCAACATTCGGGTTCCCAGGCCCGCTACAGGGATCACTGCCTTGAGTCTTTTCTGCATTTTCATTCCAATTCATCGTGGCGCTGAATCCCCACGGCAAGTAAAAAGGGAACATTCATCAAGCATGCTACCGCCCTTGGCTTGCAGCTACCAAAGTACTGTTATTGACGTTTTCACTCACGTCACCCCGTGAGCCAAATCACTTTTTGTAAAGCGGCATTTGCTCTTAATCTGGATTGCCGCACCGCTCACAAAACAATAAAAAAACTGGAGCCTTTATAACCAAACAATGTTAGTTACTGACGTTTATATGGCTAGGATTCTTATACTAATGTCCAAGTGATACAAGCCTTAGATCCCCCCAGCCAGCCGTTTTCAGAATAAGACTACTCATGCCACATACCGTAACGAGTCCCTGACGCGGATAGAGATTTTAATATTTTGATTTAAATAGATTTATAGAGACGTTCTTTTTATGAGCGAGGCGTATCCCGGCAAAAACAGCCTGATACCGCCCGCCGCTTTCATGCCCAGTATCGGCGAGCAATATTTGTTGCGCCAAGTCTTGCAACGCCCGTTTTTGTCGACATGTCCCGGATTAAAGTTGAATTTTGCCGCCTCAGCGCCCATCATTCCCGTGCGGCATAAGCCGTAGAACTTACAGGTGAAATTGGGCGTATGGAATGGATCGCTGATCCAACAATTTGGGCCGGCCTGGCCACATTGGTCGTGCTGGAAATCGTTCTGGGTATAGACAACCTTGTCTTCATCGCCATTCTGGCGGATAAACTACCAAAACAACAAAGAGATAAGGCTCGTGTCGTCGGTCTGTTGCTGGCGCTGGTGATGCGTCTGGCGTTGCTCGCCTCCATCTCGTGGCTGGCGACGCTGACTAAGCCGATGTTCATCGTTGCGGAGCACCCCTTCAGCGGCCGCGATCTGATCATGCTGGTCGGTGGGATATTCCTGCTGTTCAAAGCCACCATGGAGCTGAACGAGCGGCTGGAAGGCAAGGATGAAGAGCAGCACGGCACACGCAAAGGCGCGCGTTTCTGGCCGGTGGTGGCGCAGATCGTGGTGCTGGACGCCGTCTTCTCACTCGACTCGGTGATCACCGCGGTCGGCATGGTCGACCACCTGGCGGTGATGATGATCGCGGTCTGTATCGCCATCGGCCTGATGCTGCTGGCCAGCAAACCGTTGACGCGCTTCGTCAACGCTCACCCGACTATCGTCATCCTGTGCCTGAGCTTCCTGCTGATGATCGGCTTCAGCCTGGTGGCGGAGGGCTTCGGCTATCACATTCCGAAAGGCTACCTCTACGCGGCGATCGGCTTCTCGGTGATGATCGAAGCCTTGAACCAACTGGCGCAGTTCAACCGCCGCCGCTTCCTGTCAAAGGTGCGGCCGCTGCGCGAACGTACCGCCGAGGCGGTGCTGCGCATGCTGAGCGGCAAACATGAAGAAGCCGAGGTCGACAGTCATTCCGCCAATCTGCTGGCCGACAGCGACAGCGAAAACGGCGAGATCTTCAATCAGCAAGAGCGGCGCATGATCGAACGCGTGTTGGGCATGGCGCAGCGCACGGTCAGCAGCATCATGACCTCGCGTCACGACGTCGAATACCTTGAGCTGAACGATCCGCAGGAGAAGCTGACGCAATTGCTGGAGCGCAATCAACACACGCGCATCGTGGTGGTAGAAAGCAGCGCCAGCGACGAACCGCTGGGTGTGATCCACACTATCGACGTCCTCAAACAGCAGTTGGCGCAGGCGCCGCTGGATCTGCGCGCGCTGATACGCCAACCGTTGATCTTCCCGGAGCAGCTCACGCTGTTGAGCGCCCTTGAGCAATTCCGCCAGGCACAGACGCACTTTGCCTTTGTGGTCGATGAGTTCGGTTCCGTCGAAGGCATCGTCACCCTGACGGACGTGATGGAAACCATCGCCGGCAACCTGCCGGAGGCCGGCGAAGAGGTGGACGCACGCCACGACATTCAGCAAAACGAGGACGGCAGTTGGACCGCCAACGGCTATATGCCGCTGGAAGATCTGGTGTTGTACCTGCCGATGCCGCTGGAAGAAAAGCGCGAATACCACACGCTGGCGGGGCTGCTGATGGAACACAGCCAGCGCGTGCCGCAAGAAGGCGAACAAATCACGATCGGTGACTACCTGTTCGAGCCGTTGGAGGTCAACAGCCACCGTATCCTGAAAGTGAAGATCACCCCGCCTCCCCCACCGGAGGACTACGAGGTTTAACATTGAGGCCGGGCATTGCCCGGCCTTGGTTTTACTGGGGAACCAGCAACTCCGTCGCCACGATCACCACCACCAGCCCGACAATCACCGGCACCGAAGTGCGCTTCACCACGTCGAACGGTGAGATTTTCGCCATGCCGGAGACCGCCACCACCACGCCGGAGACCGGCGACAGCGTGCGGCCGAGGTTAGACGCCTGCAGCATCGGGATCACCAGATAAGCCGGATTAACGCCCATTTGCGCCGCCAGTTTCGGGATCAGTTCGACAAACGCATAGAACGGCGCATTACCGGAGCCGGTGGTCATGGCTGCCAGCATGGTGATCACCACCAGCACCAACATCATGATCAAACCGCCGGTGCCGAACGACTGCGCCAGCCCGATCAACCCGCTGATAAAGCCGACGGTGCTCAACCCTTGCGCGAAGACCCCGGCGGCCACCAACAGCATGACCACGCTGGCGAATGCGTCCGCCATGCCGCGATAAGCCACTTCCAGGCCGCTGAATACCTGTTTCGCGCTGAAACTGCGCACGAACTCAATCAATGCCGCCAACAGTATGCAACCCACCAGCACGGTAATGATGTGCAGCTCCGGTCCCCATTTGCCGTCGAAAATCAGCACGCCGAGGATCGGTGTAAACGGCAATATCGCGTAAAATCCCGGCGCATGGGTTTTGATTTCGCTGACGTCCATGATGTGATGCTGTTCATTGCTCTTTCTGTCGAGATAACGCTGCCAGAAAAAATGCGCCACAGCCATGCAGACAATGGCGGCAATCGAGATAGGCAACGTGGTCTTGAACGCGAAGTCCACCAGCGGCATTTCCGCCGCTTTGGCCGCCAGCACCACGTCGCCGGACGTCGGCGCCAGAATAATCGCCGCCGGCGAAGCGCAAATGGCAGCCGCCGCGCCGCGGCTGATGCCCACGTTCACCATCAACGGGAACAGTGTCGCCATCAGCAGCACGCCGAGGCCAGTGGCGGAAGAGACCGCCAGCGACATCAGGCAAGCGACAAAATACGCCGCCACCATCAGCAGATAAGGCGAATTGATCATCTGCAGCGGACGCGAAGCCAGCTTGACGACCACGTCGTTGGCGCCGATATGCGTCATGTAGGCGGCAAAGCCGCACAGCATCATGATCATCATGCCGAGATCGCCGCCGCGGCTCATCAGCAAAATCTTGACGTATTCGATCATGTCGGTCGCGCGCCAGCCGGTTGAGGCGGCGCCGGACGGCAACAGCGTTTTCCCCATCAGGGCGCTGATGCCGAGCAGCAGCAGCCCCCCCACCAACAAGACGCCGGTAGCGGAATATCCCTTGATAATGTAACGGCCCACGCCCGCCGCGACTGCGGCGCCAATAAGGAGCTCAACCATATGAACCTCAAAAAGCAGAGAAGATAAATTTTTCTGGCATAGTAGTGAAATCCTCAGCCACGACAAGTGATACAAATCAATTCAGTAAACTATTTTTTGGTAATCTCCGGCGCACCTCTAGCAGATACACGGCCGAAACCCACCTTTCAGGCTCTACAGGAATAAACAAGAAGCGAGGTTAAGAAATCACATTTAACAACTTAAATTTGTTCATTCACACTTCGCTGTTAGTATAGTTGAGGGTTCTGGCCCTACCGCTATCAAAGAGGTCATTTACATGAATAGGCGTAATCTTGTAAAAACAATAATAGCCGGAACATCGGGTATTTTAGTCGGAAAAACGTACGCAACGGATAATATTCGCAGCATTATTCCCCCTGAGAAAGAAAAAGACTTGCAGTCAACCAATACGCTCTCTGCAATGTCTTTAAAACTAGCGGAATATGACGGCGCGAAATACATTGGTCGCTGTCCAGACATCAACACTTTAAGGAAAGTAATACCGCAATTTCCCAATCAAAAAATCGATGTCGTCAGTTTCTATGCGACAGACACCTTAAAATCCTCCGGCGGAGGAGAGTTTTATGCGGTTAAATCGACCGATCTTAAAGAGAAAAACGGCATCGTCGTTCGTGTCAATGAAGATTGGTGTTGGATCAGACTTGAATCCGTCTCTACCAACATTTGGCCTCTGGAATGGTTGGGAATACGAATAGGCTCACCACAATATGGCGCACTGAATGCCAAAATTTTACAGGAGTCCATCGTCAACAACTATCGTGTCGAACTTGTCTTCCCAAGCGGCATGACCTACCTGCAACCAGGAGTGGTCAAGATCCCCGGAAATTGGGCGGGTGTACTTCGCGGCAGTAATACACGTAATTGCATTATTCGGCCGAGCGAAAACCCTGACGACCCCAATATAATTTTAATAGAATATAATACAGAGAAGAAATTCAGCTGGGGGCTGCGTATCGAAAACCTGTCGTTTGACGGCATGAACTATACACTGAGTGCTATTCGACTGGCAAATGTCGGCTACGTATATACTAACAACCTTCAAATATATTCATTCAATGGTTGTAATCTTTGGTTGGACAAAGTGCAAGACTCCGTCTTTGAAGCCACCAATATTCAAGACGGCGGTTATTCAAGTGGCGATCCTTCTGATAATACGAAGACCACTCACCCTGCGTTATTACTGACCAGCACGATAAAAAATGATGCGTGCAACATGATCAGATTTAATAATTGTCAAATTGAAAACAACAAATGCAGCCCTTACATTCGTATCATCAGCGGCATCGGATTGATGTTTAATCAGACCCACGCTGAAATAAGAGACAAAGCGATGTGGGGGAAAAGAGATTTCATGGAAATCGCCAACGCAGATGTACAGATATCTGAACATGCGGGTTCTCGTTTTAGAAATGCGGTGCTTATTAACGGCTATGGCAGAACGACGATTTCCGGCGGCCGAGGCTTAGGCGGCGATCTTACTGTCCGTGCCGAAGGAAAAAGAGGCACGTTGGCATTATCAAATTGCTTGGTCGGCAACATAAATCTCTCCGCGTACAACGGCAATCACCAGTTTTCCAATGTGGTTGCCGCAAATGTCGTCTTAAAGAATACCGCAGGCTCTTTGAGGTGGTTTGGCGGTTCGATGAACGCTCTCGTCGTCGAAGGTTCGGTGAACCCCGCTTTAGGCGCGCATTTTGATGGCGTCCTGGTAACCCAAGATGTCACGTTCTCCGACCCTAAGGATACGCCTCAGCTTTCCCACTCATTCATCAATAGCACCGTGTTAGGCAATATGGCATTTAACTGTATAAACGGCGTGTATTACGCGAACAGCATTGCAGGCAATGAGATACTAGGCAAACGGCTCCGCATCGCTATTCCAGGCAATGTACGCACAATGTATGGCACTGCGGCTCCCACTTCCGGCACCTATAGTCAAGGTGACAGAGTGATCAACAGCGCTCCTGCCGCAGGGGGCTGGGATGGTTGGCGATGTGTGGCAGCGGGTACGCCCGGCGTATGGAAAGGTTACGGAAAAATCGCCGATTAATTCCAGCCATGTTAGATCAAGGGGGCAAAGCCCCCTTGATGTGATTCAAAGTTTGTCGAGCAGCTTTTTCAGATCCTGACCTTCGCGCGAATCCTTGTTCTTTTCAGCCCATTTGTTCAGCGCATCTTTAGCCCGATCCTGCAGCGTTTTACGCAACACCTGATCGACCTGCAGTTGATAGTTGAGCTGTTGCCACGGCCCATAGACCCGCAGCGGGATCGGCGTTTTTTGCAGTTGCTCGATCAGCTCGCCGCGCCCTTGCCATCCGCCGGTGACGCGCACGTTAAGCGCCATATCGCACTGTTTGCCCGGCATATCGATGCTGCCGACGCCGGTCAGCGCCAGCAAAGGAGAATCCGCCGTCAGACCGCTGAGCTTGATCGTGCCTTGATTCAGACTAGCCTGCGCCGAGACGTTTTTGACCTCGGTATAACGCTGATAGCTGTCTTGCCCGCGCACGCTGTTATCGTTGCGCGCCACAGCCTGCTGGATCAGCTGCTGAATGTTCAGGCCATGCAGCTGCGCATCCTGCATCGCCAGCTGCGCCGTACCGCGCCAGCGGCGCTCAAATGACTGTGAAGAGAGGCGATCGCCGGTCAAATCCCCTTTCATGCTGAATTTGCCGGTCAACATCTGCGGCATGTCGAAGGCTTTGAGCACCGTGCCCAGTTCAACCTGGTTCAGCGCCGGCTGCACGCTGATCACCGGTTTATTGCCGCGCGCGTCCAGCGCGCCCGGCAAGGAGAAATCACCGCCGGCCAATTGTCCGGCGAGTTTATGCAGCGTCAGCAGTCCGCGTTGGTTGTCCGCCACGACGGCCAACTGAGTGACGTTCATACCGCGATAGGTCAACTGCGCGGCCTGCAGATTCAACTGCGCATTGAAATCGCGCAGCGCCTCTAAATTCTGCTGCCGATCGTCAACCTGGCTGGCAATCACCGGCGCGGAAGTCACGGCGGGTTGTTCGGCGGTATTGGTGCTGGATTGCCAGCCGGAGAGCGCATCGAGATCGAGGTTAGCCGAATTGAGGTTCACCACATAGCCGGGCACCGCCCCCAGCGTGGCGCTGATATCGCCGGTCAATTGGCTGTTATTGGCACTGACGCTCAGCTGGCTGACGGCAATCTGCGCCGGCGTCTGCTGATAGACCACCTGCGCATTGCCCTCTCCCTGAATACCGCCGTTCGGAATATCCGCACCCGCCAGTTGATAATTGAACTGGGTGACTTTGGCGCCAATCTGGCGGGGGAACTGCTGCAAGTCGACATCGGCCGCCATGCTGAAGGTCAGGTCGCGCTGATCGCGGTTGACCCGGCTGGAAAGTTCCAGCTGCGCCTGTCGGGTCTGCGTTTGTTGCAGGGTGAGATTGATATCCCGGACATTAATTTGCTCATTGTCGGCGCGCTGCCAAATCAGCAGACTGTCCACAACCCGCAGATTATCGATATCGAACTTCCAGGCCACGTCTGTCGCGTCTGTGCCAGTGCCGGCCGGCGCGATCGGGGCATCCATCTGCGAATGCTCTTCGCTATCGGGCGTAAGGCGAATGATGGCGTTTTTCAGCATCACCTGTTTCACAAACAGCTGATGCGACAGCAGAGGCAACAGTTTGACATCGAGGCGCATATTTTCCGCGCTCACCACCGGCGCTTTCGCGCCCGGCGCGGTCAGCGTCATGCGCCCGGCCAAAATGCTGAGCTGCGGCCAGATATGCCAGCGCAGGTCGCCTTCGAGCGTCAGCTGATAGCCGCTCTTCTGCTCGACCTTTTTGATCATGTAACCGCGAAAATCATTCGGATTGACCAGCAGTACCAGCGCGGACATCCCCGCCACCACGACCACCAGTAAAATCGCCAATGTCGTCAGTAATCTTCTCATGCCACCCTCTTGTCAGCGCCACACCGACGGTGCATCCCGCGCCGTTAGTCCTTGTCGATTCGACTGGCTACTGCGCCCTGCTGATCGCGATACTTCGCGTCCTGCCGGCTGTTGTATGGCCGGGCCGCCGGGCCGGACAACGGTTCAAAGCTCAAGGCCCCGATCAGCATGCCCGGCCGCAGCGCCAGCGGCAGCTTGCCGGAGTTGTAAAATTCCAGCACGATGCGTCCGTGCCAGCCCGGATCGATACGGTGCGCAGTGACGTGCACCATCAACCCCAGGCGCGCCAGAGAAGAACGGCCGTCGAGCCAGCCCACCAGATCGTCCGGCAGCGTCACGGATTCGAACGTCACCGCCAGGGCCAGCTCGCCGGGATGAAGGAAAAACGCCTCGCCTTCCGGCAGGACAATCTCGTCGCTCATCACGCGATCCAACGCAGCGCTGACTTCGTCTTTCGGCCCGCTGAGATCGATAAAAGGCGCGGTATGGCCGCTGAATACGCGGAACTGGTTGCCCAAACGGACATCTACTGTGGCCCCGTTGATGCGTTCGAGCGGCGGGCGCGGGGAAATCACCAGTTTCTCGCTATCCAGCCAGGCTTCTATATCGCGGTCGCACAGTCTCATGTCTCTCTTCTCCATCAAAACGCGTAACTAAACAAAAATTGCCACACAACGGGCGAAAGGTCTACGCCGGGGTGCAAATAGTTGGCCGCCGGCCGGAAATACACATTCCCGGCCATTAAGCGGCATTATTCAAAGAATTGGCTGATTTTGGCTTTCAGAATATCGATCGCGATGCGGTTTTTGCCGCCGCGCGGGACGATGATATCGGCGTATTGTTTGGAAGGTTCGATAAACTGCAGGAACATCGGGCGCACGGTCTTCTGGTATTGCGCCATCACCGAATCCATTGAGCGGCCACGCTCGTTGACATCGCGCTTCATGCGGCGCATCAGGCAGATATCCAGCGGCGTGTCGACGAAGATCGAGAAATTCATCTCCTGGCGCAAGCGGATATCCGTCAGCAGCAAGATCCCTTCCAGAATAATGACTTTTTTAGGTTTCAGGTGAACGGTTTCTTTCTTGCGCGTGTGCTCGGTGTAGCTGTACAGCGGCAGTTCGATCGCTTTGCCGGCCTTCAGCATCTGCAAATGCTGGAACAGCAGGTTGTGATCCATGGCGCTCGGGTGGTCATAGTTGGTTTTGACCCGTTCTTCCATGGTCAGGTGACTCTGGTCTTTATAGTAACTGTCTTCTGGAATAACGCCGATGTGCTCATCGCCGACCTGCTCGCGGAGTTCGCGGTACAACGTGCTGGCAATAAGGCTTTTTCCGGAGGCAGATGCGCCAGCTATACCAATAATGACGCACTGATGCGGATTGTCAGTCATAAAATTAAAGACCTGATTTCGTAATGTGAAGGGAGGGAACTAAAACGCGACAATTATAGGGAGTCGTCGGGGTTTGCGCCACTGTATATTGCGCGACGGCGGGCGAATTCAGGCTATCGCGCCGTACCGGCGATATGACATTTTAAGAATCTCACGGCTAGGGCAATGCTCCGCAACAGGTTACACTCCTGCGCTGACTTAGGGACCCCGTAGTCTTTCATCGGAGAATGATGTGCTGGATTGGTATTTTTTGACTTTTTTCGGCGACAGCATGCTGCTGCTGCCCTGCGCGCTGATTCTTTTTTTATTGCTGCTCGCATCGCCCGCCACTCGCGCGGCAGGCTGGCAATGGGCGCTGATTTTCGGTTTCACCGGCGGGCTGGTCTGCCTGTCCAAGTTGGCCTTTATGGGCTGGGGCATTGGTAGCGCAAGTTATGACTTCACCGGATTCAGCGGCCATTCGGCCCTCGCCGCGAGCATCTGGCCGCCGCTGCTTTGGGCTTTAACCGGTCGATTTTCCCATCCGGTGCGCAGCATCGCGTTGTTGACCGGGTGGATATTGCCTTTCACCGTCGGCGTGTCGCGCTTGGAGATCCGCGTGCATTCCGTATCCGAGGTGATCAGCGGGCTGATTTTAGGCTACCTGGCTAGCGCGCTGTTTTTATGGCTGCAGCGAGGGAAAGCGCGACCACAGCTTGCCTGGCCGCATTTGGCCATCGCGCTGGCCTTGCCGTTGGCGCTGATGGGGCAGCGGCAGCCGGCCCCCACTCAGGGATTGCTGGAACATATCGCCAAAACGCTGGCGCAGATCGAACGCCCTTATACCCGTGCCGACCTACACAAGCCGACCCCTACCCCATAAAAAAACCCGGCGTTTAAGCCGGGTTCTTGCATTGCGATAGGCTGATTACAGCGCGCGGAACGCAATCTCCGTCGGGATCGCCTCGCCCTGCCAATACATCTGCGCAGCCACACGGCCGGCCAATTGACGATACATGTCGGCGAATTCGCTCTCCGGGCGGCTGATCACCGTCGGCGTACCGCGATCCAGATCTTCACGCAGCGAGATATGCAGCGGCATCTGCCCCAGCAGACGGCTGTTATATTTCTGCACCAGCTTCTCGGCGCCGCCGGTGCCAAAGATCGGCTCATGGTGGCCGCAGTTGCTGCAGATATGCACGCTCATGTTCTCGACAATGCCCAGTACCGGCACATGCACTTTCTCGAACATTACGATGCCTTTGGCGGCATCCAGCAAGGCGATATCCTGCGGCGTGGTGACCACCAGCGCGCCGGTCACCGGAATGTTCTGCGACAGCGTCAGTTGGATGTCACCGGTGCCCGGCGGCATGTCCAGCACCAGGTAATCCAGATCCGGCCACAGCGTATCCTGCAGCAGCTGCATCAACGCCTTGCTGGCCATCGGGCCGCGCCACACCATGGCGTTGTCGTCGGTCACCAGATAACCGATGGAGTTGGTCGCCAGCCCGTGCGCCATGATCGGTGCCATATGCTGCCCGTCCGGCGAGGTCGGCCGCTCATGTTCGGTGCCCAGCATGTTGGGGATCGACGGGCCGTAAATGTCGGCGTCCAGAATGCCGACCTTGGCTCCTTCGGCGGCCAGCGCCAGCGCCAGGTTGACGGCGGTGCTGGATTTCCCCACTCCGCCTTTGCCGGAGCTGACGGCGATGATGTTGCGCACGCCTTTGATCCCGGCCTGCGCGTTGGCGCGCTTCAGCGTCGTGATATCGTGTTTCAGCTTCCAATCGATGGCGCCGGCGCCGGTCACGCGCAGCAGTTCGGGGCCGACGCTCGCCTGCAGCGCTTCAAAACCGCTCTGCCAGGCAAAGGGCATCGTCAGTTCGATATGCAGTACATCGTCCAGCAACGCGCAGTGATGGATAGCCTTCAATGCGGTCAGGTTGTTTTTCAACGTCGGGTGTTCAAAGGCGGCCAGTACACCGGTCACCAGGGCGCGCAGAACTTCGGGGTTGGTCTGCTCAGGGGATTTTGCGTTCATCCCGGCTCCTTGATTTTGAATGGGTAGCTTCCGGCTAAGCATACCAGAACTGCGCGGCGGCTGGCGCGTATAACCTGTAAGAAACCGCCCTAGCAGCGAAGGGCGCGATCGGTTAACATCGAAGGCCCTTTTATTCATTACAGAAAGCAAGTTCTCACTATGGCTCAAGTCGCGAAAAAATTATTGGTGACGTGCGCGCTACCGTACGCAAATGGTTCCATCCATCTCGGCCACATGCTCGAGCACATCCAGGCGGATATCTGGGTGCGTTACCAACGAATGCGCGGCCACGAAGTGCATTTCATCTGCGCGGACGACGCGCACGGCACGCCGATCATGCTGAAAGCGCAGCAACTGGGCGTTAAACCGGAAGAAATGATCGCGGAGATGAGCCAGGAGCACCAACAGGATTTCGCCGGCTTTGGCATCAGCTATGACAACTATCATTCGACCCATAGCGATGAAAACCGTGAGCTGTCCACCCTGATTTACAGCCGCTTGAAAGAAAACGGTTTTATCAAGAACCGTACCATTTCTCAGCTGTACGATCCGGAGAAAGGCATGTTCCTGCCGGACCGTTTCGTGAAAGGCACCTGCCCGAAATGCAAATCGCCGGACCAGTACGGCGACAACTGCGAAGTGTGCGGCGCCACCTACAGCCCGACGGAACTGATCGATCCGAAGTCCGTGGTTTCCGGCGCGACGCCGGTGATGCGCGACTCCGAGCACTTCTTCTTCGACCTGCCGGCCTTCAGCGAAATGCTGCAGGCGTGGACGCGCTCTGGCGCGCTGCAGGAGCAGGTAGCGAACAAGATGCAGGAGTGGTTCGAATCCGGCCTGCAGCAGTGGGACATCTCCCGCGATGCGCCTTACTTCGGCTTCGAAATCCCGGATGCGCCGGGCAAATACTTCTACGTCTGGCTGGACGCGCCGATCGGCTACATGGGCTCCTTCAAGAACCTGTGCGACAAGCGCGGCGATCTGGACTTCGACGAGTTTTGGCGCAAAGACTCCACCACCGAGCTGTACCACTTTATCGGCAAGGACATCGTCTACTTCCACAGCCTGTTCTGGCCGGCGATGCTGGAAGGCAGCCAGTTCCGCAAACCGAGCAACCTGTTCGTGCACGGTTACGTGACGGTGAACGGCGCCAAGATGTCCAAGTCGCGCGGCACCTTCATCAAGGCCGGCACCTACCTGCAGCATCTGGATGCCGACTGCCTGCGTTATTACTACGCCGCCAAGCTCTCTTCACGCATTGATGACATCGATCTCAATCTGGAAGACTTCGTGCAGCGCGTCAACGCCGACATCGTCAACAAGGTGGTGAACCTGGCGTCACGCAACGCCGGCTTTATCAACAAGCGCTTCGGCGGCAAGCTGGCCGACAGCCTGGCCGATCCGGCGCTGTACCAGACCTTCGTTGATGCGGCGCAGAGCATCGCCGAAGCCTACGCCGGCCGCGAGTTCAGCCGCGCGATCCGCGAAATCATGGCGCTGGCCGATCTGGCCAACCGTTACGTGGATGAGCAGGCGCCGTGGGTAGTGGCGAAGGAAGAAGGCCGCGATGCCGATCTGCAGGCCATCTGCTCGATGGGCATCAACCTGTTCCGCGTGCTGATGACTTACCTTAAGCCGGTGCTGCCTTCGCTGACCGAACGCGCCGAAGCGTTCCTCAACGCCGAACTGAGCTGGGACGCGATCCCGCAGCCGCTGCTGGGCCATCAGGTGAACGCGTTCAAAGCGCTATTCAACCGCATCGATCTGGACAAGGTCAACGAGATGGTCAACGCCTCGAAGGAAGACATGGCCGCCGCCAAGCCGGTGACCGGTCCATTGGCCGATGATCCCATTCAGGAAACCATCACCTTCGACGACTTCGCCAAGGTCGACATGCGTATCGCCCTGATCAAGAGCGCCGACTTTGTCGAGGGCTCCGACAAGCTGCTGAAGCTGCAGCTGGATCTGGGCGGCGAATCGCGCCAAATCTTCTCCGGCATTCGCTCCGCTTACCCGGACCCGAAAGCGCTGGAAGGCCGTCTGACCATCATGGTCGCCAACCTGGCGCCGCGTAAAATGCGCTTCGGCGTGTCAGAAGGCATGGTGATGGCGGCGGGCCCAGGCGGGAAAGAGATCTTCCTGCTGAGCCCGGACAGCGGCGCGCAGCCTGGCATGCAGGTCAAGTAATCGCGCAGATGCGCGGCGTAGGGAGGGTCGAGCTTGCTCGGCCCTTTTTTATTGCCCCAACCCCCACGTTATAAGCATGAAGAAAAAGTCATAACCGCCCTGATTCCCCTGCCCGCCGCATCCGGCTATGATGCTCCGAAACCCAAAATAGACGTCCAAACAGAAAGACTGCTATAACAGACCTTCACCGGGATCGTTTCCCTGCTTTTTTGGAGCCTATAATAATGAAAAACCTCAAGACTTCGCTGCTCGCCCTCAGTCTGTTGTCCGCCCTGCCGCTGCAGGCGGCGGAAAACGCCGCCGTACCCGCCGCCATCGCTCAGCATCAGGGGCCGGTGCGCATAGCGGTGATCCGCAACCTCGGATCCGACGACAACACCACGCAATTTTTGGCGGGTGCCATTCAGGAAGGGCGCAAGCTGGGCTTCAAGGTGGATACCTTCCTCAGCAACGGCGACGACGCGCGCTTCCAGGACTTCGTTAATCAGGCTATCAGCCAGAAATATGACGGCATCATTCTCTCGCAGGGGCGAGCTCCCTATTCCACCGACCTGGTCAAGCGCATCGCGGCGGCCGGCATCGCCGTCGCGGCTTTCGATACCGACGTCAGCGGCAGCGTTCCCGGCGTCACCGTCTCGCAGCAGGACGACGCTTCACTGGCCAATGCCTCCTTCGGCCAACTGGTGAAGGATTTCAACGGCCAGGCCAATATTGTCAAGCTGTGGGTGGCCGGCTTCCCGCCGATGGAGCGCCGTCAGGCCGCTTATCAGCAGTTGCTGAAACAGCATCCGGGCATTCATGAGCTGGAATCGATCGGCGCGGTCTCATCCGACGTACAGGGCGATACCGCCAACAAGGTGGGCGCGGTGCTAGCGAAATACCCGAAAGGCAAGATCGACGCCATCTGGGGCACGTGGGACGCCTTTACCCAAGGGGCTTACAAGGCGCTGAAAGAGAACGGCCGCACCGAAATCAAGCTGTACAGCATCGATATCTCCAATCAGGATTTACAGCTGATGCGTGAGGCCGGCAGCCCGTGGCAGGTCAGCGTGGCGGTGGATCCGAAGCTGATCGGCGCGGTCAACCTGCGCCTGGTGGCCAACAAGATCGCCGGGGAAAGCACGCCGGACAACTATCAGTTCAAAGCATCGGTCATTCCGCAGGCGCTGCTGCTGGCGCAACCGGGGCCGGTCAACGTCGCCGGCCTGGCGAAGATAATCCCCGGCTGGGGCAGCAGCAGCGATTTCGTTCAGCCGTGGTTCGCCACGCTGCAGGCCGAACACGGTAAATAATGCTGTTTTTCACGAGGCTGCCGACGCAGCCTCTGTTTTTCAGATAAATATCGGCAGCCCCCTTCCGTCCCCGCCAAAATGCGCTATGTTATCTGCATCGCCCAATAACTGTATGCATAAACAGGTTTCAAATGAAGGGATTCCCCTCGCTGATCAACGTACTGCTGGCCAGTTCGCTGGTGTTGACCATCGGCCGCGGCGTCACGCTGCCGTTCATCACCATCTACCTCACCGAGCACTTCCAGCTGTTGCCGAAAAGCGTGGGCGTGATCCTGGGCGTCAGCCTCACCCTCGGCATCATCGCCAGCCTGTACGGCGGCTATCTGGTAGACAAATTCAGCAAAAACCGCCTGATCCTGCTGTCGATTTTATTGTTCGCGCTGAGTTTCTTCGCCATTCCCTGGATCCCGCGTCCCGGCGGCGTGATCGTGGTGCTGGCGATCCTGCACACCTGTTATTCGGTGCTGAGCATCACCATTAAGGCCTGTTTCGCCGATTGGCTGCCGGTCGAGCAGCGCATCAAGGCTTTCTCAATCAACTACACGCTGGTCAATGTCGGCTGGGCGATCGGCTCTGCGCTCGGCGTTCTGGTGGCCGGGCTGAGTCCGCTGCTGCCGTTCTACCTGTCAGGCGGCCTGGCGCTGGCGACGGTGGCGGCGCTGAGCCTGCGCTTGCGCGGGCGGGAACAGCACGCAGCCCCTATCGCCGCATCAGCCTCACTGCCCAACTTCCGCCAGACGCTGACCATCTTGCGCAGCGATCGCCGGCTGATCTACTTCACCCTCGGCAGCACCCTGGGCGCGGTGGTGTTCGGTCAGTTCACGGGCTATCTGTCGCAGTACCTGATCACCGTCTCCAGCGCCGAGTTCGCCTATAAAATCATTGGGTTGGTGATGATCGTCAACGCCGGTATCGTCATCGCCCTGCAATACCTGCTCAGCCGCGGCATGCGCCAGGAGAATATGCTGCGCTGGCTGGCGCTGGGCACGCTGTTTTTCATCGTCGGGCTGCTCGGTTTTATGGTGGCCGGCCAGGCGGTCTGGCTATGGCTGGCGGCGATGGCGGTGTTTACCTTAGGCGAGATCATCGTTATCCCGGTGGAATACATGTTCATCGACTTTATCGCGCCGCCGCACCTGAAAGGCAGCTACTATGGCGTACAGAACCTCAGCGCGCTGGGCGGCGCCATCAACCCAGTGCTGTGCGGGGTCATGCTCAGCTACGCCGCGCCGCCGCTGATGTTCGTAATGCTGATCGTCGCCGCGCTGCTCAGCCTGCTGTTTTTCTTCCTCGGCCATCGTTTGGCGGAACGTTCTGCGGCAACGGCCGAGGACGCGCGCTGACCCTGCCTGCAACTCTCAAAGCAGGATGTCAACCCGCCGATCGCGCATGGCAGGCATAGCGAGAATTCATGGTGCGATCTGTGGCGTGGCTCACAGTTTAATTGTATGATGAATGCATCGGTTAAACGGAAAAAGACAATGGCCAACGTGCTCACACTGTGCTGGAAATACCTCAGGGCCCTGCTCCTCATCTACCTGTGTCTGTTCGTCGGCAACGCAGTGGCGGCGCTGCTGCCTTTCGCCATTCCCGGCAGCATCATCGGCATGCTCTTGCTGTTCGCGCTGCTCTCGACCCAGATCCTGCCGGCCAAATGGGTTAAACCCGGCTGTCATTTGCTGATCCGCTACATGGTGCTGCTGTTCGTGCCGATCGGCGTCGGCGTGATGAAATATTATGACCAGATCGTTGCGCATCTGGGCCCGCTGGTCATTTCTTGCCTGATCAGCACGCTGATGGTGCTGGTGGTGGTCGGCTATACCTCACACTATTTTCACCGCGAGCGCCGCATTGCCGGCAAGCCCGACGACACGGAGGGCAACTCATGATCCATGAAATCTGGTGGTCGCTGCCGCTGACGCTGGCGGTCTATTTCGCCGCGCGCTGGCTGGCGCGCAAGTTGAACATACCGCTGCTCAATCCGCTGCTGGTGTCCATGGCGGTGATCATCCCGCTGCTGCTGCTCAGCGGCATTTCCTATGAGCGCTACTTCCAGGGCAGCAGGATCCTCAACGATTTGCTGCAGCCGGCGGTCGTCGCGCTGGCCTTCCCGCTGTATGAGCAGTTGCACCAAATCCGCGCACGCTGGAAGTCAATTATCACGGTGTGCTTCATCGGCAGCCTGACCGCCATGATCAGCGGCGGCGCCATCGCCCTGTGGTTGGGCGCCACGCCGGAAATCGCCGCCTCTATCTTGCCGAAATCGGTCACTACGCCGATCGCGATGGCCGTCGCGGACTCGCTCGGCGGCATTCCGGCGATCAGCGCGGTTTGCGTTATTTTCGTCGGCATCCTCGGCGCCGTGTTCGGCCACACGCTGTTCAACCTGTTGAAAATCACGACCCCCTCGGCGCGTGGCCTGGCAATGGGCACGGCTTCCCACGCGCTGGGCACCGCGCGCTGCGCGGAGATGGACTATCAGGAGGGCGCCTTCGGCTCGCTGGCGCTGGTGATCTGCGGCATCATCACCTCGCTGCTGGCGCCGTTTGTGTTTCCGGTGCTGTTGCATCTATTCGGTTGATCAGGATGAAACTTGCGATACATCTCGCATTTATGCCTTTTATTGCATTGATTTCATCATTTAAGAGATATTGATCACACTTTAATGTCTCTGGCCTGCCTAGAATGTGATCCCGTTAACCTGTAGAGAGACCTTCCATGCATCCGCGTTTTCACACCGCTTTCAGCGCACTGCCCGCGACACTGCAATCCGCCCTGCAGCCCTATCTGAACGCGTCCGACTTTCCGGCGATGTTCACGGCCGAGCAAGCGGCGGCGATCCGCTCAGGCTGCGGGTTGGACGATGACGCGCTGGCATTCGCGCTGCTGCCGCTGGCGGCGGCCTGCTCGTTAACCCCGATATCGCATTTCCACGTCGGCGCCATCGCGCGCGGGCAAAGCGGCAATCTCTATTTCGGCGCCAATATGGAATTCAGCGGCGCGCCGCTGCAGCAATCCGTACATGCGGAACAAAGCGCAGTGACTCACGCCTGGCTGCGCGGCGAAAAAGCGCTGGCTTCGGTCACCGTCAACTACACGCCGTGCGGCCACTGCCGCCAGTTTATGAATGAGCTGAACAGCGGCGGCGAGCTGCAAATCCGTTTGCCTGGCCGCGCGCCGGCCACGCTGGCGGACTATCTGCCGGATGCCTTCGGCCCGAAAGATCTGGATGTCGCTTCACTGCTGATGGACGAGGTCGATCACGGGCATCAACTGCCGCTGAACGATGCGCTGACGCAAGCGGCGCTGGCGGCGGCCAACCGGAGCCACGCGCCGTACAGCAACGCCCACAGCGGCGTGGCGCTGGAAACGGCAGACGGCAATATCTACGCCGGCCGCTATGCGGAAAACGCCGCCTTCAACCCGAGCCTGCCGCCGCTGCAGGCCGCGCTGATCCTGCTGAACCTCTCCGGCGGCGACTGCCAGAACATTCGCCGCGCTGTGCTGGCCGAACCGCAGGACGCGAGCATCAGCCAGTGGGATGCCACCCGCGTCACCCTGGCGGCGCTGGGTTGCCAAAACGTCAGCCGCGCCGCCTTCTAAGCGCACCACGGCGGGGCCATCCGGTTCCGCCGTTAACAGTACCGCCCGCCAAATACAATGCCCCGACGCCACCAGAGACACTTTCTTTAGTTAAAAAATCATTTGATTGTCGATAATTACGCCAACCTGGTTCATCATCGGGCAACAAATGCTGTACATCTTCTCTTTATCTTTTAGGATCGTCGGCAATACAGTTATCTGATACGTGAAGAGTAAAACTGATGGAACTAGAATACGAAAGCAAACGCCCGCTCTACATCCCTTACGCCGGCCCGATTCTGCTGGAATTTCCGCTGCTGAACAAAGGCAGCGCTTTCACCGAGGAAGAACGTAGCCACTTCAACCTGCACGGCCTGCTGCCGGAAGCGGTGGAGACCATCGAAGAACAGGTGGAACGCGCCTACCGTCAGTATCAGGATTTCAAGAACGATAACGATAAGCACATCTACCTGCGCAACATCCAGGACACCAACGAAACCCTGTTCTATCGCCTGCTGGACTCGCACTTGAGCGAGATGATGCCAATCATCTACACCCCGACCGTCGGCGAGGCCTGTGAGCACTTCTCCGATATCTACCGCCGCGCGCGCGGGCTGTTCATCTCCTACCCGAACCGCGATCGCATCGATGACATGCTGCAAAACGCCACCAAGCAGAACGTCAAGGTGATCGTGGTGACCGACGGCGAACGCATTCTCGGCCTGGGCGACCAGGGCATCGGCGGCATGGGCATTCCAATCGGCAAGCTTTCGCTGTATACCGCCTGCGGCGGCATCAGCCCGGCCTACACCCTGCCGGTGGTGCTGGACGTCGGCACCAACAACCCGCAGCGCCTCAACGATCCGCTGTACATGGGCTGGCGCCATCCGCGCATCTCCGGCGAGGAGTACCACGCCTTTGTCGAAGAGTTTATTCAGGCGGTCAAACGCCGCTGGCCGAACGTGCTGCTGCAGTTTGAAGACTTCGCGCAGAACAACGCCACCCCGTTGCTGAACCGCTACCGCGACGAGATCTGCTGCTTTAACGACGACATTCAGGGCACCGCCGCGGTCACCCTCGGCAGCCTGATCGCCGCCAGCCGCGCCGCCGGCAGCCAGCTGCGCGATCAAACCGTCACCTTCCTCGGCGCCGGTTCCGCCGGCTGCGGCATCGCCGAGCAGATCATCGCGCAGATGAAGTCCGAGGGGTTGAGCGAAGACGAAGCGCGCGCCCGCGTATTCATGGTTGACCGTTTCGGCCTGCTGACCGACAAACTGCCGAACCTGCTCGACTTCCAAAGCAAGCTGGTGCAGAAGAGCGACAACCTGTCCGGTTGGGAAACCGCCAGCGACGCCATCTCGCTGCTGGACGTGGTGCGCAACGCCAAGCCGACCATTCTGATCGGCGTTTCCGGCCAGCCGGGGCTGTTTACCGAAGAGCTGATCCGCGAGATGCACAAGCACTGCGAACGCCCTATCGTGATGCCACTGTCCAACCCGACCTCGCGCGTGGAAGCCCGTCCGGAAGACATCATCAACTGGACCGACGGCGCCGCCCTGGTCGCGACCGGCAGCCCGTTCGCGCCGGTAAGCTACAAAGAGCAGCTGTACCCGATTGCTCAGTGCAACAACTCCTACATCTTCCCGGGCATCGGTTTGGGCGTGCTGGCCTCCGGCGCCACCCGCGTCACCGACGCCATGCTGATGGCCGCTAGCCGGGCGCTGGCGGATTGTTCGCCGCTGGCGACCGACGGCCACGGCGCGCTGCTGCCGAATATCGACGATATTCAGGGCGTATCCAAGTGCATCGCCATGGAAGTGGGCAAAGCGGCGCAGCTGCAGGGTGTGGCGATCGTCACCTCCGAAGACGCACTGTCGAAAGCCATCGAGCACAACTTCTGGCGGCCGCAGTACCGCAGCTACAAGCGCACTTCGTTCTGATTGACGCGCTGAAATGACCCAGCCCGGCTCCGCCGGGCTTTTTTGTGCGGCAAAACCGCCGAAAAATGCGGCGACGCGCGTGCTTCAGGCGGTTCGCGTCTTGCGTCGGTCGGTCAGGTAAAGTAGCCTTGATCCATCTTTTTCAGCCCGGCGCGCGTAAGGCAACAACATGTGGAAACGCCTGATAATCAGCCTGTTCATCATCATTGCGGTGTTGATGGGCTCGGCTATTGCGCTCGATCGCTGGATCAGCTGGAAAACCGCGCCTTACGTCTACGACGAACTGCAGGAATTGCCGCATCGCCAGGTCGGCGTAGTGCTCGGCACCGCCAAGTATTATCGCACCGGCGTGATCAACCAGTACTACCGTTACCGCATT
The DNA here is from genome assembly GCF_014982455.1 of Serratia sp. X3. Taxonomy (NCBI): domain Bacteria; kingdom Pseudomonadati; phylum Pseudomonadota; class Gammaproteobacteria; order Enterobacterales; family Yersiniaceae; genus Serratia; species Serratia sp. X3. The sequence continues at coordinate 97,753 of NZ_JADCNB010000002.1, forward strand.
CAGGGAGCGATCAACGCCTATAACAGCGGCAAGGTGAAATACCTGCTGCTGAGCGGCGACAATGCCCAGCAAAGCTATAACGAACCGATGACCATGCGCCGCGATCTAATCGCCGCCGGCGTGGCGCCGAGCGATATCGTGCTGGATTACGCCGGCTTCCGCACCCTGGATTCCATCGTGCGCACCCGCAAGGTGTTCGACACCAACGATTTCATCATCATCACCCAGCGCTTCCACTGCGAGCGCGCGCTGTTTATCGCCCTGCACATGGGCATTCAGGCGCAGTGCTACGCGGTGCCGTCGCCGAAAGACATGATGACGGTGCGCGCCCGCGAGATCTTCGCCCGTCTGGGCGCGCTGACCGATCTGTACATCCTCAAGCGCGAGCCGCGTTTCCTCGGCCCGCTGATCCCGATCTCCGCCATGCACACCGTGCCGGAAGACGCCCAGGGTTATCCCGCCGTCTCGCCGGAACAGTTGGTGGAGCTGGAGCACAAGCTGAAAGAAGAGAAGCAGAAAGCCAAACAGCCCTGATGCGGCAAACGCCCAAAAGAAAGGCCGGCATATTTTGCCGGCCTTGTCGTCTCTGCTGCGGTAGATCTACTTCTTCTTGGCGTATTTCAACGAGTCCAGCGCCACGGCGAAGATGATGATGCTGCCCTTGATGATGTACTGCCAGTACGGGTTGATGCCGATATAGGTCAGGCCGTAGTTGATGACGGTAAAGATGATCACCCCGGTCACCACGCCCCACACCGTCCCCACCCCGCCGGCAAACGAGACGCCCCCCACCACGCAGGCGGCGATGGCGTCCAGCTCATACATAAAGCCGAGGTTGTTGGTGGCGCTGCCGATGCGCCCCGCTTCCAGCAAGCCGCCGAAGGCATAGAACACGCCGGACAGCGCATAGATCATGATCAGGTTCAGCGGCACGTTGACGCCGGAGACCTTGGCCGCTTCCGGGTTGCCGCCGATGGCGAAGATGTTCTTGCCGAAACGGGTCTTGGTCCACAGGATCCAGACGAAAATGATGGCAATCAGCGCATAGAAGGTGATGTACGACAGCTTAAAGTCGCCGAAGCGCAAGAAGCCTTGGGCAAAGGTGGAGAACTTCGGATCGAAGCCGGCGACCGGCGACGCACCGACCGAATCGTAATACAGCGAGTTGATGCCGTAGACGATGATCATGGTGCCCAACGTGGTGATGAACGGCGTCACGTTGAGGTAGGCGATAATCAGGCCGTTAACCAGGCCGATCACCGCGCCGACCGCACACACCAGCAGGATGACCACGGGAATCGACCAGGTTTCCATGTGCGGGAACACTTTGTTGACGTTATCCATCGACTGCAGCAGCGTGGCCGCCACCACCGCCGCCAGCCCCACCTGCCGCCCCGCGGACAGGTCGGTGCCCTGGGTAACGATCAGCCCCGCCACGCCCAGCGCGATGATGATGCGCACCGAAGACTGCGTCAGGATGTTGCTCAAGTTCATCAGGCTGAGGAAGGTAGGATCCTGAATGATGATGATGGCCAACAGCACCAGCAACACCACGTAAATGCCGCCTTCCTTGAAATAGGTAAATAAGGTTTTTTTATTTAGCGCGTTCATAATTCGAATCCTTAAAGGTGCAGGGAGGCGAGACGTAAGATTTCATTTTGCGAGGTCTGCTTGGTGTTAACGATGCCCGCAACCTGGCCGTTGCTCATCACCAAAATGCGGTCGGTGATCCCCAAAAGCTCCGGCATTTCGGACGAGACGATAATGATCCCCTTGCCCTTCTTCGCCAGTTCGGTCATCAGCTGATAGATCTCGAACTTGGCGCCCACGTCGATGCCGCGCGTCGGTTCATCCAGCATCAGGATCTCCGGCTGCGTCAGCAGCCAGCGGCCGATGATCACCTTCTGCTGGTTGCCGCCGGACAGCGAGCCGATATGGGTGTGATGCCCCGGCGTTTTCACCCGCATGGCGTCGATCACCCACTGGGTGTCGCTCTTCATCCGCGCGTTGTCCAGCAGGCCGAGCTTGTTTTTATAATTGCGGATGTTGGAGATCAGCGAGTTGAAACCCACGTCGAGGTAGGCGTAAATCCCGGTGGATCGGCGCTCTTCGGTCACCAGCGCGAAACCGTGGTTAATCGCTTCGTTGGCGCTGTGGTTGCCGATCGCCTTGCCGTGCAGCTTGATAGTGCCCGCCACCTTCTCGCGAATGCCGAACAGCGTCTCGACGATGTCGGTGCGTTTGGCGCCCACCAGCCCGGCGATGCCGAGGATCTCGCCCTGGTGCAGATCGAAGGACACATCGCGGATCGAAGGCTGGCGCAGCGACGTCAGGTTCTTCACCTCGAGGATCACCTCACCCGGCGTGTTCTGCCTGTCGGGGAAACGCTGGCTCAGCGAGCGGCCGACCATCATGGCGATGATCTTGTCCATATCCAGCCCTTCCAGCGGCTGGGTGGCGATCCACTGGCCGTCGCGCAGCACCGTTATCTCGTCGCACAGCTGGAAGATCTCTTCCATCTTGTGCGAGATATAGACGATGCCGCAGCCGCGCTCTTTCAGCTTGCGGATGATGGTGAACAGGTGATTGACCTCCTTCTCCGTCAACGAAGAGGTCGGTTCGTCCATGATGACGATCTTGGCGTCATAGGAAAACGCTTTGGCGATCTCGATCATCTGCATCTGCGACACCGACAGGTTGCCCACCTTTTCGCGCGGGTTGATGTCGATATCCAGCTCGTCGAAGATCGCCTGAGTGTCTTTGAACATCTTGTCCTGATCGACGAACAGGCCTTTGGTCGGGTAGCGTCCCAGCCACATGTTGTCCATCACGGTGCGTTGCAGCACCAGGTTCAGCTCCTGATGCACCATGGAAACGCCGTGCTCCAGCGCTTCCTTCGAGCTCTTGAAGTCGATTTCCCGGCCCTGAAATACAATGCTGCCGCTGTCTTTTTTGTAAATGCCGAACAGGCATTTCAACAACGTCGATTTCCCCGCGCCGTTCTCCCCCATCAGGGCGTGAATGGAGTGTGGACGGACGCGTAAATTGACATTGTCCAAGGCTTTGACGCCGGGAAATGACTTACAAATATCCGTCATTTCCAGCAAAAATTCGCGTGAGCTATCGGCCATAAATACACCTGGCTTAACGATCTTGCAGTCGTAAACATCCCCGCCGGCGGTATCCCTGGTGTTGGCGCCGCAGGCGGGGTCTTAGCGGGATCTCAATTCTTATTTAATGAACTGAGACAGGTTGTCTTTATCTACGCCGACGTAAGGGATACGCACGACTTTATTTTCGATTTTATATTGGGTGCCTTCGGTGGCCGGTTTGCCCGCCGCCAGGTTTTTCGCCAGCTCGAAGGTGGCCTTCGCCTGATTGTCGGCGTCATTCAGCACCGTCCCCGCCATCGCGCCGGATTTAACCAGCGCCAACGCTTCAGGCAGCGCATCCACGCCGAACACCGGAATACTGGTCTTGTTGTGTGCTTTCAGCGCTTCCACCGCGCCCATCGCCATGGCGTCGTTGTTGGCGATCACCACTTCGATCTTATTGGCGTTCGGGCCGGAGAGCCAGGCGTCCATCTTGTCTTTCGCCTGCGCGGTATCCCACATCGCGGTATCCAACTGCAGCTGTTGGGTCTTGATGCCTTTCTCGTTCAGCGTTTTCACCACGTAGGTGGTGCGCGCTTCGGCATCCGGATGGCCCGGCTCGCCCTTCAGCAGCACGAATTGGATCTGGCCGTCTTTGTTCAGATCCCAGGCCGGATTGGCTTTCCAGTGTTTGGCAATCAGTTCGCCCTGGATCACGCCGGACTCTTTGGAATCGGTGCCGACGTAATACGCCTTGTCATAGCTGTCCAGCGCCTTGCGGGAAGGTTCTTTGTTGTAGAACACCACCGGGATATCGTTTGCGCGCGCCTTATCGATAACCACCGGCGCCGCGGCCGGGTCGACCAGGTTGATCGCCAGCGCTTTCACGCCCTTGGCCAGCAGCACGTCGATCTGATCGTTCTGTTTGGACTGGTCGTTCTGCGAGTCATTCATCAACAGGGTAACGTCCGGTGAAGCCTTGGCGTCTTTCTCGATCGCTTTGCGCACCACCGACATGAAGTTGTCGTCGTATTTGTAAATCGTGACGCCAATACGGGTATCAGCATGGGCTGCGGCGCCAAACATCATGGCAGCGGCCATGGCGGCCAGGGTGAAAACCTTCTTATTCATTGTCAATCTCCGGTTCTGTGTAGGGTATTACTCGTCTTTGAGCCAATGGTCACCGGCAGTGCGCACACCCCAGGCCAGGCGATTTCCACTCAACACCTGTCGTCCGTGGATCTTGTTATTTCCGAGAAATGCTGTGTCAGCGCGAGATAAACGGTTACAGCGGCAAGGGCCTTTGCGCCTGAAAACGCCTAGAGCATAGACGGCGTGATGTTAATATTCTGTGAATTTTCTCACAGATTGAAAACGGTTACACAAGATTAAATCGTCAGAGAGTGACCATCGCCTCACTTTGCCAGGGGGCGACAGAATGGCGCCGCACCAGCGTCGGCATGAACAGATGGCTGGCCTGCGGCTCCACCAGGCCCGCTGCGCCCTGTAATGCCAGCTCGGTCGCCAACGTGGCCATCGAAACGATCGGGTAACGCACCGTGGTGAGTTTGGGGCTGGTGTAGCGCGCGATGGGAATGTCGTCGAAGCCGATCAGCGAGAAATGCTGCGGCACCGTGATACCGTTTTCTTTCAGCACCGCCATGGCGCCGGCGGCCATGGCGTCGTTGTAGGCGAACACCGCGCTCAGCTGTAAGTTGCGCCCCAGCAGCTCGACCATCGCCGCCTCGCCGCCCTGCAGATCCGGCGAACCGTACGCGCGCCAGCTGTCGGGCGTCGCCAGCCCGGCGGCGGCCATCGCCTGAACATAACCTTGCTGACGCAGCGGCCCGTCCTCGATCGGGTGATTGGAGCCCAGATAACCGATGCGACGATGGCCCTGCGAGAGCAGAAGACGCATCGCCATGTCAGCGCCACTGACGTTGTCCAGCCCAACGCAGCGCGACTCATAGCCGGGGATAATCCGATTGATCAGCACCATGCCCGGCACCTGCTCCAGAAAGCCGATCAGTTCGGTGTCGCTCAGGGCTTTGGCGTGAACAATCAGGGCATTACAGCGCTGACGGATCAGCACTTCGATCGCATGGCGCTCTTTGTCCGCCTGATGATAGCTGTTGCCGATCAGCAGATACTTGTGATGTTTCTGCGCCACCGTGTCTACCGCTTTCACCAGCGCGCCGAAGAACGGATCGGACACGTCCATCACCACTACGCCCAGCGTATCGCTGCTTTGGGTCGCCAGCGCCTGGGCATTGGCGTTGGGGCGGTAACCCAGTTCCGCCACCGCCTGCAGCACCTGTTCGCGCGTCTCTTTGCTGGTCAGCGCGCTGTGATTGAGCACGCGAGACACGGTCGCCACGGAGACGCCGGCGCGTTTCGCCACGTCGCGAATAGTGATCGGATGAACTGGAGGCATGCGGGATCCTGAAATCGGGGTAGTGGCCGGTGGCGCTATCCTACCCCGATTGACCCGCAGCTCTGCGTGAATTACGTCACAGGAAAGAAAACGTTTACATACATTTTTTTAACCTGCCGATGGGCGCTCACTTCAGCGCTTTGGATTCCGTTCCACCGGCGGCCATCTGCGTCAATTTGCGCCACAGCCATTCCATCGGCCCCTGTTCGAAGTAACGCAGCCACAGTGCGGAAAACGCCAGGTTGATCAACCAGACCAGCGGCACCAACGCCAACAGTTGAAGCCGGTCGAACTGCTCATAGAGGCCAAAGCGATAAAACAGCGTAGTGCAGATCAGCGTTTGCAACAGGTAGTTGCTCAGCGCCATGCGCCCCACCTGGCTCAGCCAGTGGGCGATGCGCAGGCGCGACAGCGCGGGCCAGAAACCGTAACACAGCGCCAGATAGCCCAGCGCCTGCAGCGGCGCGCCCAGCTCGCGCGGCACCTGCAGCAGGAAACCGCTCCAGCGATAGTCCCAGTGCACCTGCCATTGCAGCGCCACCGCCGGCAGTTGGATCAGCACGGACAGCGGCAACAGCCACGCCGCCTGCCGCAGGTAATAGCCGGAGGAATAGCTGCCGCGCAGCCAGCCGCTGCGCATTAGCCCGGCGCCGAACAGCATCAGCCCCGCCAGCTCCCAGCCATACTGCGCGCCGATGGCCAGCAGGCTGGACGAGAGCAGATCGGCGCGGCTGCGCCAGGCTTCGAAACCGCCCTGCAGCTTCCAGAACTTCTCGTACTGCAACTCCGCCACGCCCGGTTGCCAGAAGCTGCCCGGTTCACCGTGCGAGACAAAACCGAGCAGCAGCAGCACCGCCACGCCGATCAGGTAGAGCACCACGCCGGTTTTCAGCAGCTGGAATGTGTCTTTGGCTTCGCGGATCATGCGCCAGCACACCAGGCCGATCAGCCCGTAGGCCAGCAGAATATCGCCGTCCCACAGGAAGATGGCGTGCGCGAGGCCGAACAGCACCAGCCACGACAGCCGCGCGCGGATCCAGCTTTTGCCGCGCCGCAGCAGCATTTGCAGCCCGGCGCCGAACAGCAGCGCGAACATCGCCAGGAACTTGGCCTGGGCGAAGAGATCCAGCAGCGCCCAGGTCCAGGCGTCGCGCGATGACGGCATCCCCAGATAGGCCGGATTGAGGTAGGCGGCCTTCGGCAAGCCGAAGGCGCTGATGTTCAGCAATAAGATGCCGAGGATGGCGATGCCGCGCACGCAGTCCAGCGTGGCGATGCGCGGCAGAGGATGACTGTTCATTTTTTATCGCTGTCTTCCGCTCATGAAAAAGGCGCCCGCAGGCGCCTGTTGTCGTTTTGCGAGTCGCCCCGCAACGCCATCACCCCTGGTGATGGCGCACCGCGCGCAGGAACTCCTGGCGGGTATTTTGGCTGGACTTGAACAGCCCCCCCAACGAGGTGGTGGTGGTGGCGCTGGTCGCGTCGCGAATGCCGCGCGCCTTGACACAATAATGGACCGCATCGATCGATACCGCCACGTTATTGGTGCCGAGCAGGGTCTGCAGCGCGACCAGGATCTGCTGGGTCAGGCGCTCTTGCACCTGCGGACGCTGGGAGAAGAACTGCACGATGCGGTTGATCTTCGACAGACCGATCACCGAGTCTTTCGGGATATAGGCCACGGTGGCCTTGCCGTCGATGGTGACGAAATGGTGTTCACAGGTGCTGGTCAGCGTGATATCGCGCACCGTCACCATCTCATCCACCTTCATTTTGTTCTCGATGACGGTGATTTTCGGGAAGTTGGCGTAGTCCAGACCGGAGAAGATCTCGTCGACATACATTTTGGCGATGCGATGCGGCGTTTCCGCCAGGCTGTCGTCAGACAGATCGAGATTCAGCAGCTGCATGATTTCGGTCATGTGCTCTTTGATGCGACGCTTGCGCGTTTCGCGATCCAGCACTTCCCCGCGCAGCGGTGTCTCCAGACCACGCTCTTCCAGTGCCGCATGCACCAGCGCGGCTTCTTTACTTAATGATGTCATGTATTTGTTCTCCTGCGGACGGAACCCGCCGGCGGCCTGATAGGGCGTGCGGCCGGCGAATTGCTTGCTCTCGTGACGGCAGAGTTTTCGTGGTGGATAACGTGAACCCGGTCAAGATTTTGCCCCCACTGTAGATGAGAGCGCGGCGATTATCCAGTGATAGTACTTCATCCAGAGGTGAAATCTTCGCATTTAGCACAATCAGGCCGGCTGCGGGTCTCCACGCTTTTTGTATGGTTTTTAATCACCGAGTCGCCGTTTTTTGCGCCAACCGCCGCGCCGGGGTATTCACCGCCAGCCCTCCGGCCACCAACAGTGCTATCACCGCCACATACAGCGCCGGTTCCAGCCGATGGGTCAAGGCGGTCGACAGCGCCGACAGCATCGGCCCGACCAGCTGGCCGATCGCATAACCGGTGGTCAGCAATCCGGCCATGTAACGCGCATGGCGCGGCGCCAGTTCACGGCCGTGCTGAAGGGCGAGCTGCACCACACAGAGGAAACCGCCGCCGGTCAGCAACGCCCCGAGCGCCAGGCCGGCCACGCCCGGCACCACTTCGGCGCTCAGCACGCCGAGCGCCTGTACCCACAGCGTGATCGCCAACCGGGTTTGGGTGGTCAGCCGATGGCGGGTCACAATGCCGATAACGATCCCCAGCACCGCCGCGCCGCCGAACACCGGCCAGACGAACTGCGCGAACAGGCTGTCGGGAAAACGCGCCGCCGCCATCTGCGACAAGAAGGTCGCCGGCAGGATATAGCCGAAGCCGGCCAGGCTGTAGCTCCACACCAGACGCTTGAGCGCCGGCGTCAGCAGCAGCGGCTCCGGAGCCACGTCCGGGCGATGCAGCTCGCCGCTGCGCGGCAGAAAGGCGCTAATCCCCCCGACCAGCACCAGCGCCAGCCCGCCATACACCAGCCAGGCCTGCGCCGCCGTCAGCCCCAGCGCGTTGATGCCCACTGCCAGCATGCCGCTGAGGAAGATGCCAGCGCCCGGCCCGGCGAACACCGCCGCGCTCAGCGCCGGCCGGCCGTAGTGCGCCAACCGCTCGTTGGTCCAGGCCGCCACCAGCACCATCGCCCAGCCGCTGGCCCAGCCGATGACGAAGCGCAGCGCGCCGTGGGTCCATTCATCCTGCGCCAACGCCGACAGCAGCGTCAGCACCATCGCGCCCCATACGCCCAGCCACAGGCGCCGCTCGACGTGGCGCGTGGCGCGCATCGCGTCGTAGGCGCCGCACAGGTAGCCCAAATAGTTGATCGCCGCCACCAGCCCGGCACCGGTCAGGCTGAACTGGTGGTCAGCAATCATCAGCGGCACCTGAGGGGTGAAAGCGAAGCGGCCAATGCCCATCGCCACGATCAGCGCGGCAAACCCGCTCAAGGCAATACGTAAAGCCATACCGGTATCCAAAAGGTTAAAAGAAAGTTGCCAGTATCATGCCGCAGTATTAAACTCACAAAAACTGAATAATAGTCATCAAGTTCATCACAAAACGAGAACATTATGGATCTGACCCAGCTTCGCATGTTCTGCTGCGTAGCGGAAACCGGCTCGGTCGCCCGCGCCGCCGAGCAGCTGCACCGCGTGCCGTCGAATCTGACCACCCGGCTGCGCCAGCTCGAGCAAGAGCTGGGCGCCGATCTGTTTATCCGCGAAAAACAGCGCCTGCGCCTGTCGCCGATGGGCCATAACTTTCTGTACTACGCCAATCGCATCCTGGCGCTGAGCGACGAGGCAATGAGCATCACCCATGCCGGCGAACCGGCGGGCAACTTCGCTCTCGGCTCGATGGAGAGCACTGCCGCCACCCGCCTGCCCTCGCTGCTGGCGGCTTACCACCAGCGTTTCTCGCAGGTGTCTCTGTCGCTGACTACCGGCACCTCCGGCGAAATCGCCGATCGGGTTCGCGCCGGCACGCTGGCGGCAGCGCTGGTCGACGGCCCGGTGCCCTATGACGAGCTGAACGGCTGCATCGCCTATCCTGAACATATGGTGGTGATCTCCTGTCTCGATCACGCGCCGATCCACAGCGCCAAAGACGCCAACGGCGAAACGCTGTTCGCCTTTCGCGCCAGCTGTTCCTACCGCCTGCGGCTGGAGGCCTGGTTCAAGCGCGAAGGCGTGCGGCCGGGGCAGATCATGGAGATCCAGTCCTATCACGCCATGCTGGCCTGCGTCGCCAGCGGCGCCGGGCTGGCGATGATCCCGCATTCGGTGCTCAGCCTGCTGCCGGGCCATGAACGGGTTCGGGTTCACACCCTGCCGCCGGACGTGGCCGACACCGCCACCTGGCTGCTGTGGCGCCGCGACGCGTTCGGGCCGAACGTGCGCGCGCTGAAAGAATTGATTATTGAACAGACGGAAACCGCCGCTGTTGATGAAAGCACCCCCAACGATTTATCAGACGTTGTCGATATCGCCTGATTTAAAAAGAAAACCACTGAGGAGACTATGATGGAGATGATCAAAACCCGCGCCGCCGTTGCCTGGGGCCCGAACCAGCCGCTGAAGATCGAAGAAGTCGAGCTGATGCCACCGCAAAAAGGCGAAGTGCTGGTGCGGATCGTCGCCACCGGCGTTTGTCACACCGACGCCTACACTCTGTCCGGAAAAGATCCGGAAGGCGTGTTCCCGGCGATCCTCGGCCACGAGGGCGGCGGCGTGGTGGAAGCGGTCGGTGAAGGCGTCACCAGCGTGGCGGTCGGCGATCACGTGATCCCGCTCTACACCCCGGAGTGCGGCGAGTGCAAATTCTGTAAATCCGGCAAGACCAACCTGTGCCAGGCGATCCGCGCCACTCAGGGCAAAGGCCTGATGCCGGACGGCACCACCCGCTTCTTCAAGGACGGCAAGCCGATCTTCCACTACATGGGCACCTCCACCTTCTCCGAATACACCGTGGTGCCGGAAATTTCACTGGCGAAAATCAACAAAGAAGCGCCGTTGGAGGAAGTGTGCCTGCTGGGCTGCGGCGTCACTACCGGCATGGGCGCGGTGATGAACACCGCCAAAGTGCAACCGGGCGACACCGTGGCGATCTTCGGCCTGGGCGGCATCGGCCTGTCGGCGATCATCGGCGCGCAGATGGCCGGTGCGGGCCGCATCATCGGCATCGACATCAACACCAGCAAGTTCGATCTGGCGCGCAAGCTGGGCGCTACCGATCTGATCAACCCGAAAGACTATGACAAACCGATTCAGGAGGTGATCGTCGAGCTGACCGACGGCGGTGTCGACTTCTCCTTCGAGTGCATCGGCAACGTCAACGTGATGCGTTCCGCGCTGGAATGCTGCCACAAGGGCTGGGGGGAATCGGTGATCATCGGCGTCGCGGGCGCCGGCGAAGAGATCTCGACCCGGCCATTCCAGCTGGTCACCGGCCGCGTCTGGCGCGGCTCGGCATTCGGCGGCGTCAAGGGCCGTTCGCAGCTGCCGGGCATCGTCGAGCGTTATCTGGACGGCGAATTCGCGCTGAACGACTTTATCACCCACACCATGGGGCTGGAGCAGATCAACGAAGCGTTCGATTTGATGCACGAAGGCAAATCGATCCGTTCCGTCATCCACTTCGACAAATAAGCCAGGAGGCAGAGATGACGTTGTCATTGGAACTTCTCGAAGAGCACCGCATGTTCGGCGGCTGGCAACAGCGCTATCGCCACGCGGCGCAGAGCCTGAATTGCAACATGACATTCAGCATCTACCTGCCGCCGCCGCGCGATGACAACCCGCCGCCGGTGCTGTACTGGCTGTCGGGGCTGACCTGCAACGACGAGAACTTCACGTTGAAAGCCGGCGCGCAGCGCATCGCCGCCGAGCTGGGCCTGGTGCTGGTGATGCCGGACACCAGCCCGCGCGGCGACGAAGTGCCGAACGACGAAGGCTACGACCTGGGCCAGGGCGCCGGGTTCTACCTGAACGCCACCCAGGCGCCGTGGGATCGTCACTTCCGCATGTACGACTACATCAGCGCCGAACTGCCGGCGCTGATCGAACAGCACTTCAGCGTCAGCGATCGTCAGTCGATCTTCGGCCACTCGATGGGCGGCCACGGTGCGCTGATGATGGCGTTTCGCAACCCGCAGCGCTTCCGCTCGGTATCGGCCTTCGCGCCGATCGTCAACCCGTGCCAGGTACCGTGGGGCCGCAAGGCGTTCACCGCCTATCTGGGCAGCGACGAGAGCCAGTGGCTGCAGTACGACAGCTGCCATCTGCTGGCCAGCGGCGCGGAGAAAATGCCGGTCCTTATCGATCAGGGCGACGACGACCAGTTCCTGGCCGATCAGCTGCAGCCGGCGCGGCTGGCGGAGCTGGCGCGCCAGCGCGACTGGCCGCTGACGCTGCGCATTCAGCCGGGGTACGATCACAGCTACTTCACCATCGCCACCTTCGTGGAAGATCACCTGCGCTTCCACGCCGAGCACCTGTTCCGCTGATAAAAAAATCCGGGCGGTTAAACCGCCCGGATTTCTTCAAATACCGTCAAGAAGAAAGTCGATGGCGGCTTTTATCCTGCTCCGATACTGGGAAACATCACAAAATTCGGCCCCCAAAGCCCGAACCGGGATGCTGGCCATTTCATATGTCATCACGGCGTACTCGTTGTCATCAATCAATTTGATCAACGGGATCAAGCGCTCCGGTCGCGGACTCCCCGGGTATTTTTCAACGGGCAACAAAGGGATCACAACTCGACGATTTAATTGCCCAATGATATCGCTCGTCACATCAAGCAGCAGGGGGTAAATCGCGCTGTTCCCGCTATTCGCATACACCGTAAATTGCATCGCTAAAACGTCCTGTATTCGTCGCTAAAGCAACCATGCTCATCATTAAATCGGTTAAGCGCTTCAAGCGCCTCTCGGTTTTCTTCCTGCCATTTTATCCTCTCATGCTGACGCAACTCAGCATCTAAAGCAGCAGTCAGCGTCGCGCTGAGATTAATCCCCGCCTCACGCGCACGGCTCAACAAACTGCGTTCCAGCGTCATAGTCACACTTTGCGTCGTTCGTTGTTTTACTGGCATCGGCACCTCTCTCACTCATTTTCGTGCAAACAACACGGCTTATTGAACGGATAATAGCACTGAGACGTCATGTGAGCCCGTTCAAATGTGCGCCATACGTTAAAGCATCACCCCTTCAGCTTCGGATCGAGCGCGTCGCGCAATCCGTCGCCTAACAGGTTGAACGCCAGCACGGTGATAAATATCGCCAGGCTGGGGAAGATCGCCACGTGCGGCGCGATCACCATATCGGCGCGCGCTTCGTTGAGCATCGCTCCCCACTCCGGCGTCGGCGGCTGGGCGCCCAGCCCCAAAAACGACAGGCTGGCGGCGGTGATGATCGAGGTACCGATGCGCAGAGTGAAATAGACCACGATCGAAGACAGGGTGCCCGGTAGGATGTGCCGCAGGATGATGGTCCAGTCCGAGGCGCCGATACTGCGCGCCGACTCGATATAGGTCAGGCGCTTCAGCACCAGCGTATTGCCGCGCACCAGGCGAGCGAAGGCCGGAATGCTGAAGATCGCCACCGCGACGATCACGTTGGCCATGCCGCTGCCCATGATCGCCACCACGCCGATCGCCAGCAAAATGCCGGGAAACGCGAACAGCACGTCACAGACGCGCATGGTGAGGCGATCCCACCAGCCTTCATAGTAGCCGGCCAGCAGCCCCAGCAGCGTGCCGATCGCCCCGCCCGTCAGCACCGAGAACACCCCGGCCGCCAGCGAAATGCGCGCGCCCATCAGGATGCGGCTGAAAATATCGCGTCCGAGGGAATCCACCCCCAGCCAGTGCAGCAGCGAAGGCCCTTCGTTCAGCCGGTCGTAATCGAAATAGTTTTCCGCATCGAACGGCGCCAGATAAGGCGCCAGCAGCGCCGCCGCAATCAGCAGCAGCACCAACAGACCGGCGACCAGCGCCGCCCGCTGGCGGCGAAAACGCCGCCAAAATTCGCCCCACGGCGTGCGCACCGCGTTGGGGTCAATAAGCGGCATCGCCTTCAGTGCGGCGCTGCGCCGCCAATGCTTAATCATGCCGCATCCTCATTGGTAACGAATCGCCGGATTGATCGCCGCGTACAGCATATCCACCAGCAGGTTGATCAGGATGAACTCCAGCGAGAACAGCAGCACCTCGGCCTGGATCACCGGGTAATCGCGCATCTCCACCGAGTCCACCAGCAAGCGCCCCAGCCCCGGCCAGTTGAACACCTTCTCCACCACGATCGAACCGCCGAGCAGGAAGCCGAACTGCAGCCCCATCATGGTCACCACCGGGATCATCGCATTGCGCAGGCCGTGTTTCATCACCACCACGCTTTCTCTCACGCCCTTGGCGCGCGCGGTGCGCATGTAGTCTTCCTGCAACACCTCGACGAACGAAGCGCGGGTGAAACGCGCCATCACCGCCGCCACCGCCGCCCCCAAAGTGATCGAAGGCAGAATGTAGTGCCGCCAGCTGTCGGCGCCCACCGTCGGCAGCCACCCCAGCTCGACCGAGAACACCTGCATCAACAGCATGCCGAGCGCAAAGGCCGGGAACGAGATCCCCGACACCGCCAGCGTCATGCCGAGGCGATCCGGCCAACGGTTACGCCACACCGCCGACACCACGCCGATCGCCAGGCCGAACGCCACCGCCCACAGCATGCTGGTGACGGTCAGCCAGAAGGTCGGCAGAAAGCGCGAGGCGATCTCTTCACTCACCGGGCGCTTGGACACCATCGAGATGCCGAAGTCGCCCCGCAGCGCGTTGACGAAAAAGTGCGCGAACTGCTGCGGCAGCGGCTTATCCAGCCCCAAATCCTTGCGCACCAGCTGCACCACCGCCTCGTCGGCCTCCGGCCCCGCCGCCAGCCGCGCCGGATCGCCCGGCAGCAGGTGGACGAACAGGAACACCAGCACCGCTACGATCAGCAGCGTCGGGATCAGGCCCAGCAGTCGTTTCAGAAAATAATTGAGCATCTCATTCCTTCCCCCACCCGCAGCCGCGTGGCCGCAGGCGGGGATGGGCGCCTTATTTCAGATCGGCGTTATCAAAGTTGAACGAGGTATCCGGCATCACGTAGAAACCGCTCAGCTGTTTGCTGTTGGCCGACAGCAAGCGTTCGGTCGCCAGGAAGATCCAGGGCGCGTCGGCCCAGATGCGATCCTGCGCGTCCTGATACAGTTTCTGCTTCTCGGCGCGATCGGTGGTTGCCAGCGCGTCGGTCAGATCCTTGTCCACCTGCGGATTGCTGTAGAACGCGGTGTTGAACTGCTTCGGCGGCGCCGCCTGGGTGGAGAACAGCGGCGACAGCGCCCAGTCCGCTTCCCCGGTCGAGGCCGACCAGCCGGTGTAGAACAGCCGCACGCCGGTGTCTTTCACCCCGACGCTCTCCACCTGCGCCGCGCGCTGCCCGGCATCCATCGCCGTCACCGTCACTTTCACCCCCACCTGCGCCAGCTGCTGTTGGGTGAACTGCAGCACCTTCTGCGCGGTGCTGTGGTTGTGGGACGACCACAGCGTGGTGGTGAAGCCGTTCGGGTAACCGGCCTCTTTCAACAGCTCGCGCGCCTTGGCCGGATCGTACGGCCACGGCTTATAGCGCGCGGCGAAATCGATCGCCGGCGGCACCGGCCCTTCCGCCGGCACCGCGTAACCGGCAAACGCCACCTTGATCAGCGCGTCCTTGTTAATCGCGTAGTTCAGCGCCTGGCGCACCTTCGGGTTGTCGAACGGCTTTTGGGTAACGTTCATGCTGATGTAACGCTGCAGGATCGACGGCGCGGCCACCACGTCCAGCTTGGCGTTGCCTTCCAGCACTTTGGCCTGCTCGTAAGGGATCGGGAAGGCGAAGGTCGCCTCGCCGGTCTGCAGCATCGCCGCGCGGGTGTTGTTATCCACCACCGGGCGCCAGGTGATGCTGTCGAGCTTCGGCAGCCCCGGCTGCCAGTAGCCGTCGAACTTCTTCACCTTGACGAAATCGGTCTGGTTCCAGGTCACGAACTGATACGGCCCGGTGCCGACCGGATGGAAACCGATCTCCTTGCCGTATTGCTTCAGCGCCGCCGGGGAGATGATCGCCGCCGCCGGGTGCGCCAGATTGTTGACGAACGCCGAGAACGGCGCCTTCAGCACGATTTTCACCGTATTGGCGTCCACCGCTTCGGTTTTGTCGATCATCTTGAACAGGTTGTAGCGCTTGAGGTGGCTGTCCGGGTTGCTGGCGCGGTCGAGGTTGACCTTCACCGCCTCGGCGTTGAACGCGGTGCCGTCGTGGAATTTAATGCCCTGGCGCAGTTTGACGGTATAGGTCAAGCCGTCTTTGCTGACCTCATAGCTGTCCGCCAGCACGTTCACCAGCTTCATGTCCTTGTCGAAGCCGAACAGCCCCTGATAGAAAGACTTGGCCACCGCCTGCGACAGCGTGTCGTTGGCGTCGTAGGGATCGAGGGTGGTGAAGTTGGACGCCACGGCGATCACCGCGTCCTTCGCCGCCCAGACCGGGCCGGTTCCCGCAGCCAGCAGTACGGCGGCCAACAGCGCATTGCGTTTGAATGTGTGCTTCATGTCGCTTGTCTCTCCTGAGGTGTTTAAAAAGCACCGGCGATCGGGTGGCGGGCGACAAAGTGTCCGGCGCCAACCTGCACCAGCGGTGCGGTAACGGGTTCATCGCCCAGCGCGCGCACCGGGCTCGGGATCTCATCGGCCGGCAGCGGCTGCCGTTTGTGGGCGTGAGCGGGATCGGCCACCGGCACCGCCGCCATCAGCTTGCGGGTGTAGGGGTGCTGCGGGTTGTCGAACACCGCCTGCCGCGGGCCGATTTCCACGATCTGCCCGAGGTACATCACCGCCACCCGGTGGCTGATGCGCTCCACCACCGCCATGTCGTGTGAAATGAACAGAAAAGCGATGCCGAACTCGCGCTGCAGATCGAGCAGCAGATTGACGATCTGCGCCTGAATCGACACGTCCAGCGCCGAAACCGCCTCGTCGGCGATCACCACTTTCGGGTTCAACGCCAACGCGCGTGCGATGCAGATACGCTGGCGCTGGCCGCCGGAAAATTCGTGCGGGTAGCGGCGCGCGTGTTCCGGCAACAGGCCGACGCGTTCCAACAGCCAGGCCACCCGCCTTTCGGCCTCCCGGCCGCGCATCACTTTGTGCACCAGCAGCGGCTCCATGATGGAAAAACCGACCGTCAGGCGCGGATCGAGCGAGGCGTAAGGATCTTGAAAGATGAACTGAATATCGCGCCGCAGGTGCTGCAGCGCCGGCCCCTTCAACCGATCGATTCGCCGCCCGGCGAAGGTGATGGTGCCGCTCTGGCTGTCCACCAGTTTCAGCAAAGAACGCCCGGTGGTGGACTTGCCGCAGCCGGACTCGCCCACCAGCCCCAGCGTCTCGCCGGGGTAAAGATCGAAACTGACGTTTTCCACCGCGTGCACCCGGCGAGTGACCCGATTGAACAGCCCGCCGCGCAGATCAAAACGCGTGACCAGATGCTCCACCCGCAGGATCGGCGCGGCGTCTGGCGGCACGGTATCCTGCGGCGCGGCATCGCCCTCGCCATCCGGCAGCGGAAACTTCGCCGGCAGCGGCCGATCGGCCATCGCCCCCAGCTTCGGCACCGCCGCCAGCAGCGCCCGGGTATAGGCCTGTTGCGGTGCGGCGAACAGCTCGCGCACCCGATTTTGTTCCACCTGCTCACCGCGGCGCATCACCAACACCCGATCGGCGATCTCCGCCACCACGCCCATGTCGTGAGTGATGAAGATCACCCCCATCTGCATCTCCTGTTGCAGCACGCGGATCAGCTGCAGGATCTGCGCCTGAATGGTGACGTCGAGGGCGGTGGTGGGCTCATCGGCGATCAACAGCGCCGGCTTGCAGGAGAGCGCCATGGCGATCATCACCCGCTGGCGCATACCGCCGGAAAGCTGATGCGGGTAGCGCCCCAACACCTCTTTAGCCTCCGGAATACGCACCAGATCGAGCATGCGCAGCGCCTCCTGGCGCGCGCTGCGGTGGTCCATGCCCTGATGCAAACGCAGCGATTCGGCGATCTGCTCGCCGACTGGAAATACCGGGTTGAGCGAGGTCATCGGCTCCTGGAAGATCATTGCCATGTCGGCGCCACGCACCGTGCGTAGCGTGTGCTGCGAGGCGCGCGCCAGATCGAGCAACGCGCCGTCGCGCCGGCGCAGCGTCATGGCGCCGCCGACGATGCGCCCGCCGCCCTGCTCCACCAGACGCATCAGCCCCAGTGAAGTGACCGATTTGCCGGAGCCGGACTCGCCGACGATCGCCAGCGTCTCGCCGCGATCGAGATCGAACGACAGGTTGCGCACCGCTTCTACGGCGCCGTCCGCTTGAGGAAAGCTGATGCTCAGATCGCGCACCGTCAGCACCCGCTGCGGCGGCAATGGCAGCCCGTCGCCGGCGGGCCGGAATGAAACGTCGGTCATACACCCTCCCGGTGAACGCTTAGCGATAAATCCCGACGGACGGCGCATCGCCGACATAGCCAAAACCGCGATACATCCCCTCGCTGTTGAACGGCAGCGCGATATTGCCGTGGCGATCGACGGCGATCATGCCGCCGCTGCCGCCCAGCGCCGGCAGCTTCTCCATCACCACCCGATCGCTGGCTTCTTGCAGGCTGAGCCCGCCGTATTCGATCAGGGCGGAGACGTCATAGGCCGCCACGCCGCGCAAGAAGATTTCGCCGGTGCCGGTGCTGGAGACCGCCACGGTGGCGTTATTGGCATAGCAACCGGCGCCGATGATCGGCGTGTCGCCCACCCGCCCGGCCTGCTTGTTGGTCATGCCGCCGGTGGAAGTGGCGGCGGCGAGGTTGCCCAGCGCATCCAGCGCCACCGCGCCGACGGTGCCGAATTTGCGATCGGGATCGAGCGGATCGGCGGCCTGCGCCGCGCCGTCGTGATCGAGCAATACCCGCCCCTGCTCCGCCTGGGCGCGGTGCAACTGATCAAAGCGTTCCTGAGTAAAGAAGAAGTCGGGGGCGACCATTTCCAAGCCGTGGGCGGCGGCAAACTTCTCGGCGCCTTCGGCGGTAAACAGCACGTGTTCGCTGTTTTCCAGCACCGCGCGCGCCGCCAGCACCGGGTTGCGGATGCGGCTGACGCCGGCGACGGCGCCGGCATCACAGGTGCGGCCGTCCATCACGCAGGCATCCAGCTCGTGGGTGCCCTGATGGGTAAACACCGAGCCTTTACCGGCGTTGAACAGCGGGCACTCTTCGAGCAGCCGCACCGCTTCGGTCACCGCGTCCAGCGCGCTGCCGCCCTGTGCCAATATCGCCTGCCCGGCGGCCACGATCTCGGACAGCGCCTGAATATACTGCCGTTCCTTTTCCGCACTCAGCGCCGCCCGGGTAATTGCGCCCGCGCCGCCATGAATGGCAATCACTGGTTTGCTCATTTGCCTGACACCCTGTGTTAATCCCGCCGTAGCACAGCGAATAAGCTGAGCGCGGTATCATTATTATTCAGTCTTTTTTCGATGCTATTTAGCCCGACTGTGGAAGTACAGCATAACGTCCACGCCCCACTTTTAGCGTAGTCCGCTTAGACCGTTTCGCACCTTGAAATAGCTTATTGGAATAAAAACAGCAGGTTATAAAAAGCAGCAAACCGCTGATAGTGCGGCTGGGATTATTGGTAATTTCGCGAGAGGAAATAGCGGCATGGGGTAATGAAATAAGCGTTCACGCTGAATAATCATTATTTCGACGCCCGGCCTGCCGTTTTTTTCCCGGCCGGGCGAAGATAATCCGCGATTAAAAACCGGAACCGGGTTGCTGTAAAAAGGCCTCTTCTTCCGGCGTGCTGATGCGCCCCAATATCGCATTGCGATGCGGGTAACGGCCGAAACGATCGATGATCGCCTTATGACGCAGTTCGAATTCCAGCTGATCGCCGTTATTGAGCTCGGTATACAACACCAGCGCCTGTTGGTGAATCAGCGGCGATTCCGAATGCATGAACGGCAGATAAAGGAAGCCGCGCTGCTCGCGGCTCAGCCGTTCGCACTCGCCGCTGCGGATCGCCTCCTGCGCCAGAATCAACGCCATGCCGTCGCAGGCGAACGACTGCGGCGTGCCGCGGAACAGGTTGCGGCTGAACTGATCGAGCACGATCACCTCCGCCAGCCGCCCTTCGATGGTGTCGCGCCAGTGCGCCAGCTCCCCCGCCGCCGCCGCCCGCCAGATTTCGCCGAAGCGGCTGTGCAGCAAGCGATCGAAATCATCGTCCTTTTTGAACCACATCACCGGTTCGATCTCGTCGAACCAGAATTCGATAACCTGTTTATGCATCATGATTCTCCTCTGTTTTACGCAGTTTATACCCGTTCGCACTTCCGGCGCAGTGCGAAAGATGGCGGGCATAACCCGTTCTCCCCCCCGGCGTTCTCTGCCATAATACCCGCACTTTGTCGCTATCAATGCGCACCCTGATTACGGAGTTCCCCTTATGGATCATTGCCATACTTCCGATCTCATCTCCCTGGAGCAAGCGCTGGAAAAAATGCTCGGGCAGATCGCCCCGCTGCAGCAGACCGAATCCATCGCCCTGACCGCCGCCGCCGGCCGCATCACCGCCGCGCCGGTGGTCTCACCACTCGACGTGCCGCCGTTCGCCAACTCGGCGATGGACGGCTATGCGGTGCGCCTCGCCGATTTACAGGCCGGCGTGCCGCTGCCGGTCGCCGGTAAGGCCTTCGCCGGCGCACCGTTCGACGGCCAATGGCCGGCCAACAGCTGCGTGCGCATCATGACCGGCGCGCCGATCCCGGCCGGGGCGGACGCGGTTGTCATGCAGGAGCAGGCTGAAGTGAGCAACCTGGGCGTGCGTTTTACCGCCCCGGCAGAAGCCGGCCAGAATATCCGTTTGGCGGGTGAAGACATTCGCCAAGGCGCCAGCGTGCTGCCGGCCGGCGTGAAGCTGGGCGCCGCGCAGCTGCCGCTGCTGGCTTCGCTCGGGGTCGCCGAAGTGCAAGTGATGCGTAAGCTGAAGGTCGCGGTGTTTTCCACCGGCGACGAACTGCAGCCGGTCGGCCAGCCGCTGCAGGCGGGCCAGATCTATGACACCAACCGCTTCGCGGTGCGCCTGATGCTGGAGCAGCTGGGCTGCGACGTGCTCGATCTCGGCATTATCCGCGACGATCGCGATGCGCTGCGCGCCGCCTTCGAACAAGCGGACAGCCAGGCCGACGTGGTGATCAGCAGCGGCGGTGTCTCGGTCGGCGAAGCCGACTACACCAAACAGATGCTCGACGAGCTGGGCCAGGTCAGCTTCTGGAAGCTGGCGATCAAACCCGGCAAACCGTTCGCCTTCGGCAAACTGGGCCACGCCTGGTTCTGCGGCCTGCCGGGCAACCCGGTTTCCGCCGCCCTGACCTTCTACCAGCTGGTGCAACCGCTGCTGGCGAAGTTGGCCGGCCACAGCGACTGGCGCCTGCCGCCGCGCCTGCGCGCGCGGGCGCTGACGCCGCTGAAGAAATCGCCGGGCCGCCTCGATTTTCAGCGCGGCGTGTTCAGCAGCAACGCCGCGGGCGAACTGGAGGTCAGCACCACCGGCCACCAGGGCTCACACGTCTTCAGCTCCTACAGCCAGGGCAACTGTTTCATCGTGCTGGAGCGCGAACGCGGTTCGGTGGCGGCGGGTGAAACGGTAGAGATCGAACCGTTCAACGCCCTGCTGAGGAGCTGAACATGTTGCCGGAATTGACCGACGCCGAAGCTCTGCGCTACAACCGCCAGATCGTGCTGCGCGGCTTTGACTTCGACGGCCAGGAGAAGCTGAAGGCCGCCCGCGTGCTAATCGCCGGGCTGGGCGGGCTGGGCTGCGCCGCCGCGCCTTATCTGGCGGCGGCCGGGGTCGGCCATCTGGTGCTGGTGGATTTCGACACCGTCTCGCTCTCCAATCTGCAGCGCCAAATCCTGCACCGCGACGATCGCATCGGCCAGAGCAAAGTCGCCTCCGCCAGGCAGGAACTGAGCGCCATCAATCCGCATATCCGCATCGACGCCATCGACGGCCGTCTGGAAGACGATGCAGTTGCGGCAGAGATCGCCGCCAGCGATCTGGTGCTGGACTGCACCGACAACGTGGCGGCGCGCGACGCGCTGAACCGCCTGTGCCACGCGCAGCGCAAACCGCTGGTTTCCGGCGCGGCGATCCGCATGGAGGGCCAGCTCAGCGTGTTCACCTATCAGCCGGGCGAGCCCTGCTACCGCTGCCTGAGCCGGCTGTTCGGCGACAGCGCCCTCACCTGCGTAGAAGCCGGCGTGATGGCGCCGCTGGTCGGCACTATCGGCACCCTGCAGGCGATGGAAGCCATCAAGCTGTTGGCCGACTATGGTCAGCCGCTGCGCGGCAAGCTGTTGATGTTCGATGCGATGAGCATGCAGTTCCGCGAGATGAAACTGCCGAAGGATCCGCACTGCGAGGTGTGCGGCGGGGAATGACGGATAAAAAAAGGGCGGGATAATTCCCGCCCTGATGCGTTGCCGCGAGGGTTACACGATGCCCTGGCTGCGCAGATAGTCTTCGTAGTTGCCGGTAAAGTCGATCACCTTGTTCGGGGTGATTTCCAGAATCCGGGTCGCCAGCGAGCTGACGAACTCACGGTCGTGGGAGACGAAGATCAGCGTGCCTTCGTACATCTCCAGCGCCATGTTCAGCGATTCGATGGATTCCATATCCAGGTGGTTGGTCGGTTCGTCCATCACCAGAATATTCGGGCGCTGCATCATCAGCTTGCCGAACAGCATGCGGCCCTTCTCACCACCGGACAGCACCTTCACTTTCTTCTTGATGTCGTCCTGGCTGAACAGCAGACGGCCCAGCACGCTGCGCACCGCCTGCTCGTCGTCTTTTTCCTGCTTCCACTGGCTCATCCAGTCGAACACGCTCAGGGTGTCGTCGAACTCGTATTCGTGATCCTGCGCGTAGTAACCGATACGGGCGTTTTCCGACCATTTCACGGTGCCGCTGTCCGGCTGCGCGTCGCCCACCAGCGTTTTCAGCAGGGTGGTTTTACCGATGCCGTTGGCGCCCAGCACCGCGACCTTCTCGCCCACTTCCACCATCAGGTTCAGCTTGCTGAACAACGGGCCTTCGTCGAAGCCCTTGGTGAGCGCTTCCACTTCCAGCGCGTTACGGAACAGCTTCTTGTCCTGCTCGAAGCGGATGAACGGGTTCTGGCGGCTGGAAGCTTTCACCTCTTCCAGTTGGATCTTGTCGATCTGACGAGCGCGCGAGGTGGCCTGCTTGGATTTGGAGGCGTTGGCGCTGAAGCGGCTGACGAACGATTGCAGCTCATTGATCTGCGCCTTCTTCTTGGCGTTGTCCGCCAGCAGACGCTCGCGCGCCTGGGTGGCGGCGGTCATGTATTCGTCGTAGTTGCCCGGGTAAACGCGCAGTTCGCCGTAGTCCAGATCCGCCATGTGGGTGCAGACCATGTTCAGGAAGTGACGGTCGTGCGAGATGATGATCATGGTGCTGTTGCGCTCGTTGAGCACGTTTTCCAGCCAGCGGATGGTGTCGATGTCCAGGTTGTTGGTCGGTTCGTCGAGCAGCAGGATTTCCGGATCGGAGAACAGCGCCTGCGCCAGCAACACGCGCAGCTTCCAGCCCGGCGCGATTTCGCTCATCGGGCCATAGTGCTGCTCAACCGGAATGCCCACGCCGAGCAACAGTTCGCCGGCGCGCGCTTCGGCGCTGTAGCCGTCCATTTCGCCGTAGGCCACTTCCAGATCGGCCACTTTATAGCCGTCTTCTTCGCTCATCTCCGCCAATGCGTAGATGCGGTCGCGCTCTTCCTTCACCGCCCACAGTTCGGTGTGGCCCATGATCACGGTATCCAGCACGCTGTACTGCTCAAAGGCGAACTGATCCTGACGCAGTTTACCCAGGCGCTCGTTCGGATCGAGGAACACGTTGCCGCCGCTCGGTGCCAGATCGCCGCCGAGGATTTTCATAAAGGTGGACTTGCCGCAGCCGTTGGCGCCGATCAGGCCGTAACGGTTGCCGCCGCCGAATTTGACAGAGATGTTTTCAAACAACGGCTTACTGCCGAACTGCATGGTGATGTTGTTAGTGCTTAACACAGCGCTCGCTCTTTATACATAGGGAATGTGATTTGGCGCGCATTATGCCACAACGGGGTGCAGAGATCGCGGGAAGTTTCGGTGACATTTTGAGCGGCGCCTGCGGCATCCGATCCTTTTCGCAGGCGGCATAGCTGAACTAACGCGGCGGGAACTTCGCGGCAATCATCGCCGCCGTCGGCTGCACGCCGCCCAGGCTCCATTGTTCGGGCGCATGTTCATCGATTCGGACCCAAACCGACTGCCTGAACGCCGGATCCCCTCGCCCTTCTATCTCTACCAGCAGTTCGGTAATGCGGGACAGCAATTCGCTTTTTTGCCGTTCATCCAGCATGCCTTTCACCGTTTGCACATTAACAAATGGCATTATACTCTCCTTGAATATAGTTAAGTCTAAAAATAAGACCTAGATTAGCCAAGGAAAATGCCCATGTCAAAATCTCCCGATCTCCCTACCGTTTCTCTTGCCCTGTGCGGGCTGGCGCAGGCCGCGGATCTGCTTGGCGATCGCTGGACATTACTGATCCTGCGCGAGTCATTCTACGGCGTCCGCCGTTTTGAAGAGCTGCGCGAGAATATCGGCGCTTCACGCCAGGCGTTGAGCAACCGTCTGAATGCCATGGTAGAACAAGAACTGTTGGCCAAACGCGCTTACCGGGAGCCGGGCGAGCGCGAACGACATGAATATGTCTTGACGGACAAGGGGCGCAGCCTGGGGCCCATCCTGGTTGCGCTGATGGCGTGGGGCCACCGGCATATTCTGCATGACAACCCCCACGTTCAACTGGTGGATAAACGCAGCGGGCTGCCGGTGCAGTTGGCATTTATCGATGCGCAGGCGCACGTAGTGCCTGAAGACGCGCTGCAAATGTCGGCCGTTGAGCTCCCCCCGGCCTGACTTACCCATTCTGGTCTACGCTTGATACCAGACTGATTTAGGACAAGGATGCTGAACCATGCCACACCTCTATAACACCGCGCTGCTGATCGGCGCTGCGCTGAGCGCCATCGCCGCCCTGCTGCATATTTGGGTGATCGCCGCCGGGCCGCGCGGCTATCGGCTGTGCGGCGCCGGCGATCGCTTCATTAAGGCGGCGGAAGCAGGTAAAAAGTTCCCTGCCGTCGTTACCGCCGGCATCGCGCTGGTGTTGTTTATTTGGGCGCTTTACGCGCTGTCCGGCGCGGGCCTGATCGCGCCACTGCTGCGGCCCGCGCTGTTTATCATCACCTTTATCTACCTGCTGCGCGGCGTCGCCGGCCCTTTCGCCCTGCGCGATACCGGCCGCAGCCAACGCTTCATCGTCGTCAGCTCGCTGATTTGCCTCGGCTTCGGGCTGGTGCATCTGCTGGGGATGACGCAGCGCTGGGGGGCGTTGGCGTAACGCCCTGTTGCCGCAAAACGGCGATAAACGCCTGCGCGGCGGCGCTGCGGTAAGCGCCTTGGCGCTGCAGCCATACCGCCTGCCGCACCGGCATGGCGTTGGCCAACGCCACTTTTTTCAACTGCCGGTTCTCGCGCGCAATCGCGGCCGGCAACAGCGTGGCGAGCTGCCCGCGCCGCACGATCTCAAGGATGGCGCCCAGCGCATTGGCCTCCACCGCCACCTGCGGCCGGAAACCGAGCTGCGTGCAGTAGCGATCGATAAACTGACGCGTGGCGAAGTCGCCGCTCAGCAAGGCCAGCGGCAGAGTTCGCCACTCCGCCAGCGCCAGCGGCCGACGCCGCGCCGCCAGGGGATGATCGGCGCCGACCATCAGCTCCAGCGTCTCACTGAACAACGGCATCGCTTCCACCTCCGCCGACTGCGCCATCTCAAAGGCAATCCCCAGATCCAGCCGATCCTGCGCCAGCAGCGCCTCAATCCGCTCTTGCGCCATCTCCTCAATGCTCAGCGTAATCCCCGGGTAGCGGCGGTAGAACGCATCGATCGTCGGCCCCACCAGATAGGCGGTGAAGGTCGGGGTCATCGCCAGCCGCAAATGGCCGCGCGCCAGCGTCGCCACGTCATGGATCGCCCGCGCGCCGGCGTCCAGATCCTGCAGCGCCAGGCGCGCATAGCGCATCCAGGCCTCACCGGCGTCGGTCAGCTGCACCCTTCTGCCGCTGCGATCGAACAGCGGCGCTCCCAGCGCATCCTCCAGCTGTTTGATCTGCTGCGACAAGGTCGGTTGCGAGACGTGCAGCGCTTCGGCGGCACGGGTGAAATTGCCCTGTTCGGCCACGGCCAGAAAATAACGGATATGTCGCAGCAGCATAGCGCCCCAACTATTAGTAAAACCTATAGCCAGCATTATAAATGGGTCTTAGACCCTATAGCCAGAAGCGTTCATGATGCCTCCATCGCTTACCCCCCTGGGAGAAAAACAATGAAAGAGGTAATTGAGGGCTTCCTGAAGTTCCAGCGCGAAGCCTTTGTTGAACGCACGGCGCTGTTTCAGCGGCTGGCCACCCGCCAAAATCCGCGCACGCTGTTTATCTCGTGTTCCGACAGCCGCCTGGTGCCGGAGCTGGTCACCCAGCGCGAGCCGGGCGATCTGTTCGTTATCCGCAATGCCGGCAACATCGTGCCTTCTTTCGGCCCCGAACCCGGCGGGGTGACCGCCTCGGTCGAGTACGCCGTCGCCGCGCTGGGCGTGGAAGATATCGTGATCTGCGGCCATTCCGACTGCGGCGCGATGACCGCCATCGCCACCTGCCAGTGTCTGGATCACCTGCCAACGGTCGCCGGCTGGCTGCGTTACGCCGATTCCGCCAAGGCGGTCAATCAGGCTTATCCGCACGCCTGCGACGAAGCGCGGGTCGCGTCGATGGTGCGCGAAAACGTCATCGCCCAGCTCAACAACATCAAAACGCACCCTTCCGTCGCCCTGGCGCTGGAACAGGGCCGCCTGACGCTGCACGGCTGGGTCTATGACATCGCCAGCGGCGCTATCGAGGCGCTGGACGGCGAAACCCGCCGCTTCGTGCCGCTCGCCACCCATCCCGAGGTGACCGCCACGCCGGCGATCGCCCGTTTTTAAGCCCACAAAAGGAGCCAACATGACACACTCTCTGCACAACGCCGCCCCGCGCGAAGCGCTCACCGACACCATCATGGCCGCCAAGATCCGCCATAACCTGACGTTCGAAGCGCTGGCCGAGGGCACCGGTCTCAGCCTGGCGTTCGTCACCGCCGCGCTGCTGGGGCAGCATGCGCTGCCGGAAGCGGCGGCGCGCACCGTGGCGGTCAAGCTGGGGCTGGATGAAGAGGCGGTACAGCTGCTGCAAACCATCCCGCTGCGCGGCAGCATCCCCGGCGGCGTGCCGACCGACCCGACCATTTATCGTTTCTATGAAATGCTGCAGGTCTACGGCTCCACGCTGAAAGCGCTGGTGCACGAGCAGTTTGGCGACGGCATCATCAGCGCCATCAACTTCAAGCTGGATATCAAGAAGGTCGCCGATCCGGACGGCGGCGAACGCGCGGTGATCACCCTGGACGGCAAATACCTGCCGACCAAGCCTTTCTGATTGGCCTTGCGCCGGCGGCCCACGTCGCCGGCAAATTGACAGCCAACCGGCCATTGGCTACATTAACTGCGCTGAAACGCCGCTCTGGCGTTTTTCACTGCCCGAGGCCTGTATGTTGGAGATTGTAACCACCCGATAGTCGCTTCCTTGCCGCATGGCGAGGGACTCTGACGTATCCGACGCGCGTTTGCGCGGGGATGCGCGTATCTGGGGTTATTACAGGATCTCCCAACATGAACATTTCCAAAGCGGAACAACGCGTGCTGCACGTGTTGGCCAAAGGCGGCTATATCGCCTTCACCCGCAACGACGCCGGTCGCGTCACCCACGTTGAATGCTACACCCGCGAAGGGCTCGGCTTGGCCGACTGCTCGCTGGCCGTTTTCACCAAGCTCAAAACCAAACGCCTGATCCTCTCTCGCCAGGGGCGCCCTTATCGCGTCACCTTCGCCGGGCTCAAGGCCGTGCGGGCGCAGCTGGATAACCGTTAATCATCGATACCGGCCGGGCAGGTAGCCCGGTCGGCACAGTCTTATTTAATCAGGATACAACCATGAACATCACGTTACGCCACGAAACGCCGGCCGACGTCGGCGCCATCGCCACCCTCACCGCCGCCGCATTCTTGCATGCCGAGCACAGCAGCCACACCGAGCAGTTTATCGTCAATGCGCTGCGCGCGGCGGGAGCCCTCACCCTGTCGCTGGTCGCCGAACGCAATGGCACACCGATCGGGCACGCGTCCGTCTCGCCGGTCGCACTCAGCAACGGCGCCGCCGGGTGGTACGGGCTGGCGCCGGTGTCGGTGCTGCCGGCCTGTCAGGGCCAGGGGATCGGCAGCATGCTTATCCGCCGGCTGCTGGCCGAGCTGCAGGAGCGTGGCGCCGCAGGCTGCGTGGTGCTGGGCGATCCGAGCTATTACGGCCGTTTCGGCTTCCAGGCGCAGAGCGCGCTGACCCTGCCGGGCGTGCCGCAAGACTACTTCCGCGCCGTCGCCTTCCAAGGCGCGCTGCCGTGCGCGGAGGTCACCTTCCACAACGCGTTTAACGCCGAAGCCTAACCCTGTTGCCGGCGCCGTCATGGCGCCGGTTTTCAGTCCCGCTCGCCATAACGCAAGATAGTCATCCCTTCCTCTTCCACCGGGGGAACAAAATACTGCGCCAGGTGCTCAAACTCCGCCTCGCTCAGTGTAAACGGGTGTTCGCCGCGCGCATTTCTCAGCGTTATCCGGTTCAGGCACTGCGCATGGCTGACGTCGAGAAAGTGCAGGCAGTGCGCGACGCCGGCCTCCTCCGCCAAGGCTTTGGCCCAGCGCCGCCTGTCCGGCGTATTCATCGGGAAATCGAGCGCCACGGACCAACCGCCGCGCAGCAGCTGAACAAGGTGCCCGCCCAGCGCCCGCCGCAACCGGTCGGAGCAGCGCGCGTAGTCTTGCAGGCTGGCCATATCCTGTTCATACAGCGTCGCCAGCCATGCATCTTCGCTCAGCAACAGCGTTTGCGGCTGCTGGGCCAAACGCTGCGCCAACGTCGATTTGCCTGCGCCGGCCTTGCCGCACATCAGGTGTAAAACTCCAGGGTAGGTTTTCATGACGTTCTCCGGTCGTTGCCGGAAGGGGATAAAAAAACCCGCCTGCCGGCGGGTTTTTATTGGCGACACACGCGCTATCCCACCCTCTGGAGAAGGGTGATAATAATTTTCGCGAATGGGCGGTAGGATTTTTTCATAGCTAATGAATATGACAACCGTGCAGCGTTGTCAATTCGCTTCCGACGCAGGCTTGCTCTGTGCGTGATAACAACGGCTATCCTGTGGCGCCTGGTCGCGTCTCTCCAGCCCGTAGTCCCGCACCACCTCCGCCACCCGCAGCCGATACTGCGCCAACACTTCGCCACGGCCGCGCGTCTGCGCCGCCCGGTGCTGTTCGAGATTGCGCCACTGCTGCACCGCCGCCTCGTCGCGCCAGAAAGAGAGCGACAGCAGGCGCGCAGGATCCGCCAGGCTTTGGAAGCGCTCGATAGAGATGAATCCGTCGATCTGCGCCAGCAGCGGCTTCAGCGCCGCCGCCAGCGCCAGATAGGTATCGCGCTGCCCATCGGCGGCCTGCAGTTCAAAAATCACGGCAATCATCCTCGTCTCCTCTCAACGGTAAAATTCCGGCACGCGCGCATTCAGCGAACGGCGCCACTGCACCGATTTCAACGCCCGCTCATCAATATCCAGCGAATACGGCCGCACAGCAGCAAAGTGCGATGACTACAGGCTAGCAATGGACGCACAGCCATACTTCGTCTAACCTCGAAGTATGCATAACATCGAGATAGAAGATCGTTTAGCGGCGCTGAGCGCCGCCATCGCCGACCGCACCCGGGCGCGCATGCTGTGCCTGTTGATGGACGGGCGCGCCTACACCGCTACCGAGCTCAGCGCGGCGGTCGAGGTCGCCCCGTCCACCGCCAGCGCGCATCTGGCGAAACTGCTGGAACAGCAGTTGATTGCCTGCGTCAAACAGGGGCGCTATCGCTATTTCCGGCTGGCCGGGCAACCGGTGGCCGCCGCGCTGGAAGGTCTGATGGCGTTGACCGGCGTGCCGCGCCCGTCGGTGAAGAGCAGCACGCCGACCTCGCTGCAATATGCCCGCACCTGCTACGACCATATGGCGGGCGAGGTAGCGGTAAAGCTGCACGATCGGCTGCATGCGCTGAACTGGTTGAGCGGCGAGGAAGACTACCGCTTAAGCGACGCCGGCCAGGCGGCCCTGGCGCGGCTGAGCGTCGATTGTTCCCCCGCTCCCACCCGCCGCCGTTTCGCCTGCGGTTGCCTGGACTGGAGCGAACGCCGATCTCACCTCGGCGGCGCGCTGGGCGCTGCGCTGCTGAACGCCTTTATCCAACGCGGCTGGATGCTGCGCCAACTCGACAGCCGCGAGCTGCAGCTGACCGACGCCGGTAAAAAAGCGCTGGCCGCACATTTTGACCTCACGGTGTAACCCGGCGGCAGGGTAGTTTTACTGCAATACTCTAGGGGTACGCTTAAGCGACCCCGCCAACCCGAGGAGTTTCCATGCTCGATTCCACCCAATTCCCGATCGTCAAACGCTGGCCGGCTCAGCATCCGGAACGGCTGCAGCTCTACTCTCTGCCGACGCCGAACGGCGTCAAAGTGTCCATCATGCTCGAAGAGATCGGCCTGCCTTATGAAGCGCACCTGATCGACATCGGCAACAACGAAACCTGGACGCCGGAATTCCTGGCGCTGAACCCGAACGGCAAGATCCCGGCGATCATCGATCCCGACGGCCCCGGCGGCCGGCCGCTGCCGCTGTTCGAATCCGGCGCCATTCTGCTCTACCTGGCGGAAAAGAGCGGCCGTTTCCTGCCACAGGACCCGGCGCAGCGTTACGAAACCATTCAATGGGTGTTCTTCCAGATGGCCGCCGTCGGCCCGATGTTCGGCCAGCTCGGTTTCTTCCATAAATTCGCCGGGCGCGAATATGAAGACAAGCGGCCGCTGGAGCGCTACAAAAACGAATCGAAACGCCTGCTCGGCGTGCTGGAAACACGCCTTGAAGGCCGCGACTGGATCATGGGCGCGGAGTACACCATCGCCGATATCTCGCTGCTGGGTTGGGTGCGCAACCTGATCGGCTTCTATGAGGCGCGCGAACTGGTGGAGTTCGACAGTTTCCCTCGCGTCGCGCAGTGGCTGGAGCGCGGTCTGGCGCGCCCGGCGGTGCAGCGTGGGCTCGCTATCCCGGCGCGCGCGGCCTGATCGTCAAACGGGGTGGCCGCCGGGCCATCCCGCCTTCCACTGTCATAAAATTGTCATCCCTCTGCTCTACTCTCCTTTCGTAACAATTTGATGTTATTTACATTGTTGTATTACGACAAGGAGCTTACCCCATGCAACCTGCTGTATCCCTGATCGCCGGCGCCGTACTGTCCGCCCTGCTCTGTTCCTCCGCCATCGCGGCGGAAACCTCGGCCAATGCCGATGGCCTGACCGATCGCGCCGCGCGCGGCAACCTCGTCGAACCGGGCGGCGCCCGCCGTCTGGCCGGCGATCAGACCGCCGCGCTGAAGGCGTCGCTGTCGGACAAAACGGCGAAAAACGTGATCCTGCTGATTGGCGATGGCATGGGGGATTCCGAGATCACCGCCGCGCGCAACTACGCCGAAGGCGCAGGCGGTTACTTCAAGGGCATCGACGCCCTGCCGCTGACCGGGCAATACACCCATTACTCGCTGGACAGGAAAACCCACAAGCCGGACTACGTGACCGACTCCGCCGCCTCCGCCACCGCCTGGGCCACCGGGGTGAAAACCTATAACGGCGCGCTCGGCGTGGACGTGAACGGCAAGGATCAACCGACGCTGCTGGAGATCGCCAAGGCCGCCGGCAAGGCCACCGGCAACGTCTCCACCGCCGAGTTGCAAGACGCCACGCCGGCAGCGCTGGTCTCGCACGTCATCTCACGCAAGTGCTATGGCCCGGAGGAAACCAGCGAGAAATGCGCCGCTAACGCGCTGGAAAACGGCGGCCGCGGCTCCATCACCGAACAACTGCTGAAAACCCGCGCCGACGTCACGCTGGGCGGCGGCGCGAAATCGTTCAACCAGCTGGCGAAAAGCGGCGAATGGCAAGGAAAATCGCTGAAGGAGCAGGCGGCGGCGCAGGGTTATCAGTGGGTGAGCAACGCCGACGAACTGCAGGCCGTTACCCTCGCCAACCAGCAAAAACCGCTGCTGGGGCTGTTCGCCGACGGCAATATGCCGGTGCGTTGGCTGGGGCCGAAAGCCAGCTACCACGGCAACCTCGACAAACCGGCGGTAACCTGCGAAAACAACCCGGCGCGCACCGCCGCCACGCCAACGCTGGCGGCGATGACCGAAAAAGCGATCGCGCTGTTGAAAGACAACCCGAACGGCTTCTTCCTGCAGGTGGAGGGCGCGTCGATCGATAAGCAGGATCACGCCGCCAACCCGTGCGGGCAGATTGGCGAAACCGTCGATCTGGACGAAGCGGTGCAAAAAGCGCTGGCCTTCGCCCGCGCCGACGGCAACACGCTGGTGATCGTCACTGCCGACCACGCGCACGCCAGCCAGATCGTCTCCGCCGACGCCAAAGCGCCGGGCCTGACCCAAAAGCTGACCACCAAGGACGGCGCACCGATGACCCTCAGCTACGGCAACTCGGAAGAGGAGTCGCAGGGGCACACCGGCACCCAGCTGCGCGTCGCGGCCTACGGCCCGCACGCCGCCAACGTAGTGGGCCTGACCGATCAGACCGATCTGTTCTTCACCATGCGCGATGCGATGGGCATCAAGTAACCGCCCTCTGAACGATGGCCGCCCGCAACGGCGGCCATTTATTATTGGTTACCGATGCGCATTTGCAATTAATCCGCAATTATTGTGTGATAACGAAATAACGTCTAATTACGCGGCAATTAACCCATGAAAATAACGCGGTTATATTGTCTTTCGCTCCTCTCTGTTTATTCCTGCGACAGCAACCGGCCTATTTTTGCTTATATTCGTTTTTTTTAGTTACAAAAGTAGTTTTTAACATTCTCGCAAACAATAATACCCCGCCAGTAACGTGAACCGATCAATTTGCATCCGGACGGCCTGCAATAGTTCACTTTTCGTTAAAAACCCTATTAACAAAAAGGCATTATTGCTGCCTATCGGCTTTCGCCGGGCGGTCGGCTTCATTATTTCCAGGGTAACTCCCGCTAAATTCTTTCACCTGCAATGAGTAGAATTTACACACAAGAGATTTAATTCAATGAGAAAATTACTCGTCCTGATTTTCAGTCTCAGCCTGTTTGGCGTTACGCAACAGGCGGCGGCTGAAGAGAAGAATAAAACCGTCGACGTGGTTCTGATCGGCGGCGGCATCATGAGCGCCACCTTGGGTACCTATCTGCATGAGCTGGAGCCGACCTGGACCATCGACATGTACGAGCGCATGAACGGCGTAGCGGAAGAGAGCTCCAACGGCTGGAACAACGCCGGTACCGGGCACTCCGCCTTCAGCGAAATGAACTACACGCCGGAAAAAGCCGATGGCACCATCGACATCAGCAAGGCGGTGAAGGTCAACGAGTCTTTCGAAATCTCTCGCCAGTTCTGGTCTTATCAGGTGAAAAACAATGTCCTGAAAGATCCGAAATCTTTCATTAACAGCGTGCCGCACATGAGCTTCGTGTGGGGCGACGACAACGTCAACTTCCTGCGTAAACGCTATGCGGCGCTGCAGCACAGCACCCTGTTCCGCGGCATGGAATACTCCGAAGATCCTGCGCAGATCAAGCAGTGGGCGCCACTGGTGATGAACGGCCGCGATCCGGCGCAGAAAATCGCCGCGACCCGCATGCCGCTGGGTACCGACGTCAACTTCGGCGTGATCACCCACCAGCTGGTTGACGCGCTGAGCGCCAGCGACAAGTTCAAGCTGAACCTGAGCCACGAAGTGCGCGACATCAAGCGCAACGCCGACCAGACCTGGAGCGTGACCGTTGCCGATCTGAACCGCGACGGCAAAGAAACCACCGTTAACGCCAAGTTCGTGTTCATCGGCGCAGGCGGCGCATCCCTGACCCTGCTGCAGAAATCCGGCATCCCTGAAGCCGACGGCTACGGCGGCTTCCCGGTCGGCGGCCAGTTCCTGGTCACCACCAATCCGGAGATCGCCAACCAGCACCTGGCCAAAGTGTATGGCCTGGCCAGCGTAGGTTCGCCGCCGATGTCCGTGCCGCACCTGGATACCCGCATGCTGGACGGCAAGCGCGTGCTGCTGTTCGGGCCGTTCGCCACCTTCTCCAGCAAGTTCCTGAAGAACGGCTCGCTGTTCGATCTGCTGCACTCGCTAAGCACCTCGAACCTGATGCCGATGACCCACGTCGGTCTGGATAACTTCGATCTGGTGAAATACCTGGTCGGCCAGCTGATGATGAACGACGACGACCGCTTCGCCGCGCTGAAAGAGTACTTCCCGGACGCCAAGCAGGAAGACTGGAAGCTGTGGACCGCAGGCCAGCGCGTACAGATCATCAAGAAAGACGCGGATAAAGGCGGCGTGCTGCAGTTCGGCACCGAAGTCGTCAGCTCCGAAGACGGCAGCATCGCCGCTCTGCTGGGCGCTTCGCCGGGCGCTTCTACCGCTGCGCCAATCATGCTGCATCTGATGGAAACCGTGTTCAAAGACAAAGTGGCGACGCCGGAATGGCAGAGCAAGCTGAAAGAGATCATCCCGTCTTACGGCCACAAGCTGAACGGCGATATCGAGATGACCAACAAGATCCGCGGCTACACCAGCAGCGTGCTGGGTCTGAACTACATTGAAGTGAAACCGGAAACTAACTGATTCCCCGTGGTTTCCTGCTGACAAGGCCGCCTTATGCGGCCTTTTTTCTATACCCCTGCCGCTCAAAGAGCATTTTTGGCCACCTATTTACCCCCGGTTTACCCTTGCGTAACGGCGCACTCACGCCTATTATCAAAGCATATTCTTGGATAATTAAGCTAAGTCACTGTGACCTGAATGTCGTTTTTGCGGGAGAACTAAAACCATGGATCGCGTCAATATCATTCACGATTTACTAGACTGGATTGAAACTCATCTGGATCAGCCGCTGCTGCTGGACAACGTCGCCGCCAAGTCGGGCTACTCCAAATGGCACCTGCAGCGCATGTTCCGCAGCACCACCGGCCACGCGCTCGGCAGCTATATCCGCGAGCGGCGCCTGTCGCAGGCGGCGCAGGCGCTGCGCTCCACCCCACGCCCGATCCTGGATATCGCCCTGCAATACCATTTCGACTCTCAGCCTTCGTTCTCGCGTGCCTTCAAGAAACAGTTCGGCAAGACCCCGGCGGTGTATCGCCGCACCACCCGCTGGGACGTCGCCGAATGGCCGGCGCAGCCGCAGGTTGAGCAACACCGCGACGCCCCCGCCTTACCGCGCTGGTTTGCCGGCAAACTGCCGGAAGGCGTATGCACCAGTTGGATGGGGCTGCGTTAATCCACGCGGTATTAGGCACAAAAAAAGGGTTCAGTTCGCGAGAACTGAACCCTTTCTTTATTGACGAGACACCGAATTATTTGAAGGTGACGTCGACGTTGGCAGTGGCGTTGAACACCCCGGTCTTCGGCGTATTGGTCAACCACTTCAGGTTCGCGATAAAGGTCTCTTTCACTTCGTTCTGCTTATCCTGCAGCACACCGCCGAAATCCACGTTGGTTTGCAGTGGGATCGGTTTTTTACTGGTGTCGCGCTGCTGCGTCAGGAAGATCGCCACGCCCGGTTGGGTGGTTGGCAGGATCTGCGTGTTGTCTGACGGATCGGCGTTGGTGCTGCTGAAACTGGCCTGCAGAGATTGGCCGGCACATTCGCCGCCGCTCAAGGTAGCCTTGATATCAAACGGCACCTGCTTGGCGATAGTACCGATTTTGGCGCTGGAGCTGGTTAGCACGCCGAAATCGACGCTGGCGCCGTTGTTGGCCAACACGGTGATCTGCGGGTTGCACTGGATCACGCGGATCTTGTCCAGCCCCTTGATGTAGGCGTTAAAGTTACTGTCTTTGGTAGCGTTCAGACCCTTCACGCCATCGATTTGGAACAGCGATGCGCGTGCCAGCGGCGGGAAGTTACCCGCCGGCGGTTTCACCCCGGTGGCTTTGATATACACCGAATAGGTGGCAGTCACCGCCTGCGGCGCCGCCGGGTTTCTACCGTTGGTACGTATTGTGCCTGGCCCCAAATCCGGGCCGGTCGGGCTGTTGGAGCTCTGCTTAAGGTTGATCGCATCATAATCAACACCGTTGATCGACACACCGATAGCCAATGATTTATCTAACGCGCCGAACGAGTTCTGCGGGTTCCAGTAAATATAAGCGTGTTCCCCCTGTGGGAATTTATCGGTATCCCAGCACGTAAAGGTGGAGGTAAAGTTCTGCGAACGCCAAATCAGGTTGCCCGCCACAAAGTCGCTGGCGGCCAGCACGATTGGACGGCCGACGTCGATATCCTGCGTCACGCTGCCGGTTGGTCTGCTACTGCCGGTCGAGTTGCCGAAGCGGCATTGCATCGCCGCCGCCTGTTGCGCCATCGCCAACCCCGCCAGCCCCACCACCGACAGAAGTGTGTTACGTGCTAATTTGCTCAAGTTCATGGTGTACCTTACAGTTTTTGGCATTGCAGGGTCAGTTCCTGATATCCCATGGCCGCTTGTTTGTCGCCCACGTCCGCCGGAATCGGCAGTACGCATTGCTGATCGGCTTTCGGGCCCCATTTGATCGTCAGTTTTTCACCCGCTTTCACGCCGGAAACATAGGTTGCGCCCTCCAGGCCCACGGTGCCGCTGTTGCGGCCGGACTCGTTGAACACGCCGGCGCCGATGGCCGGATAACCGTTATCACCCAGACGAGCGTGAATCAGCAGGCTGACGCCCTTGAAGGTATCGAAGCTCACCTTCACCACCGATTTCTCGGTCGGCACCACTTGCTTACTGGCCACCGGCACATCCAGGCCCGGGCCAAAATCTTCGGTGCGCAGCGCCACATAGTTGTAGCGGTACGGGTTGGCCGACGGCACCACCGCATAACCGAAGCGATCGATGGTCACGCCCGGCTGGTTTTCCAGACGCACGCCTTTGGCGTCTTTCGCTTCCACCAGCAAGATAGTGTTCTGCAACGGCTGAGTCAGAGTCGCGCCGCCGGAGTGCACCAGCAGACCACCGGAGAGGCCCAGCCCTTCCTGGCGGTATTTCGAACTGTAGGCATAGCTACCGTCGATGTTACCGATGCTGCTGCTGTAGCCCAGGTTCAGGTTGCTGCTCTGACCGGAGGACTGCGTATGCCCGGTGGAAACCGAGTAGTTCATGCGACGGTCATCCAGCATGGTGCCGCTGATGCCGGTCGAGTAGCTGTCGCCGCTCTGTTTGCTGTGCGCCGCGCTGAAGTTGGCGGTGGTCGAGTTGTTGCTCTGGCCCCAATCCAACGGGATCGACATCGTGAAGTTCACGCTGCGATCGGAATAGCCGTACTGGCCGCGCGTATCCTGCAGATACACGCCGTAGGAAATACGTTTGAAGCCGTCGTTGTAACCCAGTTGAATCGTGCGATCGTTACCGGACACGCCCCAGTAGTTCTGGTGGCTGACGTTGGCGTACAGGCTCGCGCCCGCCCACAGCTGCTGGCTGAGCGACAGCTCGACGCGTTCGCGCTTGTTGCCGTAGCGCGCGGTGTATCGGGTGCGTTTCTGGTTGTTGCTCCAGGAAGGCTGGCCCGGCTGCAGATCGTTTGGATCCCAGTAATCATTGGCATAAATGCCGTTGCGCCAGCTGTTGCGTTCCTGGACCGCATCGCTGAGATCATAGTAACCGGACGTCGCATAGCGATAGCCCGCCAACTGGAAGTTGGTGCCCATCTGGTTGAGCGACTTGGAGTACAGGAAACGGAAGCTCTGTCCCTGTTTGCGATCGCCGTTCGCCAGCTCGGTATCGGAGATCGAACCGTCTACGGAGATGGCGCCCCATGAGCCCAGACTCTTACCGATACCCACGGCAGCGGAACGGTAGTGCTCGGCGATGATGGCGCCACCGAACGGCGTCAGGCCATAGTTCATGCCGTATGCCGCCGTGCCCTGAATCAGCTTCGGCTGATAGCCGCCGTTACCGTTGTGGTATTTACCGGCGGTCAGCTGGAAGTTCCAAATACCTTCGCGCAGCATGTTGGCCACGGAGGAGTAGGCAACGCTGAACGTTTTATGCGAACCGTCGGCCTCGTTCACGGTCACCTGCAGGTCACCGTTATTGGTATGCGGATAGACGTCGTGGATCTCGAACGGACCCGGCGCGACGTTGGTGCTATAGATGACGTAACCGTTCTGGCGGATCTCGACGCGGGCGTTGGTCGCCGCCACGCCGCGCACTACCGGCGCATAACCGCGCAGGCTGTCCGGCAGCATGTCGTCAACGCTAGAGAGTTGTACCCCGCGGAACTGGAAGCTGTTGAACACGCTGTTGTTGGTGCTCGCCTGCCCCATCACCAAACGGCTGCGCCATGGCACGATGTCGGTCTCGGCCCAGGAAGAGACGTTGGTCCAGTTGCTGCTGCTGCCACTCTGTTTGTCCCAGGTGGAGTTGTTGCGCAGGCGCCATCTGCCCAGGTTGAGGCCACTGTTCAACGCGAGGAACATGTACTCGCTGTCGTCGGCGTCATCTCGGCGATAGCTGTTCTTGTTGTAGTTGAAGTTATAGTTGGCGAACAGCGCGTTGATGCCTTCATCGTACATGCTTGGCGGGATCGCGCCAATGGCGCTCAGATCCATCATGGTCTGCGGTACGGAGATGTTGATCTGCTGCACCGCCGCGTCATAGCTGACGGTGGCGTCTTTAACCAACGCAGGCAGATCAACGCAGCTGCCGGCCTGCAGCGTTTCCGGCAGTTTGATGCCGTAGTTGCGCAGGTCTTCAACTTTCAGGCAAGGTTGAGACGCGGTCTGGCCTTTAACCTGACGAAAAGTAACATCTTTGTGATCGACCTGAGTCAGGTTGACGTAGATGTCGAATGGGTAAACGCCCGGTTGCAAAGCATCGCCCTGAGCGACCGCTTCCGCGTTACTCAGGTTTTCATCGCCGTGAATAAACGACATGTTAAACTCTGCCAGCGCCGTTTCACTCCATAACATTGGCGCGCTGGCGGCAATGATTGCAATACGGATCAGCTGCGTCAGCCGCGTCGTTCCGCCTGCTACTTTTCGTTGATTTGCCATTCCCTGTCTCTCTTATTGTACTGGAACGTCCTTGACTTCCGTTCTACCGCCAAAATCGTTGATATAACTGAAAGCAATCTTGTTGCCGACGCTGACGCCCGCCGGGATGTTGATCGATAAGCGATCTTTCGGGCTCACCATGTTGGCGTCCACATCCACGGTCTTGCCCGCGCTGTTTTTCAAATGCAGCGCCCCAAAGGTAATATGCAGCGGGCCATCGTTAATCACTTGCAGGCGTGAACCTTCACGCTGCCAACGCAAGTTTTGTACTTGCTCGTCCAGCGTCGTTTTCAACGCCACCGGCCGGTAAAAAAGTTTGATTCGGGTACGCACCGCAACCTGCAGCACGTTTTCTTGCTTCGGCGCCGGTGGAATTTCCTGCACGTTAATCCACAGCAGGGTTTCTTTATCCTGAGGTAAGCCATTACCGGAATAGATAAAGCGCAAAACCGCGGTTTTGGCAGCGTCCAATTTCAGAATCGGTGGAACGACAACGACAGGCAGATTTTTCGGCACTTGGTTTCTATCGCCGGTGTCCAGCCAGGTCTGCACCATATAAGCTTCTGAAGCATCGTTATGAATTGGCAGAGAGGCGGATTTGTCATCGCCTTTATAGATCACGCGAGTGGCATCTACCTGGATACCGGCGTAGCTGTTAAAGGTGCCCAGCATCAGCAGAGCAGCAAAGAACTTTTTCATCGGTTTCCTCTATGGGCCATCCTTGGCCGTATGTGTCCTGAAAGACGATTATTTGTATTCGATAGTGAACGGGCTGGTGGCGTTAGCCAGACCTGCAGTTACGTTGCTATCGAATGAACGGTAACGAGCCTGCAGGTTGAAGGTCGCTTTACCGTCAGCAGCGATGGTGACTTTCGCTACATCGTCGTTGATGTTGGAACCGTCGCCGATAGCGAATGGCTTGCCGTTGTTATCGGTGATTTCGATACCCACGCCGGTAGCTGCAGCGCCGGTGCCGCCAACGTTGCTTACGGACAGCAGGTCTGGGTTGCCGGCAACGGTGTTACCGTCGAAGCGCAGGCTGTAATCGCCGGCATCACATTTTTCCAGAGAGATCTGGAAAGCTTTAGAAGCGGATTTAGAACCCACGGTTGGGAAAGCAGAAGTTGGGTAAGTACCCAGGTAAACTTCTTTATTTTGAGTATCGCTAGTTACCTGGCAGGTAGACTGTTTGATTTCACCGGTGAATTTAACAGTGCCGTTTGCTGCCATTGCGTTGGAAGCAGTTGCAGACAATACCAGGGCAGCCAAAGGCAATAATACTTTTTTCATTTCCAGCTCCATAGAACAATAAAATAATCGATTCAGTGGCGGGCTTATATATATATTGCCGCCACTGAGCATACACTCAGCGATAGCACTCCCTTGCTGAAAAGGAGCGTTGCCTCGATGAACTCATTGCCGGACGAAATATAGACTAAGCATATTCTTAATGTTAAATCGTTTAAAACATTCATAAGCCCCCTCTTGATAGGAATAAACTATCGGCGGATACCTATCGATCGATGTTGACGATTCATATGAATAGGAATAATCTGTGTTTGGGAAAGCTGCAGAGTTCAACATTTTGCGTTAAGGCCTGAAAATCAGAATATTATCCCGAATATTTACATTTAGTAACAGATTGCGACGTTTGGACTTTGGCACGAATTCCGCGTTAAATGGTCTGTCGACACGTTTCGGCCATCCTGACGCTTTAAATAAGAAATTTACCAATAAATACGGAGTAA
Organism: Serratia sp. X3; assembly: GCF_014982455.1. Lineage (NCBI taxonomy): Bacteria > Pseudomonadati > Pseudomonadota > Gammaproteobacteria > Enterobacterales > Yersiniaceae > Serratia > Serratia sp. X3. The sequence goes on from NZ_JADCNB010000002.1 coordinate 138,493, forward strand.
CTTTCTTTTTAACCATTTAAAATCAACAAGTTAAATATCAATCCAAGGATTGGGAAATGAGCGGTTCTTTCAGAGAGAAAAATAACGGCATTAATTATGTTTTCCAGCCAATGTTCGCGAAATCGGGACAATTGCTGGCCGTTGAATGCCTGTCTCGCTTTACGTTTAATAGCGAATATGCCCATTTTTCTCCTGAACAGTTCTTTCGCCATGCCGACAGCGCTACCCGGATTGAGATTTTGATGGATCAGATCAATCTGATCGATAAATACAAACACTGGTTTCATGAAAACCAAGTGATAGCCACTTTGAATGTTGACGATTATTCCCTGCAATCGCTGGCGAATACTCACTTTGCCGAAAGAATTAATGCCCTGCGCTGTATTCATTTTGAGATCAGCGAGAATTCAACCCGGCTGGTGAAAGATCGCGTGCACGGCGATCCGTCATTGAATAGTTATTCATTTTGGCTCGATGATTTTGGTTCTGGCTATGCGGGTTTTTCCGCGTTGTACAACAGCCAGTTCCGCTTCGTTAAGCTCGATCGTTTTCTGCTTTGGGACTTTATGAAAAAGTCCGGCGGCGAGGGCTTGATGCGCGCGTTACTGCGCTTCTTTTACCTTAATCATTACAAGGTAATTATCGAAGGAGTTGAAACTCCCGAACACAAGAAATGGCTGGATGAAATGCCATATTACGCACTGCAGGGAAAGCTGTGGAAGGAATCCAGCATCAGGGATTTGAACTCGCTTCTTACAGCTGAATACTTTTAACTCGGTATTGGTGTTTGCCCTATGTCTAAAAACAACGTTCTTGTGATTAGTGAGTGTAAGTACAGCTATGTTGGCCTGTCGGTGCTGCTGAAGAAACACTACGGCGCGTACGATATCCGCCTGTTTTCCGATTTCATGCACGGCGGCGCCAAAGCGGAAAAGATCACCAAGCACGATATCGCACTGATTTTCACCTCGCAAAACCTGGAACAGAGCGTCAACGTGATCGAAAGCCTGGTGTCCCTGCACCAGCAGTACAACAGCAAAACGCGCCTGTTGGTGTTCTATGACGACGAGCGCGTGGTGAAACTGCTGTCGATCCTGGGGATTTCAGTCGAGTTGGTCTCCACCCGCATTCCGCTTTATTCGCTGCAGGAAAAAATCCAGCGGCTGCTGGAAAGCAAAGAGCCGGGCGGTATCCGGGTGCAGAAAACCCGCGAGCTCAGCCCGGCGGAAAGCGACGTGATCTTCAATCTGCTGCGCGGCGACAGCCTGCTGCATATCGCGGAAAAACGCGGCACGCACCCGAAAACCATCTTCTCGCAGAAATACAGCGCGATGAAAAAGCTGCGGCTGCGCAGCATGAGCACCATCTTCGTCGCCGGCAAATAACACGTCCTGGTTTGTTGCGCGGTACGCCGCGCGGCAATCCCCCCTCGCCGAGTTAAATTAATGTAACAACCGGCGACAAAGCAGCAACAGACACACAACATCCTCTCCTGTTGGCTACGATTTGCACACGGATTATCCGTGAGTCATGTCGTGTGGATTAAAAATAAACATCAGGAGATGTTATGAAGTCGTCCTTATTCAGCCGCTATACCTGCTTTGTGCTGAGCATCTTGCTCACCCTGGTTTTCTTGATCATGATGCACAACCATCCGTGGTTCTGGCTGCCGGCCCTGGCTTGCGGTTGCCTGATGGTGTTGGGTATCTACGATCTCACGCAGCAGCGCCACGCCATTTGCCGCAACTACCCGATCATCGGCCGCCTGCGCTTCTTCTTCGAGTTCATCCGCCCGGAACTGCGCCAGTATTTCCTCGAGCAGGATAATGAAGAGATCCCGTTCTCCCGCACCCAGCGCACGCTGGTGTATCGCCGGGCGAAAAACGAGATGGGCGACAAACCGTTCGGCACCCTGCTGGACGTGTATCAAACCGGCTATGAGTGCATCGGCCACTCCATGCGGCCAGTGGAAGCCGCCGATCCCACCAGTTTTCGTATCACCATCGGCGGCGCTGACTGCCGCCAGCCCTACTCCGCGTCAATCTTCAACATTTCGGCGATGAGCTTCGGCGCGCTCTCCGCCAACGCCATTCGTGCACTCAACCTCGGCGCGGCCAAAGGCAATTTCTACCACGACACCGGCGAGGGCAGCATCAGCCGCTATCACCGCGAAAACAACGGTGATTTGGTGTGGGAACTGGGCAGCGGCTATTTCGGCTGCCGCACCGCCGACGGCCATTTCGATCCGCGCCGCTTTGCCGAACAGGCGCAAAGCCCGCAGGTGAAAATGATTGAAATCAAGCTCAGCCAGGGCGCCAAACCGGGCCACGGCGGCATTCTGCCGGCGAAAAAAGTGGATGCGGAAATCGCCGCCACCCGCGGCGTGCCGGAAGGCGTGGATTGCATCTCGCCGGCCTCGCACAGCGCCTTTACCACCCCGCTGGAAATGATGCAGTTCATCCAACAGCTGCGCGAGCTGTCAGGCGGCAAACCGGTCGGTTTCAAGCTGTGCATCGGCCACCCGTGGGAGTTCGTCGCCATCGTCAAGGCGATGCTGCACACCCGCATTCTGCCGGACTTCATCGTGGTGGACGGCAAGGAAGGCGGCACCGGCGCCGCCCCGCTCGAACTCTCCAACTATATGGGCATGCCGCTGCGCGAAGGGCTGCTGTTCGTGCATAACACGCTGGTGGGCTGCGGCCTGCGCGACCAAATCAAGATTGGTGCCAGCGGCAAGATCATCAGCGCCTTTGACATCGCCAGCGTGCTGGTGCTCGGCGCCGACTGGGTGAATTCGGCGCGCGGCTTTATGTTCGCCGTCGGCTGCATCCAGTCGCAAAGCTGCCACACCAACCACTGCCCGACCGGCGTCGCGACGCAAGATCCGCTGCGTCAGAAGGCGTTGGTGGTGCCGAACAAGGCGGAGCGCGTCTATCACTTCCATCAAAATACGGTGAAAGCGCTGGCGGATATGCTGGCGGCGGCCGGCGTCAGCCGCCCGGAGCAGCTGACCTCGCACCATATGCTGCGCCGCATCACGCCGACCGAGATCAAGGTGTACGCCGATATCTATTACTACCTGGAGCCGGGCGCGCTGCTGCAGCCGGAGATCAAAAGCGAGTTCTACGCCCGCATGTGGCGCATGGCGACGCCCAACAGTTTCGATCAGGCGATCTCGCTGCCGGTGGCATGATGGGATAAGGAATAAAAAGAGAGTTGCCCCCTCGCCTTGGGGAAGAGCATATGGAGAGGGGTTGCTTGCTACGGCGGCCCTCCCCCTCAACGGCGAGAGGGCGTGTCGGTTACTGCTTGCGCACCGGCGCATCGCCGGCGACGTAGTAGTCGGCGGTGCTGCGCGGCAGCGGCGCGCGCTGGCGAATGCGGTCGGCGATCTTTTCGGCGATCATGATGGTGGTGGCGTTCAGGTTGCCGGTAATGATCAGCGGCATGATTGACGCATCCACCACCCGCAATCCTTCCATGCCGTGCACCCGGCCCTGGCCGTCGACCACCGCCATCTCGTCTTCGCCCATCTTGCACGAGCAGGACGGGTGGAAGGCGGTTTCGGCGTGCTCGCGCACGAAGGCGTCCAGCTGCTCGTCGGTCTGCACCTCCGGCCCTGGGCTGATCTCGCGGCCGCGGTATTCGTCCAGGGCAGGCTGCGCCATGATTTCGCGCGTGATGCGGATAGCGTCGCGGAACTCCTGCCAATCCTGTTCGGTCGACATGTAGTTGAACAAAATGCTCGGGTGCTGGCGCGGATCCTTCGACTTCACCTGCACCCGGCCGCGGCTCGGCGAGCGCATCGAACCGACGTGGGCCTGGAAGCCATGCTCTTTCACCGCGTTGCTGCCGTTATAGTTAATCGCCACCGGCAGGAAGTGATACTGAATGTTCGGCCAGGCGAACTCTGCGCGGCTGCGGATGAAACCGCCGGCCTCGAACTGGTTGCTGGCGCCGACGCCGGTGCCGTTGAATAGCCATTCCGCGCCGATCTTCGGCTGATTGAACCATTGCAACGCCGGGTACAGCGACACTGGTTTCTTACAGGCGTACTGCAGATACATCTCCAGGTGGTCCTGCAGGTTCTCTCCGACGCCCGGCAGATCGTGCACCACGTTGATGTCCAGACTTTTCAGCAGCGCCGCCGGGCCGACGCCCGAACGCTGCAGAATTTGCGGCGAGGCGATGGCGCCGGCGCACAGCAGCACTTCGCGGCGCGCTTTGGCATGGGTCAGCTGATTGCTGTCGCCCTGCAGATAGTTAACGCCCACTGCACGCTTGCCGTCGAACACGATGTGGTCGGTCAGCGCATGGGTGACGATCGTCAGGTTCGGCCGCGAACGGGCCTGATCCAGATAACCACGGGCGGTGCTGGCGCGGCGCCCTTTCGGCGTCACGGTGCGGTCCATCGGGCCGAACCCTTCCTGCTGATAGCCGTTCAGATCGTCGGTGCGCGGATAGCCCGCCTGCACGCCGGCTTCCACCATGGCGTGGAAAAGTTCGTTGTTACCGGCCTTCGGCGTGGTGACGCTCACCGGGCCATCGCCGCCGTGGTAATCGTTCGGGCCGATATCGCGCGTTTCCGCCTTGCGGAAATACGGCAGACAGTCCAGATAGGTCCAGTCTTCCAGACCCGGCGCCTTGGCCCAGTTGTCGAAGTCCATCGCGTTGCCGCGAATGTAACACATGCCGTTGATCAGGGACGAACCGCCCAGCCCTTTGCCGCGGCCGCATTCCATCCGGCGGTTATTCATGTGCGGCTCAGGATCGGTTTCATACGCCCAGTTATAGCGGCGGCCCTGCAGCGGAAACGCCAGCGCGGCCGGCATCTGGGTACGGAAATCCATCCGGTAATCCGGGCCGCCGGCTTCCAGCAGCAGGACGCTGACGTCGGCGTCCTCGGTCAATCGGGTGGCTAACACGTTGCCGGCTGAACCGGCACCGATAATGATGTAGTCAAATTCCATTCATTATCTCCTTACTTTATAGAGGCCTGGTCAGGCAAAGACGCGAAGCGCGGCTCGGCAACAGGCTGTGTATTTGGGCGCTCTAGAGATTGTCGGCCGCAGCCAACGCGGCTGCGGCTCGAAAGACGACGGGAAGATCAGAATACCGAGGCGTATTCGCCCAGCTCGACCTGCACCGATTTGATCTGGGTGTAGTGTTCCAGCGTCGTCAGGCCGTTCTCGCGGCCAACGCCGGACTGCTTGTAGCCGCCGACCGGCATTTCCGCCGCCGACTCGCCCCAGGTGTTGATCCAGCAAATGCCGGCTTCCAGCTGGTGGATCACGCGGTGCGCGCGGGCCAGATCGTTGGTCACCACGCCCGCGGCCAGGCCGAAGGTGGTGTCGTTGGCGCGGCGCACCACTTCCTCTTCGTTCTGGTAGCTAAGGATGCTCATCACCGGCCCGAAGATCTCCTCGCGCACGATTTCCATATCGTCACGGCAGTCGCTGAACACCGTCGGCGCCACATAAGCGCCCTTGCCGAATTCGCCATGGGTGACGCGTTCGCCGCCGCACAGCAGGCGCGCGCCGCTGTTTTTGCCGCTCTCGATAAAGCGCAGCACCGACTCCATGTGCGCGAAGCTGACCAGCGGCCCGAAGTTGGTTTGCGGATCGGTCGGGTCACCGAGGCGAATGCGCTTCACGCGCTCGAGGATTTTCGCCTCAAACTGCGCCTGCAGCGCCGCCGGCACGAAGACGCGGGTGCCGTTGGTGCACACCTGGCCGGAACTGTAGAAGTTGGCCATCATGGCGATATCGGCGGCGCGATCCAGATCGGCGTCGTCGAAGATAATCAGCGGCGATTTGCCGCCCAACTCCATGGTGACTTCCTTCAGCGTCGAACCCGACGCGTTGGCCATCACCTTCTTGCCGGTTTTCACCCCGCCGGTGAAGGACACTTTGGCGATGCCCGGATGGTCGGTCAGGTACTGCCCCACTTCCGCCCCGCTGCCTGTCACCACGTTGAACACGCCGTCCGGCAGGCCGGCTTCGGTGTAGATTTCCGCCAGCTTCAGCGCCGTCAATGACGTGACTTCACTCGGCTTGAAGATCATCGCGTTGCCCGCCGCCAGCGCCGGCGCGGACTTCCACAGCGCGATTTGAATCGGGTAGTTCCAGGCGCCGATGCCGGCCACCACGCCCAGCGGCTCGCGGCGGGTGTAGACGAACGAGGTATCGCGCAGCGGGATCTGCTCGCCTTCAATGGCCGGGATCAGGCCGGCGTAGTACTCCAGCACGTCAGCGCCGGTGACGATATCCACCGCGGTGGTTTCCGACATCGCTTTGCCGGTATCCAGCGTTTCCAGCGCCGCCAGTTCATCGTTGCGCTCGCGCAGAATATCCACCGCGCGACGCAGGATGCGCGAGCGCGCCATCGCCGTCATCGCCGCCCACACCTTCTGCCCGCTGGCCGCACTGGCCACCGCACGATCGACGTCTTCAGCGCCGGCGGACTGGACTTCAGCCAGAACCTCGCCGTTCGCCGGGTTAATGGCGTTGAAGGTTTTTCCAGCGGTGCTGTCTACATAGGCGCCATGAATATAGAGCTTCTGCAAGCCAAAACGGGACATAGGATCTCCTTGAGTTATCCTCCGGGCGGCGTTTGCCCCCGGAGTTGGAACGTGATGTATTCGGTCGTGAGCGCCAGCGCCTGCGCCTGATTGAACGCGGAGCCGCGCAGCGCGCTGCGCAGCCACAGCCCATCGATCAGCGCCGCCAGCCCCTTGGCCGCCAACCGCGCCTGCGGCTGCGGCATAACGCGGCGAAACTCGGCGCACAGGTTGGAATAGAGCCGACGGCCGTTCACCTGTTGCAAGCGGTTGAGCTGCGGCTGGTACAGACTGCTGGCCCAAAAGGCCAGCCAGGTCTTCATCGCCGCGCTGTTGATCTGGCTGTCGTCGAAGTTGCCGGCGACGATCGCCTGCAACCGCGCCGCCGGGCTGTTGTCGGTCAGCGCCTGCAGCCGCAGCTTCACCGCCTCGCCCAGATGGCTGATTAGATAGCGCATCGTGGCTTCCAGCAGGCCGTTCTTATCCTTGAAATAATGGCTGATGATGCCGTTGGAAACGCCGGCCCGCCGCGCAATCTGCGCGATGGTGGCGTCATGCATTCCCACTTCGTTTACCGCGGCGAGCGTGGCATCAATCAACTGCTGCCTTCTGATTGGCTGCATTCCTACCTTTGGCATATTTCGACTCTCACAAAACCGACTTCGGCCTTATCTCAGCGGGCAAATTTCACTGCCGTTTCGCCCGTGATTCAGGTCATCATGAGGACTATTAAACTTTTTTTTGATTGAACGTTCAATAAAAATTGCATATATTTTATTGCCGCCTGGTTAAAAAAATGTATTTTCTGGTTGTGGAACTGGCTGATTTTTGTGAGGTAATTAACGAATCTGACCAAAATCAGTGGCTGTAAGCGGTTCCCGCCGCGAAGCGCTCCGGTGCTTCATAAGCAGGCGAAAGCGGCATCGTTCAGGCCATTCCCGTGGGGATGGCCGCCGCCTTCATTCGCCCGTTTTCCGGATGCGCCAACGCGCCCCAGAATGCGGAGCGGCACGATTTTACTCAGTTCAGAGGATGACGATGACAACACGCGAAACCTCCTCCAAACCGCAGCAGGACCGCCTCAACCCTGTGGTTTTCTTCACCTCGGCGGGGCTGATCCTGGCCTTCTCGCTGATGACCATCTTTTTTACCGACTTCTCCGGGCAGTGGATCACCCGCACGCTGAATTGGGTGTCGACCACCTTCGGTTGGTACTACCTGCTGGCGGCGACGCTGTACATCGTGTTCGTGGTGTTTATCGCCGCCTCGCGCTTCGGTTCCATCAAGCTCGGGCCGGAACAGTCCAAACCGGAGTTCAGCCTGATGAGTTGGGCGGCGATGCTGTTCGCCGCCGGCATCGGCATCGATTTGATGTTCTTCTCGGTCGCCGAGCCGGTGACCCAGTACATGATGCCGCCGGAAGGCGACGCGCAAACGCTGGAGGCCGCCCGCCAGGCGATGGTCTGGACACTGTTCCACTACGGCCTGACCGGCTGGTCGATGTACGCGCTGATGGGCATCGCCCTCGGCTACTTCAGCTATCGCTACAATCTGCCGCTGACCATCCGCTCGGCGCTGTACCCGATCTTCGGTAAACGCATCAACGGCCCGATCGGCCACAGCGTGGACATCGCCGCGGTGCTCGGCACCATCTTCGGCATCGCCACCACGCTGGGCATTGGTGTGGTGCAGCTCAACTACGGCCTCAAGGTGCTGTTCGAGATCCCGGAAAACCTGACGGTGCAGGGCTCGCTGATCCTGCTGTCGGTGATCATGGCCACCATCTCGGTCACCTCGGGGGTCAACAAGGGCATCCGCATCCTGTCCGAGCTGAACGTGCTGCTGGCGCTGGGCCTGATCCTGTTCGTGCTGTTCTTCGGCGACACCGAGTTCCTGCTCAACGCGCTGGTGCTTAACGTCGGCGATTACGTCAACCGCTTTATGGGCATGACGCTCAACAGCTTCGCGTTCGATCGGCCGGTGGAGTGGATGAACAACTGGACGCTGTTCTTCTGGGCCTGGTGGGTGGCGTGGTCGCCGTTCGTCGGTCTGTTCCTGGCGCGCATCTCGCGCGGGCGCACCATTCGCCAGTTCGTGGTCGGCACGCTGATCATTCCGTTCGTGTTCACCCTGCTGTGGCTGTCTATCTTCGGCAACAGCGCGCTGTATCAGATCATTCACGGCAACGCGGAATTCGCGCAGGAAGTGATGCAGTTCCCGGAGCGCGGCTTCTACAGCCTGCTGGCGCAATACCCCGGCTTCACCTTCAGCGCCTCGGTGGCCACCATCACCGGCCTGCTGTTCTACGTCACCTCGGCGGACTCCGGCTCGCTGGTGCTGGGTAACTTCACCTCGCGCCTGGCCGACATCAATAATGATGCGCCGAACTGGCTGCGGATTTTCTGGTCGGTGGCCATCGGCCTGCTGACCATCGGCATGCTGATGACCGACGGCGTGCCGGCGTTGCAGAAAACCACGGTGATCATGGGCCTGCCGTTCAGCTTCGTGATCTTCTTCGTGATGGCCGGGCTGTACAAATCGCTGCGGGTGGAGGACTACCGCAAGGCCAGCGCGCTCAGCACCCTGGCGCCGGTGCCAGTCTCCAGCCACGACGTGCTCAACTGGAAACAGCGTCTGTCGCGGGTGATGAACTACCCGGGCACGCAGTACACGCAGAAAATGTTGGATAAGGTTTGCCGCCCGGCAATGCAGGACGTGGCGCGCGAGCTGGAGTTGCGCGGCGCGAAGGTGGAGTTCAGCGAAGTGCCGCCGACCGAGGACGAACGCCTGAACCACCTGGAGCTGCTGGTGCACCTGGGCGAGGAACAGAACTTCATCTATCAGATCTGGCCGATGCGCTACTCGGTGCCGGGCTTCACCTACCGCGCCCGCTCCGGCAAGTCGCACTACTACCGGCTGGAAACCTTCCTGATGGAAGGCACCCAGGGCAACGATCTGATGGACTACAGCAAGGAACAGGTGATTGGCGATATTCTCGACCAGTACGAGAAGCACCTGAACTTCCTGCACATTCATCGCGAAGCGCCGGGGGGCACCCTGACCTTCCCGGATATGTGACGGCCGAGAAATAACCAGAGGGCGTAGCCAGGCTACGCCCTTTTTTATGCCTGCTCGGCCGGCAAATCGGCCTTCAGCAGCACCAGGGAGCCGGCCAGCAACACCAGATCCTTGATTAAAAAGCTGGTGGCGCCGGCCATGGCGGGAAAACCGCCGGCGGATGGCTCCCAGGCGCCCGGCGTGGAAAAGATCAGCGTCAACGTGGTCAGGTAGGTCACCGTCGATCCGATCGCCCCCAGCAAACCCAGACGCCGCGACCAGAACCCCGCCAGCAGCAGCAAACCGAAGCTCCATTCGGCGACGCCCAATGCATAACTGGCGCCGCGAATGCCGAACGCCTGATGCATCCAGCTCAGCAGCGGGCTGTTGCCGATCAGCGGCACCAGCCCCTGCGCCTCGTAATCAAACCATTTGGCGTAACCGAAGGCGGCAAAGATCACCACCAGCGCCGCGCGCATAAAGATAACGTCCCCGTTCGAGCGCCGAAAGCGCCGCAGCCATGTCGCCAACATCATCCTCTCTCCTTATGTTGCCCGCAGCCGCCGCGGTTTGCCGCTTGCGGCCGCGGGGTGAGGCGGCTTAGTGCCCCATCGCGTCCTTTTTCATCTCGTCTTTCTTCATGCCGTCTTTGGCCATACTGTCTTTCGCCATGCCATCCTTTTTCATGGCGTCTTTGCCCATTTTGTCTTTCTTCATGCAGTCCTTGCCCATGCACTCTTTTTTCATGCCGTCTTTCGCCATGCCGTCGTGCGACATCTGGCTCATGCCGTCCTTTTTCATCGCGTCTTTGCCCATGCCGTCCGCGGCGTTGGCGCCGGCTACGCCCAGCATCAGCGCGCTGCACATCATCATTGCGAATAACTTTTTCATGGTATTTCCTTCCGTCATGTCAAAGGCACCGGAGTGCCGGAGAATGGTCGGCGGCCGCCTCAGCTGCCGCCAAACCAGTTGTAACCCTGGTCTTCCCAGTAACCGCCCGGGAAGCGGTTGGTGACCTCGATCACCTGAATGTGCTTCGGATTCTTGTAGCCCAGCTTGGTCGGCATGCGCAGCTTCATCGGATAGCCGTACTTGCGCGGCAAGATCTGGCCGTCGTAGGTCAGCGCGATAATCGTCTGCGGATGCAGCGCGGTGGCCATGTCGATACTGGTGTAGTAGTCGTCGGCGCATTTGAAGCTGACGTAGCGGGCGCTCAGATCCGCGCCGATTACCTTTAGAAAGTTGGCAAACGGCACGCCGCCCCACTTGCCGATGGCGCTCCAACCCTCGACGCAAATATGACGCGTCACCTGGCTAACCTGCGCCATCCGATGCAGCTGCGGCAGGCTCCAGGCGCGCTTGTCCTGCACCAACCCCGCCACTTCCAGCCGATAGTCGTCGCCGTTGATGTCGGGCGCCTCCTCCTCGGCGTAAAAGGCGTTGAACGGGAATGGCCGGGTGATCATCGACTCCGGGTAGACCGGTGCCAGGCGATCGCCGTTGAACAGCCAGCCCTGCACCCGATCGTTGAGGCGCGAAATGCGGCTCAGCGCCTGCTCGACGTTGGCGTTGCCGCTGAGATCGCAGCCGGTAAGCATAGCGATACCGCCCAGCGTCAGGCCGTTGCGCAGAAAGCGGCGGCGGGACGACGCGGTCAACAAGCGCTGCGCTTCTTTGACGATCGCCTGCCCTTCAACGATCGTCATGATCGGTTTATCCTTTTTCATCGTGAACTCCTTAACGTCCGCGCAGCATGGCCAGCAGCGTGCGGGGCACCAGCGCCACCATCACCAAATGGATCGCGACGAAGGCCACCAGCGCCGACATGGCGAAAAAGTGGATATAGCGCGCCGCCTCATAGCCGCCGAGCAGCGTGCGCAGCAGCGGAAACTGCACCGATTTCCACAGCACCAGTCCGGACAGCGCGCTTATCACGCCGAGGAGCATCACCGACAGATAGGCCACGCGCTGCACCATGTTGTAGTGGCGCAGGTCGGCGTGCTGCAGCCTGCCGCGCAGCGCCGCGCCGACATCGGCGAGAAACTGCTTCGGGCTGAGCGGCCAATATTTGCGTTTGAAGCGCCCGCTGGCGAGGTTCAACAGCAGGTAACACAGCCCGTTGACGCCAAACAGCCACATGCCGGCGAAGTGCCACTGCAGCGCGCCGCCCAGCCAGCCGCCGAGCGTCAGCTCGTTGAAGAAGCTGAAGTTGAACAGCGGCGAAGCGTTGTAGATACGCCAGCCGCTGGTCACCATGATCAGCATCGCCAGCGCATTCAGCCAATGCGTTAACCGCAGCCACAGCGGATGTACGGTCTGTCGTTGTTCCGGGGTGAGAGTGAGGCTCATAACGATTCCTGCCAGCTAACGATGCGATGAACCGAGTATTCCCCGGATTTGTTCCCCAAGACCTCACGCAAAGTTAAATAAAATGTGATAACTCCGCCGGTGGCGGTTGTGTAGACTTCAGAGAGAATCGGGCTAATCAGCGGTAATGAGAATGGACAAGCCAAAACGAATTTTGATCGTCGAGGACGACGGCGACATCGCCGAGCTGCTGCAGTTGCATCTGCGTGACGAGGGTTACGCCATCAGCCACGCCGCCGACGGCAATCAGGGCATGGCGATGCTGGAACAGGGCGGCTGGGACGCCTTGATCCTCGATCTGATGCTGCCGGGCGTAGACGGATTGGAGATTTGCCGCCGGGCGCGCACCATGACGCGCTACACGCCGATCATCATCACCAGCGCGCGCTCCAGCGAGGTGCACCGCGTGCTGGGGCTGGAGCTGGGCGCCGACGACTATCTGGCCAAACCCTTTTCCATGCTGGAGCTGGTGGCGCGGGTCAAGGCGCTGTTTCGCCGCCAGGAGGCGATGAGCCGCAACCTGCGCATGGACGCCGGCGCGCTCAGCTTCAACGATCTGACCATCGATCCCATCGCCCGCGAAGTGCGCCTGCACCAACAGCCGATCGAGCTGACGCCGCGCGAATTCGACCTGCTGTACTTTTTCGCCCGCCACCCGGGCCAGGTGTTCTCGCGCCTCAGCCTGTTGAATCAGGTCTGGGGCTATCAGCACGAGGGGTATGAGCACACCGTCAACACCCATATCAACCGGCTGCGCATCAAGATCGAGCGCAACCCGGCGGAACCCGAGCGCATCCTCACGGTGTGGGGCATGGGCTATAAATTCGCGGCCGCGCCGCAAGAGTGAGCCATGAAAAACCTTACGTTAGCGCAACGCCTCACGATTATCTTCGCGCTGCTGATCGTCATCGGCTGCGCCTTTTCCGGCTGGATGCAGGTGCGCAGCAATACCCAGTACAGCCAGGCGGTGATCCAGCGCCTGTCCGGCAACCTGGCGCAGCATATCGCCGACAGCAATCCGCTGCTGGGGGTGAACGGGCCGGATCCGCAGGCGGTGCATACCCTGTTCGACCAGCTGATGGCGGTGAACCCCAGCGTTGAGGTTTATCTGCTCGACAAACAGGGCGCAATCATTGGCAACGCCGCGCCGGCCGGGCATCTGAAGCGGCAGCGGGTCGCGCTGGCGCCGCTGCAGGCGCTGCTCGATGGCGCGCAGATGCCGGTGTACGGCGACGATCCGCGCAGCGCGGACGGGCGCAAGGTGTTCAGCGTTGCGCCGCTGAAGGTCGACGGCCGGGTCGAGGGCTATCTGTATGTGGTCTTGCTCGGTGAAGAGTACACGGCGCTGGCCAGCAACGCCCAGTTCAACTCGGCGGTCAGCATGGCGCTGTGGACCTCCGGGATGATGGTGCTGTTCAGCCTGCTGGCCGGCGGTTTCGCGTTCTACTGGGTCACTCGCCCCATCCGGCGCCTGACCCGTCAGGTCAATGCGCTGGACAGCGGCGGCATTGAGGCGGTGCAGGCCTACGCGGCGCTACCGGCGGTGCCGGCCGGGCGCGACGAGGTGAGCCAGCTGCAACAGGCCTTCCACCGCATGGCGCAGCGCCTCGCCGAACAGTGGCAAACGCTGGCGCAGCAGGATCGGCTGCGGCGCGAATTCATCGCCAACGTCTCGCACGATCTGCGCACCCCGCTCACCTCGCTGCACGGCTATCTGGAAACGCTGTCGGTCAAGGCCGCCACCCTGAGCGACACCGATCGGCGGCGCTATCTGGAGATCGCGCTGGCGCAGAGCCGCAAGGTGGGCAAGCTGGCGCAGGAGCTGTTCGAGCTGGCGCGGCTGGAATATGGCGTGGTGAAACCACAAAAAGAGCCCTTCTCCCTCAGCGAACTGCTGCAGGACGTGTTCCAGAAATTCGAGCTGGCGGCGGAGGCGCGCAACCAGCGGCTGCACGCCGACATCGCCCCCGGCGTGCCGCCGGTGTTCGCCGATCTCAGCATGATTGAGCGGGTGCTGACCAATCTGCTGGACAACGCCATTCGCCATACGCCGCCCGGCGGCGACATCGGCGTGCGGCTGTGGCGGCAGGAAGACCAGGTGATGGTGCAGGTCAGCGACAGCGGCCCCGGCATTCCGCAGACGCTGCGCGCCGATCTGTTCGTGCGGCCGTCTGTCCTGAGCGGCGCTCGACGCCCCGCCGGCGGGCTGGGGTTAATGATCGTGCGGCGCATTCTGCAGCTGCACGACAGCGACATTCAGCTGATCGAACAACCGCAAAGCGGCGCCTGCTTCCGCTTTGCCATTCCGCCGCGTTAATCGAGGCAGCTGCGATCGACGCTGATAAATTTGTCGTTATAGATAATGAATTTTTGCCCCTTAAGCCGAATGCCGGCGTGAGTCAGCGTATCACCGGGGCGCAGGTACTCGGTAACGCCCTCTTCATCCGTGCTGTTGCAGCCCGGCTTGAGCAAGAACTTGAAGTAGGTATTGCCGGTGTTGGTGAGCGTTCCCCGTTGTGCATCGAGCCGATAGGCAAAGTTTACCTGGCGTGGACGCACCACCAATATGGTGTCCATCACCACAATCGGCTCCAGATTGACGCCGGCGCCCTGACGCAGCCCCGGCTCGAACAATCGGGTCGGCACTTCGCGAAATGACACCCGGTAATAACGCTCACGATTATCCTGCGGCCCATGATAGAAAAATTTGTAGTACTCCGCCTGCCCGGCCTGCAGCATCAACTGGCGCGGTGCGAACAGCAGTTCGCCATCCGCCGGCCGGCTGCGCACCTCACGCTCTCCCGGCCGATCGATGGCGCGAATGCTCACCTGATACAGACGCGCACTGCGGTTGTTATTCAACACCCGCTTGGCGGTGAGTGCGCTGTCCTGATCCATGGCAAACGTCAGGGTGCCGACATTGATCGCGGCGGCTGTCAACGTGAAGGACAAACATAGCAACCCCATCAGCACACGTTTCACGGCCGTTCCTCAATTGATGTTGCGCCAGGTGGCTTCGACATGAATTTCACCGGCGGCGCTGACGTCGCCATACCAACCGTTGCCGTCGACGGTTCTCAGCGATATCGGGTTATTCATCGGAATGCTAAAGGTCACGCGGGTCTTGTTCAGGACACCCACTTCGCCGGAGATATCATTCCACGGGGTGCTGCTCCAAAGCGCGTTCGTCATGTCGTGCCACTGTCCGTCACAGCCGGCGGCGAAGCTCTGCTGACCGTTGGTGCTGGTGGTGATGCTGAGGATGGCGGGGAACGGCACCTGGGTACTGTTATCCGCAGAGGAAAAGAGACAGTAGTTCACCCCGTTGATCGCCCGGGTGGGCCCGGTCGCCATCACCCTCACCTCATCAGCGGCGGTTTTACCGCTGGTGGTCACGATGTAGCCGAACTCCAGCGCCGGCTCTGTCGGGCCGACATACCCTTCACGGTGCGGGCTGTTGTCGTAATCATCGGAAATAATGCTGATGCTGAAATCGCGCGGCTTGATAATCAGCTGGTTTGAGGTGGAAAATTCATACCATCCCGACTCCGGCGAAGTGGTGTTCTGAAAACGGAAATTGATCAGATCACGGGTGCCGCTGTCGGAAATCCCCAGCGCAACCATCTGCTTGAAGAAGTTACTGGAGAAGAACACATAGACGGCATTGCTGCTCTTCAGCTCGTTAAAGGTATAGTAGCTGCCGG
This sequence comes from Serratia sp. X3, assembly GCF_014982455.1. Lineage (NCBI taxonomy): Bacteria > Pseudomonadati > Pseudomonadota > Gammaproteobacteria > Enterobacterales > Yersiniaceae > Serratia > Serratia sp. X3. Next base: position 154,180 of record NZ_JADCNB010000002.1, read on the forward strand.
TGCCCGACGTGTTTTTCCAGGTATTGCCGTTCAGACTGAACTGCAGATCGGCGGCATTCACCGCTGAAGACAGCGCCGCATGGTTAATCGCCGGGAAAATATGAATCGAAGTATTGCTGACGCTGCCGTCGGTCTGCAAATCGTAGCTGACCATCTTGCACATGATGCCTGAGCGGGCGCCGATAGTTTGGTTTTTGCAATCGGCATTGCCCTCGCCGATGATCGGCACCCCATCGCTGTTGACGAACACCTCCGATACGGCATTGGTATTGATAAAACGCAGGTGCGCCGCCTTGCTGTGCGTGACGGTGCGCTTGTACCAACTGCCGCTGGCCTGATCCCGACAGCGGCCACCGGCTGAAGCGTCATAAGCTACCGACGTTTGGCAGCCGTTGATCTGCATGCTGAAAGCTTCGCCCGTCGCCATCTGCTTCAGATACTGATAGAAACTCGGCGACATCATGCCGTGCATCCATTTTGCGCCGCCGGGCGTGACCACGGCGCCGTAAAATCCCTTCTCGTCGGTGGTCTGCGGCAGAATCAGACTGGTGTCCATATTACACCCGGCATACCAGTTGATGCAGCGCAAGCCAAGAAATGGGTTCTTTATCGGCGCATTTTCCACCCACATGTCATAGCGCCAGTTGGCATTCAACCCCGTGTTGTAGCCATTATCCACGTACCCCAAGCTTTGCTGATAGATAGTGCCGGAACCGCCGTATTTCAGCCCGGTCCACTTATTGGCACCGGTCATACGCGGATCCAGGCCGCCGGCTGGCGTGACGAAAAAGTTGTCGTCGGCGTTGTTTTCCACGAAGACAAATTTCATTACCGCCGCATCCGGCCAGTTGGTCTGGCTGACCGCAGCCTGCAGCGCAGGGGCCATCAGCGCCAGCAATAACAACAGCGCAACGTTAGCTCTCATGGTCAAACTCCCCGGATGAAACAGTGCCCGCATAGGTTTTCAGCCCGGTGCAGATCACATCACCGACCCACACTGCGCCTTGCGCCTTGCTCAGATCCAAATCCACTTCGCATGTCTGATTGCCGCTGTGGGTAAAATCGATAACCGGGAATTTCTTGTCGACGTCCATGATAAATTCGCCTTTCTCATCGGTGCGGGTGCGGCCGATATGGTTCTTGATATAGGCGTTGGCCAGCAGCGTGCCGTCCTCCGCCTTGATGCGGCCGAATACCGTCACCATCTGTTTGATCTCCGGCGAGATCACCGCCACGTTGCCCGGATACAAGGTGAGCTTGCTCTTGCGTTTGGTCACGATGTCGAAGCTCTCCGCCGAATTTTTGTTGTTCATCAGCTCAACGTCGTACTGGCCGTAAGGCGACAACGGCAGGTAGTTCTTATTGCCGCTCAGTTTCACCATCCGGCCGTCAACCCGCGCGGTCAGCAGACCGTCATTTTCGATGCCGGTGTTGAAGATGATCCCGGCGTTGCCTTCGTTGCGGCCGCTGATGGCGATATCACGCCCTTGCCAGCCTACGCTGCCGCTCGCGGTCAGGCTGCTGTTGACGTAGCCGTCGGCGGAGCTGCTGACATTGAGCGTGCCGGCGGAATATTTGGTGTCGAAGCGCGCATAGCCGCCACCGTTGAAGCGGTTGTCGCCACGGGTATCACCGGCGATTGCCCGCGACAGGTTGGCGCCCAATGTGCGGATTGGGCCATCCTTGATATCTTTGCGCGCCGCCAGGTTGGCGGTGGTGTAGCCGTTTTGGTTGGAAACGCCTGCGCTGAGCCAATTGCCCATCGGCAGTGAAAAATCGAGCGCGATATACTTGCCGGTATTGGCGCTGCTGCTGCCGTTGTTATAGCGTTGCACGCCCGCACGTACGCCCAGCGTGCCGAAACGGCCGGTAAAGATGTTCTGGTAATAATCGGCATTGTAATAGTGACTGTCGTTCTTTTTATCGTCGTTATAGCTGACGCTCAGAGTGCCCAGCGGGGACCACAGCGCGCCCAGATTAAGGCTGCCGCCAACGGCGCGGTTATAGGCATCATTCTGCAACAGGCGCTCGCCAATCTGCGTTTTCTCCTGATTGACCCACAGACTGCTGAAGCCGCCGGGCAACGCGGCGCTAACGCTGTTGATCAAGCTCCAGGAACGATCGGAGGCCGCCATATTTTGCAGGTTGAACTGAATCGACTCGGTCACAGGCAGACTGAGGCGGCTCTCACCGACCGCATTGCCGTCAAACGTATAGCCGGACAGCGCCCAATTGAGCGTTTGCAGATTGCCGGTAGCCGAAGCGCCAAGCAAATAAGAATCCTTTGCCGGACGGTGGCGCTCTCGCTCGCCGCGCCAGTCGTCCATGCGCAGCATCCCGCCCCAGAATTGCCAGGCCAGCGGCGCATTGGCGCCGCGATTGGGGCTGAACAGTTTATTCACTCGCTGCATGCGTTTATCCACGACTTTGCCGTTGACCACGACCTCCACCTCTACGTCATACATGCCGTAGGGCAGACTGGTGGTGTCCACTTCATGGTTGCCCATCGCGAAATTTTGTACGCTGAGCAGACGCCCATCACGCGACAGGTGCACCTCACCGGCCGAGGGAAAAAACACCACGATCGGCGTCAGTGCTTGGGTATTATCGAACACCGTCGAATTGGCGCGGTTGCCGTATGACAGACCGTAAATCTTGCTCGAGTTGATGGTCGTGACCGGCCCCAGTGACTGCAGGTTCCAGCTGTCCAGCATGCCGGCGGCGAAACGACGGCCGGCGAAATCGCGTTCGTACATCGCTTTGTACAGCGTGGCGTTCTCATCGCCGCTGCCGATACCGTAGACTGAACCGTTCAACTCCACGTGGTGTTCACGCAACGCCGTGACGCTGTTGAGCGATAAATAACTGGAGGTATTGCCTTCGCTGGCGCGGGTTCGGTTGTCGTAGACCCCCAGGTTATAATCCAGCGTGCTGCTTACGGCATCCACGCTAGACGCGCCGATATCGCTGGAGCGGCTGCGCAGTACCGTTCCCAAGGCGGATTCCTTCACCACCAACTGCAGGTTGAGCTGCCTGAAATCCAACGCCAGCCAGGCGTCGTCCGCTAACCGGATTTGCTGCCGACGATCGAATTGAGCATCCTGTAAAGCTTGCAACTGGCCGGCAATCGCCGCCGTCAACCGAGCGCCGTCATCGTTATCTTCCAGCGTCACCCGACGAATCTTTAGCCTGTCCCGATCCAAATAGAGAAAGGCATGGCCGATGCGGCTGTCATCTTTGACGCCATCGCTCTTTTCATAATGCAACAACAGCGGAATACTCATCCCCTCACGCAACGCCAGGCTAAAGGTTTGCGGGATCAGCACGCCGTTAATCTGCGTCAAACCGGCCGCCACCGCCATACGGCCGGGCAACAGCGTCGGAAGCGCCAGCGCACCGGCAGCCAAAAGCGTTTTCAACAGCACAGCGTTCACTTGCCACTCCTTGCGTGATTGTTTTGCTTCCATCGTGGATAACGCGCGCATTACTTCACCGGGATAAACTGTTCGCCGTGCCACAGCGCGACACGCCCTTTTTTATCGTTGACGTCAACCTTGCTGAAGGCGCGATCCTTCCCCGGCATCACGAAATAGTTTTCCTTGCAGTCGCTGCCGTCCTGCTTGTTCCTGCAATTGCCGTAGGCCACCACTTTGAACGTGGCATTGCCGGTGTTTTTGATCCGCCCATTGGCGAACTGATAGGCGAAGCGATCCTGCCGGGGCGCCACCACCAAAATGGTGCCGATGCGCGCCGACGTGGTGGCCACGGCATTGCGCCGAGCCGAATTTTGCCCCGCCTCGCTCAGCGCCTGATCAAACCAAACGATGCGGTAGTAGCGCTCCTGAGCGTCATTCGGCCCTTTGTAGTAAAAGCGGATCACATCGCTGGCGTTGGCCGGCAAGATCAGGCTGGCGGGCGACAGCAGCATTTCATCCCGGCTGCTCATCGGGATCACCGTACCGGAGGCCAGGGGGCTGGAAATGCGTTCGATGCTGACGTTGACCAGCCGGCCGCTGTCGGTGGTGTTTTTGATTTCCTTACTCAGACGCGCGCTGTCGCCCGGCATGAAGGAGCTGATCTCACCCACATCGAGAGCCAAAGCCGGCTGCAGCAGCATTAACATCAGGGTGACGGCGAGAGAAAAGCGTGTCATTGCGGTATTCCACTGGCGTTGATGGGCGATAAATAGCAGGAGGTCTCCCCCCTGCCAGATAAAGAGTGTTCGAGGGTTAAGAAGTCCAGGTCGCGTTGAATTCGACGCTGACATCGCCGCTCCAGATACCTTCCGGCAGCGTACTGAAATCCGTGACGGCGGTGGTGCCGTTTGACGTCGCGCCGATGATGCTGAAGGTGAACTGATCCTGCGCGCTGGTGCGGCCGGCCTGGTTGTAGGCGTTGGACAAGGCGCTCAGATTGCCGCCCAAAATACCGGCGGTGGTGTCGATCATGGTGGTTTCAGCCGTTTTCCCGACCACCGCACCGTTATAGTTCACCCCGACTTCCAAAGTAGAACCGGAAGTATCCAGCTGAGTCAGGGTATTGGAGACCAGTTTTGAGGTCAGTTTGAAAGCGGTTGCCGTGGTATCGCCTTCCACGGTGACGTCAAACAGGCCTTTCTGGCTGTTGAAACCCTTAATGCCTTCTGCATAGTTGAAGGCCAGACTGCCAATCGGCGTCACGACCAGTTTGCTGGTGGTATCTTTCTTGGCGGTTGCAGACCAGGTTGCCAGCGCCTGAGCGGTAACGTCGGCGGCTTGTGCAGTGCTGACCGCTGCAAAGGCGGAAACGATCGCCAGAGCCAGTGTCATTTTCTTCATGGTATAACTCCCTTCATTCTTCATTGTTAAATATGTTCTCTTTATTTCGTCCATTCTCAGCCTGCCTTTTGCATCATTGCGTTTAGCCAGTCTGCTTGACGCCACTACAATATCCCCGAACAATCAAAAAAGAATCATTAACCACCAAAGTTCAAATGTTTAGTTTTAAATTTCAAAATTAATATTTTTAACCTCGGAAAGTAACATTAAAAATCTAATCAAGCCTTTGATAAAAGCACAATCTCATTGGCTTTTAAGCTCATCAAAGCGGTGATTACGTGGCCACGAAGCAGCCGTTTTCTTGCCTTCATACCCATTCAGAATTTCAGCGTCAGCGTGACTATTTAGGGCGCGATATTGGGTTTGATTTACACATCGGAGCAGCGGCCAATTAAGATCGGCCGCTGTGGAGAGGAATGTGGCTCATCGCCACGTTTCAAGAGGGAAATCGTGTTTTCAGGGCTAGAATAAGCCGCAGAAAACCGGCCTGGTTGAGGCCCAATTTGCGCATAATGTTAAGTTTATGGGAGCTTATGGTTTTGTAACTTCGTCGGGTCATGTTGGCAATGCTTCGTGGAGACGCACCGGCAACCATCATACTCAGGATTCGCCATTCACTGTCGGATAAGGCGGCTGGCGAATGCGCCAACCGGGCGCGAATATGCGGCGAACGATAGCCGGAAAAGTCACCTGCGGCGGCAATAGCATCTTTCAGACAATGCAAAGGGTCATCCTTCGCCACTATCGCTATACGCGCATTCATCGCCAGCAACGCTAATATTCCGGGATGTTCGATGGCAGTGAAAATCACCAATGGCGTTTCTGGCCAGACATTTTTCGCCCTTGTAACGAACCGTAATACATCATACAAATATTCGCCCTGATGATATAACTCCATAACGACCGCTTGAGGATTCCCCTCTTTCAACACCGCCTCTAATCCCCGCAGCGTATCGATAGAATATCTTCGATTTGACCTGGTAATGAGAAACGCATCCATTCCCTTTCTCACCCAAAAGCTGGGCTCAAAGAATAGCAGCGCATCGCCAAAATCAGCGTTAACCATACACACTCACCATAATTATATCGGAAATGGCGCAGAAAGGAGAATGCCTCTCATTGCCTACAAAGGCCATTCATAAATAATCGCCATACGACAACCCGCCAAATTAAAACCATGCAGCCAACCTCAAAACCCTAATATTTCCGTCCGATTTCCGTTCTCAATCACCTTAAAAAGGAGGTTTTCAATATTAATTAATAAACTCAGCACTATCGCTTTCCAAACCTGAACAAATCTCCATTTTATGCTCGCGCAAGATCTTGCAACGCAACAGGAATAAGCGGGAAATGCCGGAAATGTAAGCCCGCACCTGATTGCTGCGCACCACCAGCAAAAACTCATCGCCACTGCACTCTCCCGTTTGGTGAGCCGCGTAAGCCAAAATGTCCCGATTCAAACTGGCGTTGACCGAAGCGGAGCCATCAGGTAGCGACATGAAAACCTTGCAATTGCCCGACTTGCCCAGGTAGCTCTCTTGCCGGGCCCCTGAACCGCTAAAATAGGCGGTGATAGCAGTAGCCATGAGGATCCCCCCCAAAACCAACGCGCTGATTTTCAGCCACCAGCGGCGGAAATAACCGAGGCGAGCAGTGGCTCCGTAGATGACGCTGTCCGACAGCGGATTTGCGCTCTCTTCAGATGCAGGCTTCGGCAAGGGGCTGGCAGGTTCTTCGTCGGGAATATCTTCCACGTGCTCACAACACTCGATAGTAATCTCATCACGCAGCATAAAACCTACTTTAGGAACCGTAGCAATGACCTCATCCTCGACGCCAAGATTTTTAATCACCCGGCGTAATTTGCTGACGCACTGATTAAGATTATTATTGCTGGAAACCATGCCGTAATCGTCCCAGACTTTCTTGAATATCAATTCACGCCCCACAGCCTCACCGTGATGGGCAATCAACAGCAGCAACAGCCGTTTAGAAGGACTGGATATGGATATAGGATCGTCAGAAAAATCTATTGGACTAAGGGTTCTGGTGTCTGCGTCAAAGAGAATATGGTCATTAAATCTATATTTCATTTTATTCACATGTTTTCACTATAGCGATAATTTATAGTTTGGCGTTAAATGTTAATGAAATATTAAAAAATATTTAATCAGGTTAATTAGCAAAAAAACCTAAGCACAGGCAAGAAAAACCTCTCAATTAACGCCACGAAATACGCTTTTTCACCTCACCATCGTTTATATAGGATTTTTCTAGTAAACCATAACCAAAGGTTAACCAATCACCACACTCATTGATACATTGACACACCAAAAACCATAAAGTTAGTTTTTTATATCGCAAATTATCAATTTTAAGGAAAATCGGCCTAATAAAAGGTCATCAGACTAAATTTTAATAACAAGATAATAAAACGTGAATGTTGAGCATAATCACATACCGCCAGCAACAGCATTAGCCGGATGAATTAAGGCGCTTGCAGCAATGTAAATGTTAAAATTTAGATCTGGCTAAGGTGATGGGAAATAGGAATGAAAGGAAAAAATTACAAATGACGCCTATCGCGTTATCCGCAGTGAGCGAATGCATTCGCTGCGGCTCACTGAGCTGATGACGGGAATATCAGACTAAAGGTCAAACAAGCCGTACGACCATCATCGGTACACTGCGCGCGCACCTCACCACCGTGCAACGTCATGATGGCGCGCACGATGGACAGCCCGAGGCCGCTGGCGTGGCTGCCGGCGCTGCGCGCGGGATCGGCGCGGTAGAAACGATCGAACAGCTTTTCCAGATGCGCCGGCGCGATCGGCGGCCCCTGATTGATGACCTGCACCCACCAGGCATCGGCGCGCCGCTCAGCGCGCAACGCGATCAGGCTGTTTTCATCAGCATAGCGCACCGCGTTGGCTACCAGGTTGCTCAGCGCCCGCTGGAACAACATCGCGTCCGCCTTCAGCTCGCCTTCCCCTTCGCAGCTCAGCGCGATGCCGCGTTCTTCCGCCAGCCCTTCGAAGTAATCCGCCACCCGCCGCAGCTCGGTCGCCACCTCCAGATGACTGTAGTTCAGCGCAGACTGCGCCTCACCGGCGCGCGCCAGAAACAGGATGTTTTCCACCATGCGCGAAATACGCTCCAGCTCATCCATATTGTTCGACAATAGGATTTCGTACTCCTCCACGCTGCGGGATTGATACAGCGCCACCTGACACTGGCCCATCAACGCGCCCACCGGCGTGCGGATCTCATGGGCCAGATCGGCGGAAAACTGCGTCAGCCGCTGATAGCCTTCATTCAACCGATCGAGCATCGCATTGAACGACCGGGTCAGCTGCTGCAACTCCTTCGGCGCCCCCTGTTCGCTGAGGCGAGTGGACAATGTATTGGGCGCAATCTGCGACGCCTGCGCCGCCATGCGCCATAGCGGCTTCAATCCCCGGCGCATGACCCCATAGCCCAGCAGCGCAATCAGCAGGAAAGCCACAATGACCGCCGCGACAATGCGCCACAGGTAACGCGCCAGCATCTTCTGCTCGTTGACCATGACGTGCGCAGCGGAGATCTGCAGCAAACTGCCGTCTTCCAGACGCACCATCGCCGATGCCGCGCGCAGCGGCACCCCCTGCGCCGTTTCCCCGCCGCGCACGGCGGCCAGCGTCTGCGCCTGTTCGGGCGGCGTCGGCGCGATTGGCGGCAGGGCCACCCTGGCCGGATTCACATTGATGAGCGGTTTTTGCCCCGGGATTTGGAAAATCAGCACGTCCTGTTCATTGCCCAGCATATTTTCGAACAGGCCGTTATTGGCGGTCAGGCGCGCCAAAGGAAAGCGCTGCCCCAGTAAATGGCGGAAATACTCTACGCGCCCGGTCACCTGCAGGTCGCTGCGGAGCGTCATTTCCTGGCGCATCGCGCCGAACAGATACCAGCCCGCCCCGCTCACCACGCAGGCGGCCACCAGCGCGAACAGCATGGCGGTACGCAGCGTCAGCGACACCGGCCGACGTGAAGCGCGGGCGTTCACGAGCGCGGCTCGCAAACATAGCCGATGCCGCGCACGCTGTGGATCAGCTTGACGTCGAACGGCCGGTCGATTTTGGCGCGCAGGCGTTTGATGGCCACGTCAACCACATTGGTGTCGCTGTCGAAATTCATGTCCCACACCTGAGAGGCTATCTGCGTGCGCGACAGCACTTCGCCTTCACGCCGCACCAGCAGATGCAGCAGCATGAATTCTTTATTGGTCAACGGGATCACCTGATCCTGGCGCACCGCCCGGCGGCGCAACACGTCCAACTGCAGATCGGCGATGGCGTAATGATCGGCTTCGCGCGCCGGCCCGCGGCGCAGCAAGGTGCGCAAACGCAGCACCAACTCGGTAAAGGAAAACGGTTTGATAAGATAGTCGTCCGCGCCCAGCTCCAGACCGTGGATGCGATCCTGCACGCCATCGCGGGCGGTGAGAAACAGGATCGGCACGTCGCTTTTCTTGCGCAATACCTCGATGATCTGCCAGCCATCCAGCCCCGGCAGCATGACATCGAGCACGATCGCATCGTAGTCCTGCTCCAACGCGCGAAACAGCCCGTCGGTGCCGTTGCGCGCCAAATCGACGCCATAGCCCGCTTCCCCCAGCCCTTTCTTCAGGTAATCCCCTGTGCCGATATCGTCTTCAACTACCAGTATTCGCATGCTCGCCACCTCGTTACGTCTGCAAAAATACTAGCAGCTTCGGCGGACAAACTTGATGACATTAATGTCATCAAACGGCCATGGCGCTGACCCAGTAGGTCAACCATGCTTAACCGGCAAACTCATTTCAGGAGAACGTTATGATTACCCGACATCGTATAGCCGGTTTACTGTTGTCCACGTTACTGCTTTCCAGCGGATTGGCCGCCGCCGCCCAACCGCCGGGCAAGGTGATTGCGCCGCTGCGCGGCACCATCACGCAGGTTGCCGACGGCAATCTGCAGCTGACCGACCGCAAGGGCGAGACACTCAGCGTCAAGCTGAACGATCAAACTAAAGTGCTCAGCGTTTCCAAAGCCACGCTGGACGATATCAAACCGGACAGCTTTATCGGCACCGCCGCCGTGCCGCAGCCGGACGGCACGCTCAAGGCACTGGAAGTGCACGTGTTCGCCGCCAGCCTGCGCGGCACCGGCGAAGGACATTCGGCCTGGGAATCCGCCGACGGCAAAGTAGACACCATGACCAACGGCACCGTCGGCAAACTGGTGAAATCCAACGGCCGCACCCTGACCGTTACTTACGGTAACCAGCAGAAAACCGTCGTCGTGCCGGAAGACGTGCCGATCGTGACGCTGGATCCGGGCGATCTGAGCCTGCTTAAACCGGGCGTGCACATCGTGCTGTTTTCCGCCGCCGACGATAAGGGTCAGCGCGTCGCCACGCGCATTTCCGCCGGCAAAGACGGCACCGTGCCGCCGATGTAACTGGAGGAATGCCATGAAGACCAACGCGTCGCCGCCGGTGCATCGCTGGCCGGTTCGCATCACTCATTGGATCAACCTGTTCGCCATGGTGTGCATGTTCATGAGTGGTTGGGAAATCTACAACGCCTCGCCGCTGTTCGACTTCCGCTTTCCGCCGCAGATGACGCTGGGCGGGTGGCTGGGCGGCGCGATTGGTTGGCATTTGGCGGTGATGTGGCTATTGGCGCTCAACGCCGTCTGCTATCTGCTGTGGAGCCTGTTCAGCGGCCATTTTCGCCGCGATCTGTTGCCGCTTCGCGCCGACGCGCTGCGGCAGGATATCTGGCTGGCGATGACGCTGCGCCTGCGCCACCGGCATGGCCGCTACAACGCCATTCAGAAACTGATGTACCTCGGCGTACTGGCGCTCGGCCTATTACTGGTGCTCTCCGGCCTGGCGATTTGGAAACCGGTTCAGCTGCAGGGATTGGTCGCGCTGTTTGGCGGCTTCGACTTCGCGCGCTACGTGCATTTCTTCGCCATGGCCGGCATCGGCCTGTTTGTGGCGATCCACGTCTTTATGGTGGCTGTCGTGCCCAAAACCCTGTGGGCGATGATAACGGGTGGCAAACATGAATGAGAAAAAACAGCGGGCAACCGCGCCGACGCTGGAAGCGGACCAAAAAAAGCAGCTGGTCAATCTGCAACGCCGGCTGATGTTGCGCTCCGGGCTGACGCTGGGCGGCATCGCCATGCTGACCGGGTGTAATCTGCAAGACGGCGATCGGGTGGATAAGGTGCTGTGGGCCATGTCGCGCTGGAACGACCGGGTGCAGGCCTGGCTGTTCAGCGGCCAGCGGTTGGCGCAAACTTACCGGCCGGATCAGATCACCCACCCTTTCCCCTTTAACGCATTTTACCCGGAATACAACGTCCCCGAGATCGATCTCGCCGGCTACCGGCTTGAGGTCGCGGGGAAAGTGGAGAAAAAAGCGCCCTGGACGCTGGAACAGCTGCAGCGGCTGCCACAGCAAAGCCAGATCACGCGCCTGATCTGTATTGAGGGCTGGAGCGCCATTGGCCAATGGGGCGGCGTGCCGCTGCGCACCTTTCTGCAGCACGTCGGCGCGGATCTGAATGCCGGTTACGTCGGCTTCAAATGCGCCGATCGTTACTACGCCAGCCTCGACATGGCCACCGCGCTGCACCCGCAGACCATCCTGGCGCTGGATTTCGGCGGCAAGGCGCTGCCGGCGGACTACGGCTACCCGCTGCGGCTGCGCGTGCCGACCAAGCTGGGGTTCAAAAATGCCAAACATATCGCCGCCATCTTCGTCAGCGACGTCAATCCAGGCGGGTATTGGGAAGATCAGGGCTACAACTGGTTCAGCGGCATTTAGTTTTGCGCGGCGCTGCGCACAACCTTCATCGGCGGCTGGAGGATCGTCTCCGCCGCGGTTAATAATCTGTTCGTCACAAAGGGGATAACTATAGGAAAAATAATAGTAAAAAGGATTTTATCATGGATATTGATGTGAGGGAGTCACACACTGGAATAGCAGACACATACAGATATCAGATTGCTGTCAGAAAAGGTGATGGTAAATCGGCCATCTATCATTTGGATTTCAAGAGAATTGGGCAAAACATGCACCATTGGTTTGCCCCAGTGTATGTGGACACTGCTCTCCTCAATAATGCTTTCTCTCTGGAGTTTTATGATGTTAAGGCGTTGAGCGACGTAAACAGGCATCGGCGCTCAGCTTTCGATACCTATACCGCAATGCATTATACCCTTCTCCAACGCGAACGCTTATTCGTTGTTGGCATCGGGGAAACTCTTCTCAAGTTTGCCTATCAGTATCATGCCAGGATCATCTTAAGTGCACCGTTAAGGCCAGCATTAGCTAAAATTTATGATTTTTTGTTGAAAAAATACGCGCACAAAGGGCATTATTTATACAAAATAGAGTTTATAAAGGACGGCCTCTATGTCATCGAAATCCCACGTAGCCCCCATAGCATCCCATACTTACCAACAGCACGTTAAGGAACAGCGCCTGAAAGAGATGCAAGCCTTCCACGAAGAGTGGTGGGAACAAAGGCGCCGCGAATGGCGTGAACGCGGCGGCGTTGAAACCAGTGAACCGCCCGCACGTAGCATCGATACCGAACTTCCATCCTGATTCCGGTTCGTTCTTATTCTTCTTCTTCCGCCGTCAGCAATGCAATCCCCGCTTGCTCAATGGCCTCCCGCGCGGCGGCGGGCAACCCCTCATCGGTAATGATGGCGTCAAAGGCGGCGATCGGCAGCGCCAGATAGGTGGCGACTTTGCCGTATTTGGACGTATCGCTGAGCAGAATGCGGCGGCGGCTGGCCTCGACGATGGCCTTCTTCACCATCACCTTATCTTCGTTCGGCGTCGACAGGCCGCGCATGCTCCACGAAGAGGCGGAGATGAACGCCAGATCGATAAACAGACCGCGCAGCGCCTGCGCCGCCGCCTCGCCGACGCAGGAACGGTTTTCCCGGCACACAGTGCCGCCGGTGTGGATGATTCGGCACTGGCTATGCTCTATCAGGAACCCGGCGATGACAAAGTCGTTGGTCACCACCGTCAAATCGTCACGTTCTCCGATCTGTTTCGCCAGCGCCAGCGTGGTGGTGCCGGCATCCAGATAGATACAGCTATTGGCGGGAATTTGCCGCGCCGCCAGCCGGCCGATGGCGATTTTCTGCCGGCCGAACATCCCCTCTTTGGTCTGGTGAGAAGGTTCGCTCGCCACCCGTTCCGGCGCCTGCACGCCGCCCGAGACCGACTGCACCGCCCCCTGTTCTTCCAGTTTTTGCACGTCACGGCGGATCGTCATATGCGACACCCCCAGCCGTTCGGTCAGCTCGGCGATGCTGACGACGCCGCGTTCGGATACCAGCGCAAGAATTTGTTGATGGCGTTCTACAGGTATCACGGTTCCCTCTCGTTGCTGCGGTGATAATAATTGTGATTTTACGTCAATTTTCGTTCGCCGATAGCCCTAATTTCTCGCGGCGTGACGGCGAGCGCAGTTAGGCTGGCAAAACATAAACTTATTTAAAAACATAATAGTAATGTTGCTTCAGGCCAGAAATCGCACGAAAAATCCGTTTCACACATTGTTAATTATTGTGATAACGATCGCGGATAATCGGCCGACAAGCGCTTACATTTAACACAACAAAACAAATTATCACTAAAATTAACAGGAGTGCAGTATGACACACCCAGGGAATTATGCCGTTTGCGTCATCGGGCTGGGGGCGATGGGCATGGGCGCCGCGCGTTCATGCCTCCGCGCCGGATTGACCACCTACGGCGCCGATCTCAATCCGCAGGCGCTGGCGGCGCTGCAACAGGCCGGCGCGAAACAAACGGCCCCCAGCGCCTGCGACTTCGCCGCCGAGCTGGACGCCGTGTTGCTGCTGGTGGTGAACGCCGCACAGGTGAAGCAAATCCTGTTCGGCGAGCAAGGCCTGGCGCCGCAGCTCAAGCCGGGCACGGCGGTGATGGTGTCTTCGACCATTTCCGCCGATGACGCCAAACAGATCGAGCAACGGCTGCTGGACTACGGCCTGGCGATGCTGGATGCGCCGGTTTCCGGCGGGGCGGCCAAGGCGGAAGAAGGCCAGATGACGGTGATGGCCGCCGGCGCCGACGCCACCTTCACGCGCCTGCAACCCGTGCTGGACGCCATCGCCGGCAAGGTTTACCGCATCGGCGAAACCATCGGCCTGGGCGCGACGGTAAAAATCATCCACCAGCTGTTGGCCGGGGTGCACATCGCCGCCGGGGCGGAAGCCATGGCGCTGGCCGCCCGCGCCAACATCCCGCTGGACGTCATGTATGACGTCGTCACCCACGCCGCCGGCAACTCCTGGATGTTCGAAAATCGCATGCGCCACGTGGTCGACGGCGACTATACGCCCAAATCGGCGGTGGATATCTTCGTCAAGGATCTGGGGCTGGTGGCGGATACCGCCAAGGCGCTGCATTTCCCGCTGCCGCTGGCCTCCACCGCCTTCACCATGTTTACCGCCGCCAGCAACGCCGGCTACGGTAAAGAAGATGACAGCGCGGTAATCAAAATCTTTGCCGGCATCGATCTGCCGCAGAAAAAGGAGACGCTCTGATGCAGCTCGGCGTAATCGCGGATGATTTTACCGGCGCGACCGACATCGCCAGTTTTTTGGTGCAAAACGGCCTGCCGACGGTGCAGTTGAACGGCGTGCCGCAAGACGAAACGCCGGTCGGTGCTCAGGCGGTCGTCATCAGCCTGAAATCGCGCTCCTGCCCGGCAGAGCAGGCGGTCGAACAGGCGTTGCAAGCGCTGGCCTGGCTGCAAAAACAGGGCTGCCGCCAGTTCTACTTCAAATACTGCTCCACCTTCGACAGCACCGCACAAGGCAATATCGGCCCGGTGACCGACGCCCTGCTCGCCGCCCTGGGGGAAAATTTCACGGTTGTTTCCCCGGCGCTTCCGGTAAACGGCCGCACGGTCTATCAGGGCTACCTGTTCGTCGGGGAGCAGCTGCTGTCTGAGTCCGGCATGCGTCATCACCCGGTCACGCCAATGACCGACAGCAACCTGCTTCGCCTGATGGAGTCCCAGGCCGCCGGGCGCTGTGGGCTGGTGACGGCGGCGGAAATGGATCGCGGCGCCGAGGCAGTCAGCGAGAAACTGCAGCAATTGGCGCAGGAAGGCGTGCGCTACGCGGTGCTGGACACGCTCAACGAACGGCATCTGCTTACCCAGGGTGAAGCGTTGAAAACGATGAAGCTGGTGACCGGCGGTTCGGGCCTGGCGATCGGCCTGGCGCGGCAATGGGCGCAGAACGGCGATCGCACGGCAGAAGCGGCCGGCGCGCCGCAGGGGGAAAAGGCGGCGGTACTGTCTGGCTCCTGCTCCGTCATGACTAACCGGCAGGTGGCGCACTATCGCGAACGCGCGGCGGCGCAGGCCATCGATATCGACCGTTGCTTCGATCCCCAGACGCGCGCCGCCTACGCCGTCGAGTTGGCGCACTGGGCGCAGCGCCATGCAAGAGAAGCGCTAGCCCCGCTGATCTACGCCACTGCATCGCCGGAGTCGTTGCAGCAAACGCAACAACGGCATGGCGCCGCCGCCAGCGAAGCGGTGGAAGCCTTGTTCGCCGAACTGGTGATGCAACTGCATCAGTTGGGGTTCAATCGCTTTATCGTCGCCGGCGGCGAAACCTCCGGCGTGGTCACACAGGCGCTGGGCATTCGCGGCTTCCATATCGGCCCCAGCATTTCCCCCGGCGTTCCCTGGGTGCGCGCCAGCGATCGGGCGATTTCCCTGGCGCTGAAATCGGGCAATTTTGGCGATGAAGCCTTCTTCGTGCGCGCGCAAACGGAGTTCCCGGTATGAGCATGACGATTGAACAGCAAGCGCGTGAAGAAATGGTGCGCCTGGGCGCCTCGTTTTTCCAACGCGGCTACGCCACCGGCTCCGCCGGCAACCTCTCGCTGTTGCTGCCGGACGGCGCGCTGCTGGCGACGCCGACCGGCTCCTGTCTCGGCGAGCTGCAGGCCGATCGCCTGTCTAAAGTGAGCCTGAACGGCGACTGGCTCTCCGGCGACAAACCGTCGAAAGAGATCAGCTTTCATCGGGCGCTCTATCTGAACAACCCGGAATGCAAAGCGGTAGTGCACTTGCATTGCACCTACCTCACGGCGCTCTCTTGCCTGCAAGGGCTGGACGCCGACAACGCCATCAAACCGTTCACCCCCTATGTGGTGATGCGCGTCGGCAAGGTGCCGGTGGTGCCCTACTATCGCCCCGGCGACGAAAGGCTGGCGCAGGATCTGGCCCGCCTGGCGCCGACCCACCGCGCCTTTTTACTGGCCAACCACGGCCCGGTGGTGACGGGTAAAGACCTGCGAGCGGCAGCGGACAATACCGAAGAGATGGAAGATGCGGCGCGGCTGATCTTCACCCTCGGCGATCGTCCGATCCGCTATTTGACCGCTGATGAAATTGCCGAATTACGGAGCTGAACCATGCCTAAATTTGCCGCCAATTTGTCGATGATGTTTACCGAGGTGCCGTTCCTCGATCGCTTTGCCGCCGCTGCCGCACAGGGCTTCAGCGCGGTGGAATTCCTGTTCCCTTACGAGTATCCCGCCGATCTGTTGGCCGAAAAACTGCGCGAAAATGGCCTGCAACAGGTACTGTTCAACACCGCGCCCGGCGATGCCGCCGCCGGCGAATGGGGGCTGGCGGCGCTGCCGGGCCGCGAGCGGGATGCGCGCGCCGATATCGATCGCGCGCTGGCCTACGCCATCGCCCTTTCCTGCCCCTGCGTGCACCTGATGGCCGGCGTGCTGCCCGCGGGCGCGGATCGACGGCGTTATCTCGACACCTTTATCGCCAATGCGCGCTATGCCGCCGACGCTTTTGCGCCGCACGGCGTCAAGGTGCTGATCGAGGCGCTCAGCCCGCCGGTCAAACCCGACTACCTGTTCGCCAGTCAGCATCAGGCGGCGGAAGCGGTGGCGGCGATCGAGAGACCGAACGTGTTCATCCAGTTCGATTTTTTCCACGCGCAGTTGGTGGACGGCAATATCAGCGGGCTGCTGGAGACGCTGGCCGGGCGCTACGCGCATATCCAGATAGCCTCGGTGCCGGATCGCCATGAGCCCGACGAGGGCGAACTGAATTATCCGTGGCTGTTCGACAAGCTGGATGCGCTCGGCTATCAGGGCTGGATCGGTTGCGAATACCGCCCGCGCGGCGACACCGCCGCCGGGCTCGGCTGGCTGAAGCCTTACCGCTAAAGCCGCACGCCGACACCAGGAAATCGATTTTATAACAATGAAACGCACCCGTATCGCCACGCGGCGATCGCGGTGCCCAACGCTTACCCAACGAAAGGCTTTTTTCATGTCTACCTCTCTGCTGTTGCTGATTGCCGTACTCGGCGTGGTGCTGCTGTTATTGATGGTGATTAAGGCGAAGGTGCAGCCCTTCGTCGCGCTGTTGGTGGTCAGTTTGCTGGTGGCGCTGGCCAGCGGCATTCCGACCGGCGAAGTGATGAAAGTGATGACCGCCGGAATGGGCGGCGTGCTCGGCTCGGTGACCATCATCATCGGTCTGGGGGCGATGCTCGGTCGCATGATCGAACAATCGGGCGGCGCCGAGTCGCTGGCGCAGCGTTTCAGCCAGGGTCTGGGGCCGAAACATACCGTCGCGGCGCTGACCCTCGCCGCGTTTATTCTCGGCATTCCGGTGTTCTTCGACGTCGGCTTTATCATTCTGGCGCCGATTATCTATGGCTTCGCCAAGGTCGCCAAAGTGTCGCCGCTCAAGTTCGGCCTGCCGATGGCCGGCGTGATGTTGACGGTACACGTCGCGCTGCCGCCGCACCCCGGCCCGGTCGCCGCCGCCGGCTTGCTCAACGCCGACATCGGCTGGCTGACCATTATCGGCCTCGCGATCTGTATTCCGGTCGGCGTTATCGGCTATTTCGCCGCCAACTACCTCAACCGCAAAACCTATCCGTTATCGATAGAGGTGCTGGAACAGCTGCAGCTGGCGGCGCCGGAACCGCGTCCGGAAGATCACGCGCCGCTCAGCGATCGCATCAACCCGCCCGGCGCTGGCCTGGTGGCGGCGCTGATCGTCATCCCGATCGCCATCATCATGCTCGGCACCGTCTCCGCCACCCTGCTGCCGGCCGGCTCGGCGCTGCGCGATGCGCTGTCGCTGCTGGGCTCGCCGGCGGTGGCGCTGATGATCGCCCTGCTGCTGGCCTTCTACTTCCTGGCGCTGCGCCGCGGCTGGAGCCTGCAGCATGCCGGCGACGTGATGGGGGCAGCGCTGCCGACCGCCGCGGTGGTGATCCTGGTGACCGGCGCGGGCGGCGTGTTCGGCAAGGTGCTGGTGGAATCCGGCGTCGGCAAGGCGCTGGCGGAGGTGCTGACGACCATCGGCCTGCCGCTGGTGCCCGCCGCCTTTATCATTTCGCTGGCGCTGCGCGCCTCGCAGGGTTCCGCCACCGTGGCGATCCTGACCACCGGCGGCCTGTTGTCGGAAGCGGTCAGCGGCTTGAACCAGCTGCAGCTGGTGCTGGTAACGCTGGCGACCTGTTTCGGCGGGCTCGGGCTTTCGCACGTCAACGACTCCGGTTTTTGGATCGTCACGCGCTATCTGGGGCTGTCGGTGGCCGATGGCCTGAAGACCTGGACGGTGCTGACCACCCTGCTCGGCCTGAGCGGCTTCCTGTTCACCTGGCTGTTGTGGCTGGCGGCGTGATTTCTCTGGCATACTGAACGCCGTTGTTTTTCATCGCCTTTCCCCCTGTGCAGGAGCAGCAACATGACCGTAATCAACACCGCGCCAACGCTTATCACCGAACGCCTGCGGCTGGACGCGCACACGCTGGACGACTTCGACTCGCTGGCCGCGCTGTGGGCCGACCCGCTGGTGGTGCGCTATATCGGCGGCACCCCGCGCGACCGGGAAGACTCCTGGGGACGCCTGATGCGCTACGTTGGCCACTGGGCGCTGTTGGGATACGGGTATTGGGCGGTGCGTGACAAGCAGAGCGGCGAGTATCTCGGCAGCATCGGCTTCTCCAACTTCCTGCGCGACATCACCCCGCCGCTCGATGCGCCGGAGATGGGCTGGACGCTGGTGAGTTCGGCGCACGGCAAAGGCTATGCCACCGAGGCGCTGCGGGCGGCGCTGGCCTGGGGGAAAACGCACCTGCCGGGGGAAAAAACCATCTGCATCATCTCGCCTGAAAACCAGGCTTCGCTGGCGTTGGCGAAAAAGGTCGGCTTCAGCGAAAGCCACCGCAGCGAGTACCATCAAAACCCGATCGTGGTGATGCACTGCCCGCTTTGAATGCCTAAGCGCGTTGCACCGCCAACGCCGTCTGAATGAAGTTGTCCCGCAGCGCGTCGGCGCGCTGCGGAGCCCAGGCGATACCGACCTGCCACTCCGTCTCCTCGCCGCTCAGCGGTAAAATGTCGATGCCGGCCGGCGCGATATGCGTGATGCTGTGCGGCAACAGCGCGACGCCGACGCCGGCGGCGACCAGCGCCAACAGCGTCTGGATGTCGCCGGCCTGCTGCACTACGTTCGGCGTCAACCGGTGAGCGGCGATAAACCGCAGCGACTGATCGCTCAGCCCGCGCCCGCGTTTAGGGGTCAATTGCAACAGCGGCAACTGATTGAAACGCGTCATCAAATCGTCGGCGCGCAGCGCCAGCGCGCCCGGCGCAGCCAGCACCAACCGATCGCTCAACAACGCGACGCCGCACAGTGGCGTATTGACCGGCAAGCGCACGAACCCCGCCTGCAACTCTCCCTGCAGCAACAGCTGATACTGCCGCTCCGACGGCAGATCTTCGAGACCAATCGCCACCTCGGGAAACCGTTGGCGAAAGGCGGCCACCAACTGCGGCGCCAGATGAAAACTGGACAGGCCAAACCCCAGCGCCAGCCGCCCCGCTTCCCCGAGCGCCACCCGCCGCGCGCGCCGCTGAAACTGCTGATACTGCTCCACCAGCGCCTGCGCCTCCGGGTAAAGCCGCCGCCCGCCGGCAGTGAGCACCGCCCCTTGTCGGCCGCGCTCGAACAGCCGAACGTCAAGCTGGGCTTCCAGCGCCTGAATTTGCTTGCTCAGCGCCGGTTGGCTGATGCACAGCAGGCTCGCCGCCTGCCGATAGTTGCCCTGCTCCGCCAGCGCCACCAGGGCGCGCAGTTGTTTTATATCCATTCCGTTAGGTTATCAAATAAGGAATTTAATTGATTATACAGTAATCAATTCGCCTGCTGTAATCAATGCAGACCCCAACCGGAGAAATCCCATGACCACCTCATTACGCGCCGCCACGGTGCAATTTCAGCATCGCGCCAATGACAAGAATTACAACCTGTCGACCATGGAACGCTTTATCGCGGAAGCGGCCGAACAACAGATACAACTGTTGGCCTTCCCGGAAATGTGCGTTACCGGCTATTGGCACGTGCGCCATCTGTCCGACGCCGAAGTGCGGGCGCTGGCGGAGCCGATCGTGAGCAGCCCTTCGCTGGCGCGCATTCGCCCGCTGGCTGAGCGTTACAACATGGCGATTGGCGTCGGGCTGATCGAGCTGGGCGATGACGGCCGATGTTACAACGCCTATGCCGTTTGTCTGCCGGACGGCGAACTGCATGTGCACCGCAAACTGCACGCCTTCGAGCACCCGGCTATCGCCAGCGGCGACCGCTATACGGTGTTCGATACCCCCTGGGGCGTACGCGTGGGCGTCTTGATCTGCTGGGACAATAATCTGGTGGAGAATGTGCGCGCAACGGCGCTGCTGGGCGCGGAGGTGCTGATCGCCCCGCACCAGACCGGCGGCACCCATTCGCGCAGCCCGCACGGCATGAAGCCGATCCCGCAGGCGCTGTGGCAGCGGCGCGCGGAAGATCCGCAGGCGATAGAAGCCGCCTTTCGCGGCGAACACGGCCGCGGCTGGCTGATGCGCTGGCTGCCGTCGCGCGCTCACGACAACGGGCTGTTCTTGCTGTTCAGCAACGGCGTGGGCCGAGATGACGATGAAATACGCACCGGCAACGCGATGATCCTCGATCCTTACGGCCGGATCGTGGCGGAGACCTGGGCGGCGGAAGACCGGATGGTCAGCGCCGAGCTCGATCTGACGCTGATCCCGCTCAGCACCGGTCGCCGCTGGATCTACGGGCGGCGCCCCGAGCTGTACGGGTTGTTGACCGAGCCGCAAGGCTATGAGCGCGATGCCCGCAGTGCGCGCTTTTCGACGCAGCCGACGGGGCGCGGCGGTGAATGACAGATAAAAAAAATCCGCCCGGAGGCGGATTTTTTATGGGTGCGGCAAACAAGGCCGCAGGTTCATGCCCGCAGGCACGAACACACTTAGAAGCGGTAGCCTACGCCAACGTTCCAGGTGCCAACGTCAACGCTGCGAATGCGGTTCTGCTCGTAACCGACATCCAGGGCAACGTTCTCGATTGGGTTGAACTGCAGACCGGCGCCGTAGGTGAAGCCGTAGTCAGCGGTGTCGTGACGAGAAGTGCCGTTCTGAGCGTTGGTAGTGAATTTACCGTAACCCAGGCCAACCAGACCGTAGATGCTCGCCCAGTCATTGATGCGGTATGCTGGACCGGCAGAGATAGAGTTGTACTGAGCTTTGTTATAGAAACCGTCCTGAGAACCGTCCTTTTCCAGGTGGGTAAAGGAACCGATTACGCCCAGTGGGTTGTTGTCGAACTCGTAACGGTATTTCAGGTTGAAACCGTCGGCTTTGTTAGCAACGCCTTGGAAATCACCCTGCGCATAGCCAGCGGATACGGTGCTCTGACCAGCGAATGCGGTACCTGCGCTAACTGCTAATACGCAAGCTGCTACTGCGGAAAGACATGCAATTTTTTTCATAACCACCTCAAACGCGTTTTATTATTAAGTACATCCATTTGTTCATGCTTTGAAAATATAACAAAAATTAGCGTGAAACTCTGCCTTGAAATGAGTGTCTAATGCTTTATATCGTGTAACAGAAGATTTCAAGAACAGTGTATCTTCTTCTTTTCGCTCTATTTTCGGCCGTATTCTACGACTTTCTGTGACAAAAATCACCTATTTAATATCCAGATAATTCTTAAGAAAAAGCGCATTTTTTGACCAAATCCGCCACATCTCATCCGAGGATCGGCGGATTTCACCGCGATGCGCGCTTTTCTCAGACAGATTTTCGTCATTTCATTTACACTGCTCGCATCCCTGTTTTGACCGTTTTCTCAAGGCTGAAGAACGGCGCATAAAAGGCCCATTAAGGATGTCGTTATCTACTGCCGGCAGAGCGCCCTCCGCGCTGCTGCCCATTTGTCTGTTAATCATCGCCATGGTGTCGATCCAGAGCGGCGCTTCGTTGGCCAAAAGCCTGTTCCCGATCGTGGGCGCGGAAGGCATCACGACGCTGCGTCTTTTCATCGGCACCCTGATTCTGTTCATCATCTTCCGCCCGTGGCGCATGCGCATCGCCGCCGGCAGCCGCTTGCCGCTGTTGATTTACGGCCTGTCGCTCGGCGCGATGAACTACCTGTTCTACCTGTCGTTGCGCACCGTGCCGCTCGGCATCGCCGTGGCGCTGGAGTTTACCGGCCCGCTGGCGGTGGCCATGTTCTCGTCGCGGCGGCCGATTGACTTCCTTTGGGTGGCGTTGGCGATCGCCGGGCTGTGGTTCCTGCTGCCGCTTGGTCACGACGTAGGCGGAATCGACCCGTTGGGTGCCGCCTGCGCACTCGGCGCCGGCGCCTGCTGGGCGGTGTATATCATCTTCGGCCAGAAGGCCGGCGGCGATCACGGCCCCGGCACGGTGGCGCTCGGCTCGCTGATCGCCGCGTTGGTGTTCTGCCCGATCGGCGCCTGGCAAACCGGCAGCGTGCTGTTCAACGTTGAGATTCTGCCGATAGCGCTGGCGGTGGCGATCCTCTCCACCGCGCTGCCTTATTCGCTGGAGATCATCGCGCTGCCCAAAATTCCGGCGCGCACCTTCGGCACCTTGATGAGCCTGGAACCGGCGATGGCGGCGTTATCCGGCATGCTGTTCCTCGGCGAACACCTGAGCGGCGTGCAATGGCTGGCGCTGGCGGCGATCATCGCCGCCTCCATGGGCTCCGCCCTCACCATTCGCCCCAAACCTCGCCTCGAAAGCCTTTCCTGATGACCCGACTCGCCTGCAGACCGCAACGTCGGAATGCAGGCGGGTTAACTGTTTTCCTCGTGACAAGTCGACATACTTCCCCTTAGCCTGTATCGCAGGCTCTTTGGACTTTCGCTCACATGGAGAATAACAGTGATTCACAACAGCCTGTTCAACCCACGCTTCGGCCGCGGACTCGCGCCGGCGCTGGTTTCAACCCTGACCGAATTGCGCCGATGCGACCTGCCAGAACTGGCGCTGGGGCATCACCCGATCGACGGCGACAACATCTTTATGGACGTGATGACGCTGACCACCGCGCCGGCGGCGGAAAAGCGCGCCGAAATGCATCAGGAATACATCGCGCTGCATCTGCTGATCAGCGGTGAAGAGCGCATCGAATACGGCCTGGCGGGCAATGGGCATCGCGAACAACCCCACACGGAGAATAGCGATCTGCTGCTGCTGGACATCAAACGCCACCCGCAAACGCTGCACATGACGCACGGCATGTTCGCCCTCTTTTTCCAGATGGAACCGCACAAGACCGGCTGCGTGTGGCAGCGGCCGCAGCACATCAAGAAAGCGGTGGTGAGGATCCATCACCGTCTGCTGCTGTGAACCTGCAGCAGCGCCCGTAGAAAATCGGCGGCCTGGCGGGGTGAACGCAGGCGCACGAAACGGCGCCCGGCGTCGGGACGAGCCATCTCCGCCAGGTATTTTCGCCGGTTCTTCGAGTAAGTGCGGATCGTCCAAAGCACGATCGACTCGCGGCTGAAGAAAGAACGGCGGAAGCTTTCCCGATTGCCGGTGCCCGGCCACAGCTCGCTTTTGCCGGCCGCGCGTCGGCACGCGCGGCGCACGGCCTGCCACAACGTGCGGCCGAAACCATAGTCCAGCCACAGAATATAATCGACCTCGCGCCACTTGACCGGCTGCGTGCGGCTGTAATTGCCGTCCAGCACCCAGCCATCCCCCGCTTCGGCCAGCGTCTGTTCAAGCCGCGCCAGGAACTCATCATCGGGCGTTCCCTGCCATTCAGGCCGCCAATACAGCCTGTCCATCTCGATATAGGGCACGCCAAGCCGTTCCGCCAGTTGACGCGCCAGGGTGCTTTTACCGCTGCCGCTGGTGCCGACGACGTTAATTTTCATTATTCGCCCTATAAAGAGAGAGGATAATTACCCTACTGTAGCGGCATCAATTACCGCTATCAATATGAATGGATGAGAAATTAACACCACGATAACAAAGCGGATATTTAGCCGAAACCCGCAGGCGAAAAAATAAAATAACCAAGGTAAATTTTCACAGCCATAAATAACAAATCAGTAAATGACAAATAATTATATTTTTCATGCTATTGCATTAAATAAAAATTCAACCAGACCCATTATCCGTAGGCTAACCCTATTTGTACAATAGCCATTTTCGTCCGGCAAAAATAAACAGCCCTGCTATAATTGATCCCGTAACGAAATAGGACAACGACTAATCAAGAGGATATCTGATATGAGTACCGCTAAACTGGTGAAAACGAAATCTTCTGATCTGCTGTATACCCGTAACGATCTGGACGAAAAAATCAAACTGGCCGCCATCAAGGCGCTGAACCACCAGGTCGTGCAATTCATCGATCTTTCGTTGATCACCAAACAGGCGCACTGGAACATGCGTGGCGCGAACTTTATCGCGGTTCATGAAATGCTGGACGGCTTCCGCACCGCCATCATCGAGCACCAGGACACCTTCGCCGAGCGCGTGGTGCAGCTGGGCGGCGTGGCGCTGGGCACCGTACAGGTGGTGAACGATCGCACGCCGCTGAAAAGCTATCCGACCAATATCCACAGCGTGCAAGAACACCTGAAAGCGCTGGCCGATCGCTATGGCGCGGTAGCGAACGACATCCGTAAAGCCATTACCGAAGTGGAAGACGAAGACACCGCCGATATGTTCACCGCCGCCTCGCGCGATCTGGACAAGTTCCTGTGGTTCATCGAATCCAACATCGAATAACGCCGCAACGCGTTGCAGACCGCCCGTCGTGCCGGGCAGAACAGGCTGGGCTTCGCCCGGCCTGTTTTCTTTTGTGCGGCCGTTGAATTGTGCAAAAAACGGCCCATATTAAACGGTAGGTTTCCCTTGTCAGGAGGTGATGATGGCCAGCGGCTGGGCGGCGGACGGCGCCGTACAAGATCAAATTGATTCCACCGTCGACGATGCGGTGCAGCGCGCGCGTGATGCGCTCGGGCATGGCGAGAGCGAACGCTATTGCCAGGAATGCGGAGAACCGATCCCCGAGGCGCGCCGCCAGGCGCTGAAGGGGGTGCGTTTTTGCGTCGCCTGCCAGGCCGAACAAGACAAAAAACACGCGGCCACCAGCCTGTACAACCGGCGCGGCAGCAAAGACAGCCAGTTGCGCTAGCATTATCATCTGCTCCCCTTTTTCCCCTCTCGCAGTCACGCTTGCACCGTCAGTGCATCATGAAAGTTAGAGTTAGTTATCAATATTGAAGCAAAAACGTTAAAGAACGGTTGTTTCACAGCCAAAATTTGGTTAATGATAGCCTCGTGCACCAAGATAATTCTTACGCACCATTTCGGTGCCTCATTGTGGTGCACAACCATAACTATTCGCCGTCACGGCACAACATCACACAGTAACTCTTTGTTTTTATAGTAGTTGAAAACATGGCACGATTTTTTCATGGCACCAACTGCAATATAAAAAATGGGTAATCCGCAACCTGTACAGGAATTCCTCTCATGAAGTCGATTTTTAAAGTCTCCCTGGCCGCACTCTCCCTGGCCTTTGCCGTAAGTTCCCACGCAGCAGACAAACTGGTGGTCGCCACCGACACCGCTTTCGTTCCTTTTGAGTTCAAGCAAGGCGACAAATATGTCGGCTTCGACATCGACCTGTGGGCCGCCGTCGCCAAAGAACTGAAGCTGGACTACACCCTGAAACCGATGGACTTCGGCGGCATCATTCCGGCGCTGCAGACCAAAAACGTCGATCTGGCGCTGGCCGGCATAACCATCACCGATGAGCGCAAGAAAGCCATCGACTTCTCGGACGGTTACTACAAGAGCGGCCTGCTGGTCATGGTCAATGCCGACAACAACAGCGTGAAAGGCATCGACGATCTGAATGGTAAAGTGGTGGCGGTGAAGAGCGGCACCGGCTCGGTGGATTACGCCAAGCAGCACATCAAAACCAAGGATCTGCGTCAGTTCCCGAACATTGACAACGCTTATATGGAACTGGGCACCAAGCGCGCCGACGCGGTGCTGCACGACACGCCAAACATCTTATACTTCATCAAGACGGCCGGCGCCGGCAAGTTCAAAACCGTCGGCGATTCGCTGGAAGCGCAGCAGTATGGCATCGCCTTCCCTAAAGGCAGCGATGCGCTGCGCGAGAAGGTGAACGGCGCGCTGAAAACCCTGCGCGAGAACGGCACCTATAACGAAATCTACAAGAAGTGGTTCGGCACCGAACCTAAGTAAGCGGTGAACTTGGCACGCTATTAACTTAAGCACAGGGGGTCGCTTAACCCCCTGCGCTTCGTTGTATCTGATACCCACGTTTGGGATCACCGGGAGAAATATCATGCAGTTCGACTGGAGCGCCATCTGGCCCGCCATTCCTATCTTGTTAGAGGGCGCCAAAATGACCCTGTGGATTTCGGTCCTCGGTCTGATTGGCGGCCTGATCATCGGCCTCGTCGCCGGCTTTGCCCGCACCTACGGCGGATGGATCGCCAACCACATCGCGTTGGTGTTTATCGAAGTGATCCGCGGCACGCCGATCGTGGTGCAGGTGATGTTCATCTACTTCGCCCTGCCGATGGCGTTCACCGATTTGCGCATCGATCCGTTCACCGCGGCGGTGGTGACCATCATGATCAACTCCGGCGCCTACATCGCGGAAATCACCCGCGGCGCGGTGCTGTCTATCCATAACGGTTTCCGCGAAGCCGGGCTGGCGCTCGGCCTGTCGCGCCGCGAAACCATCCGCTACGTCATTATGCCGCTGGCGCTGCGCCGCATGCTGCCGCCGCTGGGCAACCAGTGGATCATCAGCATCAAAGATACCTCGCTGTTCATCGTGATCGGCGTGGCGGAGCTGACCCGTCAGGGTCAGGAAATTATTGCCGGTAACTTCCGCGCGCTGGAAATCTGGAGCGCCGTGGCGGTTATCTACCTGATTATTACTCTGGTGCTGAGCTTCGTGCTGCGTCGTCTGGAAAGAAGGATGAAAATCCTGTGATTGAATTTAAAAACGTCTCCAAGCATTTTGGCCAAACCCAGGTGCTGCACAACATCGATTTGAAGATCGACAAAGGCGAAGTGGTGGTGATCATCGGGCCGTCCGGCTCCGGCAAATCCACCCTGCTGCGCTGCATCAACAAGCTGGAAGAGGTGACCAGCGGCGATCTGATCGTCGATGGCCTGAAAGCCAACGATCCGAAAGTGGACGATCGGTTGATCCGCCAGGAAGCCGGTATGGTATTCCAGCAGTTCTACCTGTTCCCGCACCTGACGGCGCTGGAAAACGTCGCCTTCGGCCCGATCCGCGTGCGCGGCGCGAAGAAGTCCGATGCGGAAAAGCTGGCGCGCGAGCTGCTGGCCAAGGTCGGTCTGGCGGAACGTGCCCACCACTATCCGTCCGAACTGTCGGGTGGCCAGCAGCAGCGCGTGGCCATTGCGCGCGCGCTGGCGGTGAAGCCGAAAATGATGCTGTTCGACGAGCCGACCTCCGCGCTCGATCCGGAGCTGCGCCACGAAGTGCTTAAGGTGATGCAAGATCTGGCCGAGGAAGGCATGACGATGGTCATCGTTACCCATGAAGTCGGCTTTGCCGAAAAAGTGGCGTCGCGCCTGATCTTTATCGATAAGGGCCGGATTGCCGAAGACGGCAACCCGCACGATCTGATCAACCATCCGCCAAGCCCGCGTCTGCAGGAGTTCCTGCAGCACGTGTCCTGATCCTGGCGGTTTAACGGCGGGCGCACCACGCGCCCGCCGCTTTCATTCCGCACGCTCTCCCACGCCCCGTCGCGCCACCTTTCCTACTATATTGATTGTTTTTCATCGTATTGCTTTTACATCCGCCGATCACAGAACGCCAAAGAGAGGAACCATGCCGCCAAACGCAGACTCCCGACGAGGTTCTCATCTGCGAGAACACCTGCTTTTCCTGCTGCTGCTGTTGACCCTGAACGTCTTCGCACCACCGGCGCTGGCGCAAAATGCGCCGCCCGCGCCCGCCGACAAGAGCGAGCAGCAGAAAGCCGCCTACGCCGCGCTGGCTGAGCTGCTGCAAGACGACAAAGCGCGCGCGGAACTCATTAACCACCTGAAACAGACCGCCGGCGACGCCCCCGCCGCCGCGCCGGCAACGCCGGAGGCATCGACGCCCGCTACGCTGAGCGACAGCCTGAACTCGCTGGCGCAGGAAGGCATCGGCACCTTTAACCAGAAGCTCGGCGCGCTGCAAAAGCTGATCGATTCCGGCCCGAAGCGCGTTTTCAATCCCGCCGGCTTTTTCCGCGCGCTGGGCTACTTTCTGCTGACGGTGGCGGTCACCTTTGCGCTGTTCCACCTGATCCGGCGGCTGATCGCGCCGCTGTACAAGCGCATGGGCAGTTGGGGGCACAACGCCAGGCTGCAGCGCGGCCCGTGGTATAAGCGCCCCGCCGCCATTCTCGGCGCTTTCGCCATCGATCTGCTAGTGCTGCTGCTGGCGCTGGCGGCAGGCAACCTGTTTGCCCGCCACGTCCACGCCGACAGCGCCACCATCCTGCGGCTGCAGACCCTGTTTCTCAGCGCCTTCGCGGTGATTGAATTTTTCAAGGCGGTGCTGCGGCTGATTTTCGCCCCCCGCTTCGACTATCTGCGCCCATTCCCCTTCAGCGATCGGAGCGCGCGCTATTGGAACACCCGCCTCGCCTGGCTCAGCGGCCTGATCGGCTATGGCCTGATGGTGGTGGTGCCGGTGGTGGCGGTCCAGATCAGCTATTCGGCCGCCGCCGCCGTCAACCTGGTGGTGATGCTGGCGCTGACGCTGTACGCCATTTGGCTGATCCTGCACAACCGCAAACCGATACAGCAACAGATCAACCTGCTGGCCGAACGGTCGATGGCGTTTTTCAGCGTGATCCTGCGCGGGCTGGGGCATGTCTGGCATCTGTTGGCGATCGCCTATTTTCTGGTGTTGTTCGTGCTGTCCCAGTTCGACATCGGCAACAGCCTGCGCTTTATGATGAGCGCCACGGTAAAAAGCCTGCTGGTGGTCGGTGTCGGCGCTCTGCTGTCCGGCATGCTGACCCGCTGGATTTTCCGTCGCATTTCGCTGCCGACCGACGTCAATCTGCGCTATCCGATGCTTGAACGGCGCATCAACTCCTACATCCCCAACGGGTTGAAGATACTGCGGGTAATGGTGGTGCTGGCAGTGACCCTGTTTCTGCTCGATGCCTGGCATCTGATCAACCTGTATCAATGGGCGGGCAGCGAAAATGGCCAGCGGACGCTCGGCGGGCTGGTGCATATTCTGCTGATCCTGTTGATCGCCGTGTTCAGCTGGACGCTGATGGCCAGCATCATCGAGCACCGCCTGGCGCTGGAGCTGAGCAACGGCGTGCGGCCGAGCGCGCGCGAACGCACGCTGCTGACGCTGTTTCGCAACGTGTTGGCTATCGTTATCAGCACCATCACCGTGATGATCGTGCTGTCGCAGGTCGGGCTGAACATCGCGCCGCTGCTGGCGGGCGCCGGCGCGCTGGGGCTGGCCATCAGCTTCGGTGCCCAGACGCTGGTGAAAGACGTGATCACCGGCGTGTTCATCCAGTTTGAAAACGGCATGAACACTGGCGAATACGTGACCGTCAGCGGCATTACCGGCACCGTGGAGCGCATGACCATCCGCTCGATCGGCCTGCGCGACGACTACGGCGTCTATCACATCGTGCCGTACTCTTCGATCACCACGCTGGCCAACTATGCGCGTGAGTTCGGGGTATACCGCGCCAATTACACCGTCAGCCGCGACGAGGACATCGATCGGGTCAATGAGGTGCTGCATCAGGCCATCGAGGCGCTGAAGCAGGATGAACAGGTGAAGCATTTCCTGATTGGCGAGCCGGTCTTCAACGGCGTGGTGGCGCTGGGCGATCGCTCGTTCACCACCCGCGTGACGGTGCGCACGCAGGCGCTGAAACAGTGGGTGGTGCAATACGCCCTCGACCGGCTGGTGAAAATCCATTTCGATCGGGCCGGCATCGGCATGCCGCAGCAGGCGATGCAGATTTCCCGCGCGCCGCAGTCGCATGACGAGCAGGCGCCGCCCGCGGCGATCTGAGGTTAGCGCCCGCGCCCGCAGGGCTGAGCGGCCAGGAAGGCCGCCACGTCCTGCCGGTAGGCATCGTATTGCACCGAGCGCGGGGCAAACAGGCCCACCACGTTGATCAGCCACGGATGGCGCGCGTACAGCGGCTTGACCATCACATGATCGGCCTCGTCGATGCGCGTCACCGTCAGCAGCGAGGCCGGGATCGTTTGCCGATACACGCGCTCGGTTTCGTCCGCGTCCACGTTGACGTCGCGCCCACCCAGGATCAGGTGTACCGGCGTGACGAAATACCGCAATCCCGCCGTCGCGTCGCTGGCCATGTTGGCGCGAATAAAGCGCCAGCGGTCGGCGCTCAATGCAGCGGCGGCGCCAAACTCACGGCGGTACTGTTCGTAGCCGTCCGGCTGTTCGAGCAGCGTTTGGATGTGGCGCCAGTGCGCCTCGCGCGCGGCGATCGACGCTTCATCGTCCCCTGCCGCCGCCATCGCCGCCCGGGTGTTGTAGCGCCCCTGCCGCAGCCAGTTGATCGCCGGCGCCACCGCCAGCGTAAACGCGATGTCGGGGCGCAAACGCGCCACCTCCGGCATCACCCACCCCGCCTGGCTGGTGCCCCACAGCCCCACGCAGCGCGCATCGAAGCGCCCGTCCTGCCGGGCCCAGTCGATGATATCGGCGGTTTCCCGCGCGCGATCCGCCATGGTCTGATGCAGCCAGTTGCCGCCGGAGCCGCCCACGCCCGGCTTATCGAAGGCTAAAACCGCATAGCCCTGCTGCGCCATCGTCTCCCAAATGCCGTAATAGCCTTCGTCGCGGCTGGCGTTGGCCGGCCCATCGCCGTGCACGAACACCACCACGCCGGGCTTCACCGGCGCATGCTCCGGCAGCACCAGCGTGCCGGTCAGCCGATTGCCGCCGGCGGTCACCACCACCGGTTCGGTGACAAAGCGAAAGTCGTTGACGTAAATCACCCAGCCGAGCGCCGGCAGGAGCAGCGCCACGATGAACAGCCCTATTCTGCGCACGTCGCCTCCCCGCTGCGTTTCTCCATCAACACCCAGTCGGCCTGGCCGAACAGCAAGCCCAGCGAGGCGTAATGTTCTTCGCGCCGCACCTGAAAACCGCAGCGCTGATACAGACGCTGCGCATCGACGTTGCGCCGGCTGACGTGCAGGCTCAGGCGCCGGCCTGCGCCTTGTTCGGCGGCGTAGTCATTCATCCACTGCAGCAGTCGCCTGCCCACCCCTTTGCCGCGCTGACTCTCGGCCACCGCCAGGTAGGAAAGATACAGCTCATCGGCCGCCGGGGTGTGCTGCAACACCGCAATTTGCAGATACATGCGCCAAACGTTCAGCCAGCCATAGCGGCGACACAGCCGCCAAATCGGCAAGGCGCGCGGACGCAGCCCGGCGCGGTTCTCGCCATCGATGGCATTCAGGGCAAAGGCCGCCACCACCTGTTCATCCTGTTTCACCACGAAGCTGCGCTCCCGGCTGCCGCTTTGCTTCCAACTCCACAGCCGATAGAACAGACGCCACTGAAGGCGGGCGCTCAGATGGCGCGCGCGCTGGAATTTGTCGCAGAACGCGGCGTAGATCAACGCCGCCGTTTGCAGACGGTCAGCGTCGCGATAAGGCTCAATGTGCAACATATCAACCTCGACTAGAGTTGGCGGTAGAGCAGTTGCTCCAACAGCCGCACCGGCGTGATCGCCTCCGGCGAAGGCGACGCGAAGATAGCCTGCCGCCAGGCCTGGCTTTCGATCACGTCCAGCACCAGCTGCGCGAGCGGCAAGGGCGCTATCGCCGGCGCGATCTCGCCGATTTGCTGAGCCTCGGCGATCGTCGTCGCCAGCGCCTCAATCAACTGCCGCTGGTTGGCGCTGAACGGCTCGGCCAATGCCGGGTTGCGCGCCACTTCAGCCACAATTTCCGCCGACAGTTGCACATTGTCCGGTTCGGCGACAAAAGCGTGATAGGCGGTGAAAAAAGCCGACAGCGCCTGTTTCGGCCGCTTTTTCTCGGCCAGCAATGCGGCGGCGAACTCGGCGAATACGCCGTTTTCCAGCAGCGCGATCTCGCCGATCAGCGCCTCCTTGCCGGAAAAATGGTTATAGAGGTTGCCCACGCTGACGCCCGCCGCCTGGGCGATATCCCGCATGCTGGTCTGGTGAAATCCCTTATGGGTAAAGCTGTGCAGCGCAGCGTCGACAATCTTTTCTCGGTTTCCCATCGGCAGCTCCCGAAACGGTGAAGGGGGGCGCCTGGCGCCATCGAATAAATATGAACGAACGTTCGTTCATATTTAAGAATAGCATAGGCCGGTAAAATTGAACCGCGGCTCAACGGCGCAGAGATCGGTGGGAAGAGACAAACGCCGCCCCGCTTTTAGGGGCGGTGCCCGGCAAACTCAGTGCAGCGCGTCGCCCTGCTTCACCGACGTAAACGCCTGCATCAGTTTCACGACGTCATGCATGCCGATGTTGACCTGGTTGATCACTTCTCCGGCGTCATGGGTCAATGCCACACCGCCGCCGGCCTGTTCCACGCAGGTCGCCATACCGGCGATCGCCGCCGCCACGCCTTGCTGGATAGACTTGGTCATGCGTTCGATCTCGGTCGCCGCCTTGCGCGACTGTTCCGCCAGCGTGCGCACCTCGTTGGCCACCACCGCAAAACCGCGCCCGTGCTCACCGGCATGGGCGGCTTCAATGGAGGCGTTAATCGCCAGCAGATTGGTTTGCGAGGCAATTTTACGAATGGCTTCGACGATGGTGCCGATCTGCTGAGAGCACTTGCCAAGCTCGGTGACCACGTCCGACGTTTCGCGCGCCGCCGCTTCGACCTGCTGCATGCCCTTCACCGCCTGCTGCACGATGACCGCGCCCTGCGCCGCCTGCCGGTCGGTATCGAGCGACAGATGATGCGCGTTGCGCACCATCTCTTCTTCGTGCTGCTGCTGTTGCATCAACCGGGTGATGTCCTGGGCGATCTTCACCACTTTCACCACCTGGCCGTCGTTGTCGAGGATCGGGTTATAGCTGGCCTCCAGCCAGACCCGTTCGCCGCGCCGGTTGACGCGCTCAAAACGCCCGGTGATGAACTCGCCGCGCGCCAGGCGCTGCCAGTGCCGCCGATAGTCGTCGGAAGCGGCGAACGCCGGCGGGCACAGCACCGCATGCGACTGCCCGCACGCCTCATCCAGCCGATAGCCCATCAGCGCCAGCATATTGTCGTTGGCGCTGACAATGTCGCCCTGCGGCGTGAAAGAAATCATCGCCATCGAGCGATTCAGCGCCGCCAGCAGGCTGCGGTGTTCCTGCGCCTGGGTCACTCGCTCGGTCACTTCGCTGGCGATCTTGACGATTTCCACCACCTTACCCTGTTTATTCAGCACCGGCGCATAGGTGCCCTGCAGCCACACCGCCTCGCCGTTTTTCGCGATGCGCTTTATCGTGTCCGTGATGGGTTGCCCTTTATTCAGCGTCTCCCAATGTTCGCGATATAACGGGCTGGCGACATAGTTCGGATCGCAGAAAATACGGTGATGCCGGCCTATCACATCATCGCGTTGAAATCCGAGCGTGCTGAGAAAGAGATCGTTGGCGCGCAATACCGTGCCGTCGGGCGAGAATACAATCATGGGAACGGCGTGTTCTATCGCGCTCAGTTCGGCGCCTTTGTGGGTAGTTAACTGACTGAATCGTAAAAGCATAGGGTGTAGTCCTTGTGGCAGATGATGGCGCTTTTCTTATTTTGTCTGGCCACATGCCGCGCCCACACGCAGACGTGCCATCGCTGAAGGAGCGGGCAGCGCCGATCCTTCTGGTTATTGCTCTTAACCGGATTAAATTTATTTATTCAGTAAAGTAATTATTCGAATTTAAATAAACCAACAACCTAAGATTTTTATTATGAATAACTGGATTGAGAATAACGTAAGTGATGAAAATTGAAAGGTAAAATGCGGATTTTTGTCGGCGCCGGCAGGATAACCGGCGCCGGGAAGATTAACGCCAGCGTTCGGCTGCCCAGGCGGCCTGTTGCTCGGCGTCATGGAAGGTCCAGGCGACGAAGCGGCTGATCTTCTGCCCTTGCGCCATCTCGACGGTGCGCACCTCGGCCGCCCCCGCCACTTTCAGCGCATGGTAGATGGCCGGCAACGTGGTGTTTTTCGAGATAAGCGAGGTGAACCACAAGCAGTTGTTGGCCTTGCTGACGCTCTCTTCCACCATCTTGCGCACAAAGGCTTCTTCGCCGCCTTCGCACCACAGCTCGTTGTTCTTGCCGCCGAAGTTTTGCACCGGCTTGTCGGCCACTTCCCCTTTGCCCAGTTTATGCAGCTTGCGGCGGGTGCTGGCGCGCGCTTCCTGCTCGGACGCGTGGAACGGCGGGTTGCACAGGGTGGCGTCGAATTTCTCGGCCGCGCCGATGATGCCACTAAAAATCAGCTCAGGCTGTTTTTGCAGCCGCAGACGCACGCTGTTGCGCAGCGTCGGGTTCATCTCGACGATCATTTTGGCTGCGTTGAGCGACACCGGATCGATTTCGGAGCCGGTGAAACGCCAGCCGTATTCGCGCAGGCCGACGATCGGGTAAATGCAGTTGGCGCCGACGCCGACGTCAAGGATCGCCACGCCCTTGCCGCGCGGGATCTCGCCGCCGTTGCTGGTCGCCAGCAGATCCGCCAGGTGGTGCAGATAGTCGGCGCGGCCGGGGATCGGCGGGCACAGGTAATCAGCCGGAATATCCCAGTGCTCGATGCCGTAAAAGTGTTGCAGCAACGCACGGTTGAGCATTTTCACCGCCGCCGGATCGGCGAAGTCCACCGAGACATCGCCCCAGGCGTTCGGTTTTACGAACGGCGCCAACGCCGGGCAGCTGGCGATCAGCGCCGGGAAGTCGTAGCGCGAACGATGACGGTTGCGCGGATGCAGGCCGCTTTTCTGCTGCGGGAAGGTTTTCTTTTTTTCCACCGTGACGGGCTCTCTTGAAGGTATTTCCGGCGCGTAAGATAACACATCCGGCCCGGAATGGCGCAGCGGCGGGAAACCCGGCACAATGAAAGCTTCATCGATTGCCACAGGGGCCCCCATGAGCCGTGAATCTCGTTATTATTATGAACCCGCCGCCGGCCACGGCCTGCCGCACGATCCGCTGAACGCCATCGTCGGCCCGCGCCCCATCGGCTGGATCTCTTCCCGCAGCACCGCCGGCTTGCGTAATCTGGCGCCCTACAGCTTTTTCAATTGCTTCAACTACCGCCCGCCAATCATCGGTTTCGCCAGCACCGGCTGGAAAGACAGCGTGGCGAATATCGTGGAAACCGGCGAGTTCGTCTGGAACCTGGCGACGCGCCCGTTGGCGGAAGCGATGAACAACAGTTCCATCAACCTGCCGCGCGGTGAGGACGAATTCGCCTTCGCCGGCGTCACGCCGCTGCCCGGGCGCCGGGTCAAAGCCGAGCGCGTGGCCGAAAGCCCGGTGAACTTCGAATGCCGCCTGACCCAATGCATTCAGCTGCAAACCGCCGCCGGGGAACAGGTGGAGACCTGGCTGGTGTTGGGCGAAGTGGTGGCGGTGCATCTCGATCCGGCGCTGCTGGATGAACACGGCGTTTACCAGACCGCCGCCGCCGAACCGATCCTGCGCGCCGGCGGCCCGAGCGCCTACTACGGCATTTCGGAACAGCACCGGTTCGACCTGACACGCCCGACGCGCTGATCGTCTCCCCCCGTTTATCTCGGATGCAAACGGGGGGATTAACAATCAAAAAATCTGAACAAAACTATCAACACTCTCCGATTTCATCCCGCCTGTCACTGCGCAATAATCTTCCCATCGAAAGGCAACACCCTTTCTCCCTAATTCACTTTGACAGGAATGACCAACATGAAAACCATCAAAACTTTTGCTGCCGCTATCGCCCTGGCTACCGTTTCTTTCACCACTTTCGCCGCTGAACACGTCAGCGCGCAGGATGCCGCCCAATTCGAAAAAGCCGGCGTGATCGTCGCCAGCGGCGCGACCGACCTGAGCAGCCTGAAATCCCAGTTGGCCGCCAAAGCCGATGCGGCGGGCGCCAAGGCTTTCACCATCACCTCCACCAGCGGCAATAACCTGATGCACGCCACCGCGGTTATCTACAAATAATCTCCGCCCCAGACGTCAAAAAGCCCGCCGGCTATCACCCCGGCGGGCTTTTTTTATGTTCGCGTGCGTCAGCGCTGAATGGGTACGACAGCGAGTTTTTTGCCGTCCGCTTTGTCCGCACCCCACGCGTAAACGAGCCGGAAAATTCTGTCACCAACAGGCAGAAACCCTGTATTCAGTGGGGTTTGCACACACATTTTTTTACCTGCCCATAGCTGGACTAACGGGAGAGGATGATTATCATGTTACGCAGACTACAGATGCAGAGAGCGTTGTATGCAACATATCATTGAAGGTTTCCTCAGTTTCCAGAAAGAGATTTTCCCGCAGCGCAAGGAACTGTTCCGCAGCCTTGCCTCCAGCCAAAATCCCAAAGCGCTGTTTATCTCATGCTCTGACAGCCGTTTAGTGCCCGAGCTGGTCACACAGCAAGAACCTGGGCAGCTTTTCGTTATCCGTAACGCCGGCAACATCGTCCCTTCCTTCGGCCCGGAGCCGGGCGGCGTCTCTGCCACCATCGAGTATGCAGTGGTGGCGTTGGGAGTTACCGATATCGTGATTTGTGGCCACTCGAACTGCGGCGCAATGAAAGCGATAGCCTCCTGCCAGTGCCTCGACCCCATGCCTGCGGTAGCTCACTGGCTGCACTATGCCGATGCGGCAAAAGCGGTGGTCGAGAAGAAAACGTGGCATAGCGAAACAGACAAAGTTAACGCTATGGTGGAAGAGAACGTTATAGCTCAGCTAAATAATATCAAAACCCACCCTTCTGTGGCGGTGGGTCTGCGCAACAGCGGGCTGCGCCTGCACGGCTGGGTGTACGACATCGAAAGCGGAGAAATTCGCACGCTGGATAGAAACACCAAGAGCTTCGTGTCTTTGGCGGATAATCCCGACGTCTATTTCGAATAAAATAGCGCCCGGTTTAGCCATTAAATAAAATCCACGCCGCGGCGTGGATTTTATTATCCGCCTTAAGCCAGGCGCGCCTCTATCGCCGCAGCGAAGTCGCGGCACATCCGTTCGTCACCCTCGGCGTTGTCCGCCAATACCGTCTCGCCATCCACCACCCGGATGTGCGCCTGCAAATCGAAATCTGCCGGCGGCTGCGGACGCTTGGCCGCGGCGGCCATCGTCTGCTGCGCCTCATGCCACGCCTGCGCCACCGTCTGGTTGCAGGCCTGCGCCAGATAGTCCGGATTAAACCCTTCGCCGGTCAGGCTGCGCAGCGTGTCGTCATGGCTGACGCTGTTGCCCGGCAACCAGTAGTGTTGCGCCAGATCCGGGCCGATGGCCGGGTTGTCCGTCAGGTAACCGTCGCGCTGCAGGAAGAAGTGACGGGTTTGCTCCACCGCCATCATCGCCAGCAGATAGCCCTGGTAGGAACAAGCGGACTCCAGCGACAGCAGGTGCGGGATCGCCAACGTCGGGCGCGGGCTGCCGCTGATGCCGAGGATCTTTTGCTCGATCTCACGCGCCAGCGCGGTGATGACTTCCGGCGTGCGCTGCTCGTCATCCCACTGATACAACGCCCACTCGAAGTACGGCACCAGCAGGATATGGCGTTCGTTGAACGCGCGCATCGGCTGGCGCGCCGCGATGCCGGCCTCAATCAGCGCATCGGGCACCGCTTCGCCGGCGGCGTTTTTCGCATAGCGCTTCAACCAGTCGGCATCGTCCAGCAGGCTGTCGCAGAACATCGACTGGGTTTCGGCATAGGCCATCGAGGTCGGCGGGAACTCCTGCGAGAAGCACGGCGCGTTCTGGCGGATGTTGGCGAAGTGCGCCGCATGGCCGCCCTCGTGGAACAGAGTGTTGAGCCCGTAAGCGCCACTGCCCACCTGCCCCGGCTGCGCCAGGCTGGTGAAGTTGATGCGCGCCGGCACCCATTCCCCCTGGCGCACAAACGGCGGCACCGGGCCGTGCATGAAGCCGTTCTCAAACTTGCCTTTGCGCACCAGCAGATCGAGATTCATCTCGGCGCCGCCAAAACCGATGTGCAGGCGTTTGAAGCTGTCGACCCAGCGTTCCAGCGAACGAGAAAACGGGAAGTAAGGATCCAGTTGACGGGTAACGTCGCCGGCGCTGGCGAAGCGTACGTTCCACGGCTCCAGCGCCTGGTCGCCCTTGTCGGCCGCCAGCTGCCGCAGACTGCGCGCGTTGGCCGTGCGGGTTTCCCGCTCGAAGCGATCCAGAATGGCGAACAGCTGCTCCGGCGTCATGCGCTCGGTTTTGTTCACCTTGTAATCGAAGTAGTTGCGATAGCCCATCTGGCGCGCAAAGCGGTTGCGCAGGCCGATCAGCTCCGGCAGGCCGTTATGCAGCAGCCATTGCTCCAGATCGCGCAGCGCCTGCTGCGAGCTGCGGCGAGAGTCTTCGTTCGGGTTGGTCGCCTGGTTGGTCAGCAGCTCGCCGAGCGAGGCCGCCACCGGCCGCCCGTCGGCGTTCAGGTGCGTAACCTGATAGCCCTTGCGGCGCGAGTAGAGATCGGACTCGGCGTGGATGATTTGCTCCAACAGCGCCTGCGCCTGCGAGTCTTCAATGGCGTTGCAGTCGAAGAAACGCAGCCAACCTTGCAGACCATGGATCAGCGCATCGCGCTGCGCCTCCTGCGGCAACACTTCCAGCCCGGCAAGCAGGCTGCGGATCTCGGCCAGCCGGCGCGGTTCGGCGAGGAAGCGCTTATAGGCGCTTTCCGCGGCGGAAAAGCGCGCCGAGACGTCTTCATCGCCGGTGCCCATGTAGTTTTGCCAGAACAGCTCTTCTTTGGCGCGGTGAACGTCGAGGTAATCCTGGTTCAATTGATTGAAGTAATCGAGAGCCTGTTGCATAACCGTCCTTCTCAGCCGATGAGGAAATATCCCAGTATAGTCGCGCTTAGGCCTGACGCAGGCGCTGCAGCCCCTGCTCCAGCGTCTCGCTCTCGCCGGCGGCCACCAGGCAACAGGCGACCTGCCGCTGGATGGCCTGCGGTATCGCCACCTCGCCCGCCAGACAGCGTTCAGTCCAGCGTGCGGTGGTTGCCGCGTCTTTCGCCGCCGGCAATGCCGGCGTTTCATCCGGCAAGGTACGCTCCAGCAGCACCTGCTGTTCGCCGCCGACGATGTGGTGAATCTGCGGACAGCGC
Source organism: Serratia sp. X3 (assembly GCF_014982455.1). Taxonomy (NCBI): domain Bacteria; kingdom Pseudomonadati; phylum Pseudomonadota; class Gammaproteobacteria; order Enterobacterales; family Yersiniaceae; genus Serratia; species Serratia sp. X3. The sequence continues at coordinate 193,817 of NZ_JADCNB010000002.1, forward strand.
AGCGGGTTGGCATAGGCCTCGCCTTCCGTGCCGTGCATCAGCAACCCGCGGGCGCCAATCTGGCGGAAAAACGACGCCACCCGGCCAACATACTCCGGATGTGAGACGCTGGCGAGACGCAACGCATCCTGCTCGCCAAACGGCGTCGCCAGCTTGGCCAGCGTATGAGCGCTGTTGCGCACCCCCATGCGCCAACGCAATCCGAGCTGCCGCGCCAACGGTGCCGACAGCGTGGAAACCGGCATGAATACCGCCTCGCCGTTATCGAGACGCCGCTGGGCGTGAGCAGCCTGTTCCGACCACGGCAGCCCAAGCGCGCGGAAAATCTCGGCGCTGGTCACGCGGGTGCTGTCGTCCAGCACACCGTGCACCACCACCGGCAGGCCCACTTTCGCCAGCAGCAGCGCCAGCAGCGGCGTCAGGTTGGCCTGCTTGCGCGCGCCGTTGTAGCTCGGCAGCACTACCGGCAGCGGGCGCCCTTGCGGCGCCTGCAGCGACAATACCTGCTGCTGCATCGCCTGATAGAACCCCAGCATCTCCTCTTCGGCTTCGCCCTTGATGCGCAGCGCGATCAGAATGCCGCCCAGCTCAAGTTCGGGGACCTCCCCGGCCAGCATCGCCTGATACAGCTGAAAAGCGGTCTGTTGATCCAGGTCGCGCGCATGGTTTTTGCCGCGGCCTATTTCTTTGATAATTTTGGTGTAATCCATCCGAAGGTTCCCCTGGCTGCCCTTCAGTTAGCATACCCTATCCGCGCCGCCGCTCAACCTCCGCCGCCAGCCGCAGCTGCGCGTCATCGCCCTCGCGCAGCCCGGCGATGACCCCGCCGGCGTCGTCGGCGCTGCGGTTTTGGCTCATCTTCCATTTGCCTTCGCGCCGGGTGACGGCGATCTCGATGCCGACGATGCCTTTAAGCTGCGCGGCGATGTAGTTGGCCGGCGCATCGTCGAGTCGCCAGGGTTCAGGACGCCGCCCTTCCTGCTGCGCGGTCAGATCGATCAGTTGGCGGCGCAGCCAGGCCGGATCGTCCGTCACCGTCGGCACGCCATACAGCTGCACGACGCTGTAGTTCCAGGTCGGCACCACCTTGCCGCTCTGGCGCTTGCTCGGGTACCAGCCGGGCGACACATAGCCCTCCACGCCCTGAAAGATCACCAGACATTCGGCCACCTGTTGCAACCGCCGCCAGTGTTCGTTGGCGCGCGACAGGTGCCCCCGCAGCCGGAGCTGCCCTTGCTCGACATCGGCCACAAACGGCAGCGGATCGGCCGTCAATCCCTGTTCGCCGTGGCTGACCAGCAGCCCGAGCGGATGGGCGCGCACCAGCGCCAGTTGGGTATCGAGATCGTCTTCGCGAAATGCGGCGGGTTGAAACATCAGTGGGCTCCTTATCGCTCTCTCATGATGACGACAGTAAAGCACCCGCCGGCGGCCTACTTAAGATCCGCTTTCTGGCTATTTCGAGTGATCCGGTTTAACAACAGCAGGGCGATGCCCATCGCCAACAGATTAAATACCATGGCACCGGCAAAGGCCTGGGCATAGCGCTCCGCCGTGCCGCCGCTCGCCAACAGCGGCACAAAACCGACGCCGCTGACCACGATGCCCAACGCGCCTCCCACCTGCTGCACGGTGGCGACCAGACCCGCCGCCATCCCCGCCTGCCGCTCCTGCGCCAAACCCAGCACCAGATTCAGCAGCGGCGTCATGCTCAGCGCCTGACCGAACCCCAGCACCACCAACCCCGGCAGCAGCCGCAGCGGATGCGTCAGCGCCTCACCCCACAGCACCTGCGCCATCAATAGCGCCAACCCGGCGGCGTAAATCGCCACGCCCACGCTCAGCACACCGTTGCCCCAGCGCTGCGCCAGCCGGGGCGCCAGCATCGAGGCCAACATAAAGGCCGCGCTGGCCGGGGCGAACAGGCTGCCCGCCTGAAAAGGCGTCAGCCCCGCCCCCGCCTGCAGCAGCAGCGCGAAACACAAGAAAAACGAGGAGGCGGTGGCATAAATCGCCAGCACCACCGCCATACCCGGCGCGAAACCCGCCTGGCGGAACAGCGCCGGATCGAGCACCGCATCGTCACCGCGCTGCGCCAGACGGCGCTCCCAACGCAGGAAGCCCCACAACGTCAGCATCGCCAACGCCAACATAGGCGCTATCCACCACGGCCAGCCGCGCGCCGGCCCCTCCAGCAGCGGCAGCAGCAACAGCGACAGGCCGGTCGCCGCCAGCCACAGACCAACGCCGTCCAGCCGCTGCGCCTGCGCCACCCGTGATTCGGGAATGCGCCGCGCCGCCCACAGCGCCAGTGCGCCGATCGGCAAATTGATCAAAAAGATCATGCGCCAACCGCTGCCGAACAGGTTGGCCTCGATGATAAATCCGCCGAGGATCTGGCCGAATATCGCCGCCAACCCCAACGTCATGCCCAGCCAGGCGAAGGCGCGCCGCCGCTGTTGCGGCGCGTACAGCACCCGCATCAAGGCGTAAATTTGCGGGAACAACAGCGCCGCCGTCGCCCCCTGCAGAATACGCGCGGCGATCAGCAGGCTGAGCGATCCCGCCAGCCCGCACAGCAGGGAGCTCAACGTGAATCCCAGCATGCCGAGGCTGAACAGACGCCGACGCCCGAAGCGATCGCCCAGACGCCCACCGGCGATCAACAGCACCCCAAACGCCAGCTCGTAACCGGCGACGATCAAACCGACCCCGGCGAAATCGGCGGCGAACTGCCGCTGGATCACCGGCGCCGCCACGTTGACCACGAACAGATCGAACACCGTGACAAAACCGCCCAACAGCAGCACCGGCAGGCCGGGCAGCCCTCGCCGCTCACGAGATAATGAATGTTCCATACCACCTCCAGAGATTATGATGGCCGCAGTATGGAACAAGGTTTAAACTGTTACTATATAGCCACTTATACTATTACTGACAGCAACAGGACGGCCGACATGCCCCCACGCACCCTCGAACGCACCCGCCACGAACTGGGAGATTTTCTGCGGCAAAAGCGAGAACAACTGTCACCAGAGGCGGTCGGCTTGCCGAGCGGCAGCCGCCGCCGCACGCCGGGCTTGCGGCGCGAGGAGGTGGCGGCGCTGGCCGGCGTCGGCCTCACCTGGTACACCTGGCTGGAGCAAGGCAGGGAAATCAATGCATCGGTGACGTTTTTGGAAAATCTGGCGCGGGTGCTGCAGCTCGACGCCGCTGGCCGCTACCACCTGTTCTTATTGGCGCATCAGCGCCCGCCGGTGCCGGTTGGGCATCAGTGGTGCCAGGTTTCGCCGTTGGTGCGGCGTCTGCTGGACGATTTAGCGCTGCGGCCGGCCTACGTCATGAACCTGAGTTGGGACATCATCGCCTGGAATCCGGCGGCGCAGCGGCTGTTCGCCATCGGCGAGCGCCCGGCGCAAGAGCGCAACATGTTGTGGATGCTGTTTGCCGATCCGCAGCTCAATGAGCGCCTGCTGGAGTGGCAGGCGCAGGCGCCGCAAATCCTGGCCAGCTTCCGCCGCGACTACGCCCGCGCGCCGGAGGATGAGGTGATGCGCCAACGGGTGCAGGCGCTGGAGCGGGTGTCGCCGCCGTTCCGCCGGCTCTGGCGGCAGCATGACATTCACGGACGCTGTCAGGGGCGGCGCAGCTTCGTCGTCCCGGAGATCGGCCCGGTCACCTTTGACCACGCCTCTTTCATCGTCGACGAAGAGAACCATCTGCGGCTGGTGATGTACAGCGCGCTGCCGAACGAACCGGCCAGCGCGGCGTTTGAAGCGCTGCTGCGCGAGGATTAACGGCGGCCGGCGAAACGGCTTTTCATGCCGCTGACCGCCAGGATCACCCCGCCGTTAATCAGCAAGCCGACCAGATTCAGCACCGTCGCCAGCGCCAGCATCTGCACCACCACCGAGCCGGCGCGCGGATCGATAAACTGCGGGAACAGCGCCAGCACGAACAGCGCCATTTTCGGGTTGAGGATGTTGGTCAGCAGCCCCTGACGGAAAATGCGCGCCGTCGGCACCGCCTGCAACCCGGCAGAAGCCTGCAGACTGCTGCCTGATCGCAGCGTTTTCCACGCCAAATAGAGCAGATAGGCCGCGCCCAACATTCTCACCGCGTCGTAAGCCAGCGGCACCGCGACGAACAGTTGCGACAACCCCAGCGCCGCCGCCAGCGCATGGCAGTAAGTGCCGAGCTGAATGCCCGCCAGCGAAGCGAAACCGGCCCGCCGCTCCTGGCTGACGCTGCGCGAAGCGATCAGCAGCATATCCGGGCCGGGAGTCAGCGCCACGCAGGCGCCGGAAAACAACAACAGCGTTGCGGCATCAATCATGAATCACCTGATAAGAAGACGGACGGGGATGGAGCGTCCATCATAGCGACGCCGACGTGGCTTGTCAGCGCCGCTCACATCAGATCACCCACAAATCGAGATACTCGTTGACCGGCATCTGCGCCAGCCGCTGCCGATCCAGCGACACCTCGAGAATGCGCTGCTGCTGCAGGGCCGGGAACTGGCGCGCCAGGTTGATTTTGAACTTCTCGATCAGCAGCGGGATGCCCTCTTCGCGCCGCCGCGCATGGCCGATAGGATACTCCACCGCCACCTCATCCAAACGGCTGCCGTCGGCGAACTCCACCGTCAGCGCATTGGCGATCGAGCGTTTTTCCGGATCGTGATAATCGCGCGTGAAGGCGGGATCTTCATGGCAGCGGATCTTGCTACGCAATGCGTCGATGCGCGGATCTTCGGCCACCCGGTCCTCGTAATCCGCCGCCGTCAGCCGGCCGAACAGCAGCGGGATCGCCACCATATACTGAATGCAGTGATCGCGATCCGCCGGGTTATCCAGCGGCCCCTGCTTGTCGATAATGCGCAGGCAGGCCTCATGAGTGCGGATGCTCACTGCGGCGATGTCGGCGGCGGTTTTTCCGGCGGCCTGCATCTGACGATGCAGCGTCATGGCCGCCTCCACGGCGGTCTGGGCATGGAACTCCGCCGGGAACGAAATTTTAAACAGCACGTTCTCCATCACATACGCGCCGTACGGCCGCTGGAAGCGGAAAGGTTTGCCGTTGAACGAGACGTCGTAGAATCCCCAGGTCGGCGCCGTGAGCGCCGAGGGATAGCCCATCTCACCGGTGGCGGCCATCAGCGCCAGCCTCACCGCGCGGGCGGTCGCATCCCCCGCCGCCCAGGATTTGCGGGTGCCGGCGTTAGGCGCGTGGCGGTAGGTGCGCAGCGACTGCCCGTCCACCCACGCCAGCGACACCGCGTTCAGGATCGCCTCGCGGCTCAGGCCGAGCAGCTGCGCCACCACCGCGGTGGACGCCACCTTCACCAGCAGCACGTGATCCAACCCTACCCGGTTGAAGGCGTTTTCCAGCGCCAGGCAGCCCTGGATCTCATGCGCCTTGATCATGGCGATCAGCACCTGCCGCATGGTTAGCGGCGCTTTGCCCGCCGCCACCGCCTGGCGAGAGAGCCAATCGGCCACCGCCAGGATCCCGCCCAGGTTGTCCGACGGGTGGCCCCACTCCGCCGCCAGCCAGGTGTCGTTAAAGTCGAGCCAGCGGATCATGGCGCCGATATTGAACGCCGCCTGCACCGGATCCAGCTGGAAACGGGTGCCGGGCACCCGGCTGCCGTTCAGCACCTCGGCGCCCGGCACCACCGGCCCCATCAGTTTCTTGCAGGCCGGGTAGCTCAGCGCCTCCAGCCCGCAGCCGAGGGTATCGAGCAGGCAATAATGGGCGGTGCGGTACGCCGCCGGGGTATCGACGGCCTCTTTCATCACATAATCGACGATATCGACCATTTCGCGATCGAACGGCGGACGGCCGGTGTTGGCAGACTCAAGCATCATGATTCCCAAAGGCTCCAGAGTGAAAACGACACGATAACGATCGGCGCTCAGCGCTGATCCAGCGGTACGAAGGCTCGCGCTTCCGGCCCGGTATAGTTGGCGGACGGGCGAATGATTTTGTTGTCCTGCCGTTGCTCGATGATGTGCGCCGACCAGCCGCTCACCCGTGCCATGACGAACAGCGGCGTGAACATTTCGGTGGGCACCCCCAGCTGGTGGTAAGACACCGCCGAGAACCAGTCGAGGTTGGGGAACATGTTTTTGGTGTCGCGCATCACGCTTTCCAGCCGGTCAGCGATGTCATACAGCTTCATCGCGCCCGCTTCCTGCGACAGGCGCAGCGCGATCTCTTTGATCACCTGATGGCGCGGATCGGAGACGGTATACACCGGGTGCCCAAAGCCGATCACCACCTCTTTGTTGTCGATGCGGCGGCGAATGTCGGCTTCCGCTTCGTCCGGCGTTTCATAGCGTTGCTGGATCTCCAGCGACACCTCGTTGGCGCCGCCGTGCTTCGGCCCGCGCAGCGCGCCAATGGCGCCGACGATCGCCGAATAGACATCGGATCCGGTGCCGGCGATCACCCGGCCGGCGAAGGTCGAGGCGTTGAATTCATGCTCGGCGTACAGGATCAATGACGCGTGCATCGCCTGCTCCCAGCTGGCGGAAGGCGCTGCGCCGTGCAGCAGGTGCAGGAAGTGGCCGCCGATGGAATCGTCGTCGGTCTCCGGCTGAATGCGCTCGCCGTTGTGGCTGTAGTGATACCAATACAGCAGCATCGATCCCAACGACGCCAGCAGGCGGTCGGCGATGTCGCGCGCGCCGGCCGCGCCGTGCTGCTCTTTTTCCGGCAGCGTGCAGCCGAGGGCCGAAACGCCGGTGCGCATCACGTCCATCGGGTGAGATGCCGCCGGCAGCGCCTCCAGCACCGTGCGCACGCTGGCGGGTAGGCCGCGCAGCGCCTTGAGCCGCTGCTTGTAGGCATGAAGTTCGTCGCGGTTGGGCAACTTGCCGTGGATAAGCAGATGGGCGACCTCTTCAAACTCGCAGTGGCGCGCGAGGTCGAGAATGTCGTAACCGCGGTAGTGCAGATCGTTGCCGCTGCGCCCTACGGAACACAGCGCGGTATTCCCGGCGGGCACGCCGGATAACGCCACGGATTTTTTCGGCTTAACGCCAGTCGGGCTTTGCGGGGGGATCGCTTGGCTCATACTGTCCTCATTTGGCTTCTGCGTGAATGGCGCTTATTCGTCGCGTTGGCGAGCGAACAGAGCGTCGAGTTTCTCTTCGAACAAATAGTAGTTGATGCTTTCATACAGCTCGTTGCGGGTCTGCATGGTGTCGATGACGTTTTTCTGCGTGCCCTCTTCGCGCAGGGCGCGGTACACCCGCTCCGCCGCCCGATTCATCGCCCGGAAGGCCGACAGCGGATACAGCGCCATATCCACCCGGGCGCTGCGCAGCTCCTCGGTAGTGAACAGCGGCGTCGCGCCGAATTCGGTGATGTTGGCGAGGATCGGCACCTGCGTCGCTTCGGCGAAGCGGCGGTACATGCCCAGCTCGGTGATCGCCTCCGGAAACAGCATGTCGGCCCCGGCCGCCACGTAAGCCTGAGCGCGCTCGATGGCCGCCTCCAGCCCCTCCACCGCCAGCGCATCGGTGCGCGCCATGATCACGAAGTCCGGATCGCTGCGCGCATCTACCGCCGCCTTGATGCGATCCACCATCTCTTCGGTGGAGACGATGGCCTTATTGGGCCGATGGCCGCAGCGCTTGGCGCCGACCTGATCTTCGATATGCAGCGCCGCCGCCCCGGCCTTGCTCACCGAGCGCACCGTGCGGGCGACGTTGAACGCCGATGCGCCGAAACCGCTGTCGACATCCACCAGCAGCGGCAGCGGGCAGACATCGGTGATGCGGCGAATATCGGTCAACACATCGTCCAGCGTCGAAATGCCCAGGTCCGGCAGCCCCAGCGAACCGGCCGCCACGCCGCCGCCGGAAAGATAGATGGCCTGGAACCCCGCCTGCTGGGCCAGCAGGGCATGGTTGGCGTTGATCGCGCCGGCGATTTGCAGGGGTTTCTCTTTACTCAGGGCCTGACGAAAGGCGAGCCCGGGTGAGCGCAGCGTCATGACGTTCTCTCCGATTAGCTAGATGAAACAGACATAGCAAGAGGCGGGCCAGGTTGCACTTTGGCGAGGAAAAAATTAAAAGCGATAAAAATAAAGATGTTACAAAAACTGCTGCGCCAATCGCCAGGCTAAGGGATAAAAAACGTTTCAGTTAACGTTTCAATCGATGTTTCACACAGCGCATTTGAAACAAGGTTGAAACCGGGCTACACCTAATGCAGCCACTTTCATTCGGTAACCTACCATGAGCGATCACATCACGCCGTCCCGCACGCCTGACAAACCGGTGATCTGGACCGTCTCCATCACCCGCCTGTTCGATTTGTTCCGAGATATCAGTCTCGAGTTCGACCATCTGGCGACCATCACCCCGATCCGTCTCGGCTTCGAAGAGGCGGTGCAGCATATTCGCGATCGCCTGGCGACTGAGCCTTGCGACGCCATCATCGCCGCCGGCTCCAACGGTGCCTACCTGAAAAGCCGCCTGTCGGTGCCGGTCATTTTGGTCAAGCCCGGCGGCTTCGACCTGCTGCAGGCGCTGAGCCAGGCGCGCAGAACCGCCGACCGGATCGGCGTCATCACCTATAAAACGCCCCTGCCCGCGCTGATGGAGTTCCAGCAAACCTTCGATCTGCCGCTGGAGCAGCGCAGTTACGTCACCGAAGAGGACGCGCGCGGACAGATCGCCGAGCTGAAAGCCGCCGGTATTCAGGCCGTGGTCGGCGCAGGCCTCATCAGCGATCTGGCGGAAGAAGCCGGGCTCACCGCCATTTTTCTCTATTCCGCCGCCACCCTGCGCGCCGCTTTCAGCGATGCGCTGGACGTAACGCGCCTGATGCTGGGCGGCGCCAAGCGCGGCGGCGATTACGCCGCGCGCGATACCCTGCAGCCACGCTATGGGCTGGGCGATTTGCAGGGCGACTCCCCGCAGATGGAGCAGACCCGGCGCACCATCATGCTGTACGCCCGCTCGCCGGCGGCGGTGTTGATCGAAGGCGAAACCGGCACCGGCAAAGAGCTGGCGGCGCAGGCGATCCACCGCGAATACTTTTCCCGGCGCGGCGCGCCGTCCAGGGGCGCGACGCCGCCGTTCGTCGCCATCAACTGCGGCGCCATCGCCGAATCGCTGCTGGAGGCGGAGCTGTTCGGCTATGAAGAAGGCGCCTTCACCGGTTCACGGCGCGGCGGCCGACGCGGGCTGCTGGAAACCGCCAACGGCGGCACCCTGTTTCTGGATGAGATCGGCGAAATGCCGCTGCACCTGCAAACCCGGCTGCTGCGGGCGCTGGAAGAGAAAACCATCACCCGGGTCGGCGGGCAACAGCCGGTGGCGGTCGATTTTCGCGTTATCAGCGCCACCCACACCCGCCTGGAGCAAGCGATTCAACAGGGCGATTTTCGCGCCGATCTGTTTTACCGCCTGAGCGCCCTGCGGCTGCAGCTGCCGCCATTGCGGGCGCGCGGCGACGATATCGCGATGCTGGCGGAACACTTTCTGAAACAGTCGCTGGCGGCGCTCGACGTGCCGCTGACGGAGCCGCTGCGCGCCGCCCTGGCCGGGTGTTACGCCGCGCTGGGTCATTACGCCTGGCCCGGCAACCTGCGCGAGCTGCGCAACATGATGGAGCGGGTGGCGCTGATGCTGAGCACCGGCGTCGCGCCGAGCGGCGAGACCCTGCAGTGGCTGCTGCCGGAGCTGGCGACGGTCTCGCCGCCCGAGACGCAGGCGGCGCCCGTCTCCGCCCACGAAGCCCTGGCGCGGTGTGGAGGCGACCACGCCGCCGCCGCCCGGTTGCTCGGGATCAGTCGCACCACTTTATGGCGTCGGCTGAAAAAACCGAACTGAGCATCAGCCGGCGCGCCGGCCGTCCGAGGCCGGCAGCAGTCGCGCTCGCCGATCGCCCAGCAGGTTCATGCCCGCCGCCGCCAGCAGGATGATCGCCGTCCCCAGCAGTTGCCATGCCGACAGCCGATGGCCAAACGCCAGGCGATCCACCAGCATGGCGGCGATCGGGTAGATGAACGACAGCGAGCCGATCAGGTGGGTCGGCAGCTTCTGCAACGCGCCGTACATCAGCACGTACATCAGGCCGGTATGCAACACGCCGAGCGTCGCCAGCATCCCCCACTGCCCCACGCTGGCCGACGCATGAAAATCCACCAGCGGCAGCAGCATCACCGCCCCCACCGTCACCTGAATCAGCGCAATAAGATGCGGCGGCGTGCCTTTAAGCCGCTTGGCCGCCAGCGCCATCAGGGCGTAAAAAAAAGCCGCGCCGAGCGCCAGCGCGATGCCCGCCAGATAATGGCTCTGCTCCCCCGCCTGCCGCGGCTGCGCCAGCACCACCAGCATCATGCCGCCGAACGCCAGCCCCAGCCACAGCAGCTTGCGGGCGGTCAGCCGTTCCCCCAAAAACAGCGCCCCCAGCCCCACCAGCATAAATGGCTGGGTGTTGTACACCGCGGTGGCGATGGAGATAGAGGCATAGGAATAGGCGGCGAACAGCAGCAGCCAGTTGATCACCAGCGCGACGCCGCCGGCGATCGCCAGCAGCAGCGTGGCGCGCGTCAGCGCATCGCGGCGCAGCTGGCCCAGCGCGCCACACACCGCCAGCAGCACCAGCGCCCCCACCGCGCAGCGCCAAAACACCACGTTGACCACCGGCTGGCCGGACATCAGCACAAACCAGCCGATGGAGCCGGAAATCAGCATCGCCGCCGCCATCTCCAGCGAGCCGCGTTTTATCTCTGTATTCATTCTGCGTTCCTCAAAGCTTGCCCAGAGACATAGCTTGCGGCTTCGCAGGGCGGCTTTCCATAGCATAAAAAAGGCAGATATGCTTAACTGCCTTTTTCTCGCAGCTACAATCAAGAAAACACCTAACGGAGGCGTTATGGATGATATCGATCGCCAAATCCTGACCATTCTGGCGGAAGATGCGCGCGCATCGTTGAAAACGCTGAGCGCGCAGGTGGGCCTGTCGTCGCCGAGCACGTCGGAAAGACTGCGGCGGCTGGAGGAAAGCGGCGTGATCCAGGGCTATACCCTGAACGTCAATCTGCAGGCGGTGGGTTACGCCTTTCAGTCGCTGGTGCGCATCAAGCCGCTGCCGGGCATGCTGAAGAAGGTCGAACAGCTGATTCAGGCGATCCCGGAAGTGGTCGAATGCGATAAGGTGACCGGTGAAGACTGCTTTATCGTGCGGCTGGTGGCGCACTCGATGGAACAGCTCGACCACACCCTCGATCGGTTGGCCGAACACGCGCAGAGCAACACCTCGATCGTGAAAACCACGCCGGTCAAGCGCCGCCTGCCGCCGCTGCTCTGATCAACGCCGCCGTTTGCGGGCGAACGGGTTGCCGCGCTTCTTCTCTTTTTTAGCCGCGTCGGCGGCGGATTTCAGCGCCGCCAGATGCGCCTTGTCGGCCTCCGGCACCGCGCGCTGCTCAATCGGGAACACCGGCAACGACGCCAACAGCCGCGAACCGTAGTTTTTGGTCAACAGCCGGCGATCGTAGATCACGATCTCGCCATAACATTGGTTGCTGCGGATCAGGCGGCCGACCTGCTGGATCAGGTTGAACGAGGCGCTCGGCAGGCTCTGCACTTCGAACGGATAACGCTTCAGCGATTTCAGCCACTCGCCTTCGGTGATGATCACCGGGCTGTCGATCGGCGGGAACGCGATTTTGTGAATATGCACCTGGGTCAGCAGTTCGCCTTTCAGATCCAGCCCTTCGGCGAACGATTGCAGCCCCACCAGCACGCTGGCGACGCCCTTCTCCACCCGCTTGCGGTGCTCTTCCACCAGCCGGTAGCGCGGCTGGTCGCCCTGCACCAGCAGCATCAGCCGCAGATCGGTCACGTAGCTGAGGAAAGTCTGCATCGCCCGGTGGCTGCTGAACAGGATCAGCATGCCTTTGTGCTTGCCGCTCGCCTGCTCGGCGCGGAAAAACCGCGCCATTTCCTCAAGGTGCTCCGCCTCGTTGGCGAGCGCCGGTTCATAGCGCATCTGCGGAATGACAATCTTGCCCTGTTCGACGTGATTGAACGGCGATGAGAGCGTTTCGAAGCGATCGCCGGCCTTCTCGCTCAGCCCGCTCATCTCTTGCAAACGCGCGAAGCTGTTCAGTGAACGCAGCGTGGCCGAGGTGACCACCACGTGCGGCACCTTGCGCCACAGCAGCTTTTCCAGCTGATCGCTGACGCGAATGCCGACGCAGTGCAAATACAGATGGGTGACGTTATCGCGCAGTTCGCGCGTGACCCATTTGGAGATCGGCGCGTTGGACGACTTGTCGAGCGCCGCCAGCCGCCACAGCTTGCTCATCGCCTCCAGATAGCCCAGCGTGCGGCTCATCTGAATGATCGAGCGGTGCAGACGCATGATGTCGTGCTTGCCGGTCTGTTCGGTCAGATCGTTAAGCACGAACTCCGCCAGCCCGCGCAGCGCATCGGTCAGTTTGAACAGCCGTGCGCAGCTCTCCACCATCTCCGCGGGCAGCTCGCCCATTTCAAAACGGTGCTCGGCCGCCACGCTATCGCCGGGCAGATAGGCGCTGACCTGATGCTCGAAGATCTGCACCAGCTCGCGCAGCTCCTCGCAATGGTTTTTCAGCCGTTCGCTGTTGGCCAGCCCCGGCGGATTCTTCGGCCGGTACTGCGTCATGCACTGCTCGACCTGGCGCACGATCATGTCCAGCTGCAGGTTGGTCGACAGCGCGGTGATTTCCCCGTCGATCTCCAGCGCGTCGCGCGCCACCTCCGGCAAATGGTGGCCTTCGTCCAGCACCAGCAGCAGCTCTTTCGGGTTCGGCAGCACCGATTCCGTCTCCAGCGCCGCCATCACCAGCGCGTGGTTGGCCACCACCACGTCGGCGCTCTCGATCTCTTTGCGAGCGATATAGAACGGGCATTCGCGAATGTAGTGGCAATTGCGCCCCAGGCAGTTGGCCTTGTCGGTGCTCAGCTTGGCCCACAGCGGATCGTCGATGCTCTGCTGATAGTGATCGCGCAGCCCGTCCCACTCAAAGCGGGCCAGCGCCTTGGTCAGCTTCTGACACAGCGCCTGCTCTTCACCGCTGGACGGCGCCAGCTCGTCGTCGAGGAACAGCGTCAGATCGCCCTGTTGGCTGACGTCGGTGCTCATCGCCGCCAGGTTGCGCGGGCACACGTAACGCCCGCGGCCAAAGGCGCCGGTAAATTTCAGATCGGGAATAATCTTCTTCAGCAGCGGCAAATCCTTGCTGTAGATCTGATCCTGCAGCGCCACGTTGGCGGTGCTGACCACCAGCGGTTTGCTCTCCGCCCGCCCGACGGCGATGCCCGGTATCAGGTAAGACAGCGTTTTGCCGACGCCGGTCGGCGCCTCAATCGCCAGATGGCGCGGGTAGTCGCCGGCCAGCGTCTTCGCCACCTCAGCGATCATCTGGCGCTGGGGCGCGCGGGAAATGAAATCCGGTATTTGCTGCTGCAGGGCTTTGTACCACTGGCCAATCTGATCTTTAACTGCGGAGGAGAGCGCCATTCAACTCTTATCTAAACGAAATGATGGCGCTATTGTCCCACAGACCGCCGGCGGCGTCAGCCCGAGTTACGTCTGCGGATCGATCATCGAGGCGCGCCCGGCGCCGAACGACCATTCGTCCAACCGGGTGGTGGCGATCACCACCATCACATCCTCGGGGTTCAGCCGCAGGTTTTCCGCCAGCAGCGTCGCCAACCGCCGGTAAAAACGCCGCTTGGTGTCGCTGTCGCGCGGCCGCCCGGCGGTGATGTAGAACAGCACGAAATCCGCACTGCGCGGCCCGCCGAGATAGTCGCGATCGTAGATAAGCTCACCGGGGCGGTATTGATCGATCACCTGAAATTTGTCCGCCGGCGGCACCTCGAACGCCTCTACCAGCGCCTGATGCAGGCTGTCGGACAAGGTTTGCAGGTAGTCGGCGGATTTGCCCTGATGCAGGGCGATGCGGCTAAACGGCATGGGGCGCCTCCGGTTCAAGCTCGCGCAAGCGCGCCACGGCCGACGCCGCCGCGGGCCAGCCGGCGTAAAACGCCAGGTGGGTGATGAGCTCCACCAATTGCGGGCGATCGACGCCGTTGCGCTGCGCCAGCTGCAGATGAAACGGCAGTTGCTCCAGGCGGTTGAGCGCCACCAGCGCGGCGACGGTGATCAGGCTGCGCTCGCGCGGGCTCAGCTCTGGCCGCTGCCAGACATCGTCAAACAACACGCTGTCGCTGAGCTGCGCCAGCTTGGGGGCGATATCGCCGAACGCCTGTTGTCCGGCCCGGGATTCTAATGGCATCACACTCTCCTGTCAGTTGCGGATAGCCTTACGCTACCCGCCGACGAGGCGAGTGAAAATCGGGATTTTCGGCAGTCTCGGTTCAGAAAAACGGGAGGGTTCCCCGCCGACGGCGGGGAGATGTCACGATTCCAGCGGCGCAACGCCGTCGAAATGGGCGCTCAGCAGCGCATTCAGCTCCGGCCGCTGCTCCACCCGTGCGGCGATGGCGTAAAGCCGCGGGCAGTGTTGCCGGAACCACGCGCGCCCCGGCCGCCAGTTGCACATCACCGCCACGTACAGATCCAGCGCGCTGAAGCTCTTGCCGAGAAACCACGGGCCGGCGGCGCCGGCGGCGGCGTTCAACTGCCGCAATAAACGCTCGCGATAGCTCATCACTGCGTTTTTCAGCTGTTCCGCCCCTTCCGTTTTCGGCTGCCAGCGCTGGGGATGGTCGGCGTAGGTGAAAGTGGGATAAATCTCCGCGTTGATGAACAACAGCCAGCGTAAAAAGCGCGGCAACAGCGACGAGCCGCCGGGCGGCGCCAATTCAGCGTGCGGCGCGCGATCGTGCAGCAGCAGGATAATCGCCGCGCTCTCCGTCATCACTTCGTCATCAGGCAGCACCAGAGTGGGGACCTGGCCGAGCGGGTTCAACGCCAACAGGCGATCCCGCTCCGGGCCGTCCTGAGTGTAATCCACTTCCTCGTAGCCCCAGGGGAACGCGGTCAGCACCAACGCGGCGGCCACGATGGTCGAGCCACACCCCTGCGTACCGAACAATGTATAAGTATCGTGCATGATTCCTCCGGAAACCGATCAGGCTATCGGTAACTGTAGACCAGCCGCCGACCGTCGGTTGCAGAAAAAATTCACCCTTTGCGCGACTTTTTTAATCGTTCGACATGAAAATGAATTTTTTGTCATAAATAGATCACATTACTACGGTAAAAATTCTCCGCCGCCAACAACCGGACGGCACAGTAAAGCAGCAATGCAACTGATGATAGCGTCTTTTAATCGAATAAAGCAGGGTAACCCATGAAACGTAATCTTCTGGCCGTTATTATTCCGGCACTTTTACTTGCGCAAGCGGCACAGGCAGCAGAAATCTACAATAAAGACGGCAACAAACTCGATTTTTACGGTCGTGTGAAAGCCCTGCATTATTTCTCCGATGATGCCGGCAACGATGGCGATAAAACCTACGTCCGTATCGGCTTTAAAGGCGCCACCCAGATTAATGACATGCTGACCGGTTACGGCCAGTGGGAATATCAGATCGCCGCTAACCATTCTGAATCCGACGGCACCAAAGACACTAAAACACGTCTGGGCTTCGCAGGTCTGAAATATAAAGACCTCGGTTCTTTCGACTACGGTCGCAATTACGGCATTATTTACGACGTCGGCGCCTGGACGGATATGCTGCCTGAATTCGGCGACGACGCGTACGTCAAAACCGACAACTTCATGAACGGCCGCACCAACGGCGTCGCTACCTACCGTAACAACAACTTCTTCGGTCTGGTCGACGGCCTGAAATTCGCCGTCCAGTATCAGGGCAAGAACGAAAACGACAGCCGCTCCGCCAGCAAGGCGAACGGCGACGGCTGGGGTCTTTCCTCCAGCTATGAAATCATCGACGGCCTGAGCGTGGGTGCCGCCTATGCCTCTTCCAACCGCACCGCCAGTCAGAAAGCGGGCACCTTCGGTAAAGGCGACAAGGCCGATATCTGGGCCGCCGGTCTGAAGTATGACAACAACGATGTCTACCTGGCCGCGACCTACTCGGAAAGCCGCAACATCGCGCCAATTTCCGGCACCGCCACCATCAATAACCGCTCCACTTCCGTCAGCGGCTTCGCCAATAAAGCCGAAGGCCTGGAACTGGTTGCGCAATATCAGTTCGACTTCGGTCTGCGTCCATCGCTGGGCTACGTTCAGCAGAAGGGCAAAGATATTGAAGGCATCGGCGATGCCGACCTGGTGAAATATATCGACGTCGGCGCGTACTACTATTTCAACAAGAACATGTCGACCTATGTGGATTATAAAATCAACCAGCTCGACAGCAATAACAAGCTGGGTCTGAAAGACGACAACGTGATTGCCGTCGCCCTGACCTATCAGTTCTGATGTGATGAATGAATAACCACCACTGCAAACTTTAGCGTCACTTGATACCCAGAGTTTTATTTCGCCGGGCGGCTGCGTCCGGCTTTTTTGTTTTTATTTTCCCCGCCGGCGAATGCCCCCGCTTGCCTTGCCAAACAAACGGGTCTACATGTATAGCTTTCCTCCGAGCGGAATCAGCCATGCATAACGACGGTCGGTTTAACTATCACAACGCCGTGTGCTACAGCAGCGACGAACTGGCGAATATCCTCAACCACTGTTTTGAAAACTACATCGTGCGTTTCGTCCTCGACGGGCCGACCTTCGCCGCCCGCTTCGGCGCCGAAGATCTCAGCCTGAACGACAGCCTGATCGTCACCCATCGCCATGAACCGGTGGCGGTGGTGCTGATCGCTCGCCGCGGCCGGCACAGCCGGGTGGCGGCCTTTTCCGTGCGCCCGGAGATGCGCGGCCAGGGGCTGGGCAAGGCGCTGATGCAGCGCGTGGTGGCGGATGCCCGTCAGCGCGGCGACCATCGGCTGTCGCTGGAAGTGATCGAAGGCAACGACGCCGCGCTGGCGCTGTACCACCGCGCCGGGCTGCGTATCGTGCGCACCCTGACCGGCCATCAGGCGCCGGCGGCCGTGCCGCCAGGCAAGGCGGTGCTGCAGGCGGTCGACCCGCTGACCGTCAGCCATCGCCTGACGGCGGAAGGCGCCACCGACCTGCCCTGGCTGATCGCCCCTGAATCGTTGTTCAAGCTGCCGGGCAAACCGCAAGCCTATACGCTCAATCGTCAGGTTTACGCCGTGGTGATGCCCGGTGCCGAGCATTGCTGGCTGCGCCTGATCTACGTGCCGCCGCAGCACCGCGGCCAGGGGCATGCCCGCGCCTTGCTGGCCGCGCTGCAAGCGCAGTTCGCCCCTTTGCCGCTGACCGCCAACGTCTTTGTGCCCGAGGTGGCCGCCCCCTTCTTTACGCATCTTGGCTGGCGGCAGGATCCCCTGCGTCAGTTCGAGATGGATATGCTGCTGGACAGCCCACAATAAAAAAGAGAGATAACAATGGCAGGAAAACAGGTACGCACACTCACCCTCGGCGCGGCGATGGGCGTCGCGCTGCTGGCCTTGACCGGTTGCGCGCAGCCGCCGCACACCGATGCGCAGGCCCAGCAGCGGCTGGCGGATCAATCGGTGCTGGCGGTCAACTGGTTCCAACAGTCCGGCGAATACCAGGCGCTGGCGCATCAGGCGTTCAACAGCGCGCAGCGCGCCTTCGATCAGGCCAGGGCCGCGCCAGGCCGTAAAAAGGCGGTGGTGGTCGATCTGGATGAAACCATGCTGGATAACAGCGCCTACTCCGGCTGGCAGGCGCAGCAAGGCCGACCGTACGACGGCGCGACTTGGGCCAAATGGACGCAGGCCGAACAGGCCGCCGCGGTGCCGGGCGCAGTGGCGTTCGCCCGCTACGTCAACGGCCATCAGGGGACGATGTTCTACGTCTCGAACCGCAAACAGAGCGACTACGCCGCCACGGTGGCCAACATGCAGAAGCTCGGTTTCACCGGCCTGTCGGCAAAAACCGTGCTGCTCAGCACCGACACCGCCAATAAACAGGCGCGCTTCGACGCCATCAAACAAGCCGGCTATGACATCGTGGTGTACGCGGGCGACAACCTGAACGACTTCGGCGCCGCGACTTATCACCAGGATAATGCGCAGCGCCGGGCGTTCGTCAGCGACAACCAGGCTAAGTTCGGCACCGAATTCATCGTGCTGCCCAACCCGATGTACGGCGATTGGGAAAACGGCCTGGCCCGCGACTACAACAAGCTAACGCCGCAGCAAAAGCTGCAGGTTCGCCAGCAGGCGATCAACGCCTGGCGCGGGCGCTAACCCTCACAGCAGTTTATACATATAGCAGGTGGCCTCCAACGCCCCGCCGTCGCTGGCGCGGGCGTATTGCGGGATATCGCCCGCCGACTCGAACCCCAATTGACGGTACAGCTCCTGCGCCGCGCTGCCGCTCAGGGTATCCAGCACCAACAGGCTGCGCTGATGACGCGCCGCCAGCGCCTGCACTTCCTGCATCAGCAGCCGGGCGACGCCCTGCCGCCGAGCCTGCGGGTGCACCATCAGCTTGACCACTTCCGCCCGGTGACGGCCGTTGTCCGGCATCGCCAGTAACAGCTGCACGGTGCCGACCGGCCGGCCGTTCGCGAGCGCCACCAGCATCGCACGCTCTCCCCGCGCGATGGCCGGCAGCAACCCCTGCCAAAATGCCTGCGCCTGCGTCAGCGTAAAGGGCATGACAAAACCGATGCTTGCGCCGTGCGCCACGCTGGCGTGCAGCATTTCGGCCAATTCGGCCATGGCGCTTTGCGCCGCGCCGGCGTCCCACTGTTGCAATTCGATCATGGCTATGGCCTGCAAATAACGAGGGTGTAATGGGCCGGCTCATCGCCGGGGACATGGAAACGGGAGGTGCCGAACAGGCGGTAGCGCAGGCAGTCGCCGGATGATAACCGGAAAACGCGCCCTTCCAGCGTCAACTCCAGCTGCCCGGACAGCAGCCAGAGATGGTGCTCCAGCGCCGGAATCGACGGCAGGTCGTAATCGATCTGCGCGCCGGCATCGAGCCGGGCTTCGATAAATTCGGCCTTATACAACGCAGCGGGGGGAGAAACGGAGCGACGGTGAAAACCGCTGGCGCGATCGACCCACACCGGTTGCTGCTGCGGCCGCAACAGCTCCGGCGGCTCGTCTTCGATCTCGCTCAGCAGGCGCGACATGGTCAACCCATAGGCGGCGCACAGCCGGTTCAGCAACGACGCCGTCGGGCTGGTCTCGGCGCGCTCCACCCGCGAGAGCGTCGCCCGGCTAAGATCGGTGCACTGCGCCAGCTCCTCCAGCGACCACGCCCGTTGCCGGCGCAAATCCGCCAGCCGCTGCGCCAACCTCAGGTCGGCATTGTCCAGACCGTTATCCATCGCTCACACTCCGCTTGAAAATCCCATATAAGAGAAATAATCTCAAATTAGAGATATAGCAAGCGGATTTTAACAATGTCGCGCAGGAATAACGCCAGGATCACCGCAAACATCGCCGAATGAGGAGAAGCGTTCTAGCACTCGCGCGAGGACGGGTTGGGTACAAAATTGCCCGTCTCGGCGGCCGGCGGCGCGATCGCGGCGCAGCGCCAGGCGCTGAATACCGCCAGCAGCGGCGCCAGCGCGAACGCCAGGAACAGCCAACGCGCCGCCGATGCCGCGCCGCCCGGATCGTTCAGCCCCGCCAGGTTGGCGGTCATCCCCGCCAGCGCCGCGCCGAATGCGGTGGCGAACAGCTGCACCGTGGTGATCGAGGCGCCGGCGATGTCTTTGTCCGCTTCAGGCGCCACCTGCAAAATGCGCGTCAGCAGATGCGGCCAGCCGAAGCCGATGCCGAAACCCACCAGCGACAACGCGATGACGATCGGGGTCAGCGCCTGCCAGTGACCGTCGGAGGGCGTCGGCATCAGGATCGCCAGCGCCAGCAGGCCCACCAGCACGAACAGCGGCCCGCTGACGATCGCCCGGCGAATGCCCGCCCCGCGCCAGCCGGAGCTGAGAATTTCGGACAACGTCCAGCCGGCGGCCATGGTCGCGGCGATATAGCCGGAGATCAGCGGCGACTGGCCGTGCAGCAACTGCAGGAAATAGGGCACGAAGATTTCGCTGGTCATGCCGATCACCAGCAACGACACCGTAATATAGAGCGCCGCCAGCGATGAGCCGCGCCGCAGCGCGCCGTGCGGCAACAGGCGCGCGCGCGAGCGCGCCTCGCGCTTCATCAGCCAGGCCATCAGCGCCAGCGAAAGCGCGATGCCCGCCAGGTTGATCCAGACGCTGTGCGCCAGGCTGCCGGCGGACACCACCAGCACCGCCACGGTCAGCAACAGCAGCTGCGCGGTCGGCAGCGGCGCGGCCGCCTGCTGCGCCTGGCCCTTGGGCAGGATCAGGAAGGTAAACGCGGCGTACAGCGCCATGATCGGCAGCAGAATGCCGAAGGCCCAACGCCAGGCGTGCAACTCGGCAAAAATGCCGCCTACCGCCGGGCCGACCAGCGTGGCGATGCCCCACATCGCCGAGATAAGCGCCATGGCGCGCGGCCACAATCGCTGCTCGAACACCAGATTGATCATCGCGTAGGAGAGCGCAAAGATCAGCCCGCCGCCGAACCCCTGCACCGTGCGGCCGATCAGCATCACCGGCATGCTCGGCGCCAGCGCGCACAGCCCCGCTCCGGCAATGAAAAACAGCGAAGCGACCAGATAGGCGTTGCGCGCGCCGTAGCCGCTGAGCAAGCGGGCCGACAGCGCGGAGCCGAGGATCGACGCCACCACGAACAGCGTGGTGTTCCAGGCATAGAGATCCAGACCGCCGATATCCTGCACCACCGAGGGCAGAATGGTGGTGGCGACCAGAATATTGATGGCATGCAGCGCCACGCCAAGCGAGAGCGCGATCGCACTGGCCGCATTTTTGCCGGAGAAAAGGTCACTCCAGCGGCTATCATCATGGGTTATCACGGTTGTTGTCCTGTTTTCAGAGGAATGGCATTGAGTTGGTCATGAGATTGCGTTAAATTTAACAAGAGTTATCTTGGAATAAGTTAGGGCGAGGCGGAGAAATATGTCAAGAATAAACTTGGAAAATGGCGGCAGCACCGCACAATCGGTCAGTGACCGCTTGCTGACGCTATTGAAGACCCGCGGCCCGCAGCAAGCCTCAGACGCAGGAAAAGTGCTCGGCACCACCGGTGAAGCGGCCCGGCAGCAGTTCGTCAAGCTGGCGAAAGAGGGGCTGGTCGAAGCGGTAGCGGAAACGCGCGGCGTGGGCCGCCCGGTGCAGCTGTGGCATTTGACTGCCGCCGGTAACGCACGCTTTCCTGACACCCATGCGGATCTGACGGTGCAGCTGCTGCGCACCGTGCGTGACAAGCTGGGTGAACAGGCGATCGACCTGCTGATCGAGACCCGTGAGCAGGAAAACCGCATCAACTACAAGCAGGCGATGATCGGCGCCACCGATCTGCGCGAACGCGTGGCGCGCCTCACCGAGATCCGCTGCCGCGAAGGGTATATGGCCGAATGGCGTCAGGAGGAAGACGGCGCCTATCTGCTGGTGGAAAACCACTGCCCGATCTGCGCCGCCGCCACCGTCTGCCAGGGCTTCTGCCGCGCTGAGCTGAGCATCTTCACCGAAGTGCTGCAGGCGCAGGTGGAGCGCGCCGAACACATTCTGGCCGGCTCACGCCGCTGCGCCTACCGGATTTCTCTCTTGTAACACCGGTTTTTGCCCGCGTTTTCAACCGGTACAGATTATTCTGCTTGTGCACCCCGCACCTTCCCTTCTAAGGTTGAATTATCGAATATTCAGGCAAACAACGGGCCCCGCGCCCGTTCTGACACCTCCGTCGGCGCGCTGCGCGCGCGGCGGCAGAGTAACCCCACGGGAGTTGAACGATGAAGAAGCCGCATGCCGGATTCTGGCTGGCGACGCTGGGGCTGGGCGTCTGCTGGCTGCTGGCGCTGCTGACTCGCGATCGGCTCAACGGCATACTGCTGGCCGGTGCGGCGCTGGCGCTGATCTTTACCCCCGCCGCCCGCCGCAAGGGCGCCGCCCTGGCCGCCTTGGGCGGCATCGGCATGGATGGTCTGTGGAGCTACAGCGGCGTGCTGCATTACAGCGGGCAACACGGCCTGCCGCTCTGGACCATCGCGCTGTGGATCGGCTTCGGCTGCTGGTGGTATTGGCTGTTGGACGTGGTCAGAGCGGCGCCCTGGCCGCTGGCGGTATTGGGCGCCGCCCTCGGCCCTTTCGCCTACGCCGTCTCCTGGAAACTGGACGCCCTGCTGCCCGGCGTGCCGCCGGAGTTCATGCTGCTGCTGCTGGCCATCGGCTGGTCGATTTATCTGCCGGCCGTCAGTTGGCTGCAGTGGAAACAGCAAGGCCATTGAACGGCTTTCGGCCGCCGGAAAAATAATGCCGCAGGCCATTGCTTATCGGTTGCCCGATCGGGTTTACTGAGCGTTCTAATAATAATCATTCCCGCAAAATACAATCCTATGCTTAGCCAACAAAGCCGTAGCGTCCTGCCGTTGATCGGGGCGTTGTTCACGTTATATATCGTTTGGGGTTCCACCTATTTCGTCATTCGTCTGGGCGTCGAACAGTGGCCGCCGCTGATGATGGCCGGGATTCGCTTTCTGCTAGCCGGCATCGTGCTGTTCAGTTTCCTGGCCTGGCGCGGCCACGCGCTGCCGACGCCGAAGCAGTGGCTGGCCGCCGGCGCCATCGGCATTCTGCTGCTGGCGGTGGGCAACGGCCTGGTGACGGTGGCGGAACACCAACATGTGCCCTCCGGCATTGCGGCGGTGATGGTGGCGACGGTGCCGCTGTTCACCCTCTGCTTCAGCCTGCTGTGGGGCATGCGCAACACCAAGCTGGAATGGGCCGGCATCGCGCTCGGGTTGGTGGGCATCGTGCTGCTTAATACCGGCAACAACCTGGTGGGCAATCCGACCGGCGCGCTGCTGATTTTGCTGGCTTCGGCCAGCTGGGCCTTCGGATCGGTGTTGGGATCGCGCATCTCGCTGCCGGCCGGGCCGATGGCCGGCGCGGCGGAGATGCTGGTCGCCGGCGTGGTGTTATTGGCAGCCAGCCAGCTGAGCGGCGAGCGCCTCGTTCAGATGCCGAGCACCGCCGGCTTTCTGGCGCTGGGCTATCTGATCGTCTTCGGTTCGATGCTGGCGATCAGCGCCTATATGTTCTTGTTGAAGAACGTGCGCCCGGCGGTCGCCACCAGCTATGCCTACGTCAACCCGGTGGTGGCGGTGCTGCTCGGCATCGGTTTTGCCGGTGAATCGCTGGCGCCGCGCGAGTGGCTGGCGCTGGTGATCATCGTGGCGGCGGTGGTGCTGGTGACGCTGGGAAAATACCTGTTCGCCCGCCCGGCCAACGTACAGGCCATCGACTGCGAACGGCGATGATCACAAAGGGCGGTCTGCGGGCCGCCGTTAAAAACGATTCTTGTTTCACCCGGCGAAGGGGCTATAATTCCCGCTGTTCCAAGCAACCTGCGAAATTATTCCTATGCTGAAAAAAGCGTTCGTCATCGTCATCGCCCTGTGCGCCTTCGGTTCTCTGGGCGGCGTATTCCTCGCCGGGCTGAACATCTACACCCGTTCCACCACCCCGCACGAAGAAAGCGCGCCTGCCGGTGATACCGCCGCTACGCCGGCGCAAACCGAACCCCTTCAGGCCAAGTGATCGTCCATCCAGCGCTGGCAGCGCTGCTGTAAAAAGCGCTGCAGTTGCCTGACGCGCTCCGACACCTGCGAACGATGCGGGCAGACCAGATTGATCGGCACCGCGTCGCTGCGCCATTCCGGCAACAGTTGCACCAGCCGCCCGGCGTGAATGTCGGCCGCCACGTCGATCGCCGACTTGCGCACCACGCCGTGCCCCGCCAGCGCCCAGCGCCGCGCCACCTCGCCGTCATCGGTAAAATAGCTGCCGTTCAGCGGCACTTCGACCCCCTCCTCACCGCGCCACAGCCGCCATTCCACCTGCCGTTTGCCGCTGGGCTGATACACCAGAATGCTGTGCCGGGCCAGATCGGCCGGCGTTTGCGGCGCGCCGTGACGCCGCAGGTAATCCGGGCTGGCGCAGATCAACCGCCGATGCTGCGGCAAGATCGGCAGCGCCACCAGCGAAGAGTCGGCCAGCGGCCCGAAGCGCAACGCCACGTCCACCGGTTCGCGGAACAGGTCGGCCTGCCGATCGTTGATCAGAAGCTGCAGCTGAATATGCGGATGCTGCAGGCGGAACTCATCCAGCCAGCAGAGCAGCAAATTGCGGCCAAAATCCGACGGCGCGGAAATCTGCAGCACCCCGGACAGCCCCTGATGCTTCTCGCGGATCGCCTGCTCTCCTTCGGCTAACGCGCCCAGCGCCAGGCGCGCGCTGTCGAGATAGCGAGCCCCCTCCTCCGTTAACCTCAGGCTGCGGGTGGAACGCACCAGCAGCCGCGCGCCCAACTGCTGCTCCAGCCTTTTCACCGCAATGCTGGCCGCCGCCGGCGTCATGTCCAGCGCGCGCGCCGCGGCGGAAAAACTGCCACCGTCCACCGTGCGGACAAACACCTCGAGATCGACAAATGAGGTCATCTGCTCCCCCTCTTTTTAGCCCAATCAATTATTAATATTAATTTACAAGTGTTTACTATTAGGCGGGCTTTTTTCCTCATTTTCAATCAGGAAAGATAGATCCCGTTGAAACTTACCTAAAAAGAGGCCTTAACATGACGATTCCTGACTCCCCCCTGAAACGACAAAAGCTGGTGATCCTGGGCGGCACCAGCGGCATTGGCGCCGCGGTGGCCTACGCAGCGGCGGCGCGCGGCGCTGAAGTGGTGCTGGCTTCGCGCCGCCTTCCCCACGCCGGGGAGAAAAACGACGCGCTGCATCTGATGCAGGCCGATCTAACCGATGAAGCGTCGCTGCATGCGCTGTTTGCCGCCGTCGGCGCTTTCGACCATCTGGTGATCACCGCCGGGCCGCTGGTGCAGGCGAAACCGCTGGCGGAGACTGATTTTGAGCAGGCGCAGGCCGACTTCAACGTCAAATTCTGGGGCAGCTTGCGCGCGGTGCAGGCCGCGCTGCCGACGCTGGCGCCGCAGGGCTCCATCACCCTGACCTCCGGCCAGCTGTCGCGCAAATACCTCGGCGGTCAGTTGATCAAAACCGGCATCAACGCCGCGCTGGAAGCGGTCGGTAAACAGCTGGCGAAGGAACTGGCCCCGCGGCGGGTGAACGTGGTCAGCCCCGGCATCACCGCCACCGAAGCCTACGACGGCATGGGCGCCGCGCAGCGTCAGGCGCTGTTCGAGCGCGTGAGCGTCAGTCTGCCGGTCGGCCGGATCGGCCAGGCGGCCGACGTCGCGGCGGGTTACCTGCTGGCGATGGAGAACGGTTTCGTCACCGGCAGCGTGATCGACATCGACGGCGGCGGCCTGCTGTAACGGCGGCTAGAGCGCCGTTACGCCCTGTGCGGCGGCCTGTTGCTCCAGCACGGTGATAATCTGGTAAGCCGAGCGCGGCACCAGGCTGAAATCGCCGATTAGCAGGCGGTCGCTGACCGCCTCATCCAGCATCGCTCGGGCGCCGGCGCGCAGGATGTCCACCTGTTCCGGCGGCGTGCCGGCTGCGGTGATCAGCGGCAAACCCGGCACCGCCGCCGTGCGGCCGATGATTTTCAGCCCCTCCAGCGCCTGCGGCTGCGCGCGGCGCAGCAGTTCCATGCTGATGGAATCGATGGCGGCGATATCCGCCTGCCCGCTGCGGATCAGTTTCAGCGACTGATAATGCGCCCCGGAGGCGATAGCCGCACCGAAGAATTTCCCGTCCTGCGCCAGCGGTGCGATCAGCGCGCGCAAGCCGTTGTAGCCGGACTGGGAATCGGTGCTGTTATACGCCACCGTCCGGCCGCGAAAATCCGCCAGCCGTTCCCCGGAGTCGCCTGCGCGCACCACCAGCCAGCTGCGGTAATTAGGCCCGTCGCACCCTTCCACCCGATAATGATAGGTTCCAATCAGCTGCACCTGCGGCAGGCTGCTGACCAACGGATAACCACAGGTTTGGCTGAGCAAGAGATCCTCGCGCCGCCAATGCCGCGCCAAATCGTCCGGCCAGCTGAGCCGTTCCGGCGCCGCCGGCAGCCCCAGCCGCAGCAGCTTGCCGCGCAAGACCTGCCAGAAAGCGTCGGCCTGCTCCCGGCCAACGCCGTACATCGGTAGAGACACCTGCATCATTTCCCCCTTACCCCGCCGGAGTGGCCGCCAGCGTCTGCTGACGCCAGGCGGTGAGATAACGCACCCAACGTTCGAACAGCATATCGGTGATAATAGCCAACAACGCCACAACCGCCGCGCCCTGGATCACATAGGCGGTGTTAAACCCGGTCAGGCCGATGATGATCGGCGAACCGAGCGTTTTGGTACCGACGGTGGAAGCGATGGCCGCCGTGCCGATGTTAATGATTACCGACGTGCGGATCCCGGCGACGATCACCGGCGCCGCCAGCGGCAGTTCAACCCGCCACAGAATTTGCCAGGCGCTCATCCCCACGCCGCGGGCGATCTCGCGCGTGGCGGGCGGCACCGATTCGATGCCCGCCAGCGTACCCTGCAGGATCGGCAGCAAGCCGTACAGCACCAGCGCAATGATCGCCGGCTGCTCGCTGAAGCCCATCACCGGCACCGCCACCGCCAACACCGCCACCGGCGGGAAGGTCTGCCCCACCGCCACCACCGTTTCCAGCAGCGAACGAAACTCCCGGCCGCCGCGTCGGGTCACGGCGACGCCCGCCGCCACGCCGAGAGCCACCGCAATCAGGCTGGAGATCGCCACCAGCGACAGGTGCGCCCCCACCAGCGCGATAAAGCTGTCCTGCTGATAAATGGGCCGGTCCAGATCGGGGAACCAGGCGGCAAACAGACCGCGCAGATGATCCATGCCGAACACCAGCGCCAACAGCAGCGCCAGCGTCCAGGGCAGCGGATCGCGCAGCAGGCGCCAGAGACGCCCGCTCATGACAGCGCCTGCCCGGCGATCAGATCGTGGAAGTGCAGAACCCCCAACGCTTCGCCCCGTTCATCCACCACCGGCAGGCAGTCGCTGCCGCGCGCCACGAACACCGACAGCGCCTCGCGCAGGCTCATGGCGGCGGCGATCGGTTCGCCCCCGGCAACACCGGGCCGCACCCGCTCCGCCACCGTCCCCAGCGACAGCAGCTTGATGCCGCGATCGCTGCGCCCGAAAAAGTCACGCACGAAGTCGTTGGCCGGGGCGGTCAACAGCGTCAGCGGCGTGCCCTGTTGCACCACCCGCCCCTGATCGAGCAGTACCAGGCGATCCGCCAGGCCCAACGCCTCGTCGATGTCGTGCGTCACCAGCACAATGGTGCGGCCCGAGATCTGATGAATGCGGGCGATCTCCGCCTGCAGCGCCGTGCGGGTGACCGGATCCAACGCGCCGAACGGTTCGTCCATCAACAACACCTCGGGATCGGCGGCGAGCGCGCGCGCCACGCCAACCCGCTGCTGCTGCCCGCCGGAAAGCTGGTGCGGGTAGCGGCGACGAAACAGATCCGGTTCCAGGTGCAGCAGCTCCAGCAACTCGGTAACCCGATCGCGAATGCGCGCGCGCGGCCATTTCAGCAGCTGCGGCACGGTGGCGATGTTCTCCTCCACCGTCCAATGTGGAAACAGGCCGATCGATTGGATCGCATAACCCATGCGCCGCCGCAGATCCTGCGGTTTAAACGACTGGATCTCTTCGCCGGCAAAGAGAATCTTGCCCCGATCGTGTTCGATCAGGCGGTTGATCATTTTTAATGTCGTGGACTTGCCGGAACCCGAGGTGCCGATCAACACGGTGAATTCGCCCTCGGCGATGTGCAGCGTGAGATCGTCCACCGCCGGCTTGCCCTGAAAAATTTTGCTGACTTGCTCAAAGTGAATCATCGGCGCGATACGTCCAGGATTGAAACCCAAAATTTAAACAGCGAATCGACGATGACCGCCATCATGACCACCGGGATCACCCCCAGCAGAACCAGATCCAGCGCGCTGCTGAGCAGCCCCTGAAACACGATGGCGCCAAAGCCGCCGGCGCCGATCAGCGCCGCCACCACCGCCATGCCGACGGTTTGCACCGCCAGAATACGCACACCGGTCAGGAACAGCGGCAGCGCCAACGGCAGTTGCACGCGCAGGAAGATCTGCCCGCGCGTCAGCCCCATGCCGGTAGCGGACTCAATCACGCCGGCCGGCACGCTTTGCAGCCCCGCCACCACGCTGCGCACCAGCGGCAACAGCGCGTACAGCACCAGCGCCACGATCGCCGGCGCCATGCCGATACCGCTGACGCCGTGTTCCGCCAGCCAGGGCACTGCCGCCGCCAGCCCCGCCAGCGGCGCGATCAGCAGGCCGAACAGCGCGATGGAAGGCACGGTCTGGATAATGTTCAGCGCGGAGAAGATCGGCCGCTGCCAGCGCTCGGAGCGAAAACACAGCACCCCGAGCGGCACGCCGATCGCCAGCGCCGGCGCCATCGTCGCCAGCAGAATGGTCAGGTGCTGCAGCAGCGCGGCGTCAAACACCTCCTGCCGATTGTGGTACTCCTTCAGCAGCGACAGCTGATCGAGCTGATGGCCGAACAGCAGCAGCGCCGGCGGCACCAGCACCAGCGCGTTGCCGAGCATCCGCCGCAGGTGCGACGCGGTGAGGCGCGTCATGGCGTCGGCGGCGATCAGCAGGCTCAGCGCCATCGTCAGCCAGGCACCGCTGCCCCAAGAGGTGCGTGCCAGGCGCGATCCCTCCTGCGCCAGGCGTTCGGCGGCCTGTCCGCCGATCCAAAAGACCAGCGTCAGCACCCCGCAGGCGGCCAGCGCCGTCAACAGCGCACGCCCCCGCGTCGGCGGCAACAGGCTGAGGATCGCCAACGCCGCCAGCGGCAACAGCAGCCACAGCGCCGGGCCGTGCAGCAGGGAGAATAAAGACAGGCTTTTACCCGACAGCAGACGATTGGGGGCATAACTGAGGAACGGCAGGCCGAAGGCGGCCAGCAGCAACAACACGAACAGCGTTAACAACACGCGATGTTTTACGGCAATAGTCAAAGAAACTCTCCGGCGCCATCGGTTTTCCCCCTCTCCCGTAACAAGAGGGGGCACCTCGGCGTTATCCCTTAACAAATCCTTTCTCTTTCAGGTAAGCGGCCGCCACCTGTTTGGCGTCCTGGCCTTCCACGGCGATCTGCGCGTTGAGCTTTTGCAGCGTCGGCCCATCCAGCGAGGCGAACACCGGTTTCAGCAGTTCAGGCAGATTGGCGTGCGCTTTCAGCGCCGCTTCGCGCACGATCGGCGCCGGCGCGTAGATGGGCTGTACGCCTTTCGGGTCCGCCAGCGTCTGCAGCCCCAGCGCCGCCACCGGGCCATCGGTGCCGTAGGCCATCGCCGCGTTGACGCCGGAGGTCTGCTCCGCTGCGGCCTTGATGGTCACCGCCGTGTCGCCGCCGGCCAGAGACAGCAGTTGATCCTGATTCAGCTTGAAACCGTAGGCGTTCTGGAACGCCGGCAGCGCATCCGGCCGCTCGATAAACTCCGCCGAGGCCGCCAGCTTGAACTTGCCGCCGCCGTTGATCCACTTGCCGAGATCCGCCAGCGTTTTGAGATGGTTGGCGTCCGCCACGTCCTGCCGAATGGCGATAGTCCAGGTATTGTTGGCCGGCGCCGCGTCCAACCAGACGATTTTGTTTTTGTCGTAGTCGAGCTGCTTCACCTTCTCGAAACCGGCCTGGGCGTTCTTCCATGCCGGATCTTTCTCATCGGAGAAGAAAAACGCGCCGTTGCCGGTGTACTCCGGGTAAATGTCGATCTCGCCGGAGGTGATGGCGCCGCGCAACACCTTGGTGGTGCCGAGCTGCAGCTTGTTGGTGGTCTTGATGCCGTTGGCTTCCAGCACCTGCACGATGATGTTGCCGAGCAGCGAACCTTCGGTATCGATCTTGGAGCCGACGCGTACCGAGTCGGCCGCCTGCGCCAGGCCGCCGGTGGCCAGCAGGGCCAGCGCGACGGCAAAGGAACGTCCGCGTGATAAGGTGATTGCCATACTTTTCCTCTGGTTATATGTTTTCCGGCTCATGGGCCAGTTCGGTTGGAAAATCCTGAGAAACGCGCTTCCAGCGCGCAATAAAGTTTTTCTTCGGCCGGGCACCGCGTTCCTCCCGCCGTTCGCCGGCGCTCAGCGGATGCACGCCGACGTCGATCGGCGTCAGCGCGTAATCGCGCAGCCACTCGCCGTAGCCTTGCGCGACAAATCCCTGGCTGCGGCGCTGATACGCCTCGCGCTCCGCCAGATAGACTTCGCGCAGGCCATACCAGGGCAGGCCGGGCAGATCGTGATGCACTAAATGGTAGTTCAAATTGAGAAACAACAGCCGCCACGGCCAGCCCGCCTCATTAATAATAGAACGTGCCTGCGGTGCGTCCACGGCGCGATGCTCAAAAAACGATCTTACCTTGGTCAGCGCCAGCGCCGGATAGCTGATGGCCAACAGGTAAAACGCCGTACCGATACCCTGCGCCTGCAGCCAGTGCAGCAGCGCCGCCAACAGCGACAGATGCGTCAGCCACATCGCCCAGGCGCGCAGATCGCCCGCCGCAAGCGTCTTCACGGCGCCGAACAGCGTGGCGACGATATCCAGCGCCGGGCCGAGGAGCACCCGGCCGATCAGCGTATTGCGCACCGCGGCCAGCCGCGGCAACAGGCGGGGATAACGCCGCCACTGCGCGGCGCTGAAGTAGTAGCTTTCGGGATCTTCGTGCGGATCGGTCAGGTGTTCATTGCGATGGTGGCGCAGATGCGAATCGCGATACAGTCCATAGGGATACCACACCGCCAGCGGCAACAGGCCGAACAGCTGATTGACGCGCGGCCGGCGCGTCGGATGGCCGTGGATCAGCTCATGCTGCAGCGACATATACCCGGTGGTCAGCAGGATCAGCAGCGGCGCGCCAAGCCACGGGCCCAGCGCCTGCCAATAATGCGCCACGCCAAACCAGCCGCCGTACACCGCCGCCATGATCCCCCAGGTGGGCAGTTCCAGCCGCCAGTGCCAGCGCCGATGAAGCCGCCGGATGCGGTCGCGTTGTTCGGGGTGCAAATAGTGGGCGTAGGACATGCTGCGGCTCGCGGTTGGGGATTTTCTCCCAGTATCCGTGAGCCGCAGTGACGTTCAAAATAACGAAAATGGCAAAGCTAAGTGAAAATTCAGCGGGTTGCGTGCGCGGCCTGCGGTTCGCACGCCACCGGGAAATTCACCGAATTGGCGATAAAGCACAGGTGATGCGCCTTCTCATGCAGCTGTTGCGCCAGTTGCAGATCGTCGCCGTCGCGCACCGTGACCTGCGGCCGCAGCGTCACCGAGGTGAAAAAGCCGCCGCGCGCGGCGTCTTCGCGCATCACGCCCACGGCATCGTCCTGATAGGCCAGCACCGAAATCCCCGAGGTGGCGCACAGATGCAGGTACCATAATTTGTGACAAGCGCTGAGCGATGCCACCAGCAAATCCTCCGGATTCCAGCGCGTCGCGTCACCGCGAAAGGCCGGATCGGCTGAGCCGGCGATGTCTGCCTTGCCCACGGCGCCGATCAGGTGATCGCGTCCATAAGCGCGATAATCTTCCGTGCCTGCGCCCAGATTCCCCTGCCAGGTCACCGAGACCTGATAATGATGCCCGCCTTTCATGTCTTTTGCTCCCGTTGCCCGGCCAATGAAAAATTGTCTGGGTGCATGCCTGCAGAACACTATTGGCGGAAAAGCGTGAATACGCAAACGGCGAAACGAGAAAAAACGGGCCGCGCAGACGGCCCGTCGGTCATATCCCTTCAGGGAACGAAATCGAGCACCACGGCGTTGAACAATGCGTATTCAGTGGCGCTGGCCATCGGCGGAAACTGCGCGCGCTGCACCGCCGCGTTGGCCGCCGCGCACAGGGGCGCATCGCCTCTTACGATCTTGCTGCTCGCCAGTTTCCCGTCCGGCCGCAGACGGATGCTGATGGTGCAGCGTTGGCCGCGCGCGTGCTCCGGCAAACGCAGCTCGCGGCTCACCGCGTTATGCACCCGCACCGGATAGCTGAGCGGCGCCGCTACCGGCGCCTCGGCCTGCGGCGACGGCAAGGGGGTGCCGGCCTGACGCCCGGCGCCCGCGCCGCAGCCGTTCAACAGTAACAGCGCCAACAGGCTTAGTGTCTTTTTCATTCCCTATGTCCTTATTGGGGATTAATCTTTATCGAGCGCCCTTACTGCGCCGCTGGGTAAGCCTCACCGTCATCCGCGTAACGCTGCAGCCGCTCGCGCCACCACTTGGCCGCCAGGCCGCTGGCGCTTTCCCGCCAGCCGAAGTAGGCGATGTCGCTGCAACGTTCCGATTCGACGCGTTTCGCTACTAGTTCGCCGCTGTTCAGGTAAGGTTCCGCCAAGGCGCGCGGCAGATAGCCGCAGCCCAGCCCGGCCAGCTGCGCCTGCAGCTTGGCGTCGAAGCCGAAGACCGTCAGCGTGTCTTGCTCTTCCAGCAGATTCAGGCTCTGCGGCGCGTTGACGCGCGAGGTATCGCGCACCACCACCGCCCGGTGCTGACGGATCTCATCCTTCGGCAACGGTTCCGGCAATGCCGCCAGCGGATGCTGCGGCGCGACGGCGAACACGTAGTCCAGCTGCCCCAGGCGGCTGAACGCATAACCCACCCGCGACGGCGGTTCGCAGATGGCGCCGATGATAATGTCGGCACAGCCGTAAACCAGCGACTCCCAGGAGCCGGCCAGCACCTCGTGGCTGAAGCGCAGCCGGGTATGGTGATGCTGCCGGTAGAACTCTTCTATCAGCGGCAACAGGCGGGCAAACGGGAAAGAGGCGTCAATCCCGAGCGTGATCTCGCTTTCCCAGCCGTTTTCGACATACCGCGCCTGCTGTTCCAGATCCTGCGCCGCGCGCAGCAGCACCCGCCCTTTTTCCAGCATCAGCTTGCCGGTATCGGTGAACTTCGCCCGATGGCCGGAGCGATCGAGCAGGGTGATGTCGAGATCGTTCTCGAGCTTTTGCACCATATAACTTAGTGCCGAAGGGGTTTTAAACAGTGCGGCGGCCGCGGCGGCGAAAGATCCGTGCCGGTCCAGCGCATCCAAAATCAGCAGCGCTTCCAGGTTTAATCTCATGTTTTCTCCCGTGTATAAAAAAACTCAACAAGTCGGCAAAAATTCTGCGGTATCTTTGAAATCGCCCTCTGCCTACCATGGGTTTTATCGGCGTTACACTCATCAGATGTTCAACCGAAATATCACTGGGAAGGTAAATTATGTCCAAGTTTCAACTGCTTGATAAAGACAACTCCGCACTGATTTTTATCGATCATCAACCGCAAATGGCCTTCGGCGTGGCTAATATTGATCGTCAGCAACTGAAAAACAACGTTGTTGGTTTGGCGAAGGCAGGCAAGATTTTCAACGTTCCTACCCTTTTCACCTCGGTCGAAACCGAAAGCTTCAGCGGCTATATCTGGCCGGAGCTGCTGGCGGTACACCCTGAAATCACCCCGATTGAACGCACCTCGATGAACTCCTGGGAAGACGCGGCCTTCGTCAAAGCCGTGGAAGCCACCGGCCGCAAAAAGCTGGTGATCTCCGCGCTGTGGACCGAAGTGTGCCTGACCTTCCCGGCGCTGATGGCGCTGGAAGCCGGCTATGAAGTGTATGTGGTGACCGACACCTCCGGTGGCACCTCCGTCGATGCGCACGAGCGCGCGATCGATCGCATGGTGCAGGTCGGCGCCGTACCGGTGACCTGGCAGCAGGTGCTGCTGGAGTACCAACGCGACTGGGCGCGCAAAGACACTTACGACGCGGTGATGGCGCTGGTGCGCGAACACAGCGGCGCGTACGGCATGGGTGTCGACTACGCTTACACCATGGTGCACCACGCACCGGCCCGCACGGTGAAATAATTCCCCCTGCCCCGGCCCCGCGCCGGGGTATTTTCAGGAGTCGGTTTTATGGCCCATCCGCAGCATGTCACGCTGGTGATCACCCACCGTTTGGCGCAGGGGAACGAGCAGGCCTATGAGGCCTGGCTGAACCGCATCATGCCGGACGCCGCGGGCTTCACCGGCCATCTGGGCGTCAACGTCATCCGCCCATCCGACAGCGAACAGGCCTATACGGTGCTGGTCCGCTTCGACAATGTCGATAATCTCTACCGCTGGCTCAACTCGCCGCTGCGCAAGCAATACATCGAAGAAGTCACTCCGCTGTTGCTGGAGAACGACCATATCGAGATCCGCCCCGGCGCGGAGTTCTGGTTCACCCCGCCCAACCCTGGCGTGCGCCAACCGCCCCAGTGGAAGCAGTTCATCATCACCCTGCTGGTGATCTTCCCTTCCACCAATCTGGTGCCCTGGTTTTGGGGGCTGGCGCTGCCGCAGTTGAACGGCACGCTGCTCGGCCATTTTCTCAATGACGCCACTGTGGTCGCCCTGGTGGTGTACCTGTGGATGCCCATCGTGACTCGCGTTTTTCATCAATGGCTGATCCGCCGCTAGGCGGTTCACCGGGAGAATGTTATGAACCACCACGCTTCATTGATCATCACCAACGGCAAGTTTCACACCGTCGATCGCCAAAATCCTACCGCACAGGCGGTCGCCATCCGCGACGGCAAGTTTCTGGCGGTCGGCAGCGAAAGCGAAGTCATGCAGCACGCCGGGCCGGAAACCCAGGTGATCGATCTGCACGGCCACACCGCCATTCCTGGCCTGAACGACTCGCACCTGCACCTGATCCGCGGCGGCCTGAACTATAACCTGGAGCTGCGCTGGGAAGGCGTGCCCTCGCTGGCCGACGCGCTGCGCATGTTGAAAGAACAGGCGCTGCGCACCCCGAGCCCGCAATGGGTGCGGGTGGTCGGCGGCTGGACCGAATTCCAGTTCGCCGAACGCCGCATGCCGACGCTGGACGAAATCAACCAGGCGGCGCCGGACACGCCGGTATTTATTCTGCATTTATACGATCGCGCGCTGCTCAACCGCGCGGCGCTGAAGGTGGTCGGCTACACCAAAGACACGCCGAACCCGCCGGGCGGCGAGATCCAACGCGACGCCAACGGCAATCCGACCGGCATGCTGATCGCCAAACCCAACGCCATGATCCTGTACGCCACGCTGGCGAAAGGGCCGAAGCTGCCGCTGGAGCAGCAGGTCAACTCCACCCGCCAGTTCATGCGTGAGCTGAACCGTCTCGGCCTCACCAGCGCCATCGACGCCGGCGGCGGCTTCCAGAACTACCCGGAGGATTATCAGGTGATCGCCGAGCTGCACGAGAAAAAGCAGCTGACCATCCGCATCGCCTATAACCTGTTCACCCAGCGGCCTAAACAGGAGCTGGAAGACTTCGAGCTGTGGACCGACATGCTCAAACCGGGCCAGGGCACCGACTTCTATCGCCACAACGGCGCCGGCGAGATGCTGGTGTTTTCCGCCGCCGACTTCGAAGACTTCCTGCAGCCGCGCCCGGATCTGCCGCCGGGCACCGAAGACGAGCTGGAGCGGGTGGTGCGTCATCTGGTCGAGCACCGCTGGCCGTTCCGCCTGCACGCCACCTATGACGAATCCATCAGCCGCATGCTGGACGTGTTCGAGAAGGTGAACCGCGATATTCCGTTCAACGGCCTGCACTGGCTGTTCGATCACGCCGAGACCATTACCGAACGCAATATCGAGCGGGTCAAGGCGCTGGGCGGCGGCATTGCGGTGCAGCACCGCATGGCGTTCCAGGGGGAATATTTCGCCGACCGCTACGGCATCGAAGCCACCAAACATACGCCGCCGGTGGCGAAAATGCTGGCGGCCGAGCTGCCGGTCGGGCTGGGCACCGACGCCACCCGCGTCGCCAGCTACAACCCGTGGACGGCGCTGTACTGGCTGGTCTCCGGCCGCACCGTCGGCGGCATGGCGATGTACGACGACAGCGCCCGGCTGGATCGCGAAACGGCGCTGATGCTGTGGACCCAGGGCAGCGCCTGGTTCTCCACCGAGCAGGGCAAGAAAGGCCAGATCAAGGTCGGCCAACTGGCGGATTTGGCGGTGCTGTCGCAGGACTACTTCAGCGTGCCGGAAGAGCAGATCAAAGGCATCGAGTCGGTGATGACGGTGGTGGACGGCAAAGTGGTCTACGCCGCCGGCAGCTTCTCACCGCTGGCGCCGCCGCCGCTGCCGGTGTTGCCAGAGTGGTCGCCGGTCACCCAGGTGCCGGGCCATTACCGCTCCGCGCCGCCGTCGGCGGCGACCCGCGTCGGGGTAGTGAGCCAGGCGCACCAATGCTGCGGCCCGTGCGGCGTGCATGCGCACCAGCATGACATCGCGCGCCGCTCCAGCATCCCGGTGTCGGACGAGAATGCCTTCTGGGGCGCGTTCGGCTGTTCGTGCTTCTCGTTCTAAGTTATCAAGCCAATGACTTATTATAAAATTAACTTAATAAGGTATTAAGCTAGCAACATAATAAATTAATGGCGCTGTCCGCGGAGAGCGCCATTTCCTTTTCAATCGCGGTTGATCTCCAGCCAGCGCCGCTGTTCGGCGGAGGCGGCTATCGCATCCAGCACGCACGACACCTTCCAGCCCTCTTCAAAGTCCGGCCACATGCGGTCGCCTGCGGCGATGCCGTTGACCAGATCGCGGATCTCCACCGTCTTCTGATCGTTAAAACCGATGCCGTGCCCGGCGCTGATGCAAAACGCCGCGTAGTCCGGGTGCTTCGGCCCCACCAGTAGCGTCTTGAACCCCTGCCGCTCCGCCGGTTCATCGTGCCGATATAGCTTCAGCTCCGCCATCCGCTCCTGGGTATAACTCAGCGTGCCTTTGGTACCGGTAACCACATAGGTCAACCCCATCTTGCGCCCGCAGGCGATGCGTGACGTTTCGATAGTGCCCATCGCCCCGCCGGCGAAACGCAGCAGCGCACTGGCCTGATCTTCGTTTTCCACCGGGTGCAGGCGCGTCGGGTCTTGCGGATCCGGCCGCTGTTTGATCACGGTCTGCATATCGCCGGAAACCGCCACGATATCTCCCACCAGGTAGTGCGCCATATTGACGATGTGTGCCGCCAGATCCCCGAGCGCGCCTAACCCGGCGCTGGCGCGGCGGCAGTGCCAGTCGATCGGCGTGCGCGGATCGGCCAGATAATCCTCATTGTGGGTGCCGTAAAAATGCACCACCTCGCCGATTTCGCCGTTGGCGATAATTTCACGCGCCAGTTGGCTGGTGGGGTTTTTCATGTAGTTAA
Organism: Serratia sp. X3; assembly: GCF_014982455.1. NCBI lineage: Bacteria > Pseudomonadati > Pseudomonadota > Gammaproteobacteria > Enterobacterales > Yersiniaceae > Serratia > Serratia sp. X3. Next base: position 231,165 of record NZ_JADCNB010000002.1, read on the forward strand.
AACCGACCAGCGTTTTCACCCCCTTGGCGCGTGCGGCCTGCACCATCTCCGCCGCGTCGGCGGCATCCAGCGCCAGCGGCTTTTCCGAATACACGTGCTTGCCGTGGCGGATCGCCGCCAGCGCCATCTCTTTGTGCAAGAAATTGGGGGCGCAGATGTCCACCACGTCGATCGCCGGATCGGCCACCAGCTGCCGCCAGTCGCCGGTCGAGCGCGCAAAACCGAATTCGGCGGCGCGCTGCGCCGCTAGCTCGGGCGTCACCTCCGCCAGCATCTCCAGCACCAGTTCCCCCTTGAGGGGGAATACCGTGGCGGCCTGCGCATAGGCGATAGCGTGACAACGCCCGATATAGCCGGTGCCGATTAACCCAACGCGTACCTGTTTCATCATTCTCTCCCGTGACCGAAATCCTGCGTAGAACCAGGCGCCACTCAATGAAACGCCCCGGTTGATAACGGGTTTATATGGAATATAAATTTCAATAACAAGCGCACGGAAAAAGAAAGTTCGGATTCGTGATGTCGTTCATGAAACCTTGACGGGATGATGCAACGAAGAAATCCCGGACACGGCGGGTCGTATCCGGACGAGATAAAATGAACCATTTATTTCATATCACGGTAAACCGTTGGCGCCGTGCCGCACGTAGCCGGGACGTTGCAGCAGGCGCTGCTGATAGTCCGCCAGCGCCGCATAATGCGGCCGCTCGAACGGCGTCATCAACCAACGGTTCAGCGACAACCCCAGCACCACGTCCGCCAGCGTGAAGGCAGCGCCGGCGGCGTAAGGGCCGCGCTGCGCCAGATGTGCGTCCAACAAGCCCATCAGCCGGTTCCATTCTCGCTCGGCGGCGGCCAGGCTGGCGGCATCCTGATAATCCGCATGCCCGCGCACCCGCGACATGAATACATAGCGCCAGGCGCCGTTCAGATCGGTGGCCTGCCAGTCCATCCACATCTCTACCGCCGCCCGCGCGCCGGGCGCCTGCGGCAGCAGATCTTGCCGCCCTTCCCGCCCCGCCAGATAGCGGCAAATGGTGTTCGACTCCCACAGCACCCGCGCGCCGTCGATCAGCACCGGCACCAGGCCGTTGGGATTGAGCGCCAAAAACTCGGGTACCTGCGTGGAGCGAAAGCCGCTGCCCCAGTCCTCCCGTTCCAGCGGCAGCGCCAGCTCATGGCAGGTCCACAACACCTTGCGCACGTTGATCGATGAAGCCTTACCCAATAATTTCAGCATTCGCTTTCCTCACCCTCTCCAGAAAGGCTTATCCCCTTCGCGGCGCGCATCCGCTCGCGTCAGGCCGATATCCGCCAGTTGCCTGTCGTTCAGCAGCAGTAATTCTCTGCGCGTTCTGCGACGCAACAAATACCAACGCCAGCGTGACCAGCCTATCCGTCGCCACGTCGTCATGCCATCAAACAGAGCCATCTTATTATTCCCCCTGATGTTTTCGCCTTGTTGTGATGATGCGCGCCGGGCAAAAAACAATACAGATGCACGTTAGCGCTATTTTTTTCATACAGCTGCATACCAAAATGCGCTGAATGGTTTACTTTTGAGGCATCTGTACCGGTTTTTACGGCATTCAACTCAACGAGAGGCATCTGTATGACACGCTATGCCGCCCTGGCCGCCATTCTTAGCCAGCGCATCCAGCAAGGACTGTATCCGGCCGGCGACCGCTTGCCTTCGGTGCGTGCGCTGAGCCTGGAACACGGCGTCAGCATCAGCACGGTGCAACAAGCCTACCGCCTGCTGGAAGAACAGCGCCTGGTGGAAGCGCGGCCGAAATCGGGCTACTTCGTGCATGCGCAGCGCACGCAGGCCGAGCTGCCCGCCATGACGGCGCCGGTGCAGCGGCCGGTGGACATTTCGCAATGGGAACAGGTGCTGGAACTGGTGCGCAGCCGGCCGCGCGAGGGCCTGATCCAACTGGGGCGCGGCATGCCAAACATCGCCGAGCCGACGATGAAACCGCTGATCGTCGCCTTGAGAAACGCCGCCCGCCACGGCGATTTGCGCAGCCTGTATTACGACAGCATTCAGGGCGTGGCGGCGCTGCGCGAACAGGTCGCGCGCCTGCTGCTGGATTCCGGCTGCCAAATCGGCGCCGATCAGTTGCTGATCACCACCGGCTGTCAGGAAGCGATCTCCGCCGGGCTGCGCGCCGTTTGCCAACCCGGCGATATCGTGGCGGTCGATTCCCCCTGCTTCCACGGCACCATGCAAACGCTGAAGGGATTGGGCATCAAAGCGCTGGAAATCCCCACCGATCCGCTGACCGGCGTGAGCCTGGCGGCGCTGGAGATGGCGCTGGAACAGTGGCCGGTCAAGGCCGTCCTGCTGACGCCCAACTGCAACAACCCGCTGGGCTACATCATGCCCGACGCCCATAAACAGCGGCTGCTGACGCTGGCGCAGCGCCATGATGCGGCGATCATCGAAGACGATGTTTACGGCGACATCGCCTACCACTACCCGCGGCCTCGCACCATCAAATCGTTCGACGAAGATGGCCGCGTGCTGCTGTGCAGCTCGTTTTCTAAAACGCTGGCGCCGGGGCTGCGCGTGGGCTGGATCGCGCCCGGCCGCTATCTGGAGCGGGTGCTGCACATGAAGTTCATCGGCTCCGGCGCCACCGCCACCCAGCCGCAGCTGGCGATCGCCGAATTCATTCGCGGCGGGCACTATCTGAAGCACCTGCGGCGCATGCGCGCCCGCTACCAGCAAAACCGCGACCGCATGACCGATCTGATCCTGAAATACTTCCCGGCAGGCACCCGCGTCAGCCGGCCGCGCGGCGGTTTTATGCTGTGGATAGAGCTGGATGAAGCGTTCGACACCCTGCGCCTCAACCGTCATCTCGAGCAGCAGGGCGTGCAGATCGCCGTCGGCAGCATCTTTTCCGCCGCCGGCAAATACCGCAACTGTCTGCGCATCAACTATGCGCCGGCGCTGACGCCGGAGATCGAGCAGGCGGTACAGCGGGTCGGCGCCACCATCCAGCGGCTGATGCCGGCCGACAGTTTGGCGCAATCGGATTAAATCTTGACGCGATCGGATTATCGCTGCGCTGCCCGTCGCTCTAAAGTGGCATCACACCCACTCGCAATCAGGAAGGTCATGATGTCTCAGTCACAGGTATGGTTAATCACCGGCAGTTCCCGCGGCCTGGGCCAACAGCTGGCGCAGGCGGTGTTGGCCGCCGGGCACCGTCTGGTCGCCACCGCCCGTCAGCCGCAACAGCTGCAGCCGCTGGTGGAACGCTACGGCGATCGGGTCGCCACGATCGCGCTCGACGTCACCGACGCCGCCGCCGCCGAACGCGCGGTGCGCACGGCGATTGAACGCTTTGGTCGGCTGGACGTGCTGGTCAACAACGCCGGCTACGGCAATATCGCGCCGGTGGAGGAAGCCGATGAAGCCGATTTTCGCGCGCAGCTCGAAACCAACTTCTTCGGCGTGTTCAACGTCACCCGCGCGGCGCTGCCGATATTACGCCGGCAGGGCAGCGGCCATATCATCCAGATCGCCACCATCGGCGCTCGCCTCGGCATTGCCGGCCTCAGCGCCTACCATACCGCCAAGTGGGCGGTCGAAGGGTTCTCCGAATCATTGGCCAAAGAGATGGCCCCCTTCGGCGTCAAGGTGACGATGGTCGAACCCGGCGGCTTCCGCACCGACTGGGCCGGTTCTTCAATGACCATTGCGCCGATCGGCGAAGCCTATCAGCCGACGCTGGGGCCGATGCTGGCCTTCCTGCAGCAGCATAACGGCAGCCAAACCGGCGATCCGGCCAAGGCGGCGCAGGCGATCCTGCAGTTGGCGGCGCTGGAAGCCCCTCCGCTACGCCTGCTGCTCGGCAGCGACGCGGTGCATATGGCGGCGCAGGTGTTGGCAGAACGCCAGGCGGAGGACGCCGCGTTTCGCGCCCTCAGTCTCAGCACCGACCACGACGACAGCTCGCCGGATCACGCCGCCATCGCGGCAGTCGTGACGGGAAAACCCTAAGGAGCCCGCATTGAGCAGCGATCAAATCCCGGTTTCCGGCGCGCTGGCGGTACACCTGGCGGCGCAGGGCGTCGATATCGAGCAGCTCGGCCACCTGGCCGGGCTACCTGCCAGCCTGTTCGGCGCGCGGCGCGACAAGATTAAACTCACCACGCAACAATTCTTCTCTCTTTGGCGCAGTCTGCCACAGCTGACTGACGATCCCGCCTTCGGCCTGCGCCTGGGCGGCGAGGTCCCGCCGGAACACTATGACATTGCGTTGGTCGCCGCGTTGCATTCCGCCACGCTGGGCGAAGCGTTGCAAAAAGTGGCGCGCTATAAACGGCTGGTTTGCCCGGAAGAGCTGATGCTGGAAGAAGACGGCGACAGCATCCGCTTGCATACGCGCTGGACCATGAGCGAAGCCCCTGCGCCGGCGCTGCTGATCGACGCCATGTTCGCCGCCATCACGGCCCTGTGTCGGCGCGGCACCGGCTTGCCCCTGCAGCCGCAGGCGATCGAATTGACCCGGCGGCCGGACGCCGCCTCGCCGCTGGCGCACTATTTCGGCTGCCCGGTGAAATTCCGCGCCCCGCAGGACGTGCTGGTGTTTGACCGCGCGCTGATAGACCAACCGTTCATCACTTACAATCAGGACATGCTGGCCGTATTGCTGCCGGGGCTGGAGGCGGAGCTGGCCAAATCTCAGTCGGCGCACGATCTGCCCACGCAGGTGATGGCGATCCTCAGCCGCAGCATGCGCGGCCAGCGCCCCAGCGTCAGCAGCGTGGCCGCTGAACTCTATCTCAGCCCGCGCACGCTGCAGCGCCGCTTGCAACAGCACGGCTACAGCTACCAGCAATTGCTGGACAAAACCCGCCACCGCACCGCCTGCCGGCTGTTGGCGGAAACCGACCTTGAACCGGGCGAAATCGCCTTTGTGCTGGGATTCGAAGAGCTGAATTCGTTCAGCCGCGCCTTTATTCAGTGGGAAACGCTGACGCCCAGCCGCTGGCGCACGCAGCGCGCCGCCGGCCAGTGGGAGAACAGAGCATGAAAGTGATTATTTTCGGCGCCAGCGGCATGGTGGGCCAGGGCGCGCTGCGGGAATGCCTGCACGATCCGCGCGTCAGCGAAGTGCTCAGCATCGGCCGAAGCCCGTTGGCCCAGAGCCACGCCAAACTGCGCCAGCTTTCTGTGCCCGATCTGCGTGATCTGTCGGCGCTGGAGCCGCAGCTCGCCGGCTACGACGCCTGCTTCTTCTGCCTGGGGATTTCGTCCTCCGGCCTGAGTGAAGCTGAATATCGCGCGGTGACTTACGATCTGACGCTGGCCGCCGCCCGCCCGTTGGCGACGCTGAATCCGTCGATGGTCTTCGTCTACGTCTCCGGCCTCGGCACCGACAGCAGCGAACGCGGCCGCAGCATGTGGGCCAGGGTCAATGGCGCCACCGAAAACGCGCTGCTGGCGCTGCCGTTCCACGCGGTGATGTTCCGTCCCGGCGCCATTGTGCCGCTGCACGGCATTCGCTCCAAAACCCGCCTCTACGATCTGGCCTATCGGCTGTTCAAGCCGCTGTGGCTCGGCGCATTGCGGCTGTTTCCCGCCCGGGTAAGCAGCACCGAACGAATCGGGCGGGCGATGCTGGCGGTGGCGCGACGGGAAAGCGCGCTGCGCATCATCGAACCGGCGCAGATCAACCGGCTGGCGGCATCCTGAACAACGGAGTTAACCGCCCTGCCGCAAATACTCCGCCACCCGGCGGCGCAGGTGTTCGATACCCTGCGGATGGTGAATAAACTGCTCCACCGGCATCATCCGCCAACGCTGCCCCTCGTCGCCGAAACGTATGGCGGCGATCTGCGCCGGAGTGATCATCCCGGCCATGAACCAGGTCGGCGGATAGCCGGGCAAAATGCCGGCGTAGCGCCGCCGCCAGACAACCTGACGTTCGGCGATCGCCACGCCGAACTCTTCCCGCGTTTCCCGCTGCACGCACTGCAGCGGCGTTTCGCCGTTTTCCCGCCCGCCGCCGGGCAGATCCCACTGACCGGGCCACGGAATGCCCGGCTTGTCGTCCCGTTGGTAAACCAGCAAGAGACCGTCGCACAGCAGCGCGATCTTGGCCCCGCCAAACGCCTCGTCCGTCATGATTTCTCCGCTCCCGGCCCATCGCCTTTGACTGAACATCATACTTCATCCCCGCGCGGCCTGGTGTATAGTGAAAATCCGTTTTCACAACAGGCGAACAATGACGATGAACTCTCCGTTTCTGGTGACTCCCCAATGGCTTGCGCAACATATCAACGATGAAAATCTGGTCGTTCTCGACGTGCGGATGTCGCCGGTCGGGCTGACGCCGAAAAAAGACATGCTTGCCGAGTTCGAACGCGGCCATATCCCCGGCGCGGTCTATTTTGACATCGACGACGTGGCGGACAAAAACACCGCGCTGCCGCACATGTTGCCGACGGCGGCGGAATTCGCCGCGGCGGCGGGCCAATTGGGCATCAGCGAGCGCGATACCCTGGTGATTTACGATGAGGGCAACCAGTTCTCCGCACCGCGCGGCTGGTGGACTTTCCGCAATTTCGGCGCCGAGCGCGTTTATGTGCTGGATGAAGGGCTGAACGGCTGGACCGCGCTGGGGCAAGCGCTGGAAACCGGCCCGGCGCAGCCTGCCCCGCAGACGTTTAACGCCCGGTTCAACGCCGACGCGGTGGTGGATATGCGGCAAGTGGAGCAAGCGTTAGGCACGCCGGTGCAAATTCTCGACGCGCGCGCCGCGCCGCGCTTTTATGCCGAAGCGCCAGAGCCGCGCCCCGGCCTGCACCGCGGCCATATTCCCGGCAGCATCAACATTCCGTACGGCGAGCTGCTGGAAAACGGCCGCTTCAAATCGTTGGAAGCGCTGCGCCAAACCTTCAGCGACAAGGGGGTGGACATCAACGGCCCAATCATCACCAGCTGCGGCTCCGGCGTGACGGCGGCGGTGCTGGCGTTTGGCCTGCTGTCGCTCGGCGCGCCGCAGGTCAAGTTGTATGACGGCGCCTGGAGCGAATGGGGCCAGCTGAGCGGCAAGCAGCCTATCGCCCAAGATTAAGTTTCGATCCGCTCGACCACGATCTGCGCCAGCCGCTGCACGGCGGCCGAAGGCTGATCCTCGGCGCGGTGCAGCACCACGCCGAGTTGGCCGAGAGCGGGCAGCAGATCGGGGGCCAGCGGCGACAGGCCGGGCGGCAAGCCCGCCGCCGTGCGCACCGTAACGCCCAACCCGGCGCTCACCGCCGCCCACACGCCGTTCAGGCTGCGGCTGCTAAAGGCGATGCGCCAGGGTATGCCGGCGCGATCCAGCGCCTGCGTCGCCGCGCTGCGCATCAGACAGGGCGCGTCGAACATCACCAACGGCAGCGGCTCATCCCCTTCTCGCCAGGGCGCCAGCGCGAAGCCGGGCGACGCGATCCAGTGCAACTGCCGCTGCCCCAGCGCCTGATGAAACGGCGTGCTCAGACCGCCATCCCACGCCAGCGACAGATCCAGCTGGCCTTTCAGCACCCAGTCGATCAACTCGGCATTACGCGCGATGCGCGCCTCGATCCTCACCTTCGGATTGGCGCGCGCGAAGCTGCCCAACACCTGCGGCAGAAACGTCTCGCCGAAATCCTCCTGCAGCCCCAGCCGCACCGTGCCCTGCAGATCCAGCCCGCGCACCGCGGCGGCGGCTTCGTCATTAAGCTCCAGCAGGCGGCGCGCGTAGCCAAGCAGAGTTTCCCCCGTCTCGGTCATCACCATGCCGCGCCCGGCCTTGCGCAGGATCGGCGCGCCAACCTGCTGTTCCAGTTTTTTCAGGTGGGCGCTGACCGCCGACGTCGAACGCCCCAGCCGTTCAGCCGCCTTGGCGAAGCTGCCCAGCTCGACGCCGGTGACGAAGCTGCGCAAATCCTCGAGATCGAACGTTATTCGCCCCATGCTGACCATCCTGATTTTCTGAACCATCAATCAAAATAATACCGATTTTACTGATAAAGATGGCGTGTCACGCGCTCAGGGTCAATGTCTTTCCGGAGAATCCTTATACTCGCGATGCAATACCGTTCTACCCTGCCCGCCGGTTCCGCCCCTCTGTCCGCTCCCTTTGACCACACTGCGCCGCGGGTTGACAGCTCAATGTGATATTGATAATCATTATCAATATTGCATATTCATTTGCGGCTCGCGGGATGCGGGCCGGTCTCCGGGGTCAACCGTCATGTCGTCATCACCAATCACACCTTACGCCACCACCTGCTGCATCGTGGGAGGCGGCCCCGCCGGGCTGATGCTCGGCTATCTGCTGGCGCGGGCGGGGATCGACGTGACGGTGCTGGAGAAGCACGCCGATTTCCTGCGCGATTTTCGCGGTGACACCATTCACCCGTCGACGCTGGAAGTCATGCATCAACTGGGCCTGCTCGACGAACTGCTGACGCTGCCGCATCAGCGCGCGGAATCTCTGCATGCCGAAGTCGCCGGGCGCGACATCAAGCTAGCGGATTTCACCCGCCTGCCGACGCGCTGCAAATTTATCGCCTTTATGCCGCAGTGGGAGTTCCTCAACTTTTTGGCCCAGCAGGCCGCCGGCTTCCCCAACTTCAGGCTGCTGACCTCAACGCAGGTTCACCAGCTGCTGTACGACCGCGGCCAGGTGTGCGGCGTGCTGGCCGACACGCCGGAAGGCCCGATCCGCGTGCGCAGCCAGTTGGTGATCGGCACCGACGGCCGCAACTCGGTGGTGCGCGAACAGGCGGCGCTCAGCAGCCGCTCCTTCGGCGCGCCGCGCGACGTATTGTGGATGAAGCTCAGCAAGCAGCCGGGCGATCCGGCCTGGTCGATGGGCCATACCGGGCCGAAACAGAACTTCATCATGATCGATCGCGGCGACTACTGGCAGTGCGGTTACTCGATCGACAAAGGCAGCTTCGATGCGATCCGCCGCAGCGGGCTGGAGAAATTTTTGCTGCACCTCGCCGAGGTGGCGCCGTTCCAGGACGATCGCCTGCAGGAGATCGTCGAGTGGGATCAGGTAAAACTGCTGAGCATTCGCATCGATCGTCTGGATCGCTGGGCCAAACCGGGGGTGCTGTGCATCGGCGACGCCGCGCACGCCATGTCGCCGATCGGCGGCGTGGGCGTCAACCTGGCGATTCAGGACGCGGTGGCCGCCGCCAACGCCCTGATCCCGCCGCTGCGCCAGCATCGGCTGCAGCTGAAGCATCTGCTGAGCGTGCAGCGCCGGCGCGAATTCCCCACTCGCGCCATCCAGTTTTTGCAGATCAAAATGAGCCAGCGCAAGCCGGGTCAGCGCCGCGCCGCTGGCGGTTCGCGCCTGATCGCCCGCGTCGGCAACAGCCGCTGGCTGCCGCGCCTGTTCGGCCGCATCATCGGCCTGGGTTTTCGCCGTGAAACGCCGCGGCATCTGTCCAACGAAACCTGCCCGCCGGAATAACATTGGTGATTTTTTCATCGCGCCGTATAATGATTAAATCGAACGATTTAATTAACTGGAGCGATTAAATGTACGCACTCAGCGCGAACGAGGCCAAAACCCAATTCGGCGATTTGCTGCTCAAGGCGCAGCGTGAACCGGTGCAAATCAATCGCAACGGCAAACCGGTCGCCGTCGTCATGTCGGTAGAAGATTACCAGGCGCTGGAAGATCTCAAATTACGCGCACTGCAGCAAAAAATCGCGCAGGCCACCGCCGAGGAAGACGCCGGTAAGGCGGTAGACGGCGATGCCTTCTTCAACCGTATGCTCACCGATGAAACAGACTGAGATGCCCGCGTTTCGCCTCACCCCGCAGGCCCAACAAGATCTGCTGGCTATTCGTCATTTCACCATCGAACACTGGGGCCAAGCGCAATCTCGCCGCTATCTTGAGCAGTTGAGAGAGGTCATGCATCATTTGGCAGATATGCCGGAAGCGGGTAAAGCTCACTTCCACGATCTGGGCGAAGCGATACGCAGTTTTCCTTACGCCAGCCATAGGATCTACTACCGCAGCCGCCCTGCCGGCATCACCGTTCTCGCCATTCTGCATCAGGCGATGGTGCCCCACCGGCATCTGGAACAACGGCTGTAATTCTTCTTACTCAAAGGGGCACAGATGTTCACCGTCCGTCAGGCATTGGTAGAAGATTTAACCCAGGTGCGCGATATCGGCATCCGCACCTATCGCGCCCACTTCGGTGAGCTGTGGCGCTACCCGCACGAGCTGGAGGCCTTTCTGGCGGAGGATTTTTCCGTCTCCGCGCTGGAACGGACGCTGCGCGATCCCGACGTATGCTGGCTGTTGGCCCATGAGGATGACGCCCTCGTCGGCTATGCGCGGGTGAACTTCGACAGCCTGCTGGCACCAACCGAACAAATCGGCGCAGAGCTGCAGAAAATCTATTTCCTGCCGGGCCATGCCGGCAACGGCTATGGCCAGCGCCTGTTCGAACAGGTGCAGCAGCGGGCTATCGACCGTCGGCAAAAAACGCTGTGGCTGGAAGTGCTGCAACGCAACACCCGCGCCCAACGTTTTTATCAGCGTCAAGGATTGAGCATGTGTGGCGAGACCTGCTACACCAGCGCCCAGGGCTCGATAGGCATCTGGTATATGAGCAAGGCGCTGTAACCGCGCCCCACTCGCCGTCGTTAGCGCGGCTCCCGCTGCAGCATCAGAAACAGCAAGGCAAACGCATTGGGCACCAGGTAGATCAGCGCCCCCAGCTGCACCGCCAGCGGGTTCTCTTTGGCCTGCCAGGCCATAAACCAGTCGCCGGCGACCACCATAAAGCCGACGCCCCACACCGTTATCGCGCAAAGCGCCCCCAGCATCGCCCAGGCTTTGCCCTTGGCGAAGGCGGCGTAAGGGCCTTTCAATCGCCCGATCATCAGCGCCACGCCCGCCGCCGCGAATAGGCCGGCCAGCGTTTCCAGCGCGGTGATGACCGCCAACCCCAACATGCAGGCCCAGTCGGCGCTGATCGCGCGCCACATCAGCCCCGGCGTTTGATAAGTATCCTGCATGGCGAGCAGCGGCCCCACCGCATTGCGCGCGGTGCCGGCGAAATCCGCCGTATTGTTCAACAGGCTAAACAGCCCCCACAGGGCCGGAAACAGGGACAGGACGATACAACCGAGGCGTGACACAGTGATTTCGTTCATGGTTATCCTTAATGAATAAACGGGTGGCTCCCGTCCTCATGACGGGACCGCTATTGAGATCCTGATAGTTTGACGTGCACAATGTAAGAACTAATCTTACAATGACGCAGCATAGCCGAAAGTGAGGAGGAACAATGGGCAGAACACTAACGGTAGATCTGGGTGACGAACTGCGTAGCTTCGTCGAAGACCTGGTGGCCAGCGGCGATTACCGCACGCCCAGCGAAGTCATCCGCGAATCCGTGCGCACTTTGCGCGAACGTACCGCCGCCTCAAAACTGGAAGAGCTTAGGCGCTTGATCGCCGAAGGAGAGAACAGCGGCGAAGCCGTCGAATGGGATCGTGATGTGTTCATGGAAAGAATACGGAGCAAAGCAAAAGGATGCGCAGGAGAGTAACCGTTCGTCCAAAAGCGTTGGACGATATGGAAGAGATCTATTTTTACGAGTTGGCGCACTTTGGCTTGCAGGTGGCGGAAGATTATCTGCGCCGCCTGCATCAGGCTTTCGATAACCTTGGCCACCACCAACTCGGCAAAAACATCGATGCAATCGGCCCCGGCCTATGGGTATTGCCCGTCACCGACCACCTGATTTATTTTCGACAGCACAAGCGGGAGGTGAATATCATCAGAGTGCTGCATCATTCCCGCGATCCACTCAGCCAATCCTTTTTCAGCTGACCCAACGTTAAATCGCCACCAGCGCGCGGACGCCGTCCTGTTCCATAGCGCTGCCGGCGCCGCGCTGCACGATGCTGCCGCGCGACATCACCAGATAGCTGTCCGCCAGATCGGCGGCAAAATCATAGAACTGCTCCACCAGCAGGATTGCCATATCGCCCCGCGCCGCCAGCTGTTTGATCACCGCGCCGATCTCCTTGATCACCGAAGGTTGGATCCCTTCCGTCGGTTCGTCGAGGATCAACAGCTGCGGTCGGCAGGCCAGCGCCCGGCCGATCGCCAGCTGCTGTTGCTGCCCGCCGGAAAGATCGCCGCCGCGCCGATCCTTCATTTGCCGCAGCACCGGAAACAGGTCATAGATCGGATCCGGCACCGCGCGCGCGTCGGCGCCGGAAAAACGCGCCAGCCCCATCAGCAGATTTTCCTCCACCGTCAGGCGCGGAAAAATCTCCCGCCCCTGCGGCACATAGGCGATGCCCGCCTGCACCCGCTGATGCGGCTTTTTGCCGGTAATGGTTTCGCCCCGCCAACAAACGCTGCCGCTGCGTGCCGGGATCAGCCCCATCAGGCATTTCAGCAGCGTGGTCTTGCCCACGCCGTTGCGCCCCAGCAGGCAGGTCACTTCGCCGATGCGCGCCTCGAACGACAGGCCGCGCAAAATGTGGCTGCCGCCGTAATACTGATTCAATTCTTCTACCTGCAGCATGATTACGCCTCCTCAGCGCCCCAGATATACCTCAATCACCCGTTCATCGGCCTGCACCTGCGCCAGCGATCCTTCCGCCAGCACCTGCCCCTGATGCAGCACCGTCACGCGATCGGCGATGGTTTCCACAAACCCCATGTCGTGCTCCACCACCATCAGCGAATGCTTGCCCGCCAGCTCGCGGAACAGTTCGGCGGTGTAGTCGGTTTCAGCGTCGGTCATGCCGGCCGCCGGCTCGTCGAGCAGCAGCAGATGCGGTTCCTGCACCAGCAGCATGCCGATCTCGAGAAACTGTTTCTGCCCGTGGGACAGCAGCCCGGCGGGCCGGTGGCGCTCATGCCCCAGCCGCAGGGTCTTCAGCATCTCGTCGATGCGGTCGCGCTGTTCGCTGCTTAAACGGGCGCGCAGGCAGGCCCATACCGACTTGCGGGTTTTCTGGGCGATCTCCAGATTTTCGAACACCGTCAGCGCCTCGAACACCGTCGGTTTTTGAAACTTGCGGCCGATGCCGGCATGGGCGATCTGCATCGGCGCCAGCCGGGTCAGATCGACGGTCTGGTCGTAAAACACCCTGCCGCTGTCCGGCCGGGTTTTGCCGGTGATCACATCCATCAGCGTGGTCTTGCCGGCGCCGTTGGGGCCGATCACGCAGCGCAGTTCGCCGACGCCAATGCGCAGCGACAGATCGGTCAGCGCACGAAAACCGTCGAAGCTGACGTTGACATTGTCGAGCTGCAGCACCGGATCGGTTTGCTGCCGGTATTTGTCCGCCGGCAGCGGATGGGTAAACAGTTCGTCGGTCACTTGCATCGCCTTCATGAGTTTTTCCTCCGGCGCAGCAGGCCAATCACTCCTTTCGGGAGAAACAGCGTGACGACAATAAACATCAGGCCGAGGAAAAACTGCCAGTATTCGGGAATGGCCATGGTGAACCAGCTCTTGGCGCCGTTGACGATGCCGGCGCCGAGCAGCGGCCCCACCAGCGTGCCGCGCCCGCCGAGGGCGACCCAAATGGCGGCCTCGATCGAGTTGGTCGGCGACATTTCGCCGGGGTTGATGATGCCGACCTGCGGCACATAGAGCGCGCCGGCCAGCCCGCACAGCACCGCCGACAGCGTCCAGACGAACAGCTTGAAGCCTTTCGGATCGTAGCCGCAGAAGGTCAGGCGGTTTTCCGCATCGCGCACCGCGGTCAGCACCCGGCCGAATTTGCTGCGCGCCAGCGCAAAGCCGATGGCCAGGCTGGCGGCCAGCAGCAGCACCGTCGCCAGGAACAGCGCCACCCGCGTGCCGGCGGCGGTGATGGGAAAGCCGAGCAGCGTGGTGAAACCGGTAAAGCCGTTATTGCCGCCGAAACCGGTCTCGTTGCGAAAGAACAGCAGCATGCCGGCATAGGTCAGCGCCTGGGTCATGATCGAGAAGTACACCCCTTTGATTTTCGAGCGAAAGGCGAAGTAGCCGAACAGGAAGGCCAGCAGGCCCGGCACCAGCACGATCAGGCACAGCGCCCAGGCGAAATGCTGGGTGCCGCTCCAGAACCACGGCAGCTCATTCCAGGAGAGGAACGCCATAAATGCCGGCAGCCCGTCGCCCGCCGCCTGCCGCATCAGGTACATGCCCATGGCGTAGCCGCCAAGCGCGAAGAATAGCCCGTGGCCGAGCGACAGCAGCCCGGCATAGCCCCACACCAGATCGAGCGCCACCGCCACCACCGCGTAGCACAGGATCTTGCCCGCCAGCGTCAGGGTATAGGTGGACACCGCCAGCGGATGATCCGCCGGCAACAGCGTCAAGAACGGCATCACCAACAGCGCCAGCAACGCCAGCGCGCCGATGCTCAACGCCAGCCGGGGCGCTTTCTGCACGCCGGTTACGGTCAATGGTTGGCTCATCAGTCAATCACCCTGCCCTTGAGGGCGAACAGCCCCTGCGGACGCTTTTGAATAAACAGAACGATCAGCACCAGGATCAGGATCTTGCCCAGCACGGCGCCGATCTGCGGCTCGAGGATCTTATTGACGATGCCGAGGCCAAAGGCCGCCGCCACCGTCCCCGCCAGCTGGCCGACGCCGCCGAGCACCACCACCAGGAACGAGTCGATAATGTAACCTTGCCCCAGCTCCGGCCCGACGTTGCCCAACTGCGACAGCGCCACCCCGCCGAGCCCGGCGATGCCGGATCCCAGCCCGAAGGCCAGCATGTCCACCCGGCCGGTGGGCACGCCGCAGCAGGCGGCCATCGCGCGGTTTTGCGTCACCGCGCGCACGTTCATGCCGAGCCGGGTCTTGTTCAGCAACAGCCAGGTCAACGCCAGCACCAGCAGCACGAACGCGATCACCGCGATGCGGTTCCACGGCAACACCAGATTCGGCAACAGCTGCACGCCACCCGACAGCCACGCCGGGTTGGCGACCTCGACGTTCTGCGCGCCGAACAGCACCCGCACCAGTTGGATCAGCACCAGGCTGATGCCCCAGGTGGCCAGCAGGGTTTCCAGCGGCCGGCCGTACAGGTGGCGGATCACCGTACGCTCAAGCGTCATGCCGATCCCGGCGGTGATGGCGAACGCCACCGGCAGCGCCGCCAGCGGATATAGCGCCAGCCACTGCGGCGCAAACTGTTGAAACAGCCCCTGCACCAGATAGGCGGAATAGGCGCCGAGCATCAGCATTTCTCCGTGCGCCATATTGATGACGCCGAGCAGGCCGTAGGTGATCGCCAGGCCAAGCGCCGCCAGCAGCAAGATCGAGCCGAGTGACAGGCCGCTGAACGCCTGGCCGAGCAGATCGCCGATCATCAGGCGGTGCTGCACGCGCTGCAGGCTGCGCTGCGCCTCGGCGCGCACCGCGGCGTCCGGCTCATTGGCCGCGTCGATCAAGGCTTGCAGCCGCGCGCGGGTTTCCGGCTCGCCCGATTCCCCCAGCAGCCGCACCGCATTGAAGCGCACCTGCGGGCTGGCGTCGGTCAATTGCAGGTTCGCCAGCGCAATGCTCAGCGCGTCGCGTACCTGCGGGTCTTTCTCCTGCGCCAGCCGCCGGGTCAACAGCGGCAACTGCTCGCCCTGCGCCTCGCGCTGCAGCGCGGTCGCCGCCTGCAGCCGCACCGCCGCGTCCGCACTGACCAACCGCTGCGCCGACAACGCGTTGGCGATTAGAATGCGCAGCCGGTTGTTCAGCCACACCTTCTTCGGCTCGCCAACCGGGGCCGCCTCACCTTCAAGCGGCAGATAGCGGTCACCCTGGCGGATAAAGGCGCGTTTCGCCTCGTCGATCGCCACGGTTTCCTGCTGCAGCCCCTGCAGCAACGGCAGACGCGCAGGATCCGGCTCGGCCGCCCACGCCTGCAGCAGTTTGGCCTGCTGCGCGCGAGTGGCCGCCGCGAACTCATCGGCCGGCCCGGCCTGCGCCAGCAGGGGCCAGGCGCACAATAGCCACAGCCCGGCGCGCAGAGAGGATAAAAACGGAGATTGCATCAGCTGCCTCTTCTGTTGGGCCGGCGCGCGTCGAGCCGCGCCGGCGCTGAGTGACGTTACTTGCCGCCTTTCACCGGGTAATCCGGTTTTTTGTCGTTGCCGGCGATATACGGACTCCACGGCTGCGCGCGCACCGGCGCCTCGGTCTGCCACACTACGTTGAACTGGCCGTTGCCCTCGATCTCGCCGATCATCACCGGCTTGTGCAGGTGGTGATTGGTCTTGTCCATGGTCAGCGTGAAGCCCGACGGCGCGGCGAAGGTTTGCCCGGCCATCGCCGCGCGCACCTTATCGACGTCAGTGGTGCCGGCCTTTTCCACCGCCTGCGCCCACATGTGGAGGCCGACGTAGGTGGCCTCCATGGGATCGTTGGTGACCGCAGTGGCGTAATTCGGCAGATTATGCGCCTTGGCGTAGGCCTTCCACTGACTGACAAACTGTTTGTTGGTCGGGTTATCCAGCGATTCGAAGTAGTTCCAGGCCGCCAGATTGCCCACCAGCGGCTTGGTGTCGATGCCGCGCAGCTCTTCCTCGCCGACCGAGAAGGCGATCACCGGCACGTCGGTGGCCTTGACGCCCTGGTTGGCGAGTTCTTTGTAGAACGGCACGTTGGAATCGCCGTTGATGGTGGAGATCACCGCGGTGTTGCCGCCGGCGGCGAACTTCTTGATGTTGGCGACGATGGTCTGGTAATCGCTATAGCCGAACGGCGTATAGACTTCTTCGATATCCTTGTCCTGCACGCCTTTGCTGTGCAGGAAGGCGCGCAGGATCTTGTTGGTGGTGCGCGGATAGACGTAATCGGTGCCCAACAGGAAGAAGCGCTTAGCGCCGCCACCGTCCTCGCTCAGCAGGTATTCCACCGCCGGGATCGCCTGCTGGTTCGGCGCCGCGCCGGTGTAGAACACGTTCGGCGACATCTCTTCGCCTTCGTATTGCACCGGATAGAACAACAGTCCGTTCAGCTCCTCAAACACCGGCAGCACCGACTTGCGCGACACCGAAGTCCAGCAGCCAAACACCGCCGCCACCTTGTCCTGGCTCAGCAGCTGGCGCGCCTTTTCGGCGAACAGCGGCCAGTTGGAGGCCGGATCCACCACCACCGGCTCCAGCTTTTTGCCGAGCACCCCACCTTTGGCGTTGATCTCGTCGATGGTCATCAGCGCCACATCCTTCAGCGGCGTCTCGGAAATCGCCATGGTGCCGGAGAGCGAACTCAGAATGCCGACCTTGATGGTGTCGGCGGCCTGCGCGCTCCAGGCCAGGCCCAGGCCGACAGCGGCGGCGGACAGCGCAAAAGCTTTGATAAAACGACGACGTTGCATAGTTCAAACTCCTGATGTGTGTGAAATCAAAATCGTTACGCCGAACGCGCAGGCTGCTGAGCCCGCGCCTGGTGCAACATGTGCAGCGTTATTTTTCGTACCTCTGCCTTGCTGACGGCGATATGCTCGCTAAGCAGCGTTTGCGCCGCCCCGCTTTGCCGCCGCAGGATCGCCTGCAAAATGGCGGCGTGCTCACGGTAGGTGGCGTCCACCCGCGCCTGCTGGGTGAAATCCAGCCGGCGAATGATGCGGATCTTTTCGGTCAGCTCACGGTGAATGCGCGCCATTTCGCCGTTGCCCGCCGCGGCCACCAACGCCTGATGAAACTGCTCATCGTGCTGCGACACCGCCTTGCCGTCCGCCAGACGCGGCGCTTCGGTCCAAAAACGGCTCAGCGCCGCCAGCGCGTCCGGCGTTTTCCCGGCCGGGCGTTCGCACAGCCGTTTCACCGCCTCTTGTTCCAGCACGATGCGCAGGTCGTACAGCTCCTCGAA
This sequence comes from Serratia sp. X3, assembly GCF_014982455.1. Taxonomy (NCBI): domain Bacteria; kingdom Pseudomonadati; phylum Pseudomonadota; class Gammaproteobacteria; order Enterobacterales; family Yersiniaceae; genus Serratia; species Serratia sp. X3. The sequence goes on from NZ_JADCNB010000002.1 coordinate 249,029, forward strand.
GTAGGCGAAATCGAACGGCCGCACCTGCCAGCCGCTGCGAAACAGCACCTCGACATAGCCTTCGCGCTCCAGCCGAAACAGCGCCTGACGCACCGGCGTGCGGCTGGCCGCCATGCGCTGCGCCACGTCGCTTTCGCTGAAGCGATCGCCCGGCAGCAGGCGAAACTCGAAGATGTCGGCCTTGAGCTGCAGATAAATGCGCTCCGCCAGCCCCTCCGGGCGCGCCTTGTGCTCTCCGTTGGTGATTTGCATCATCGCTCCTCCGTTCAGACCGCCTTTTCCAGCCACAGCAGGGCGTCGCCCGGCCCGACCGGCCGCCCCTGCCGGCAGCTGATGCGTTTAACGATCCCGGCGCGCGGCGCGGTGACCGCCAGCTCCATTTTCATCGCCTCGACCACGATCAGCGGCTGCCCGGCCGCCACCGCCTGCCCCGGTTCCACCAGGATCTTCCACACGCTGCCGTTCAGATCGGCGCTGACCAGATCGCCGTCGATGGCGTCTTCTTCCTCCGGCGGCAACAGCTGCGCCTCGGCCTCGTCGTCATCGCTGCGCCAGCGCGCCACTTCGGCGCTGAACGCCTGCTGCTGGCGATGCTGGAAGTCGGCGATCGCCTCGGCGTTGTCGGCCAGGAAACGGGTGTAGGCGGCGAAGTCGAACTCGCTCTCTTCGATGCGCACCTGCATGCGCCCTTCACGGAACGCTTCGCGCTGCTCGTCCAACTCTTGCTCGCTGACCGGGTAGAAGCGCACCTGATCAAAGAAGCGCAGCAGCCAGGGCTCACCGGCGGTGAACTGCGGGTTTTTGAGAAACTTGTTCCAGATCGGCAGCGTGCGCCCCACCAGCTGGTAACCGCCCGGCGAGTCCATGCCGTAGATGCACATGTACATGCCGCCGATGCCGACCGTCCCTTCGGCGGTATGGGTGCGCGCCGGGTTGTATTTGGAGCTCAGCAGGCGATGGCGCGGATCGAGCGGCACCGCGCAGGGCGCGCCGAGGTAGACGTCGCCCAGCCCGAGGATCAGGTAGCTGGCGTCGAACAGAATGTCGCGCACCTGCTCGCGTCGGCTCAGGCCATTGATGCGCTGAATGAAATCGACGTTGTTCGGCAGCCAGGGCGCCGAGGCGCGCACCGTCTGTTGATAGCGATCCACCGCCCCCAGCGTGGCCGAATCCTCAAACGCCATCGGCAGCCACACGGTGCGCGTCGGCACCTTCAGGCGGCTGACGTCCCCCAGCGCCCGTTCGCGCGCCAGCAGGCGCTGCAGCAGGTCGGCCTGGCCAATCTGCCGGCTGTCGTAGCGGATCTGCAGCGAACGCACGCCCGGCGCCAGCTCCGCCACGCCCGGTATCGCCTCCTCACGCAGCGACTGCATCAGCAGATGAATGCGCAGCCGCAGCGCCAGATCGAGCACGTTGTCGCCGTACTCCATCAGGATGTAGCCGTCCCCCGCCTGGCGATACGCCACCGCCGGGCGCCCTTCCGCCGCCGGCAGCGCCGCCAGCACCGCGGCGGAAACGGTCTCCGCCGGGGCCAGATCCGGCGGCGGCAGGGTGATGGCCTTCACCGCCGCCAGCGCTTCGATGCTGCCGAGCTGCGCCTGCTCCAGCGACTGCGCCTGCCGGAAGCCGATCGGATGGAAACGGATGCGGTCGCCCGGCTTCACCTGCCCCACTTTCCACAGTTCGGCCTTGGCGATGGTCACCGGACAGACGAAGCCGCCGAGGCTCGGCCCGTCGCGGGTCAGGATCACCGGGAAGTCGCCGGTGAAGTTGATGGCGCCGATGGCGTACTCGCAATCGTGCACGTTGGAAGGATGCAAACCGGCCTCGCCGCCGTCCTCCCGCGCCCACTCGGGCTTCGGCCCCGCCAGGCGCACCCCGAGGCGGTTGGAGTTGTAATGCACCTGCCAGTCGGTGGCGAAAAAGGCCTCTATCGATTCAGCGGTGAAAAAGTCCGGCGCGCCGTGCGGCCCGTACAGCACGCCGATGTGCCACTGGTCGCCGTAGTGCGGGATCAGGCTGTCGTCCATCGCCTGCGGCGCGGCGATCGGCGCCGGGGTGGTGCTGGCCGCCAGCGCCGGTTGGGCGATCGCCAACATGTCCGCCACCCGCAAGGTGCGCCCGGCGTGGCCGCCGAACTGGCCCAGCGCGAAGGTGGAGCGGCTGCCGAGATATACCGGCACGTCGAAGCCGTTACGTACCGCCAGATAGGTGCGGCAACCTTGCGTAGCACGGCCCAGCGTCAATACCTGCCCGGCCCGCACCGCGATCGGCCGCCAGTAGGCGACCGCCTCGCCATCCAGATCGGCCGGGCAGCTCGCGCCCGTCAGCGCGATGGTGGCGTCGCAGTGAAAGCGCAGCGTCGGCCCCTGCAGGGTAAACTCCAGCCCGGCGGCCGCCGGGTGGTTGCCGACGATGCGGTTGGCCAGCCGAAACGCGAAGTCGTCCATCGGGCCGGACGGCGGCACGCCGATGTCCCAATAGCCGAGGCGGCCGGGATAATCCTGCACGCTGCTGTAGGTGCCGGGTTGCAACACTTCGAGGCAGTGCGGCTGGAAACGCACATCGTCCAGCAGGCGCGTCCAGACGTCGCCGCGCTGAAATTGCGGCGTGGCGATCACCTGCCGCAGATAGTCGAGGTTGGTGGCGATGCCGTGCAAACGGGTCGCCGCCAGCGCCGCGCGCAATTTTTCCAGCGCCTGCGCCCGATCGGCGCCGTGCACGATCAGCTTGGCGATCATCGGATCGTAAAACGCCGACACTTCGCTGCCGGTCGCCACCCAACCGTCGAGGCGCACGTCGTCAGGGAAATGCACCTCGGTCAGTACGCCGGGGCTGGGCTGGAAGTTTTTCAGCGGATCTTCGGCGTAGAGGCGCACTTCGATCGCCGCGCCCTGCGGCGCGCGTTGCAACGTCGCCCAATCCAGCGCGTCGCCCGCCGCCACCTGCAGCATGCATGCGATCAGATCCAGGCCGGTGACCATTTCGGTGACCGGGTGCTCGACCTGTAAGCGGGTGTTCACTTCCAGGAAATAAAACTCGTCGCGCGCAGCGTCATAGATAAACTCTACGGTGCCGGCGCTGCGGTAATTCACCGACTCGCCCAGCGCCACCGCCGCCCGGTGCAGCGCCTGGCGGGTCGCCGCCGGCAGATGCGGCGCCGGGGTTTCCTCCACCACCTTTTGGTTGCGCCGCTGCAGCGAACAGTCGCGCTCGCCGAGCGCCGCCACCCGCCCCTGGCCGTCGCCGAAAATCTGCACCTCGACGTGGCGCGCCCGATCGACGAAGCGTTCGATAAAGGCGCCGGCGTCGCGGAAGAACTGCTCTCCCAGCCGTTTGACGCTGTCGTACGCGTCGCGCAGCGCCGCCTCGTCGTCACAGCGCGTCAGGCCGATGCCGCCGCCGCCGGCGGTGCTTTTCAGCATCACCGGGTAGCCGATGCGCGCGGCGGCGGCAACCGCCTGCTCAACGCTCTCCAGCAAGCCGGTGCCCGGCGTCATCGGCACCCCGGCCAACGCCGCCAGCTCGCGCGCCCGGTGCTTGAGGCCGAACTCGCGCATCTGCGCCGCCGTCGGGCCGATAAAGGCGATGCCCGCCGCCTCGCAGGCGTCGGCAAACTCGGCGCTCTCGGACAAAAAGCCGTAGCCGGGGTAGATCGCCTGCGCGCCGGTGGCCGCTGCGGCCGCGAGGATCTTGTCGATGCGCAGGTAACTGTCGGCGGCCTTGTCGCCGCCGAGCGCCACCGCCCTGTCGGCCTCGGTGACGTGCGGCGCATTGCGGTCGGCATCAGAGTAGACCGCCACGCTGGTTACGCCCAGGCGTTTCAGGGTGCGAATGGCGCGGCAGGCGATTTCGCCGCGGTTTGCGATCAGTACGGTAGTAAACATGTTCATGCCCCCTTAACGCTGGCGAGATAGTCGCGCCAACCGCCAAACTCAGTGATATCCGTCGCGTCTTCCAACGCCCAGGCTTCGCAGATAAACCCCTTCACCCGCCGGCCGTCCGCCAGCAGCAGCGTGCCGATGCCCAATGGCGCCGGAATTTCCGCCACAAACTCGCCGAAACGCGCCAGCGGGATGTCCCACAGCTCAACGCGGATCGCCGCGCCCTGCGCCACGCGCGCCAACCCTGGCTTCGGCGGATCGGTATCGGCCAGCGCGTAGAGGCGATAACAGGGGGCGGTGACGGTTTGCTCCACCTGCACCGCGTCACGCTGCGTCAGCTGGACGTTGAGCGGCATACCGCTAAGGTGAGCGCCCACTACCGCCAGACGCACGTGCCCTGTGGACGGCGCCGGCGCAGGCTGCGGCGGCAATGCCCGGCCGATGGCCCCGAGCGGCAAGGCGCTTTGCCGTTGCCAACGCAGGCCAAACGCCGCCAGCGCCCGGTCATGCCAGGCGGGCGCAATCAGGGTGATGCCCGCCGGCAGCCCGTCTTCGCGCAGCGGCCCCGGCAGCGCCAGCGCGCTCAGATCGGCCAGGTTGGTGAAATTGGTGTAAGTGCCAAATTGCGAATTGAACAGCACCGGCTCTTGCGCCATCTCCGCCAGGGTGCGGATAGTGGGCGCGGTCGGCACCACCAGCGCGTCGAACGGCGCCAGCCGCTGGGCGATCTGCCGCGCCAGCTCGGCGCGCAGGTATTCTGCTTTGTAGGCGTCGCAGGCGCTGTAGCCCAGGCCGTTACCAACGATGCCGCGCACCACCGGATCGATAGCCTGCGGGTTCGCTTCCAGCACCTGCTCAATCGCTACCGTGCGCTCCGCTACCCAGGGGCCGTAATACAGCTGTTCCGCCAGAGTGCGAAACGGCGCGAAATCGAGGGGTTCCAGCGTGGCGCCGCCCGCCTGCAGCTGCGCCAGCGCTCGGTGAAACGCCCGCTCGGCCTGCACGTCGCCGAAAAACTCCAGCTGGGCGGGAACGGCGAAACGCGGCGCGGCGGGGATATCCGCCGGCGCGGTATACGGATCGGGGCGGGAATACGGGTCTGCCGCGTCAAAGCCGCTCGCCAGCTCCGCCACCTGCGCGGCATCGGCCACCGTCAACGCGAAGACCGACACCGTATCGTTCAACCGGCAGGCCGGCACCACGCCGCGGTTGGACAATCGCCCTTTGGTCGGCTTCAGCCCGACGATGTTGTTGAACCCGGCGGGCACGCGCCCCGAACCGGCGGTATCGGTGCCGAGCGCGAACGGCACCAGGCCGCGCGCCACCACCGAAGCGGAGCCGGAGCTGGAACCGCCGCTGACGTAGCGGCTGTCGAAGCTGTTGACCACCGCGCCGTAAGGTGAGCGGGTGCCCACCAACCCGGTAGCGAACTGGTCGAGGTTGGTTTTACCGAGGGCGATCGCCCCGGCGGCGCGCAGGTGGGCGACCACGGTGGCGTCCGCCGCGGCCTGATAAGTGAACGCCGGGCAGGCGGCGCTGGTCGGCCAGCCGCCGACGTCGATATTGTCTTTGATGGCGAAGGGCACGCCGAACAGCGGCAGGCGGCTGAGATCGCCTGCGACCACCTCGAGCCTCTGCGCCAGCTGCCGATACTGCTGCTCGCGCTGCGCCGGCGTAGCGAGATACAGCCAGGCGTTATCGTCTGGGTTCAGCCCGGCGACCAGCGTTTCGATCGTCGCACTGACGCAGGCGAGGCGCTCGCCCGCCGGACGGGTTTGATAATGGTGCTGCCATTCACTGAGGGTAAAACCGCACGCTACAACAGATTCGCTCATCGACTGAATTCCATCTGGTACACAAGATGGGATCCAACAGAGCAACCGGCGTGCCAATTTTTAATCTCATGATTTCAATAAATTATAATTAAAACTTATGACGATAGCAGCAAACGGGCTGCACCAGCGGCGCGCAGCGGGAGAACAAAAAGAGTGCAATGGCGGGATAACGAAGAGGAAAAACCGGGGCGACGACACTCGCCGCCCCGCAGGCCGATGGGGATCAGTCGTTGATGCGTTTCAAACCGACCGGCGTAATGCAGTAGGTCTGTTGCTTGCCCTTCTCCGCCAGCCGCAGGTGCTGCATTTCGTTGACGATCGCCAGGCGGTTGTCCGGCTCTTCATGCCGCAGATGAATCACTTCACCGCCGTAACCTGACAGCGGCAGCACCCAGGTTTTGGCCGATTGATTCTGGCTGCCGATGACATCGTAACTGAGCAAGACGTTGCCGTCCGCATCCGTCACGCTGAGGAAGGCGTAGCTGTCGGCAAAGTAGTGGTGAGCAATCCCCGCCGCCAGCGTGACGGTAACGGTTTTCTTCACCAGATCGACGTCACCGGTCAGGAACTGGCGATCGCCGATCCCTTTGGCAGCCACGGTAAACGCATTGCCGACGTTGGCATCCGGCGGCGTATTGTCGGCCGGCAGACAATCCCGATAGGTCGCCAACAGTGACTCGCGCTGCGGCTCGGCAAAGGCGCCGATCGCCAGATAAATATCATCTTTGAACGACGACGATGGTGCATAGTAAGCTGGCAACAGGCGACGCAAACGCTGCGCCGCCTGTTCCAGACGCGTCAGCAGCGCTTGTTCAGGATCGCCGGACAGCGCCGGGTTTTTCAGCCCGCTTTTTTCGATACGCAGCACGTTGGTTTTGTTTTTATTATCGATAACCCCGGTCGCCGCCGGATTCAGGCGCACCCGACTCGGCTCCACATGGTAAATCTCGATGTCATCGCCCTCGGCAAACGGCAGCTCGTCATGACTTAAGGTAGCCTGAGTGCCCTGAATCTCCTTGCTGAAGCGCACCGCGCCCTGCCGATCGCGCAGCGTCACCCGGGCATAGGTTTCACCGGGGAAGTAGGCGTGCGGCGTGGTGCTGGTCACGTCAACCACCACCGCTCCTTTGGCGCGATCGACGACCACGGTGGCGAAGACCGCATCGCTCAGGCCCAACAGATTGATCTCCTGCGAAACGATCGGCGAAGCGGCTTTGCGCTCAAAGCGAAGCGTCACCGCGTTTTTCCCCTGCTTCACCGTCAGGTAACCCGCCGTCGGCCGATATTTACGATCTTTACCGGTCGGCAACCGCAAGGTATACACGCCGATCGGCAGCGCAGTCAGCGCCAGGGTCGGCGTGTCGATACGGACTTTGTGGGCATAGCGCGCCCCTTCCATCAGGATCAGGTCTTCACCGTAGATCTGCGCAAAGTCATCGATATCCAGACTTAGGGTGACGTCACCTTTCAGCCCGCTGGCCTTGAGCTGGCAGGAATCGACCAGCCGCAGCGAGGAATCCAGTTTCAGCTGCGCCTGCACCGCCGGCAGACTTTGCGCGTCCACCAGTTGATACAGCGGATACACCGCCTTGGCGTGGCTGAACGCGTTGCGATCGCGCTGCGCTTGGGTGATCACGCCGCCGGTCAGCTCGACGAACGGCGTCACGTCGATCTGCTCACCGGCCGCGGCGAAGCTTGCCGACAGCAGATCCAGCAAGGCATGTTCCGACGGCACGAAGCCCGGCGTGTTGCAGCTTTGACGATATTGCTGATTAAAGTGCGTGAAGGCGTTCTTGCCTGCCTTGTCGACCATCAGCATCGCGAAGAACAGCTTGGAGCGCAGATCCCACTGGTTGAGCGGCGTGCCCTGAGCGATCAAATCGATGATTTTCTTCTCGACGTCGGCCGCGTTGCCGTAGTTATACAGCCACCCCTCCTGGTATTTGCGTTCCCCCAGCATCACGTCCTGATAGCAAGCGGCATAAATATTGTTCCACATCTCACCGGTGGAGAAATATTTGTCGCCCATAAAGTGCCCCTGATAGCCGTGCGCGATCTCATGCAGGCTGCCCCAGTTGCTGTCTTTCGGCGTCAGCCAGAAGCTGCTGACCGAGTTGCTGGTTTCCGCCGTCCAGCGGCCGCCGTAATACGCGGCGCCGGCGCCGTGCTTATCGGCCTTCATAAAGTAGCGGTTGCGAATATTGCGATCGGATTCGTGTTCAGCCTCGAACGAGACGCCGGTCAGCGCATTGTAGAAAGTGAAAATGCGATCGTAGTAGGCGATCAGCCCGTCGATGTTTTTCGCGTCGCCCAGCGACTTCAGCGCCGGTTTACTGATTTTCGGCACCAGCAACACTGCGTATTCCGCATCGACCAGGGCAAACTCGGCGTCCCGATCGTCCCAGCGGGCAAAGAATGCGGCTTCGTTTTCGCCACGGCGATAAACCGGCAGCGCTTTCGCCGTGTCCGGGTACTCGAACTCCAGCGCCGGCTCGCCCTGCCCATACGGCGTATCGATGAACGGCACCGAGACGGCATTGACCTGGGCCTCGACCCAGCTCGCGCCAACGCTGAATTCCGCCTCCGTTTTGCTGTCGTCATTCAGCAAGCGCAGCGTGAGCTTGCCGGTAAACGCCGCGTTGGTCTGGCGCACGCGCAGCACCTGCCCGGCGGCGAGAATAATGCCCAGGTGCTGGCGATCGTGGTCGATGCCCTTGCTCATGCCTGCCGCATCCAGCCAGACCGGCCGGGTCAACGTGTAAAGTGATTGGGTTTTCGTGATGGTTGGCATCCTGCTTTCCTCATGGTTTGGGTGATTGAATTGACCATGAAAAAGTAACCGGATGGGCGGCACGCCCTCCATCGATGACGGGTGGCTGAGGGCCAGTACAACAATGGCGGGCGGGAGAGCGGCAATAAAAAAGGCGCAACCTTGCGATTGCGCCTGATGTTCGGTGAACGCTGCGCGTTACTCGCCGCGAATGCGCTGCGCCAACCCTTTGAGGAAGTAGCGCAGCATCTGATCGCCGCATGGGCGGTAGTTCTTGGTGCCCTCTTTGCGGAACAGCGCGCTCAGCTCCGGCTTGGAGATGCGGAAGTCCACCGCGGTGAAAATCTGGTGCATGTCGGTGTCTTTCAGCTCGAACGCCACGCGCAGCTTTTTCAGCACCAGGTTGTTGGTGATTGGCAGCTCAACCGCCGGCGCCGGGAACTTGTCGTCCTTGCCGCGTTTGAAGAACACCAGGCCGTTGAGGAAGTGGGCCATCACTTCGTCCGGGCACTTCTCGTAGCCCGGCTCGCCTTCTTTGATCACGTAAGCGTCCATCGCCGACACCGCCACCTCGAAATCGTCCAGTTTGATAATCTCGACCATTTTGGCGTTGTTAATGCTCAGCATATAGCGCACGCTGCGCAGCACGTCGTTGTTCATCATGGGATTGCATTGCCTTATTTGTCTAACGGGGACGTGCGCACATTGCGAAACGAAATGACTGCCACACACCTTGAATGTGCGGCAGTATAGGGATCGGCAAGGGGTTTCTCAATCGATTTGGCTTTTTTGCTGATACAGCGGGATGTCTTCACCGATGATGTACTTGTTGCGCAGCAGCGACGAGACCTTGTCCATGATCATCACCACCACCACCAGGATCAGGGTGATGAACATCACTACGTCCCAGTTCCACAGCCGCATGTTCTCCGCGTACACCAGGCCGATGCCGCCGGCGCCGACAAAGCCTAGCACCGCCGCAGAGCGGGTGTTGGATTCGATCTGGTACAGGCTGAGCGCCAGGAAAGTGGGGAACGACTGGGTGAAAATGCCGTAGCGGTGCTTCTGCAACCCGTTGGCGCCCACCGCCGTCAGGCCGCGGCTCGGGGACTTGTCCACCGCCTCATGGCCTTCGGCGTACAGTTTGCCCAGCAGCCCGACGTCCTGCATCACGATAGCCAACACCCCGGCCAGCGGCCCCATGCCGACGGCGCGCACGAAGATCAGCCCCCAGATCGCCATGTCGATACCGCGCAGCACGTCCAGCAAGCGGCGCACCAGCACCGAAATTGGCCGCAGCAGCGGCGTCGACATCACGTTGCGCGCGGCGAAGAACGACAGCGGCAGCGCGATCAGCGACGCGGTGATGGTGCCGGCGAACACGATGGCGATGGTGATGCCGATCTGCTGGAAGTAGTACATGAACGGCCAGTTGGCGAAGTCATGCCAGACGAACATGCGCAGGAAATAGCGCCCCAGCTGCTGGCAGCCGTTGATAAACTGCGGCCAGCTAATGCCGAAGACCAGGAAGAAGAACACGTAGTACAGCACGATCGCCAAGGCGATCAGGCCGACGGTGCGCAGGTAACGCCCCTGCTGCGCGAAGATCGCCGGATGCTGCTGTTTCAACTGGCGTAGCGTTTCCGCCGACGCCGGAGTGCCCGCTGTCATTTTGCCCCCTCCACCACGCGCTTGCGCAGCTCGCCCGACACGTAGTCGAGCACGGAAACCACCACGATGATCAGCAGCAGCGTCATGCTGACCTGATCGTAACGGTCGAGTTTAATGTTGGTCATCAGCTCCTGGCCGATGCCGCCCGCCCCCACCAGCCCCAAAATGGTCGACTGGCGAAAGTTGATCTCCAGCCGCATGAAGCTGTAGGAGAGAAACACCGGCTTCACCTGCGGCCACAGGCCAAAGCGCATGCGCTGCAGCGGCGTGGCGCCGCAGGCCGCCAGCCCGCGTACCGGTTTGTTGGAGGCGGTTTCGATCGATTCGTAGAACAGCTTGGTCAGGCTGCCTATGGTGTGCAGCGCCAGCGCCAGGAAGCCGGGAATGGCGCCGATGCCGAACGCCATCACGAACATCACCGCCCACGCCAGCTCCGGCATGGTGCGCAGAAACGCCACCAGCGTGCGGATCGCCAGCCGCACCGAGGCCGGAGTATAGGTATTGCCGGCGGCCAGAAACGCCAGCACGGTCGCCACCAGCACCGAGAATATGGTCGCCGCCAGCGCCAGCTGCAGGGTCTCCCAGATCAGCGGCAGCTGAATGTTCAGGCGATAGCCCCAGTAGGCCAGCGAGCCTTCGGTACGCCCATCGGCGAACAGCAGGTTCCAGTGCAGCGTCGGCACGGTTTCGGCCAGGTAGTCGAAGAAGTGCGGAATAGACACCCAGACGGTGTGCAGGTTGAACTCGGCGAGGTTGCCGGCGCCCAGGTACAGCACCACCAGCCCGAGCGACCACAGCAGCGCTTCGCGCTTTTGCTTGCTGCGGATCCGTTGGTAATAGTGTGCGAAATCGGTATTCAAAACAGGTCTTCCATCGTTATGGAACAAGGGGTTCAGCATGCTGAACCCCTTCATTCGGGCGGCCGAGGCAGCCGGGAATCAACGGTCGCCTTTGGTCAGCTCGCGCTTCATATCGATGATGGTCTGGTATTCCGCCAGGGTGGTGTCGCCGATGTGCTGTTTGCCGCCCATCGCTTTGATAAAGCACGCGTGATCGTCTTTATCCAGCTTCTTGATGGCGGTGACCACTTTGGCCTTGAAGTCGGCCGGCAGCGAGTTGCTCACCAGGATCGGGCCGTTCGGGATCAGCGGCGACTGCCAGATGATGCGGATCTGTTTCATCAGGTCCGGATGATCCATGCGGATCATGCGGGTGAACGCGCCGCTGGTATAGCCGGTGTTGTAGTCGCCGATCATCGACGCCCAGGTCACTGCGCCTTCGAACTGGCCGTTCAGCACGCCGAGGATGTCCTGCTCGTGGCCGCCGGAGAAGGTGACGCTGGAGAAGGTGTTGTTGTATTTGTTGTCGACCGTGCCGCCGAACAGCTTTTTAAACGCCTGGTTCGGGATCAGGAAGCCGGAGGTGGAATCCGGATCGGCGAAGCCGATGGCCTTGCCCTTCAGGTCTTCCAGTTTCTGGTACGGGCTGCCGGCCTTCACTACCACCACCGAGTGGTAGCCGCGCGACTGGTCGACGTCGTCAACCGCGATGCCGACGATGTCCACCGCTTTCGGATCCTTGATGTAAACCGAAGCGAACGACGACGGCGACATGCTGAGCACCAGGTCAATCTTGCCGCCCAGCAGGCCCTGGATCACGCCGGAATAGTCGGACGAATTGCGCAGCTTGGTATCGACGTTCAACTCTTTATCCAGGAACTGCTTCACGCACTGGTTATCGCCGATCTGCTGGGTGGCGTTCTGGCCGCCGAGAATGCCCAGGTTCAGCTCTTTCGGCGCATCCGCTGCGGCAGCATTAAATACCATCATCGCGCCGGCCATCAGGGTGGTCAGACTCAATACTTTTTTCATTAGGTGTGCCTTGTGTGTAAAGGGTAAAGGTCAAAAGTGCTTCAATGGATCTGATTGGCTTCCTCGCCATACAGTTGGTGCAGGATCCGTTCGTTCAGTTGCGAAGGATGCCCGTCAAACACGATCTTCCCGTGGGCGATGCCGATCACCCGCGAGCAATACTCTTTCACCAGTTCGACCGAGTGCAGGTTCACCATCACCGCGATGCCGTCTTCGCTGATTTTCTGCAGCGCGTCCATGATGCGGCGGGTGTTTTTCGGATCGAGCGACGCCACCGGCTCATCGGCCAGCAGGATTTGCGGGTTTTGCATCAGCGCGCGGCAGATGGCGACGCGCTGCATCTGGCCGCCGGAGAGGTGCTCGGCGCGCTGCAGCGCGTGCGGCAGCATGTTGAGCCACTGCAACAGCTCGATGGCGCGAGCGCGGTCGGCGTCATCGAACAGTTTGAAGAAGGATTTCAGAGTGGAGGTGTGGCTCAGGCGCCCCAGCAGCACGTTGGTCATCACGTCCAGCCGCGGCACCAGGCAGAAGTCCTGGAAGATCATGCCGCAGCGCGCGCGCCATTGGCGCATCTGGCGGCCGGCAAGCTGGGCGATATCCTGCGCCACGCCATCGTCTTCGAAGTGCAGCATCTCGCCGCAGCTGGAAGGAATGGTGCCGTTGAGGGTATGCAGCAGCGTGGACTTGCCTGCGCCGGAGCGGCCGATCACCGCCACGAATTCGCCGGCGTGCAGATCGAAATTGATGTCATCCAGCACGCGCTGCTGCGCTTTGTAGGCCTTGCCGAGCCCCTTTACCGATAACACTTTGCGGGATGCGGCGGCGTGCTGCCCTGGAAAGTCGTGCTGCGCCAATTTTAACAGTGCCTGAGCCATATGATTTCTCTGGTTTCAGTGGCTAATCATTATGGGCACCTATTAACGGATAAGTTTATGACAGTGGGATGATGGTTTTATGGCCGGGGCGTGACGCGTGCCGCCCCGGCGTGCGCATCATTCCAGGCTAAAGAAGTCCAGCCCCAGCGCCGCCTTGACTTGCTGCAGCGTCTGCTGGCTGACCTGATGCGCGCGGCGGGTGCCGTGCTGCAGGATGCGCGTCAGCTCGCCTTTATCGGCGATGAATTCGGCGCGGCGGGTACGGATCGGTTCGAGCAGGCTCTGCAGGCAATCCTCCAGCAGCCGTTTGATTTTCACGTCCCCCAACCCGCCGCGCCGGTAGTGCGCCTTCAGCTCCGCCACCAGCGCGGCGTCTTCGCAGAAGGCGTCCAGATAGGTGAACACCATGTTGCCCTCCACCCGGCCGGGATCGCTGACGTTGAGATGACCGGGATCGGTGAACATGCTCATCACCGCCTTGTGCACCTCGTCGGCGCCGGCGCCAAGCGGGATGGCGTTGCCGCGCGATTTCGACATTTTGCCCTGCCCGTCCAGCCCCGGCAGACGCCCGACGTTGCTCAGCAGCGGCTGGCACTCCGTCAGTACCGGTTGGCCGACGATGTGGTTGAAGCGCCGAACGATCTCGTTGGTTTGCTCCAGCATCGGCAGCTGATCCTCGCCGACCGGCACGTGGGTGGCGCCGAAGGCGGTGATGTCCGCCGCCTGGCTGACCGGATAGATCAGAAAACCGGCCGGCAGGCTGCGGGCGAAATCCTTCTCGGCGATTTCGCTTTTCACCGTCGGGTTGCGTTCCAGCCGCGCCACGCTGACCAGGTTGAGGTAGTACATCGTCAGCTCGGCCAACGCCGGCAGCGCCGACTGCAGGCAAATGGTGGTCTTGTGCGGATCGATGCCGACCGCCAGATAGTCGGCCACCACGTTGAGCACGTTGGCACTGATTTTTTGCGGGTTGTTGCCGTTGTCGGTCAGGCCCTGCAAATCCGCCACCATCACCGTTTGGTTATGCTGGTGCTGCAGTTCGACGCGCTGGCGCAGCGAGCCGACGAAGTGACCTAAATGCAGTGGGCCGGTGGCGCGATCGCCGGTAAGAATGGTGTAACTCATGACAGTGCTCCTGAAGGTCTGTAGACCGCCGGATCAACGCCACAAAAGATAATGCCGCCAAACCGGCGGCATTAAAAAGAGATGTGAATACTCGTGCCGCCTCAGAAGAGGCGCCACCATGACTGATTGTGGGTGGAGTGCATCGATATATTCATGCCATCAAGGTATACCCGCAGCGGCAATGCGTCAATAGCCCGCCGCCGGCGCGTAAGACGGCGTTAAACTCCGGCATTTGCGTTCCTGGCCCGGCGCGCTAGGGTAAAACCTTCAACCTGAAAAAGGAGCGCATGATGAAGATCGGATTTGCCGGACTGGGTGGGATGGGCAGCGCCATGGCGGCTAACCTGGTGAAGGCGGGATTTGCGTTGACGGTATGGAACCGTTCGCCGCAGGCGGCGCAGCCGCTGGTGAGCGCCGGCGCGCGGCAGGCCGAACGGCCGGAACAGTTGGCCGATGCCGACGTGCTGATCACCATGCTGGCCGACGATGCCGCGACGCAACAGGTGGTGGTGGACAGCGGATTGCTGCAGCGGATGAAACCGGGCGCGCTGCATATCAATATGGCGACTATCTCGGTCGAACTCGCCAAACGCCTGACGACGCTGCATGCGGAACACGGCATCGGCTATATCGCCGCGCCGGTGCTGGGCCGGGTCGACGTGGCCGCCGCCGGCAAGCTGAATATTCTGGCGGCCGGCGATAGCGAGCGGCTGAAGCAAGCGCAGCCGCTGTTCGATGCCCTCGGCCAGAAAACCTGGCACTTCGGCGCCGATCCGGCGCAGGCCAACGTGGTCAAAATCGCCACCAACTTTACGCTGGCCAGCGCCATTGAAGCGATGGCGGAAGGCAGCGCGCTGGTGCGCAACTACGGCGTTTCCGGCGCCGACTATCTGCAGATGCTGAGCGGCACCGTCTTCGCCGCCCCGGCCTATCAGGGCTATGGCGCGCTGATCGCCGCCGAGAAGTATTCACCCGCCGGATTCCGGCTGGCGCTGGGGCTGAAGGACGTCGGGCTTGCGCTGGCCGCCGGCGCCGACAGCCATACGCCGATGCCGTTCGCCGGGGTGCTGAAAGACAATTTCCTCGACGCGATGGCGCAGGGGGATGCGGATCTGGACTGGGCGGCGCTGGCCAAGGTGGCGGCGCGACGAGCGGGCCTGAAATAACGAACGGGGGCGTTGGCCCCCGTTTTCCATACTCAGAACACGATGTCCGCCGCGGGTATGGCGCGGATCGGCACGCCGAAGCTGTCGGTGTTCGACAGCGTCTCGTTATGGTGGGTACGGATCAGCAAACCGTCGGCATAGGATTTGTCGTGGCAGGTGTGGGCATCCGCCGCCAGCGTCACCGGATAGCCGTGCGCCGCCGCGCTGCGCACCGTGGTATCGATGCAAAACGGCGTGGAGTAGCCGCAAACCACCAGCTGCGATACGCCGTTGGCGATCAGTAACGCGCCGAGCGAAGTGCGCAGGAACGAGTCCGGCGTGGTTTTATCCACCCGATGGTCGCCCGGCGCCACCTTCAGCGCCGCAAGCAGTTGCCAGGCGGCGCTGCCATGCGGCAGTTCGTCGTCCGGCGTATGGTGCTGAATCACGACAACCGGCACGCCCGCCCGGCGGGCGCGCTCGCTCAGTTGGTTGATGCGCGCAACGGTGCCCGCGGCATCCGCCGGCGGCGGCGTAAACAACCCTTCCTGCACATCGATAATCAACAGCGCGCTGGTCATGGCGGCTCCCGAAGAGAAGACAAGTCGCGTCAGCACACCGGCTGGCGCGGGCGGAAAATATGGTCGACGCCCTGCTCGCGCAGCCTGTGCACCAGATCGTGCCCGCCGTTCGGCGTGGCGTGCGCCAGCTGGCGCTCGGCGGTAAACACCGGGCTGGCCCAGAACAGGTTCACCGGATCGCCGTACTGCTGCGGCAACGTCAGGTGCGCGTGATGCGGGTAGAAGGACGACGATAAAATATAGCCTTCATAGCCCAACGGCGCCACGTCGGACTCCAGCGTATGCCCTTCGCCGATCCAGGTCAGCCGCGCCCAAGGCGCGTGAGCGAAACCGGCCAGCGCGCTGGCCATCTGCACCGCGTTGTCTTCGGTCATGTATTGGCTGTCGATGGCGATCGCCATCTCCATGCGGCGATAGCGCGAAGCCTCATCGTTGAACAGGATCTCCACCCACGGCATCGGCCGAATGCTAACGCCCATGGTGAGGAAGTAATAGATGCCGTCGCGTTCATGCTGGGTGATGGCCATCGGAGGCCACTTGCCCTGATCGATGGCGTAGTATTTTACCGAAGGGCCGAAATGCTGCTCATAGCGCGCCTGAAAATCGCGCTGCATCTTCGGCCACGGATTGCCCTCTTCACGCTGCCAGCTGCGCCAGAATTGGCGGGTGCTCTCCGCCTGCGCATATTGCGTGTTGGTTGAGGCCGAACCGAGCGGATAGGCCAACGGGCTCTCCTTGATGCAGCTGGCGGAATAGCACACCGAATGGTCGATATACAGGCTCCAGCCGGGGATCACCGCCAGCAGTTGGCCGTAATACCACAGGGCCGCGCCGTCGTCGCTTTCGCTCCACACCACCATCAGCCCTTCCGGGTTCAGCGGCGCTTCCCCTTCCAGGTTGCGGCAAAATTCCGCCGCCAGCATCGGCGGTTGCCCCTGCTCCAGCGCGGCGCGATCTTCCTGCAGCGGCGCGGCGGCCAGATTGCGCAGCCAGCAGGCGCGCACCTGATAGCGATCGCTGTAGGCTTCGGCGGGATAAATGTAAAAATAGGCTGCCCTGCTCCCTTGCTGAACCACCGCGACCAGCGTCTGGTTCTCATTGCTGACTTCAGCAAGTACGTATGACTCGTTCATATCACCTCAATAGGGTCAGGGCGCGGCAGAATCGGCTGCGCGCAAAAAATGGAATGTGGCTTTGCCCCCCAAGTGTAAAACGCATTACTGGCCGGATCACCCGTAAAAGTCTCAAAAACGGCCGTAAACGAAGATAAACAAAGGCTAATTATAGCGGCTGCGGCTCATGACGGCTGAGTGATGCGCCGCACCGCACGCTGATAGGAACCGTTGCGCATCGACGCGCCCAGCACCTTGCCCAAACCGGCGGCGCCCGTTCGCACCAGCCGCCGCCGCAGCGCGCCCGGATGAAAACCGAACTGCCGCTGCGCCCAATCGGGTAACAGATCGATGCCCGCCTGCATCACCACCCCGCCGAGGGGGCGCGCCAATGCGCTCGGCGCCGGCGCCTTCAGCAGAATGCGCGCCACCTCTTGCGTGCGTTCATCGCACACCAGCTGCGGCCGCATCGCCTGCAGATAGTCGTCTACTTCCGCGCAGGACTGAGGGATGGTGGTCGCCCCCAGCGCGGCGGCCACACGCGCCGCTTCGCGATAGTATTGATCCTGCAAATCGCGGGAAAGATGCGGGTTGCGGTAGCGCAGGTGGCTGGCCAGAAAACGGCTGCTCTCCGCCACGTGCACCCAGGTCAGCAGCGCCGGATCGCTGGCGGCATAGGGCGTGCCGTCGCTGCCGACGCCGGCCACTCGCAGGTGGATGGCTTTGACTTTGGCGATCAGCCGCTCCGCCTCGGCGGTCGGGCCGAAGGTGGTGACCGACACGAACTGGCTAGTGCGGCGCAGGCGGCCGATCATATCGTCGCGGAAGTTGGAGTGATCCCATACGCCGGCCAGCGCCAACGGGTGCAGCATTTGCAACAACAAGGCGCTGACGCCGCCGCACAGCATCGGGGTGAAGTCGCGATGTACCTGCCAGATGACCGACTGCGGGCCGAACAGCCCCGGATCGCCGGGCGGATTCTCAAAATCGACGCCGCCGAGCGCCAGCCCGGTCAGGCTGAGCACCTGTTTTTCTATCGCTGCGCGTACCGCTTCCATCCTGCCGCCCTCTTGCTCATTCAGCGGCCAGTGTATCACGCGGCGAGCGCCTCATTGCGCCCTGCGGCGGTTGAAAGCTTTAACTTACTGAATTACAGTTGTTATACCGCTTGCAACCAGGCGGGCCTATTCGATCCACTGCAGAGGCGCTTTGCAGGGCGTTAACCCACGTTAATTCGGCACTAACCCCACAAAACCTCTATCTAGTTTCTTTTCCTTCAACTTAGATAGCAGAGAGTTCGATGATTACCATCAGAGCACGCGCGGCGGAAGACAACGCGCAATTGGCAGATATCTGGCTGCGTTCGGTGCGCGCCACTCACCACTTTTTAACCGAAGACAACATCGCACAGCTGTTCCCGCTGGTGCTGAACGACTACCTGCCGGCGGTCAACGTTTGGGTGGCCGAAGAGCAGCCGGGGCATCCCTGCGGCTTTATCGGTCTGAACGGCAACAAGGTGGAGATGCTGTTTATCGATGCCGATCAGCGCGGCAAAGGCGTGGGCAAAGCGCTGCTGACCCACGCGGAAACGCTGCACGATGAGCTGCAGCTGGACGTGAACGAGCAAAATCCGCAGGCCAGCGGCTTCTACCGCCACTACGGTTTTGTCATCACCGGCCGCTCACCGCTCGACGGCCAGGGCAACCCGTTCCCGCTGCTGCACATGAAGCTGGAAAAACGCTAGTCCGCCTCCGCCGGCCGCCCTGCGGCCGGTTTTCTCCCCCTTATCTCGCTCGCCGCTAATATATCAAATCAGAATAAGTAATAGATTTTACATTCTTCCTGTCACTATAAACCCTCGGTAGGATTGCCCGGTATTCACCCGCAACAGAGGTTCCGTCCGTCACTTCCCGCCGGGTTGTGCCCCGCCGAAAAGCCGAACGATCCTTGTCCGGCGCGACGCGCCCCGGACGGAATGCTGTGATGTATCGATAAGGATCCGCTTCGCTATGATCGTTCTTTCGAACGTTTGCAAAACTTTTGACAGCGCACAGGGCCGCGTCGTGGCGGTTGACGACGTCAGCCTGGCGATAGAAGCCGGGCAAATTTACGGCATCATCGGCTACAGCGGCGCCGGCAAAAGCACGCTGATCCGCCTGCTCAACGGCCTGGAAAAGCCCACCAGCGGCCGCATTGACGTGGGCGGATTCGATATCGCCCGCGCCAAAGGCAGCCACCTGCGCCAGGCGCGGCTGAAAATCAGCATGGTGTTCCAACACTTCAACCTGCTGTGGTCGCGCACCGTCAGCCAAAACATCGCTTTTTCCATGCAGATAGCCGGCGTCCCCAAGGCGCAGATTGCCCCGCGTGTGGCGGAACTGATCGCGCTGGTCGGCCTGCAGGGACGCGAAGACGCCTACCCGTCGCAGCTCAGCGGCGGCCAGAAACAGCGCGTCGGCATCGCCCGCGCGCTGGCCAATAACCCGAGCGTGCTGCTGTGCGACGAGGCCACCTCGGCGCTCGATCCGCAAACCACCGACGCCATTCTCGATCTGCTGCTGGCCATCAATCGCCAGCTGAAATTGACCATCGTGCTGATCACCCACGAAATGCACGTGGTGCGCAAAATCTGCCACCGCGTGGCGGTAATGGAAAACGGCCGCATCGTCGAAGAGGGGCCGGTGCTCGAGGTGTTCACCCGGCCACAGCAGCCGATCACCCGGCAGTTCGTCAAACAGGTGTCGCAGTATGCGGACACGGCTGAGAGCTTCAACCCGCAGCTCACCGCCCACCTGCCGGGGGCGATCTTCAAGCTGACCTTCGTCGGCGAACAAACGCATCAGGCGGTGATCGCCGAGGTGATTCGGCGCTACCCGCTCACCGTCAACATTCTGCACGGCAAGATCAGCCACACCCTCAACGGTTCGTTCGGCGAACTGTACATCCACGCCGAAGGCAACGAACAACACGTCGCCGACATGCTCAGCCTGCTGAACGAAAGAGACATCGCCGTCGAGGTTATCCAACATGATTGAATCCCTGTTCCCCCACCTGCGTCTGGACCAACTGTGGGACGCCACCTGGGAAACGCTGTACATGACCGGCATCGCCGGTTTGGCCACGCTGGTGCTGGGCATCGTGCTCGGCGTGCTGCTGTTTTTAACCTCGAAGGGGCAGTTGCTGCAAAACCGCACGGTCTACACCCTGATCTCCGTGCTGGTCAACGTCTTCCGCTCCATTCCGTTCATCATTCTGATCGTGCTGCTGATCCCGTTCACCAAGTCGCTGATCGGCACCATTCTCGGTGCGGACGCCGCCCTGCCGGCGCTGATCGTCGGCGCCGCGCCGTTCTACGCCCGACTGGTGGAGATCGCGCTGCGCGAGGTCGACAAAGGGGTAATCGAAGCGGCGCGCTCGATGGGCGCCAAAAACCGCACCCTGATTTTCCGCGTCTTGCTGCCGGAGAGCTCGCCGGCGCTGGTTTCCGGCATCACCGTCACCCTGATCGCGCTGGTGAGCTACACCGCGATGGCCGGGGTGATCGGCGCCGGCGGCCTGGGCAACCTGGCCTATCTGGAAGGCTTCCAACGCAACCACAGTGACGTGACGCTGGTGGCAACGCTGACGATCCTGCTGATCGTTTTCGTCATTCAGTTCATTGGCGACACCCTGACAAGAACGCTCGATAAACGTTAATTAACCAAGGAAAACGATGATGAAAAAGCACCTACTGATGTTGGCTTTCGCCTCTGTCGCCACCCTCGCCTCTTACGGCGCCGCCGCGGCGACCAAGCTGGTGGTTGGCGCCTCCAACGTGCCGCACGCCGAGATCCTCGAACAGGCCAAACCGATACTGGCGAAGGAAGGCATCGATCTGCAGATCAAGCGCTTCCAGGACTACATCCTGCCGAACACCGCGCTGGCCAGCCACGACATCGACGCCAACTACTTCCAGCACGTGCCTTACCTGAACTCGGTGCTGAAAGACCACGCCGACGACAAGAGCTACGACTTCGTCAGCGCCGGCGCGATCCATATTGAGCCTATCGGCATCTACTCGAAGAAGTACAAGAGCCTGAAAGATCTGCCGGAAAACGGCAAAATCATCATGCGCGACGCGGTGGCGGAAGAAGGCCGCATTCTGTCAATCTTTGAACGGGAAGGCGTGATCAAGCTGAAGCCAGGGGTGAGCAAGGTGGATGCGCGCATCGCCGACGTGGTGGAAAACCCGAAACACCTGAAGTTCCAGGCTAACGTTGAAGGCGCGCTGCTGCCGCAGATGTACAACAACAACGAAGGTGACGCCGTGGTGATCAACGCCAACTACGCCATCGACGCCGGGCTGAATCCGACCAAGGATCCAATCGCGGTCGAAAGCGGCGAAAACAACCCGTACGCCAACATCATCACCGTGCACAAAGCCGACGTGAACAAGCCGGAGATCGTGGCGCTGGTGAAAGTGTTGCACTCCAAGCCGATTCAAGACTTTATCCGCGAGAAGTACCAGGGCGCGGTGATCCCGGTCAATCAGTAATGGGTTAAACGGCCCGGTAAAAGCCGCAATGCCGCTCACTTAAGCCTGAGTGGCATTTTTTTATCCAGCCTCTGGGCGTTCTGTGCAGGGGAATTGCCGTAAATGTCCGCATTTCTCTGTGGCCAATATGAACGGCAATTGGAGGGGCCGATGGCGCGGCCCCTCCACCCGCGCCTTCGCTTAACACCATCTGTCCGCTACGCGGATACCCTCGCCGCGTCAGCGTTGTCGGGCGGGTCGGCTGCGACAAACGTCCCTGTTAGTCTCGCATCAACCGGCCTTCCCTGGCCGGTTGACCCTGACAACGCCGTCTTGCTCGGCAGCCGGTGATGCGCGCCCAAGGTCAACACCTGAGCTGGCTGCTACCGGGAAATCTGTCGCTTATGAGGTTCTGGTAGAGAAGTTGGAGATGAGCGCGGTGTTGGGCGCCCTTGAAGACGCCGAACGCAGGCATAGCGCATTAGGCGAAACCGCCATGGACGGCGGTTTCAGGTGAGACAGGCAGGGACGCCTGTCGCAACCGGCCTCAATGCGCTATGGCGGAGAGAGGGCAGTTGGCAAAGCCAACCGTCTGATAGGGCAGCCAGGGGCCGCGCCTTCGGCCCCTGGCTCGGTCGAGGTGCGTGAGCCACATGGGGCATCTCACTTTTATCGACCGAAAATGTCACGAACGCCTGCAGAAAAACGCTAACTGATCAGCATTGCGGTAAAAACCGGGCCTGTTTCTACACCTTATTGCCAATCTGGCTGAGCCGCGGCCACACCAGCATCAGCGCCTCCAGCAACCGCAACAGATCGTCCCGGCTTGCCCCTTCTCGCGCCTGCACCGACATACCTTCAATGGTGCAAATCACGTATTTCGCCAGCAGCGCGGTATCGGTTTTCGCCAGCAGCTCGCCCTGCTGCACCTTGCGATCGAAGCAGGCCTTCAGCGCCGCTTCCTGCGCATGATGCTTTTTGCGCAGCATCTGGGCGACGTCGTCGGACGCGGACGACAGCGCAGCGGAGGCGCACACCATAAAGCAGCCGGAGGGGGTATCGGGATCGGTGAAGACCTGAACCGAAGAACGCACGTAAGCCTCGACGATCTCGGCCACCGGCACATCCTGTTCCAACAGCTGGTTGGTGCAGGTGGTGTATTTCTGCAGATAGCGCTCCACCGCCGCGCGGAACATCCCCTCTTTGTTGCCGAACTCGGCATACAGCGTCGGCGCCTTGGCGCCGGTCACTTCCACCAGATCGGCCAGCGAGGTGGCTTCATACCCGTGCCGCCAGAACAGATCGAGTGCGCTTTCCAACGCCCGGTCGCGATCAAATTGTTTGGGTCTGCCACGGCTTTTCTTGCCGCAAACCGCTTCATTGATGCTCATCGTTCCTCTCCTATCCCGCTCCACAGCAGGCTTAGCACAAATAACTTAACGATCATTATAAAAAAATATTGCGCCCTCGTCGAGAACCGATTAGCATTTAGTTATCGATCGTTAATAAAAATTAGCGAACCGGATTAAACCCTCTATTGACCGTTATCGAAAAGGAATTAACATCATGAAAAGCTTAAAACTAACCTTAGCCGCCCTCACTCTGGCCAGCGTTTCCTTCGGCAGCTTCGCCGCCGATTTGGTCACTAGCCAACCGGCCGACCAGCAAAAAGTGGGCGTCATCACCGTCAGCGGCGCGTCCGATTTGACCTCGCTGGAAAACAGCCTGGCCGCCAAAGCCGATCAGGCCGGCGCCAAATCCTTCCGCATCACCAGCGCCGGCGGCAACAACCAGCTGCATGGCACTGCAGAAATCTATCAATAACAAAGCATTAAGCCTGTGGACTGCATACCCTTATTGCTCACAACGCCAGGGCGTAAAAAAAAATTAATTAACGAGCATTAAAAAAATACTTGCAATCCGTCAAACCGGCATCTAACATTAAATTATCGATCGTTAATTAAATTAACGACCTTACAAAACAAACATCGTAAAGAACACTGATAGGAAATAAGACCATGAAAAACCTGAAAATGACCATCGCAGCCATCGCACTGACTTCCGCCTCCTTCGGCAGCTTCGCCGCCGAACTGGTGAACGCGCAACCCGCCGACCTGCAAAAAGCCGGCGTCGTTACCGTCAGCGGCGCGTCCGACCTGAGCAGCCTGGAAAACAAACTGGCGGCCAAAGCCGACGCGGCGGGCGCCAAATCCTTCCAGATCATCGCCACTACCGGTGACAACAAACTGCACGGCACCGCGATCATCTACAATTAATGGCCGGATCGGCAATCGTGCAAAAGGGCGGCTCAGGCCGCCTTTTGTTTGCTTTAACGCCAACGTTCTGTTGTAAGCTGTAGCGACCTCTTCCCGCTGAGCCGAGCAACGTCATGACTCCCCTGCTGTTTCACAAATATCACGGTCTGGGCAACGACTACCTGGTATGCCACCGTTCGGTCGCCGATCGCCTGAGCCAGGAACAGATCCGCCTGCTGTGCCACCCGCATTACGGCATCGGTTCCGACGGCCTGCTGATCGACAGCGGCGACGCCGTCAATCCCACCCTGCGCATCATCAACCCGGACGGCTCCGAAGCGGAGAAAAGCGGCAACGGCTTGCGTATCTACGCGCGGTATCTGTTCGACAGCAAGCGCGTGGCGCATCAGCCATTTCTGGTGCACACCGCCGGCGGCGACGTGCGTTGCCAGGTGGCGGAAGACGCGCATCAGATAACCGTGGAGATGGGGCGCGCCAATTTCAGCCCGGCGGCGCTGCCGGCCTTGATCGATCTGCCGGAGGCGCTGAACTATCCGCTGCCCCTGAAGGAGGAGACGTTAAGCGTTTCGCTGGTGTCGATGGGCAACCCGCACTGCGTGGTGCCGGTGGAAAAACTGGATCTGGCGCAGGTGCATCGGCTCGGACCGCAGATTGAGCGCCATCCGCTGTTCCCGAAACGCACCAATGTACAACTGGTGGAAGTGGTCGATCGCCAGACGCTGCGTATCGGCATCTGGGAGCGCGGCGCCGGTTTTACCCTCGCCTCCGGCAGCAGCAGCTGCGCCGCCGCCAGCGTGATGCGCAAGTTGGGACGAGTCGGCGATCGGGTTAGTGTGCGGATGCCGGGCGGCGAACTGCAGATCGCCTTCAGCGGCGATTTTCAGGTCAGCATGCGCGGACCGGTGCATAAAATCGCCACCCTGACGCTGGACGAAGACTGCTTTGCCGGCGGCGCGGGGCTGTTTACGGGATCCACCCCAGCAGCCTGAACCACAGATAGTCCAACGGCACCAGCAGTGCGAAGCTGAGCGCGGCCAACAGCAGACACAGCTTTAGCCCTTCACGCGCCGGCACTTTGCCCATCCCCATCGCCACCACGATCGGCGAGGCCTGATACGGCAACAGCGGCGTGGCGTAACCGATCACCTGGGTCATCAGCACCGTCAGCAGCGGCAAGCCGCTGCCTGCGGACAACGCCTGCGCCAGCGGGGTAAACAGCGCCGGCACGCCGTTGGCGGTCACCACGAAATTCAACAGCGCGGTGATCCCCACCAGCGAACCGAATGCAGTAAACGGCTTGCCGTGCAGATCCGGCATCATCGCCAGCAGCGCGCCACCCAACCGATCGCCGAGCCCCGAGTGGCTGACCAATGCGGTCAGCCCCAGGATCCCTGCCACGTAAATACAGGTGCGCACGTTGACCCCGGCGGCGAACTGCTCGCCGTTGAGAAAACCGATGCGCGGCAACAGGCAGAAGCAGGCCGCCGCCAACCCGATCCAGGCGGGGGCGATGCCGTGCCAGCTGTCGGTCATCCACAGCAGCACCGTAATGCCCAACAGCGCGATCAGCCGCCACTCGGCGGCGCTGAGCGGCGTTTGCCCCGCCTCGGCCGCCACTGGCTGCGGCCGGGCACGGAACAGGCCGCAGATGCACAGCGTCAGCAGCGCGCCTTTGGCCAACCCGAGCACCGGAGCGTGCAACAGCAGATAAGAGAGATAAGCGAAGTGGCTGCCGTAGGCGCTTTCCGCCGCACCGCTCATCACCAGGTTAGGCACGTTGGCCGGCAGGATGCTGGCGGAAAGCTGGAAGGTGCCGAACCCCACCGCCAGCGCCAAACCGATGCGGCCGCGCGAGCCTTCCGCCAGGCCGGCGCGCTCGGCCAACGCCATGACGATCGGCATCAGCAGCGTAATGCGCCCCATATTGGAGGGCATGACAAACGCCAACGCGTAGCTTATCGCCACCACGCCGCCCACCAGGCGCGGCCAGGAACCGGCCAGATGCGGCAAGAGTCGGTTGGCAAGGCGATCCGCCAAGCCGGTGCTGCGGATGGCGGTGCCCAACACGAAACCGCTGAGCACCAACCAGAATGCGGAAGACGCGAAACCGGAAAAGGTCACCGCGGCGGGCGCCAGCTGCAATACCATCACCGCCGCAAAGAACAGCAGCGCGACCAAATACTCCGGCAAACGGGCGCTGGCCCATAGCGCGATGACCACCAGCGTGACCAGCGCGGACAGCGCCATCGGATCCCCCAACATAATTCTCCTCCCTGATAAAACGTTGTGATTGTTATCAAACGGTTAACAGGGTGACACAAGGCGCGGGCGTTAACCTTGAAACCGCTCACATATCGTCGTTCTGCAGATTTTTCAGCATGCACACATTGCAGCCGTGGTGGCCGGTATTGCCGCGCCGTTCCGTCAGCAGCGTGAAACCCAGCGCGTAATACAACCCGATCGCCTCTTTCAACTGTTCGGTGGTTTCCAGGTAGCAGTAGCGGTACCCCGCCGCCCGCGCCGCCTTCAGCGCCTGCACCACCATATAGCGCGCCATGCCCAGCCCGCGCGCACCGGGTTTGAAGAACAGTTTTTGCAGTTCGCAATAGCCGGGCTCTTCGCCGGCCAGCGGCGCCATGCCGACGCCCCCCACCACCTGCCCGTCCCGCTCCAGCACCCAGTAGCGGCCGCCGTTGTCATGATACAGGCCGGTCAGCCGATCGAGATCCGGATCGTGCAGGCTGACCCCTTCCATCTTGTCCATGCCGTACTCGCGAAACACCTCGCGAATGATCGCCGCCATCGCCGCATCGTCGCGCGCGGCGATCGGCCGCACCCGCAGATTGGCGTCGCGCTGTTTGCGCGCGCTGCGCAGCGCCGCGGTCATCTTTTTCATCGCCGCAGTGGTGCTCGCCAGCTCATCGTCATCCAACTGCGCCAGCGCCGCCTGCATAAAGCCGTCGGCGTCGTTCTCGATGCCGGCCAGCGTCTTGCCGCCCTGTTTACTCAGCCGATGCAGGTTGTGCCGCCTGTCATCCGGATGATCCACCGTTTCTATCACGCCGGCGGCCACCAGGCTGCGCAGCGCCCGGCTGGCGCTGGCCTTGTCGATGCACAGCCGGGCCGCCAGCTCGGTGACGCCCAGCGGCTGCTCGCTAACTTCGATCATCAGATGGATCTGCAGCGGCGAAAAGCGCGAGCCGTTGCTCTGCTTGTTCAACATGCCGAATTCTCTGACCAAATTGCGCGCCAATGCTCTGAAATCCCTGATGTTCACAATTGATATCCCCAATTAGCTACCGATAAAAAATGAGATTTAGTTGATAGTGTTACCTAATTCTCACTACCTTAACGGATCATCAAACCGCCATGAACCCCGGTATAACAGAGGAGCTGATGCAAAACGTTACATTACCCAATACAGTAAACTGATTAATTCAAAAAAATCAGAATAAAAATTCATTAATTTAATGTTGATAAAACAATAAACCAGTTAAAAAACATACAATCATGAAAAAATCTGCGGATAAGAGAAGAAATCGATATCAATCCATTGCATTACAATAGGTTACAACAATGTTAATAGCGGCATTAATGCCGATATCTTGTTGTAATTTGTTACATATTCATGGCAGGATCGCGACGCTTCCATAACGGCGACAACGCTCGTGATGGAAACATCGGGCGCGGGTTGCTCCCGCGCCGTTTTATGCTCATGGAGAGATCGCATGCCAATGAAAAAATCACTCGCCGTCTGTTCCGTCGCCCTTTCCGTCACTTTACTGGCGGGCTGCGCGACCGAATCCTCCCGCTCTTTGGAAGTGCCGAAAGTGGCTTCCTACAACACCTCTTATCAGGGCCCACGCAGCCCTATCGCCGTCGGCAAATTCGACAACCGCTCCAGCTACATGAATGGCATCTTCTCCGATGGCGTCGATCGGCTGGGCAATCAGTCCAAGACTATCCTGATCACGCATTTGCAGCAGACTGGCCGTTTCAACGTGCTGGATCGCGCCAACATGGAAGAGTTGAAAACTGAAGCCGGCATTAAAGGGAAAGCACAAACGCTGAAAGGCGCCAACTATGTGATTACCGGCGATGTCACCGAATTCGGCCGCAAAGAAGTCGGCGATCATCAGCTGTGGGGCATTTTGGGCCGTGGTAAATCACAGGTCGCTTACGCCAAAGTTAATCTGAACGTCGTGAACGTACAGACCTCAGAAGTCGTCTATTCCTCTCAGGGCGCCGGTGAATACGAACTGTCCAATCGCGAAATCATCGGTTTCGGGGGCACCGCCAGCTACGACTCCACCCTTAACGGCAAGGTGCTGGATCTGGCCGTGCGTGAAGCCGTCAATAACCTGGTTACCGGTATCGAAAACGGCGCATGGCGCCCTGCTCACTAACGGACTAGAAGCAGAAAGATGATAACTAAAAAAATGGGCGGGGCGCTGTTTGCAGCGACCCTGTTGGCCGGCTGCGCCGCGCCGAAAACGCTTTACAATTGGGATGGCTACCAAACTTCTCTTTATCAATACTACCAGCAGGATGGGCAAAGCCCTGAGCAGCAGATCGCTACGCTGAAAGAGATCGTCGAGAAATCCCGCGCCAAGGATAAAGCCGTACCGCCGGGGCTGCATGCGCAACTGGGTCTGCTGTACAGCAAAACCGGCAACGACGGACAAGCCATGAATGAATTCAACACGGAAAAAACGCTGTTCCCGGAATCGGCACCGTTTATGAATTTCCTGATGGCCAAGGATAAGGGGAGCTTTAAATGAAGCGTGTACTCACTTTCCTCAGCGTTACCGCCATCCTGTTGCTGAGCGGCTGTGCCAAGCAAACGCCTTATGACTATGCGGCATTCCATGAGAGCAAGCCGAAGTCGATCCTGGTCTTGCCGCCGGTTAATCAGTCGCCGGATGTCAAAGCCAGCCACAGCGTGCTCGCCAGTACAACCTTACCGCTGGCCGAGGCCGGTTACTATGTGCTGCCGGTCGCTGTAGTGGAGGAAACCTTCCTGCAAAACGGTCTAACCAACGCCAACGACATCCGCGCCGTCAGTCCGAAAAAACTGCACCAGATTTTCGGCGCCGACACCGTGCTGTACCTGGATGTCACGCAATACGGTACCAGCTACATGGTGATCAGCAGCGAAACTCGCGTTACCGTAGCCGCTCGCCTGGTTGACCTGCGCAACGGCAAACAGCTGTGGGCCGGCACCGCCACCGCATCCAGCAACGAAGGCAACAACAATTCCGGTGGCCTGCTGGGCATGGTGATCAGCGCCGCGATTTCACAAATCGCGGATACCATCAGCGACAAAGGGTTCGACATTGGCGCCATCGCCAACACTCGCCTCCTGTCGGCAACAGGTCAGAACGGCGCCATTCTTTATGGCCCGCGCTCGCCTCATTACGCCAGCCAGCGTTAAGCAGTCTCTCGGGCGGCCTTCTCGGGCCGCCTATGCCAAACTTGTCCCTTTTGCCAAAAGTAGCCCATGCTTTAACTGCTCCTTTCCTTCTGGCTAACCGGGACGCTGGCTCATGACGAAAAAAACCACCCTGCTGCAATTCTTCCACTGGTACTACCCCGACGGCGGCAAACTGTGGCAGGAGGCCGCCGAACGCGCCCCGCACCTCGCCGAACTGGGCATTACCGATCTGTGGCTGCCGCCCGCCTACAAAGGCGCTTCCGGCGGTTACTCCGTCGGTTACGACACCTACGATCTGTTCGATCTGGGCGAGTTTGACCAGAAAGGCAGCGTGGCCACCAAATACGGCGACAAGGCGGCGCTCGAACACGCCGCCACTGCGCTGCGCGAACACGGCGTGGGGGTGATTTACGACGTGGTGTTCAACCACAAGCTCGGCGCGGACGAAAAAGAACGGGTACACGTGTTCAAAGTGGACGCCAACAACCGCAACGACATTGACGACCAGGGCTTCGACGCGCTGGCCTATACCCGCTTCACCTTCCCCGGCCGCCAGGGCGCGCATTCCGAGTTTATCTGGGATTACAAATGCTTCAGCGGCGTCGATTACGTTGAGCAGCCGGACGATAAAGGGGTGTTTAAAATCGCCAACGACTACGGCGACGACGGCTGGAACGATCAGGTCGACGACGAGAAAGGCAACTACGACTACCTGATGGGCGCCGACGTGGAGTTCCGCAACGCTGCCGTGACGGAGGAGCTCAAATACTGGGCGCGCTGGCTGCTGGACACGCTGCCGTGCGACGGCTTCCGCCTGGACGCCGCCAAACACATTCCCGCCTGGTTTTTCAAAGAGTGGGCGGATCACGTGCGCGACAGCGCGCAGCGCGATCTGTTTATCGTCGCCGAATACTGGTCGCACGATCTCAGCGCGCTGCAACAATACATCGAGTTGGTGGACGGCAAAGTGATGCTGTTCGACGTGGCGCTGCACCTGAAGTTTCATCAGGCGTCGAAACAGGGCGACGGCTTCGACATGGCGCAGATCTTCACCGATACCCTGACCGCCGCCGATCCGGCCCACGCGGTGACGCTGGTGGCCAACCACGATACCCAGCCGCTGCAATCGCTGGAGGCGCCGGTGGAACCCTGGTTCAAACCGCTGGCCTACGCGCTGATCCTGCTGCGCGAACAGGGCGTGCCCTGCGTGTTTTACCCCGACCTTTATGGCGCCAGTTACCGCGATAAAGGGCGCGACGGCGGCGAATACCCGATCGACATGCCGGCGATCCCGGAGCTGGAGAAGCTGATCGCCGCCCGCCAGCGCTTCGCCAACGGCCCGCAAACCGACTACTTCGACGACAGCCACTGCGTGGCCTTCAGCCGCGCCGGCACCGCCGACGCCCCCGGCTGCGTGGTGGTGTTGACCAACGGCGGCGAAAGCGGCAAGACGGTCGCGCTCGGCGCCGATCTGGCGCGCACCGCCTGGCGCGATTTCCTCGGTAACCGCCAGGAGGAAATCACCACCGACGACCAGGGCAGCGCCCATTTCCCGGTCAACGCCGGCAGCGTCAGCGTCTGGGTGCCGACAGGCAGCCTGTGAACGCCCGCCGCCGCGCAATGATGCCGCGGCGGCAAAACTAATGTTTGCCTTTCGGGTCTAACTTACGCTATCAACTGCGCAAGCCATTCACACCGGAGCCTAAATAGGGTACAAGGCTGCATGAAAATTCCAAAACGACTCCAGCCGCTGGTGGATGACGGGTTAATCGACGAAGTCATCCGCCGTTTGAAAAGCGGCAAAGAAGCCGACGTGTTTATCGTGCGCTGCGGCGATGAGATCCGCTGCGCCAAAGTGTACAAAGAAGCCGAGAAGCGCAACTTCAAGCAGGCCGTGCACTACCAGGAAGGGCGCAAGGTGCGCAACAGCCGCGACGCGCGCGCCATGAGCAAAGGCTCCAAATTCGGCCGTCAGCAACAGGAAGAAGCCTGGCAGAACACCGAAGTGGACGCGCTGTATCTGCTGGCCAGGGCCGGGGTGCGGGTGCCGCAGCCGGACATCTGCCTGGACGGCGTGCTGCTGATGGAGCTGATCACCGACGAGGAAGGCCTGGTGGCGCCGCGTCTGAGCGATGTCATCCTGACGCCGGAACAGGCGCGCGCCGGTCATGCTTTGATGATGAACTACGCGGTGCGCATGCTGTGCGCCGGCTTGGTGCACGGCGATCTGTCGGAATTCAACGTGCTGATGGATAAAGACGGGCCGGTGATCATCGATCTGCCGCAGGTGGTGGACGCCGCCGCCAACAACCACGCCAAAAGCATGTTCGAGCGCGATATCAACAATCTGGCGGAATATTACGGCCAATTTGCGCCGGAGCTGCGCGACAGCCAATATGCCAAAGAGATCTGGGCGCTGTATCAGGAAGGCACGCTGACGCCGGACAGCGTCCTCAGCGGCCGATTCAGCGAAATTCAGAAGCGCGCCGACGTCGGCTCGGTGCTGGAAGAGATCCAGGCCGCCAGCGAGGAACATCAGCGCCGCCTCATGGCGCGCAACGCGGAAGAGTAACGCCCGCGCTACTCGACGCGAAACACGTCCGGCCGCTGCGGGGTCGCGGCTTCGTGATAGATATCCCCCAGATAGCCGGCGATCTCCTCTTCGCGCAGATCCGCCGGCAACATGATATCGTAGCTGGGGGCATATTTGCGCTCCGGCAGCGTCACGCGGAACAGCCGCCATTCGTCCCCGATACGCTTCACGCCTACCAGGCGGCCGAACACGTTAAAAATCATCATCCGCCATTCCCCTTTTCGTCGCTTTCAGGCTATAACACTGTGATGCCGCCGCAGTGAAAAGGAAAGCGCATGAGTGAAAAAACGCCCCAGTTCTGGCGCGACCCGCAGTTGCCTTTTGTCGAAGCGCGCGCCATCAATGATGGCCGCAAAGTGTGCTACAGCCTGCACAGCCACGAATTCTTTTCCATCGGCGCCATCACCGGCGGCGTCAGCACCTATATCAACGGCGAGCGGCGCATGCAGGTCGGCGCCGGCGATGTGGTTGTCATCAATCCGCAGCAGGCGCATGCCTGCAACCCGATCGCCGACCGCCGTTGGTCATACATCATGTTCTATCTCGATCTCGCCTGGCTCGGCGCGCTGCAGCAGGAAATGATGGGCGGCGACGGCGACCGCTTTGTCCCCTTCAGCCGGCCGCTCAGCCGCGATCCGGCGCTGTTCAACGGGCTGAACCAACTGTACGCGCTACTGACGAACGCGCAGTGCGGCGCGCTGGAAAAACAGATCGCCCTGGTGGAGTATTTCAGCGCCCTGCAGCTCGCGCTGGGCAGCGGCCGCCAGCCGGAGACGCCGCCGCACCCCCGACTGGAAACGGCGGCGGCGTTTATCGACGCGCACTGCACTCAGTCGCTGACGCTGGAAGACATTTGCCGCGCCGCCGCGCTCTCGCCCTCCTACCTGATCCGCGCCTTCCGCCAGCGCTACGGCATGACGCCGCACGCCTATCTGGTCAATCGCCGCGTGCAGCACGGCCATCGGCTGTTGAAAAGCGGCCTGCCGATCGCCGCGGCCGCCAGCGAAAGCGGCTTTGCCGATCAGGCGCACTTCCAGCGCACCTTCAAACAGCTGCTGGCCGCCACGCCCGGCCAGTATCAAAAACCCTCCGCCAACAGATAGCAGGCGCTGGCCGCCAGCAACGCCGCCATCGCACGATTGAAACGCTGTACGTTGCGCGCCTGCCTGAGCAGGCCGCGCAACATCGCGCCAACGTAAGCCCAGCAGGCCACCGAAGCATAGCAAATCACGAAGTAGAGCCCGGCGAACTGCCACAGCAGCCGGATGTCGCCGTCGCCGACAAACGCCCCGAGGCTGGCCACCGACGCCAGCCACGCCTTGGGGTTCAGCCATTGCATCAGCGCGCCGTACCAACAGGAAGGCGCCTGCGCCTCGCCGTTGCCCAGCCTGCCGTCGTCAAACGCCAGCCGGTAGGCCATAAACAGCAGGAAGGCCACGCCGGCCCATTGGATCAAGCGGGTCAACGCCGGCCACAGGATCAGCAGTTGGTGCATACCCAAACCCAGCAGCACCAGCAACAGGGTAAACCCCAGCGTGGCGCCGAACACGTGACGCTGGGTCGCGCCAAAGCCGAACTGCGCCCCGGCGCTCAATGCAACGATGTTGACCGGGCCGGGCGTGATGGAGGCCGCCAGCGCAAATGCGGCCATGGAAAGGTAGATATTATTCATGAGGGCACCTGAGGAAAAATTCACAAGCGCCAGAATGCCGGGCCACGCCGACAACGTATTGAACAGAATTGCCCTGTTAGGTTTAGCGCACCGCGACGGCCCGTCGGCGCGGCAACCCGAAGGTATTGACCGCCATACCGGCCAGCACCAGCAACGCGCCGCCGAACTGCGCCGGTGACAGCGCTTCGTCCAGCAGCAGCCAGGCGGCGAACAGCCCGACCAGCGGCACCAGCAGCGTCAGCGGCGCGACGCGCCAGGTTTCGTAGCGCCCCAGCAGGCTGCCCCACACCGAATAACCGAACAGCGTGGCGGCGAACGCCAGATAGGCAACCGCCAGCCAGGTGCCGACCTGCACATGGCTCAGGCTGGCCAGCACCGCCTGCGGGCCGTCGAACAGCCAGCTGCAAATCAGGAACGGCAGTACCGGGATCGGCGCGCTCCACACCACCAGCGACAAAATGTTGCGCTGCGGGAAACCGACCAGGATCTTCTTGTTGGTCAGGTTGCCCAGCGCCCAGGAGAACGCCGCCGCCAGGGTCAGCAGCAGGCCCGCCAGGGGGACCGCGCCGCTGCCCGGCTTATGCAAGCTGGCCTGCGCCAGCGCCAGCATGCCGCCGCTGGCGATAGCGATGCCGACGAAATGATTGACGCGCAGCTTTTCGCCCATCAGCACGACACCCAACAGCAGGGTGAAGAACACCTGCGCCTGCAACACCAGCGAGGCCAACCCCGCCGGCATGCCCACCTTGATGGCGACAAACAGAAAGGCAAACTGCGCGAAGCTCATGGTCATGCCGTAGAGCAACAGCCATTTCCACGGGATGGTCGGGCGCGGGATAAAGAAGATCGCCGGCAACGCCACCAGTAAAAAACGCATCCCGGCCAACAGGAACGGCGGCATCCCCTGCAGGCCGAACTTGATTACCACGAAATTCACGCCCCAGATCACCACCACCAACAGCGCCAACAGCCGATCGCGCAATGTCATCCTCGCCCCGCTTATCCCATTGAAAATTCGCTTTGCCTTGCAGGTTACAACCAAACCGGGCGCATGGACACCGGCAAACGCCGGCGTTTATTCCGGCATCAGGCCAATGAAGGTGGTTTTCTTGCGCGGGCCGGTCATCAGCGCTTCCAGCTTCTCCACGCACTGCAGATAGTGTGGGGTCTGCTTATGCGCCGCCACCGCCTGCTCGTCGCGATAGGCTTCGTAGATGTAAAACCGCGTCGGAATATGCTCATCCTGCAGCACGTCGAAACGCAGGTTGCCCGGCTCTTCGATCGCCCCCAGATGATTGGCGCGGAAAACGTCGATAAATTCGTCGATCTTGTCCTGTTTAACGTTGATCTCTACCAATGTGACGTGCATGACAGCTCCTTGTTTAAACGGCGCGCCGCAGCATGGCGCTTTCCAACCATAGGTTTATTCCCGTCGATTGCCCTGCCGCAACGGCAATTTTGCCGCCTGGCTCACAAATCGCACCGGCGATGCCCACTCCGCCCCCGGCGAGGGAAGACGGCGGCATCTATAGTTACTATTCCTCCCCCTGAGAGCATAGGCTATGGATAACTACTTGATGGCGCTGGACGCAGGAACAGGCAGCATTCGCGCGGTGATCTTCGATCTGGCGGGCAATCAGATCGCGCACGGTCAGGCGGAGTGGCAACACCTCGCGGTGCCGGGCGTGCCCGGCTCGATGGAATTCGATCTCAACCGCAACTGGCAGTTGGCCTGCCAGTGCATCCGCCAGGCGTTGCAGCGCGCGGGGCTGGGCGCGCAGGCGATCCGTGCGGTGGCCTGCTGCTCGATGCGTGAAGGCATCGTTCTGTACGATCGCAACGGCGTGCCGATCTGGGCCTGCGCCAATGTCGATGCGCGCGCCAGCCATGAAGTCAGCGAACTGAAAGAGTTGCACAACCAAGGCTTCGAACGTGAGGTCTACCAGTACTCCGGCCAGACGCTGGCACTGAGCGCCATGCCGCGCCTGCTGTGGCTGGCGCACCATCGGCCGGACATCTATCGCCAGGCGGCGACGCTGACCATGATCAGCGACTGGCTGGCCTACATGCTGAGCGGCGAGCTGGCGGTCGATCCTTCCAACGCCGGTACTACCGGCATGCTGGATCTGACCAGCCGCGACTGGCGGCCGGCGCTGCTCGATATGGCCGGGCTGCGCGCCGATATTCTGTCGCCGGTGAAAGAGACCGGCAGCGTGCTGGGGGGCGTCACCGAGCAGGCGGCACAGGAGAGCGGGCTGCTGCGCGGCACCCCGGTGGTGATGGGCGGCGGCGACGTGCAGCTCGGCAGTCTGGGGCTCGGCATCGTGCGCGCCGGGCAGACGGCGGTGCTCGGCGGCACCTTCTGGCAGCAAATCGTCAACCTGCCGGAACCGGCCATCGATCCGGAAATGAACATCCGCATTAACCCTCACGTCATTCCCGGCATGGCGCAGGCGGAATCCATCAGCTTCTTTACCGGCCTGACCATGCGCTGGTTCCGCGACGCTTTCTGCGCCGAAGAGAAACTGCTGGCGGAGCGACTGGGGATCGACGCTTACAGCCTGCTGGAAGAGATGGCGGCCAGGGTGCCGCCGGGCGCCTACGGCGTGATGCCGATCTTTTCCGACGCCATGCATTTCAAAACCTGGTATCACGCGGCGCCGTCATTCATCAACATGTCTATCGATCCTGAACGCTGCAACAAACAAACGCTGTTCCGCGCGCTGGAGGAGAATGCCGCCATCGTCTCCGCCTGTAATCTGGAACAGATCGCCGCCTTCTCCGGCGTGCAGGCCCGCTCGCTGGTGTTCGCCGGCGGTGGTGCCAAAGGCAAACTGTGGAGCCAAATCCTCAGCGACGTCACCGGCCTGACGGTGCGCGTGCCGGTGGTGAAAGAAGCCACCGCGCTGGGCTGCGCGATCGCCGCCGGCGTCGGCGCCGGGCTTTACGCGTCGCTGGCCGAAACCGGCGAGCAGCTGGTGCGCTGGGAGCGCGAACATCAGCCGGACATGACCCACCACGCCTTGTATCAGGAGCAGAAGGAAAACTGGCGGCAGGTTTACGCCGATCAGCTGACGCTGGTGGATAACGGCCTGACCACCTCCATGTGGAAAGCACCGGGGCTCTAGCGCCGCGCGCGTCCCGGTCATAACCTTATACCGTTTTATTCCTTTCCCCTTGGCGCGGCGCAAGCCGCGTTTTAACTCGCTGCCGTCATTGTTCCCCCTCAGAAACAGTGTAAACACCGCCAGCGGATTTATCTGCGCCTTCGGCCTGCCGTAGATTGTGACTTTGATCACGCCGCGCCCCGAGCGCGGCCTGCGCATTCACCTGAGAAGAGCGGTATTATGCTGAATAATAAAGATAACCCTGCATCATCCCCGTGGCCGGCGATCTTCTCGCTGACGGTCGCCTGTTTTGTCATGGTCACCACCGAGTTTCTGCCGATCGGCCTGCTGACCAACATCGCCCCTTCGCTGGGCGTCAGTACCGGCACCGCCGGGCTGATGGTCACCATGCCCGGCATCGTGGCAGCGGTGGCCGCACCGGTATTGAGCCTGATGTCTGGCCGCCTGGATCGGCGTTTATTGATGCTGGGGCTGTCGCTGCTGCTGGTGGTATCCAATCTGGTGGCGGCGCTGGCCGTCAACTTTCCGATGATGTTGCTCGGCCGCGTGCTGCTGGGCATCTGCGTCGGCGGCTTCTGGTCGTTCGCCGCCAACTATGGCCGCCATCTGGTGCCGGAAGCCAGCCAGGGGCGAGCCACCGCGCTGATCCTCAGCGGCGTTTCGGTCGGCGCGGTATGCGGCGTGCCGATCGGCGCACTGGTCGGCGATCTGTTCGGCTGGCGCGCCGCCTTCTTCGGCGGTGCGGCGCTGGCGGTCGGCGTACTGTTGGCGCAGCTGCGTTTACTCACGTCGGTACCACCTTCCCGACCGGTCACGCCGCGCGATCTGGTGCTGCCGCTGCGTCTGCCGATGGCGCGCATCGGCCTGATCGCCATCGTGCTGCTGTTCATCGGCCACTTCGCCGCCTACACCTATCTGCGGCCCCTGCTGCTGCAGGTGTTCGTGCTCAGCCCGTCGGCCATCTCGCTGCAGCTGTTGGCCTATGGCGCCATCGGCCTGCTAGGCACCTTCCTCGGCGAACGCCTGGGGGAATACAGCCTGCGCGCCACCTTTATCCTGATCGCCGCCATGCTGGCGGGCATCCTGATCGTCTCACCGCTGCTCAGCGGCCTCGGCGGCGCCACACTGATGGTGCTGGTGTGGGGGCTGGCCTTTGGCGCCGTGCCGGTCTGCGCCACCAACTGGATGTTCGCCGCGGTGCCACAGGCGCCGGAAGCCGGCCAGGCGCTGCTGGTGTGCGTCGTTCAGATTGCGCTGGCCTCCGGCGCATTGCTGGGCGGTGAGGTGGTGGACTGGCAGGGCGTCAGCAGCGCCATGCTGTTCGGCGGCGCGCTGATCCTCTCCGCCGCTCTGGTGTTCGGTCTCAGCTTGCGCGCCGGCGCGATTGGCGCTAAACAGTGTTAATCATTATCTATCTGCAGAAACACGCCCCGGCCACCGCCGGGGCATGGCGTTGAGAACCTATGGACCATCATTTGCTCGCTATCCGGGTATTTAACCGCGTCGTGGAAACCGGCGGCTTTACCCGCGCCGCCGATTCGCTGGGCATGCCGAAAGCGACGGTCACCAAGCTGATCCAAAATCTGGAGGATCACCTGCAGACCAAACTGTTCCAGCGCACCACCCGCAGCGTGTCGGTCACCCGCGAAGGCGAATGCTATTACCAGAATACGGTGAAATGGCTGGCGGATTTGGAGCAGATGGAGGGCTGTCTGACCGAGTCGCAGAATTCTCCGCAGGGCGTGCTGCGCATCGATACCGGCAGCGGCACCGCCCGCCAACTGCTGTTGCCGGCGCTGCCCGGCTTTTTGGAACGCTACCCGCAAATCCAGATCGATCTCAGCATCGGCGATCGCGTTATCGATCTTATTAGCGACAGCGCCGACTGCGTGATCCGCAGCGGTCCGTTGGCCGACTCCAGCCTGATCGCCCGGCGTCTGTTCGATCTGGACTGGGTCAGCTGCGCCACCCCGACTTATCTGGCGCGCCACGGCACCCCGCGCCACCCGTGCGATCTGGAACAGGGTTTTCCGATGGTGCACTACCGCCATCCGGTCAACGACCGCATCCATCCGCAACGCTATGTCGAGCGCGGCAAAGAGATCGCCATCCAACAGCGCTACCCGGTCAGCATCAATGAAGGCAACGCCCTGCTGGCGGCGAGCCTGGCCGGCCTGGGCATCATCCAGATCTATCGGTTTATGGCGCAGCCGCACCTCGAGCGCGGCGAACTGGTCAGCCTGCTGCACGACTGGCAGCCGCCGCCGGAGCAGATGTACGTGGTCTACCCATCCAATCGCCACCTCAGCGGCAAGCTGCGGGCGTTCATCGACTGGGCGGTGGAGACTTTTGACAACGGCAAGATGAGCCGCACGTTGTAGCCGCACGCTGTGTGGTATTATTTACCGCATAGTGATTCACAACGGACAACCACCATGGCCTATATCCCCAAAAACTATGCGAAGCTGGAAACCGGCTACCGCGAAAAAGCGCTGAAACTG
Source organism: Serratia sp. X3 (assembly GCF_014982455.1). Lineage (NCBI taxonomy): Bacteria > Pseudomonadati > Pseudomonadota > Gammaproteobacteria > Enterobacterales > Yersiniaceae > Serratia > Serratia sp. X3. The sequence goes on from NZ_JADCNB010000002.1 coordinate 288,015, forward strand.
TTCCCCTGGGTATGCGGGCGCTGCTCGCGCGAATTCGTTTATTCCAACCTGCGCGAGCTGACGGTGCACCACATCGATCACGATCACAGCAACAACCCGGAAGACGGCAGCAACTGGGAAATGTTGTGTCTGTATTGCCACGACCACGAACACTCGAAATACACCGAGGCCGATCAATACGGTTCGACGGTGGTGGCCGGTGAAGATGCGCAAAAAGATATCGGCGTCGCCACCCACAACCCGTTCGCCAACCTGAAGGCGATGATGAAGAAGTAACGCCATCGACAGCTTAATGAGCCACTAACTTATTAAGCTGTTAAACTAACAAAAGCCTCTTCCGTTCCGCCACTTCCCAGAGAATTCCTACTTACCCATCCGGTCCATTCACCGCAAAATAAGCTGCGCAGTTAACAACATACTGGCTTGGCAAGCCGCCGCAGTTGGTGCATATTGTTCGCGAGTTATTCTTGTTAACCTGTTTAATTATCAACCTAATAAGCACATTAACTTAATAAGTTACCCGCTTAATAACTTGAGAGATGGCAGCATGATTGTTCTGATTGGCTCGCAAAAAGGCGGCGTCGGCAAATCGACGAAAGCAGTGAATATCGCTGGGTATCTGATTCTTAAGCAAGGCAAGACGGCGATCATCGTCGATGCCGACGACCAGAAATCGATCATGACCTGGTACAACGACCGTCAGAACGTCGAGGGGCTGCCGCACATTCCGGTGGTGGCCGCGTCGGGTAAAATCAAGGAAACGCTGCTGGAGCTCGATCGCCATTACGACTACGTGATCGTCGATACCGCCGGCCGCGACAGCGCCGAACTGCGCTCCGGCCTGCTGGCCGCCGATCTGTTCCTCTCGCCGCTGCGCCCTTCGCAGATGGATCTCGACACCATCGGCTATCTGTCGGAGATGTTCTCCACCGCGCAGGAATACAACGAGAAGGTCAAAGGCTACATCGTATTGAACATGTGCCCGACCAATATCTTTATTAATGAAGCCAACGAAGCGGCGCAGGTGCTGAGTGAATACCCGGAGTTCACCCTGGTGAGCAACCGCCTGTGCGACCGCAAGATTTACCGCGACGCCTGGGGTGAAGCCATCACCGTGCACGAGGCGAACAATGAAAAGGCGCAGAGCGAAATTGAATGCCTGGTGAAAGAGGTGATCCTGTGAAGAAACGCACCCCTACCCACCGCATGTCGGAAGACGAATTCATCAACAGCGCCACCTCGCATACATTGCCGGTAGCGGCGCCCGCGCCGGAAGCCAAGCCGGCCGGCCGTAAGCGCACCTATAAGGCGATTTCCGTCAGCCTGACGGACAGCCACATTGACGCTATCGATGAAGTGATCGTGCAGGCGGCGCGCAACGGCATCGTGCGCATCACCCGCTCCGACATCATCAAGCTGGCGATCGACGGATTAGCGGAGAAAAGCGAAGCGCAACTGCTGGCGCTGCTGAAAAAGCTCTGACCGCACGGCCCGCCGGCTGACCGAACCGGCGGGCCGTTACACCGACGAGAACTCGCGTGGGAACGGCATAGTACGATAGGTTTTGCCGGTGGCCTTATGCAGCGCGCTGGCCATCGCCGGGGCGACCACCGCAGTCGACACTTCCCCGCATCCCTGCGGCGCACGCGCACTGTCGAGTACCACCACTTCCACCTTGGGCATTTCGGCGATCGCGAGCAGCGGATAACGATCGAAATTCCCTTCCACCACGCCACCCCGTTCAAAATGCAGCTCGCTGTGCAGACAGGTGGTCAGCGCAAAGCCGATGCCGCCCTCTACGTTGGCACGCACCAGGTTCGGGTTTATCACCTTACCGCAGTCAATCCCGCATACCGCGCGCAGCACCCGTAGTCGCCCCTCCTGAATGGCGATTTCAACCACCAAACCGACGTAGGTGGTGAAAGCGTTATTGCGGCCAACCCAAATATTGCACGCCATACCGCGATAAACACCCGACGGCGGTTCATGCTGCCACCCCGCCGCCGCCGCAGTGGCGTCCAGGACGCGCAACGCTTCCGGGCTGTCCTGCAACAGATGCCGTCGATATTGGTATTCGTCCCGGTTTGCCTTATGGCTGAGTTCGCTGATAAAGCTTTCCAAAAAGAACAGACTGGCGACGCTGCCGACACCGCGCAGATAGCTCAGGGAAATCGGCTGTTCGACGATGCCGGCCTCCACCTTCAGATGAGGAATGCGATACGGCGTGCTGTAAACGCACTCCACCATACTTTCATCCCATCCCCCGGCGTCGTTGACCGTTTCGCGTCGCATTTGCCAGAAGAGAGACTGCCCGGCATAGCGCGCCCACAGCGCCTGCGGGTAGCCGTTTTCATCCAACAGCGCCCGATAATGGCTGATGCAGGCCGGACGATAGTATTCGTGCCGCATGTCGATCTCGCGCGGATAGATCACTTTGACCGGTTTCCCCACCGCCCGGGAGGCGACGGTAGCATGCATCACGGCATCCGGCAGATATTTGCGTCCAAAGCTGCCCCCCAGATAGGTCGTATTCACCACCACATCCGTCGGCTTCAGCCCGAACATTTTCGCCAGAATGTTACGCACCATGTCCTGCCCCTGGAAGGGGCCCCAGGTTTCGATACGGCCCTCGCCGTAATGGCTGGTGGCATTGCAAGGCTCCAGGGTAGCGTGCGCCACATAAGGTGCGCTGTAACGCGCCTCATGCAAGCGCGAACCTTGTTCAACGCCACGAATCAACGCCGACGCCTCGCCGCGATCGACCGCCGGCACCAGTGTATCGCCATCCAGCATCGCCAAATTCTCCGCCGCAATCACGCTGCCGGTCAGCGCTTTTCCTGCGCCCGGCAGCCAGTCGACCTCCAGCAAATCCGCCGCCTTTTTGGCCTGCCAGTAACTCGCCGCCACCACGATCACCGTATTGAGTGACATATCATGATCCAATCCGACCATGTTGTTCATCGACCACTGCCGGGTCAACACCAGATCCACCACGCCCGGCATGGCCCGAATCTGTCGTTCATTACGCACGGCGACCAGCTTTCCGCTAAGGTCGGGCACCATCCAGGGGACGCCGATCAGCATCTCCGGCAAGTCGATATCAATACCGTAAATCGCACTGCCATCCACTTTCTCCGGCGTATCGACCCGCAACAGCGGCTTGCCAATGACACTCTCTCGCTCTTGCGCCTCACTCTTTAAAGCAGGCTGCGGATCCAACGGCAGCTCGGCGGCATAGCGCACCAAATCGCCATAGGCAACCTTGCGCTTCCCGCCTTTCTCAAGCACCCAGCCTTTCTCCGTACGGCACTGCGATGGTGAAAGCGCGAAATGTTTTGCGCCGGCCCGCAGAAAGAAATCTCTCGCCTGTGCGCCGGCCAGCCGGGCACGCTGATGAAATTTGGTCATGGAGGTTGAGGCGGCGACAAACTGCGCGAAAGCCTCGCCCCCGGCAACCTGACGGTAAGCGTCGCGGCCGGTGACGAATTTCACCGTCACCTGCGCCCAATCGGCATCCATCTCCGCCGCCACCACTTCGGCCAGGCCGGTGTAAATCCCCTGCCCGACTTCACATTGCGACACGCCGATAACGATGCGCCCATCGCGATCGATCCAGATCCAATCGTTCAATTCGTACTGGTTGTCCGGAGGCGCCACGTCCTGTGAAACCACGGCCGCCAGGCTGCGCGTCGATATCGGCAGCAGCATGGCGGCCACTGCCAACGCGCTGCCTTTTATCAAGGTTCTGCGGGTGATCGCCATACTCAGGGTTCTCCCTTGTCGGCGGCGCGGTGCACCGCCGCACGGATCCGGTGGTAAGTGGCACAGCGGCACAGATTGGTCAGGCCCGTATCTATCTGCCGATCGTCCGGACTCGGGTGTTCCGCCAGCAGCGCACTGACCGCCATGATCATGCCTGATTGGCAGTAGCCGCACTGCGGCACGTCCTCCGCAATCCAGGCCTGCTGCACCGGATGACGGCGATCGATGGACAGCCCTTCGATGGTGGTCACCTGCCGATCGCGCACCAATTGCAGCGGATAACAGCATGAACGCACAGCCTTACCGTCGACATGTACCGTACAAGCGCCACAGGCGCCGATACCGCAGCCGAACTTGGTGCCGGTTAACTTAAAATGTTCTCGGATCACCCACAGCAGCGGCGTATCCGGCTCGCCGTTAAATTCGACCGCCTGGCCGTTCAGATTAAACTTCATGCCATCCTCTCTTGGATCAATGCTTCACCCGACGTTTCACCCACGCCCCAATGACGATCAATGCCAACAATACGCCGCCCCAGAACACATAAGGCAATGACGTAATCAACAGCGGTTTTTCACCGCCCGCCCGCTGCAGAGCCACTTGCTCCGGCGTTATCCTGACCGCCGGATTGCCGAATTGCTGCAATACGTAATTGCCCAATTCAGCCAGTTGCCTGTCATCCAGACTATCGGCGAACCCCGGCATCCAGGTCTGCAGCGTCTCCCCCTGACGCTGCACGCCATACAGCATCACCATGATCAGGTTATTGGCCCGTTCGCTGCCTACGGTGGTGTTGTGCATCAAAGAAGGGAAATGGCCGTCATAAGCCCCCTCGCCGCCCAGACGATGGCAGCTGGCACAGGAAGCGGCATACAGCGCCTGTCCGGCGGCACGGCCTTTACCGCCCCCCTGATATTGATAGGCCGCTTTCGTTCCTTGTACGGTGACAAGCGGCGGCGTCTGTTTGAGCCAGTCGGCGATGGCGTCGAGATCGTCGTCACTCAGGAAACGCAGGCTATGCTCCACCGCCTCCGCCATGCCGCCGGCAGCCTGAGCTTTGTCATTGCGCCCGGTCCGCAGATACTGCACCAACTCTTTCTGGCTCCAGCCGCCGATGCCGCTCACGGGATCCGAGGTGATATTCGGCGCGATCCAACCGCCGGTTTCTCCTCCTGCCAGATAGCGATCGCCGCGTTCCGCCATCATCCCGTTACGCGGGCTGTGACACGCCGAGCAATGCCCCAGCACATCCACCAGATAGCGGCCACGCGCCTTCCTCTCGTCTGCATCGACGGGCGTCTTTTTCAGAAACAGCCAGTTCCAGCCGTGGATCGCATAACGCCAGGAAAAAGGGAACGTCAGTTGGGTCTCAGGCACCGCACGATCGACCGGTGCGACACCGGCCATAAAATAGCGATACAGCGCGTGCAGATCGTCATCACTCAGCCCCCGATAAGCGGTATAAGGCATGGCGGGATACAAAGGTTGGCCGTCCCGCCGAATGCCCTGCGTTAACGCGCGGCGAAACTCTTGTTCACTGTAGTCGCCAATGCCGGTTCCTTTGGCGGGCGTGATATTGCTGGCGATGATGTCGCCCATCGGCGACGCGATGGCATAACCGCCGACATAGGGGGCGTCCTGTTGACTGCTGCCGCGGTGACAAGCCGCGCAATCTGCGGCGGTAGCCAGATATTTTCCCCGTGCGATGACCTGTTGGTCATTCTGGCTGGCGAAGACCGAGCAGGAGAAGATCCCCAACGCGATAACGCACAGCTGTTGTGCTCTCCGCCAGCGGCCGTTCACGCTTCACCTTCCGGCTTCATCGCACCCACTCGCTCCTCCGCCAGAAGAGCAAACTCGTCTGGCAACAGATTTTCCTGTTCGAGCATCGCTATCGCGTTATGCTTGATGCCAAACAATACGCGGTAAAAAGCCTCCAGATCGTTGGCCGAAATGCCATTGAGCAGTTTTTCCCTCGCTTGCTGGCTGGAATGATCCAACTGCGCCAGCATCTCCTGCCCGGCCTCGGTCATTCTCACCCCTTTGGCGCGCTTATCTTCGGACAGAGCATCGCGAGCGATAAGCCGATTTTTTTCCAGAAACAGCAGCGCGCGCGACATCGTCGAGACTTCGGCGTTCAAATGCTGCGAAACGTCTTTCAACGTGCAGCCATCCCCCAGATCGGCAATCGCACTCAGCGCCAGCCAATGCGGGCGCGTCAGATTGGTCATTTTCACCGACTGGTCCATCGCCGTGCGCCACAGGCGATTGGTCACATCCAGATGGATGCCCAGTGCAGCAGGAAGTTTACGCGGTTGTGACATGTCGGGTTACTCTCGATTATTTATTTGCTTGTGCAAACAAATAATAGATCGGACATGAGAACAGGATCAAGCAGATGAGGGAGAATAAAATAAAAACGAGTTAATACATTTGGTTAGTTCGTATCGCACGGCATACGCTCCCCAGCGACGGGGAGCGATAAGAAAAACTCAGTTCCCCGCGATCTCGCACCGGTAGTCCTGAATTTCACCGGCCGACCCCAGGTTGAGATCGGTCAACTTCAGACGGTTTGCCAACAGCAGCATCTCGCCCTTCGGGCTGACCGCCAGCGCCAGGCCGTAATTGCCGATGCTGTCGCCCTGCTCGACCACGTAGTTTTGCAACAAGCGGAAAGGATCTTCCTGGGTTAAATCGGTGCCCGCCAATTTTCTGGCCAGATATTGATGGCCGACCAATTTCACCGCCAGCGGCCGCCACTGTTGATCTAATTGCTCAGCCTGTTCCCCCAGCGCGTTATAGACATCCTGGCGCAAACAGGCAACGTGAATATGCAGCTGATTTTGAGAGCGGCCATATTTCGAATTGACCGCCAGAGAAACCCATGCGTCTTTTAACGGTTTACCCAGCTCGCTGGATATATGTTCGCGGTTATTCCAGGCCTGGGCGAAATAAGGCGGCGTTCGCTCCGCTTGCAATATCGGACTCTCGATGCCGCTGACCTTTTCGGCCGGCATCACCAGATCGTGGTAAGGGCCCTTGCTGTCCTTAAACAGCACATATCCCTCGGTTAAATCCACCTTTAAGCAGGGCGCGGGATCGTGGTTCTGCTGCTGATTGGGCACGCACTGTTGGCTGACTATCTGCCACAGCGCATTCGGATTGCCGCGCCCGAAGAACCACCACAGCACCGCCGCCAGCAGCAAAATGACAAGCAAAATAATTAATAGTCTGAAAAGTCTTTTCATCGCGACTCCCTGTTTATCTATTCCATACCGAAAGGAGCGCCAGCATAAACCAAGGCTCTGGCATCGACCAGAATATTTTCCTTAATGTCACCTTTTATTGACGTCTTGTTAGCAATGGGTAATTAAAAATAAGCCTCCGCCTGAGTAATTTAAGGTAAATTAATACCGTGGGTCGAATATGAGTGTGATATAAGCAGCCGGGACTCTTTTTATATAAGGAACCGATAAGATGCCAACGATGGGCAAATCCCTGCATTATCTCGACGTAGGTTCAGGCTTTCCATTGCTGCTGGGCCACAGCTATCTGTTCGATCTGAATATGTGGGCGCCGCAGTTCGAAGCGCTGGCTAAACGCTACCGCCTCATCGTGCCGGATCTCTGGGGCCACGGCGATTCACCGGCGCTGCCGCCCGGGCGAAACAGCCTGTCGGATATCGCCGCCGATCATTTGGCGCTGATGGATCATTTGGATATTGAAGAGTTCGGCATCGTCGGCCTGTCCGTCGGCGGCATGTGGGGCGCCGAACTGGCGGCGCTGGCGCCGGAGCGGGTGAAAGTGCTGGCGCTGCTGGACAGCTACCTGGGCGACGAAACCCCAGAGGCGCGGCAGCGCTATATGGGCATGCTGGCCGCCGTGGAACAGGCCGGCGCCATTACGCCGCCGCTGCTGGAATATATCGCCGCGCAGTTCTATTCCGACGACGTGCCCGCTGCGCTGTCGCAGCCGTTGCTGGCCCATCTGCAAAGCCTGCCCGCCGAGCGCCTGCGCGAAAGCATCGTGCCGCTGGGCCGGATGATCTTCGGCCGCCCCGACAAGCTGGCGCTGCTGGAACACATCACCGCCGCCAGCATCGTCATCACCGGCGCGCAGGATAAGCCGCGCCCGCCGGCGGAAGGCCAGCGCATGGCGGATCTTCTCGGCTGCCGACATGTGCTGATCCCCAACGCCGGGCATATCAGCAACAAGGAAAATCCGGCGGCGGTCAATGAAACGCTGCTGGCATTTCTGGCCGAAAGCACCACGCCGCTGTTTTGGTAAGTCGCTCCGGGCCATCAGGCCCGGACCTGCCATGCCATCGCTCAGACGATGTGGCTATCGCCATTTCCCGGACCGAATCCCCCCTGACGCAACCAGCGGTAAAGCTCCGCATCGCGCTGAAAATGCATCTTTCTCATCACCGCCCGTTTATGCGTGCTCACCGTCTTGATGCTGACCCGAAGCCGACGGGCAATGGCGGTCGGCGTCATTTCCCAACTCAGGTAACGCATCACTTGTTTTTCCTGCGGCGTCAATGGCAACGGCTGACACCAGGCGCAACAAGAAAAACCGCAGGCGCCGCCGGTTCGGCCTTTTATCACCCGCGCTACCGTGTGCAACAGCTTTGCGACGCCTTCATTGCGGTACACCCTGCCCGCTTCCCTCAGGCACCCCGAAATGGCGCGAATGCGGGCTTCTCTGAGATCGTAAACGGCGAGATAAAGGGCGTGAGGAGCATGGGGAGGATGGCAAAAACGCGCCATGTCGCCTTTGGCGATCGCCTGGAACACAAGGTCGGCATTCATCGGCTCGCAGCAGCGCGCCTCGATGCCACGTTCACCAAAATAGTCGCTCAGCGCCCGATACGTCCCGGCGACAAAAAAGCGGTCGATATCCAGGAAGGCGATATTGATGACCGTGTTCACGCCGTTTCCCTCCGCGCGAAAACAAACCGGCAAAACCGGCCGGCGCTGAACCTGCTGCGCCCATCCAATGTAACGAGCAGCAGCGTCAAAACCGCCCATTGGATGAGCGACAGCCCGAACGGGTAGGAAAACTGCGCGCACAGCAGCAAGGGAATGCCGCTCGCCACCAACGCGGCCTCTTCCCCGGCGGCCGGGCTGTGCAAGCGGGCGGCGATGCGCTCCCGTCGCCATGTTTGGCGCACCAGCGCCGCCACGCCCGCCAGCAGGCACAGCATGCCCGCCAACGCAACGACGCCGCCTTCTATCCACCACAGCAGGAGCTCGTTATAGGGTTGCCGCGCTGCGCCAGCCCGCGCTACCGCGGGCAGCGCATGGGCCTGTAAATGCTCAAAGCCATGCTCGAATCGGCCATAGCCCCATCCTGACCACGGCCGCTCTGCCACCAGCGCCAGCGAATCAAGCAGCGTATCGCAGCAAGGCGCGGCATTCGACAAACGAACGCCGGCGTTCAATTCATCCGCCAATATCGCCAGGCAGCATCCCAATGCCGTCATCAGCAGCGCGAGCACGCAATGCAGCGGGTATCTGCGCACAAACATCAGGGTCAGCAGCGCGGCACCCAATAGCACGCTGAGACAAACGGTCTGCGATGCCCCCCAGCCCAGCGCGGCGGATAAACCGATCAAGAGCGGCAGCAAGAGTAAAATACGCCATCGCTCGCTATCTCGGCGCAACATGCGGAACCGAGGCAACACCGTCAGACCCCATCCCGCCAATAATCCGCTCGCCAATATACTGCTCGCGGCATCCGGCCAACGCCCCCCGCTGCCGGCATAGCCCGCCGCCGCCTCGGCCGGGAAGGAAAAAAGCCAAATGCCTCCCACGGCTGCGGCTAATACCAGCGTATAGATAAACGCAATACGCACGTGTGGCATGACCCGATATTGCAATAGGATAAAGTAAATAATCCAACTGCCAAACAGGCAGGCCATTCGCCCGACGGTAAGCACGCCCCACTCGGCACGAGAATAAAAAAGGGGCAGCAGCAATATCACCGCGCCCAGCGCAAAGAAAAAACACGCGGGGGTCATCCCCCACGTTTTTCGCAAAAAAAGGATCGCGCCGCCGACGCCCAATAAAGCAAACAGGCCCCCCCCAATCACAAGAGAATATGGAAACGTCAGCGAGAAATAGTTCATATCATAGTGATAAATATAGCCACCCAACAAAAGCAATACGCTGACATAGACCATCACCATGAACTTTAAACATGGAATAGACATAATAACTTCATCCCAAAATATATATCCGAAAAACCATCAGAAAAGGCTGAGCCATTTTTCAATTGCAATAAACGAAATGCCTGCCAGCAACACCAGCCCGGTAACTATCGCCATCACAATCCCGACAGATTGAATAGCTTCAAAGAATTTTCGCCTATAGCGTAAAAGCGTCCAGCTTCTTTTAAACATACCTTTTCCTCTTGGCCATTCAGGCGTCAAACAAAGAAAACCCGCAATTTAAACGTGGATTTACGGCAAAATCCTGTCGCATTACCCAGCGAGTTCCATAGTATCGCCGCAGCCAAAAACAAGAAATATGTATTGCATTTAACCATGAAAACAGTTCTTAATTCCTAAAAATATATAAATAAAGAATTAAAAACCAAAACAAAGAAAACCTAATATTATAAAACTGGCAACATCCGTACGTTTAAACTTTCGCCAAAAATTTCACAACATGAAAAAACCGCCATCATCTTGACGGGTGAAAAATAATAGATAACTCTGTCCTCGCTAAATTTCGCCGTCGCTATAAGGGCAAGCAGCACATTATGGAATACGTCATTAATCAGATGATTATTTTCTCACCTGCCGAACGCGCATTGTTCATCATCAATGAACGGGAATCTTTTATGCCGTTATCTAACCCTGCCACCCGCTTATTGTTAGAGTTGGTTACCCATCATAAAGAGATGCTCACCCGCAGGCATTTGATGCAGCGGGTCTGGGAAGATAATGGTTTTGTGGGTTCAAACAATAATCTGAATGGTTGCATCAGTGAGATAAGAAAAGCGCTTGAATCGCTGGCACTGGATCCGCAAATCATTATTACCATCCCCAAGCTGGGTTTCATTCTTGAAGCGGAAATTACCTCATGCGAAAACATGCGCTCACCGGACAACCCAAAAACGGTTATTCCCCCCCTGTTGACCCGAGCCAGCGCGCTGTTAAAACGGCATGGGAATATCTGCCAGGCAAAAAAAGCGCCCCTTGCCGCTGTATTGATGATGATTGCGTGCTTTAGCCTCGTCTGCGCTTTATTGTGGTTCAACCGGCCGGTTCACGCGTTCAAAAACGCCAGGGTCGATTTTTTTTATCGCCATGAGCTGTGCAACGTTTTTACTTTGGAAACCGCCGCGCTGAACGACCGGCATGAAACGCAAGCGCAAATTGCCGCTGCATTGAAAGCTGAAGCGACCGACTGCGGCACGACGCCCGCCGATCTGTTCTACACCAAAATCGCCAACCCCAATCTTCCTTTTCAGGTCACCTTCATCGCCATTTGCAATCTGGTGCAACCCGGTCAATATGGCCGGTGCCGCACGATCAAAAACACCGACGGTATGACGCCATGAACAAAAAAACACGCTTCATCGTCGGCTTGTTATTGCTGATGGCGCCTCTGGCAAGCCAGGTCGCCCAGCTGTCGCACCATCCTAAAACCTTACTGCGTTGCGAAGCGGAGATCACCACGCGCAACCGCTATGGCCCTGCCATGGAGCCCGCCGCGGTTTTAAAAGCAAAGATGTATTTTTTCCTCTACCACAACGGCACTGGCTTTATCAGGCTCAATGGCTTTATCGAGCGACAAGAAAAAACCTATGTGCTGAACCGCGAACTTCACTATGTGTATGACACCCCCGGCGATGAGACGGATGAAGAGGATGGCGGCGGCGATGGGTATACGCTGCGATTCGCCGCCGACCGTAAACATGCCGGAGATACGGTTCCCGCCCCCCTTTGGGCGACCTTTTTGCAGTCGGAAGATCCCCGAATCTCCTACCATGTCGCCGTCGAACACGTACTCGGCAACCTGTATGTGGTCAGTACGCTTCAAAGCCCGACCTTTGTCTGCCGGCGTTATTAAGCTATGGGTTGCGAATGTTGCCTAGCGGAAGAAAAGCCCGCAAGCGGCAGCCATTTCAGCGGTTAATTGAACGCGCCATGCGGCTGTAGGTGTGGCGCACGCCGCGAATCGCTACGCTGTAGGCGAAGATGTTTTCCGGCAGCGCCAGCCCCAAAAAGCCGGTATCGCCGATATGGTGCAGATCCGCGCCGGCCATTTTGCTCATCAGCGCAATCTGCCGCACGGTCTGCACGTCGGCCCCCTCTTGCGAGGTGCCGATCGCCGTCATCGCCAGCGCCCCCTGCCGCTGGGCAAAGGCGATCAGCGCCGCCACTTTCTCCTGCGACATGCCGGGAATGGTGCCCGGCGCCGGCAGCAGCACGATGTCCGCACCGTTCTCCACGAACAGCGCGATGTCTTGCTCGCCGATCAGTTGGCTGCCGCTTTCGCGCACGATGCCGGCGCCGTGCATCTTGCCGGTCACCAGCACCATCTCGTCGCCCACTTCCTCGCGGATCGCTTTCAGCGCGGCGGCGATCGCCTGATTGCTGACGCCATTGTTCGGGTTGCCGGTCAGCACCAGCATGCGCGCGCCGAGCTGATACAGCTTGCGCGCATTCTCGGCGGTGGCGGCGCGGCCCGCGGTCATCTGCCAAAAGTCGTTATGTTCGCTGGCGAAAGCCGGATCGACGGCCTCCAGGTTCACCCCGATCACCCGCCCGGTCAGGCGCTGCAGCGTGCGCAGCGCCTCCTGCGGCGGCACGTCGGCGGGCAGGCCCGCGATATGCGGACGATCGACGTCGAACAGGTTCAACAGCAGCAGGTCGGCGCCCTGGCTGGCCGCCAGTTCGGCGTTGGTGACGTTATTGAGCAGCGGCTGAGTGACCGCGATGGTTTCGCTGACCAAAATGCGCCCTTCACTGGCGCGGATGGCGTAGAGCAGATCGGTTTTGCCGATATCGGCCAGATCGCTGGCGCTGCAGTCCAGATAGCGTTTCATGAGGCAAGCTCCGGTGACGTTAGCGGAAAGGGATGGATGCCCCCTCTCCCACCGCAGTGAAAGAGGGGGAAAAGGTTACTTCAGCGTAAAGCTTTGCGCCTGCACGTTGTCGGAATCCAGGCCGACGAACACGTTGAATTTGCCCGGCTCCGCCCCCCACTTCAGGCTGGCGTTGTAGAACTTCAGATCGTCTTCGCTAATCGGCAGCTCAACCTGCTGCGACTGACCGGCCTTCAGCGTCACTTTCTTGAAGTTGCGCAGCTCTTTCACCGGGCGGCTGACCGACGCGGTGACGTCCTGCAGATACAGCTGCACCACCGTGGCGCCGTCGTACTTGCCGGTATTCTTCAGCGTGACGCTGGCGGTTAACTTGCCGTTGCGCGCCATCGTCGGGCTGGACAATTTCAGATCCGACAGACTGAAGGTGGTGTAGCTCAGGCCGTAACCAAACGGATACAGCGGGCCGTTCGGCGAATCGAAGTAGCGCGAGGTGTACTTGCCCGGGTTCTCCTTGCCGAACGGCCGGCCGGTGTTCAGGTGGTTGTAGTACATCGGGATCTGGCCGACCGAGCGCGGGAAGGTCATCGGCAGCTTGCCCGACGGGTTATAGTCGCCGAACAGCACGTCCGCCACCGCGTTGCCGCCCTCGGTGCCGCTGTACCAGGTTTCCAACATCGCGTCCGCCTGCTCGCTCTCCCAGCTCAGCGCCAGCGGCCGGCCGTTCATCAGCACCAGCACCAGCGGCTTGCCGGTGGCTTTCAGCGCGGCGATCAAATCACGCTGGCTCTGCGGGATCGTGATGTCGGCACGGCTGGAGGCCTCGTGCGCCATGCCCTGCGATTCCCCCACCACCGCCACCACCACGTCGGCCTTGTTCGCCGCCTGCACCGCTTCGTCGATCATCTGCTGCGGCGAACGGGTATCGAACGCCACCGCCGGCTCATACTCGTTCAGATAGTCGATGATGCCTTTATCCTGCGTGACGTTGGCGCCCTTGGCGTACAGAATGCGCACCTTGTCACCCACCGCCCGCTCCAGCCCCTCGCGCAGGGTGACCGACTGCTTGACCACCCCGGCGGCTGACCAACTGCCCATCACGTCGCGCTGGCTGTCGGCCATCGGCCCGACCAGCGCGATGGTCGCCTGCTTGCTAAGCGGCAGCGTCTGTTTATCGTTCTTCAGCAGCACCATCGTCTTGCGCGCCACCACCCGCGCTTCGGCGCGGTGCAGACGGCTTTCGGCGTTGGTGTCCTGCGGATCGGAACCCACCGGCCCCAGATGCACATACGGATCCTTGAACAGCCCCATGTCGTATTTGGTGTTCAGCACGTCGCGACAGGCGCGGTCGATATCGCTTTCAGACACCAGTCCGTCCTTCACCAGACCCGGCAGGTATTTGTCGTAGAACTCGTCGCTCATGCTCATGTCGACGCCGGAGGTGATCGCCAGGCGCACCGCGTCGCGCGCATCGGCGGCCACGCCGTGTTTAATCAGCTCTTTAATTGCGCCATGGTCGCTGATGGTGATGCCTTTAAAGCCCCACTGCTCGCGCAGCAGATCTTTCAGCAGCCACGGGTTGGCGGTGGCCGGCACGCCGTTCACCGAGTTGAGCGACACCATCACCCCGCCGCTGCCGGCGTCCACCGCCGCTTTGTAAGGCGGCAGATAGTCCTGATGCATGCGCAGCGGGCTCATGTCGACGGTGTTGTAATCGCGGCCGCCTTCGACGGCGCCGTACAATGCAAAGTGCTTGACGCTGGCCATCACCGAACCGGGTTTGGCCGGGTCGCCGTTCTGGAAACCGTCGACCATCACCTTGGCGATTTTCGAGACCAGCCAGGTGTCTTCGCCGAAGCCTTCGGAAACCCGGCCCCAGCGCGGATCGCGGGTGATATCGACCATCGGCGCGAAGGTCATGTTCAGGCCGTCATCGCTGGCCTCTTGCGCCGCGACCCGGGCGCTGAGCGCGATGGCTTCCAGATCGAAGCTGGCCGCCAGCCCCAGGCTGATCGGGAACACGGTGCGCTGGCCGTGCACCACGTCATAGGCAAAGAACAACGGGATTTTCAGGCGGCTGAGCTGCATCGCCTGATCTTGCATCACCCGGATATCCGGCCGGGTGACGGTATTGAAGATGGCGCCGATCTGCCCTTTGCGGATCCCCTCGCGGATCGCTTCTTTCGGGTTATCCGGCCCGACGCTGATCAGCCGCAGCTGGCCAATCTTCTCTTCCAGCGTCATCTGCTTCATCAAATTGGACACGAAGGCGTCGCGCTGCTGGGCGTGAATGCCCTGCGTTATCGGCGTTTCCTGCGCAAAAACCGGGCTGAGGGCCAGACCGGACAACATACTCACCACACAAAGCCATTTCATCTTGTTTTATCTCAGGCGTGTTTCCGCCGCCAACGCCGCGGAGTTTAATCGGAGTGAAGAAACAGTTTGCCACACTCTGTTTCATCGCCAAGGGAATTCGCATCGCTAATGTTTACAAAGCATTACAGGTTATCGGCAGGTAATTCTGCAGCCGGGCGCGGTTGTCGGCGGCCTCCGCCGCCAGAAAATCGACCAGCGCGGTTAACGTCGGCGCCACCGTGCGTTCAGGATAGACCAAATAATAGGCCGCGCCGCTGCTGACGCAGAGCGGGAACGGCGTTACGATGCGCTGCGCCTGAATATCCTCCTCCAGCAGGCACAGATCGCCGATGGCGATGCCGAATCCCTGCAGCGCGGCGCTCATCGCCAGATCGAGGGTATCGAAATGCTGGGCCTTACCGGACGGCAACGCATCGGCGCCCGCCGCCTTCAGCCAGCGCAGCCAGTCGCGCCGATCGCGCGTCGGGTGCAGCAGAGTTTTGTCCGTCAAGTCCATCAACCGGGCCGCCGGCGGCAGAAACGTCGGCGTGCAGACCGGCGTGAGGATTTCATCGAACAGCAAGTGCGCGGTCAGCTTTTTACCCGGCGGCCGGCCGAATACCACCGCGGCGTCAAACTGCTCGGTACTGAAATCCAGGCCGTGCGACACCGAGGCGGTCAGCTCGATATGCATGTCCGGCCGTTCATTTTGCAGGCGAATGATGCGCGGCAGCACCCAGCGCATGGCGCAGGTCGGGCATTTGATGCGCAGCGCCCCCGGCGGGGCGGCGGCCCGCGTCAGGGCTTCATCCAACTGCCCCAGCGCCTGCTGCACCGGCGCCAGCAGCTGCGCGCCCTGCGGCGTCAGCGCCAGACCGCGCGCCTGACGGCTGAACAGCGGATAGCCCAGACGCTGTTCCAGCCCAAGAATTTGCCGACTGACCGCCCCCTGCGTCAGGTGCAGCTGCCGGGCGGCATGGGTAAAGTTGAGGCGTTGCGCCACCACCACAAAGGTTTTCAATACGTCGAGCGACGGCAGGGATATCGGCATAGCGAGCCTCGATTAGGTATGATCGTAGTGCATGGCAAGTATGACAAACTTTCCCTTGTCCGCCTACGCCGCCTGATGCTTAATCGCTCAACACTTCCCTGTTTGCCTGGAGCCCATCATGCAGAGCGCCTGCTCATCCCGCTCGAAGCTGCCGGACGTCGGCACCACCATCTTCACCGTCATTGGCCAACTCAGCGCCGAACATCAGGCCCTCAACCTGTCGCAGGGCGCGCCCAACTTCGCCGGTGACCCGCAGCTGATCGAGGCAACGGCGCAAGCCATGCGCGCAGGTCATAACCAATACGCGCCGATGAGCGGCGTGGCGGCGTTACGTGCTGCTCTGGCGGAAAAAGCTGAACGATTGTATGGCGCGCGCTATGACGCCGACGAAGAAATCACGGTGATCGCCAGCGCCAGCGAAGGGCTGTACTCGGCGATCAGCGCGCTGGTGCACCCCGGCGACGAGGTGATCTATTTCGAACCGGCGTTCGACAGCTATGCGCCGATCGTGCGCCTGCAGGGCGCCACGCCGGTGGCGATCAAACTGTCGCTGCAGGACTTTCGCGTCGACTGGGACGAAGTGGCCGCCGCCATCAACGGCAAAACGCGCATGATCATCGTCAACACGCCGCACAACCCGACCGGCGCGGTGTTCGACGCGCAGGATATCGACCGCCTGACCGCCCTGACCCGCGACACCGACATCGTGCTCCTGTCCGACGAGGTCTACGAGCATGTGGTGTTCGACGGCGATATTCACCACAGCATGGCGCGCTATCCTCAGCTGGCGGAACGCAGCGTGATCGTGTCGTCGTTCGGTAAAACCTACCATGTCACCGGCTGGCGCGTCGGCTACTGCCTGGCGCCGGCGGCGTTGATGGACGAGATCCGCAAGGTGCACCAGTTCATGGTGTTCTCCGCCGATACGCCGATGCAGTACGCCTTCGCCGCCGCGCTCGCCAACCCGCAGAGTTACCTGGGGCTGGCGGCGTTTTACCAGCAAAAGCGCGATCTGCTGGCCAGCGCCCTGCAGGATTCGCGCTTTGAGCTGCTGCCCAGCCGCGGCAGCTTCTTCATGCTGGCCCGTTTTAGCGGCTTCAGTCACGAAAGCGACAATGATTTCGCCGTGCGCTTGATCCGCGAAGCGAAGGTGGCGACGATCCCGCTGTCGGCGTTCTACAGCGACGGCACCGATACCGGCCTTATTCGGCTGAGTTTTTCCAAAGATAACGAGACCCTGCTGGAAGGCGCGCGCCGCCTGAGCCAGGTGTAATTTTTTGTCCGACCATGGGAAAGGGGCACTGCCTATGAAAGCTTTGAAAACGCTGTTCGCCGCCGGATGCCTGCTGGCCGCCGGCTCTTCTCTGGCGGCGGAAAACAGCCTGCGCTTCGGTCTGGAAGCGCTCTATCCGCCGTTCGAATCCAAATCCGCCAGCGGCAAACTGGAAGGGTTCGACATTGAACTGGGCGACGCGGTGTGCGCCGCCGCGCAGTTGCAATGCAGCTGGGTGGAAACCTCGTTCGACAGCCTGATCCCGGCGCTGCAGGCGCGCAAGTTCGACGCCATCAACTCGGCGATGAACGTGACCGAACAGCGGCGCCAGGCGATCGCCTTTACCGACGCCATCTATCAGGTGCCGAACCGCCTGATCGCCAAAGCGGGCAGCGGCCTGCTGCCGGACGCCAAAGCGCTGGCGGGCAAACACGTGGGCGTGCTGCAAGGCTCGATTCAGGAGATTTACGCCAAAACCCATTGGGCGCCGGCGGGCGTGGATGTGGTGTCTTATCAGGATCAGAATCAGGTGTATCTCGATCTGGCGGCCGGTCGGCTCGACGCCACGCTGGTGATGGCGCCCTCGGGGCAAAGCGGCTTCCTGTCGCAGCCGGACGGGAAAGGCTTCGCCTTCGTCGGCGAGGCGGTGCGCGACGACAAGATCCTCGGTGAAGGCATCGCCTTCGGCCTGCGCAAAGGGGATGAGGCGCTGAAGAAGAAACTGGATGCCGCCATCGCCAAAGTGAAACAGCAAGGCACGGTGACGGCGCTGTCGAAGAAGTATTTCGGCGATATCGACGTGACGGTGAAGTGATGGACGGGGGCGGCACCGCCGCCCCCTGCCGCGTTTAGCGATCGAACACCGAACTGTTCAGCGCGCGATCCTGCTGGTGGCGCTCCAGCGCCAATTCGATCAGGCGCGTGATCAGTGCCTGGTAGCTGACGCCGCTGGCGGCCCACAGCTTGGGATACATGCTGATGTTGGTGAAGCCCGGCAGCGTGTTGATCTCGTTGATCACCACCTGGTTATCCGGCGTCAGGAACACATCCACCCGCGCCAACCCGAAGCACTCCAGCGCGCGGAACGCCTTCAGCGCCACCTCACGGATGTGGTCGCTCACTTCCGGCGCGATCGCCGCCGGCACCACCACCTGAGCGCCCTGCTCATTGATGTATTTGGTGTCGTAGGAGTAGAAAGCGTCGCTCAGCACGATCTCGCCGCACACGCTGGCCTGCGGATCGTCGTTGCCCAGCACCGCGCACTCGATCTCGCGGCCGACGATCGCCGACTCCACCAGCACTTTGTGATCGAAACTGAAGGCCAGTGCCACCGCCGCGTCAAACTCGGCGCGGTTTTCCACCTTGCTGACCCCCACCGACGAGCCCTGGTTGGCCGGCTTGACGAACAGCGGCAGGCCGAGGCGCTCGCTCAGTTGCTCAAACGTGAACCCGGCGCGATTGGCGCGGGTCAGAGTGACGAACGGCGCCACCGCCAGCCCGGCGTCGCGCAGCAGGCGCTTGGTCACGTCTTTATCCATGCTGACCGCCGAGCCGAGCACGCCGGCGCCGACGAACGGCATATTGGCCATGCGCAGCAGCCCCTGCAGCGAGCCGTCTTCCCCCAGCGTGCCGTGCACGATCGGGAAGATGACGTCGAGCTGGCCCAGCGCGCCGGCGCTGCCCGCTTCGATCAGCTGCTGTTTTTCCTGGCCCGGGATCAGCGCCACGTTCTTGTTCGAGCGGTTCAGCGCGATCAGCGCCGGATTCTCGGCATTGAGCAGGTAGTTGGAGGCGTCGTTGATGTGCCACTGCCCCTGTTTGTCGATCCCCAGCAGCGTGACGTCAAACTTCTCTTTGTCGATTGCATCCACAATGTTTTTGGCCGACTGCAGCGACACCTCATGCTCCGCCGATTTACCGCCAAAAATCACCCCAACACGTAGTTTAGTCACGCCTTAAATCCTTCTGAAAAATCATGGCAAAAAAGTCGTTCATCACAATAAACGCATTGCCTGGCGGCGGCAATCGTTGTTGCCAGAATCTTCTTACGCCACAGATTGCCACATCGTGACCATCCAAAGCGTATACACTTCGTATATCGTTCATTTATGGAGACGCCGATGGGCATCGTAAAAATTTCGGACGCGCTGCATGACGATCTGCGCCTCGCCAGTCTGACCATGACGCGTTCGATCAACGCGCAGGCCGAGTACTGGATCAAGATCGGCATGCTGGCGGAGTTCCATCCGGAACTGACCTACCCGCAACTGGTAAAAAAAATGATGAAAGATAACGCGTTGACGCTGAAGGAGATTGTCGGGTGAAACAGATTGTGATTAAAACGCCGGAAGAGATTGCCAAAATGCGCCATTCCGGCGCTCTGCTGGCTAAAGTGTTTGCTATGCTCGATGAGGTCATCGTCGAAGGCATCTCCACCATGGAGATCAACGACCGCGCCGAGGCGTTTATCGTCGAAGAACTGAAGTCGCGCCCGGCCAGCAAGGGGCAGTATGATTTCCCCTATGTGCTCAACACCTCAGTCGACGACGTGGTATGCCACGGGGTGCCGTCGGCCAGCAAAATCCTGCGTTCCGGCATGATAGTCAACGTGGACATCACGCTGGAAAACGGCGGCTACATCGCCGACTCCAGCAAGATGTACTGCATCGGCCAGGTGACGCCGCTGGCCAAACGGCTGGTGAACAACGTCTATGAATCGATGTGGCAGGGCATTCGCGCGGTGAAACCGGGCACCACCCTCGGCGATATCGGCCACGCCATCCAGCGCCACGCCGAGCAGGCCGGCTACAGCATCGTGCGGGAGTATTGCGGCCACGGCATCGGCCGCGACATGCACGAAGAGCCGGCGGTATTGCACTACGGCCAACCCGGCAGCGGCATGGCGCTGCAGGAAGGCATGGTGTTCACCATCGAGCCGATGATCAATCAGGGCGACCGCCGCATCAAGCAGAAGAAAGACGGCTGGACGGTGGTGACGCGCGACAAAAAACTGTCGGCGCAGTGGGAACACACCGTAGCGGTCACCGCCGACGGCGTGGAGATCCTGACGCTGCGCGACGAAGAGCGTCGTGCCGGTTACGCCGAACGCTACTAAATCCGCAAGCCATTAGTTTGACAAGCTGATAGCTTAATAAGTTATTTAATTAATAGCCTCTTAGCTGACTGCGCGGCACTCCGGCGCCGCGGTTAAAGCGACGGGGATGACAGGGAGACAGGCAGCATGCAGTCAGGCAATCAGGCGTTTCTCAACCAGCTTAAGGACATCGTCGGCGGCCCGCAGTTGTTGACCGGCGATCGCAACACCGAACGGTATCGCAAAGGATTCCGCTCCGGCGAAGGCCAGGCGCTGGCAGTGGTGTTTCCCACTAGCCTGCTGCAGCTGTGGCGCATTCTGCAGGCCTGCGTGGCCGCCGATAAAATCGTCATCATGCAGGCCGCCAACACCGGCCTGACCGAGGGCTCAACCCCCAGCGGCAACAACTATGATCGCGATATCGTCATCGTCAGCACCCTGCGCCTCGACCATATTCAGGTGCTGGACAACGGCAAGCAGGTGGTCGGCTTCCCCGGCAGCACCCTGCACCACCTCGAGAAATTGCTCAAGCCCTACGGCCGTGAACCGCATTCGGTGATCGGCTCTTCCTGTATCGGCGCCTCGGTGATCGGCGGCGTGTGCAACAACTCCGGCGGCTCGCTGGTGAAACGCGGCCCGGCCTATACCGAAATGGCGCTGTACGCCCAGTTAGGGGAAGACGGCCAGCTGCGCCTGGTTAACCATCTGGGCATCCGGCTTGGCGACACGCCGGAAGAGATCCTCACCCGGCTGGAAAAAGGCGACTATCGCCCGAGCGACGTCGAATACGGCGAGCTGCGCGCCTCGGATAACGAGTACGCCAGCCGGGTGCGCGACGTCGACGCCGACACCCCTTCCCGCTTCAACGCCGACAAACGCCGCCTGTACGAAGCCTCCGGCTGCGCCGGCAAGCTGGCGGTGTTCGCGGTGCGGCTCGACACCTTCGAGAAAGAGGGCAAAGAGCAGGTGTTCTATATCGGCACCAACGACACCGCGGTGCTGACCGAACTGCGCCGCCACATGCTGAGCAAATTCGAAAACCTGCCGGTGGCCGGTGAATACATGCACCGCGATATCTTCGACATCGCCGAGGTGTACGGCAAAGACACCTTCATGATGATCGACAAGCTCGGCACCGATCAGATGCCGCGCTTCTTCACTCTGAAGGGCCGTATGGACGCCAGCCTCAACAAGCTGCCGCTGCTGCCGCACAACCTGACCGATCGGCTGATGCAGGGCTTGAGCCATCTGGCGCCGAGCCACCTGCCGAAACGCATGAAGGAATACCGTGAACGTTTCGAACACCATCTGCTGCTGAAGATGGCCGGCCCCGGCGTGGAAGAGGCCCAGCGCTACCTGACCGACTATTTCGCCCAGGCCGAAGGCGCCTTCTTCGCCTGCACGCCTGACGAGGGCAAAAAGGCTTTCCTGCACCGCTTCGCCGCCGCCGGCGCCGCCGTGCGCTACCACGCGGTGCACGCCGACAAGGTGGAGGATATTCTGGCGCTGGACATCGCCCTGCGCCGCAACGACACCGACTGGTTCGAAACGCTGCCGCCGGAAATCGACAGTCAGTTGGTGCATAAGCTGTATTACGGCCACTTTATGTGCCACGTCTTCCACCAGGACTACGTGGTGAAAAAAGGCGTGGACAGCCATGCACTGAAAGAAAAGATGCTCGAGATCCTCAACCGGCGCGGCGCCGAGTACCCGGCGGAGCATAACGTCGGCCACCTGTACCATGCCAAACCGGATCTGCAGGCGTTCTACCGCGCCGCCGATCCGACCAACAGCTTCAACCCCGGCATCGGCAAAACCAGCAAACGCAAAGGTTGGGCCGAAGACCCCCGCTAAACGCCGCACGATCGGCCCGCCGCCCACCCGGCGCGGGCCTTCGATAGACGACGTTATCTTCGCAGAATGGCGTTCACCGCTCCGCGCGCAACAGCAAGGAGACGATGAACGCGCCCCCCAGCCCCGCCGTAATGATGCCGATGGGCAGCTCCTGATTGGGGATCAGGCTGCGGCTGAGCATGTCGCCGCCGGTCAGCAGCATCGCCCCCAGCAGGCCGCACATCGGCACGGACAAGCGGTGGCGCACGCCCACCAGGCGCCGGGCCAGATAAGGCACCATCAGCCCGACAAAACCGATCACCCCCGTCAGCGAAACGAGAAACGCCGTAGACAATGCGCAGCACAGAAAGGTCTCGGTGCGCAGGCGCGCCACGTTGACGCCCATCGAATGGGCGGTTTGCTCGCCCGCCAGCAGCGCGTCCAGCGCCCGCCAACGCAGCGCCGTAAACCCGGCCAACAGTGCGAAACTCACCAGCGGAATGAACAGATTATCCCAACGCGCCAACCCCAGGCCGCCCAGCGACCAGAACAACACTGAACCGGCCGCCCGCTGATCGCCGGAAAAGACCAGATAGCTGGTGAGCGCGCTGAACAAAAATGAGACCGCCAGGCCGCAGACGATAAGCTGCTCGGCGCGCCTGACCCGGCTGACGCGAAACAGGATCATCACCGCCAACGCGGACAGAATGCCGCCGACGAAAGCGGACAGCGGCAACGTCAGCGCCCCCAGCGCATCGCCGAAGCGCGTGATGACCAGCACCGCGCCGGCGGCGGCGCCGGAGGAAAGCCCAAACAAAAATGGATCGGCCAGCTCATTGCGGGTGGTGGTCTGCAGCAGCGCGCCGGTCATCGCCAGCCCGGCGCCGGTCAACGCCGCCAACAAGGCCCGAGGTACGCGCAGTTGCACGACGATAGTGTCCAGCATGCCGGAAAGCGGCGCCGAACCTATCCCTAACGCCGCCAACGCCTGCCGCCATGACAGCGCGACGCTGCCCAATTGCAGGCTCCAGACCATTAATCCGCACAACGTCAACAGCGCCAGCGGCGCGAGCACCATAAACCGCCGTGTCGGCGAGTTCATTCAGCCTCCGGCGCGTACAGCGCCCGCGCCAGCTTTTCCACCGCGCCGATGTTGGCCGGCCCCGGCGTCAGCTCCGCATACTGCAGTTTCAGATAACGATGGTGCCGTACCGCAGGCGTCAACTTCATTAACGGATGAGACTCGAGGAAACGCCGCAGCGACTCGGCGCCTGACCCGGTCTGGTAATCCAGCAGAATGATGAAGTCGGGTTCCGCCGCCGCCACCGCCTCCCAGGATGCCGTCGTCCAACTCGCCGCCAAACCATCCATCACGTTGCGGCCGCCCGCCGCTTCGACGATCGCCGTCGGCATGGCGTATTTACCGCTGGTAAAAGGCTTCTCTTCTCCCGAGTCATACACGAACACCTTGAGCGGCGCCTGACCCGCCGGTCTGGCGGGCAGCGCAGCTAACCGGCGGCGCCAGCCCTCAATCAGCGCGGCGGCCTCTCGCTGCTTGCCGAAAATCTTGCCGAGCTTCAGCTCATCGTCATACAGCAGGTTCATATCGGCCTTCTGCGGCCGGCCGCCGGCCTGTACGCAGCTCTCGCTCAGCACCAGCGTTTTGATGCCGAACGGCGCGAGCGTCTCCGGCGTGACGTCGCCGCCGATCTTCATGCCGTAATTCCAGCCGGCGAAGAAAAAGTCCGGCTGCGCCGCCAGCAACGTTTCCAGGGCGGGATACTTCGGCGCCAGTTCGGGAATGGCGCCTATCGCCGTCTTGAAGTCAGGCGTCAATTTGTACCAGCCGGTGATGCCGGTCAGCCCGACGATCCGATCCTGCAGATGAAGCGCAAAAGCCATCTCGGCCATATTGATGTCGTTGATGACGGCGCGCTGCGGCGCCTGATTGAAGGTGATCGGCGTACCGCAGCTTTCTACGGTGACGGGAAATTTTTCGGCCGCTGCCGCTCCGCCGGCCAACAGCAGGAGCAAGGGGAGTACGCGTATGTTCATGTTTTTCTCTGGTTTATCAAGCGCAATGGGGAACTTCAAAAATACGCAGCGTTTTCCCGCTGACGGGATGCGCCACGCTGAAACTGTGCATGCCGAACACCGGCAGAATTACCGGGGTTTGCAACACCGCCGCGGGCGAGCCACAGGCCACCTGGCGGCTTTCGTTGAGCACCAGGATCCGATCGGCGAACGCCTCCGCCACGGGCAGGTCATGCAGCACCGCAATCACGGCGATGGCTTTATGTTTTACTAACGACAGCAGCGCCGAACGCCCGGGGGGATCGAGGTGATTGGTCGGCTCATCCAACAACAACAGGTCGGGAGTCTGCGCCAACGCCCGGGCCAACGCAGCGCGCTGACGCTGGCCGCCCGAGAGCCGCCCCAACGGGTGGTGCCTGAGCGGCGCCAGACCGGTTTCCCCGATAGTCTCGTCAACGATGCGTTTTCCCGCCGCGGGCCGTTCGCCATGCGGCAAACGCCCTAACGCCACATAGTCCTCCAGCGACAGCCGCAAATCCGGCAGATCGTTTTGCGCCAGAAAGGCGATGCTTCTGGCGCGTTCCGCCGCCGACAAGCCGGACAAAGCGCGCCCGCGCCAGTAAATCTCACCGCTGTCCGGACGCGTTTCGCCGATCAGCGTGCGCAACAGGCTGGATTTTCCGCTGCCGTTAGGACCGATCACCGCCAGCTTCTCACCGGCGCGCAGCGTGAAATGGATGTTGTCGAGTATCGAGGCCCCGCCGTGGCCGGTCAGGCTAACCTCATCAACATGGAGGATGTCGTGAGCTGAATTCATCATGCGTTAATTGTTATATTATAACATATCAATGTTTTTATCACGATTGCGCGCCCTCTGCAAAAACGAATCGTAAAGTCTCTTGCCGCACGCATGACGGGAAACGGCGGCGGGGAGCCTACCCCCTTGCGCCTCGCGCTGGCGTTAAAACTGCGTTTTTGCAGCAACATAGCACACCTTTAATTTAATGATAATGATTTTCATTATCATCTGTACTTCTGTGATTTTCGGTTGCGCGCCCCGCTGAACTTGGCTATGTTTGAAGCGATTGGTTTCATTCACGGTTTTCAGGAACTCACATGACCTACCTGGCGCACAGCACAGATCCGACAAACGCGACCGTTCCGGCCGTCGTTTTGCTGTGTGCTTCCTCCGCTCCACCCGCCGTTTTCTCTGTCGTTTCCGCGGTTGCCGCTTACCCGCCACGCATTGTGGTCGTGCGCTAAGCCACACCGACTTTTTACCTCCGGCTTATGTTGATTTGTTGCGTTCAGGCGTAGACCGCCGCGCGCGCCGGAGCCTGTAATTTTCACGACAGGTGAAATTGATATGCGATTACCTTCTCTCTGGGCCAATGCCGGCCTGGCTACTCTGTTCGTCCTGCTTTGGAGCAGCGGCGCGATCTTCTCCCGTTGGGGGTTGGAGCACGCCTCCGCCTTCGCTTTTCTGTTCTTCCGCTGCGCCATCGCGCTGGCGGTGCTGTTGGCCATCGGCCTGTGGCGGTGCCAGTGCCTGCCCGCCGCCGGCACCCGCCGGCGCGTCGCGTTGATCGGCGTGCTGATGATCGGCAGCTATCAGATCTGCTATCTGCTGGCCCTCGAACGGGGCATTACCCCTGGCGTGCTGGCCACGCTGCTTGGCGTGCAGCCGATCCTGACCCAGTTCATTACCGAACGGCGCTGCGCCGGGCTGCGCGCGCTCGGGTTGGCGCTGGCGTTGGCGGGGCTGACGCTGGTGGTGTACCAAAGCCTGATGGTGGCCCATTTCTCGCTGAGCGGCATGCTGTTCGCCTTTATCGCCTTGGGCTGCATGACCGCCGGCACCCTGCTGCAAAAGGGCATGACGCAGCCGCCGCTGGCGGTGTTGCCGCTGCAGTATGCCGTCGGGCTGTTGATGTGTGCGTTGGCGCTGCCGTTTGAGCCGCTGCGGGTCGAATGGCGGCCTGAGTTCGTGCTGCCGCTGCTGTGGATGGCGGTGGTGATCTCGGTGCTGGCGACGTTCTTGCTGTATCGGCTGATCCAGCGCGGCAACCTGGTGCAGGTGACCAGCCTGTTCTACCTGATCCCGGCGGTCACCGCCCTGCTGGATTATCTGCTGCTCGGCCACGCGCTGGCCGCGCTGAGCCTGCTGGGCATGGCGGGCATCGTGCTCGGCGTGATGCTGGTTTTCCGCCGCGCATAGCCTAAAAACAAAAGCCCCCGCGCCGTTCCACCGGCGCGGGGGCGATAACAACAACCGTTAACTCAGAACAACCAGGAACCGTACCCCCACAGCAGCACCGTCACCCCAAGCAGCAGCTCAAGCAACAGAATGCCGATGGCGAAGGTCGAGCTGGAGAAGATGAACCCTTCCTTACTGTCGATATTCAGGAAGTGTGGGATCCCCAGATTCAGCAGATAGCCCGAATAGCACAGGCCGATAATGCCGACAAACAGACACAGCCAGACGACCGGATAAAGCGCCACTACCCCGCTGAGGAACATCGGGGTCGCCACGTAGCCGGCGAACACCATGCAGCGGTGCAGGCTTGGGCGCGATTCATAACGCCGCGCCATCCAGTGAATGACTTTCCCCATGGCTGCTACGCCTGCCAGCATCAGCAGGTAGAACGCCACGGCGGTATAAAACGCGGTAAACATGTCGAGCCTGATGGCATGTCCCTCGCCGGAGAGCCAGCCCAACTGGGTGGTGCCGATAAAGGCGCAGACCACCGGGATTGCTGCCAAGAGCAACACGTGATGGGTGTATAGGTGCGAGACGCTTTCATTCTCGCTTTTGATCTGTTCGAACTCGGCGCTGGGATGCGCCAGAAGTCCCCAAACATGACTGACCATGAGACACCTCCTATCTCGCCGTAGGCCGCGATCGGCGAACGAATTTCACACCTCTGACGGACAGCTACCCGTGCGAGGATTGCGGCCACGGGGCTCTCTCCCCTGTACTAATTATAGTCTTTTGGCGAAAAAACGTGCGGAAAGCGAAAGGCGCGGCGCTTTCTCTTATACTCTCCCCATTAAACCCAGGCTGTGAGGAAGGTTATGTCATCCGCTATCATTACCCGCCAGGCGGGGATCGTCGACGTCGACGCCGGGCGCAACGTCACCGTGGTAGAACCCTGCAATCTTTACGGCTGCCGGCTCGGCGACGATGTCTTCGTCGGCCCGTTCGTCGAGATCCAGCGCCACGTCAGCATCGGCGCGCGCAGTAAAATTCAGTCGCACAGCTTTATCTGCGAATACGTTACCCTCGGCGAAGCGTGCTTTGTCGGCCACGGCGTCACCTTCGCCAACGATCTGTTTCGGGACGGCGCGCCCAACGCCGATCCGGCCAGCTGGGGGCGCACCTGCATCGGCGATCGGGTGTCCATCGGTTCCGGTGCCACGATCCTGGCGGTGACGATCTGCAGCGACGCGGTGATCGGCGCCGGGGCGGTCGTGACCCGCGACATCACCCGCAAGGGGATCTACGCCGGCAACCCGGCGCGTCTGCTGCGGGAGCTGCCGTAATGAACCCGGCCATCCGCATCGCAGCCATTGAGACGTTGCCCGACGATTATCTGGCCCGCGGCGATTTCAGCTTCACCATCGCCTGTTACGCCCTGCCGCAGTTCGACAGCCCGGTGGACAGCTGGCCAACCCGCCCGGTGGCGCCGTTTCGCAAACGCTATCCCCTGGCGCCGTTCGCCAACGAAGACAGCGTGACCTTCCTGGCTTATCGCCAGAACGACGCCGTTGGCCACATCACGCTGAGCAAAAACTGGAACGGCTACACCCTGATCGACGAGATCGCCGTCAGCGCTGACGCGCGCCGCCAAGGCATCGCCGGGGCGCTGCTGGACTGCGCCAAACAGTGGGCGCGGCAGCAGGAAACCTCAGGTATGATGCTCGAAACGCAGAACAACAACCTGGCGGCCTGCCGCTGCTACCAGCACTATGGATTTATCCTCGGCGGCATCGATCGCTTGCTGTACCGCGCCGAACCGGAGATCGCCGATCACGAAATCGCGCTGTTCTGGTATTTGCCGTTCAATAGCGAAATCGGTTACTGATTTATCGATTCCCATTGAGGTTATGTTTACTTTTTAACCCCTACCATCGGATGAGAACTGTTATCACTTACTCTGATAAACCAGCGACACCCATGGAGGGCCGTATGAACAAGAACAAGGCTGTTTTACTGATGTTAGCTATCGCCATGAGCGGATGCGCCGATCGCCCCACCGCCGTCCCCCCCGCAACGCCGCCGACCGACGCCGCCGTTTCGCCGCCGAACCTGCAACCGCAGATGGATGACAGCACCCGCAGCAAGCTGCGTGAGATCCTCGCACTGCGCGCCGGTTGGCCCGCCGCGCAGCCGCATGGCCGCACCGTCGATTTGATTTCGCGCGAATTCCTCGGCACGCCCTATCTCGCCAACCGCCTGATCGGTTCGCAGAGCACGCCCGAGCAGTTGGTGATCGACTTCCGCGGGCTGGATTGCTTCACCTACATCGATTATGTCGAAGCGCTCAGCACCGCCCGCAACGAAGCCGAGTTCGTTCAGCGCCTGGTGGACATCCGCTATGTCGACGGCAAAATCGCCTTCCCGCAGCGCAAACACTTCTTCACCGACTGGGCGCAGCGGCCGAAAAAAGTGGCCGAAGACATCACCGCCCAGCTCAGCCCGCACGCCGTCAGCCTCGTGAAAAACCTCAATCAGAAAGCCGACGGCGGCAGCTACCTGCCCGGCTTGCCCGTCGTGCAGCGCAGCGTGACCTACATTCCCAGCGATCGCGTCGACGACAAGGTACTGGCCCAGCTGCGCACCGGCGACTACATCGGCATTTACACCAACCTCGCCGGGCTGGACGTGACCCATACCGGCATCTTCGTCATGACCGACAACGGCCCGGTGCTGCGCAACGCCTCATCGCGCAAGGCCAACATGCAGGTCGTCGATTCGCCCTTTATGGATTACGTGATGGCCACGCCGGGCATCGTGGTGCTGCGTTCACTCAGCCGATAATCCCCCATCGCATAACGGCTATAAGCTATAGCCGTTTATGCTGAACGAGCGTTTGACTTCATCGGCGGTTCAGGCTTAGCTGTAAGAACAAAAACCAACTGATTTTATTGTTCTTTTCAGGGAGAGTTCGATGACCTTACGCTGGCGTATCACCCCTCTGGCGGCGGCCTTCGCCGCCGTATTGGCACTTCAGGGCTGCGATCAAAAAATCGACCAAAACCATATCAAAGTCGGCGTCATCAACGGCGCGGAACAGGACGTGGCGGAAGTCGCCAGGCAGGTGGCGAAAGAGAAATACGGGCTGGACGTCGAGCTGGTCGGTTTCAGCGGCTCGCTGCTGCCGAACGACGCCACCGACAAGGGCGAACTGGACGCCAACGTGTTCCAGCACCGCCCGTTCCTCGAACAGCAAAACAAAGATCACGGCTATAAGCTGGTAGCGGTCGGCAATACCTTTGTCTTCCCGATGGCCGGCTACTCCAAAAAGATAAAATCGCTGAAAGAGCTGCCGGACGGCGCGGTGATCGCCATTCCGCTCGATCCGACCAACCTGGGGCGCGCCCTGCTGCTGCTGGAAAAAACCGGGCTGATTAGCCTGAAGCCTGGCAAAGGGCTGCTGCCTACCGCACTGGATATCAGCGCCAACCCGCATCATTACCAGATCATGGAGCTGGAAGGCGCGCAGTTGCCGCATGTGCTGGACGATCCGAAGGTCACCGTCGCCGTCATCAGCACCACCTACATCAACCAAACCGGCCTGTCGCCGACCAAAGACGGCATCTTCATCGAAGATAAAGACTCGCCGTACACCAACATCATCGTCACGCGCGAAGACAACAAGGACGCGCCGAACGTGCAGAACTTCATCAAGGCCTATGAATCGGATGAAGTGGCCAAAGCCGCCGAAAAAATCTTCAACGGCGGCGCGGTGAAAGGCTGGTAATGCCAGGCAAACCGCCTCAGGGGCTCTCCCCAAAGAGCCCCTTCCCGCTCATCATCGCCTTTTCTTATCTCACCATAAGAAAACCCGATTTACCCCGACGGCGGGCGGCGCGCATAATGCGGTTTATCCGCTGATTTTCAAGGTGAACGACCCGCCATGACGCTCTCCGCCCCCGTACTCAGCCTTCTTGACGCCACGCCGGACGATATGGCCGCCGTGCTGCGTATTTACACCCACCACGTGCTGACAGGCGCGGCCTCGTTTGAAGAACAGCCGCCGACGCTGGCGGAAATGCAGCTGCGCCTGAGCAAGGTGCGGGAGGCCGGGCTGCCCTGGCTGGTGGCGAAAAGCGCAGGCGCCATTGTGGGTTACTGTTATGCCACACCTTATCGCCCCCGGCCGGCTTACCGCTTTACCGTGGAAGACTCGGTGTACATCGCCGAAGGGCAGCAGGGTAAAGGCATCGGCAGAGCGCTTCTGAGCGCCTTGATCGCCCGCTGCGAACAAGGCCCCTGGCGCCAGATGCTGGCGATCGTCGGCGATTCCGCCGCCAACCGCGGCTCATTGGCCTTGCATCAGTCACTCGGCTTCACCAGTGCAGGGACGTTAAAAGCGGTGGGGTTCAAGCTGGGGGAATGGCGCGACACGCAGATTATGCAGCGCGCGCTGGGCGCGGGCGACAAGCGGCGCCCGTGAAGGCATGACGACGCACGATAGAGAGATAGCGTCTATAGTGAAGAATGATTTCATTAAGTTAGCGCCAATCGCGCCCCACCTTTAACCGGTAAGGAAGAAGCCAATGAAAATTATTCTGTGGATTGTCGCCATCATCTTCATCGTGGGTTTGTTGACGATTACCGGCGTTCTCAAACTGATCTTTTAATTCGTCTGATACGTCCCGCCCCTCCCGGGGCGAGACTTTTCATCAAGCCTTGAAACGCGCACGCACGGCGCCCAGCGCCGACACCACCGCCAGCACCACGCCGCCGGCCACCAGCCCGAACGCCACGTTCAACAGCGCCGGGATCACCCCCTGCAAAAGGTGGCCAAACGTCGGCACCACAGTGGTGTACGAGGCCCAGTCTTCGAACAGATGATGCACCGGCGGCAAACCGTGGGTCAGAATACCGCCACCGACCATAAACATGGCGACAGTGCCGACGATCGACAGCGTTTTCATCAAATAAGGCGCGGCGCGCACGATGCCGCCGCCGAGGGAGCGCGCCACCGCGCTGCGTTTGCGGCTCAGATACAGCCCCAGATCGTCCAGGCGGACGATGCCGGCGACAATGCCGTACACACCGAGCGTCATCACGACGGCGATGCCGCACAAGACGATCACCTGCTGGCTGAAGGTGGCGCCGGCGACCGTGCCCAAGGTGATGGCGATAATCTCGGCGGACAGCACAAAATCGGTGCGTATCGCCCCCTTCACCTTGCGTTTTTCATAGGCCGCGGCGTCCTCATTGGCGCCGGGCCCGTCCGATTTTTCCTCCTGCGCCGCCTTGCCGGGCTTCAGGCTGTGGAACACCTTTTCGAACCCTTCGTAACACAGGTAGGCGCCGCCCACCATCAGCAGCGGCGTAATCGCCCAGGGCGCGAAGGCGCTGATCAAGAGCGCCAACGGCACCAGGATCGCCTTGTTGATCAGCGAGCCTTTGGCGACGCTCCACACCACCGGCAGCTCGCGGTCGGCTTTAACGCCGGTGACCTGCTGCGCATTGAGCGCCAGATCGTCCCCCAGCACCCCGGCGGTTTTTTTCGCCGCCATCTTGCTCATTAAAGAGACATCGTCGAGCAATGAGGCGATGTCGTCGATGAGAGTGAGTAAGCTACTTCCTGCCAAAATGATTCATCCTTTTACATTCACATTTATTATTTGTTTAGCATAGCGGTTAAGCGCCATGCAGGGATATAGGATGAGAGAGGAAAACGCCAGGCCAGCAATGGCCGCCCCGCGCCGACGTTAAGCCCCCTCGCCCGCCAGCCCCTCACCGGATCCGGTAGCGGCCGCACGCGAGATATGTTGAAGGACAAGGCGATGGGCATCAAATACGCACGATAAATGCGTGCTGCCTTCAAGCAAACCAAAGGCGGTTTGGGCGTTGCCATGCTGTTCGACGAAGCGCTGCATCGCTTGCGCATTGAACAACTCATCCTGCGCTGCCGCCAGCAGCAAGGTCGGTAATCGCAGCGCCGCCAGTTGCCTGGCCGGGGCGCGAGGCGTCAACGCGTTAGCCATATTGACGCTGTATTGGCAGACAAAATCGGGGTCAGCGGCCAGCACAGCCGGGGGAAAATTCAGGCTGACCGCCCGAACGTGCCCAAACCAGCGCCCGCCGCTGAGCGCATTGGCGACAAACGGCCATTGACGCACCTGCGCAAAACGGGCCGTCGCCGCCAGATCGCGGGCCATCCCGGAAAATGGCCCCAGCTCGGGCGCCAGCATGATCAGGCTGTCCGCCTGCTGTTCGCCAGAGTAACGGGTCAAGTAGTTGAGCAACATCCCGGCGCCGCTCGAATGGCCCAGCAGATTCCTGCGCGCCAACGGAAACCGGCGGCGCATTTCCGCCAGGATGACATCGACATCGCGCCAAATACGCTCAGGCCGCTCAACCGTCCCCCGCTCTCCCGTGGAATCGCCATGTCCGCGGATATCCACCAGGCACACCGCGAGCGTTGGCTCGGCGGCCAGCTGGCGCGCAAGAACGTCATACCCGGCGGCGCTGTTCACCCCGCCGCCGTGATACACCACCATCACGTCTTCACTCGCGGCAGTTTGCCGATACAGGCGATAGCTCAATCCCTCAACGCGACCGGACGACATCTCCACATGCCCGCCCGGCCACTCGCCGTAAGACTTCGCTTGCTCAACATAGCGGTCAAAATCAATCAAAGCGCACCTTTCCATGATGTTGTCGGTATTTCCCACGGCAGAGAGCCCTGCCGCCATGGCGATAAGCATATGAAACAACAGTAGGCACGACCATCCCTTTTGCACGCCGCGCGCTAAGCTCAGGGCAGATCGCCCGCCGGCACATTGAGCTGCCAGGAGAGGCCGAAACGATCGTTGAGCCAACCGAAACGGGCGCTGAAGCCGTAGTCATCGAGCGGCATCAGCACCTTGCCGCCCTCCGCCAGACGCTGGAACGTCCGCTCCAACGCTTCTTCGTTAGGCAGGTTGATGAACAGCGACACCGCCGGGGTAAAGCTGAAGTCATGGCTGATCGGGCTATCGGTAAACACCAGGTTCTGCCGATCAAAATCGATGGACGCATGCTTGATCAACCGCCGGCCGTCCGGCGTCGGATCGTAATGCTGCACCTGCATGAGCCGAAAACGCTCAAACACCTGGTTGTAGAGATCGATCGCCCGCTGCGCCTCTCCCTGGAACATGACAAAGGTCGAAACCTGACTCATAACATCCCCTCCGGCAAACGTTGTGGTATTAATGGAGGATAGCGGATTACCGTTGAAGCGGCGGAAAGGAGCAACCATGAGCATCATTCATCGCCTGGCGCAGCCGGACGATCTCAACGGCCTGTTAGCCTTGTATCGCGAGCTGCGCCCGCAGGACGCGCCGCTGCGCACCGACGATGCGCGCCGTACCCTGCAACGCCTGTTGGACGATCCGGCGATCCGTCTGGTGGTGGCGGCGAAAGAAGAATACCCGATAGCCACCTGCATGCTGGCGCTGATCCCGGGGCTGGCGCACCAGGCGCAGCCGTTCGGCGTCATCGAGCATGTGGTGACGGCGGAGCCCTACCGCGGCCACGGCGTGGCGCTCGCCATGATCGAATACGCGCTGCAGCTGGCCTGGCGCAAGGGCTGTTATAAGGTGATGCTGCTGTCGGGGCAGCAACGCACCGGCGCGCACCAGCTTTATCTCAAAGCGGGTTTCGACGGCGATCGCGAGCGGGGATTTGTCATCAGACGGCCCGAGGGCCGATAGCGGCCCGCCGCAAACGGGCGGACCGCCAGGCGGGTTATTCGCTGTCGTTCTTCGCCAGACGGGCGTCTTTTTGGCGGCGATAGTCACGCGCGGCGGCCGGGATCGGCGTCACCTTGCCGGTTTCAATCCAGCTGCGCAGACGGTTGGCGTCGGCGAAGTGGGTATATTTGCCAAAAGCGTCCAGCACCACCAGCGACACCGAGCGGTTGCCGATCATGGTGCGCATCGCCAGGCAGTGGCCCGCCTGGTTGGTAAAGCCGGTCTTGGTCAGCTGAATGTTCCATTTCGGGTTGTACACCAGGTGGTTGGTGTTGCGGAACGGCAGCGTGTAGTTGGGATCCTTGAAGCTGGCCATGCGTTCGGTGGTGGTGCTGAGCTGGCCGATCAACGGATATTGCTTGGTGGCGATCAGCAGTTTGGTCAGATCGCGCGCCGTCGACACGTTATGAATAGAGAGCCCGGTCGGTTCCACATAATGGGTATTGGTCATGCCGAGCGCCCTGGCTTTGGCGTTCATCGCTTTGATGAAGGCGTTGTAGCCCCCCGGATAGTGGTGCGCCAGGCTGGCGGCCGCGCGGTTTTCCGACGACATCAGCGCCAGCAGCAGCATATCCTTGCGGCTGATTTCGCTGTTCAGCCGCACCCGTGAATACACCCCTTTCATCTCCGGCGTCTGGTGGATGTCCACCGACAGCATCTCGTCGAGCGGCAGGTGCGCGTCCAACGTGACCATGGCGGTCATCAGCTTGGTGATCGAGGCGATCGGCACCACTTCATCCGGGTTGCGCGCGTACATCACCTTATGGGTTTGCATATCGACGACCATCGCGCTGCCGGAGGCCAGCTCAGGCTGGGTGGCGTGCAGGGCGGCAGCGTTGTCGCTGGCCAGCGCGCGCGGCGCAAAGCCTGCGCCCGCCTGCAAAGCGAGCAGGGTCAGAACCAAAACACGTATTTTCACAGGCATTACTCTGAAATGGGGGCTTGAACTCAGCGAATTATATGTGAGGGTTCAGCGCTTGGCACTGGGATTGTATGGCGGATTTGTGACAAATTCTGTCGGCCGAAAAACGGCACAGCCCGCGGGCGCTCTGGGATGAACGCCCGCGGGGAAAAAGTTACAGTGCCGGCTGCCACGCCGACTGCGGCAACAGGTACAGCCCCGGCGTTTGCCGCGCTCCCGCGCCGACAATATGGCCGATGCCGGCCGCCATCACCGCCAGCGTCACGTCGAAGGCGTTAAGGCTGTCGCCATAGCCGGCGGTCAGGTTGAACATCGAGCCGTTGGCCAGCAAATAGACCGTCTTTTCATTCAGTTGGTAAGCATTCACATAAGGCATCGGCTCGTGGTGCGGCAGGCCCTTGAGGAAGCTGACATCGATCTCTTCGGCCACGTGGCCGACGTTGAGGATAAATACGCCGTCCTGCGCCTGTTGCAGATGCTGCGCCGAGAGCACGTTTTTCGCGCCGGTCGCGGTGGCGATAACGTCCGCCTGCGCGACCGCGTTCGCCAGATCCACCACCTGCCAGCCGTCATAGCGCGCCTGCAGCGCACGCGCCGGATCGATTTCCGCCACCATCACCTGGCCGCCGTAGGCTCTGGCCGCGGCCGCCGTGCCCTGCCCGACCAGGCCGTAACCGATCACCAGCACGCGCTTCTCGTGCAGCGTCAAATGGGTGGTCTGGAAGAAGGTATGCCAGGCGGTCAGCCCAACCATGTGCCGGTTATGCAATCCTTCTTTCACCGGCAGATCGTCCCAGTTGAAGATCGGGTAACGCGGCGCCACGCCGTTCAACCGGCTGATGCCTGACCCGGTGGCCTCCAGCCCGGCGACGATCTGCGGGCCGTTCGGCGATTGGTGCAGACGGGTGGTCAGATCCGCTCCCATTTCGCACAGGTGAGTCGGCCGCCAGGCCAGCGCGCGATCGAAAGATTCCGACCATTCGCCGGCGCTCATATCGCGCCAGGCGTAAGCCTGCGCGCCCCGCCGTTCCAGCCAGGCCACCACGTCGTTCTGTACCGTGGTGGGATTGCAGGTGGTCAGAAAGATCGCCGCGCCCTTGTCCAGCAGGCCGGCCACCAGCGGCGCCATTTTCAGATCCAGGTGCATATTGCACGCCAGCCGCACCCCGTGCAGGTCCGGCAACGCCGCCACCGCCGCCCGGGTGCGCGGCATATGGCGCATCGCCCAGCTCAATTCGCTCTCAAAATCCTGATACATCCGTTGCTCCTCTGATGCGCCCCGCCGCCAGGCGTGGCAAAAAAGTTATCCCGCGCGGCCAAGCCGGCGGATCGCCTGCGGCGACAGGCCAAATACGCGGATAAACGCCCGCCTCATGCGTTCCGGATCGCTGAACCCCACCGAGCGGGCGATCGCTTCCAGCGGTTCGGCGCTCTCTTCAATACGCCCTCTGGCCGCCTCCACCCGCAGCTGCTCGATCACCTTGGCCGGCGTCTGCCCGGTTTCGGCGCGGAACAGCCGGCCGAATTGCCGCTCGCTCAGGCAGGCGGCGTCGGCCAGATCCGCCACCGACAGCGGCAGATGCAAATGCTCGCGCGCGTACGACAGCGCGGTGCGCATGCGATCCGATGACGGATTCAGCGCCAGCAGCAGCGAGTACTGCGACTGCCCGCCGGGGCGACGGTGATAGACCACCAGCTGCCGCGCCACGGCCGCCGCCAGGGTGGCGCCCAGATCGTCTTCGATCAGCGCCAACGCCAGATCGATGCCGGCGCTGATGCCGGCCGAGGTCCAGATATCCCCGTCGCGAATGAAGATGCGGTTGCTGTCGACGCGAATGCGCGGGTAGTTCTGCTGCAGCCGCGCCGCATGATACCAGTGAGTGGTGGCGCGCTTGCCGTCCAGCAGCCCGCAGGCCGCCAGAATAAACGCGCCGGTACATACGCTGGCGATGCGCCGCGCTCGTCGGCTTTGCTTGGCCAGGAACGCCGCCAGCGCCGGTGACTGCGCCGCCATCACGTTGCCGCTGCCGCCAGCGACGACAAGGGTATCGAAATGCTCGTCGACGCACGGCTGCGTGGCGATTTCCACCCCGGCCGAGCTGGCGACCATGCCGCCCTGCGGCGAGATCGCCACACAGCGGTAGGCCGGCGGGTCGGTGAACTGGCTGACGTTATCGAACGCCGCCAGCGGCCCGGCAATGTCCAGCAGGTTAAAACCGGGAAAAACCACAAAACCGATCGTTTTCATGATGGCGCTTTTTGAGGGTTATCTGTCATATCAGCCAAAAACAGGGCGGCTATTATGACCCAGGTCCAACGATAAAAATGAGGCGAATATCATGTCTGAATCATTAGTGATTGTATTTCCCATCTATCAAGGCGTCACCCAGCTCGACTTCACGGGCCCCTTGCAGTTCCTGCGCCGCATGCCGGGCGCGGAAATCATCGTCGCCTCGGTAGACGGCGCGGATGTCGAGTCTGAAGGCTTGCACTTCACCCAGCTGCGCCCGCTGCCGGAGATCGCGCGCTGCGACGTGCTGTGCGTGCCGGGCGGCAGCGGCTGCACCCAGGCACTGCAGGATCAGGCGTTCATGCAGCAGATCCGTCGGCTGGGCGCCGATGCCCGCTACCTGACCTCGGTATGCACCGGTTCGCTGATCCTGGCCGCCGCCGGTCTGCTGCAAGGCAAACGCGCCGCCTGCCACTGGTCGATGCGCGACAGCCTGCAGCTGTTCGGCGCCGTGCCGAGCTCAGCGCGCGTGGAGCGCGACGGCAATGTGATCAGCGGCGGCGGCGTCACCGCCGGCATCGATTTCGCGCTGGCGCTGATCGCCGAACTGCACGGCGAAGAGACCGCCCAAATGATCCAGCTCTATCTGGAATACGCCCCGGCGCCGCCGTTCGAGGGCGGCACGCCGGAATTGGCCCCGCCGCACATTTACGCCAAGGTACAGGCGCAGATGGCGGAGAGCCTGCAGCGGCGCAGAGCGTTGGTGGCCCAGATCGCCCAAGGTTAGCAATCGGGCGTATACTTGCCCTTATGCGTCAGCCACATAAGGAGTAAGGAATGACCGATTTAGCCCACTATATTACGGACTACGGTTACTGGGCGTTGTTTATCGGCTGCCTGGCGGAAGGGGAAACCATCACGCTGCTGGGCGGCATCGCCGCCCATGAAGGGCTGCTGCACTGGCCGTGGGTGATCGCAGTGGTGGCGCTGGGCGGCATGATGGGAGACCAGCTGTTGTACTTCGCCGGCCGCCGGTTTGAAGGCCGCGTCATCTCGCGGCTCAAGGGACAGGAAAAGCGCATCGCGCGCGCCAGAAGGCTGATCGCCCGCCACCCGATGCTGTTCGTTATTGGGGTGCGTTTCATGTACGGTTTCCGCATCATCGGCCCGGTGTTGATCGGCGCCAGCCGCCTGCCGCCCTCGCGCTTCGTGCCGCTTAACATCCTCGGCGCCATTTTATGGGCGACGATCTTCGTCATGCTCGGTTATTTTGGCGGCCAGGCGATCGAACGCTTCGTTACCGGCTTCGACAAAAAGCTCTCCAGCCTGCTGTTTGTCGCGCTGGCGATCGCCGCCATCCTGCTGGTGCGTTTCTGGTGGCGTAAACGCCACCCAGAGTAAGCAAACGCAGCGGGCGTCAGCTTTCCTGCGGCGCCTCGCGCATCAGCGCGACCAGTTCGCGCGCCGCCTTGTCCAGCGGGCGATTCTTAAGCCAGATCAAATGCATCGGCAAGCGCAGCTCGTTCTTGGTGTTTTTGAATTTCAGCCGCACCAACCGCCCCTGCGCCAGCAGCGGCTCGGCCAACGACAGCGGAAAATTGCCCCACCCCAGGCCTGCTTCCACCATGTTCAGCGCCATCGGCAGGCTGTCGGTGCGCCAGTAAGCCTCCGCCACCTGGGGACGCAGATCGCCGATCGGCAGATCGCGACTGGCCACCATGATCTGCCGCACGTTGACCAGATCCTCGAGAAACAGCTCGCCCGCCGCGCCGTCCAGCGCCGGGTGCTGCGGCGACAGCATCGCCACCAGTGACTCCGCGCCCACGAAGTGGAACTGTTCCGCGCTGTTGACGTTCAGCCCGCCGAACGCCAGACAAACGCCGATGCGCCCCTCGTGCAGCATGTGCAACACGTCGTCCTGCGGCGCGCTGAGCACTTCGATGTTCAGCAGCGGATAACGTCGCGACAGCGTTTTCACCGCTGCCAGCAGGCCGGCGCCGTTGATATCCGACGCCACGCCGATCGAAAGCCGGCTCTCCAGCCCCTGGGACAGTTCGATGGCGTGCACCTGCAGCTGCTTGAGCTGCCCGGCGATCAGGCGGGCGTGCGGCGCCAGGGCCAACGCCAGCGCGGTCGGCGTCGGTTCACGGTGAGAACGGTCGAACAAGGCGAAACCGAGCTCCGCCTCCATGTTGGCGATGGCCATGCTGACGGCGGAGGGCACGCGCCGCAGCGCGCGGGCGGCGGCGGAAAACGAGCCGCGATCGAGCACCGCCAAAAACAGTTCGATGTTGTCGCTGGAAAAATTCATTGTTCAACCTGTCAGATTAACTGACAACTCCTGACTTTTTCTATCAATGTGATTGACGTTATCTTAGCCGCCGTCGCCACAGAGGCAACTAAAAACAGATCGGGAGAAAACGATGCAAGGCGTCAAACGCAAACTGGTGTATGTCACCGCTTATGAAATCATCGGCATGGCGATCTCGGCGCTGGGGCTGGCGCTGCTGTCGGGCCATGCGCCAAGCAGCACCGGGCCGCTGGCGGTGGTGATCACCACCATCGCGGTAAGCTGGAACTTTATTTACAACTATTTATTCGAGTGGTGGGAAAGCCGCCAGGCGTCGCGCACCCGCACGCTCAAACGCCGCATTTTGCACGCCGTCGGCTTTCAGCTGACGCTGGTGGTGTATCTGATCCCGCTGATCGCCTGGTGGATGGGCATCACGCTGTGGCAGGCGCTGCTGCTGGATATGGCGTTGATCGTCATCATTCCTTGTTATACCTTCGTGTTCAATTGGGCATTCGACAAGCTGTTCGGCCTGCCCGCATCGGCCCTGCCGGCCGGCGAATCGGCCTAAGACCCGTTACGCGCCCACCGACCCGCTGCTGATGCCATTTTCTGCGCGGGTCGCCATTTCCTTTCCCCTTATTTCTCACCGCGAAATATAAGAACAACACCCTGTAATTTGCACGGTAATTATTATTTTGTGATTTTAATCACTTTTTATTCCTCGAGATTTCCGTCTTGATAAAACATCACATCTTTTTGAATAATATATCCTTTTATATTTGGATTAAAAAATAAACACACTTGTTCACGTTTTATGCGCAGTATTTTTTGCCACCATTACGGAGAAAAGGTAGCATGCTTCGCCGTTATTTTAATGATGGCTGTATACACAATAAACAGCGGAATGATGCCACGACCTCATTCTCATGACGATTGGTCATAGCAATCGTTTGCTCTCGGTAAGAGCAGGGTTAACATAGACAGGTAAACAGGACGGATAATGCACTCACAAAAACAGTCTGCGGATGAAAAACACGCCGCCAGAAGACGCTGGCTAGACTCTCATGAATCCGGTTATCACAAAAGCATGGGCAACCGGCAAATCCAAATGATCGCCATCGGCGGCTCCATCGGCACCGGCTTGTTCCTCGGTACCGGCGGCCGTCTCGAACTGGCCGGGCCGGCGCTGGCGCTAGTCTATCTGGTGTGCGGGATCTTCTCTTTCTTCATCCTGCGCGCGCTGGGCGAACTGGTGCTGCATCGCCCTTCCAGCGGCAGCTTCGTTTCTTACGCTCGCGAATTCCTCGGTGAAAAAGCCTCTTACGTCGCCGGTTGGATGTATTTCCTCAACTGGGCGATGACCGGCATCGTCGACATCACCGCCGTGGCGCTGTACATGCACTATTGGGGCACCTTCGCCGACGTGCCGCAGTGGCTGTTCGCCCTCGGCGCGCTCGGCATCGTCGCCACCATGAACATGATCGGCGTGAAGTGGTTCGCCGAGATGGAGTTCTGGTTCGCGCTGATCAAGGTCGCCGCCATCGCGCTGTTCCTGATTGTCGGCGTCGTCTTCCTCGGCACCGGCACGCCGGTGGCCGGCCACACCACCGGCATGCACCTGATCACGGAAAACGGCGGCATGTTCCCGCACGGCCTGCTGCCAGCGCTGGTGCTGGTGCAAGGGGTGATCTTCGCCTTCGCCGGCATCGAGCTTATCGGCACCGCCGCCGGCGAGTGTAAAGATCCGGCCAAAATGATGCCTAAAGCGATCAATAGCGTGATCTGGCGTATCGGTCTGTTCTACGTCGGCTCCGTGGTGCTGCTGGTGCTGCTGCTGCCGTGGAACGCCTATCAGGCCGGCCAAAGCCCGTTCGTCACCTTCTTCAGCAAGCTGGGCGTGCCTTACATCGGCACCATCATGAACATCGTGGTGTTGACCGCCGCGCTGTCCAGCCTCAACTCCGGCCTCTACTCCACCGGCCGCATCCTGCGTTCGCTGGCGATGGGCGGCTCCGCGCCGAAGCTGATGGCCAAAATGAGCAGCCAGCAGGTGCCTTACGCCGGCATCCTGGTCACCTGCGGCATCTACGTGATCGGCGTGGTGCTCAACTACCTGGTGCCGTCGCAGGTGTTCGAGATCGTGCTGAACATCGCCTCGCTGGGCATCATCGCCTCCTGGGCGTTTATCATCGTTTGCCAGATGCGCCTGCGCAAAGCCGTGCGCGAAGGCCGTGCTCAGCCGGTGTCGTTCAGAATGCCGGGCGCGCCGTTCACTTCGTGGCTGACGCTGGCGTTCCTGCTGATCGTGGTGGTGATGATGGCTTTCGACTACCCGAACGGCACCTGGACCATCGCCACCATTCCGGTGTTGGCGGTGCTGCTGACGCTGGGCTGGTTCGGCCTGCGCAAACGCGCGCAGGAAGTGAAGCTGGAACAGCAGGCTCACGAAGAGCAGAACCCGCACTGAATCGACAAACCGCCCTCCGGGGCGGTTTTTTTTATCCGCTATAACCGCCCGTAGAACGTCATTCTGGCGCTTTCCGACAGCATCACGTCCGGCTGCGCATTGTAGGCCAGCACCACCAGCATGCGCGTGGTGTCGCCTTCGGTCGGCGTCACCCGGTGCATGGCGTTGCGCCCGCGAAACAGCACCAAATCCCCCTCCTCCATCGCCAGCTGTTTGACCGCCCGCTCGCCGTCCAGCACCTGCGTGACCCCGGCATAGTTCATCTCGCCGCGATCGGCGTCGCGCAGGTTCTCCACGTATTCGAAGCGCCCGCCCGCCTGCGGTTTCTGGATCAGGAGCGTGATGGCGAACGAGGAGTTGTCAAAATGCCAGCCCAGCTCCTGGCCGGTGTGGGCGTAATGCAGGTTGATCGACGACAGCCGATCGGCGTAGGGATAGAGCTGCGCCTCATCCAACACCGCGCACAGGAACGCGCGAAACGCCGGAGCGTCGTACAACGCGCGCAGCGGCGACTGCGGCGGAATATCCTCGTCGGTAATGCAGCCCTTGGACGACACCACCAGCCGGTTGCGCGCATGGTCGGCCGGCAGCGCGTCGTCCTGTGGCCGTAGATACACGTTGTGTTTGCTGGTGGCGTAAAACGCCGCATGGTGCTGTTCGGCACCCTCCAGCCGCACCGTCGCCAGCGCGGCTTCGCGCAGAAATCCCGGCAGTACCAGCGCGCCGGCGCGCGCCAGCGTTTGCCGGCAGCGGACGCGGAACGCGGCGTCGTCGATGGGATGAGCGGACAGATCGATAATATCGGCAAGTTGCGGCATGACGTTCCCCTCGTGTGCGAAAGCCGGATGCCTCCCACTGTAGCGAATGCCGCATTGCCGCCATAACAAAAATACGTTATGGATAAGCTAACGAATTCTTAGCGATAAGCCCTGCTCATGCACTCACCGTCCCGTGCGCGCTTGCCCAAGCTGAGCGCCATTCTGGCGTTCGAAACCGCCGCTCGCACCGGCAGCCTGGCCCGTGCGGCGGATGCGCTGGCGCTGACCGCCGCCGCCGTCAGCCAACAGATCCGCCAGCTCGAACAACATCTGGGCATCACGCTGTTCATTCGCGCCAAAAGCGGCGTCACGCTGACCGAACAGGGCGCGGACTACCTGGCCTATGTGCAAGAGGCGTTTGAAACGCTGCGCGTGGCGCAGCAACACGTCGAACGCCAGCGCGGCAAACAGGCGCTGACGGTGTTCGCCCTGCCGGCGCTGGCGTCTAAATGGCTGAATCCGGCGCTGGGCGACTGGCTGGCGCAGTGCCCCGACGGCGATCTGCGGCT
The DNA here is from genome assembly GCF_014982455.1 of Serratia sp. X3. NCBI lineage: Bacteria > Pseudomonadati > Pseudomonadota > Gammaproteobacteria > Enterobacterales > Yersiniaceae > Serratia > Serratia sp. X3. The sequence goes on from NZ_JADCNB010000002.1 coordinate 331,688, forward strand.
GCACGCGACCCATGCGGCGGTCGATTTCGCCCATTCGGCGGCGGATTTCGCGCTGTGCTTCGGCGATCAGGATTACCCGCTGCTGGAAAAAGTGCAGCTGTTTCAGGATCGGGTGCAGCCGGTATGCAGCCCGGCGCTGCGCGATCGCGGCGACTGGACGCAACTGCCGCTGCTCCACGTCGATTGGGGCAAGGAGAGCCAGTTTCTGCCGGGCTGGCACGAATGGTTCACCGCCGCCGATCGGCCGCCGCCGCCGCGCCGCGGGCTGACCTATAACCTGACCTCGCTGGCCATCGACGCCGCCGTGCAAGGACGCGGGGTGCTGCTCGGCCAGCGGCGGCTGATCGCCCGTGAACTGGCGGAAGGCCGGCTGGTCACCCTGGCTGAACCGGCGCTGCCACTCAGCAAGCCCTACTACGTAGTTTACCCGCCGCGCACGCTGGAAAAACCCGGCGCTGCGGCGTTTTTGGGCTGGCTGCGGGAACTGGCTCAACGCTCGACATAGCGTTCAGGTTTTGGCCATCAGCTCGCCCAGCAGCAGGTTCGTGGCGCGCGGTTGGTACACTTCATTGCCTGCACCGGGGGTAAGCGTCAGCTCGCCGATATAGAGCCTGTCTTGCGTCAGGTAGAAATCGACCCGGCAGTAGTCCAGATCGGCGGCAACGGCTTGGGCGACCTCAATCATCTCATCCCAAAAGTCAGGCTTCGCGTGCAACGTATTGATCTGGGGAATATCTTTCTGGGTAAAAAAGCAGTGATGCGCATGGCGGTCCAAAAACTCCAGCGACGTCGGCTCCGGGCCGCCCCGCAGCAACTCCACGAACAGATAAGGCTGGCTGCCGTTAAAAACATGCACTTTATAGTCGATCAATTCACCGTCGCGTTCGATGTCCAACAGATTTTCAACCACAATTTGCAGTGGGATCTTCGCATAGTGCTTCTCACGAAAGCGCTTCCAATACGTTATTTTTGACCATTTCTTGAGAGTGCTTGCAATCTCATCATAACTCACTCGCGCTTTATCTCTGACAATCTTAACTTGCTGTGAGGCGTTATTTGTTTTGATAACAAAAGATTGAGGCAACGACAAATAGTCTTGCTCAGTGAAGTTCTCCGTTATCATGATGACCGGCGTTAGGTATTTTTCCGAAACGCGACTGGAGATATAATCCCTCACCGCCACCTTATCCGCCAACAGGCTGAACTCTTCGCGCGGGTAGCGCATTCTATGATAAATCCTTTCAGAAAAACTTTTAGGATTCAAAAAGTTGACAAAGCTTCCGTGAACAAAATAATGCGACAGCTGATAATAAATAAAGTCAGGCGAAACCTTATAGAGGTATTTTACGAATTTTCTCATTCCGTTGATTCATCCATTAATCCAACATAACAAAAGACCCAGCTAAAGTTTAAATGCAATTGACTTCAATTGTAAAATATAAAAAAAGCCTTGGTGATTATTAAAGGATAAAAAACGGAATAATCCTATATCATAAGGTATTCAGGGAAGCGTCAGTGAAACTAAAGATCATAGACTTCAGCATAATAAGAAACGCTTCCTGGATGATAGCGGAAAAGACGGTATCAATCCTCGGCGTTATATTCATCACCGCCTACATGGCCAAATATATTGGGCCGGAAAGCTTCGGAAAGATTACCTTTGCCACAGCGGTTTTCGCCATTACCCAAACGTTGGCGCTGCTGGGGTCGGACACCATCCTCTTCAAACGCATTAGCCGTAATCCGCGCTCCGGCGCAGCGCTGATGTTCTCCACCAACCGGCTGAGGCAAGCCTGTTTCCTGGCCTTTTCTGCGATCATCTTGCTTTATACCGGGCTGCGGGAAGACTTCACGACCTTTTACTTTTGCGCCGCCACATTCCTGGCCTCGTTTTTTTCACTCAAAGACGTCTTCGCCATTTACCATGACGCCCGGCTGGAATCGCGTTTCAATACCCTGGCCAACGTGGCCGGCTTAGCCAGCGCATTGTTGGCTCGCTGGCTGATCGTGTTTTTTGATCTGCACCTGTACTTTCTGGCCATCCCTATCGTGATGGTGTACCTCATCCCCTATCTGATCCGTCATCACCTTTATCATCGCCGCCATCCGGGCTTTTCAGCCCCCGGCCGTATTCGGCGCAAATATGTGCGCTATCTGCTCGCCAGCGGCCTGCCGTTGGCGGTATCCAATGTTTCCATCGCCATCTATACCCGGCTGGCGCAGCTGTTTTTGATGTGGTTCGTTTCCGCCGCGGTGCTGGGCATTTACTCGGTCGCCATTACCCTGGCGACCGCCTGGATGTTCGTTACCGATGCCGTCATCACCTCGTTCTTCGCGAAAATATTCGCCTATCGGCGCGAAGACGCGATGCGCGCCGCGGCCAAACTGAATGGGTTGGTGCTGGCCATCGCCTTAGCCATCGTCGCCGGGATCGTTTGGCTGGGCAAACCGGTCATCGCACTGTTGTACGGCGAGCAATACCTGGCGGCCTATGCCGCCATGGGGGTATTGGCCGTCGCCACCCTGCTCTCCGCCCTGGGGACCGTGGCCTATAAATACATCGTGCTGTTTTCCGGTTACGGCTTCCTTTCACGCAAAATGTTGTTGGTGTTTATCATTAACATTCCCCTGTCATACGGCCTGATTCGGCAATACGGCATGATGGGCGCCGCTTACAGCACCTTGCTGACCGAACTGCTGTCATTGACCGTACTCAACTATCTCTTTCAACGGGGTGCCGTACTGAAAATGCATCTGCGCTCACTGAACCCGGCGCTTTACCTAAGACGCCCGTCGGGAAAGTAATCCGGCTGCCGAGGCGCAGCACGTAATGCGCTCACAAACGCCGCAAAGCCCGCTATTTTAAGCCTACTTTTTCTCATGCGAGACACCCTGTGGACATCCAACGCTACCTGCAGCATATCGGCTTTACCGGCGTCGCCCGCCCCGATCTCCCCACGTTGCAACAGCTGCACCATCGCCACATGCTGAGCGTGCCGTTCGAGAACCTGAGCATTATTTATCATCAGGGTATTCAGCTGGCGCCCGAAGCGCTGTTCAGCAAAGTGGTCGAGCGTAACCGCGGCGGTTTCTGTTATGAGCTGAATACGCTGTTCGCCCTGCTGCTGCGGGAGATCGGTTTCAGGGTGAGCTTTATCTCCGGCGAGATCCGCGCGCGCGACGGCCATTTCGGCCCGCCCTACGACCATCTGGCGCTGCGGGTGGATCTGGCGGGCCAGGCCTGGCTGGTGGACGTCGGTTTCGGCGATTCCTTCCTGACGCCGCTCAAAATCGTCGTTGCCGAGCCGCAACCGCAGGCCAGCGGCACCTTCCACCTGGAGCGGGAAGGCGAATATTACCTGCTGGAACGCCGCAACGGCGACCAGCGCTCGCATGCCAAAACCCTGTATCGCTTTACCGTTCAGCCGCGCGAACCGCATGAATTCGACGAGATGTGCCGATTCCACAGCACCTCGCCGCAGTCGCACTTCACCCAGCGCCTGGTGTGTTCACGGCCGACCGAACAGGGCCGGGTGACTCTCAGCGACATGAAGCTGATCGTGACCGAAGATCACCAGCGCCACGAAACGACGCTGCATTCGGAAGAGGAGCGGCGGGCCGCGCTGTGGCGACATTTCGCCATCGATGTGGATCGTTGACGGCGCCGGCGGCGTCCTTTTATTACGATTCTGTTACATCGATTGCATAACCGCGCTTGGCTGATTGCCAGCATCGCGGCGGCAGGCATCATAGGATCATGATTCGGCAACAGAGTGCGAAAAATGATCCGTGTGATACTGGTGGATGACCATGTGGTGGTGCGCTCCGGCTTTGCGCAATTGCTCAGCCTCGAAGCAGACATCGACGTGGCGGGGCAATACAGCAGCGCGGCGGCGGCCTGGCCGGCATTGCTGCGCGACGACGTCAGCGTCGCGGTGATGGACATCGCCATGCCGGATGAAAACGGCCTGAGCCTGTTGAAACGCCTGCGGGCGCAGAAGCCGCTGTTTCGCGCGATCATACTCAGCATTTATGACTCCCCCACCTTCGTGCAGAGCGCGCTGGATGCCGGCGCCAGCGGTTATCTGACCAAACGCTGCGGGCCGGAAGAGCTGGTGCAGGCGGTGCGCTCCGTCGATATGGGCGGCCATTACCTGTGCGCCGACGCGCTGCGGGCGCTGCGCGGCGGCGAGCAGCCGGCCACGGCGCTGGAAGTGCTGACCCCGCGCGAGCGTGAAATCTTCGAACTGCTGGTCAAAGGCGACAGCGTAAAGGAGATCGCTTTCAAGCTCGATCTCAGCCATAAAACGGTGCACGTACATCGCGCCAACGTCCTGGGCAAGCTGCAGTGCAACAGCACCATCGAGCTGGTGCATTTCGCCCTCGATCATCAGCTGCTGGTGGGGCATTGATGTCACTCCGCTCACGGCCCTGGGTTATCTCGCTGTTTATCCTGTTGGCCTGGGGCAGCGGCTGGCTGATGCTGTGGACGCTCGGTTTCTATCTGACCCACAACGGCAATCAGGCGGCGCTGTTTCTGCCCCACGGCGTCTATCTCGCGCTGCTGATCTTGCTGGGGCGGCGCTATTGGCCCGCCCTGATAATACCACCGGTGCTGCTGCTGTTCTGGCTGCACGGCGAACGCCTGCTGAGCGGCTACGGCCTGCTGGCCGCGCCGTTCATCACCCTGATCCCGGCACTTCTCGCGCAGCGGGTCTGGCGCCGTTTTCCGCTCTACTGGCAACGGCTGACGCTGCTGCTGGCCGCAGTGACCGCCGCCTCGCTGCTCAATACCGCCCTGCTGTCGCCTTTCGCGCAGAGCCCGGCGATGCTGCTCGGCCTGGCGTCGTTTACCGGCGGTGTTTTGTTGACCCCGTTCGTCTATCTGATCTTTGAATTTCTGCGCCAGCAGCACCGCTACCATCTGCTGGGGCTGGACACCGCCAACCCGCCGCTGCGCGCGTCCTTAATCATCTGGTGCAGCCTGTTTTTCGTTATCGGCATCGGTACGCAGATGGTGCTGTCGCCGGAAATCGAGCGCCTGCTGCTGATCGTGGTGTTTTTGCCGAACGTGGTGATGGCGTGGAAGTTCGGTTGGCAGGGCGGCGTGCTGTCCGGCCTGCTCGGCAGCATGATGATCACCATCGCGCGGCAGGTCGGCGTGGGGTTCGGCAATCTGGTCGAGCTGGAAATCTTTCTGGCGACCCAGGCGCTGCTCGGCATCGGTCTGGGCATCGCCATCAGCCGTCAGCAGCACCTGGCGCAAAACCTGCACCACTATCGCCAACGCCTGGAAGAAGAGTTGGCGGCGCGGCGGGCGTTGACCGAAAAACTGATCCACACCGAAGAAGACACGCGAAAGAACCTGGCGCGCGAGCTGCACGATGAAATCGGCCAGAACATCACCGCCATTCAAATTCAGTCGCAGCTGGTCAAGCGGGCGCGCGATCCGGCGCAAACCCAGGCCGCCGCGAACCAGATAGGCGATCTCGCCCGGCGCATTCATCACTCCACGCGCCAGCTGCTGCGCCAACTTCGCCCGCCCGCGCTGGACGAGCTGGCGTTCAAAGACGCGCTTCACCACCTGCTGAGCGAATTCGCCTTTAGCGAACGGGGCATCCGTTGCCGTTTCGACTACCGCCTGACCGACACGCCCGCCGGCGAGACGGTGCGCTTCACCCTCTACCGGCTGCTGCAAGAGCTGCTCAACAACGTGTGCAAACACGCCGAGGCCAGCGAAGTCGCCATCGTTTTGTATCAGCAAGGCGCCATTTTGCACCTCGAGGTGCGGGACAACGGCGTCGGCATCCATGCGGGCAACGCGCCGGGCTTCGGCATTCAGGGAATGCGCGAACGGGTCAGCGCGCTCGGCGGCGAACTGACGCTGGACACGCAGCGCGGCACCCGGGTAATTGTTAACCTGCCCACAAATTTGCAACAAACCGCCGACTAACTAGGAAAAAGTCTTAGCCACTCCGGACTTTCTCTCATCCCCTTTCCTTTTCACCTTCTTATAGTCAGCACCAGGGAGGCGGCTATGCAAGCACGCTCGGCATCTGAAATCGATCATCGCTACCGCGCGCTGCGCCCGCGGCTGCTGCTGTACATGGTCATCGGGTATGCCGCCTTTTACCTGACGCGCAAAAGCGTGAATTACGTGCTGCCGGCGCTGCAAACGGATTTGGGGCTGGATAAAGGAGACATCGGCCTGCTCGGCTCGCTGTTTTATCTGAGCTACGGCCTGTCAAAATTCGTCGCCGGGTTGTGGCACGACGGCCATGGGCAGCGCGGGTTTATGGGGATCGGCCTGTTCGCCACCGGTTTGCTGAACGTGGCATTCGCCTTCGGCGAATCGCTGACGCTGCTGCTGGCGGTCTGGGCGCTGAACGGCTTCTTTCAGGGCTGGGGCTGGCCGCCCTGCGCGCGGCTGCTGACCCACTGGTATTCGCGCAACGAACGCGGCTTCTGGTGGGGCTGCTGGAATATGTCGATCAACCTCGGCGGCGCGATTGTGCCGCTGATCAGCGCCTTCGCCGCCCAGCGCTGGGGCTGGCAGGCGGCGATGTTGATCCCGGGGGCCGTCAGCATGGTGCTGGGCATCTGGCTCACGCGGCAGCTGACAGGCACGCCACAGGAAGAAGGCCTGCCGTCGGTCGGCCAGTGGCGCCACGATCCGCTGGAGCTGCGCCAGGAACAGCAAAGCCCGCCGATGGGGCTGTGGCGAATGTTGCGCGCCACGATGCTGAACAACCCGATGATCTGGTTGCTCGGCGTCTCTTACGTGCTGGTCTATCTGATCCGCATCGCCTTGAACGACTGGGGCAATCTGTGGCTGACGGAAAGCCACGGCGTCAACCTGCTCAGCGCCAATGCGACGGTGATGCTGTTCGAGATAGGCGGCCTGCTCGGCGCGCTGTTCGCCGGCTGGGGCTCGGATGTGCTGTTCGGCGGGCAGCGCGCGCCGATGATTCTGCTGTTCACGCTCGGGCTGATGGTTTCCGTCGCCGCGCTGTGGCTGGCGCCGGTGCATCACTACACGCTGCTGGCGGGCTGTTTCTTTACGGTGGGCTTTTTTGTCTTCGGCCCACAGATGCTGATTGGCCTCGCCGCCGTGGAATGCGGGCACAAAGGCGCCGCGGGCTCCATCACCGGCTTTCTCGGCCTGTTCGCCTACCTGGGGGCAGCGCTGGCGGGCTGGCCGCTGTCGCGGGTCATCGAAGGCTACGGCTGGTCAGGCATGTTCAGTTTGCTGTCGATCGCCGCCGTTCTTATGGGTTTATTGCTGATGCCGCTGCTGATGGCGAGCGTTACCACCTCTACCGAGAGAAGGATAAAACAATGAAAAAAACGTGGGTCACTACCTTGATAGCGTCCGGCATCGCGCTGGCCACGCTGAGCGGCGCCGCGCACGCCAAGGGCCGCCTGGTGGTCTACTGCAGCGCCACCAATGAAATGTGCGAAGCGGAAACCAAAGCCTTTGGCGAGAAATATGACGTGAAAACCGCGTTCATCCGCAACGGATCCGGCAGTACGCTGGCGAAAGTGGACGCCGAGAAGAAGAACCCGCAGGCGGACGTCTGGTACGGCGGCACGCTCGATCCGCAATCCCAGGCCGGTGAAATGGGGCTGCTGCAGCCGTACAAATCGCCGAATCTCGACCAGGTGATGACGCAATTCCGCGATCCGGCCAAGCTGAAAGGCAACTACTCCTCGGCGGTCTACGTCGGCATTCTCGGCTTTGGCGTCAATACCCAGCGCCTGAAAGAGAAAAACCTGCCGGTGCCCAAGTGCTGGAAAGACCTGACCAAACCGGAATACAAAGGCGAGATTCAAATCGCCGATCCGCAAAGCTCCGGCACCGCCTACACCGCGCTAGCGACCTTTGCCCAGCTGTGGGGAGACGATCAGGCGTTCGATTACCTCAAGCAGCTGAACGCCAACGTCTCGCAGTACACCAAATCCGGCATTGCCCCGGCGCGCAACGCCGCCCGCGGTGAAACGGCGATCGGCATCGGTTTCCTGCATGACTACTCGCTCGAAAAGGAACAGGGCGCGCCGCTGGAGCTGATCTCGCCTTGCGAAGGCACCGGCTACGAAATCGGCGGCGTCAGCATCCTCAAAGGCGCGCGCAACCTCGACAACGCCAAGCTGTTCGTGGACTGGGTGTTGTCGAAAGAGGCGCAGGAGCTGGCGTGGAAGCAAGGCAAGTCCTATCAGATCCTGACCAACACCACCGCCGACACCTCGCCGAACTCGCTGAAGCTCGACGACCTGAAGCTGATCAACTACGACATGGACAAGTACGGTTCGACCGACGTCCGCAAGGCGCTGATCAATAAATGGGTCAGCGAAGTCAAGATGGGTAAATAAGCCCACATTCTGCGCCTGTTGCCGGGTAAGCCTCACGGCTTGCCCGGCCTGAACATCCGGGAAACTTATGTCACATACACATGCACTCCATCTCGTGAAAAAACGAGATGCGATATCCCTTTGGGTTTTGCTTGGCTGGCTGGCGTTCGCCCTGCTGCCGAGCTGGAGCCTGGATTACGGCCTGCTGGAGTCCACCGGCGAAGAGATCCTCGCGGCCTATGGCTGGTCACACCGCAATATCAGCTGGCTTTGGTGCCTGCTGCCGAGCCTGCTGCTGCTGCGCCCTTACGCTGCGGCGGGCCGTGAGCAGCGGCGCCGCCACGCGCTCGATGCCGGCTGGGCGCTGCTGTGCATGGCCTTTATCGTTGTCAGCGCCACGGTGGCGGGACGCGGTTTAGGCTACGCCACCCTGGTGCAGTTGACCGCGCTGGGCGCCATCATGACGCTGGCGCTGACCCGCCTCGACTGGCTGGGGGGCGACCGTTTCGTGATCGGCGCGCTGGTCACCATCGTGGCGCTGATCGGCGTCTTTATCGTCTGGCCGAGCATCGCGATTTTCATTCCGATGTTCACCGACCAGACGGGCGCGTTCGCGCCGCTGGCGTTTATGAACGTGCTGTCGCAGGCGCATATCATTCAGGTGATCCTCAACTCCATCGCCCTGTCGATCGCTGTGGGCGCCGGCTGCACCTTTTTCGGCCTGGTGCTGGCGATTTACACCACCCGCGTCGCCAGGCGCAGCGCCATTATCGGCCGCATCTTCTCCATCCTGCCCATCGTCACGCCGCCGTTCGTCGTCGGCCTGGGCATCACGCTGATGATGGGGCGCTCCGGCTACGTCACCGAGTGGATGGTGGCCTGGTTCGGTTTGACCAACACCAACTGGCTGTACGGCTTTACCGGCATCTGGCTGGCGCAGGTGCTGGCGTTCACTCCGATGGCATTCATGATCCTCGACGGCGCGATCAAGACCATTCATCCTTCGCTGGAAGAAGCCTCCTACACCCTGCGCGCCAGCCGCTGGCAAACCTTTAACGGCGTGTTCGTGCCGCTGCTGAAACCGGCGCTGGCCAACGCGTTTCTGATCGTGGTGGTGCAATCGCTGGCTGATTTCAGCAACCCGCTGGTGCTCGGCGGCAACTTCGACGTGCTGGCGACGCAAATCTATTTCTACATTACCGGTTCACAGCTCGATTATCAGGCCGCCAGCACCCTCGGCGCCTTCCTGCTGCTGTTCTCGCTGTTGGTGTTCTGCATCCAGTATATGTGGATCGGCAAGCGTTCCTACGTCACCGTGTCCGGCAAATCCTATCGCGGCGACGTACAGCCGCTGCCGGTCACGCTGGTATGGAGCGTGATCGCGCTGCTGGCGGTGTGGATAGCCTTTAACGCCCTGCTTTACGGCAGCATTTTCTACGGCAGCTTCACCGTCAACTGGGGGGTGGATTACACGCTGACGCTGGATAACTTCATCAAGCTGTTCGGCCAGGGCATGAGCGACGGCGCGTGGCCTTCGCTGCTCGATACGCTGCTGTACGCCGGGATCGCCGCGCCGATCACCGCCGCGTTCGGCCTGCTGATCGCCTGGATCGTGGTGCGCCAGCAGTTCAAGGGCAAAAAGACCATCGAGTTCACCACCATGCTGTGCTTTGCGGTGCCGGGCACCGTGGCGGGCGTCTCTTACATTCTCGCCTTTAACGGCGCGCCGGTGTACCTCACCGGGACGGCCGCCATCGTGATTATTTCGATGGTGATGCGCAACGTGCCGGTGGGCATTCGCGCCGGGATCGCCGGGCTGGGCCAGATAGACAAATCGCTGGACGAAGCCTCGCTCAGCCTGCGCGCCGGCTCGCTGCGCACCATCACGCACATCCTGCTGCCGCTGCTGCGCCCGGCTATCCTGTCGGCGCTGATCTACAGCTTCGTGCGCGCCATCACCACCGTCAGCGCCATCGTCTTCCTGGTCACCCCCGATACCCGCGTGGCCACCGCCTACATCCTCAACCGCGTGGAAGACGGCGAATACGGCGTGGCGATCGCCTACGGTTCAATTCTGATCGTGGTGATGCTGGCGATTATTTTCCTCTTTGACTGGCTGATCGGCGAGGCACGCATCTCCCGTTCAAAAGCCAAAAACCAGGCGTAATGGAGCCCATGATGAGCCAGAAAAATTTCGTTGAACTGCGTAACGTCTCCAAACGGTTCGGCAGCAACACGGTAATCGATAACATCACGCTCACCATCCCACGGGGGCAAATGGTGACGCTACTCGGCCCTTCCGGCTGCGGCAAGACCACCATTTTGCGCCTGGTCGCCGGGCTGGAAAAACCGAGCGACGGGCAGATATTCATTGATGGTGAAGACGTCACCCATCGTTCCATCCAGCAGCGTGACATCTGCATGGTATTCCAGTCTTATGCCCTGTTCCCGCACATGTCGCTGGGGGAGAACGTCGGCTATGGCCTGAAGATGCTCGGCATTCCGCGCGCCGAAGTGAAAGCGCGCGTGCAGGAAGCGCTGGCGATGGTGGACTTGGCGGGGTTCGACGATCGCTATGTCGATCAGATCTCCGGCGGCCAACAGCAGCGCGTGGCGCTGGCGCGCGCGCTGATCCTCAAGCCGAAAGTGCTGCTGTTCGACGAGCCGTTGAGCAACCTCGACGCCAACCTGCGCCGCAGCATGCGCGAAAAGATCCGCGAGCTGCAAAAGCAGTTTGATATCACGTCGCTGTACGTCACCCACGATCAGAGCGAGGCTTTTGCAGTCTCCGACACCGTACTGGTGATGAACAAGGGGCATATCATGCAGATGGGCTCGCCGCAGGATCTCTATCGGCAACCCGCCTCGCGCTTTATGGCGAGCTTTATGGGGGACGCCAACCTGTTCCCGGCCAGCTTCAGCGCCGATCATGTCGATATCAGCGGCTATCGCCTGCCGCGCCCCGCGCACTTTGCCGCCCAGGGCGCCGGCACGGTGGGCGTGCGGCCGGAAGCGATCACGCTGAGCGAGCATGGCGATGAAAGCCAGCGCTGCGAGATCCAGCATGTCGCCTACATGGGGCCGCAGTATGAGGTGACGGTGGCGTGGCACGGGCAACAGATTTTGCTGCAGGTTAACGCCACCCGCCTGCAACCGAACGTCGGCGAGCAGTATTATCTGGAAATTCACCCCTACGGCATGTTTATGCTGGCGGACGCGGCATAGTCGGCCTCACGCTTAAGGGGTAGAATAACGGCCATCCCGAACGGGATGGCCGAAAATAATCGCCAAAAACACCTTATTTATCTATTTTTACAATTCCACCCAAGTCCTTGTTCAACCGAACAATAAATATAGTCACACCCACCAAAAAATAACCACCCAGACCACTCAGGGTGATATTTTTATTTAAATGGGGTAAGCTTGATCCCGCAGTCGAAATTATTTAACGGCCAACTCAAGGAGAAATTCATGAGCAACAATGCAAATGCACAGGCGCAGCTGGATAATTTACGCAATGTCGCTTCCCAGCTGAAGGAAATGCGCCACTACGCGCAGTCGAATATCGAGACGCTCTCCGCACACTGGCTGGCCTTCGATCAGGGGGAATGCAAAAATAAGGCATTCGCCGAAGCCATTAACGACCTATTGAATAAACAGGGCGCCTGTCTGGAAGGACTGGAAAAAACCATTCAGGATATCGAGATAGAATTAAACAGACTTGATAAAGCCGCCTGATAATGCCGATTTAAATAAACCCGCCACGCGCGGGTTTATTTTCAGCTGCGGCAGATGACGCGCGCAATATCCCCGGACGTCGTCAGCGCGCGTATTTCGCTGAACAGTTCAGTTGCTTCATCATATTCTTTACGCAAATAACCCAGCCACTGTTTAATGCGCGCCACGTGATACAGGCCGGTGTCGCCCTGCTTTTCCAGATGGACGTATTTTTGCAGCAGCTCAACCACCTGCGGCCAGGGCATGCGCGGTTCGTTATATTTCACCACCCGGCTCAGGTTCGGCACGTTGAGCGCGCCGCGCCCCAGCATGATGGCGTCGCAGCCGGTCGTCTGCAGGCAATCCTGCGCGCTCTGGTAATCCCAGATCTCGCCGTTGGCGACAACCGGGATGCTCAGCCGCTGACGGATCTCGCCGATCGCCGCCCAGTTGATGCGATCCGCCTTATAGCCGTCCTCTTTGGTGCGACCGTGCACCGTCAGTTCGCTGGCGCCCGCCTGCTGCACCGCATCGGCGATTTCAAAGCTGCGATTGGAAGAGTCCCAGCCCAGGCGCACCTTCACCGTGACCGGCAGATGGGCCGGCACCGCCGCGCGCATCGCCTTGGCGCCCTGGTAGATCAATTCCGGATCTTTGAGCAGCGTCGCCCCGCCGCCGCTGCCGTTCACCAGCTTGGACGGGCAGCCGCAGTTGAGATCGACGCCGTAAGAGCCCAATTCCACCGCGCGCGCGGCGTTCTCCGCCAGCCACTGCGGGTACTGCCCCAGCAGCTGTACCCGCACCAGCGTGCCCGACGGCGTGCGGCTGGCGTGACGCAGCTCCGGGCACAGCCGGTAGAACGACTTGGCCGGCAGCAGCTGATCGACCACGCGCAAAAATTCCGTGATGCACAGATCGTAGTCGTTCACTTCGGTGAGTAATTCACGCACCAAAGAGTCGAGAACGCCCTCCATCGGAGCCAATAATACGCGCATGACCAATCCCAGCTAAAAAAAGACCCGCAATGATACGGGTGAATGCCCGCGCCAGACAAGCCTCTGCGGGCATTAAAAACGCCGTCAGCCCAGCCGACGGATCGGTTGGCCGGCGAGAAACGCCGCAATGTCCTCGACCGCCTCGGTGAAGTAGGCGCGGTAGTTGTCCTCCGCCACGTAACCCACATGCGGCGTCGCCAGCACGTTGGGCAGCTGACGAAACACATCGTCGGCCGGCAGCGGCTCCGTCTCGAACACGTCCAGCCCGGCGCCGGCGATCTTCCGCTGTTGCAGCACGTCCACCAGCGCCGCCCGATCGACGATCCCCGCGCGCGAGGTGTTGATCAGGTAAGCGGTGGGTTTCATCGCCGTCAATTCGTCGCGCCCCACCAACCCACGGCTGCGATCGCTCAGCACCAGGTGAATGGAGACAAAATCGCTCTGCTCGAACAGCGCCCGCTTGGACGGCGCCAGCAGGGTGCCTTCCTGCGCTGCCCGTTCCGCCGTCAGGTTCTGGCTCCAGGCCAGCACCCGCATGCCGAACGCCTGCGCCACCTTGGCCATTTGGCCGCCGATCTTACCCAGCCCCAGCAGCCCCAGCGTCTTCCCCTGCAGCGTGACGCCCAAGCCCAACTGCCACGGGCCGTTGTTCCGCAGCCCTGCGCTTTCCGGCACGATATGCTTGGCCAGCCCGAGCAGCAGCGCCCAGGTCAGCTCCATCGGCGCGGCCGACCCGCTGGCAGTGCCGCACACCACCACGCCGCGCTCGGCGGCGGCGGCCAGATCGATAGCGGCATTGCGCATGCCGGAGGTGATCAGCAGTTTCAGTTGCGGCAACCGCGCCAGCAGCGAGGCGGTTATCGGCGTGCGCTCGCGCATGATGACCAGAATGTCACATTCCTGCAGATGCACCGCCAGCTCCGCCTCATCGGTAAAGTGCGCGCTGATGGCCGACACCACCACCCGATCGGTCAGCGCTGACCAATCCGCCATGTTGAGCGCCACCTGCTGATAGTCATCGAGAATTGCGCACTTCAATTTCATCTCCGTCTCCTGGAATGTAGGGGTAGCCACCGTCCAGCCTAGTACGAAAATGCCGTTCCGCCAGGCAAAAAAAAGCCGCCCATACAGGCGGCTTGCTTTTGCGCAATCGGGCTTATTCGGCCGGTTTGCGGTTGCGCGGGCGACGCGAGGCCGGCGCGCCAGAACGGCGCTGGCCATCACCCTGCGGGCGAGCGTTGCCGTTACCGTTGCCACGGTTTTCACGCTGGCCGCCGTTGGCGTTACCGCTGCGCTGACCGCCGCCGTTACCGGAACGTTGGCCGCCGCCGTTGCCGCGCGGCGCACCGCGTCCGCCGCCCTGGCGGCCGTTGATGATCGGCTCGGCCTTAATGGTCGGATCCGGCTCGTAGCCCGGCAGCGCAATGCGCGGAATTTCACGCTTCAGCAGACGTTCGATGTCGCGCAGCAGCTTGTGCTCATCCACGCACACCAACGAGATAGCTTCGCCGGTGCGCTCCGCGCGGCCGGTGCGGCCGATGCGGTGCACGTAGTCTTCCGGCACGTTAGGCAGCTCGTAGTTCACCACGTGCGGCAACTGGTCGATATCCAGACCGCGCGCCGCAATGTCGGTCGCCACCAGCACGCGGATGCGGCCGTCTTTAAAATCGGCCAGCGCACGGGTTCGGGCGCCCTGGCTCTTGTTGCCGTGGATCGCCGCGGCGGTGATGCCGTCTTTGTTCAGCTGTTCCGCCAGGTGGTTGGCGCCGTGCTTGGTGCGGGTAAAGACCAGCACCTGTTTCCAGTCGCCTTCGCCGATCATCTGCGACAGCAGTTCCCGCTTACGCTTCTTGTCGACGAAGTGCACGCTCTGCTCGATCTGCTCGGACGCGGTATTGCGGCGAGCCACTTCCACCGAGGCCGGGTTATGCAGCAGTTTGTTGGCCAGCGCCTTGATGTCGTCGGAGAAGGTTGCGGAGAACAGCAGGTTCTGGCGCTTGGCCGGCAGCTTGGCCAGCACGCGACGGATGTCGTGGATAAAGCCCATGTCCAACATGCGGTCCGCTTCGTCCAGCACCAGAATTTCGATTTTGGACAGGTCAACCGCGTTCTGATGTTCCAGATCCAGCAGACGGCCCGGCGTCGCCACCAGGATATCGACGCCGCCGCGCAGCTTCATCATCTGCGGGTTGATGCTCACGCCGCCAAACACCACCAGCGAACGCAGGCGCAGGTGTTTGCTGTAGGCATCAACGTTTTCGCCGATCTGCGCCGCCAGCTCACGGGTTGGCGTCAGGATCAGCGCGCGCACCGGGCGACGGCCTTTGACCGGATGGTCATGCTTGCTCAGCAGCTGCAACAGCGGCAGGGTAAAACCGGCGGTTTTACCGGTGCCGGTCTGGGCGCTGGCCATCAGGTCACGACCTTCCAGCACGACAGGGATAGCCTGACGCTGAATTGGCGTCGGTTCGCGATAGCCCTGTTCTTCAACAGCGCGCACAATTTCAGCACTTAAGCCGAGGGTTTCAAATGACATAAAGAGAAAAACTCCAGATCCCCCCTAACCTAACAGTGTTCGGTGCAGTTTCCTGGGAGGATGATCAGACGGGGCATTAAGCATGACCACGAGGGATTGGCACAAACTGCAGTGCACCAGGCGGCGATTGTAACAGAAGTCGCGCAATAAAAAGCACTTTTACGTGCAGAGAGCACAATCTGCCGTAAATTCAGCATTATCTGAAGTCGGTCACATAACTCATTGTGGTTAGCGGTTGCGTTTTAAACAATCTGGCATAAAGTTAATCATATGATTGATTAACTTTGAGCGTGCCCCATGCCAGCTTCCGTCCCTCATCAGGCCGCCGGCCGGGCGCGCGGCGAGCAAACGCGTCGGCAACTGCTCGCCGCGGCGACCGACCTGTTCGGCGAATTCGGCCTGCAGGGCGCCACCACCCGCGATATCGCCCAGCGCGCCGGCCAGAATATCGCCGCCATCACCTACTACTTCAGCTCCAAAGAGGGGCTGTATCTGGCCGTGGCGCAGTCGCTCGCCGATTTCATCCAGCAGGCGTTCGCCCCGCTGGCCGAAGAGGCCGATCGCTTTGGGCAGCAGCCTGCCGCACAGCGATCGCCCGACGCAGCGCTGCGTTTGCTGCAGCGTGGCCTGCTGGCCTTCAGCGAACTGATGACCCAGCCGCACACGCTGAATCTGAGCAAAATCATGTCGCGCGAACAGCTCGCCCCAACCGACGCCTACCCGCTGATCCACCGCCAGGTGATCGCGCCGATGCACGAACGGCTGTGCCGCCTGCTGTCGGCCGCCACCGGCATCGACGAACGCGCTGCCCGCCTCGTGTTGCATACCCATGCGCTGATCGGCGAGGTGCTGTCGTTCCGCGTAGCGCGGGAGACCATCCGCCGTCAGGCCGGCTGGCAAGAGATTGGCGAGGGCGAAGCGGCGCAAATCGCGGCGGTGCTGAGCGAGCATATCGAGATTTTAGTTATTGGGCTGCGCCAACGTCACGGCGCGTAAATTCAGGCAGGGAGTGTTATGAACAAAAAACGCAGTGCCTTGATCGTGTTGTTGATTCTGCTGATCGCGGCCGTCGCTTACGGGGTATGGCATTACCAACAACAGCAGGAGCGGCCGCTGACGCTGTACGGCAACGTCGATATCCGCACGGTCAACCTCGGCTTTCGCGTCGACGGCCGCCTGGCGTCGCTGACGGTGGATGAAGGCGATACCGTTCAGCCGGGCCAGCTGCTCGGCAAACTGGACGATGCTCCCTACCGCAATGCGCTGCAACAGGCCGAAGCCAACGTCGGCAGCGCGCGCGCCAAACTGTCGCTGCTGCAGGCCGGCTATCGCAGCGAAGAGATAGCCCAGGTGCAGTCAGAAATGGCGCAGCGCCAGTCCGCTTTCGCCTACGCCGACAGTTTCCTGAAGCGCCAGCAGGGGCTGTGGGCGAAAAACGCCACCTCCGCCGACGCGCTGGAGGATGCGCGCACCGCCCGCAACCAGGCGCAGGCCAACCTGCAGGCGGCGAAGGACAAACTGTCGCAATACCGCAGCGGCAACCGCCCGCAAGAGATTGAACAGGCCAAGGCCGAGGTGGCGCAAAGCGAAGCGGCGTTGGCGCAGGCGCAATTGAACCTGCAAGACGCCACGCTGCTCTCCCCTTCCGCCGGCACGGTGCTGACCCGCGCGGTGGAGCCGGGCACCATGCTCGGCGCCGGCGGCACGGTGTTCACCCTGTCGCTGACCCGGCCGGTGTGGGTGCGCGCCTACGTCAACGAGACCAGCCTGAACCAGGCGGTGCCCGGCACCGAGCTGGAAATTTACACCGACGGCCGCCCCGACAAGCCTTACCACGGCAAGATCGGTTTCGTCTCGCCAACCGCAGAGTTCACGCCGAAAAGCGTTGAAACGCCGGATCTGCGCACCGATCTGGTGTACCGCCTGCGGGTGATCGTCACCGACGCCGACGATGCGCTGCGTCAGGGCATGCCGGTCACCCTGCGCTTCGCCAAACCCTGAGGCCGGCCATGGAACAGGCGCACACCATCGAGTTGGAAGGGCTGGAAAAGCGCTTCCCGTCGCTTGAGAAACCGGCGGTCGCCAGCCTGACCACCACCCTGCGCAGCGGCGCGGTCATCGGGCTGGTCGGCCCGGACGGCGCCGGCAAAACCACCCTGCTGCGCATGCTGGCCGGGCTGCTGAAGCCCAGCAGCGGCAAACTGCGGGTCGCCGGGCTGGATCCGATCGGCCAGGATCGCCAACTGCATGCGATCCTCGGCTACATGCCGCAGAAGTTCGGGCTGTATGAGGATCTGACGGTGATGGAGAACCTGACGCTGTACGCCGATCTGCGCGGCGTCACCGGCGATCTTCGCCGCCAGACCTTCGAACGGCTGCTGAAATTCACCGATCTGACCCGCTTCACCGAGCGTCTAGCGGGCAAGCTTTCCGGCGGCATGAAGCAAAAACTGGGACTGGCCTGCACGCTGGTGGGCGAACCCCAGGTGCTGCTGCTGGACGAACCGGGCGTCGGCGTCGATCCGATCTCGCGCCGCGAGCTGTGGCGCATGGTGCACGAGCTGGCCAATGACGGCATGTTGATCCTGTGGAGCACCTCTTATCTCGACGAGGCCGAGCAGTGTCGCGAAGTGCTGCTGCTCAACGAGGGCGAGCTGCTGTTCAGCGGCGCGCCGCAGGATCTGACCCAGCGCATGGCCGGACGCACGGTATTGATCGCCGCGCCGCCCGGCAGCCATCGATCGTTGCTGCAGCGGGCGATCTGCCTGCCGGCGGTCACCGACGGCGTGATCCAGGGCAAGTACCTGCGCCTGATCCTGAAAGAAGGCGAAGATCACCGGCAGCTGCTGCAGGCGCTGGATCTGCCGGACGCCGAACTGGACGAAGCGGATCCGCGCTTCGAGGATGCGTTTATCGATCTGCTCGGCGGCGGCCCCAACCATCGCTCGGCGCTGGCGGAGATCATGCCGACCGTTGACGGAGAAAGCGGTGAAACGGTGATCGAAGCGGTGCAGCTGACCAAGAAATTCGGCGATTTCGCCGCCACCGATCACGTCGATTTTCAGGTACGGCGCGGCGAAATCTTCGGTCTGCTCGGCCCGAACGGCGCCGGCAAGTCCACCACCTTCAAAATGATGTGCGGCCTGCTGGTGCCGTCCGGCGGCAAGGCGCTGGTGCTGGGGATGGATCTGAAGACCAGTTCCGGCAAGGCGCGCCAACGCCTCGGCTACATGGCGCAAAAATTCTCGCTGTACGGCAACCTGACGGTGGCGCAGAACCTGAAGTTCTTCTCCGGCGTCTACGGCCTGAGCGGCAAGGCGCAGCGCGACAAAATCGACGAGATGTCCCGCGCCTTCAACTTCGCGCCGATCCTCGATCAGACGCCGGATGCCCTGCCGCTCGGCTTCAAGCAACGCCTGGCGCTGGCCTGCGCGCTGATGCACGAACCGGATATTCTGTTCCTCGACGAACCGACCTCCGGCGTCGATCCGCTGACGCGGCGCGAGTTCTGGCTGCACATCAACGGCATGGTCGACAAAGGCGTCACGGTGATGGTGACCACCCACTTTATGGACGAGGCGGAATACTGCGACCGCATCGGCCTGGTGTATCGCGGCAAGATCATCGCCGCCGGCACGCCGGACGATCTCAAACAACAGGTAGCGCGCGACGACAACCCCAACCCCTCGATGGAACAGGCGTTTATCGAACTGGTGCAGGGCTACGACGAGGAGGAACCGCGGTGAGCGACAACCGAGCCCCAATCGACGACGGCGGCTTCTCCTGGCGCCGACTGCGCGCGCTGTGCCTGAAGGAGACGCGGCAAATACTGCGCGATCCCAGCAGCGGCCTGATCGCCTTCGTTATCCCGCTGATGCTGCTGTTTATCTTCGGCTACGGCATCAACCTGGACTCCAGCAAGCTGCATCTGGGCATTCTGATGGAGCAACAGAGCGAAGACGCGCGCGATCTGGCCCACGCCTTCGCCGGTTCGCCCTATATCGAACCGACCATCAGCGATAACCGCCAGCAGCTGATCCAGCAGATGCAGGCCGGCACGATCCGCGGCCTGGTGGTGATCCCGGTGGATTTCGACCAGCGCATGGCGCGCCCGCACGACAGCGCCCCTATCCAGGTGATCACCGACGGCAGCGAGCCGAACACCGCCAACTTCGTGCAGGGCTATGCCCAGGGCGTATGGCAAGTTTGGCAGCAGCAGCGCGCCGCCGATCGGGGGAGCAACGACAAGCCGCTGATTGACGTGCAGATGCGCTACTGGTTCAACCCGGCGGCCATCAGCCGGCACTACATCATTCCCGGCGCCATCACCATCATCATGACGGTGATCGGCGCCATTCTCACCTCGCTGGTGATCGCCCGCGAATGGGAGCGCGGCACCATGGAAGCCCTGCTCTCCACCCAGGTGACGCGCAGCGAGCTGCTGCTCTCCAAGCTGATCCCGTATTACTTCCTCGGCATGATCGCCATGGCGCTGTGCATGGCGGTGGCGGTCTGGGTGCTCGGCGTGCCCTATCGCGGTTCGCTGCTGATCCTGCTGCTGATCAGCAGCCTGTTCCTCGCCAGCACCCTCGGCATGGGCCTGCTGATCTCCACCCTCACCCGCAACCAGTTCAACGCGGCGATGGTGGCGCTGAACGCCGCCTTCCTGCCGTCGATCATGCTGTCCGGCTTCATCTTCCAGATCGACAGCATGCCGGCCATCGTACGCGCAGTGACCTACATCATTCCCGCGCGTTACTTCGTCAGCACGCTGCAAACGCTGTTCCTGGCGGGCAACGTCGGCACCGTGCTGGCGATCAATCTGCTGTTCCTGATCGCTTCCGCCGTGGTGTTCATTGGCCTGACGGCCTGGAAAACCCAGCGCCGGCTGGATTAAGGAGAAAGAGTGATGTTTCACCGTCTGTTGACGCTCATCATCAAGGAAATGCAGGCGCTGCTGCGCGATCCGCAAACCCGCGCCATCCTGATCATGCCGGTGATCCTGCAGGTGCTGCTGTTCCCGTTCGCCGCGACGCTGGAAGTCACCAACGCCACCATCGCGGTCTACAGCGAGGACAGCGGCCAAGCATCGGTGGAGCTGACCCAACGCTTCGCCAAGGCCAAAGCCTTCTCCCATGTCCTGCTGCTGCGCAATCCGCAGGAGATAAAGACCACCATCGACAACCAGCGGGCGCTGCTGCTGATCCGCTTCCCGGCGCAGTTCTCACGCGATATCGCCGCCGGCAACACCGCGCCGCTGCAGCTGCTGCTCGACGGGCGCAACTCCAACAGCGCGCAGATCGCCGCCAACTACGTGCAGCAGATCGTGCAGGAATATCAGAACGAGCTGCTCGGCAAGCGCGCCAAACCCAACAACAGCGAACTGGTGGTGCGCAACTGGTATAACCCGAATCTGGACTACAAATGGTTCGTGGTGCCGTCGCTGATCGCCATGATCACCACCATCGGCGTGCTGATCGTCACCTCGCTGTCGGTGGCGCGCGAACGTGAACAGGGCACGCTGGAACAGCTGCTGGTCTCGCCGCTCACCACCTGGCAGATCTTTATCGGCAAGGCGGTGCCGGCGCTGATCGTCGCCAGCTTCCAGGCCAGCATCGTGCTGTTGATCGGCATCTTCCTGTATCAGATCCCGTTCGCCGGATCGCTACTGCTGTTCTACGCCACCATGTTGATCTACGGGCTGTCGCTGGTCGGTTTCGGCCTGCTGATCTCGTCGCTGTGCGCCACTCAGCAACAGGCGTTTATCGGCGTGTTCGTGTTCATGATGCCGGCGATCCTGCTCTCGGGGTATGTCTCGCCGGTGGAGAATATGCCGGTGTGGCTGCAGGATCTGACCTGGGTGAACCCGATACGCCACTTCACCGACATCACCAAGCAGATCTACCTGAAGGACGCCAGCTTCAGCATTATCTGGCGCAGCCTGTGGCCGCTGCTGGTGATCACCGCCACCACCGGCAGCGCCGCCTACGCGCTGTTCCGCCGCAAGATCGCATAAAAAAAGCTCTGCATGTCACATGCAGAGCTTTTTGATCGCCAAATACCCTAAGGCATGAAAGACGACGGATTTAGCGGCGGTTGCCGAAAATGCGCAGCAACATCAGGAACAGGTTGATGAAGTCGAGATACAGCGTCAGCGCGCCAACGATGGCGTACTTGCGGAAGCCGTCTTTATCATCGGCGTTCAGCTGCTCGCCCATCGCCTTGAGTTTCTGCGTGTCGTACGCGGTCAGGCCGACGAACACCACCACCCCGATGTAGGTAATCGCCCACATCAGCGCGGTGCTTTTCAGCCAGATGTTCACCAGCGAAGCCAGCACGATGCCGATCAGCGCCATGAACAACATGCTGCCGAAGCCGCTCAGATCGCGCTTGGTGGTGTAGCCGTACAGGCTCATCGCGCCGAACATGCCGGCGGTGACTACGAAAGTGCTGGCGATCGAGCTGTAGGTGTACGCGATAAAGATGCTCGACAGCGTCAGCCCGGTCAGCGCCGAGTACAGCATGAACAACGAGGTGGCCACCGCGCCGCTCAGGCGGTTGACCATGCCGGAAATCACGAACACCAGCGCCAACTGGGCGATGATCAGACCGAAGAAGGTGATCTGGCTGGAGAAGATGAAGTTGAGGATCGCGGGCGTATTGGCCGCATACCAGGAAACGAACGCCGTCAGCAGCAGACCGCAGGTCATCCAGCCGTAAACCTGCGCCATGTAGGCCTGAATGCCGCTGTTGGCACGTTCGACGATTGAACCATTAGAGCGTGGATATCGGTCCATGACGGTTACCTTTTGCGTTGTAAACAAGATTCCGAAGCCCCGTAAACGGGGCTTCGCCTGCTATAAGCGTACCACAGAATAGGCCGCGCGAAAGCGGCAAAGGTCTTGATTTGTTTCCGCTGTTGAGGCGTTATTTAGCCGCGTCGTGCCAGCGCTGCGCGGCCTGACGATCGCTGTCTCGAGCGTCCACCCAACGATCGCCCTGGCCGGTCGCTTCGCGCTTCCAGAACGGCGCGCGGGTCTTCAGGTAGTCCATGATGAACTCGCTGGCGGCGAACGCCATGCCGCGGTGCGCGCCGGTCACGCCGACGAACACGATCTCGTCGCCGGGATACAGCGCGCCGACGCGGTGGATCACCGTCACGCGCTGCAGCGGCCAACGGCTGCGCGCCTCGGCCACGATCTCCGCCAGCGCCTTCTCGGTCATGCCGGGATAGTGTTCCAGCGTCAGCGCGCTGACGTCGTCCCCGAGGTTATGGTTGCGCACCTTGCCGGTGAAGGTCACCACCGCGCCGTCGGCGTCGCACTGCGCCAGCCACTGATACTCGTCGCCGACGTTGAACGGCGCTTCGCCCACGCGAATGCGGGTGTTTTCCATGCTTATCCCCCGGTAACCGGCGGGAAGAAGGCCACTTCATCGCCGGCGCGCAGCGGGTGATCCGCCGCCACCAGCGACTGATTGACCGCCGCCAGCAGTTTGCCGGACTCCAGCGCCAGCGCCCAGCGATCGCCGCGCGCGCACAGCGCCTGACGCAGCGCCTCGACGGTCGGGTAATCCGCCGGCATCGACAGCGCGCCGGTGCCCACCAGTTCGCGCACCTGCGCGAAGAAAAGAATATCGATCATGCGTTCACCTTAAAATCGCCGGATTTGCCGCCGCTTTTCGCCAGCAGGCGCACCGGGCCGATCACCATGTCTTTCTGTACCGCTTTGCACATGTCATAGATGGTCAATGCCGCCACCGAGGCGGCGGTCAGCGCTTCCATCTCGACGCCGGTTTTGCCGGTCAGCCGGCAGCAGGTTTCAATGCGCACCCGGCTGTGCTCCGTTTGCGCCTCCAGTTGCACTTCGACTTTGCTCAACATCAGCGGGTGGCACAGCGGGATCAGTTCCCAGGTGCGTTTGGCCGCCTGAATGCCGGCGATGCGCGCCGTGGCGAACACGTCGCCCTTGTGATGGCTGCCGTCGACGATCATCGCCAGCGTGGCGGGCAGCATATCGACGAAGGCTTCGGCGCGCGCCTCGCGCACCGTTTCGGCCTTGGCGGAAACGTCAACCATATGGGCTTCGCCGGCGGCGTTAATGTGGGTTAGCTGTGTCATGACTCAGGGCTTCTTCAAATGGGGCTGGAAGTTGCACGGGCGATGGCGCGCGTCCAACTGTTCTTCGATAATCCGCTCCCAGGCGGTGCGGCAGGCGCGGGTGGAGCCCGGCATGGCGAAAATCACCGTGCGGTTGGCCAGGCCGGCCAGCGCGCGCGACTGGATCGTCGCGGTGCCGATCTCTTCGTACGACACCATGCGGAACAGTTCGCCGAACCCTTCCACCTCTCTGTCGAACAGCGGCAACAGCGCTTCCGGCGTGTTGTCGCGCGCGGTAAAACCGGTGCCGCCGGTGATCAGCACCGCCTGCACGTTGTCATCGGCGATCCACGCGGAAACCCGTGCGCGGATCTGGTAAATGTCATCTTTGACGATGGCGCGATCCACCACCTGATGGCCGGCTTCCTGCGCCGCTTCCTGCAGATATTGGCCGGAGGTGTCTTCCGCCGCGCCGCGGCTGTCGGACACGGTCAGGATGGCGATATGCGCCGGAATAAACTCGCTGCTCGCATGGCTCATGGTTCAATAAGCTCCTATTGGCTGTCAGCCGCCGATAAACGACAGGTTCTGGGTGATCCCACTGTTGCCCTGATGCAGGAAATGGGTCTGCTTCTTGCTCAGCAGCCCGCTCTGAATGCGCGCCTTCAGCGCGTCGAGCTGGCCGTCGTCCGCCAGCAGATCGCGCAGGGGCACCCCCTGCTCGCCGAACAGGCACAGATGCAGATTGCCGATGGAAGAAACGCGCAGCCGGTTGCAGCTGGCGCAGAAGTCTTTTTCATACGGCATGATAAGACCCACCTCACCCTGGTAGTCCGGGTGGCTGAACACCTGCGCCGGGCCGTCGCTGCGTCCGCGCGCCTGGCGCTGCCAGCCCTGCTGCTCCAGCTGCAGACGAATCACTTCGCCGGAAACGTGGTGTTTGCGAAACAGTTCGCCCCCCTCGCCGGTTTCCATCAGTTCGATAAAGCGCAGCTGGATCGGCCGATCCTTGATCCAGGCGAGAAACGCGCCGAGTTGCTGGTGATTGACGTCGCGCATCAGCACGGCGTTGACCTTGACCTTGCTGAAACCGGCGCTGAAGGCGGCGTCGATGCCGTCCATCACCTGGCAGAACTTGTCCTGACCGGTAATGGCGTGAAACTGGCGGGGATCCAGACTGTCGATGCTGACGTTGATCGCCGTCAGACCGGCGTCACGCCAGGCGGCGACGTCGCGCGCCAGACGGTAGCCGTTGGTGGTGACCGCCAGCGTGCGAATGGCCGGATTTTCCCGCACGGCGGCGATGATCTCGGTAAAGTCGCGGCGCAGCGAAGGCTCGCCGCCGGTCAGGCGCACCTTTTCGGTGCCCAGTTCGGCGAACGCGCGGCTGACGCGGCGGATTTCATCCAGCGACAGGAAGCTTTTCGGGCTGCCGCTCGGCTTGTAGCCGTCGGGCAGACAGTAGGTGCAACGAAAGTTGCACACGTCGGTGATCGACAAGCGCAGGTAATAGAACTTGCGCTCATAAGCATCAATGAGTTGCGGTACCATAACACCTTTCCAAAGTCGGGAGATGCGAGCGTTTCCCCTCTGCACCCTGGTGGCTGACTTCGCCACGGCCCAGGCGCCATATCGTTCCGGATGAACAACGTAGGCGCAGGGGCTAGGAGTTTGATTTCTCTTCCCGCTACCTTGAGTAGCCGGAATGAAACCGTGGTTTTCAGCAGAATTCTAGCGCTAATCGGCAACGATAGCCAACGCGTTAATTCGCTATATAACTGTCTATACAGCGTTTTTAGACGCCGCGTAATCGGGTAAACCATGATAAACATCGCTTACGAGGGCGAATTGACCAGAATCACGCAAATGGCACTCTTTATCCCCTAAATAATGGGCGTCGCCTCCCGACGGCAAGCGCGTTCACCCCAGAGGCAACGTCAAGGATAACGGGTATATCGCGTTTTTACGCCGGATCCGCTACCTTATGCGGGCAGTTCAGCCCCTTTGTAAGGAAATTTATGCGTAATCGTACCCTGGCCGATCTCGACCGCGTGGTGGCGTTGGGCGGCGGACACGGCCTGGGCCGTGTGATGTCGGCCCTGTCGTCCTTAGGCTCCCGCCTGACCGGCATCGTTACCACCACCGACAACGGCGGTTCCACCGGCCGGATCCGCCGTTCGGAAGGCGGCATTGCCTGGGGCGATACCCGCAACTGTCTCAACCAGCTGATCACCGAGCCGAGCGTCGCCTCGGCGATGTTCGAATACCGCTTCAGCGGCAACGGCGAACTGGCCGGCCATAACCTCGGCAACCTGATGTTGAAAGCGCTGGATCACCTGAGCGTGCGCCCGCTGGAAGCGATCAACCTGGTGCGCAGCCTGTTGAAGGTGGACGCGGCGTTAATCCCGATGTCGGAACAGCCGGTGGATTTGATGGCGCACGATCACGAAGGCAACCATGTTTACGGTGAAGTGAATGTTGACCAACTGACTCATATGCCGCAGGAGCTGATGCTGTCTCCCCCGGTCAACGCCACGCGCGAAGCGCTGGACGCCATCGCGCAGGCCGACGTGATCCTGATTGGGCCGGGCAGTTTTCTCACCAGCCTGATGCCGCTGCTGCTGCTCGACGATCTCACCCAGGCGCTGCGCCGCAGCAGCGCCAGCATGATCTATATCGGCAACCTCGGCCGCGAGCTGAGCGTGGCCGCCGCGGCGCTGTCGTTAAAGGATAAGCTGACGCTGATGGAAGAGAAGATCGGCCGCCGGATGATCGATGCGCTGATCGTCGGCCCGGCGGTGGACGCCAGTGAAGTGCAGGATCGGGTGGTGATTCAGCAACCGCTGGAAGCGAGCGACATCCCTTATCGCCACGATCGCCAGCTGCTGCGCCAGGCGCTGGATCAAGCGCTGGTGGAGCTGGCCGACCGCCGCTGACCGAATTTAACCGTCTCGCCCGCGCAGCCAGGGATTATCGCTGGCTGGGGCGGGATGGCTGACCATATCGATATACAGATCTTCCACCTCTTTACGCGCCCAGGGCGTACGACGCAAAAATTTCAGACTGGACTTGATGCTCGGATCGCTGCGGAAGCAGTTGATGCGAATGCGCGCGCCCAGCTCGGACCAACCGTAGTGATCCACCAGTTTATTCAGCAGTTGCTCCAGCGTCACGCCGTGCAGCGGGTCTTTAGACTGGTGTTGGCTCATGTTCGGTACTCTTCGTGGTCAAATCGGGCCGCACACCATAACAGCTTTGACGCGGCCGACAAGGAATTTTGACGCCCACAGCGCGGGCGCCGTCCAACGGTCAGGAAATCGCGATGAACTGCTCGCGCAGCTGGTGGATCTCGTCGCGCAGCGCAGCCGCCTGCTCGAACTCCAGATTTTGCGCATGGGTATACATCTGCGCTTCCAGATCGCGGATTTTCTGATCCAGCGCTTTCGGCGTGAGGTTCTGCAGCTGAGCGCCGCTGTCCGCCGCCTTGCCCCTGCCTTTACCCTTGGCGCGGTTGACCGGCTGGCCAATCTGCAGAATGTCGCCGATCTTCTTGTTCAGCCCCTGCGGCACGATGCCGTTGGCTTCGTTGTAAGCCTGCTGCTTGGCGCGCCGCCGCTCGGTTTCACCGATCGCTTTGGCCATCGAATCGGTGATGCGATCGCCATACAGGATCGCCTTGCCGTTCAGGTTACGCGCCGCGCGGCCGATAGTCTGGATCAGCGAACGTTCGGAACGCAGGAAGCCTTCCTTGTCGGCGTCCAGAATCGCCACCAGCGACACCTCAGGCATGTCGAGCCCCTCACGCAGCAGGTTGATGCCCACCAGCACGTCAAACTCGCCCAGACGCAGGTCACGAATGATTTCGACGCGTTCCACGGTGTCGATATCCGAGTGCAGGTAGCGCACGCGCTCGCCATGCTCTTCCAGATATTCGGTCAAGTCTTCCGCCATGCGTTTGGTCAGGGTGGTCACCAGCACGCGCTCGTTGATCGCCGCACGCTTGCGGATCTCGGAGAGCAGATCGTCCACCTGAGTGGCGACTGGCCGCACTTCCACGATCGGATCCAGCAGCCCGGTCGGGCGCACCACCTGGTCGATCAGATCGCCGCCGGATTTCTCCAGCTCATATTTGCCCGGCGTGGCGGAAACATAGATGGTCTGCGGCGCCAGCGCCTCGAACTCCTCGAAGCGCAGCGGGCGGTTGTCCAGCGCCGACGGCAGGCGGAAACCGTACTCCACCAGCGTTTCCTTGCGCGCGCGGTCGCCTTTGAACATCGCGCCGATTTGCGGAATGGTCACGTGGGATTCGTCGACCACCAGCAGGCCGTCCGCCGGCAGGTAATCGAACAACGTCGGCGGCGGCTCGCCCTCGGCGCGCCCGGAAAGGTAGCGCGAGTAGTTTTCGATGCCCGAGCAGTAACCCAGCTCGTTCATCATCTCCAGATCGAACTGGGTGCGCTGCGTCAGGCGCTGCTCTTCCAGCAGCTTGTTGTTGGCCAACAGCACCTTGCGGCGGTCCGCCAGATCGACCTTGATCTCTTCCATCGCCTGAATGATCCGCTCGCGCGGCGTCACGTAGTGCGACTTCGGGTAGATGGTGAAACGCGGCACCACCTGCTCAATCTGCCCGGTCAGCGGATCGAACAGCGACAACCGCTCCACTTCGTCGTCGAACAGCTCGACGCGCAGCGCCAGCTCGTCCGACTCCGCCGGGAAAATGTCGATCACCTCACCGCGCACGCGGAAGGTGGCGCGCTGGAAAGCCTGATCGTTGCGGGAATACTGCAGCTCCGCCAGCCGGCGCAAAATGGAGCGCTGATCGATGATCATGCCCTTGGTCAGGTGCAGCATCATCTTCAGGTAAAGATCCGGATCGCCCAGGCCGTAGATCGCCGACACCGACGCCACCACCACCACGTCGCGCCGCTCGAGCAGCGCCTTGGTGGCGGAAAGGCGCATCTGCTCGATGTGCTCATTCACCGAAGCGTCTTTTTCAATGAAGGTGTCGGAGCTGGGCACGTAGGCTTCCGGCTGGTAGTAGTCGTAGTAGGAGACGAAGTACTCCACCGCATTCTCCGGGAAAAACTCTTTCATCTCGCCGTACAGCTGCGCCGCCAACGTCTTGTTCGGCGCCAGCACCATGGTCGGCCGATTCAGATCGGCTATCACGTTGGCGATGGTGAACGTTTTGCCCGAGCCGGTTACCCCCAGCAGCGTCTGGTGCGCCAGGCCGTCTTCCAACCCTTCTTCCAGTTTGCGGATGGCTTCCGGCTGATCGCCGGCCGGTTTGAAATCAGAATGCAGTTTGAAAAGTTTACTCATTGCTCGGCTACCCTGTGGAGATGCGCGCGCTCAGGCGGCCAGCCGGCTCTGCGCCGGACGTGGCCCCTAATTATGGAAAGTGTCGGCGATTTGCGCCAGTGCCCATGATACTGGATATAAAACCAGCTTCAAGCGGATTCGTCGCTGCGCCCGGCAGCGCGGCAACGCCGTTGCACCGTGAGATTACAGCGGGGTGACATTTTTATTGTCAATAACAGATTTATCCCCAGAACTTGCCGAAAATTAACTTATTGATAGCACGCCGGCGAAAAATCACACATAGAAACCCGATCAATGCCCTGGCGTCTTGATTTTAGTTAATTTATTGATAATTAATGTTTTTAATAAAAAGACGAGATTGCGGACAAAGCGAACAGAACCCGCGTCGGCTCTCGCTTTACAGCGTTTTTCTAAATCTAATGCACAAGGTTATCCACAGGAATAGTGGATAACTCTCACCGCCCCGCCCGTGGCGGGAGTTACAGAAAGAAAGCTTTTCGCCCTTTACACTCGCCAAAATGGCTTTTTTAGTTATTTTTTCATAAAAATATCGCTTTGTTTATGCCGATTAATACTAAAAATCCCCATTGCCAAAATCGCATTGCCCCCTTTCACGCCGATCGCGCTTGACGGCGGCGCAACGCCTTGCACCACGCCCACGCCGGAGAGCACCACAAGAGTGCAAAAAATGTCCGGGTTAACTTCCCGGCGTATTTTCAGGCCGCCGCGGCAGAGCGCGTCGGGCCTGACAGGCGGTTAACAAAGCGATAACACTCCCCCCTTTTCGGCCAGTGGCAAAACTGGCCTGGGAGTTGCTTTATCTTCCCGCGTGCGAACGAGGCGCGACAGCATAATGCGCTGCCGAATGCGACGTGCAACTGCCGCCTGGCTATGCCTCGTAAAAGCGCGAGAACGACACCAAGTCGTCATAAACGTCGTTTTTCACGACATATTGACTGTCTTTCCGTCCACCGCAGACATTGCTCAGGCGAATCGGAGGGACGGCATTTTGTTCCGGACATTGCCACACTCGGGAAATCAACCGCCAATGCGGCCTTTGCAGCACCCCACCAACGAGTGGAACGGGCGCCTATGTCTATGAGGAGAATGCCACATGCTGAGTCTGAGATCGGTCAATCAATTTTACGGGCAAAATCATACCCTGTGGGACATCAACCTGGAGCTGCCGCGCGGCCAGTGCACAGTGCTGATCGGGCGCAACGGCGTGGGCAAGACCACGCTGGTCAACTGCATCATGGGGCATTTGCCGGTGGTGAGCGGCAGCATGACCTGGCAGCCGGCGGATCAGCCGCCGCAAAACCTGCTGCTGCAACCGATGGAGCGCCGCGCCGCACTCGGCATCAGCCACGTCCCGCAAGGGCGGCAACTCTTCTCGCAGCTGAGCGTGGAAGAGAATCTGCAAGTGGCGCAGATGGCCGTGCGCGGCGCCCCTTACCGCATTCCGCCGCTGATCTACAGCCTGTTTCCCAATTTGCGCCAGATGCGCACCCGCCGCGCCGGCGATCTGTGCGAAGGCGCTCAGCGCCAGTTGGCGATTGGTCGTGCGCTGGCGCAGGAGCCGGCGCTGCTGATCCTCGACGAACCCACGACGGGCGTACCGCCCTCGATCGCCGCCGACATCGGCAACGTGATCCGCAGACTCAACTATGAGTTGGGCATGACCATTTTGCTGGTAGAGCATCAGTTGCCGTTCGTGCGCCGGGTGGCGGATCGTTTTTGTCTGCTCGAGAGCGGGCGCACCGTGGCGCACGGCGCGCTGGCGCAGCTGGATGAGGCGCTGATCGGCGCCGGGCTGGCAGAGTGAGTGCTCGGGTTAGCGATTAGGTTGCTGTTGTATCAGTCACGGCCGGTCTGCGCCCAATAGGCATGGGCCGGCCATCTTTTCATACTCGATAGGGGCCACACCGACACCATAATATCGAGGGATGTAAGCATGACAGACAACAACGCGGCATTTATTCAATACGCGGATTTGCGCAACAAAAACTGGAGCCTGCAGGAACGTCTTAATATTGAAGGCATTTACGTCAGTTCGCGCGACGAACTGGTCGGCGCACAAGACTTTATCATCAAAACGTTAAAACGCCCTGCGATTGTCAGATTCGCCGCGCCTTTTGCCCTTTGGACGGCGCCTAAAACCGATATCAATGTCGGATTCGTCTATATCGACGGCAACGGCGTCAACATCACTACCGAGATCCCCAACGGCACGGAAAGCGACCATAACTATTTCCTGCGCTGCTATACCAGCAGCGGCGCGCTGGATAACAACGTTCCTATTCGCCCGGCGCCTATCATGAAAGATTTCACCGTAAAGGGCATCGGCGCCAGGATTAACAACAGCAAAGATGAAACGACGATCGAATACACCTATATCGACGGCGTCCGTTTCGATTCGCCTGAAGGCCCGCTGGGCAACTTTTCCGTCAATAACGTCTATATTTCCGGCTTCTACTACGGCCTGTACTACGGTACCAATGCCTATATCGCCCACCACTACGCCTGTGAAGTCATTCGCTGTTTTGAGTGCCTGCATATGCCTTCAACGAACAGCGGCGCCCAAAACTTCGGCGAAGGCATCAACTTCTTCGGTGGCACCCTCGGCAATTCCCAGGGGCTGGCCGTTCGCAACGCTAACCCCAACGGCGCCTTCCGCCTGTTCGGCACTTCGATCGACTATGCCGGCTCGATTGCCGACGTTGAGGCCGGTAGCATTGAATTGCATGGCTGCCATATGGAATTCAACAACGGTAATAGTCCACTTACGGAAATTCCCTTCCGTTGCAGCGCCAATCAAAATGCATCGCTGTTGATACACGGCGGCGAAATCATCGTCGCCGGCGGCCGACTGGCACAAGCGTCGCTGTTTTACGCCGAGGCCGGCAGTAGCGGGATTATCGTCGACAGCGTGAAGTTCTATGGCGTACGAACCGCCAGCGGCCGCTATTTCAGCGGTACCGGCGACTTTGTCATCGTCAATAGCCGACTGGATGGCGGTGGGGGTGGCGCCGGGATCCAGACGCTGGTCGGCGCCGTGAATAACAAGTTAAAAGACGGTGAGTTCGCCTTTTCCGCTAAGCCGTTTGGCTGGGAAGTGACAGGCGGCACGATCAGCGAGCCCTTTACCTCAGACGCAGTGACTATCAGTATCGAAGCCGGCGCGGGCGTCAACGGCAGCAATGCCCTGAAAGTGACCAAGTTGGGCAACGCCAATACCAACGCCGGAGTGAGAGTGATCGTGCCCGCCGCGCAATATGAGCAGCTGGGCGCCTGTTTTACCCTGAAAACGGTCAACGGCGGTACCGGCAATCTGTTCGCGACGCTGCAATATGCCTGTATCCAGGACCATGCGGACAATGGCATCTCGCTCGTCGCCAAAGCCGCGCCGGCAGCCTGGGACGCCGCCTTGAAAGCCGATGCTTACGCCGAGTACACCGAATATCGTTTCAACGCCAATCGACGAAAAGTCCCGGTCTGGGCGACCCATGTCATCCTGACGTTCAACCTGTTTGCCCTGGCGAAAAATGGCGTGCTTTATCTCGATAACGCCTGTATTACCGCCATGTAAAAGCCAACGCCGGGTCATAAGACCCGGCGTTGTGATTCATCAGCCAGAACCTCTCACTGCGCCAGCAAGCTGATATCCAGATACTGCCCCAGCGGCGCCCGTTCGGCCTGCGGCAGGTGCGGGATTTCGCCCAGCAGCGGCGCGGGCAGCATACGGCGCAGCGTAGCCAGGTATTCCTGATGCCGCCGCCCCGGCGGCGCCACGTCGTTGGCGATCCAACCGGCCAGCGTCAGCCCGGCCTGTTGCACCGCCTGGGCCGTCAGCACCGCGTGGTTGATGCAGCCCAGCTTGATGCCCACCACCAGGATCACCGGCAGTTGCTCTTGCCGCACCCAGTCGGCGAAGGTGTACTCCGCCGACAACGGGGTAAACCACCCGCCGGCCCCCTCGACCAGCACCCAGTCGGCGCGCTGCTCCAGCCGGCGCAGGCCGTCGGACAGCCGCGCCGCGTCGATCGGCCGGCCTTCATCGGCGCTGACGATATGCGGCGAGGTCGGTTCGGCAAATACGTAAGGGTTCACTTCGTCGTAATCCAGCGCCACACCGCTGTTGGCCTGCAGCGCCAGCGCGTCGCCGTTGCGCAGCCCCTCGGCGGTCATCTCGCTGCCGGAGGCCACCGGCTTATAGCCGGCGCTGCGATAGCCCGCCCGGTTGGCGGCCTGCAGCAAGGCGCTGCTGGCGACGGTTTTCCCCACTTCGGTGTCGGTGCCGGTCACGAACCAACGTTTACTCACGATAAATCACTCCATAAGCCAGATGATAGCTGAGCGGGAACTGCCCCTGCCGACACGGGTAAGCCGCCTGCAGCGCGGCGAGGCGGCCGCGCGACATCAGGCCGCCCTCGCGCCCCTGATGCAAGTGCGTCGCCCCGATGCCCTTGAGCGAGCGCATCAGCGTCATCACGTCCGGGTAATTCAGGGTGCGCAACTCCGTCACCAGCTCGTGTCGATAGGCGGCGCAGGCGGCGCGGATCTGCGTCAACGGCAAAAAGGCGTTCACGTGACGTTCGCCGTCCACCTGTTGCCAGGCGTCCCCCAATTCCTGCAGCGAGCCCGCCGCCAGCGTGGAAAACAGGATCACGCCGCCGGGCCGGGTCACGCGATACAGCTCCGCCAGCGCGGCAGGCAGATCGCTGCACCACTGCACCACCAGGCTGCTGAAACAGATGTCCATCGCCGCATCTGGCAGCGGCACCTGTTCGATATCGCCCAGCAGATAATGATGCGCCGCCTGCCGTTGGCGGGCGACGTCCAGCATGCCCGGCGCCAAATCGAGCGCGGTCACCCGTTTGCCGCGCTCACGCCACATGCGGCTGAAATAGCCGGTGCCGCAGCCGGCGTCCAGCAGCTGTTCGCCTGGGTGAGAACTCCCCATCCCCAGTAAGCGCTCGCCAACGTCACGCTGCAGCTCGGCGGCGGCGTCGTAGCTGCCGGCCGCGCGGCTGAAGGCCGAGGCGACCGCCTGTTTGTTCACTGTGTCATTGGCTGACGTCATTCAGCACCTCCAGCAGGCGATCGATATCCTGCGGCTGATGCGCCGCCGTCAGGGTAATGCGCAGCCGCGCGCCGCCCGGGGGCACCGTCGGCGGACGGATGGCGCTCACCCACAGGCCGCACTCGCGCAGACGGGTCGCCAGATCGAGCGCGCGTTGATTGTCCCCCACCAGCAGCGGCTGGATGGCGGTATCGGAATCCGTCAGGGTCAGCGCCAGCGGCGCCGCGCCCTGGCGGAAACGCCGGATGTTGGCCTGCAGCCGGGCGCGCAGGTCATCGCCCTCGCGAATGCAGACCAGCGCCGCCTGCAGCGCGCAGGCCTGCGCCGGCGGCATCGCGGTGCTGTAGATCAGATGGCGGGCGAACTGCAGCAGATACTCGGCGGTCGCTTCATCGCACAGCACCGCCGCGCCGCTGACGCCGAACGCCTTGCCGAAGGTCGCCACCAGTAGTTCAGGGCGCACGCCCTGCTGCCAGCAGCTGCCGCGGCCTTGTTCGCCGCGCACGCCGATGCCGTGGGCGTCGTCCACCATCAGCCAGGCGCCCGCCGCACGGGTTAAGCGATGCAGCTCCGCCAACGGCGCACCGTCGCCATCCATGCTGAACACCCCTTCGGTGACCGCCAGCCGCTGCCCGTCGCAGGGTTTGGCCAGCAGATCCGCCAAGGCCTGCGGTTGATTATGCTGGAACCGGCGCAGCTCGGCCGGCGACTGCGCCGCCGCCTCCAGCAGCGAGGCGTGGCTGAGACGATCGGCCAAAATGCGATCGCCCTTTTGCATCAACGCCGCCAGCACCGCCTGGTTGGCGGCGTAGCCGGAGATAAACAGCAGCGCGCGCGGATAGCCGAGCCACGCCGCCAGTTGCTCTTCCAGCGCCTGATGCGCCGCGCTAAAACCGGTCACGTGGCCCGAACCGCCGCTGCCGACGCCGTAACGCTGCGCGCCCTGCTGCCAGGCGGCGATCACCCGCGCATCCTGGCTCAGCCCCAGGTAGTCGTTACCGGAGAAGTTCAGATAGAGACGATCGCCGAGCCGGATCTGACGGCCGTTGCCGCCCTCGGTGGTCTGTCGCCGGCGATAGGCGGCGTTCAGGCGCCGCTCAGCCAGCGCCTGCTCGATGCGTTGCTGCCAGCTCATCACGGCGCCGCGTTGTAAAACTCGGCGGTATCGGCGTTCAGCAGTTGCTTGGCCAGCACCTGCTGTTGCTGGTTGTCGCCGTGTTCGGTGGCGGTCTGCTGCGGGTTGAGCCCCAGCTTGCGGAACAGCTGCAGGTCTTTGTCTTCTTCCGGATTCGGCGTGGTCAGCAGCTTGCAACCGTAGAAGATCGAGTTGGCGCCGGCCATGAAGCACATCGCCTGCGTCTGTTCGTTCATCTGTTCGCGGCCTGCGGAGAGACGGACATAAGAAGATGGCATCATGATGCGCGCCACCGCGATGGTGCGGATGAAATCAAACGGATCGACGTCGTCGTTATCCGCCAGCGGCGTGCCTTTCACCTTCACCAACATGTTGATCGGCACGCTCTCCGGTGGTTTTGGCAGGTTGGCCAGTTGCACCAGCAGCCCGGCGCGATCGCGCACCGTTTCACCCAGCCCGACGATGCCGCCGGAGCACACTTTGATGCCGGCGTCGCGCACCTTGTCGAGCGTATCCAGGCGCTCCTGGTAGCTGCGGGTGGTGATGATGTTGCCGTAGAACTCCGGCGAGGTGTCGAGATTATGGTTGTAGTAATCCAGCCCGGCCTCCGCCAGCCGCTCGGCCTGGGTGCCATCCAATGTGCCCAGCGTCATGCAGGTTTCCATGCCCATCGCTTTCACGCCCTGCACCATTTGCTGCAGATAAGGCATATCGCGCTCGTGCGGGTTCTTCCACGCCGCGCCCATGCAAAAACGGGTCGAACCGTTCGCCTTGGCCTTGCGCGCCGATTCCAGCACCTGCTCGACCTGCATCAGCCGCTCCGACTCCAGGCCGGTCTTGTAGCGTGAGCTCTGCGGGCAGTATTTGCAGTCTTCCGGGCAAGCGCCAGTCTTGATCGACAGCAGCGTGCTGACCTGCACCTGACGCGGGTCGAAGTGCTGGCGGTGTACGGTTTGCGCTTCGAACAGCAGTTCTAGCAGCGGTTTGTCAAACAGGGCCTGGGCTTGCCCTACTGTCCAGTGAATGCGGTCGGCCATCATGGCGTCTCCAAAACGAAAAAGTGTCGCCAGTTTAAATATTGTGGATATACTGTCAACCAATCTTAATACTTTTTGGTTTACAACAATGTCTGTCACCGCTTCCGACCTGGCGTTTGACCAACGCCATATCTGGCACCCCTACACCTCCATGAGCCGCCCGTTACCCTGTTACCCGATCGAATCGGCCAGCGGCGTCGAACTGCAGCTGGCGGACGGCCGGCGTCTGGTGGACGGCATGTCCTCCTGGTGGGCGGCGATCCACGGTTACAACCATCCGCGCCTGAATCAGGCCGCCAGCCAGCAGTTGGAGAAGATGTCGCACGTGATGTTCGGCGGCATTACCCATCCGGCCGCTATCTCGTTGTGCCGTCGGCTGGTGGAAATGACGCCGGAAGCGCTGCAGTGCGTGTTCCTGGCGGACTCTGGTTCGGTGGCGGTAGAAGTGTCGCTGAAAATGGCGCTGCAGTACTGGCAGGCGCGCGGCGAGCGCCGGCAGCGCATCCTGACGCTGCGCCACGGCTATCACGGCGATACCTTCGGCGCGATGTCGGTCTGCGATCCGGACAACTCGATGCACAGCCTCTATCAGGGGTATCTGGCGCCACACCTGTTCGCCACCGCGCCGCAGTGCCGCTTCGACGAGGAATGGCGCGAAGAGGATATCGCGCCGTTCGCCGCGCTGCTGGAACAGCACGCCGGTGAAGTGGCGGCGGTGATCCTGGAACCGGTGGTGCAAGGCGCCGGCGGCATGCGCATCTACCATCCGACCTACCTCAAGCGGGTGCGCGAGCTGTGCGATCGCCATCAGGTGCTGCTGATCGCCGACGAGATCGCCACCGGTTTCGGCCGCACCGGCAAGCTGTTCGCCTGCGAGCACGCGCAGGTGGTGCCGGACATTCTCTGTCTGGGCAAGGCGCTGACCGGCGGCTATATGACCCTTTCCGCCACCTTGACTACCCGCCATGTGGCGGAGACCATCAGCAACGGCGCGGCCGGCTGCTTTATGCACGGGCCGACCTTTATGGGCAATCCGCTGGCCTGCGCCGTGGCGGACGCCAGTCTGGCGCTGCTGGCGGAAAATCGCTGGCAGGCGCAGGTGAGCGCCATCGAAACCCAGTTGAAGCGGGAACTGTTGCCGTTGGCGGCGCTGCCGAAGGTGGCCGACGTGCGGGTGCTGGGCGCGATTGGGGTGGTGGAGATGCGCGAACCGGTGGATGTCGCCGAGCTGCAGCGCGGATTCGTCGAGCGCGGGGTATGGATCCGGCCGTTCGGCAAGCTGATTTACCTGATGCCGCCTTACATCATCGAAGCGGACCAGCTCAGCCGCCTGACCGCCGCCGTCGCCGCCGCCGCGCGTTAATGCCTTACCAATGCTGGTCCAGATAGCGGGCCAGCAATCCCAAACACAGCAGCCACAGTAAAATGATCATCGCCGCCGCCATGCGGCCGGTGGGATTATCGACGCGCTTTTGCGCCTTCTCGCGCAGCTCGGCCATCAGCGGTTTGGGGATCAGCCGCACCGCCAACATGATGCCCAACGGCACGATGATCACATCGTCCAGATAGCCCAGCACCGGAATAAAATCCGGGATCAGATCGATCGGTGAGATCGCATAACCGGCCACCAGCAGCGCGATCAGCTTGGCGTACCACGGGGTGCGCTTATCACGGGCGGCCAGCCACAGCGCGTAGATATCGCGCTTGATGCCTTTGGCCCAACGGCGCAGCCAGCCGAACCACGGCGTGCGTTTTTTCAGTGAAATCATGATTACTTCATATAAGAACGTAAAACGGTCATCAATTGCTCGATGTCCTGCTCGCGCTGCTGCGGCGTAGCGTCCGCGGCAGCCAGATGTTCGCGCACATGCCCTTCCAGCACCTGCGCCATCAGACCGTTGACCGCGCCGCGCACCGCCGCGATCTGCTGCAGAACAGCCGAACATTCGCCGCCGCTCTCCAGCGCGCGTTCCAGCGCTTCGGCCTGCCCTTTAATGCGGCGCACCCGCGCCAACAGCTTCTTTTGATCTCTGTGGGTATGGCTCATCATTTCCGCCTGATTGTCATTTACTATACTGGGGTATAGTATATTTCAGCACACTATCTTTTGCTGAGGAACTTCACCATGACGTCTCACGCGCCCGTTTTGCCCCGCGAGCACAGCCACGTTTTTGACGATGGTAACCCATTGGCCGAAAGAAACACCAGATGGGCGGTGATACTCACCGCCAGTATGATGGCTATCGAGATCGCCGGCGGCTGGCTGTTTAACTCGATGGCGCTGCTGGCCGACGGCTGGCACATGAGTTCGCACGCGCTGGCCCTGGGCCTGTCGGTGCTGGCTTACGGCGCAGCACGCCGACTGGCCAAGGATCGCCGCTTTAGCCTCGGCACCTGGAAGATCGAAGTGCTGGCCGGTTACACCAGCGCGGTGTTGTTGGTGCTGGTGGCGGCGCTGATGCTGTTTCAGTCTGGGCAGCGGCTGCTGAATCCCAGCCCGATTCATTACAACGAAGCCATCGCCATCGGCGCGATCGGGCTGGCCGTCAACCTGCTCTGCGCCTGGCTGTTGCGCGGCGGCGGCCACCATCATCATCACGGGGATGACCACGACGACACTCATCATGACCTCAACCTGCGTTCTGCCTATGTTCACGTGCTCGCCGACGCCGCCACCTCGGTGCTGGCGCTCGTCGCGCTGTTCGGCGGCAAGCTTTGGGGCGCCGCCTGGCTCGATCCGCTGATGGGCATCGTCGGCGCGGCGATGGTGGCCGCCTGGGCCTATAGCCTGATGCGCGATAGCGGAAAGATTTTGCTGGATGCCGAAATGGACGCCCCGGTGGCGCAAGACATCCGCCAGGCCCTGGCCGATTCCGGCCACGCGCTCACGCTGACCGATTTGCATGTAGGCCGCATCGGCAAAGGAAAATATCATTGCGTCCTCGCCCTGAGCAGCGCCGATCGCGCCCTCACCGCCGATCGTGTGCGCCAACTGTTGGCTGCGCATCCTGAACTGGTGCATGTCACCGTCGAGATCAACCGTCCACCGCTGGCGCAAGGGGTTGTATTGTTCCAGCGAAAAGATCTAGCTTAAGGGTCCGCGTTTATCGACAACTGGGAGTCATTATGGCTTTTCGTTTGTACAGCAACGATCTGCAGGACGGCGGCACAATGCCGCAGACGCAGGTCTTCAACGGCATGGGTTACCGCGGCGATAACCTGTCGCCGCACCTGGCCTGGGACGGCGTGCCAGCCTGCACCAAAAGCTTCGTCGTCACCCTGTACGATCCCGATGCCCCGACCGGCTCCGGCTGGTGGCACTGGGTGGTGGCCAATATTCCGGCCGACGTGCGCGAGCTGCCGCAGGGCGCAGGCTCCGGCAAAGCGCCGCTGCCGAGCGCCGCGCTGCAAACCCGTACCGACTTCGGCTCGGCCGGTTACGGCGGCGCCGCGCCGCCGAATGGCGAACGCCACCGCTATCAGTTCACCGTGCATGCGCTGGACGTGGAAAGCATTGAGGTGGATGAAGGTTCCAGCGGCGCATTGGTGGGCTTTAACGTGCATTTCCACAGCCTCGGCAGCGCCACGCTGACGGTGATGTTCAACTGATCTCCGCCCATAAAAAAGCGCGGCTCAACCGAACCGCGCTTTTCCACTCTGCCCGCCGAATTACTTCGCCAGCACGCTTACCCACATCGGGCCTTTGCCCACCGGATAACGCGCCAACATAGTCAGCTGACCGCTGGCCTGATCAATTTCATGCACCGCGATGTGATCGGACTTCTGGCCGGACGAAATCACGAAGCGGCCGCTGTGATCGATATTGAAACCGCGCGGTTGCGCTTCGGTCGGATAATAGCCGACCACGCTCAACGTGCCGCCGTCTTCGGAGACGCTGAAGAGGGTCAGAATGCTGGCGGTGCGATCGCTGGTGTACAGGAAGCGGCCGTTCGGCGTGATATGAATGTCCGCCGCCCAGCGGGTGCCGTCGAAATCGTCCGGCATGATATCCAGCGTTTGCGTCACGGTGTATTTGCCGCCGTTTTCCGAAATGGCCAGCACGTCCACCGTGCCGTTCAGCTCATTGACGCAGTAAGCGAACTTGTCGTTGTGGTGGAACGCCATATGGCGCGGACCGGCGCCGGCGGCGATATCCACCGCGTCCTGCGCGTGCGGCGTCAGCTGGCCCGCCAGGCTCAGGTTGAACAGACGGATGCGGTCTTCTTTCAGGCACGGCACCAGCACCAGCTGGTTGGTCGGATCGATGTTCGCCGAGTGCGGCGCGTTCAGACCGTCGATCTG
Source organism: Serratia sp. X3 (assembly GCF_014982455.1). Taxonomy (NCBI): domain Bacteria; kingdom Pseudomonadati; phylum Pseudomonadota; class Gammaproteobacteria; order Enterobacterales; family Yersiniaceae; genus Serratia; species Serratia sp. X3. Next base: position 372,262 of record NZ_JADCNB010000002.1, read on the forward strand.
TTGGATCGGCGCCGTGACCACGCCGTCGTGGCCGATCGGGCTGATGCTGGCGCAGTTGCCGCTGTAGGAAGCGGAGAACAGGTAACGCCCCTGCAAATCGGTGGAGATATGGGTCGGGCTGCCCGGCAGCGGCGCCATGCCGGCCTGCTGCAGCGTGCCGTCCGCCTCGATGCGGTAGCTGACGATGCCGAACGCCGGACGCACGCCGACGTACAGGTGAGTCTTGTCCGGATGAAGGGTCATCGGCTGCACCTGGCCCGGCACGTCAACGGTTTGCAGCAGCGCCAGCGCGCCGGCGTCGTCCAACTGCCAGACGTGGATCTGCTGGCTCTCCGGGCTGGCGACATAAACGATTTGCTTCATGTGTTCTCCTTGCAAAGGGTAAAAGAGGAACCGGTTTCAGGCCGTTCGATTGTCCCTAGCTTACCGCACATCCGTCGCATGGCAACCCTGCTTAGCACCGGAAGCACACGCGGTTTTCTCCATTGGCTATCCGGTGTACCATCGGATTAATTTTATGGCTAACGATAACGAGAACCCTATGAGCTACCGCGTCATCGCCCTCGATCTTGACGGCACCCTGCTGGACAATCAAAAACGCATCTTACCGCAGTCGCTGGAAGCGCTGGCGCAGGCGCGCGCCGCCGGCGTCCAGGTGGTGGTGGTCACCGGCCGCCATCACGTCGCCATCCATCCGTTCTACCAGGCGCTACAGATTGACACACCGGCCATCTGCTGCAACGGCACTTACCTGTATGATTTTCAGCAGAAAAAGGTGCTGGCCGCCGATCCCTTGGCGAAGGAGCAGGCCAAACAGGTGCTGCAGATGCTCAAACAGACCGACATTCACGGGTTGATGTACGTTGACGACGCCATGCTGTATCAGGAACCGAGCGGCCACGTGATTCGCTCGCTGGCCTGGGCCGAAACCCTGCCTGCGGCGCAGCGCCCGACGCTGCTGCAGGTCGGCAGCCTGGCGCAGGCGGCCGACGACGCGCAGGCGATCTGGAAATTCGCCACCTCGCACGCCGATATTCCGGCGCTGCGCGAGTTTGCCGACACGGTGGAAAAAGAGCTGGGGCTGGCGTGCGAATGGTCCTGGCACGATCAGGTGGATATCGCCAAAGGCGGCAACAGCAAAGGCAAACGCCTGCGCCAATGGGTGGAGTCGCAGGGGCTGAGCATGGATCAGGTGGTGGCGTTCGGCGACAACTACAACGACATCAGCATGCTGGAAGCGGTCGGTTTGGGCGTGGCGATGGGCAACGCCGATGACGCGATCAAGGAACGCGCCGATCTGGTGATCGCCGATAACCTGCAACCGGGCATCGCCGAGGTGATCCGCACCCGCGTGCTGTAGTCTTTTCGCCCTCCCGCCGGGAGGGCCCGCCTTAACGGCTCTCGCGGCTGATCGACACGCTTTTCACCTGCGCGTACAGCCACTGCCCGGGGCGGATCGCCAGTTCGTCTCGCGCCCAGGGCGTGATGCGCGCCCACAGCACGTGTTCCCCGACCGCCAGCTTCACTTCCACCTGCCCGTCCACGTCCAGACACTCGCTGACCTTGGCCGGCAAGACGTTGCGAATGCTGCTGTTGACCGGCGGCTGCAGCACCAACGAGACGTCGGCGGCATTGATGCGAATGCGCAGCTGAGTGCCCAACTCGGCGTCGATGCCGCTGACCCACAGCCGCTGATCGCCGAGCGCCAGCGCGGTCATGGCATAACGTTGATGATGCTCAATCACGCTGACGCGCAGCACGCTGCTCTGATCTTCACGTTGCAGCCACGGCCGCAGCGCGCTGCTGGCCCAGACGGCTTCCAGCCCGCCGAACGCGCGCACCTCGCCGCGATCCAGCACCAATACCTGCTCGGCCAGGCGCAGGATCTCGTCCAGGCTGTGGCTGACATAGAGGATGGGGATGTTCACGTCCTGCGCCAACCGCTCCAGATACGGCAGCAGCTCGCGTTTGCGCGGCAGATCGAGCGAGGCCAGCGGTTCGTCCATCAGCAGCAGTTCCGGCGCCGTCAGCAGCGCGCGGCCGATCGCCACCCGCTGTTTTTCACCGCCGGAGAGCGTCAGCGGCAGCCGATTAAGCAGCGGCCCGATGCCCAGCAGCTCGACGATGGTATTGAACTGCGCGCGCATGCCGGCCGCCATGCCGTACTGCAGGTTGCCGCGCACCCGATAATGCGGGAACAGCCGCGCATCCTGAAACACATAGCCGATACGGCGCTTTTCCGGCGGCAGGCAGAGGCCCGCGGCGGTATCCACCAGCGTGCGACCATTGAGCGCGATGCGCCCCTGCTGCAGGCGAGTCAGGCCGCCGATGGCGTTGATCAATGAAGTTTTGCCTGCGCCGGACAGGCCGAAAATCGCGGTGATGCCCTGCGCCGGCAAATCGGCGCGGACGTTGAGATTGAGGTCGCCCAGCTGCTGCGAGAAATCCAGCTCCAGCATTTACACCCCCATCCGTTTGCGGCCCCAGCGGGCCAGCCATTCGGACACCATCAGCGAAGCCAGCGACAGCACGATGGCGATCACGCACAGACGCGCGGCGGCGGCCTCCGCACCCGGCGTTTCAATCAGCGTATACATCGCCAGCGGAATGGTGCGAGTTTCCCCGGGAATGTTGGAGACGAAGGTGATGGTGGCGCCAAACTCCCCCAGCGAACGGGCGAAGGCCAGCACCACGCCGACAATGACGCCGGGCAGCGACAGCGGCAGCGTGATGGTGAAAAATACCCGCCACGGATTGGCGCCCAGCGTGCGCGCCGCCTGCTCCAGCCGGGTATCCACCGCCTCCAGCGCCAGCCGAATGGCGCGCACCATCAGCGGAAACGCCACCACCGCCGACGCCAGCGCGGCGCCGCGCCAGCTAAAGCTGAAGCTGAAGCCGAACCAATCGTACAGCCGCTCGCCGATGACGCCGCGCCGCCCCATGGCGATCAGCAGCAAATAACCGACCACCACCGGCGGCAGCACCAGCGGCAGGTGAATGACGCCATCGAGCAGCGCCTTGCCGGGAAAACGGCAGCGCACCAGCACCCAGGCCATCAGAATGCCGAACGGCAGGCTGCAGACTACCGCCAAACCGGAAACTTTCAGGCTCAGCTCAACCGCCTGCCACTCGTACTCGCTCAGAATCATTTACGCGGGGTGAATCCATAATGTTCGAAAATAGCGGCCGCTTCCGGGCTCTTCAAATAGGTATAGAAAGCGCTGACCGTCGGATTTTGACGATCTTTCACAATCGCCATCGGATATTCAACCGGTTTGTGGCTGTCTTCCGGGAACACGCCCACCACTTTCACCTTGTCGCTGGCGACCGCGTCGGAACCGTAAACGATGCCGAGCGGCGCTTCACCGCGCTCCACCAACGCCATCGCGCTGCGCACATTGTTGGCGCGCGCCAGTTTAGGCTCCAGCGCGCGCCAGGCGCCCAGATGCTCCAGCGCCTCTTTGGCGTAGATGCCGGCCGGCACGTGATCCGGATCGCCCACCGCCAGGCGGCCACCGTTCAGCAGCATGGCCCAATCGGTCTGCTTGTCGATGGCGATCTTGTCTTGTTTATCGTTCCTGGCGGCGATCAGCACCAGTTCGTTGCCCAGCAGCGTATAGCGGGTGTCTTTTACCATCTGCTGTTTGTCGATGGCGTAATCCATCCACTGTTGATCGGCGGAGATAAACAGATCGGCCGGGGCGCCCTGCTCAATTTGGCGCGCCAGCGTCGAGGACGACGCGAAGGAGGAAACCACCTGCACGTCCTTGCCTTTTTGATATTGGGTGGCGATGTCCTGCAGCGCGTTGGTCAGCGACGCGGCGGCGAACACGGTGATCTTTTCCGCCGCCGAGGCCTGAGCCACCAGGCCCGATGCCAACACGATCCCGCCAACCCATTTGGTCCATTGCTGTTTCATTGTTTTTCTCCGCAAGTTAACGTGCATTATCACTCTTCGTTATATAAAAAATAATATAACGTTGCGCGAAAGCTTGTCATGCGGTTTATCGGCAAAGCGTGAGATAACTTGAGGAATGCCCGCCGGGCGATGCCGACGGGTATCGGGATGGGGAACGGTCAGTGCTGGGTGCGGTTTTCTTTCGAACGGCCCACTTTGGAGAAGACGTTGAACACTTCGCCAAAACCGTAGATCAAGCCGAGAATGAGCGCCATGACCACCGGCACCATCACCACGGCGAATAACAGACTTTTCAATAATTCCAACATGATAGCCTCGCTTAACTGCCCATTGAGCGGCAAATGCCTTTCACCGCATATCGGGTTATTCTAACCCAAAAAATCGCTAAAATCGGAGTTATTTTAGCCAGCGAGGCAAAATTGTGATCGGCCAAACGTGCCCTTTGGCGCTTTGCCGCCAAATCGGCGACAATACGATTTTTGCCGCCGACAGGATGCGCTTATGCAGGCCGAAATTCTTCTGACTCTTAAACTCCAGCAAAAGCTGTTCGCCGATCCGCGCCGCATCGCGCTGCTGAAACAGGTGCAGCACACCGGCTCCATCAGCCAGGGCGCCAAACTGGCGGGCATCAGCTACAAAAGCGCCTGGGACGCCATCAATGAGATGAACCAACTGGCGGAACAAACGGTGGTGGAACGCGCCACCGGCGGCAAAGGCGGCGGCGGCGCGCATCTGACGCACTACGGCCAACGGCTAATCCAGCTGTACGATCTGCTGGGCCAGGTGCAGCAAAAAGCCTTCGACGTGCTGCAGCAGGACGATCTGCCGCTCGACAGCCTGCTGGCGGCCATCTCGCGCTTCTCGCTGCAAACCAGCGCGCGCAATCAGTTTTTCGGCACAGTGATCGAACGCGACCACCAACAGGTACAGCAGCATCTGGCGATCCTGCTGAACGACGGCAGCACTCGCCTGACGGCGGCCATTACCCAGCAAAGCGCCGATCGGCTGCAACTGACGCCCGGCAAAGAGGTGCTGGCGCTGATCAAGGCGCCCTGGGTGCGTCTGAGCGTCAATGCGGCCGATAACGCCGACGCGGATAATGCGCTGGCGGGCGTGGTGGCCGGCATTCAGCCGGGCGCCGAACACAGCGAGGTGCTGGTGACGCTGGCGGGCGGCGAAACCCTGTGCGCGACCCTGACGACGGCAGAGCTGCAGCGCCTGCAGCTGAGCGTCGGCGACGCCGTACACGCCTTGTTCAACGCCGATCGGGTGATTGTCGCCACGTTGTGTTAAGCGCAACGTGATGTTGCGTTTTTGTTGATTGACATCCCCCTGCAATGCGCCTATTTCTAAGGCAAATAATTGCAAAAAAAGGAACAGGTGATGTCGTCGTTGCACATTTCGCAAGGTTCATTCCGCTTGAGCGATACCCGCACCCTGACGCTGGAAGCGCTGGCGATCCAGGCCGGTGAAAGCTGGGCCTTCGTCGGCGCCAACGGCAGCGGCAAATCCGCCCTGGCGCGCGCGTTGGCCGACGAACTGGTTCTGCTGCGCGGCGAACGCCGCAGCGATTTTCAGCATGCGGTGCGCATCTCCTTCGAACAGTTGCAAAAGATGGTCAGCGACGAGTGGCAACGCAACAATACCGATCTGCTCAGCGCGGACGAAGACGACACCGGCCGCACCGCGGCGGAGATCATTCAGGAAGAGGTGAAAGACGCCGCACGCTGTGAGCGACTGGCCGCGCAGTTCGGCATCACCGCCCTGCTGACGCGCCGCTTCAAATACCTGTCTACCGGCGAAACGCGCAAAACCCTGCTGTGCCGCGCGCTGATGCCGCAGCCCGACCTGCTGATCCTCGACGAACCCTTCGACGGGCTGGACGTTCACTCGCGCACGCAGCTCGCCGCGCTGCTGAGCGAGCTTTCCGCCCAGGGGCAGACCGTGGTGCTGGTGCTCAACCGTTTCGACGAAATACCGGATTTTGTCCGGCAGGTGGGCGTGCTGGCGGACTGCACCCTGACCAACCGCGGGCCGCGCAGCCAGGTGATGGCGGACGCGCTGGTGGCGCAGCTGGCGCACAGCGAAAACCTCAGCGGGCTGGCGCTGCCGGAAACGGAGGATCCGGCGCATAAAGTGGCCCTGCCGGCGGATCGTCCGCTGATCGTCCTGCGTGACGGCGTGGTCAGCTATAACGAGCGGCCGATCCTCAATCATCTCGACTGGCAGGTTAACCCCGGTGAACACTGGCAGATCGTCGGCCCGAACGGCGCCGGCAAATCCACCCTGCTCAGTTTGATCACCGGCGATCACCCGCAGGGTTACAGCAACGATCTGACACTGTTCGGCCGCCGCCGCGGCAGCGGGGAAACCATCTGGGAAATCAAACGCCATATCGGCTACGTCAGCAGCAGCCTGCATCTGGATTATCGCGTCAACACCAGCGTGCGCAACGTGGTGCTGTCGGGGTTCTTCGATTCTATCGGCATTTATCAGGCGGTCTCGGATCGCCAGCGGCAGCTGACCGAGCAATGGCTGGCGCTGCTCGGGCTCGACGGCGCCCACGGTGACGCCCCGTTCCACAGCCTTTCCTGGGGCCAACAGCGGTTGGCGCTCATCGCCCGCGCGCTGGTGAAACACCCGGCGCTGCTGATCCTCGACGAGCCGCTGCAAGGGTTGGATCCGCTCAATCGCCAGCTGGTGCGCCGCTTCATCGACGTGCTGATCGGCCAGGGCGCCACCCAGCTGCTGTTCGTTTCGCACCATGCCGAAGATGCGCCGCAGTGCATCACCCACCGCCTCAGCTTCGTGCCCGACGGCCAGGACGGCTACGGCTATCAACACCAGCGGCTGGAAGCGGCCTCCGCCTGAAACGCGGCGTAAACATATCCGGCAACACTTCACCGCAGCACATCACATTTGGCCTTTTATCATAGAAAGAAAGAAGGCCATTTTCTGGAGACGCCATGTCCGCTGCGTTGATTATCATCGACCTGATCGAGGATCTTATCGGGCCCAAAGGCCGCGCCAACCACTGCCGTGAACAGGTGGCGGCGACCCACCTGCTCGCCAACGTCAATGCCGCCGCGGCCTACGCGCGGGTGCGAAAAATCCCGGTAATTTGGGTGCGGGTGGGATTCGCCGACGATTATCATGACATCCCGCCTCACTCGCCGCTGTTCAACCATCTCAAGCAGATCGGCGCGCTGCGGTTAAACGGCCCGGGCTGCCGCTGGATGCCCGAACTGCATCAGGAAGAGACCGATCTGCAGTTTGAAAAAACGGCGGTTAGCGCCTTCTCCGGTAACAATTTGTTAGCCTGGCTGCGGCAACATCGGTGCCACCATTTGCTGCTGGCGGGCATCAGCACGCCGCTCGCCATAGAAAGCACCGCGCGTCAGGCGCACGACGCCGGCTTTCAGGTGACCGTATTGCACGATCTGTGCGCAGCCCCTACGCAGGAGATCCACCAGCAGAGTCTGGATACCCTGCAAAATCTGGCCGAAATCACCCGTTCGCAGGCCTGGATGAGAAGCTAACCCGCATCGCCGCCGGTTGTGTCGGCCGGCATCATGCACAAATCCATCACTGCCCCGACCTTTAGCGTCATTCTGGTGTGCTACTATCCGCTTTAGCGCTCAATTTCGCCATCATCGCACGCCGCAAAGGCGCTGAGCGCCGTGTACATATTTAAAGGGATATATTATGTGGGGCGTACTGGCTGCTTCGTTATTTTTCTTGCCGTTTAACCGGCTGATAGCCTGGGTGATCCTGGCCGCCTCGGCGGGCATGGGGCTTTATCATGGGGTGCTGACGCCGCTCAGCCTGGGTTGCCTGTTGGCCATCGTGGCGCTGGCGGGTCTGCGTCATTATTTTCGCGCGCAGCGTAATCTGGCGATCGCGCTCGAAGGGTTGGTGATCGCCGGTTGCGTGGCGCTGTTCTTGCATCTGGTGCCTGGCATCCACAACCAGCTGATGATCGACGGCGAAAAGGCCGGCCCGCTCAGCGCGCCGTTCACCATGTATTACAACTTCGACAAGGCGATGGTGCCGTTCCTGCTGTTCGCCTGCTTGCCCACATTGTTTTCCGCCGAACGCGGCGGCAACGGCGGCAAGGCGGGCTGGATTGCGTTGCTGCTGGCCGTGCCGGCGCTGTTGCTGCTGGCGGTGGCGCTGGGCGGATTAAAAATCGAGCTGCATGCGCCCGCCTGGATCCTGCCCTTCGTCATGGCGAACCTGTTCTTCGTCTGCATGGCCGAAGAAGCGCTGTTTCGCGGCTACCTGCAGCAGCGCCTCAGCCAGTGGCTGGGGGCCTGGCCGGCGCTGATCGTCGCCTCCCTGGTGTTCGGCGCCGCGCATCTGGCGGGCGGCATGCTGATGGTGATCTTCGCGACCCTCGCCGGGGTGATCTACGGTCTGGCGTGGATGTGGAGCGGCCGTCTGTGGGTGCCGATTCTGTTCCATTTCGGACTGAATCTGACCCATCTGCTGTTCTTCACCTACCCACTGTATCAGCATCCCTAACCTCTGACGCCGGCAGAGAGCGCTTCTCTGCCGGTTGGCTGGATGAAAACGTTATCACAAGCGCCTCACCGCCCCGCCATCAACCGTTTTGCACGCTGCTTTACACCGCCTTTCCGGTACTTTTCACCGAAGTGTAAACGATTCCATTTTTCGCGTTGGATCACCTTTTTATCGCTGTAGCCATGCTATCTTTTTGCGCATTGACCACTCCCTGTTCAGCAATGGGCGTATCAAGACGGTAATTGGAAGCGATTACACCCTCGTCGACGCCAAGAAAGGAACCGTATGACGGAATTTAACCCTATCGACCATCCACACCGCCGCTTTAACCCGCTGAGCGGCCAGTGGGTGCTGGTCTCACCGCACCGCGCCAAGCGCCCCTGGCAGGGCCAACAGGAGAGCGTCCCCACGGCAACGCTGCCGACGCACGATCCCGACTGTTTCCTGTGCCCGGGCAACGCGCGCGTCACCGGCGATCGCAATCCGGAATATCGCGGCACCTATGTCTTTACCAACGATTTCGCCGCGCTGATGAGCGATACGCCGCCGGCGCCCGACAGCCACGATCCGTTGATGCGCAGCCAGAGCGCGCGCGGCGTCAGCCGGGTTATCTGCTTCTCTCCCGATCACAGCAAAACCCTGCCCGAACTGACGCTGCCGGCGCTGGAGCAGGTGGTCGCCGCCTGGCAGGCGCAAACCGAGGAGCTGGGCAAGCATTACCCCTGGGTGCAACTGTTCGAAAACAAAGGCGCGGCGATGGGCTGCTCCAACCCGCACCCGCACGGGCAGGTCTGGGCCAACAGTTTTCTGCCGAACGAGGCCGAACGCGAAGATCGCCTGCAACACGACTATTTCCGGGAACATGCCTCCCCGCTGCTGCTGGACTATGCGCAGCGCGAGCTGGCCGCAGGCGAACGCATCGTGGTGAACACCGAACACTGGCTGGCGGTGGTGCCCTACTGGGCCGCCTGGCCGTTTGAAACGCTGCTGCTGCCGAAAACGGCGGTGCAGCGCATCACCGATCTCAGCGCGGCGCAGAGCCGCGATCTGGCGCTGGCGCTGAAGAAGCTGACCAGCCGCTACGACAACCTGTTCCGGTGCTCGTTCCCCTATTCGATGGGATGGCACGGCGCGCCGTTCAACGGCGCCGACAACCGGCACTGGCAGCTGCACGCCCATTTCTATCCGCCGCTGCTGCGCTCAGCCAGCGTGCGCAAATTTATGGTCGGTTACGAGATGCTGGCGGAAACCCAGCGTGACCTGACCGCCGAACAGGCCGCAGAGCGTCTGCGCGCCGTCAGCGATATTCATTACCGTGAAGCCGGAGCCCAAGCATGAGCCTGAAACCGCTTACCCATTCCCTGTTTACCAAACACTTCGGCTATGCGCCGGCGTTGACCATCCAGGCGCCGGGGCGGGTGAACCTGATCGGCGAGCACACCGATTACAATGACGGCTTCGTGCTGCCCTGCGCCATTGATTACCAAACCGTTATCGCCTGCGCCAAGCGCGACGACCGCCAGATCCGCGTGCTGGCCGCCGATTATCAGAATCAGCAGGATCAATTCTCGCTCGACGATCCGATCGTCAGCCATCCCGACCAGCGCTGGTCCGACTATGTCCGCGGCGTGGTGAAGCACCTTCAGCGCCGTAACGCCGATTTCGGCGGCGCGGATCTGGTGATCGCCGGCAATGTGCCGCAGGGCGCGGGGCTCAGCTCCTCCGCCGCGCTGGAAGTGGCGGTGGGCCAGGCGCTGCAGGCGCTCTATCAGCTGCCGCTGGACGGCGTGGCGCTGGCGCTGAACGGCCAGGAGGCGGAGAACCAATTCGTCGGTTGCAACTGCGGCATCATGGACCAGCTGATCTCCGCGCTCGGCCGGCGCGACAGCGCTCTGCTGATCGACTGCCGCTCGCTGGAGACCCGCGCGGTGCCGATGCCGGACAGCGTGGCGGTGGTGATCATCAACTCCAATGTGCAACGCGGGCTGGTGGACAGCGAATACAACACCCGCCGCAAACAGTGCGAAGAAGCGGCGCGTTTCTTTGGCGTCAAGGCGCTGCGCGACGTCAGCCCCGAACAGTTTGCAGCGCGTCAACATGAGTTGGATCCGTTGGTGGCCAAACGCGCGCGCCATGTCATCAGCGAGAATGCCCGCACGCTGGCGGCGGCCGATGCGCTGGCGGCCGGCGATCTGCAACGCATGGGCCGGCTGATGGCGGAGTCCCACGCCTCGATGCGTGACGACTTCGAAATCACCGTGCCGCCAATCGATCGGTTGGTCGAGATTGTCAAAGCGATCCTCGGCCCGCGCGGCGGCGTGCGCATGACCGGAGGCGGCTTTGGCGGCTGCATCGTCGCGCTGATGCCGCAGGACCTCGTGGAAACGGTGCGCGCCGCCGTGGCGCACGAGTATCCGCTGCAAACCGGCGGATTGCGGGAAACGTTTTACGTCTGCCAGGCTTCGCAGGGGGCCGGCACATGCTGACGGTGAGCACGGAAGCGGCGCCCGATGGGCAGCCTTACCAGCTGACGCGGCTGCAAAACGCCGGCGGCATGACCGTCACCCTGATGGACTGGGGCGCCACCTGGTTGTCCGCGGTATTGCCGCTCACATCCGGCGAAAAACGCGAGCTGCTGCTCGGCTGCCGCAGCGCCGCGGACTATCAACGTCAGGGCGCCTATCTGGGCGCCACCGTCGGCCGTTACGCCAACCGCATCGCCAATGCCAGCCTGCCCATCGACGGTAAATCCCATGCGCTGCTCGCCAATCAGGGCGCGCACCAGTTGCACGGCGGCCCCGACGGTTTTCATGCCCGCCGCTGGCGCCGGATACAGCAGGATACGCAACAGGTCTGCTATGCGCTGCATTCAGCGGATGGCGATCAGGGCTTCCCCGGCAATCTCGACGTGCAGATTTGCTACCGCCTGACCCCCGATAATCGTCTGGAAATCAGCTATCTGGCGCAGGTCGATCGCCCCTGCCCGGTCAACCTGACCAACCACGCCTATTTCAATCTGGACGGCCCCGGCACCGACGCCCGCGCCCAACGGCTGCAGCTGTTCGCCGATCGCTATCTGCCCGTCGACGCCGAGGGCATTCCCTGCGCCGAGCTGACGCCGGTGGGCAGCAGCGGCATGGATTTTCGTCAACCGAAAACGCTGCTGCAGGATTTCCTGCGCGATCGCGACCAACAGCGGGTCAACGGTTACGATCACGCCTTTCTGTTGCACCGCATCTGCGGCGCGCTGGAAAGCCCGGCGGCCCATTTGTGGTCCGCCGACGGGCAGGTGCAAATGAGCGTGTTCACCGACGCGCCTGCGCTGCAACTCTACAGCGGCAATTTTCTGGCCGGCACGCCGGCGCGCGACGGCGGCAGCTATGCCAACCATGCCGGCGTGGCGCTGGAAAGCGAGTTTTTGCCGGACAGCCCGCACCATCCCGAGTGGCCGCAGCCGGATTGCTGGCTGCAGCCGGGGAGCCGCTACCGCAGCGCCACGCATTATCAGTTTTATCCTATCTGACCCGCCATGCCCCTCGCCGCGCGGCCGGGGGCGATTTGTTATAAATGCTTACCTTTTAGCGCTATCCCCCCGCCGGCGCCCACCTTTCCTTATTCCAAAGCGCGCACTACACTCAGGCTACCGTGATAAGCACAACGCCTTGTGCAACGTCACAATTTTCGGCCGATGGCGGCCAATCAATAGCTGAAGGAACACCTATGCGTCTGATTACTGCACTTCCATTGCTGGCGGGCTTAATGCTGAGCACCAATCTGATGGCGGCCGACGCGACGACGGCGACAAAAACGCCTTCGCCGGCGCAGGCGGCCCAACAGAAACGCATGACCGATTGCAACCAGCAGGCATCCACCAAGTCGCTGAAAGGCGCGGATCGCTCCACCTTTATGAGCACCTGTCTGAAATCCGAAGGCGCCGCTGCGACAGGCAAAACCCTGACGCCGCAGCAGCAGAAGATGAAAACCTGCAACGCCGACGCCAAGACCAAGAATCTGAAGGGCGACGCGCGTAAAACCTTCATGAGCAACTGCCTGAAAAAATCGGCCTGATTTACCCCACGCCACGGCGCGCCCGAAACGATTTCGGCGCGCCGTTTCTCCCCCTTCCGCCTCAGGCTGAACGATTCAGCTTTTTCCTTTCTCCAGCCCTTACTTTGCGGCAAGAAATTGGCTATGGTTAGACACTATCGATTGCCGAGCCCCGGCCCGCGGCAATATAATGATTTTCGTTATCATTGAAATGTCAGATTATTAAGGAGTTAAGCTATGGCTGTAACTAAGCTGGTTCTGGTGCGTCACGGCGAAAGCCAGTGGAACCAAGAAAACCGCTTCACCGGTTGGTATGATGTTGATCTGTCCGATAAGGGCCGCACCGAAGCGAAAGCAGCAGGCAAGCTGTTGAAAGAAGAAGGTTTCACTTTCGACTTCGCTTACACCTCCGTACTGAAGCGCGCGATCCACACCTTGTGGAACATCCTCGACGAGCTGGATCAGGCCTGGTTGCCAACCGAAAAATCCTGGAAGCTGAACGAACGTCACTACGGCGCGCTGCAGGGTCTGAACAAAGCCGAAACCGCTGAAAAATACGGCGACGAGCAGGTGAAACAATGGCGTCGCGGCTTCGCGGTGACCCCGCCGGAGCTGACCAAAGAAGACGAACGTTACCCTGGCCACGATCCGCGCTACGCCTCGCTGAGCGAGCAAGAGCTGCCGCTGACCGAAAGCCTGGCGCTGACCATCGATCGCGTTATCCCTTACTGGGACGAAGAGATCCTGCCACGCATCAAGAGCGGCGAGCGCGTGATCGTTGCGGCGCACGGCAACTCGCTGCGCGCGCTGGTGAAATACCTGGATAACCTGAGCGAAGACGAAATCCTCGAGCTGAACATCCCAACCGGCGTGCCGTTGGTGTATGAGTTCGACGAGAACTTCAAGCCAACCAAACGTTACTACCTGGGTAACGCCGATGAGATCGCTGCAAAAGCGGCGGCCGTGGCGAACCAGGGTAAAGCGAAGTAATTTCGCCGGTTCACGAAAAAGCCCCCGGTTTTCACCGGGGGCTTTTTTATTTCTGCTGCGCCATCGCCTCATTCACCGCATCCAGCCGTTCCTGCATCGCCGGATGGGTGCTGAGCCAGGCCGGCAGCGCCCAGTCATCGGTCTTTTCTCGTTCAGGCGCCTGCGCCAACGCGCGATAGATCGCCGCCATTTCCGCCAGCGAATGCCCCTGGCGCTGCATTTCCGCTATCGCAAACGCATCCGCCTCACGCTCCATCCCGCGAGAAAACTGCATCTCATTTACGAAGGATGCGGACTGCAGCAACGTGTCGCCGATGCCGCTGACGTCACCCGTCATCCACATCAGCGTCAACGCCACCAGTGACGAACGCACCAACATGCGCATCGGATGGCGATAAGCGTGATGCCCCATTTCGTGCAGCATCACCGCCGCCAGGCCATCGTCGTTTTTCGACAAGGTGACCAGGCTATCGCTGAGCACCAGCGTGCCGTCCGGCAACATAAAGGCGTTCGGCGCACCGGGCGCCGCCATCAACTTCAGCGAGAGCGGCGTGCGCTCTTGGCGCATGTCGGCCGGCATCACCTGCCGGAACAGCTGCTGCAGCGCCCGTTGCCGCTCGGCCGGCAGTGCCGAGGGCGCGAAGCCGCTCTGCTCCAAGAACGTCTGCGTATGTTCGCCCAGCTTCTGTTCCACCGAGGTGGGGATGCGCATGGCGATCTCGCTGCTCGCCCACGGCAGCACCACGTAAACGTAAGCCACTACCGCCAACAGCGTCATCAGCAGCGCCAGGGCGACGCCGCGTTTATGGCGTTCCAGGCGATGCACCCACCCCGGCGAACGGCGCTGATAGAACCAGCGGCGAAAGGCCGCGTCGTCGTCGGGCACAAAGCGCCCGCCCCCCTTGAAGGTGAGCGTCAGCGGAATATTGCCCAGCGCGGCAGAAACGGTGATGTCCGTCAGCGGGATGTAACGCTGTTCATCCTGCCGCTGCAACGTCACGCCTTCGCCGCTTTCGTTCACCAGCAGACGAGCCGCCTCACGTGCGGCCCGCCCCGGCAACTGATAAGCGCCTTCAAGGATCATCGGCGCCTCAGAAGCTGCCGCCCAGATCCAGCGCCTGCACCGCTTCTTCGGCCACCGCGCTGTTGGCGGTTTCCTGATGCGCCGTAATGTCCAGCAGCGCCAGATCGCCTTCAACCGCCGTGCACGCCGCCAGATAACGGGCATGACGCACTTCCGCCACCGGCGCCGCCAAACCGAGCGAGAACAGGGTAATCAGGGTATTGGTGATCAACAATCCCATGTACGGCAGCGTTTTCATTGAGGAATGCAGCTTGATGTCGCCGTTCAGCCTTGCCTGGTTAAACAGGTAGTTGCGTTGGGCGACAACCTGGTAGCTGCTGGCCACCAGGGCGCCGATCAGCAGCACCACCATCATCAGCAGAAGGCTGCTGATATTGTCCAGCACCAGCACATCGATGGCTTCGTTGGTCAACATGCCCATCAACACCATCTGATAGAGGGTAAAGAAGAACGAACCGATGCACACCAGCGCGACCAACATGAACGGCAGGAATATGAGCAGGCCGATCAAGGCAAATTTGATAAAGGCCGATTTCTTCAGTTCGGCAATAAACGGCGTGTTCCCGAAAAACAGGTTATTAACGTACAAATCATGCTGCAGTGCGCTAATAATGCCGTTTACCGCCGCAAATGCCGGCACGGCCAAAATCAGCGTCAGCACCAGCATAAATGCGATGGCGTTGATGCTGCCAAGACCGCTGCCAATGCCGAGCAAGACGATCAGACCGACATACAGTCCGATAATCAGCAATAACGGGCAGAACAGCAAAGCCCAATAGGCGCGCCCGGTGCGGCAGACATAATTAAAGCGCACGCCGCGATAGCTCGACATAATCGCATTGTAGCGCCAGCTGCGGATAACAATCCACGGCAGCAGGGCAAGCAATACCAGCAGCGCCAACAGCCCCAGCAATGGCGTCACCGCCAGCAGGAAATAAAATACGATGATGCCGCCAATCACCAACAGCCGTCCTTTCAGAATTTGCAGCGGCTGCGCATGATAATCGAAACGATCGCCGTCCAATTCCGTGTTGCCGTAAAAATAGCGACGACGACGCACCGTCGCCCAGGCGGAATAGATGCCCAGGGTCAGCGCGGTCAATAACGCGTTGACTAACCAAATAGCGAAGTACTCACCACCTTTCCCATGGAATTTAATCCGGTGCAGCCCCAGCGGCTGCGAGGTATTGTTTGTCATAATTCTTTCATCCTGAAAGGAATAAGGTCATACCACTCCCCACTTATTAGGCCTGCGGGGTTTATGGAATAAAAAAGCGTCTTATATAAGCACAATGCCGAGAGCGGTGACAATTATTCTTTTATTAAATAGGAATAATGCGAATACGGCCGCTTAAAGATTTAATAAGCCTATTGACTGTAGGCCTTAAATTGACAAGAGATATAAAATTTTAAGGTAAATAGAAAAAGGGCCCGCTGGCGAGCCCTCTTTACGCGATTAACCGCGGCGCGCTTTCACCGCCGCCGCCAGATCGCGCAGCACGGTTTCGGTATCCTGCCAGCCGATGCAACCGTCGGTGACGCTCTTGCCGTAAACCAGCGGCTCACCGCTTTCGAGGCTCTGGTTGCCTTCCACCAGGTGGCTTTCGATCATCACACCGATAATCGCTTTTTCACCGCCGCCAATCTGCCCGCAAACATCGGCGCTCACGTCCATCTGTTTTTTGAACTGTTTGCTGCTGTTGGCATGGCTGAAGTCGATCATCACCTGCGCCGGCAGCCCCGCTTTGCTCAGGCCGGCTTTGACGTCCTTCACATGCGCCGCACTGTAGTTTGGCTCTTTGCCGCCGCGCAGGATAATGTGGCAGTCACCGTTGCCGCTGGTGTTAACGATCGCCGAGTGGCCCCATTTGGTCACCGACAGGAAACAGTGCGGCGCGCCGGCGGCGTTGATGGCGTCGATCGCCACCTTGATGGTGCCGTCGGTGCCGTTCTTGAAGCCGACCGGGCAAGAGAGGCCGGAGGCCAGTTCACGGTGCACCTGCGATTCCGTGGTGCGCGCGCCGATAGCGCCCCAGCTCATCAGATCCGCCAGGTATTGCGGCGTGATCATGTCGAGGAATTCGCCGGCGGCCGGCAGCCCGCTGTCGTTGATCTCCACCAGCAGCTTGCGCGCCAGGCGCAGGCCGTCGTTGATGTTGAAGCTGTTGTCCATTTGCGGATCGTTGATCAGGCCTTTCCAGCCCACGGTGGTGCGCGGTTTTTCGAAGTACACGCGCATCACCACTTCCAGCTCGCCGCTCAGTTCTTCACGCAGCGCCAGCAGGCGCCCCGCGTACTCTTTGGCGGCTTGGGTATCATGGATGGAGCAAGGGCCAATTACCACCAGCAGGCGATCGTCGCTGCCGCGGAGGATATTGTGAATTGCGCTGCGGGCCTGGGACACCGTCTTTGCCGCGCGTTCAGTGGCCGGGAATTTCTCCAGCAAAGCCACCGGCGGCAGGAGTTCCTTAATATCATTAATGCGTAAATCGTCGTTTTGGTAATTCATAGCTTTTCCATTCGGTATCGTGGGGTATTTCGCAGTGCGTAACGGTGTAGATCCCAACAATCTAGCCTGTGAGAATGGCGCTGTAAATCACCTTTGCCCCCCACCGCTGGAACCGCCAAATTAACAGCAGATTGTGCTGTTTCATCTGGCGAGCGCAGAGCCTCCTTTTTCGCTATGCTAGCGATCGGAATATAAAGTGACCCGAGTTGAACATGCCCTCTCTGCTATTAGTTGATGACCACCCGGTGGTTCATGTCGCACTGGAAGCGGCGCTAATGAAATCATCCCGCCCCTACCGCCTGCAGGCGGCGCAGGATGACGTACAGGCGCTGGCCCTGCTGGCCGAGGCCGCTTTCGGCCTGGTGATCCTGGATATCGGCCTGCCGCAGGTCGACGGGCTGCAGCTGTTGAAAAAAATCCGCCGCCGCTATCCGCAACAAAAGATCCTGATCTATACAGCGCAGGAAGCCGATGTCTATGCGCGCATGGCGCATGCCGCCGGCGCCGACGGTTTCGTCAATAAAGGCAGCTCGCTGGCGGAGTTGGTGCAGGCGATCGAGCAGGTGCTGGACGGTGAAATCAGCTTCCCCGCCGCCGCGCTGGCCGAAGAGGCGCCGACGGCGGACGGCGGGCTGCTCACCCCTAAGGAGCTCGAGGTGCTGGGCTTGCTGAGCCAGGGGCTATCCAACCTGCAGATCGCCGACCGGCTGCACATCAGCAACAAGACCGTCAGCACGCACAAAAAAAACATCCAGCGCAAAACCGGCGCCGGCAACCTGCTGGAGCTGGTGGCGGTGTTTAAAGAGCTGGCGCCATGATGCGCCGCGCCCTGCTGCTGCTGATCCTGTGGTGCGGCCTGGCGCAGGCGGCGGAGCCGGTGCGCTATCAGCTGGTCAGCAACCTGAATACCCCTGAGAATATGCTGATCGTCGGCGAGAAAAATCCCTGGCGCGATCGCACGCTGCGCGTCGGCATCATCAGTGAGAACACCAGCCCGTACAACATCATCGTGGACGACGATCTGTATGGGCTGAACGCCGACTACCTCGGCTATATTCAGCAGGTGACCGGCATCCGCTTCGCCATTTACGGCTTCGCCGATCTGACCCAGCTGGAACAGGCGCTGCACGACGGCAAGGTCGATCTGCTGTACGGCATCCCGCAGAGCGAAGCGCTGCACGGGCTGGAGATCTCCCAGCCTTACTACATCAGCAACCTGCGCGTATTGCGCGATCGCAGCAACGATCGGCCGGTGATGCTCAATTCCGCCAACGCCCGCGTCGCGATCGGCGCGCTGACCGACATGCAGTCCGGCGGCGCCCTGCAGGCGGTGGCGTCGCAGATCCAGCGCTACGACAACAACCTGCAGGCGGTCTATTCGCTGCTCAACGGCAGCAGCGACTACTTTATCGCCGACGAGGCCAGCGCCAGCTTTATCATCGACCAGCTGCAGCTCGGCCAGCTCTATCAAATTGAAAGCAACGAGAACCTGGGCAACCTTTCCTTCGTGTTCGCCGCCGCCGACCCGCGCCTGATAGACACGCTGGACACCGCCATCGCCGACGCGCCGATGGAACTGATGAATGCCCTACAGAGCCGCTGGAGCAAAAAGATCCCCAGCTACCTCGATACCGGCAATGCCGATCTGACGACGATGGAGAAGAATTGGGTGGCGAGCCACCGCGTGGTTTACTATGCCGCCATCGAGAACAACTTCCCGTTCGCCTACCGCGGTTCCGACGGCCAGCCGCGCGGCTACGCCATCGATATTCTCAACATCATCGCGCAAAACACTGGGCTGCGTTTCGCGCCGCTGTGGGCGCGCAACGCCGAGCAGGCCGATCAACTGGTGCAATCCGGCCAGGCCAGCTTCCGCGCCGCCCTGCCACTGGCGCGCGGCGTCAAGGCGCGCTATGGCGCCAGCATGCCGATCCACCGTTCGCTGTGGGGCGTTTACGTCGGCCAGTATGCCAACGGCGTCTCGACCTGGAGCGATCTGGCCGGCAAGCGCATCGGCGTGTTGCAGGGCGATTTGGCTCAGGGGCTGGTACCGGAGCAGGAACAGACCGTCAGCTTCGCCGACAGCAAGTCGATGTACGACGCGCTGGCCAACGGCCAGTTGGATGCGCTGGTAGATAACGTCATTTCCGCCAACTTTTTGGCGCTGTCGCGCTATTCCGGCGCGATCAAACTGGCCTTCGCCGCCAACAACATCCCCTATCCGGTAGCCTTCGGCGTACGCCGCGATCAGCCGCTGCTGCTGGCGATCCTCGATAAGAACCTGATGCAGATCCCGGCGGATACCCTGCAATCGCTGCGCGACGAGTGGATCGTCGACCGCAGCAACCTTATCGACGCGGTGAACGACAACCGCATGCCGCCGCAGACCACCTGGCTGCTGGCGCTGTTGGCCGCCGCCACCGTGCTGCTGTTGGCGCTGACGCTGCGCCGTTTCATGCTGCAGCGCCGTGAAAAACGCGAACGCGAAGAGCTCGAGCAGGCGCGCCGCCGCGCCGAAGCGGAAAACCGCATGAAGAGCAAATTCCTCGCCACCGTCAGCCATGAACTGCGCACGCCGATGCACGCCATCCTTGGCCTGCTGGAACTGGAGCTCAAACGCCAACCGGCGCCGGAAGGCCTGCCGGTGATTTACAGTTCGGCCTCATCGCTGCTCAACCTGCTCAACGACCTGCAGGATCACGCGCGGCTGGAAACCGGGTCGTTGACGTTGGCACCAAAACCGGTGGCGCTGCGCCCCTGGGTCGCGCGCATTGACGCCCTTTACCGGCCGCTTATCGGCGAACGGCCGTTGACGTTGAAGGTGGCGGCGGATCCGGCGCTGCCGGAGGCGGTGGTCATTGATGGTGAGCGTTTACTTCAGGTGGCTAACAACCTGATAAACAACGCGATAAAGTTCACGACGCGCGGAACCATTCAGGTCGAGGTCGGCTGGCGCGCGCAGGATGAACGACGGGGAGAGTTGCAGTTAACGGTGAACGACAGCGGCTGCGGCATCGCCGCCGATGAAGTAAGCAAGCTGTTTCAACCGTTTTACCGCGCGCGCGGCGCGCAACGCATCTCGGTGCAAGGTACCGGTTTGGGCCTCTCTATCTGCAAAGAAATCGTCGAACAGATGGGCGGCCGCATAGAGCTGCACTCGCAGCCGGGCGTCGGCACCCGCGTCGAGGTAGTGATACCGGTCGAGCTGAGCGGCGACGCGCCAGCTGGCGCCCAGGAGGAGCACACCTTTGCTCTGCCGTCTTCCGCCTTGCGTACCGCGCTGATCGACGATCATCCCACCAATTTGTTGCTGCTGGAACGCCAACTGCGCCACTTCGGGCAGCAACCCGCCCGCTTCGAACAAGGCTATGCGCTGCTGAAGGCCCAGCGACGGCAGCCGTTTGACCTGCTGTTTATCGACTATAACATGCCGCGCCCGGACGGCCTGACGCTGGCCAGGCTGATCCGGCGCGACGAACAGCGGCTGCAGCGCCCGCCTTGCCGCATCGTGCTCTGTTCGGCGGACGTGCAGGAGTTTACCCGCATCCCGCCGGGGCTGGTGGCGATCGATCACTTCCTGACCAAGCCGATTTCGCTGACGGCGATCGGCCAGGTATTGGCTCAGCAACCGCAGGCTCAGGAAGAAAAGTCAGTCCTTACTGACCTACGGCAAACGCTGGCCGAAATGGCGGGCGGCGATCGCGCCATGCTGCAGCGGCTGGCGCAGACCCTCGGCGATACGCTGCGGCAAGACCGGCAGCGGCTCGCGGACGCCGTCGCCGCGAACGACTGGCCTCGCCTGGAGCAGGCGGCACACCGCATCAAGGGCAGCCTGCTGATGCTGCAGCTGCCGGAAGCTGCGCAACTGTGCCAACAGCTGGTGGATACCGCACGTCGGGGCGAGCTTGCCGCCGCCGCTTATACTAAATTAAAGGCGTTAGTGGCGCAGATAGAACCGGAGCTGGGCGCTCTGCTCGCCGCCGCCCCCTCTTTCGCTATGCATAAGGATGAATAATGTCGGACACTCCACACGTACACCTGCCGAAAGACAGTAATAGTAAACGCCTACTGACCGCTTTTTTAGTCACCGCCGTCTTTATGGTGGCCGAGGTGGTCGGCGGCCTGTTGTCCGGCTCGCTGGCGCTGTTGGCCGACGCCGGCCATATGCTGACCGACGCCGCCGCGCTGCTGGTGGCGCTGATGGCGGTACACTTCTCCCAGCGCAAACCCAACGCGCGCCACACCTTCGGCTACCTGCGCCTGACCACGCTGGCGGCCTTCCTCAACGCCGCAGCGCTGCTGGTGATCGTGGTATTCATCCTGTGGGAGGCGATACGGCGTTTCTTCGAACCGCAGCCGGTGATGGGTACCCCGATGCTGATCATCGCCATAGCGGGGCTGCTGGCGAACCTGTTCGCCTTCTGGCTGCTGCATCGCGGCAGCGAAGAGAAAAATATCAACGTGCGCGCCGCCGCGCTGCATGTGCTGGGCGACCTGCTCGGCTCGGTGGGCGCTATCGTCGCGGCCATCGTTATTCTCGCCACCGGCTGGACGCCGATTGACCCGATCCTGTCGGTACTGGTCTCCTGTCTGGTACTGCGCAGCGCCTGGCGGCTGCTGAAGGAGAGCTTCCACGAGCTGCTGGAAGGCACACCGCAGGAGGTTGACATCGCCAAGCTGCAAAAAGACCTGTGCCTGAACATCCCGGAAGTGCGCAATATCCACCACGTACACGTCTGGCAGATCGGCGAACAGAAGCTGATGACGCTGCATGCGCAGGTGATCCCGCCACATGACCACGATGGGCTGTTGCAACGCATCCAGGCTTATCTGTTGCAACACTACAAGATCGGCCACGTGACCATTCAGATGGAGTACCGGCATTGCGAGACGCCGGACTGCGGTATCAATCGGGCGCCGGAGCCGAGTGAACACTCACATGCCGAAGCGCATTCGCACCTTGGGCATCGCCACTAAGCCAAGAGGGCGCCATCACGGCGCCCTCTGCGTTGTTACGGCGCGGAAGATAGCGGATTGGAATGGTTGCGCCCGGCGCTCTTGATCCACAGCCAGGAGCCGTTCAGCGCGATCAACGTCAGAATGACGTACTCCAGCGCCATCGCGTAAACGCCCTGGTAAGCGAAGATCGCCACGCTGATGACATCGATCACCACCCACAGCAGCCAGTTTTCCACGTACTTGCGCGTCATCAGGATCATCGCCACGATGGACAGCACCATCATCGCCGAATCCCAGAACGGGAAAGCGTCCGGCTGCAGCGTCGGCATCTGTACGTTCAGCCCCAGCCCTTGCATCACCGCCACCGCAATCTGCGTCAGCCAGGCGAACACGCGGTCAATGTTGAAGGTCATCAGGCCGATGCCGATGACGCACACCGCCGCCCAAGCCAGCGCTTTCGGCAGCGGCAGCCAGCGGATCTGCAGCTCAGCCTGATTATCCTGCGTCTGGCGGCTCCAGGCATACCAACCGTAAATATTGGCGCCGAAGAAAAACAGCTGCAGCAGCAGGCTGGCGTACAGCTGGATCTGGAAGAAAATCACCGCGAACAGCGTGACGTTGATCAGGCCGAACAGGTAGTTGATGATTTTTTCCTTGCTGGCGTACCAGATGCACAGCAATCCGAACAGGGTGCCGATGGCTTCGATCCACGACAGATCGTAACCGCCCGCGCCAAGCGGAATATGCACCAGAATATTGCTGGTACTGAAGAAGCTCATGAGGTCATCCTTTTAAACGGTTAAGCGTTGCCTTTAACCTGCATCTTAAGCTGAGCGGCGAAATCCAGCATGCGGTTCAGCGGCACCAGCGCCTTTTCACGCAGCGCAGCGTCCACGTGGATCTCATGCTGCGCGCCCCCCTGCTCCAGCCCTTCGGCAATCGCCTTCAGGCCATTCATCGCCATCCACGGGCAATGCGCGCAGCTGCGGCAGGTCGCGCCTTCTCCGGCGGTCGGCGCTTCGAACAGCTCCTTGTCCGGACAGGCCTGCTGCATCTTGTAAAAGATACCGCGATCGGTAGCAACGATCAGCTGTTGATGCGGCAATGTTTTCGCCGCCTGAATCAACTGGCTGGTAGACCCCACCGCATCCGCCAGCTCGACCACCGCCTGAGGCGATTCGGGATGCACCAGGATAGCCGCCTGCGGATAGAGCGCCTTCATGCGCCGCAGCGCCTGGGTCTTGAACTCGTCATGGACAATGCAGGCGCCTTGCCAGCACAGCACGTCGGCGCCGGTCTGCTTCTGCACATAGCTGCCGAGATGGCGATCCGGCGCCCAAATAATTTTCTCGCCCAGGCTATCCAGATGCTCGATCAGTTCGACGGCGATGCTGGAGGTCACCACCCAGTCGGCGCGTGCTTTGACCGCCGCCGAGGTGTTCGCATAGACCACCACGGTGCGATCGGGATGGCTGTCGCAAAACACATGGAACTCCTCTTCCGGGCAACCCAGGTCAAGCGAACATTCGGCAAACAGGGTCGGCATCAGCACCTGTTTTTCCGGGCTGAGGATCTTGGCGGTCTCCCCCATGAAGCGCACGCCGGCCACCAACAACGTGGAAGCCGGATGGGCGCTGCCGAAGCGCGCCATTTCCAGCGAATCCGCCACGCAGCCACCGGTTTCTTCCGCCAGCGCCTGGATTTCCGGATCGGTATAGTAGTGGGCGACCATCACCGCATTGCGCTGCTTGAGCAGGGTTTTGATCTTCTCGCGATAAAAGGCTTTTTCCGCTACGTCCAGCGGTACCGGTTTCGGCGGGAAGGGATACACCGCCGCGTTGACATCAAACATTTCACTCATCGCTGCAATCTCATGCTAGGCTAGGCGCCTGCCGCGTGAATATCGCCTGCCGCAACGCCCATCGTTTTATATACTAAACAAAATACCTAAAATCGCGCGAAAAGTCCGCTGATATTTTCATATTTGCGCACTCAGTGTTTAATGGATTAAAAAACATAGGCGTTGACCACGCAAATCGCTGCAGATAATGCCCCGGAGAGAACGTATAGCGTTCAGAGAACGACGAGATGCAGAACGTTGCGGTGTTGAAACGAGAAAGCAGAAGATTCGGGTGCGGGATTACAGATGCGAAAAAAGCGCCAAAAGGCGCTTTTTCTGAATGGGTGGGTCGTGCAGGATTGATTCGGCCTGTGGCCTCACCCTGCGGGCAACGCTGCGCGTTGTCGTATCGCTGCGCGATGCTCGAGCCTCTACGGCTATCCGCCTATTTCATAGACGGCCCCTTCGGGCCAGCGCAAGCGCTGTTCAAAAGCATAAATGCTTTTGTCTCATCCTGCACAACTCGGTAAACTCTGTTGGCAAGAGGATAAGTCAGGTTTGGGTGTTACAGAAACGAAAAAAGCGCCAAAAGGCGCTTTTCTCTGAATTGGTGGGTCGTGCAGGATTCGAACCTGCGACCAATTGATTAAAAGTCAACTGCTCTACCAACTGAGCTAACGACCCGCAGTGTGGTGGGTGATGACGGGCTCGAACCGCCGACCCCCTCCGTGTAAAGGAGATGCTCTACCAACTGAGCTAATCACCCACTGCTGTGGTACTGCTATTTTTCACATCCTGCTCTATCAAAGAGTGGTGGGTCGTGCAGGATAACTCGGCCTTTGGCCTCGCCCTTGCGGGCCATCACCGGGGTGATGTTGTCTCGCTTCGCGAGACTCGAACCTCTACGGTTCTCATCCTGACGATTTAACACCTTGCTCTATCAAAGAGTGGTGGGTCGTGCAGGATTCGAACCTGCGACCAATTGATTAAAAGTCAACTGCTCTACCAACTGAGCTAACGACCCACTGATGTGGTTTACTGCTGATGGCGAATAGGTTACAAAAACCGACTCGCGGAAAACAAGGATGGGGATGTTCAGGACAACTCGACGGGTACTCGACTCGGACCTTTACTTTGCCACATCAAACCGATTCTGAAGCTGCCATTCTCTAAGAATGGTGGGTCGTGCAGGATAACTCGGCCTTTGGCCTCGCCCTTGCGGGCCATCACCGGAGTGATGTTGTCTCGCTTCGCGAGACTCGAACCTTTACGGTTCTCATCCTTTACGATTTTCTATTGCAGCCATTCTCTATGAATGGTGGGTCGTGCAGGATTCGAACCTGCGACCAATTGATTAAAAGTCAACTGCTCTACCAACTGAGCTAACGACCCATAACAGTGGTGGGTGATGACGGGCTCGAACCGCCGACCCCCTCCGTGTAAAGGAGATGCTCTACCAACTGAGCTAATCACCCACTGTTGTGGTTACTGCTACTTCAGAAATTGGTGGGTCGTGCAGGATTCGAACCTGCGACCAATTGATTAAAAGTCAACTGCTCTACCAACTGAGCTAACGACCCAATTTCCCTGCCGCTTTAACATCTTGCAAGATGTCTTGGCAACGGCGGCATATATTACTAATTTATCTTGGCAGCGCAACCTAAATTTTTTACCGATGCGTTCAACTGCTTGTTCTTCACGCGAACGAGCCCAGAAATCGGTCAAATCGACTAACTTCTGGGCTCATTTTTCTAACCGTTAACTGCCTACGCGACTTTTCGCCTGCTTGGCCGCCGCACTGGTTGGGTATTGTTTAATCACCTGCTGGAACACGGCTTTGGCTTTATCAGCCTGCCCTTTTTCCTGCATGATGATACCCACCTTGTACATGGCGTCCGGCGCCTTCGGTGATTTAGCGTAATTCTTCACCACCACCGCAAAATAATAGGCCGCATCGTCTTTTTTACCCTTGTTGTAGAACAACTGGCCCAGCCAATAGTTGGCGTTGGGCTGGTAAGTAGACTTCGGGTACTGTTTTACGAAGGACTGAAAGGCGGAAATCGCCTGGTCATACTGTTTTTTTTCCAGCGCCAGAGAAACAGCGGCGTTGTAGTCGCTGTTCTCATCACCGCCGCTCGGCGTTGCAGAAGCGGCTGCAGGCGCGCTGCTGCCCGCATCGGAAGATGCGCCTGCGGCTGCCCCGCCGGCAGCGCCCGCTGCCGCAGAGGCGCTCTGAGCGCCGCCCTGGCTGAGGCTATCCATCTGTTGATAGATTTGCTTCTGGCGTTCAACGACCTGATTCAACTGATACTGGCTTTCCTGGATTTGCCCACGGAGAGAATCAATGTCGCGTTGATTGTCAGAGAGTTGTTGCTGGAGTTGGTTTAAAAGCTGGCCTTGAGCATTGCTGATGCGCTCAAGCGAGGTGACGCGGTCTTCGACCGAGCCGGAGCCGACATTACTGATTGGCGCTTGGGCAGTAGCGGCCCAAGGGGCCGCTACGCCAACCAGTAACGACAGACTCAACAGGTGACGTCTGAAGTTACTGTTCATGCGATTCTCTTAGTAAACCAGAACGGCACGACGGTTTTTAGCATAAGCCGCTTCGTCGTGGCCCAGTACTGCTGGTTTTTCTTTACCGTAAGAAACGATAGAGATCTGGTCAGCGGAAACGCCTTTACCCTGCAGGTACATTTTAACGGCGTTAGCACGACGCTCACCCAGAGCGATGTTGTATTCCGGCGTGCCGCGTTCGTCAGCGTGGCCTTCAACGGTCACTTTGTAAGACGGGTTGTTACGCAGGAATGCAGCGTGCGCGTCCAGCATCTGAGCGAATTCGGAGCTTACGTCATACTTGTCCAGGCCGAAGTAAACGATGTTGTTCTTCTGCAGTTCTTGCATCTGCAGACGAGCTTGTTCTTCGGAAGACAGGTTGCTGCTGCCGTTTTCCATACCAGTGCCGGCGCCAGCGCCCATACCAGATTGGTCGTTGTTCGCGCTTTTGTTAGAACTACAAGCTGCTACAGCCAGAACTGGCAGTGCCAGCAGAAGCCCTTTCAGCACTTTGTTCAGTTGCATTTCTTTGATCCTTTTATAGTTTGCCATACATATTTACACATGCATCACAGATACGGCGACCAGGCAGGGAATTTGACCTGTCCATCAGTTGCCGGAAGACGCGCTTTGAAACGCCCATCAGTTGACACCAACTGCAGCACGGAGCCCATACCTTGCGTGGAGCTATAGATCACCATGGTGCCGTTTGGCGCAATACTAGGCGTTTCATCCAGGAAGGTGCCGGTCAAAACCTGAACGGCGCCTGATCCAAGATCTTGTTTGGCGATGTGTTGTGCACCACTGTTGGTGCTGACCATCACCAGGAATTTACCATCGGAGCTGACTTCAGAATCCTGGTTCTGAGAGCCTTCCCACGTCAGACGCTGTGCGGCACCGCCGCTGGCGCTGATTTTATAAATCTGCGGACGCCCGCCCTGGTCGGAGGTAAACGCCAGAGACTGACCATCCGGGAACCAGGTCGGTTCGGTGTTGTTGTTGCGGCCATCGGTCAGCTGCGTGATCTGGCCGGAGCCGAGGTTCATCACGTACAGGTTCAGGCTGCCGCTCTTGGACAACGCGAAGGCCAGCTTGCTGCCGTCCGGCGAGAACGCCGGCGCACCGTTGTGGCGCGGGAACGAAGCGATCTGGCGGATGGCGCCGTTAGCCAAGGTTTGCACCACCAGCGCGGAACGGCCGCTCTCGAAGGTCACGTAAGCCAGTTTGCTACCGTCCGGCGACCAGGCCGGCGACATCAGCGGCTCAGGCGAACGGTGCACCGTGAACTGGTTGTAACCGTCGTAATCCGCTACGCGCAGCTCGTACGGGAATTTCCCGCCGTTGGTCTGCACCACGTAGGCGATACGGGTGCGGAACGCGCCCTTGATGCCGGTCAGCTTCTCGAACACTTCGTCGCTGGCGGTATGGGCAGAATAACGCAACCACTGTTTGGTCACTTTATACTGGTTCTGCGCCAATACGGTGCCCGGCGAACCCGAGGTGTCCACCAGCTGGTAGGAGATCAGGTAGCTGCCGTCGGCGCCAGGTTGAACCTGGCCGACAACCACGGCGTCGATGCCCAATGCAGTCCAGGCCGCCGGCGTCACTTCAGACGCGGAGGTGGGTTGCTGCGGCATGCGCGCCACGTCGATCGGGTTGAATTTGCCGCTGTTGCGCAGATCCGCACCGACAATCTTGCCGATATCTTCCGGCGGCGTGCCTGGGCCCGCCCATTTAAACGGCACCACGCCAATCGGACGAGCGGAGTCGACCCCTTGGGTGATTTCAATGCGAACTTCCGCGTGCAACACGGACGCCCACAGAATTAAAAAACCTAGCGCTACTCGAAATGCCTGCTTCATCTCATCTCCCTTATCCAGGCGGGATGCCTGCGATAAATTAGCAGAATTTTAACAAACCAACTTACGTAAAACTACATAATCCCTGTTGGTTACCTTAGTACATCCCTGTGATATCACTCACTCAATCAACCGTTATTGCGGCTTGAATTCAAGTATAGAATTCTTAAAGTGCTGATAAACGGCATCGCTCGGCGGCTTCGGTATATGCGCCAACTTGGCGGCAGACACCGCAGCTTGACACAGAGCAGGATCGCCCCCCGCTGCTTGTACGCTTATCAGCAGGCCGTCCGGCGCCAGCTTGATACGCAGGTCGCAGGTTTTGCCGGCGAACGAACTGGCGTCATAGAACTTGCTCTGAATCGCCCCTTGAATCTGCCCCATATAACCGCTGATATCCGCCCCGCTGGCGCCTGCCGCCTTGGCATTGCCCTGCCCGGCCGGTTTACCATCACCTTTCGATTTGGCACCACCACCTTTCGGCGCGTTCTTGCCGTCCGCCAGGCCACCAAACAGGTCATCAACTTCCGCCGATTGCTTCGCAGCCTCGGCGGCGGCTTTTTTCTTCTCTGCAGCGGCTTTCTTGGCGGCAGCGGCTTTCTCGGCCGCCGCTTTCTTCTCTGCCTCGGCGGCAGCCTTCTTCTCGGCTTCCGCTGCGGCTTTTTTCTCGGCTTCAGCAGCCGCTTTCTTCTCTGCGGCCTCTGCAGCTTTTTGCTCTGCGGCAGCGGCGGCGGCTTTCTTCGCCTCTTCCGCCTGTTTCTTGGCGGCGGCGGCAGCAGCCGCTTCTTTCTTGGCTTCCGCTTCGGCTTTCTTCTGCGCGTCCGCCTGCGCCTTGGCGACCTTGTCCGCTTCGGCCTTCGCCTTGGCGGCGGCGGCTTCGGCGACCTTCTGTTGCTCTTTGGCCTTCGCAGCGGCGGCTTCCGCCGCTTTTTGCTGCTCGGCGGCCTGCTTCTGCTGCTCCGCCGCCTTCTGCTGTTGCTCAGCCTGCGCCTTGGCGTTCTGCGCGGCTTTCTCCTGCGCCGCCAAACGCTCTTTCTCCAGCTCTTTCAGGCGCTGCTGTTGCTCCGCCTGCTTCTGCTGAAGCTCTTCGGCCTGTTGCTCCGCTTTTTTCTGACGCTGCTTCTCGGCACGCTGCGCATCGTTGCTCTGCTGCTGCTGGCGGTTGTACTGCTCCACCACCGCGCCGGGATCGACCATCACCGCGCCCACCACGGTGCCATCACCGCCACCGCCGGCGCCCATGTCGACCTTTTCCTGCAGCGATCCCCAAATCAGCAGGGCAATCAATATGAAGTGCAGAACGACCGAAACAATAACGGCGCGGTTCAGCTTATCGTTTTGCTCAGTTGCCTTTACCAAAATAGATTCCCAAAAACTGGTGTTGCTTATACGGGGTTCCTGGGCCGCAGCGCAGGAACCGGGTTGCCGTTCGCCTTACGGTCAGATCGGCTGGGTCATCAGCCCCACGGAAGCCACGCCCGCCTGATGGAGAATATTCAATGCTTTGATAATCTCATCGTAAGGGACTTCCTTCGCACCGCCGATCAAAAAGACCGTTTTCGGGTTAGCCGCCAAACGCGACTTGGCTTCGGCCGCGACTTGTTCAGGCGGCAGCAGCTCCATACGGTTGTGATCCACCACCAGGGTGTATTGACCTACGCCGGAAACCTCGAGGATCACCGGCGGATTGTCATCGCTGGACACCGTTTTGGAATCGGTGGCGTCCGGCAGGTCAACCTCCACGCTCTGCGTGATGATTGGCGCGGTTGCCATAAAGATCAGCAGCAGCACCAGCAACACGTCGAGCAGCGGAACGATGTTAATTTCGGACTTCAGCTCGCGCCGACTACGTCCACGTACTCTCGCCATGCTACCTCCTACTTATTTGCTGTCGCTGGAGAAGGCCTGACGATGCAGAATAGCGGTGAACTCTTCCATAAAGTTGTCGTAATTCTGCTCAAGCTTGTTGACGCGCTGGTTGAGACGGTTATAGGCCATTACCGCCGGGATGGCGGCGAACAGACCGATCGCGGTGGCGATCAGCGCTTCGGCGATACCCGGCGCCACCATCTGCAGCGTGGCTTGCTTCACCGCGCCCAGCGCGATAAAGGCGTGCATAATCCCCCACACGGTGCCGAACAGGCCGATGTACGGACTGATCGAACCGACGGTGCCGAGGAACGGAATATGGGTTTCCAGCGTTTCCAGCTCGCGGTTCATCGAAATGCGCATCGCACGCGACGCCCCTTCGATCACCGACTCCGGCGCATGGTTGTTGGCGCGGTGCAGGCGGGCGAACTCCTTGAAGCCGGAATGGAAGATCTGCTCGGAACCGGTCAGGCTATCGCGACGCGCCTGACTTTCCTGGTACAGACGGGAAAGCTCGATACCGGACCAGAATTTGTCTTCAAAGGCTTCGGCGTCACGCGTCGCCGCATTGAGGATGCGGGTGCGCTGAATGATGATCGCCCAAGAGGCTACCGAGAAGCATATCAAAATCAACATGATAAGCTTAACCAGCAGGCTCGCCTTCAAGAATAAATCTAGGATGTTCATGTCAGTCACTGCTTAAACTCCGCGACAATAGACTTAGGAAGCGCTCTTGGCTTCATTTGGTGTGGATCAATACAGGCAATCAGGACATCTGCCTGGCTCAGTAGGGCCCCGTCAGAATTGACAATGCGTTGAGCAAACGTGAGAGAAGCCCCGCGCAGAGAGGTGATTTCACTCTGGACCTCCAGTTGCTCGTCGAGACGAGCCGGAGCCAGATAATCCACCGTCATGCGCCGGACGACAAAAGCGACTTGTTCACTGAGCAGCTGCTGTTGATGAAAGTTGTGCTGACGCAGCATCTCTGTGCGCGCTCTTTCAAAAAAGGCGACGTAGCGGGCGTGATAGACCACACCACTGGCATCGGTATCCTCGTAGTAAACGCGAACCGGCCATCGAAACAACGTATTACTCACTCTACTTCCCAGCAATGCAATTTAACGCTGCTACTATACGCAAGACGGATCGGGTTGGGAATGGGTTACAAGATGGGAATGAAAATAATTATGGGCCGTGAGGGCCCATAACGTGGGGACATCGGGGAGATTATAAAGAAACGTAAAGTAATCCTGCGCACAAGATCACAATTGCAGGAAGCGGCGCGAAAAAAGCGCGCCAGACGCTGCGCTGCGGGCGGAATCCGAAGCCGTGGATCACTCCGGCGCATACGGCCCAAATCAGCAACAGCCCTTCCCAAATCTCCAGCGAGCTGGTTTTGGCGGCGAAACGCGTCGGATCCCAGAACACGCACCCCGCCAAAATCAACGCCAGCACCAGGGAAAGGGCCCGAACCGGGCCCTTGTCAGTGACAGCGTACAGCTTGTCAATCACGGACGAGCTCATTACTTACCGTCTTGCTGAGCTTTGGTCGCTTCGCTCTGCTCAAGCGCCAGCGCCGTGATGATGCCGAAGGCGCAGGCAAGAAGCGTTCCGAGAATCCAGGCAAAATACCACATGGTTTAGCTCCTTATCCTTAGTACAGCGAATGCTTGTTGTTTTCGATGTAGTTCTTGTCGAGACGACCGAACATTTTGTAGTACGACCAGCTGGTGTACGCCAAAACGATAGGCACGAAGATCGCCGCCACGACGGTCATCACTTTCAGCGTCAACAGGCTCGACGTCGCGTCCCACATGGTCAGGCTGACGTTAGGCACGGTGCTGGACGGCATCACGAACGGGAACATGGTGACCCCGGCGGTAAGGATGACGCAGGCGATGGTCAGCGACGAGGTGACAAACGCCAGCGCGCCTTTCTCCAGACGCGAGAACAGGATGGTGAACAACGGCAGTACTACGCCCAGTGCAGGCAAGGCCCACAGCAGCGGATACTTGTTGAAGTTGATCAGCCATGCGCCGGCCTGATGCGCCACTTCTTTACGCAGCGGGTTGGATTCCGCCATGGTGTCCAGCGCCGAAGTGATCACGTAGCCGTCGATGCCTTTAACCAGCCACACCCCCGCCAGCAGGAAGCATACCGCCATGATCAGCGTCGCGATCTGCGCTGCGGCGCGTGACCGCAGGTGGATCTCGCCGGTGGTGCGCATCTGCAGGTAGGTCGCGCCCTGAGTGACCAGCATGGTCAGACTGACCACGCCCGCCAACAGACCGAACGGATTCAGCAGCTGGAAGAAGTTGCCGGTGTAGAACAGACGCAGGTACTCGTCCACATGGAACGGCACGCCCTGCAGCAGGTTGCCGAACGCCACGCCGAACACCAACGCAGGCACGAAGGAACCGATGAAGATGCCCCAGTCCCACATGTTGCGCCAGCGGCTGCTCTCGAGCTTGGAACGGTAGTCAAAACCGACCGGGCGGAAGAACAACGCCGCCAGCACCAGGATCATGGCGACGTAGAAGCCCGAGAAGGCCGCTGCGTAGACCATCGGCCAGGCGGCGAACAGCGCGCCGCCGGCGGTGATCAGCCACACCTGGTTACCGTCCCAGTGAGGGGCGATGGAGTTGATCATCACCCGGCGCTCGGTATCGGTTTTACCGATGATGCGCACCAGGATGCCGACGCCCATGTCGAAACCGTCGGTGACGGCGAAGCCGATCAGCAGTACGCCAACCAGCACCCACCAGATAAATCGCAGTACTTCATAGTCAAACATACGTGGACTCCTGTTTAGCGCGCTTCCTGCACGGCGGCAGTCGGTTGTTCAAAGTGGTAGCGGCCGGTTTTCAGGCTGCTTGGACCCAGACGCGCAAACTTGAACATCAGGTACATTTCAGCCACCAGGAACAGGGTGTACAAGCCGCAAATCAGCCCCATCGAGAACAGAATGTCGCCCGCGGTCAGCGAAGAGTTGGCGACTGCGGTCGGCAGCACCTCACCAATCGCCCACGGTTGACGGCCGTATTCCGCCACGAACCAGCCGGCTTCCACCGCGATCCACGGCAGCGGCAGGCCATACAGCGCCGCACGCAACAGCCATTTTTTCTGGCCGATACGACCGCGCACCACGCTCAGGAAGGACAGACCGATAATCAGCAGCATCAGCACGCCACAGGCCACCATGATGCGGAAGGCGAAGTACAGCGGTGCCACGCGTGGAATGGAGTCCTTGGTCGCCTGCTGGATCTGCGCTTCCGTCGCGTCGCTGACGTTCGGGGTATAACGCTTCAGCAGCATGCCGTAGCCCAGGTCTTGCTTGGTTTTGTTGAATTCCGCACGCACCGCAGGATCGGTATTGCCGCCGCGCAGCTCTTCCAGCAGCTGGTAGGCTTTCATGCCGTTGCGGATGCGCACTTCATGTTGCGCCAGCAGATCTTTCAGGCCGGTGACCTGAGTGTCGGTGGAACGCGTGGCGATCAGGCCAAGCGCATACGGGATCTGAATAGAGAAGGAGTTTTCCATCTTGTCCTGATCGGGAATGCCGAACAGGGTGAAGGACGCCGGCGCCGGCTGGGTATCCCACTCCGCTTCGATGGCGGCCAGTTTGGTTTTCTGTACGTCGCCCATTTCGTAACCGGATTCGTCACCCAGCACGATCACCGACAGCACCGCAGCCATGCCGAAGCTGGCGGCGATGGCGAAGGAGCGTTTGGCGAAAGCGATGTCGCGGCCCTTCAGCAGGTAGTAAGCGCTGATGCCCAGCACGAACATGGCGCCGGTGGTGTAGCCTGCAGCCACGGTGTGAACGAATTTCACCTGCGCAACCGGGTTAAGCACCAACTCGGAGAAGCTGACCATCTCCATGCGCATGGTTTCGAAGTTGAAATCCGACGCGATCGGGTTCTGCATCCAGCCGTTGGCGACCAGGATCCACAGCGCGGACAGGTTGGAGCCGAGGGCCACGAACCAGGTTACCGCCATGTGCTGCACCTTGCTCAGACGATCCCAGCCGAAGAAGAACAGGCCGACCAGCGTCGATTCAAGGAAGAACGCCATCAGACCTTCGATAGCCAGTGGGGCCCCGAAGATATCGCCGACGTAATGAGAGAAATATGACCAGTTAGTCCCGAACTGGAACTCCATGGTCAAACCGGTGGCCACACCCAGAGCAAAGTTAATCGCAAATAACTTTCCCCAGAATTTGGTCATGTCTTTATAGATTTGTTTGCCAGACAGGACATATACCGTTTCCATAATTGCCAGCAAGAACGCCATACCGAGCGTTAATGGGACAAATAAGAAATGGTACATCGCCGTTAAAGCAAACTGTAAGCGCGACAGTTCGACAATATCAAACATCTTGACTCCTTGCTCCTCGCAGGAAGACTCCGACACGCGGTTATCGGCACGCTTCTTTCAAAGCCGCCAGTAACGCCCCGCAGTGAATGCCCTTAAACACAACAAATTTGATCCAGCTTCTCCGCTTTCAACCGCACACTCGGCCAATAGCCCGCACGGGCCGTCGACAAGCACGCCACTGAAAACCGACAACGGGTAACAAATGCAACAAGATCAACCATCCATAATCACAACATGGATGATACTCGCCCAATCCCACACAATAAATAGGTTTTTACGTGACGTGGGTTGGACTTTTGGTTACAGGTCAAA
The DNA here is from genome assembly GCF_014982455.1 of Serratia sp. X3. Classification (NCBI taxonomy): domain Bacteria; kingdom Pseudomonadati; phylum Pseudomonadota; class Gammaproteobacteria; order Enterobacterales; family Yersiniaceae; genus Serratia; species Serratia sp. X3. The sequence continues at coordinate 407,104 of NZ_JADCNB010000002.1, forward strand.
TCTTAGCCGAAAGAGGTACTTCGGCCTAATTTGATCTGAGACAATTTAAGCCTATCCGCATATTATTTCCATATTCATCAGCACATTTCGCATAATTTTCTTAGGGTCATGTTGCGCAATGGTTTAATTGTTTTTTAATGATATTTTTGTGTTAAATAAATGTAATTCAAAAGAGCCGCCATTGTATTATTACGCACTTATTATGCGACATAATTAACCTTTTATTTCCAATAAGCCGTGACAGTGATAGCAGTCACAAAACAACAAATCTCTCTCCAATATTAGTCTATTTCTCGCAATGGGATCGTAAAGGTTGCGATTTTGTAGCAAAATGACCAATTATGTTAAAATTGCATTGAGTGACAATAACTTATGAAAAAAATCATCTTTGCCTCTGTCTTGGGACTCTCGGGAAACGCCATGGCCGCCGAAACGGTAAATATCACCCTGTTGGGCACCTCCGATCTGCACGGCACTTTCGTGCCCTGGGACTACGCCAGCGACACGGAAAACCTGGCGGGCAGCCTGAGCCAGATAGCCACCCAGGTCAAAAAGGTGCGCGCCGAACAGCCCAACCTGATTCTGGTGGACGCCGGCGACACCATCCAAGGCAACTTCGTCGAAACCTTCAAACAGGAGGCCGTCAGCCCGATGATGCTGGGCCTCAACGCGCTTGACTACGACGTCTGGGTGATGGGCAACCACGAATTCGACTTCGGTCTGCCTGTGCTGGCCACGCCGCTCAAACAGTTCAAGGGGGCGGCGCTCGCAGGCAATATCGTCTGGGACAGCGGCAAACCCTACCTGCCCGCTTACACCATCGTTGAACGCCAGGGCGTGAAGATCGGCATTATCGGCATGGACACGCCGATGACTGCGGAATTCGCCAAGGGCACCGATCGCATCAAAGGGCTGAACTTCACCGATCCGGTACAGGCGGTGAAACAGGTCATCAGGCAGATCGACGGCCAGGTCGACGCGATCGTGCTGGTCGCGCATATGGGCATCGACAACGAGAACCAGCGCCCCGGCACCGGCGTGGCGGACATCGCCAACGCCAACCCGGAGCTGGCGGCGATCGTCGCCGGTCACATGCATGTGAAGATCGACAAAGCGGTGGTGAACGGCGTCATCATCACGGAGCCGGATAAGTACGGTCGCGCGCTGTCACGCATTGACCTGCAATTTGAACGCCGCGATGGCAAATTCACGCTGATCGACAAAAACAGCTACACCTATTCCATCAAGGGGCTGGCGCCAGACAGCGCCATGCAGGCTCTCTACCAGCCGTATCATGACATTTTGCGCGCCAACGCCAACCGAGTCGTGGCGAAACTGAGCGGCAGCGATCTGGTGCCTGCCGACGAGTTTCGCGGCATTCCTCAGGTACACGTTCAGGATACCGGCATCAGTGAGTTATTCCAGCAGGCCGCCCGTCACTATGCACCGCTGGCGCAGGTGATCGCCCTGCAGATCGACAACGATCGCGCCAAACTGGATGTCGGCGACATCAAGGCCAAGGATATCGCCTTTAACTACCAATACGCCGGCGGCGAGATCACCGTTTATCAGCTCAACGGCAAAGCGCTTAAACGCTACATGGAGTGGTCTGCCGATTATTTCAACCAGCTGCAGCCGGGCGACGTCACCTACAGCTTTAACCCGGCACGGCGCTCGTCCAAATATTCCACCAACGATTTCTTCGACGGCGTCACTTACACCATCGATCTGCGTCAACCGGCCGGTTCACGCATCGTCAGTCTGCACCTGGCAGACGGCACGCCGGTCACCGACGACATGCCGATCCGCCTGGGCATGAACAGTTACCGTATGGGCCACCTGACGCAGAAGGGTGGCGCGCTGGAGGGGCAATCCTTCCCGGTGCTGTTCGACAGCAAAGCGCAATACGGTGAAGAAGAAGGCACCATTCGCAACCTGACTCTGCGCTACCTGACGGAAGTGAAACACGGCCAGTATCAGAGCGTGCCGCCGCAGCGCTGGAAGCTGGTCGGCATGGCGGGATACGAACCGCAGCGAGCGATAGTCAAACGGCTGCTCAATGATGGCGTCATCCAGGTGCCGACCACCGACGACGGGCGCTACACCAACGTCGCCTCGATCAACGTCAAAGACGCGCTGTTCAACAATGCCGACGATTACCGCACCGCCCTCACCTCGTTGGAGCAACAGCGGCAAACCGCCACGGATCCGGTGCGGCAGCGCCGCCTGCAGGATCGGATCGCGTTGATCAAGGCGCTTAACGACTTCTGATCTTCACCCATAAAAAAGGCCACCCAATGGGTGGCCAAACATGTCGAGATAGTGTTATTTCGTACTCAATGCTTAGCGCTTCAGCACCGCTTTTACCGCGTCGCCGATGTCCGCCAGGCTGCGAACGGTTTTCACGCCCGCCGCTTCCAGCGCAGCAAACTTCTCGTCCGCGGTGCCTTTTCCGCCTGCGATGATGGCGCCCGCGTGGCCCATGCGTTTGCCTTTCGGCGCGGTCACGCCGGCGATGTAACCCACGACCGGTTTGGTGACGTGTTCTTTGATGTAAGCTGCCGCTTCCTCTTCAGCGCTGCCGCCGATCTCACCGATCATCACGATCGCTTCGGTCTGCGGATCCTGCTGGAACATCTTCAGGATATCGATGAAGTTGGAGCCCGGGATCGGGTCGCCGCCGATGCCCACGCAGGTGGACTGGCCCAGACCGGCATCGGTGGTTTGTTTCACCGCTTCATAGGTCAGGGTACCGGAGCGGGACACGATACCCACTTTGCCCGGCAGGTGGATGTGGCCAGGCATGATACCGATTTTGCACTCGCCCGGGGTGATCACGCCTGGGCAGTTCGGCCCGATCATGCGCACGCCGGCTTCGTCCAGTTTCACTTTCACGGTCAGCATGTCCAGAGTCGGGATGCCTTCGGTGATGGTGATGATCAGTTTGATGCCGGCATCGATCGCTTCCAGGATGGAGTCTTTGCAGAACGGCGCTGGAACGTAGATGACAGAGGCCGTCGCGCCGGTCGCTTCAACCGCTTCACGCACGGTGTTGAACACCGGCAGACCCAGGTGCTGAGTGCCGCCTTTGCCCGGGGTGACGCCGCCAACCATTTTGGTGCCGTAAGCGATGGCTTGTTCGGAGTGGAAAGTCCCCTGGCTACCGGTGAAGCCCTGGCAAATTACTTTGGTGTTTTTATCGATTAAGATGGACATTATTTACCCTCCACTGCTGCAACAACTTGCTGAGCCGCATCAGTCAGGCTGGTCGCAGCAATGATATTCAGGCCGCTGTCCGCCAGTTTCTTGGCGCCCAGTTCGGCATTGTTCCCTTCCAGGCGCACCACGACCGGGACGTTAACGCCCACTTCAGCCACTGCGCCGATGATGCCGTCGGCGATCAGATCGCAACGTACGATACCACCGAAGATGTTAACCAGAACCGCTTTCACCTTGTCGTCGGACAGGATGATTTTGAACGCTTCGGTCACGCGCTCTTTGGTCGCGCCGCCGCCAACGTCCAGGAAGTTGGCCGGTTCGCCGCCGTGCAGTTTAACGATGTCCATGGTGCCCATCGCCAGACCGGCGCCGTTCACCATGCAGCCGATGTTGCCGTCGAGGGCAACGTAGTTCAGCTCCCACTGAGCCGCGCGGGATTCACGCTCGTCTTCCTGCGAAGGGTCACGCATTTCACGCAGTTCAGGCTGACGGAACAGGGCGTTGCCGTCGGCGCCCAGTTTGCCGTCCAGGCACACCAGATCGCCCTGCTTGGTGATCACCAGCGGGTTGATCTCAACCATCGCCAGGTCACGCTCCAGGAACAGCGTCGCCAGACCCATGAAGATCTTGGCGAACTGGCTGACTTGCTTGCCGGTCAGGCCCAGTTTGAAGGCCAGCTCACGGCCCTGATAAGGCTGTGGACCCGCCAGCGGATCGATGGTCATTTTGTGGATCAGTTCCGGGGTTTCTTCCGCCACTTTTTCGATTTCCACGCCGCCTTCGGTAGACGCCATGAATACGATGCGGCGGGTCGCGCGGTCTACAACGGCGCCCAGATACAGCTCTTTATCGATGTCGGTCGCCGCTTCTACCAGGATCTGGTTAACCGGCTGGCCCAGCGCGTCAGTCTGGTAAGTCACCAGACGTTTGCCCAACCAGGCTTCCGCGAAGGCACGGATATCTTCTTTGCTGTTGACGACTTTAACGCCGCCCGCTTTACCGCGGCCGCCAGCATGAACCTGACATTTCACCACCCACGGGCCGGAGCCGATTTTGGATGCGGCTTCTTCTGCTTCACGCGGAGTGGTACAGGCGTAACCGGTTGGTGCCGGCATGCCATACCGAGCAAACAGCTGTTTTGCCTGATATTCGTGTAAATTCATGATGTTCTATCCATTCAGTTCTGAAGGTTTTTAGCCGGACCATTATTACGCGGTAACCGCATGGTTTTCCGGCCACATAGCACAGAGTGCGGGCGCGGCATGCCGCGCCCGGCAAGGGTTACTAGACGTCCAGCAGCAGACGAGCCGGATCTTCCAGCATCTCTTTGACCGTCACCAGATAACCGACGGATTCTTTACCGTCGATCAGGCGGTGGTCATAAGACAGCGCCAGATACATCATCGGCTGGATCACCACCTGACCATTGACCGCCATTGGGCGATCTTTGATGGCGTGCATGCCCAGGATGGCGCTCTGCGGCGGGTTGATGATCGGGGTGGACATCAGGGAGCCGAATACGCCGCCGTTGGTAATGGTGAAGTTACCGCCGGTCAGCTCTTCCACGGTCAGTTTGCCGTCGCGGCCCTTAACGGCCAGCTCTTTGATTTTCTTCTCGATGTCAGCCATGCTCATGGCGTCCACATCGCGCAGTACCGGCGTCACCAGGCCGCGCGGAGTAGAAACCGCGATGCTGATGTCGAAGTAGTTGTGGTAAACCACGTCGGAACCGTCGATCGACGCGTTCACTTCCGGGAAACGCTTCAGCGCTTCAACCACCGCCTTGATGTAGAAGGACATGAAGCCCAGACGCACGCCGTGGCGTTTCTCGAAGGCTTCGCCGTACTGCTTGCGCAGGTCCATGATCGGCTGCATGTTGATTTCGTTGAAGGTGGTCAACATCGCGGTGCTGTTTTTCGCCTCCAGCAGACGCTCGGCGACGCGTTTGCGCAGGCGGGTCATCGGCACGCGTTTTTCGCTGCGGCCAGCCAGAGCAGGCTGCGGCGCGGCTTCAGCGGCGGCTGGTTTGGCAGCGGCGCCGCCTTTGGCCAGGTGCGCTTCCACGTCTTCACGCGTAATGCGGCCACCCACGCCGGTGCCTTTGATGGCGCCGGCATCGAGATCGTGTTCAGCAATCAGGCGGCGAATCGCCGGGCTGAGCGCGTCATTGCTTTCTTCTTCCAGGCTCGCGGTCGCGCGCTGTGCAGGCGTGGCTTCTTTCTCCTGGCTCTTCTCAGCGGTCGGCTTGCCGGAGCTGTCGCCCGGACGGATGCGGCCGAGCAGCTGGCGAGACAGTACGGTCGCGCCCTCTTCTTCCACGATAGCATCGAGAATACCCGCTTCACTGGCCGGCACTTCCAACACCACTTTGTCGGTTTCGATTTCAACCAGGACTTCGTCACGCTGAACGCTGTCGCCCGGTTTCTTGTGCCAGGTGGCTACGGTCGCATCGGCAACCGATTCAGGAAGGTCAGGAACCAGAATATCTACGCTACTCATTTAGCTTTCCCTTAAGTTTTTTATCATCTGCTTGCCGGCCCCTCGGCCGGCAAGCGAGCGAACATTAGTCAATATTCAGCGCATCATTCACCAGAGCCTGCTGCTGCTTCTGGTGTACGGACATATAACCCACCGCCGGAGAGGCGGAGGCCGGACGTCCTGCGTAACGTAAAGAAGCCCCGAACGGCACCACCTCACGGAAGTTGTGTTGGCTGCAGTACCAGGCGCCCTGGTTCAGAGGCTCTTCCTGACACCAGACGAAGTCATGCACGTGCGAGTATTGCTCCAGCACGGCCTGAACGGCCTGATGCGGGAACGGATACAGCTGCTCGATGCGCACGATGGCCACGTCTTTCTGCTCGTTCTTGCGACGCTGTTCCAGCAGGTCGTAGTAAACCTTGCCGGAGCACAGCACGACGCGCTTGACCGCTTTCGGATCCAAGTCGTCGATCTCGCCGATCGCCGGCAGGAAGGTGCCGTTGGCCAGCTCGTCCAGCGAAGAGACCGCCAGCGGGTGACGCAGCAGCGACTTCGGCGACATCACCACCAGCGGACGGCGCATACCGCGCAGCGCCTGACGACGCAGCATATGGTAAACCTGCGCCGGCGTGGACGGGACACACACCTGCATGTTCTGCTCAGCGCACAGCTGCAGATAACGTTCCAGACGCGCGGAGGAGTGCTCAGGGCCCTGGCCTTCATAACCGTGCGGCAGCAGCATCACTAGGCCGCACATACGGCCCCATTTTTGCTCGCCGGAGCTGATGAACTGGTCGATAACAACCTGCGCACCGTTGGCGAAGTCACCGAACTGCGCTTCCCAGATGGTCAGCGTGCGCGGTTCCGCCGTGGCGTAGCCGTATTCGAACGCCAGCACCGCCTCTTCAGACAGCACGGAGTCCCAGACCTTGAATTCGCCCTGGCCGCTGTGGATATTCGCCAGCGGAACATAGACCGAACCGTTTTTCTGGTTGTGCACCACCGCGTGACGGTGGAAGAAGGTGCCGCGGCCGGCGTCTTCGCCGGAGATGCGGATGGGAATGCCTTCATCCGCCATGGTGGCGTAGGCCAGCGTTTCGGCGGCGCCCCAGTCGAACGGCTTGTTGCCTGCGGCCATCTCGGCGCGGTCAGCGTAGATTTTCGCCACGCGCGACTGCATTTCGATCGCTTCCGGCACGGTGCTGATGCGGCGGCCCAGTTCCTGCAGACGCTTCATCTCAACCTTGCTCGGGTACTCTTCGTCCCACTCGTGGTTCAGGTACGGCGACCAGGTGAAGGAGTGCAGGTTCATCGGTCGCCACTCTTCAACCACGCAATCGCCGCGGTCGAGCGCGTCGCGGTACAGGTTGACCATTTCCGTGGCATCTTCCAGGCTGGCCACTTTCTGCTCGGTCAGAACGTCAGCGTAGATTTTGCGCGGCGTAGGGTGTTTCTTGATCTTCTGATACATCACCGGCTGGGTGGCGCTCGGCTCATCGGCCTCGTTGTGCCCATGGCGACGGTAGCAGACCAGATCGATCATCACGTCACGCTTAAAGGTGTTACGGAAATCCAACGCCAGGCGAGTGACGAAGGCTACGGCTTCCGGATCGTCCGCGTTAACGTGGAAGATCGGCGCCTGAACCATTTTGGCGATGTCGGTGCAATATTCGGTAGAGCGCGCATCCAGCGGGTTGGAGGTGGTGAAGCCAACCTGGTTGTTGATAACGATGCGCACGGTGCCGCCCACTTCGTAGCCGCGAGCCTGAGACATGTTCAGGGTTTCCTGAACCACGCCCTGGCCGGTAATGGCGGCGTCGCCGTGGATGGTGATCGGCAGCACCATGTTGCTGCGCGCTTCGTCCAGACGATCGCGACGGGCGCGAACCGACCCCATGACCACCGGGCTGACGATCTCCAGGTGCGACGGGTTGAACGCCAGCGCCAGGTGAACCATGCCGCCTTCGGTTTCCACGTCGGAGGAGAAGCCCTGGTGATATTTCACGTCACCGGTGCCGAGGTGTTCTTTATGCTTGCCGGCGAATTCGTCGAACAGATCGGCCGGCTTTTTGCCCAGCACGTTGATCAGCACGTTCAGACGGCCGCGGTGGGCCATGCCCAACACCACTTCGCGCGTGCCGTTCTTACCGGCGTGGCGCACCATCTCTTTGAGCATCGGCACCAACGCGTCGCCGCCTTCCAGCGAGAAGCGTTTGGCACCCGGGAATTTGGCGCCCAGGTAACGTTCCAGGCCTTCCGCCGCGGTCAGCTCGTTCAGGAAACGGCGTTTTTCGTCGGCGGTAAAGCTGGCGCGCCCCACCACCGACTCGATGCGCTGCTGGATCCAGCGTTTCTCTTCGGTGTTGGTGATGTGCATGTACTCAGCGCCGATCGAACCGCAGTAGGTCTGCTTCAGCGCGGCGTACAGATCGCCCAGCTTCATGGTTTCTTTGCCGATGGCGAAAGAGCCCACGTTGAAAGTTTCCTGGAAATCGGCTTCGGTCAGGTTGTGATATGCGGGATCAAGGTCAGGAACTTGCTCGCGCTGCCACAGGCCGAGCGGATCGAGGTTGGCATGCTGATGCCCGCGGAAGCGGAAGGCATTGATCAGCTGCAGTACCTTGACCTGTTTGGCGTCGGTTTCCGGATCGGTGATGGTGGTGTTGTAGCGCGCGGAGTCTTTCGCCAGGCGGCGGAAGTAATCGCGCGTTTGAGAGTGAAGCTGATCGGGTTTGACACCCGCGGTTGGTAGCTGTTGAAAAATGGAACGCCAGCTATCTTCAACGGAACCCGGATCGGTTAAGAAGTCTTCATAGAGCTGCTCTATGTAAGACTGGTTCGCGCCCGCCAGATAGGAGGAATCCAGCCAGGCCTTCATTGCGCCGTTCTGCATCATGATCCCTTAAGCTTTGAAGCTTTAGTTTTCGCCGTGGTTAACATAATTACCGTGATGAATACGGTTTGCCGTAAAACGGTTCACTCGACGTACTTGCGGCCATGTCGGCCCGATACGTTCTGTTATGGACCTTGCGGTCCCTTACAAGGAACCTCTAAAAACCGGCGGAAGAACCAGGCTGCATAGCGCCGCAGCCGCGGGTCAGTTTTTAGAGGTTCCCTCCCCTATGGGATGTGCGCCGGAAAAGAGCCCGGCGCAGCATCTCATTCCGTTTATGCGCCGCGTTGCAGCAGCATGGACTTGATATGCCCGATCGCACGCGTCGGGTTCAAGCCTTTAGGACATACACTGACACAATTCATAATGCTATGGCAGCGGAAAACACTAAAAGCGTCGTCCAGATCATCTAAACGTTCTTGCGTTTCCGTGTCACGGCTGTCGATCAGGAAGCGATACGCCGCCAACAGACCGGCAGGCCCGATGAACTTGTCCGGGTTCCACCAGAACGATGGGCAAGAGGTCGAGCAGCAGGCGCACAGGATGCACTCGTACAGACCGTCCAGCTTGGCGCGCTGCTCCGGCGACTGCAGGTGCTCGCGCGCCGGCGGGTTCTTGCCGTCGTTCAGCAGGTAAGGCTTGATCTTTTCATACTGGGTGTAGAACTGACCCATATCCACCACCAGATCGCGCACCACCGGCAGGCCCGGCAGCGGACGGATCACGATCTTGCCGTTGCCTTTGCGCAGCGACGAAACCGGGGTGATGCACGCCAGGCCGTTTTTACCGTTCATGTTCAGGCCGTCGGAACCGCACACGCCTTCGCGGCATGAGCGACGGAACGACAGGGTCGGGTCTTTTTCTTTCAGCTGGATCAACGCATCCAGCAGCATCATGTCACGGCCTTCTTCCGCTTCCAGGGTGTAGTCCTGCATGTGCGGCGCGTCGTCGACATCCGGATTGTAGCGATAAATGGAAAATTCGAGTTTCATCTGTCGATCTCCGCAATTAGTAAGAACGCACTTTCGGCGGGAATGCCGGGCGCAGCTTCGGTTGCATGTTCACTTCACGACGCGTCATGCTTTCCGATTGCGGCAGATACAGCGAATGGCACAGCCAGTTGGCGTCATCGCGTTCCGGGTAGTCGAAGCGGCTGTGCGCGCCACGGCTCTCGGTACGGAAGTTGGCCGACACGGCGGTGGAATACGCGGTCTCCATCAGGTTATCCAACTCCAGGCACTCGATGCGCTGGGTGTTGAACTCGCTGGAGGTATCGTCCAGGCGTGCGTTCTTCAGACGTTCACGGATCACTTTCAGTTCTTCCAGGCCCTTGGCCATCGCATCGCCTTCGCGGAATACCGAGAAGTTGTGCTGCATGCAAGACTGCAGCGCTTTGCGAATTTCGACCGGATCTTCGCCGGAACGGGTGTTGTTCCAGCGGTTCAGACGATCAAGCGAAGCTTCCACGTCGGAGTCGCTGGCGTCACGGCTCACGCCCTGCTCTTCCAACGATTCCTGCAGGTGCATGCCGGCGGAACGGCCGAACACCACCAGGTCCAGCAGCGAGTTGCCGCCCAGACGGTTGGCGCCGTGCACCGATACGCAGGCGATTTCGCCCACGGCGAACAGCCCCGGGATCACCACGTCTTCGCCTTTCTCGTTCACGGTCAGCGCCTGACCGGTCACCTTGGTCGGAATGCCGCCCATCATATAGTGACAGGTTGGGATAACCGGGATCGGCTCTTTCACCGGATCGACGTGCGCGAAGGTGCGGGACAGCTCCAGAATGCCCGGCAGACGGGATTCCAGCACCTCTTTGCCCAGGTGATCCAGCTTCAGCTTGGCGTGCGGGCCCCAAGGACCGTCGCAGCCGCGGCCTTCGCGGATTTCGATCATGATCGAACGGGCAACCACGTCGCGGCCCGCCAGATCTTTGGCGTTCGGTGCATAACGCTCCATGAAGCGCTCGCCGTGTTTGTTCAACAGGTAACCGCCTTCGCCGCGGCAGCCTTCGGTCACCAGCACGCCCGCGCCGGCGATGCCGGTCGGGTGGAACTGCCACATTTCCATGTCCTGCACCGGCACGCCGGCGCGCAGCGCCATGCCGACACCGTCGCCGGTGTTGATGTGGGCGTTGGTGGTGGACTGGTAAATGCGGCCTGCGCCGCCGGTCGCCAGCACGGTGGCCTTGGCTTTGAAGTAAACCACTTCACCGGTTTCGATGCAGATAGCCGTGGTGCCGACCACCGCGCCGTCCTGGTTTTTCACCAGATCGAGCGCATACCACTCGGAGAAAATGGTGGTGTGGTTTTTCAGGTTCTGTTGGTACAGGGTGTGCAGCAGCGCGTGGCCGGTACGGTCGGCTGCGGCGGCGGTACGCGCCGCCTGCTCGCCGCCGAAGTTCAGCGACTGGCCGCCGAACGGGCGCTGATAGATGCGGCCGTCGTCCAGGCGAGAGAACGGCAGGCCCATGTGTTCCAGTTCCAGAATCGCTTCCGGGCCGGTTTTACACATATATTCGATGGCGTCCTGGTCACCGATATAGTCGGAACCTTTCACCGTGTCGTACATATGCCATTCCCAGTTGTCCTCGTGGCTGTTGCCCAGCGCGACGGTGATACCGCCCTGGGCGGAGACGGTATGGGAACGGGTCGGGAAAACTTTGGACAGCAGGGCACAGGTCGAGCCCGCTTGGGAAATTTGCAGCGCGGCACGCATGCCCGCACCGCCGGCGCCGATTACGACGGCATCAAACTCTCTGACTGGCAGTTTCATTTAAGCACCCCACACTACGATTGTTCCGTACAGTAAATAGACCAGCAACGCGACCACGACAGCCAGCTGCAACACCAGGCGAACCGCCAGCGGCTTGACGTAGTCCGTCAGCACCTGCCACAGCCCGATCCAGGCGTGAACCAGAATCGACAGCAAGGTCAGCAGAGTGAACACTTTCGTAATGGAAGTGGCGAAGAAACCGCGCCAGATGTCATAAGTGAGTTCCGGAGCCGTGACGAAAAAGCCCAGGATATACAGGACGTACAGGGTGATGATGATAGCGGAAGCACGCAGCAGCAGCCAATCGTGCACGCCGTTGCGCCCTAATGCAGAAACGTTGTTTACCATACGAGGACTCCAGCCAGAACTGACAGCACGACGGTCAGACCGATCGCCACCTGGGCGGAACGGGTGCCGGCGGCCAAACTCTCTTCGATGTAGCCAAAATCCATTAACAAGTGACGGATGCCACCGCAAATGTGATAGGCCAGCGCCGTGAGGATGCCCCAGAATATGAATTTGACGATGAAGCTATTCATGATGGCGGCCGCCTGCAGGAACCCCTCTTGGGAAGAGAGTGACAGGCCCAGCAGCCAGAGGAGGATACCCACGGCAACGAAGGTAATTACGCCAGAGACTCGGTGTAAGATAGACGCTATCGCAGTTACGGGGAACCGGATCGTTTGCAGATCCAAGTTGACAGGTCGTTGTTTTTTCACGTATTTGCCCACACAGCTCTTATTATTTTCCTTCCTCCGGGCCTGGGCGGGGATCAGACAGCGTTAAGAGCCTAAAACCCTTACACGTCACGCGCTCAAACATCAACATCCTCTGTGCTCAAACGGCGCGCATTTATAACGCTGGGTGCTCCTACTTCAGGGTAATCCGGAGACCTGGCGGCAGTATAGGAGGATCACATTCTGATTACAATTCTCATACAACCGCTTTGATAACATTTCCCCCGAACAGTGATTCAGATCACGGATTTCACAATTAGTGCAAAATTAATTATCTGATTTGACAAGAGATCAACATTTCCATTACATATAGGGGCACAAACGGTCCTATGATGCGCTATGGGTCAGCAGATACACTTCCTCCCGGGTTCGAGTTATGCAACAGTGTATTTGGCGAACCTATCCCAATAGCCGTTGTTTCCCGCTCGAGTTTGCCGGCGTCAAAAGCAAATAAAGCACATAAAAACAGATTATTGGGATAGGTTCACATCTCTTCGAACAGCTCATAGGTAAGATTAACAGACTATAACGAATTACTCTGAATCGTTAACAACTGGTCACCCGTCTCGTTCGCCTGGTCAGCACTCTGTACCCTACCCGCGCACAGTTGCGCAGTCGCTCACAGAGTTAGCGTCCGCACCATTTTTTTGCGGGCAACCTGCAGAGATTTAAGGTATTTCAGTTGTTAGTGGTTTTTAAAATAAGGCGCTAAGGAGACAGTAAATGACTGATAAGAAAGCGACGCTAACCATTAACGACAGCGAAGCTCCGATCGAACTGGGCGTATTGACACCGACACTGGGCCCTGATGTCCTCGATGTCCGCGCTCTGGGTTCCAAAGGTTATTTCACATTTGATCCCGGCTTTACCTCCACCGCTTCTTGCGAATCCAAGATTACCTTCATCGACGGCGACAAAGGCGTGCTGCTGCACCGCGGCTTCCCTATCGAACAGCTGGCGAAAGAATCTTCCTACCTGGAAGTGTGCTACATCCTGCTGTACGGCGAGACCCCAACGCCGGAAGAGTTCGAGACCTTCAAAACCACCGTAACCCGCCACACCATGATCCACGACCAGATCACCCATCTGTTCCGTGGCTTCCGTCGCGACTCGCACCCGATGGCGGTGCTGTGCGGCGTGACCGGCGCGCTGGCGGCGTTCTACCACGATGCGCTGGACGTCAACAACGAGCGTCACCGTGAAATCACCGCGTTCCGTCTGCTGTCCAAAATGCCGACCGTGGCCGCGATGTGCTACAAATACTCCCTGGGCCAGCCGTTCGTTTATCCGCGCAACGATCTGTCCTATGCCGGCAACTTCCTGCACATGATGTTCGCCACCCCGTGCGAAGAGTACGTGGTGAACCCGGTATTGGAACGCGCCATGGATCGCATCCTGATCCTGCACGCCGACCATGAGCAGAACGCCTCTACCTCGACCGTGCGCACCGCCGGCTCTTCCGGCGCCAACCCGTTCGCCTGCATCGCGGCCGGTATCGCCTCCCTGTGGGGGCCAGCGCACGGCGGCGCCAACGAAGCGGCGCTGAAAATGCTGGAAGAGATCAAGACCGTCGATCACATTCCGGAATTCATCAAACGCGCCAAGGACAAGAACGACTCCTTCCGCCTGATGGGCTTCGGCCACCGCGTGTACAAGAACTACGATCCGCGCGCCACCGTGATGCGCGAGACCTGTCACGAAGTGCTGAAAGAGCTGAACAAGAAGGACGACAACCTGCTGCAGGTGGCGATGGAGCTGGAGCACATCGCGCTGAACGACCCGTACTTCATCGAGAAGAAACTGTACCCGAACGTCGACTTCTACTCAGGCATCATCCTGAAGGCGATGGGCATTCCTTCTTCCATGTTCACCGTGATCTTCGCCATCGCGCGCACCATCGGCTGGATCGCGCACTGGAACGAAATGCACGACGAAGGCATCAAAATTGCCCGTCCGCGTCAGCTGTACACCGGCTATGCCGAGCGTGATTTCAAATCCCAGCTGAAAACCAAGTAAGCCGCTTCCCCGGCTGAAACCGCACAGCGCCGCCCCTTCGGGCGGCGTTTTTTTTGCTCATTTCTGGCAGCCCGGGCACCAATAAAACGGCCGCGACGACAGGTCGGTGCGCACAATCATCGCGCCGCAGCGCTCACAGGGCTCGCCGCTGCGATGAAACACCTTGAAGCGAAACAGCGCGCCGTGATGGCGGTTCTCATCCGCCTGCCCGCGCGTCTGATAGGAAAGACGCGGCACCGCCAGCAGCGCCTCCGCCAGACGCCAAAGCGCTTCCGGCGCCAGATCCTGCGGTTTGTGCTGCGGCGCCAGTTTGGCCTGCCACAGAATTTCGGCGCGCAGATAATTGCCCAATCCGGCAAGAAACGCCTGGTCGAGCAACATGCCGCCCAGCTGTCTGCGGCGAAAACGCGGCGTCAGCAAACGCGCCTGCACCTCATCCACCGTCAACGACATGTCCAGCACGTCGGGGCCGATGCGTTGCAGGAACGGGTGCTGTTCTATCTCCTCGCGCGGCCCGACGGTGATGTCGGAAGCGCTGTAGAGCAATATTGCGCTGCGAGCGGTTTCCAGCCGCACCCGCAGATCGCGCTTGGTCTCCGGCGTCTCTCCCGCCGCCGCCACTTTCCATACGCCGTACAGCTGGTTATGGCTGTACATCGTCAGCCCATTGGAAAAGTGGGTCAACAGCGCCTTGCCGCGCGGCTCGATGGCGACGATGCGCTCGCCGAGCAAACGCTGGCGGTAGTGCTTCAACTGGGGAAAAGCGAAATCGACGGCGGTCAGCGGCTGATCGATCACCGCCGCCGCCAGTTTGTCCGCCGCCCGGCGGATCTCCGGTCCTTCCGGCATAGACCACTCCTTGCATAGACCCGGCGCAGCCCGATGCGCCGGGGATTATCAGGCTTAATGCGTTGCACCGCCCACCACTTTCAGATCGTGTTCCACCTGCAAAGCGATGGAAACGGCCAGCTCCAATGCAAACAGCACCGTCGAAGCCGCCATGCTCGGCGCGCCGGGGTGCGCCGCCGCCTGCTCAGGCAGATACGGGATATGGATAAAACCGCCCTTCACCTCGCGCTGGCCGCTCAAACGGTGCAGCAGCCCATACATCACATGGTTGCACACGTAGGTGCCGGCAGTCTGCGAAACGGCGGCCGGAATGCCGGCCTCGCGCATCGAACTCACCATCGCTTTGATCGGCAAGGTGCTGAAATAGGCCGCCGGACCGCCGGCGACGATCGGCTCATCCACCGGCTGCTGCCCCTGATTGTCGGGAATACGCGCATCGTCGACGTTGATCGCCACCCGTTCAATCGTGATATCGGTGCGGCCGCCGGCCTGGCCGATAGCCAGCACAATCACCGGCTGCACCTCGTCGATCGCCGCATTGAGCGCCTCCAGCGCGGCGCCGAACACGCACGGCAACTGGCGCGCCACGATACGCGTGCCCACCAGTTCCATATCGTTGAGCTGCTTCACCACTTCCCAGGAGGGATTGAGGCGCTCGCCGCCAAACGGCTCGAAGCCGGTAATCAATACTTTTTGCATCCTTACTCCTACAGGAACATCAGGAAATACAGCAGGAACACGTTAACCAACAGCAGCAGCGCGCCGGTCGGCACCTGCGCCTTGATCACCGCATTCTTGTCCGGCAACTCCAGCAGCGCCGCCGGCACAATGTTAAAGTTCGCCGCCATCGGCGTCATCAGGGTGCCGCAATAGCCGGAGAACATGCCGATCGCCGCCATCACCGCCGGGTTGCCGCCGTGCTGCAACACCAGGATCGGAATGCCGATGCCGGCGGTAACGATCGGGAAAGCGGCGAAGGCGTTGCCCATCACCATGGTCAGCACCGCCATACCGATAGCGTAGACCGCCACGGCGATAAAACGGTTATCGACCGCCAGATATTCCTGGGTCAAATGCGAGATCGCAGTGCCAACGCCGGCGACGGTAAACAGCAGCCCCAGCGTGGCGAGGATCTGCGGCAGAATGAACGCCCAGCCGATCGAATCCAGCAGGCGCCGCGCTTCCTGTATCGGCTGCAGCGCCTTCTCATGGGTCATTTTCACCGCGATCGCCAACCCGATCAGACAACCGACGGTCATCGAGAACAGGGTGATCAGCGTCGCGTGGTTACCGCTGCCGAATACCGCGTTTTGCAACGCCGGCACGTTGTTGAACAGCAGCACGCCGATCACCGTCACCACCGGGATCGCCAGCGCGGGAATGAACAGCTTGTTGCCCAGGCGCTTGGCGCTCGCCTCGCGCTCCTGCGGCGTTCGCTGATGATAGCTGCCGAGGCGCACGCCGCCGAAGCCGGCGATCAGGGCCATCACCACCACCACCACGCCAACGATGATGTGCAGCATGCGTTTCTCGTTGCTGCCTTCGCCGAGCACGTCGCCCAGCAGGCGGTAAGTCCAGTCGCCGACCAGGAATACCAGGCCGTACAGCCCCCAAAACAGCCCGGTGGTGATGCGGCGCGGGTTGGCGCGATCGCGCAAGGACATCACCGCCACAATCAGCAGCACCGCGCCGGCCAGCCAGTAGAGATATTGTTGCTGGAAGTTCATCGTGCTTCCCCCTTCGCCTGCAGCGCCGCCTGATTCAGCTGCGCCAGCTCGGCGCTCAGCTGTTTATCCATCCGATACAGCCGGAAAGCGTGGATCAGGAAAGCGAAAATGGCGGTCGGAATGCCCCACAGCGCGATATGCAATGGCTCGGTCTGAATGCCGCCGGACTCCAGCATAAAGTTATGCATGAAGATGATCGCGCCGAAGGCCACGAAGATATCCTCGCCGAAGAACAGCCCGACGTTGTCGGTGGCGGCCGACATGGCGCGCAGGCGGTGGCGGGTGCGCTCCGGCAACTCGCCGTAGCGGTTTTCCGTCGCCCCTTCCGCCATCGGCGCCAGCAGCGGCCGCACCATCTGCGGATGCCCGCCCAGGCTGGTCAGCCCCATCGCCGCGGTGATCTCGCGCACGAACAGGTACACGATCAGCAAACGGCCGGCGGTGGCGCTTTTGATCTTGGCGATCCACGCCTGCGCCCGCTCTTTCAGCCCGTGACGTTCCAGCAGGCCGATCACCGCCAGCGGCAGCAGCAGGATCAGCGGCAGGTTTCGGGTATTGAGAAAGCCCTCGCCGAGCTTTTCCAGAATGACGTCCAGCGGCATCAGCGCCGCCAGACCGGTGATGATGCCGGCGGCGATCACCACCAGCACCGGATTGAAACGCAATACAAACCCGACCACGATCGCGGCGATGCCGATCAGTGGCCAGAGATTCACGGCCTGTTCCATAGTCTTCCCTCGATATTTTCTAATAATTTTTTTGTTTGTGATGTTGTGTCTTGCTTTACTGCTCTGCGCTGACGCGGATGCCCTGTTGAACAAAACTGTCCCGCAGCTTGCGCGCATACGCCAGCGCATGCTCGCCGTCCCCGTGCAGGCAGACGGTCTCCGCCTGTACGGCGGTCCAAACGCCATCGACGCTGCGCACCCGGTGATGGCGCACCATCTCCAGGGTTTGCGCCAGCGCTTGTTCGTCATCCTCGATCAATGCCCCCGGCAAACCGCGCGGCACCAGCGTGCCGTCGGCCTGATAACCGCGATCGGCGAACACCTCCTGCCGGGTGGTCAGACCGAGCCGTTGCCCGGCGCGGATCAGCTCGCTGCCGGCCAGCCCCACCAGCCGCAGCGCCGGATCGACCGCCTGCACCGCCCGGGCGATGGCTTCCGCCAGCGCCGGCTCAACCGCCGCCTGGTTGTACAGCATGCCGTGCGGCTTAACGTGCACCATCACCCCGCCCTCGGCGCGGGCGATGGCCGCCAGCGCCCCGAGCTGATACACCACCTGCGCGTACACCGTTTCCGGCGGCAGCTGCATGCGAGTGCGACCGAAATTCTCCCGATCGGGAAAACTCGGGTGGGCGCCGATCGCCACGCCGTACTGCAATGCCCAGCGCACCGACTGACGCATGGTCTGCGCATCGCCGGCGTGGAAGCCGCAGGCGATGTTGGCCGAGCTCACCAATTGCAACAGCGCCTGGTCGTTGGCGCAGCCTTCGCCGAGATCGGCGTTCAAATCAACGATCATGTAACCCCCAGGCAATCTGTCGAAGGAAAAGATCCTGCTCGGCCTTGGCGCGCTGCGCCTCGGCCAGTGAACAGAGAACGAAATGGATCGGTTCGCCGAGACGGATCTGCGCCAAATGGTAAAGATCGGCTTCGATCACGCAGGCGATGCGCGGGTAACCGCCGGTGGTTTGCGCATCGGCCATCAGCACGATCGGCTGGCCGTTGTGCGGCACCTGCACCACACCAGGCATCAGACCGTGCGACAGCATCTCTCTGTCGGTGGTGCGTGCCAGCGGCGTGCCGCCGTGCAAACGGTAGCCCATGCGGTTGCTCTGGGGGCTGAGCTGCCAGGCGGCGCGCCAAAACGTATCTTGCGCCTCTTCGCTGAATTCGGCGTACTCCGGCCCCGGCAACGCACGGATGCGATTGGTGAACAGCAACTGCTTCACGCCACAGCGGGTTTGCGGTTCAGCGGCGGATTGGCCCAGCGGCAACCGATCGCCGTCCCTCAGATTACGCCCCTCGCACCCACCAAAAGCGGCTTTCATGTCGGTGCTGCGCGAGCCCAGCATTTCCGGCACGGCGATACCGCCGGCGATCGCGAGATAACTGCGCATGCCGCGCTTCGGCGTGCCCAGCACCAGACGCTGCCCCTTTTTCACCGGGTAGCGCCAGCCGGTCCACAGCGGCTTACCGTCCAGCTGCGCGTCGCAGCCGGCGCCGGTCAGGGCGATCCAGCCGGGACGGGTAAACTCGGCGCTGAACTGGCCGAGCGTGATCTCCAGCCCGGCGGCCTCCGGCGCGTTGCCCACCAGCAGGTTGGCGATCTTCAGCGCCGGTTGATCCAACGCGCCGCCGGTACTGATGCCCAGACGGCGAAATCCTTCACGGCCCAAATCCTGCACCGTGGTATAGATGCCGGCACGCAGAATAATCAGCATACGCCCTCCTTCTGCGGCACAAAGCGTACGCTATCACCCGGGCGCAGCAGCGTCGGCGGCATTTCATGGGGATTGAACAACGCCAGCGGCGTGCGGCCGATCAGCTGCCAGCCGCCGGGTGTCGTCAGCGGATAGATGCCGGTCTGGCCGCCGCCGATACCGACGGAGCCGGCCGCCACCGCCAGACGCGGTTCGGCGCGGCGCGGCGTCGCCAGTTTTTCCGGCATGCCGCCCAAATAGGAGAAGCCCGGCTGAAAGCCGAGAAAATAGACCACGTAAGCCGCCGCCGCATGGCATTCCACCACCTGTCGCGGCGTCATGCCGGTATGGCGCGCCACCTCATCCAGGTCGGGGCCCTGTTCCCCGCCGTAGACAACCGGGATCTCCACCTGACGCGACTCCGGCGTCAGGCGCTCTTTGCTTTCCCACCCCTGCTGCAGTAACGCGAGCATCGCTTCGGCGTCGGCCTGTGGCGTATGCAACAGCAGCGTCAGGTTGTTCATTCCCGGCACCACTTCCCGCACGTCGGGATGATGATTCAGCTTTTCCGCCAGCGCCCAGATGCGCTGCTGGCTCGGCAACGTCACCGGCGGTGACAGTTCAAGCACTACCGCTCTTTCACCTAAAAGGTAATAACGCGCTTGTTGCACCCTTATTCTCCTTATTATTATCGCGCTGAAAAACACACCAGTTATGCGTGACGCAGCCCCGGCTGTCAATAGAACGCAACCATAAGGAAAATAAGGAAATAGCGCGGTAAAAGGATTCAGCCGGCGCGCAGGCCGGGCTGGATCCGACGCAGAAAAAATCAGGCGGGATTCGGGATATCGATAAAGGTCACATCAAAACCGTGGTGCTGAGCCAGCCATTCCCCCAGCGCT
Organism: Serratia sp. X3; assembly: GCF_014982455.1. NCBI lineage: Bacteria > Pseudomonadati > Pseudomonadota > Gammaproteobacteria > Enterobacterales > Yersiniaceae > Serratia > Serratia sp. X3. Next base: position 427,125 of record NZ_JADCNB010000002.1, read on the forward strand.
TTCACGCCGCCGCGCTCGGTCGCGTGGTGGCCGGCGGCAAAGAAATGCACGCCCATTTCGCGCGCGCTGTGAATGGTCTGCTCAGACACTTCACCGCTGATGAAAGCATCGACGCCGAAGCGCGCCGCGCTGTCGATAAAGCCCTGGCCGCCGCCGGTGCACCAGGCCACTCGGCGAATATGCTCAGGCGCGTTATCGCCGCAGTGCAGCACCGCGCGCCCCAGCCGGCTTTCGATGCGCTGTTGCAGCGCTTCGCCGGTCAGCGGCTGTTCGAATTCCCCGTGCGGCACCAGCGGCTCGACGTCGCCAATCACCCGAATGCCCAGCGCCTGCGCCAGCTGCGCGTTGTTGCCCAGCACCGGATGCGCGTCCAGCGGCAGGTGGTAGCCGTACAGATTGATGTCGTGGGTCAACAGCGTTTTCAGGCGGTTGCGCTTCATGCCGCGCACCGCCGGCGCCTCGTTTTTCCAGAAATAGCCGTGATGCACGATGATCGCGTCGGCCTGATGCGCCACCGCGGCGTCCAACAGCGCCTGACAGGCGGTGACGCCGGTCACGATGCGCTGCACGTGCGGGCGCCCTTCCACCTGCAATCCATTGGGGGCATAGTCCTGAAACGCCGCGGCGTTCAGTTCCGTGTTGATCAGTTGTTCCAGATCGAGGTTACGCATTCTCTTCTCTCTTCATAGTCAAAATGTCTGCCGGTCGCCCTGCGCCATCAGGATGAATTTCACTCCCAGATCGTTGCCCTGCGCCAGCTGCTGCGCAATGGCGGCGCGCGCGTCTTCGCCCTGCTTCAGGCTCGGCTTGATGTGGCTGACAACCACCGGCAGACCGTTCAGCGAGCCTTCGCCGCCGCTGTACTGCGTCAGGTTCTTCAGCTCCTTCAGCAGCCAGGCCGGCGTCAGATGGCCGTACAGATGTTTGTCCTCCACCCCGTTGGGGTAAGAGGTTTCGATAATCATGCCCTTGAGCTTTTTCTGCTCGACAAGCGGCCCCAGCACGCGCCACACGGTATCGAGATCGCGCGACTGCTCCACCTTGTCCGGCCCGGTATCGCCGAAGTAGGCGAAGAACTCGTTGCCGTTGGAAATCAGCAGCATTGACGACGGGTAGCGATCGTGGCTGAGCGGGTACATCACGCCGGTCAACCCGGTCAGGCCGAGGGTAAAGCGCTGCTGCGGCCGCACCGTTTGCAGCCGGTAGGTGCCCAGCCGCGAGCCGTTGCCGGCGTCGGTAAAGTTCGGCCAGGCCTTCCAGTTGAAGTAATGGTTGCGCAGGGTCAGCACGGTGTCCGCCTGGGCGTAAACGGTTTTTTTATTATCCTCGGGCGAGCCGACGATCAGCCCCGCCACGTGGTCCAGATGGCCGTGGCTGATGAAATAGCCGCCGATCAACTGCCGGAACACATAGCCCTGCGGCGTGTAAGGCGCGGCCAGCTCAGGGGTCACCTGCGGGAAACTGCCCTTCTCCAGCCCTTTGGCGATGCCCGGCAGCAGCGAGCCGGCGTCCAGCGCCACATACTGCGGCTGATTATCGCTGCGGATCAGATAAGAGGTCAGGTTGCCGTCGCTGACGCCGCCGTCGACACCCAGCGCCACCACGTCAAAGCCGGCGATCGCCAGCGCGGAATAGCCGCTCAGGCACAGGGCCAGCACCTTTTTCATCATTACGTCGCTCCTTGCAGTTGCCTCAAGACTCTCCCCGTTTCGCCGCCTCGAACGCCGCCAACGTCTCCACGCGGGCTTGTTTGTGATCGACGATCGGCAGCGGGTAGTTCAGCGTACGGCGCTGCTTTTCCGCCCAGCGGTGGGGGTAATGGATGTCATTGTCGGGCACATCCGCCAGTTCCGGCAACCATTTACGGATGAAAGTGCCTTGTGGATCAAAACGTTCACCCTGGGTGGTCGGGTTAAAGATGCGGAAATACGGCGCGGCGTCGGTGCCGGTGGAGGCCGCCCACTGCCAGCCGCCGTTATTGGCCGCCAGATCCCCGTCCAGCAGTTGCGACATGAAGTAGCGCTCCCCGGCCCGCCAGTCGATCAGCAGGTCCTTCACCAGAAAACTGGCGCTGATCATGCGCAGCCGGTTGTGCATCCAGCCGGTAGCGTTCAGCTGGCGCATGGCGGCATCGACGATCGGATAGCCGGTCTCGCCCCGCTGCCAGGCCTGCAGCTTCGCCGCGTCATCGCTCCAGCGCACCTTGTCCGTCCAGGCGATAAAGGGACGATGGCGGCACAGCTCGGGGTAGGCCACCAGCAGGTGGCGATAGAACTCGCGCCAAATCAGCTCGTTCAGCCAGGCGAAAGCGCCGCTCTCGCGATCTTCCAGCAGCTGCGGGCATTCGGCGCGCAGGCGGTTAAAACACTGGCGCGGCGACAGCGCGCCGATCGCCAGATAGGGCGACAGGCTGCTGGTGCCGGCGATGGCGGGCAGATCGCGCTGCCGAAGGTAATCTTGCACCTGCTCACGACAAAAGGCGCGCAGCCGCTGCAGCGCGGCCTCCTCGCCGGCGGGATAGTCATCCCCGATGTCCGCCGCGGGATAATCGAACGCCACAGGCGCCTCAGGCGCAGGCAACGCGCCATCGGCACGGATCTTCGGCGCCGGCAGGCAGCTCACGTCGGACTCAGTCAGGCGCTGAATGAAGGCGTTGCGAAACGGCGTATAAACCTTGTACATCTCGCCGCCGCCGGTTAGCACGCTGCCCGGCGGCAACAGCAGGCTGTCATCAAAACCGTGGCACGTTACCCGTCCATTCAACTGCTGCTCCAGCCGCGCATCGCGTCGCCGTTCATTCAGTTCGTACTGGCGGTTGTAAAATAGCGCGTCCACCTGCTCTCGCCGGCAATACTCCGCCAGCCAGTCGATCGACGCGGCAAAGTCCGTGCCGGCAAGGCAATGCAGCGCAATGCCCTTTTGCGCCAGCGCCTGCTGTACCGCCCGCAGGCTGGCGTAGATCAGCGCCGCCTGCCGCGGCGCCATCTCATGCTGCCGCCACTGCTGCGGGGTGGCGATAAACACCGCCAGCACCCGGGCTTTGGGATCGCTGCAGGCAGCGTGCAGCGCTTTGTTGTCGGTGATACGCAGATCGTTACGCAACCAGACCAGATGCGTGGTCATAAAATTCCCTTGTCAATCAATGGCCGTAACGCAAACGCAGCGCCTCCGGATAAGGTTCGAAATAGCGTTGCTCCGCCAGATAACTGTCGGGGTATTCCGCCATGTAATGCTTAAGCAAGGCGATCGGCGCCAGCAGCGGCTGCATGCCCTGCCGGTAGCGGTCGATCAGGTGCGCCAGCTCCTGGCGCTGCGCCGCGCTGAGCTGGCGGCGGAAGTAACCCTGCACGTGCATCAGCACGTTGGTATGGTTGCGGCGCGTCGCCTTGTGCGCCAACAGCGCCATCAGGCGGCTGCGGTACTCCACGGCGAAGTCTTCCAGCGAGTCCCAGCGATGAATGTCGGCGACGAAACGCCCCAGTTCGCGGTACGCCGGCTGCGAATGCGCCAGCAACGACAGTTTGTAGCGGCTGTGAAACGCGATCAGCCCGCCGCGGGTCAGCCCCTGACGCCACAGCATGTTCAACTCATACAGCGCGTACACTCGCTCGATAAAGTTTTCCCGCAGCGCCGCATCCTGCAAACGCCCATCCTCTTCCACCGGCAGCCACGGCATCTGGCGCAGCAGCTCGGCGGTAAACAGCCCGACGCCGTTTTTACGCGAGTCCTTGCCGTTCTCGCTGTAGACCCGCACCCGCTCCAGGCCGCAGCTCGGCGACTTGGCGCAGACGATATAGCCGCACAGGTGTTGCAACGCAGCCACGCGCTGCGCGGAGAAACTGCGCATCTCCTCGGTCAGATCCACGCCGGCGTCGTTGCTGTAGCGCATCGCCGGCCACGGCTGCGCCTGTTTCACCAGACGCAGCGCCGGGCGCGGCGTGGGCAGGCCGATCGCCATTTCCGGGCAAACGGGCTCAAAGCGCACATAGGGCGCCAACTGTTCCACCGCGAAGGCCAGCCGCTTGTGGCCACCGTCGAAACGCACCGCGTCGCCCAGTAAACAGGCGCTGATGCCGATAGGGATCTTGTCACTCATACCGTTCTCTCGTGGTGTTGGTCGATGAGGAAAGTGTAGAAGAATGGCTTGCCAAATACGACCTTGCGCTTGACGGCAGCGGGCTTGGGGCATAAAAAAACCCCCGCCGCAGGGCGAGGGTTGTTCGTGAGTCGGCAGTGACTCAGTAGAAGTCGCAGGACGCCAGTTCCGCCTGCTGCAGCCAGACCGGCTTATCGCTGGTTTTTGACCAGACGCGGTGCAGGTAGCTGTAAAAACGCCCGCGATCGCTGCGGAACAGCATCACCGGCAGGGCCAAAATGCCCGCGATCACCACTGCGCTGCGGCGCAGGAGAATCCGATGCAGTGAATAAGCGTGATAGGTCGTAGACATGCGAACCTCCTTAAAAACGCCTGCCGTTGATTTGTCAGGGAAAACGGCGTGGGCGTATCAAATGAACAATCGGTAATTTGGTAACTGGACAAAATTTTAGCGCACTTGATGAAAGTTTACTACTCATCCGACCACTAAATCGCACAAAAAATCGCTAATCACCGCGGCGATTCGTAATTTTGTTACAACCAAGTTAATTTTTAACTTAACATTGGTTACGTTGTGGTTATTATCCGGTTCCTGCTTCCACGCCGCTGCCCTTGCTTATTCACTCATCAGGCGCAATCTCGCCGCCAACCTGCTGGTTGAAATGCTCAATTTTTGCTGAAATTTCAGCCATTTTTATACTTTTTTTACACCCGCCCGCGCGATTTTTTCATCTTCTTTCTACCCCGCTCCCTACACTGCCTCTATCAAAAACAACACCTCTGGAGGTGTCCCGTGAGTTTCAGCGTTATTGGTGGTGCGCTGTTGGTTCTGCTGCTGTTGGCCTATCTGGTCTACGCCCTGTTTAACGCGGAGGATTTCTGATGGCGGCTTCAGCCTTTTTACTGATCGCCAGTTTCCTGCTGGTGCTTCTGCTGCTGGCCCGGCCGCTGGGCGGTTTTATGGCGCGCCTGATCGAAGGTGAGCCGCTGCCTGCGCTGCGCGCAGTGGAAGCCGGCGTCTGGCGCGCCTGCGGCATCCGCCCCACCGAGATGAATTGGTGGCAGTACGCGCTGGCGATCCTGGCGTTTAACCTGCTCGGCCTGGCGCTGCTGTTCGCCCTGCTGATGGCGCAGGGCTCGCTGCCGCTCAACCCGCAAGGCTTCCCTGGCCTCTCCTGGGATCTGGCGCTCAACACCGCCGTCAGCTTCGTCACCAACACCAACTGGCAAGCCTACAGCGGTGAAAGCGCCCTCAGCTATTTCAGCCAGATGGCCGGGCTGGCGGTGCAGAACTTCGTTTCCGCCTCCACCGGCATCGCCGTGGCCTTTGCGCTGATCCGTGCCTTTACCCGCCGCGCCGGCAAGACCGTCGGCAACGCCTGGGCCGATCTGTTCCGCATCACGCTGTATGTGCTGCTGCCGATCGCGCTGCTGATCGCCCTGTTCTTCGTCAGCCAGGGCACGCTGCAAAACTTCCTGCCTTACCTGCACGTCACCACGCTCGAAGGCGCGCAGCAGACGCTGCCGATGGGGCCGGTCGCCTCGCAGGAAGCGATCAAGATGCTCGGCACCAACGGCGGGGGGGTCTTCGGTGCCAACTCGGCGCACCCGTTCGAAAACCCGACCGTGCTGACCAACTTCGTGCAGATGCTGGCCATCTTCCTGATCCCTTGCGCGCTGTGCTTCTCTTTCGGACAACTGGCCGGTGAAAACCGTCAGGGCCACGCGCTGATCTGGGCGATGGCGCTGATCTTCGTGGTGGCGGTGGTGGTGGTGATGTACGCCGAGCTGGCGGGCAACCCGCACCTGAGCGCGCTGGGCGCCGACAGCAACATCAATATGGAAGGCAAAGAGTCGCGCTTCGGCATTCTCGCCACCAGCCTGTTCTCGGTGGTGACCACCGCCGCGTCCTGCGGGGCGGTCAACGCCATGCACGACTCCTTCACCGCGCTGGGCGGCATGGTGCCGATGTGGCTGATGCAGATCGGTGAAGTGGTGTTCGGCGGCGTCGGCTCCGGCCTGTACGGCATGCTGCTGTTCGTGCTGCTGACGGTGTTTATCGCCGGTCTGATGATCGGCCGCACCCCGGAATATCTGGGCAAGAAGATCGACGTCTATGACATGAAGATGACCGCGCTGGCGATCCTGGTCACGCCGGCGCTGGTGTTGCTGGGCAGCGCGCTGGCCATCGGCACCGACGCGGGCCGCGCCGGCATCCTCAATCCGGGCGCCCACGGCTTCAGCGAAGTGCTGTATGCCCTGTCCTCCGCCGCCAACAACAACGGCAGCGCCTTCGCCGGGTTGAGCGTCAATACGCCGTTCTACAACCTGCTGCTGGCCTTCGCCATGTTCGTCGGCCGTTTCGGGGTGATCCTGCCGGTGCTGGCGATCGCCGGTTCACTGAGCGCCAAGCAACGCCAGCCGGCGGGCAACGGCACCCTGCCGACCTATGGGCCGCTGTTTATCGGCTTGCTGATCGGCACCGTGCTGCTGGTGGGTGCGCTGACCTTCGTGCCTGCGCTGGCGCTGGGCCCGGTGGCCGAGCATTTGCAACTTTGGTTGGCAAACTAACCGACGTCACAGAGAGAGAATAAGAGATGACTCGCAAACAACGCGCGCTGTTTGAACCGGCCCTGGTGCGCACCGCGCTGATCGATGCGGTGAAAAAACTGGATCCTCGCGTTCAATGGCGCAACCCGGTGATGTTCGTGGTGTATATCGGCAGCATTCTGACCACCGCCATCTGGCTGGCGATCCTCGCCGGCCAAACCGACGGCGCCGCCGCCTTTACCGGCAGCGTCGCCCTGTGGTTGTGGTTCACCGTGCTGTTCGCCAACTTCGCCGAGGCGCTGGCCGAAGGCCGCAGCAAGGCCCAGGCGGAAAGCCTGAAAGGCACCAAGAAAACCAGCTGGGCGAAAAAACTGGCCGGCCCGCGCCGCGACGGCGCCACGGAGAAAGTGGCTGCCGAGAGCCTGCGCAAAGGCGATATCGTGCTGGTGGAAGCCGGCGACACCATTCCGTGCGACGGCGAAGTGCTGGAGGGCGGCGCCTCGGTGGATGAAAGCGCCATCACCGGGGAATCCGCCCCGGTGATCCGCGAATCCGGCGGGGACTTCTCTTCGGTCACCGGCGGCACCCGCGTGCTGTCCGACTGGCTGGTGGTGCAGTGCAGCGTCAACCCGGGGGAAACCTTCCTCGATCGCATGATCGCCATGGTGGAAGGCGCCAAACGCCGCAAAACGCCGAACGAAATCGCGCTGACCATCCTGCTGGTGGCGCTGACCATCGTGTTCGTGTTGGCCACCGCCACCCTGTTCCCGTTCTCGCAATACAGCGTCCAGGCGGCCGGCAGCGGCAGCGTGGTCACCATCACCGTGCTGGTCGCGCTGCTGGTTTGCCTGATCCCCACCACCATCGGCGGTCTGTTGTCCGCCATCGGCGTGGCCGGGATGAGCCGCATGCTCGGCGCCAACGTGATCGCCACCAGCGGCCGCGCGGTGGAAGCCGCCGGCGACGTGGACGTGCTGCTGCTGGATAAAACCGGCACCATCACGCTGGGCAACCGCCAGGCTTCGGAGTTCCTGCCGGCGCCGGGCGTGAAAGAGCAAGAGCTGGCGGATGCCGCGCAGCTGGCCTCGCTGGCGGACGAAACGCCGGAAGGCCGCAGCATCGTGGTGCTGGCCAAACAGCGCTTTAACCTGCGCGAGCGCGATCTGCAGGCGCTGAACGCCACCTTCGTGCCCTTCTCCGCCCAGACCCGCATGAGCGGCGTCAACGTGCAGGAGCGCATGATCCGCAAAGGCGCGGTGGACGCCATTCGCCGTCACGTCGAAACCAATCAGGGGCACTTCCCGCGGGCGGTGGACGATCTGGTGGAAAGCGTGGCGCGCACCGGCGGTACGCCGCTGGTGGTGGCGGAAGGCGCACGGGTGCTGGGCGTGGTGGCGTTGAAGGATATCGTCAAGGGCGGCATCAAAGAGCGCTTCAATGAGCTGCGCAAGATGGGCATCAAAACGGTGATGATCACCGGCGATAACCCGCTGACCGCGGCGGCGATCGCCGCCGAAGCCGGGGTGGACGACTTCCTGTCGGAAGCCACGCCGGAAGCCAAGCTGGCGCTGATCCGCCAGTATCAGGCGGAAGGCCGTCTGGTGGCGATGACCGGCGACGGCACCAACGACGCCCCGGCGCTGGCGCAGGCCGATGTGGCGGTGGCGATGAACTCCGGTACCCAGGCCGCCAAAGAGGCGGGCAACATGGTCGATCTGGATTCCAACCCGACCAAGCTGATCGAAGTGGTGCATATCGGCAAACAGATGCTGATGACGCGCGGCTCGCTGACCACCTTCAGCATCGCCAACGACGTGGCCAAGTACTTCGCCATCATTCCGGCGGCGTTCGCGGCCACCTATCCGCAGCTGAACGCGCTGAACGTGATGCACCTGCACTCCCCCGCCTCCGCCATCATGTCGGCGGTGATCTTCAACGCCCTGGTGATCGTGTTTCTGATCCCGCTGGCGCTGAAAGGGGTGAGCTACAAACCGATGAGCGCCGCAGCTCTGCTGCGCCGCAACCTGTGGCTGTATGGGGTCGGCGGTCTGCTGGTGCCGTTCGTCGGCATCAAACTGATCGACCTGATCCTGGTCGCGCTGCACGTCGCCGGTTAACCATTGAGGGAAATGAACATGACGTATTTACGACCTGCGCTGGTGATGTTGATCCTGCTGACGCTGATCACCGGCATCGCCTATCCGCTGCTGACCACCGGGCTGGCGCAGCTGCTGTTTTCGGGCGCGGCCAACGGTTCGCTGCTGTACCAGGGCAACAAGGCGGTCGGCTCCGCGTTGATCGGCCAGAAGTTCACGCGCGCCGACTATTTCTGGGGCCGCCCGTCGGCGACCGGCGATTCAGCCTATAATCCACTGGCCTCCGCCGGCAGCAACCTGGCGGCCACCAACCCGGCGCTGGATAAGGCTATCGCCGAACGCGCGGCGCAGCTGCGCCAGGCCAATCCGGCCATGAGCGGCCCGATCCCGGTGGATCTGCTGACCGCCTCCGGCAGCGGGCTGGATCCGCAGATCTCGACCGCTGCGGCGCGGTATCAGCTGGCGCGGGTCGCGGCGGCGCGTCATCTGCCGCCGGAACAGGTCGCCAAACTGATCGAAGACAACACCGATCGGGCCACGCCCAACTTCATGGGCGAATCGGTGGTCAACGTGCTGAAACTGAACCTGGCGCTGGATGCGTTGAAGTAACGCGCCGTATTCAGCATAGTGATAGGGTTCGGCGTGCCGAACCCCTTTTTGCTTGGTAACACAAGGAATTGTCATGGTCGAAGAAGAACAGCAGCGTCCCGATCCCGATAGCCTGCTGGCGCTGGCCAATGAAAAACCGCGCGGCCGGTTGAAGGTATTCTTCGGCGCCTGCGCCGGCGTGGGCAAAACCTACGCCATGCTGCAGGAGGCCCAGCGTTTGCGCGCTCAGGGGCTGGATGTGCTGGTCGGCGTGGTGGAAACCCACGGCCGCAGCGAGACCGCCGCCCTGCTCGACGGCCTGGCGCTGTTGCCGCAAAAGCGCATCCAGCATCGTGGGCGACTGGTGCATGAATTCGACCTCGACGCCGCGTTGGCGCGCCATCCGGCGCTGATCCTGATGGACGAACTGGCGCACAGCAACGCCCACGGTTCGCGCCACCCCAAACGCTGGCAGGATGTGGAAGAGCTGCTGGACGCCGGCATCGACGTGCTGACTACCGTCAACGTGCAACATTTGGAAAGTCTGAACGACGTGGTGGGCGGCGTGACCGGCGTGCGGGTGCGCGAAACGGTGCCCGACCACGTGTTTGACGAGGCCAGCGAAGTGGTGCTGGTCGATCTGCCGCCGGACGATCTGCGCCGACGGCTGCACGAAGGCAAAGTGTATATTCCCGGCCAGGCCGAGCGCGCCATCGAGCATTTTTTCCGTAAAGGCAACCTGATCGCCCTGCGCGAGTTGGCGCTGCGCCGCACCGCCGATCGGGTCGATGACCAGATGCGCGAGTTTCGCGACACCCAGGGGCGCGAGAAAGTGTGGCACACCCGCGACAGCATTCTGCTGTGCGTCGGCCACAACAGCGGCAACGAAAAGCTGGTGCGCATCGCCGCCCGGCTGGCGGCGCGGCTCGGCTGCCACTGGCATGCGGTCTACGTGGAAACCCCCAAGCTGCACCGGCTGCCGGAAAACCAGCGCCGCGCCATTCTGCGCGCGCTGCGGCTAGCGCAGGAGCTGGGCGCCGAAACCGCCACCCTGGCCGATCCGTCCGAAGAGCGCGCAGTGCTGCGCTACGCCCGCGAGCATAACCTCGGCAAAATCATCATCGGCCGCCGCAGCGAGCAGCGCTGGAAGCTGCGCGGCAGTTTCGCCGATCGCCTCGGCCGGCTGGGCCCGGATCTCGATCTGGTGATCGTCGCGCTGGACAACGACGCCGCACAGCCGCCGCCGGGCAAGGAGCACGACGGCCGCAGCTTCAATGAGAAATGGCGCATGCAGCTGCGCGGCTGCGCGGTGGCGGTGGCGCTGTGCGCGCTGATTACCCTGCTCTCGCAGTGGCTGCTGCCGGGCTTCGATCAGGCCAACCTGGTGATGGTCTACCTGCTCGGCGTGGCGATCGTCGCGCTGTTCTTCGGCCGCTGGCCATCGGTGCTGGCGGCGGTGATCAACGTCGCCAGTTTCGATCTGTTCTTCGTTCAGCCCGAATGGTCGTTCGCCGTCAGCGATATGCAGTATCTGCTGACCTTCGGCGTGATGCTCGCCGTCGGCATCATCATCGGCAACCTGACCGCCGGGGTGCGTTATCAGGCCCGGGTGGCGCGCTATCGCGAGCAGCGGGCGCGCCATCTGTACGAAATGTCACGCGGGCTGAGCCGCGCGCTGACCGTGGCCGACATCGCCAACACCAGCCGTCATTTCCTCTCCAGCAGCTTCCAGGCGAAAACCGTGCTGCTGCTGCCGCAGGAAGACGGCCGGCTGCAGCAAATGATCGGCGAGGAAGGCGGGCTGCTGTCGGTAGACGAAGCCATCGCGCGCTGGAGTTTCGATAAAGGCTTGCCGGCCGGCGCCGGCACCGACACCCTGCCCGGCGTGCCTTACCAACTGCTGCCGCTCAATACCCCCAAACAGACCTTCGGCCTGTTGGCGATCGAACCCAACAACCTGCGCCAGCTGATGGTGCCGGAACAACAGCGGCTGCTGCAAACCTTCGCAGTGCTGATCGCCAGCGCGCTGGAACGGCTGCACCTGGCGCGCAGCGCCGAAGAAGCCAAGCTGGACGCCGAACGCGAACAGCTGCGCAACTCGCTGCTGGCGGCGCTGTCGCACGATCTGCGCACCCCGCTGACCGTATTGTTCGGCCAGGCGGAAATTCTCACGCTGGACCTGGCAGCCGAAGGCTCCAATCACGCCACCCAGGCCAGCCAGATCCGCCAGCAGGTGCTGAGCACCACCCGGCTGGTGAACAACCTGCTCGATATGGCGCGCATCCAGTCTGGCGGTTTCAGCCTGCGTAAAGAGTGGCAGTCGCTGGAAGAGATCGTCGGCGCTTCGCTGCACATGCTGGAGCCGCTGCTCAGCCAGCATCCAATCGAGGTCGATCTGCCGCCGGAACAGATTCTGGTCAACTGCGACGGCAGCCTGCTGGAACGGGTGTTCACCAACCTGTTGGAAAACGCCAATAAATACGCCGGCGCCGAGGCCACCATCGGCATTCGCGCCCGCACGCTGCCCGAGTGGCTGGAAGTCGAGGTCTGGGATAACGGCCCCGGCATCCCCGCCGATCAGCTGCAGCTGATTTTCGACAAGTTTTCACGCGGCAATAAAGAGTCGGCGATCCCCGGCGTCGGCTTGGGGTTAGCGATTTGTCGTGCCATTATTGAAGTGCATGACGGCCGCATCTGGGCGGAAAACGGCGCCAACGGCGGCGCCAGCTTCCGCTTCGTGCTGCCGCTGGAAAAACCGCCCGAGATCGACGGCGACGCCTTCGATCTGTAATCAACGCAGGGGAAACGTGAGCATAACGCCAACCAACATTCTGATTGTTGAAGATGAAAAAGAGATCCGCCGCTTCGTGCGCACCGCGCTGGAGAGCGAAGGCCTGCGGGTGTTTGAAAGTGAAACGCTGCAGCGGGGGCTGATTGAGGCCGGCACGCGCAAACCGGATCTGATCATCCTGGATTTGGGGTTGCCGGATGGCGACGGGCTGAGCTACATCCGCGATCTGCGGCAGTGGAGCGCCATTCCGGTGATCGTGCTGTCGGCGCGCAACGCCGAAGAGGACAAGATCGCCGCGCTGGACGCCGGCGCCGACGACTACCTCAGCAAGCCGTTCGGCATCGGTGAGTTGCTGGCGCGGGTGCGGGTCGCGCTGCGCCGCCACTCCGCCAGCCAACAGGAAAGCCCGCTGGTGAGCTTTTCGGCGATCACCGTCGATCTGGTGAATCGCCGGGTGCTGCGCAACGACGAAGATCTGCATCTGACGCCGATCGAGTTTCGCCTGTTGGCGGAGCTGCTGGCCAACGCCGGCAAGGTGATCACCCAACGCCAGCTGTTGAGCCACGTCTGGGGGCCGAACTACGTGGAGCACAGCCACTATCTGCGCATCTACATGGGCCATTTGCGGCAGAAGCTCGAAGCCGATCCGGCCCGGCCCAAACACCTGCTGACCGAAACCGGCGTCGGCTATCGCTTCATGCCTTAACCCCGGAGGGCGCGGTTTTCCGCGCCTTTACGCCGCCGGGCCCTTCTTCAATCCGACCATAAATTCCTTAAACGCCTCGCGCAGCGGCGCGAACACCGGGTGTTTGCGGTTTTCGATCATCACTTCGGAGAACAGTTTCAACCCTACGGCGAAGGCGGCGCTCTGCTCGGGGCCGAAGTTCAGATCGTCACGCGCCCGAATGCGCTCGACGATCTCGAGAATATCGTCGTGGTTGGTCACTTCAAAACTCAGCGGCGCTTTCTCGACGGGATTGCCCTGGCGATCGCTCAGGGCTTCAACGGTAATGTTAAAACGGTGGCCGGGCATCAGTTCTTCTCCTGTTGCGAAGGTTGAATCTGCATTTCGCTTTCGATCGCCGCCACGGCGGTCAGCAACGCGGCGTTGATGCGCTCCACCTGCTGCGGCGTGAGATCGGCGCGCATCACGTTGCCGCGCAGCAGGCTGCGCAGACGGTTCATGGCGTCGTAGATGCCTTCCGCCAGGTTGCCGTGCCGATGACGCTCGCGGCCGGCACCCGCCAGACGCGCCAGAATGACCTCAACCACCTGTTGATGCTTTTGCAGCTCGCTCTCGCCCGCCGCGGTGATGCGGTAGCTTTTGCGGCCGTTGCCGGTGGTGAGCGGTTCGAGGAAATCCTGCTCTTCCAGCAGCGTCAGCGTGGGGTAAATCACCCCCGGGCTCGGTACATACAGGCCGGATGACGCTTCCTCGATCGCCTTGATCAATTCGTACCCGTGGCTGGGCTTGCGCGCCACCAGCGCCAGCAACACCAGGCGCAGATCGCCGTGTTCGAACAGACGATGACGCCCGCCCCGGCCGCCGCGCCCACCCCGGCCGTGCTCTTCGCTTTCGCCGCCGAAGTGATGGCGCCCGCCGCGATGACGACGGCCCTCTTCGCATTCATGGTGATGATGATGCCGGTGTAAACCTAATCGATGAAACATAAGGTGAGACCTCGCTTTAGTAGGGAACATCAATACGAGGTTGTTTAGATATATCTAAACAGCATCGATAGCGCTAATCTAGATCGATATATCTAAATGCGCAAGCGCGTGCCGTGAAAAAGATATATCTAAATAACGCCCATAAAAAAAGCGCTGTAAAAACAGCGCTTTTTATCAATCAAGAAAAGCGATTACTTGGCGGAAGCCAGCACTTCGCTGACGATCTCGACCGCTTCGTGCTCGATTTTCTCGCGGTGTTTCGCCCCGAGGAAGCTCTCGCAATAGATCTTGTATGCCTCTTCGGTGCCGGAAGGACGGGCCGCGAACCAGCCGTTGTCGGTCATCACTTTCAGGCCGCCGATCGACGCGCCGTTGCCCGGCGCTGCGGTCAGACGTGCGGTGATCGGGTCCCCGCCCAGCGTACTGGCCTTGACCATCTCCGGCGACAGCTTGGACAGCGCCGCTTTCTGCGCATGGGTGGCCGGCGCCTGGATGCGGTTGTAGCTTGGCGCGCCGAAACGCTTGGCCAGATCGTCATAGTGATGCTGCGGGTTCTCACCGGTTACCGCGGTGATTTCAGCCGCCAGCAGGCACATGATGATGCCGTCTTTGTCGGTCGACCACGGCTGACCGTTGAAGCGCAGGAACGAGGCCCCGGCGCTCTCTTCGCCGCCAAAGCCCAGGCTGCCGTCGAACAGGCCGTCCACGAACCACTTGAAGCCGACCGGCACTTCCACCAGCTTGCGGCCCAGATCGGCTACCACGCGATCGATCATCGCGCTGGACACCAGCGTTTTACCTACCGCCACATCGGCGCCCCACTGCGGGCGATGCTGGAACAGGTAGTTGATGGCTACCGCCAGATAGTGGTTCGGGTTCATCAGGCCCTTCGGCGTGACGATGCCGTGGCGGTCGTAATCCGGATCGTTGGCGAACGCCAGATCGAATTTGTCGCGCAGCGCCAGCAGGCCGGCCATCGCCGACTCCGACGAGCAGTCCATGCGGATGATGCCGTCGTGATCCAGGTGCATAAAGCGGAACGTCTGATCGATGGAATCGTTCACCAGCGTCAGATCCAGCTTGTAGTGTTCCGCTACCCGTTGCCAATAGGCGATGCCGGAACCGCCGAGCGGATCCACGCCCAGCTTCAGGCCGGCGCGTTGGATGGCCGGCATGTCGACCACCTCCACCAGCCCTTCGACGTAAGGCTGCACCAGATCTTTGGCGTGCAGATGGCCGCTGTTCCAGGCCTTGTCCAGCGACTGACGCTGCACGCCTTTCAGCTGCTGCGCCAGCAGTTCGTTGGCGCGCTTTTCGATCACCGACGTCAGGTTGGTGTCAGCCGGGCCGCCGTTCGGCGGATTGTATTTGATGCCGCCGTCTTCCGGCGGGTTATGGGACGGCGTAATGACGATGCCGTCGGCCTGCGCGCCGCCGTGGCGGTTGTGGCACAAAATGGCATGCGATACTGCCGGCGTTGGCGTGAAGCCGTTGTTTTCCTGCACGATCACATCGACGCCGTTGGCGGTCAGCACTTCCAGCACGGAAATAAAGGCCGGCTCGGACAGCGCATGGGTGTCTTTGCCCACGTAGCACGGGCCGGTGGTGCCCTGCTGATGACGAACTTCGGCGATCGCCTGAGCGATGGCGAGGATGTGCGCTTCGTTGAAGCTGTGGCGCTGCGCGCTGCCGCGGTGGCCGGAGGTGCCAAACTTCACCGCATGTGCGGCATTGCCGGCTTCCGGTTGCAGCACATAGTACTGCGACGTCAGCTGGGCTACGTTGATCAGATCGCTTTGACGGGCGGGCTGCCCGGCACGTGGATTATTCGCCATCGACATATCTCCCTCATCCCTGTCGGTGACCGGGCAAATACGTCGCGCACGGCCATCATGACGGGCTGTTCGCTAAATTAGACGGTACCGCAAACTTTCTCGATCAGTTCCGCCGGGAACTGCATCGCCTGCATGATGTGTTCGATCATGCTGCGTTTGCGGCCGGTATTGGTATTGGTGATCACCCAGTAAGGGGTGCCCGGCACATGCTTCGGCTTGGTATGCGTGCCGTTGGCCAGCAGGGTCTGCTGATCGCCGGCGAAATAGGTGCGGGTACGGCCGGTCAACGCCTCGGTGGCGGCGGCAAAACCGGCGGCATCGAGGGTGTACAGCGTGGACAGCACCAGCATGAAACGGTTGACCGCTTTGTTCTGCTCGGCGTATTCATCCGACAGCAGCAGTTCACGCACGGCGCGTACGCGATCGCGCGGGCGCTGAACCGGCGCCGCTTTTTCCGGTTCGACGGACGGCGACGCACTGGCGGCAGGCAACGCGCGCACCGGCTGACCGGCGGTGAATTTCAACATGCGGCGTAAAATATCGGACGCGCTTTCACCGATGTGTTGCGTGTGGCTGGCAATATAACGGTAAAGCTCTTCGTCGACTTCAATAGTTTTCATCTTTATCCAATACTGTTTTTTCTACTTAGAACCTGAAGCCAGATCCTGCATTCAAGCCATGGGATTATAAGGTTAAAAGCGCTGGGGCGAACACAACAATGTGCCTCCGGACGGCAAATGCAGACTAATACCTATAGCCGGCACTGCCAAGCCCGCGCCGCGAAAATTCCGCATGATTCATCGTGCGATTCAATCATGATACCCTAATCTGAATCTCTCTCAGTATGAACTTCGCCATGAAATTACATTATCAACTGCTGGCCGCCGAGTCAGACGCGCTGCCGGTGCTGCTGATCCACGGGCTGTTCGGCAATCTGGACAACCTGGGCGTGCTGGCGCGCGATCTGCATCAGCGTCACAGCGTAATTAAGGTCGATCTGCGCAACCACGGCCTCTCCCCGCGCGCCGACGAGATGAACTACCCCGCGATGGCGCAGGATCTGCTGGAGCTCCTCGACGAACTGCGGCTTGAGAAAGCGATCGTCATCGGCCATTCGATGGGCGGCAAAGCGGCGATGGCGCTGACCGCCATCGCGCCCGAGCGCGTCGCCAAGCTGATCGTCATCGACGTCGCGCCGGTGAATTACCAGACCCGACGTCACGACGAGATTTTCGCCGCCCTGAAGGCCGTCAGCGCCGCCGGCATCACCCAGCGCCAGGCCGCCGCCCAACTGATGCGTGATTACCTGCAGGAAGAAGGCGTCATCCAGTTCCTGCTGAAATCCTTCCATAACGGCGAATGGCGCTTCAACCTGTCGGTGCTGATTGAACGCTATGATGACATCACCGGCTGGCAGGACGTGCCGGCCTGGCCGCACCCGACCCTGTTCATTCGCGGCGGCCTGTCGCCGTACGTGCAGGACAGCTACCGTGCGGACATCGCCCGCCAGTTCCCGCAGGCCCGCGCGCACGTCGTTGCCGGCACCGGCCATTGGGTGCACGCCGAAAAACCGGAGGCGGTGCTGCGCGCCATCCACCGTTTCCTCGACGAAGCCTGAAAAATACGCTCACCTGGCGAAAAAACGCGCTAAAGATAACGGCTTAGCGCGTTTAGCCCGCAGTTAGGCATTGTCGCCGCTCCATCTGCTGGGGTAATATGGCGCGCTATAATTTTGCCGCCGCGCCAGCGCGTTCGCGAACGCCGGGTCGGGGGTGAATTTGGGTTAGGGTTTATTGGCCCGAAGTGTGTTAACCGATGCCTCCGGAAGCGTGCGAGCGCTTTTTGATGCAAACTCCCTTGCAGTACCGCTACCTATGGCAAAAGAACAAACGGATCGCACGACGCTGGATCTGTTCGCAGATGAACGCCGTCCGGGGCGCCCGAAAACCAACCCGCTTTCCCGCGATGAACAGCTTAGAATCAATAAGCGCAATCAGTTACGGCGCGATAAAGTGCGTGGATTGCGGCGCGTAGAGCTGAAAATCAACGCGGATGCGGTGGACGCCCTGAACAAACTGGCGGAACAGCGCAACATCAGCCGCAGCGAACTCATCGAGCAGATGCTGTTGGCGCAACTGGCGGAAGAACAGCCGGAACATTGATCTCTTCGGCCGCACGCGCGGCGCGGCGTTAAGGACAACGCCGGATCGACACGCTTTTCTTCATCTCCGGCATCGCATAAATGCGATAAAACCCCGGCGCCACTTTCTGGCATGATACGCATTTACCGGTAAGAGACTGCGCCTGTCGGCGCCCGCCCCCCGCGGCGAACGGCTCTTGCCATGGCATCATTTTAATCGGCGTCAGCGGCGGCAGTGCTGGCATCGAGTAATGCAATTACTTGAATTTAAAGGTTATACGCGATATGGCTACTGTAGGCATTTTCTTTGGCAGCGACACTGGCAATACCGAAAACATTGCCAAAATGATCCAGAAAATTCTCCAGAAACAGTTTGGCGACGACGTCTCTGAAGTGCACGACATCGCTAAAAGCAGCAAAGAAGACCTGGAAGGGTTCGATATCCTGCTGCTGGGTATCCCGACCTGGTACTACGGTGAAGCGCAGTGTGACTGGGACGATTTCTTCCCGACGCTGGAAGAAGTCGATTTCAACGGCAAACTGGTGGCGCTGTTCGGCTGCGGCGACCAGGAAGACTACGCGGAATATTTCTGTGACGCGATGGGCACCATCCGCGACATCATCGAACCGCGCGGCGCGGCCATCGTGGGCCACTGGCCGACCAAAGGCTACCACTTCGAAGCCTCCAAAGGCCTGGCGGACGACAACCACTTCATCGGTCTGGCGATCGACGAAGACCGTCAGCCGGAGCTGACCAACGAGCGTGTCGACGCCTGGGTCAAACAGATCGTCGAAGAGCTGAGCCTGGCCGATATCGTCGGCTAAACGCCGGGACTGGCGAAAGGTTGAACAAAGGCCCTGTAAAGTGCATAGTGTGCCGACAGGGCCGTCATCGGCAACAGGGATTGCTGCGATAGAAGCTACAGATTTGTAACTTCCCACCCCGTCACGGTAGACTGAGATATCGGTTTATCCCATCCATCAAGGCGTTGCATGCAAAACATGCAATAGTGCAATTATATCTTTGTTAACAACCGGCGGTTTCCATTTAGTACAACCGGTTCTATAATGAGACGCATTAACTCTTTGTGCCGACCGATGCCACAGGCGAGTACGCCTCAACTTGATTAGCATAGTAACAGGACTGAATTCGCATGACCGACAACAACATCGCATTGAAGAAGGCCGGCTTAAAAGTCACGCTTCCGCGACTCAAAATCCTGGAAGTACTGCAAAATCCGGAATGCCATCACGTCAGTGCGGAAGATTTGTACAAAAAACTGATTGATATGGGCGAAGAGATCGGGCTGGCGACGGTTTATCGCGTACTGAACCAGTTTGACGATGCGGGCATTGTGACACGTCACAATTTCGAAGGCGGCAAGTCCGTGTTCGAGCTGACCCAACAGCATCACCACGATCACCTGATTTGCCTGGATTGCGGCAAAGTGATCGAATTCAGCGACGAATCCATCGAAGTGCGCCAGCGTGACATCGCCAAGCAGCACGGCATCAAGCTCACCAACCACAGTCTGTACCTGTACGGCCACTGTGAAACCGGTGACTGTCGCGAAGACGAAACGCTGCACGACAAGAAATAAGCCCTGACCGGCTATGAAAAACCGCCTCACCTTGAGGCGGTTTTTTTATGCCCGCCGTACAACGGGAAAAAAAATCCCCGGACCAGCCGGGGAAAATCATGTCATGAAATACCACAATTGCAGCGGCACAGCGACTCCACGTACTACTCTCACTACAACGTCCGCCCTGCGCCGACACGCGCGGGCGAACGCATTCCCCCTTCGTTATGATGCGGCCCGCCGCCAAAACTGCGGGCCGCACCGCCCTTCTTAGACCTTCTCGGCGCGGCTGTAGCGTTTGCCGTCCGGGCTGACCGAGCGCACCTGTACTTCGCCGGAGACCGCAGGTTTGGCCTTGGCATCATAGCGCTGCCACTGCTTACCGCCGTCGGTGGAATACTCGATGCCCAACCCCGGCAGCGCAATATTCGCCTCCAGCTTGCCGCCCGCCACGCGAGCGCCCGGCACCGGCAGACGATAAGCGACGCCGCCTTTGTCCAGCTTGGCCAGTTCACGCTGGCCCAGAATATTGGCGAAGCGCAGCCAATCTTTCTCCAGCGTCTTGGTATCGACAAAGTGGGTTTCCCCGCCTTTGTATTCGCGGCCGGCGCGATAGTCCTGCTCCCAACCGGCGCGATGCCAGGCGCGTTCCGCCACCGACAGCGCGCGTGGGAAGATCATGTATTCCATCTGCGGGTCGGTGCGCTGGGTTTCGCTCCACAGCTGAGCGGAAAGTCCATATGCCCCCGGCCACGGCTTGTCGCTCTTGGCGTTGAAGTGGTTGCCGTCTCGGTCAACCGAGGTTTCCGCGTTCTGCGGCATGTTGTCCGGCGCGAAGCTGAACACCTTGCGCTCGTCGCTGAAGCGGGTGCCCCAGTAATAACCGCGCTCGTCCGGGTTCACCTCGTAAGGGAAGTCCATATAGACGTAGTCCGGGTTGGAGACCACCACTTCATACCCTTTGTTGGCCCAGTCGTTGACGCTGTCGAAACCGCCCCAGTACAGGGTGTCCCAGAAGTTGACCCCCACGCGCGAGGTGGCGAACGCCTTCGAACTCTCGGCGTCCTTCAGGCCGTCTTGCCAGGCCTGCATTCTGTCGATGCCGTGCGCCTTCACCAGCTTGCTGACCTCTTGGCCGAAGTAGCTCGGCAGATGCTCCATGTCGGCCACTTTGCCCTCTTTGATCATCACCTGGCACACCTGCGACTTGGCCCACGGCTTGTCTTCATTGCTCTGGTCAATGATGCCTTTACCCGGTTCCGGTTTCGCCTTGTCGGTGTAGCCGGCGCCTAAACGAATGTTTTTCGCTTCGTCGCCGCCGAAGTGCCAGGTCTTGATCGGCTGGCCGGCTTCTTTATGCATCTGGGCAATCTCGCCAATCACCTTGTCGACAAAGCGCTGGGAGGAATCCAGGCACGGGTTCAGGTAACTCTGACGGTTAAAGAACTGCACCGAGGTGGTATTGGAGGTATCGGTCGGATCCACCAGGCGGAACTCGTTGGCCTCCTGCTCTTTGCCGGCGGCATGCAGTTTCTTGTAGCGCGCTTCCATCGAGACCACCGCGGCGCGGGCGTGCGCCGGCATGTCGATCTCCGGGATCACCTCAATCTGGCGCGCCTGGGCGTATTTGATGATGTCGATGTAGTCCTGACGAGTGAAGAAACCGCCGTAGACATCCGGCCCCTGGCCGTACTGCGGCAGCAGGCAGGTGGTTTCGCTCAGATCGTGGCAGCGCTGGCCGCCGACTTCCGTCAACTCAGGCAAGCCGGGAATTTCGATGCGCCAACCTTCGTCATCGCTCAGGTGGAAGTGGAATTTGTTGAGCTTGTAAGCCGCCATCTGATCCAGCAGGCGCAGCACCGCATCCTTCTTATGGAAGTTACGCGCCACGTCGAGGAAAATGCCGCGATACTGGAAGCGCGGCGCATCGCTGGCGTCGAGCGTGGCGATCTTGCCGCTGCCGTCGGTCGGCACTAACGACAGGATAGACTGCAACCCGTAGAACACCCCGGCCTGATCGAAGCCGATCACCCGCGCCTCTTTCTTGCCGATCTTCAGCTCATAAGCGCCCGGCACCGCCATCGCACCTTTAAACTTGCCCGGCTGGATGTCGGTCTTGATCGGGTAACCGTTGGCCTGAACCGGTACACCCAGCAGCGCGAAGCGCTGGTTGACGACCTCCGCCGCCGGCTTGACCAACGTGCTCAGATCCGGCGATACCCCTTTGCGCAGATCGGCGTCCTGCGCGTGCACTTTCACCTGCATCGGCGTCGGCACGATCTGGCCGCGCAGCGCCCCGGCGGGCAGCGTCTGCAGATCGGCGTTGCTGACAAAACGCGAAGCCGGCGTCATCAGAATATTTTTGTCGTCCTTGGTGCGCTTCCACTGATCGCCGGTAAATGGCGCCACAAACTGATCCAGATTTTCGGTGTCGGTATTCGCCAGCATTTTCGGCTTGGCGTCGCCGGACGTAGCATACCAGCGCGGCAGGAAGTCGTTTCTGAACAGCTGCCAGTATTCGGCGACCACCGGGATTTCCACCGCCTTACCGGCCGGGAAACCGCTGAACTTGGCGGTGGGCTCCAGCTTGTACAGATCGCCGGTGAGGTGAGCGATCTTGAACTGATCGTTGTCTACCCGCAGAGTCTGGCGCGGGCTGTGGAAATAAATGATCCAGTCTTTGCCGTCGATCGCCTGCCCGTCGTTGCTCAGGGTGAACAACACCCGGTTGCATGAGGCCCAGTCGGCGCCCAGCGCCGCGCAATCCACGCCGTTTTCCCCGGCGCGGTTATCCAGCATTTTCACGTTCAGCTTCAGTTGGCTCAGCTGATCCACCAGCTGTTGATCGGCCATGGCGCTCCCCATGCCGCCCAGGAATCCCATCGTTGCCGTCAAGGCGGCCAGTGCGCTCAGTTTGAATGCGTTCATCTTCTCGTCCTTCTTAATTATTGTTATCGCGAATTTCTTGCCACAGCTTGCCGCACTTGGCGTCGTAAGCCTGACCGTTACCGCTGTGAACCGCCATAATGCAGTTCTGATAATCCATCACCCGCACCGTTTCCTGCGCGGCGAACTGCTGGTGCTGTTTCTCTTGCTTCAGCACGTTAAGCACCGCCTTGCACGGCTGCAGACGCTCCGGCGAGCCTTCCGCGGTATTGATGCAGGCGCTGTAAGCCTGTTTCAACCTGGCGTCTTCCGGCGGCGCAGCGGGTTGCGCACAGGCGCTCAGGGCCGCAGCGGCCGCCAACATCAGCATGATTTTTTTCATCGTTGAATTCCCTTAACTGCCCCGGCGGCGAGGCCGGGGAACGCATCAGAAGATGGTGAATGGCGCGATGACCATGAACTTGACGTCTTTCTCGTCCTGGAAGATGTTGCCGTAACCGCCGCCCCAGCTCGGAATGTTGGTGTGATTGTCATACTGGGTGTAATGCAGCTTGAGCAGCGTGCCCTTGGCTCGCCCTTCCTGGATGGTGTACATCGCGTCCAGACTCCAGGCGCTCTCTTTCAGGCGCTGGCTCTGATCGTAGATTGGGTTGGTGCTCGGCTTGGCGTCCCAGGCGTAAACGTAAGAGCCGCCGACCGCCATGCCCGGCAGGTTCCAGTTGCTGAGGTCATACATCACGCCGGCATACACCGCTTTCTCGCCGTTGGCGTTAAAGTCGGAGCGGTTATCCCACCACACGTCCAGGCGACCGTTTGACGAGGCGTAGGTCGGGGTCATACGTTGCAGGAAGAAGCCCTGATTGCCTTCCGCCTTGACCATGGTGCCTTCCAGACGCCAGTTGAACTGGCCGGTGGTGTAACCGAAGGTCAGGGCCTGCAGCCAGGCCAGGCCGTCGTAGATGCTGTTCGGATCGTTCTTGTTGCTGATGCGGTCTTCCGCGCCATAGAACTGGTAACTGGTGGTCAGCGGGTTGCCCAGCAGATCGAATTTGTAAGACGCCTTGGTGAAGTACTGATTCACGTACCCCTGGGCCTGGCCGTAAGCGGCTTCCAGCACCAGATCGTTTTTGAAATCGTACTTGGCGCCCAGCGAGTGCAGGTAGGAGACGCGGGTTTTCTTGTCGTTCTGGCGGAAGTCGTCCATCTCGATATGCCACGGCGCTTTGTATTTGTCGGCCCACATGTAGGAGAAGCTCAACGCGCCGGCATCGCCGTAGTCGAACTTGGCGCCGGCTTCAGCCCCCTGATAAGTGCCCGGCATAAAGCTCCAGTGCGGCGCCAGCAGGGTTTGGCCGCTCGGCTGAATATAGCCGGCGCGCGCCCAGACCGGGCCGTATTTGAATTTGGCGGCGGCTTTGTACAGGCTGATACCGCCTTTGTCACCGGAGTAGTCTTCGTCGTAGGTACGGTTCTTCGAGGAGAATGCGATTTCGTTCGGGTGACCGCTGGCGCTGGATTCAGCCAGTTCGATGGCGGTAAAAGTGCCGACATCCAGACCGAACATGTCCCAGGCGTAGCCCGAGGCGAAATCCAGGCTCAGGTTGGCGGTGGAGTGGGACAGGTTGGTGGTGTATTGATTGTAATCCTTGCTGTCCGGATTGAGATCTTTACGGTCGCGCTCACGTTGCCAGTAATAAATGCCGCCGGTCAGCGTGGAATCCTCGATAAACCCTGCGGCTTTCGCCTCAGGCGCCATGGCAAACCCTGTTCCCAACAGCGCGCCCGCGACTGCGAGCGCCAGCGTTTTACGCTGAGCACCGTGCGTACCCATATTGAAATTCCTCTTTGACTTAACTTAAAAGTTGCAGCCGCCTGTGTTCACCACTGCCCTGCACGACTGCCAATAAAAAACCCGAACGGGTAAAAAATATTGCCGACGAGATGTTATTCCCACAGCACTAATTGCTACAGACAGACTATTTTTCGCGACGCGAATTATCAAATGAAAAATGCGGAAGATTTGTCAAAGTATGACAAAGAGCACATATCGGTGATAATTTGTTACGCTGACATTCATGGAAGGTGTCGAATAAAAAATTCAATTAAATCAGAATAAACACAGATACCAGGTCAACCAGAGACGATTAATGGTTTCAGCCTGACTAAATGCGTCAGTCAGGAAATAAAATTTGAGAGCGCTCTCTAAATGAAATTAATTCGCATCACGAATATATAAGAAAAGATTAAGACTACTAAGCCCAATATAAGAAAACTTATTGATTAACGCACCGCAGTTAATTAAAAGCAGCCCGGAAAAACGTGGCGGGAATAGAGGATTTGCTCAATCGCAGGCATAAAAAAGCGCGGCCTGAGCCGCGCTGATACATTAATTTTCGAGGCGATTAAGATTAGCCTTCGATTTTCGCCCAGGTGTCACGCAGACCGACGGTGCGGTTAAACACCAGGTGCTCAGCCGAAGAGTAATGGCTGTCGGCGCAGAAGTAGCCTTCACGCTCGAACTGATAGGCTTTCTCCGGCTGTGCGGCCGCCAGACTCGGCTCAACGAAACCGTGCTTGATCACCAGCGATTCCGGGTTAATGGTGGAGAGGAAGTCCTCCGCCGCACCCGGGTTAGGTACGCTGAACAGGCGATCGTACAGGCGAATTTCCGCCGGCAGCGCGTGCGCCGCAGACACCCAGTGGATCACGCCCTTCACCTTGCGGCCGTCGGTAGGATCTTTGCTCAGCGTTTCCGCATCGTAGCTGCAGAAGATGGTGGTGATCTCGCCCGCTTCGTCCTTCTCGACGCGCTCGGCCTTGATCACGTACGCATTGCGCAGACGCACTTCCTTACCCAACACCAGACGCTTGTACTGCTTGTTGGCTTCTTCGCGGAAGTCGGCGCGATCGATATAGATCTCACGGCTGAACGGCACATCGCGGTTGCCCATTTCCGGCTTGTTCGGGTGGTTAGGCATGCTGACCATTTCCACCGCGTCGCCCATGTTCTCGATAACGATTTTCACCGGATCGAGCACCGCCATGGCGCGCGGCGCGTTTTCGTTCAGATCGTCGCGAATGCAGGATTCCAGCGCCATCATTTCAACGTTGTTGTCTTGCTTGGTTACGCCGATGCGCAGGCAGAACTCGCGGATCGAGGCGGCGGTATAACCGCGGCGGCGCAGACCGGAGACGGTCGGCATGCGCGGGTCATCCCAGCCTTCGACGATCTTCTCGGCCACCAGCTGGTGCAGCTTGCGCTTCGACATGATGGCGTATTCGAGGTTGAGACGCGAAAACTCGTACTGACGCGGGTGGCAAGGAATGGTGATGTTATCCAGCACCCAGTCATACAGACGGCGGTTATCCTGGAACTCCAGGGTGCACAGCGAATGGGTGATCCCTTCCAGCGCATCGGAAATGCAGTGGGTGAAATCGTACATCGGGTAGATGCACCATTTGTTGCCGGTCTGGTGGTGTTCGGCGAACTTGATGCGGTACAGCACCGGATCGCGCATCACGATAAACGGCGAAGCCATATCGATCTTGGCGCGCAGGCAGGCGGCTCCTTCGGCGAACTCGCCGTTGCGCATCTTCTCGAACAGCGCCAGGTTCTCTTCCACGCTGCGGCCGCGGTACGGGCTGTCTTTGCCCGGCGCAGTCAGGGTACCGCGATATTCACGGATCTGCTCCGGCGACAGTTCGTCGACGTAAGCCAGGCCCTTGGTGATCAGCTCCACCGCATACTGGTGCAGCTGATCGAAATAGTCTGAGGAGTAACGAACGTTGCCGCTCCACTCAAAGCCCAGCCACTCCACGTCGTGCTTGATAGACTCGACGAACTCGATGTCTTCTTTCACCGGGTTGGTGTCATCGAAGCGCAGGTTGCACTGGCCCTGATAGTCCTTGGCGATGCCGAAGTTCAGGCAGATGGACTTGGCGTGGCCGATATGCAGATAGCCGTTAGGCTCCGGCGGGAAACGGGTATGTACCGACGTGTGTTTCCCCGACGCCAGATCTTCATCGACGATCTGACGGATAAAATTGGTTGGGCGGGCTTCAGCCTCACTCATTTCACTGTTCCTCAATGCAAAGCGCTACACATAACCGCCTATGATCCAACAAGCCACGTCTGGAAACAACCGTTTGTTTCATGAAAAATGCGGCGCGTTGCACCATCGGCGCGCAGCGCACCGCCGTGGGGCGAAACGGGATAAAAAAAGCGGGAAGAGATCGCTCTCTTCCCGCCAAGTCGGGGCAAACGCCGCCATGATGCGTGTTCGGCCCCAGGCACTACTCAGGTAAAAACAGCCTTATTTCTGGATCTCGTACAGCTTGGTCTGACCGGCGACCACAGAGCCGCTGGCCAGCGCCGCCAGGCCGGCGTACTCGTCAGAGTTGCTGACTACCACCGGGCTGATCATCGAACGCGCATTGGCATTCAGGTAATCCAGATCCAGTTCCAGAATCGGTTGACCGGCTTTCACTTCCGCGCCCTCTTCCACCAGGCGTTTGAAGCCCTGGCCTTCCAGCGCGACGGTGTCGATCCCCATGTGCACCACGATCTCGGCGCCCTTGTCGGTTTCCAGGCAGAATGCGTGGTTGGTATTGAAGATTTTCACCACAGTGCCGTCAGCCGGCGCCACCACGATCTTGTCGGTCGGGCGAATCGCCAGGCCGTCGCCTACCGCCTTGCTGGCGAAAGCTTCATCCGGCACCTGTTCGAGCGCCACCACTTCGCCGGTCACCGGCGCCAGCAGCGTTTCAAACGCGGCTTTCGGCGCGTTCGGCACCGCCTGCGGTTTGGCTTCCGCGGCAGGCGCCGCCGCCGGGGCCGCCGCCGGGGCCGCCGCTGCCGCTACCGGGCCGGCCGCAATCACGTTGCGCATTGCGCTGGCGATAAGTTCGGCACGGGTGCCGACGATCACTTGCACGCTCTGCTTGTTCAGGCGGATAACGCCCGACGCGCCGAGGCGTTTCGCCAATGCGTCGTTCACCAGCGCGGAGTCTTTCACATTCAAACGCAGGCGGGTGATGCAGGCGTCGATGCCGGTCAGGTTGTCGGAACCGCCGATCGCACCGACGTAACGACGAGCCAGGGTGGTGGTTTCGTTCTCGTCTTTACCGGCGTTGCTGTCGACGTTGACGTCGTAGCCGTCGGTTTCGTCACCGGCAACCGCCAGCTCGCGGCCCGGGGTCATCAGGTTGAATTTATTGATGGTGAAGCGGAACACCACGTAGTAGATGACGAAGAACACCAGGCCTTGCGGGATCAGCATGTACCAGTGGGTCGCCAGCGGGTTGCGAGACGACAGCACCATATCCACCAGGCCGGCGCTGAAGCCGAAACCGGCGATCCAATGCATGCTGGCGGCGATGAACACCGAGATACCGGTCAGCACAGCGTGGATCACGTACAGCACCGGCGCCACGAACATGAAGGAGAATTCCAGCGGTTCGGTAATACCGGTAAAGAAGGCGGCGAAAGCGGCTGCCAGCATGATGCCCGCCACTTTGGCTTTGTTCTCAGGACGCGCGCAGTGGTAAATGGCCAGCGCCGCCCCCGGCAGACCGAACATCATGATCGGGAAGAAGCCCGCCTGATAACGGCCGGTGATGCCGACAACCGCTTTACCGGCTTCGATCGACTGCTGGCCGCCAAGGAAGTTAGGAATATCGTTGATGCCGGCCACGTCGAACCAGAACACCGAGTTCAGCGCGTGGTGCAGACCGACCGGGATCAGCAGGCGGTTGAAGAAGGCGTAGATGCCCGCGCCGACCGAGCCCATTTTCTGAATGTGTTCACCGAAGTTCACCAGACCGTTGAAGATCACCGGCCAAATGTACATCAGGATGAAAGCCACCAGGATCATCAGGAAGGAAATGAGGATCGGCACCAAACGGCGGCCGCTGAAGAACGACAGCGCCTTGGGCAGCTCGACGCCGCTGAAGCGGTTGTACACTTCGGCGGAGATGATGCCGACCAGAATACCGACGAACTGGTTCTGGATCTTGCCGAACGCGGCGGGCACCTGATCCAGCGGGATCTTCTGAATCATCGACACGGCGGCCGGGGAACAGAGGGTGGTCAGCACCAGGAAGCCGACGAAGCCGGTCAACGCGGCGGCGCCGTCCTTGTCTTTGGACATGCCGTAGGCCACGCCGATAGCGAACAGCACCGACATGTTGTCGATGATAGCGGAGCCGGATTTAATGAAGAAAGCGGCGAGCGCGTTGTCGCCGCCCCAACCAACAGGGTCAATCCAGTACCCGACGCCCATCAAGATGGCGGCGGCGGGCAGCGTGGCGACCGGCACCATCAGCGCCCGTCCCACCTTTTGCAAATAACTAAGAATGTTCACCTTTTCCCCCTATGTTGTCCGCGGACGGACCCTATTAGTAGTTTATTTGGAGCTCTCACTACCTTTTTAGAAACAGCGCTTGGCACGTATCACTCATGCCGAGTGTAAAAAATTTATTTTGTATCGCAAATTAAAACCTCCTTTTTTGTGATAAATATCACCAAAAAGTAGTCTTTACCTCCCAGATTGCTGGCCATCACACAAAACTTATTTTATCATTCAAAAAATCAACCGGACGGACGATTCACGCGAGAATCATAAAGCTGGGTTACGCTTACGACTCCCGCAGGCCCGTACAGTATAGCTTTAGTTTACTTATCCCAAGAGGTGTTAGATGAGACTTATCCCACTGAAAGATACCGCACAAGTCGGCAAATGGGCCGCGCGTCATATCGTTCAACGCATCAACGCATTCAAGCCAACCGCAGAGCGCCCGTTTGTGCTCGGCCTGCCCACCGGCGGCACGCCGCTGGAAGCCTACAAACATCTGATTGCGATGCACAAAGCAGGTGAAGTAAGCTTTAAGCATGTTGTGACTTTCAACATGGACGAGTACGTTGGCCTGCCGCAGGAACACCCGGAAAGCTATCACACCTTCATGTACCGCAACTTCTTTGATCACGTTGATATCCCTCGCGAAAATATCAACCTGCTGAACGGCAACGCCGCGGATGTCGACGCCGAGTGCCGCCAGTACGAAGAGAAGATCAAGTCTTACGGCAAAATTAACCTGTTCATGGGCGGCGTGGGCATCGACGGCCATATCGCGTTCAACGAGCCGGCTTCGTCCCTGGCTTCGCGCACCCGCATCAAAACGCTGACCGAAGACACCCGCATCGCCAACTCGCGCTTCTTCGGCGGCGATGTCAGCCTGGTGCCGAAATATGCGCTGACCGTCGGCGTGGGCACGCTGCTGGACGCGGAAGAAGTGATGATCCTGGTCACCGGCCACGCCAAGGCGCAGGCGCTGGAAGCCGCAGTGGAAGGCAATATCAACCACATGTGGACCATCAGCTGTCTGCAGCTGCACGCCAAAGCGGTAGTGGTGTGCGACGAACCGGCCACCATGGAGCTGAAAGTCAAAACTGTCAAATATTTCCGCGAGTTAGAAGCGGAAAGCGTTAAAAGTCTTTAATCTTTGCAGGGGGCTACGATGTTCGCTTTAACCCACGGCCGAATCTATACCGGCCACGACGTACTTGATGACCATGCAGTCATTATCGCTGATGGGCTGATCGAGAAAGTCTGCCCGGCGGCTGAATTGCCCGCCGGCATCGAAACGCGCGACCTGGGTGGCGCCATCCTGGCCCCCGGGCTTATCGACGTGCAGCTGAACGGCTGCGGCGGCGTACAGTTCAACGATTCGCTGGAAGCGATCTCGGAAGAAACGCTGGAGATCATGCAGCGCGCCAACGAGAAATCCGGCTGCACCAGCTATCTGCCGACGCTGATCACCAGCAGCGACGAATTCATGAAGCACAGCGTCAACGTGATGCGCGCTTATCTGAAAAAGCACCAAAACCAGGCGTTGGGCCTGCACCTGGAAGGGCCATACCTCAGCCCGGTGAAAAAAGGCACCCACAACCCGGCGTTCATTCGCAAGCCAACCCAGGAAATG
This sequence comes from Serratia sp. X3, assembly GCF_014982455.1. Classification (NCBI taxonomy): domain Bacteria; kingdom Pseudomonadati; phylum Pseudomonadota; class Gammaproteobacteria; order Enterobacterales; family Yersiniaceae; genus Serratia; species Serratia sp. X3. Next base: position 457,338 of record NZ_JADCNB010000002.1, read on the forward strand.
ATCGATTACCTGTGCGCCAACGCCGACGTGATCACCAAGGTGACGCTGGCGCCGGAAATGGTTGAGCCGCACTTTATCAAGCAGTTGACCGAGGCCGGCATCGTGGTCTCCGCCGGCCACTCGAACGCCACCTACGATCAGGCTCGCACCGGTTTCGCCGCCGGCATCAGCTTCGCCACCCACCTGTACAACGCCATGCCTTATATCACCGGCCGCGAACCGGGGCTGATGGGGGCGATCTTCGATACGCCGGAGGTCTATACCGGCATCATCGCCGACGGCCATCACGTGGCCTGGGCGAGTATCCGTAACGCCAAACGCCTGAAAGGTGATAAATTGGTCCTGGTCACCGATGCCACCGCGCCGGCGGGCGCAGATATTGACCAATTTATTTTCGCCGGTAAAACAATATACTATCGGGATGGGCTGTGCGTGGATGAGAACGGCACCCTGAGCGGTTCCGCGCTGACCATGATCGAAGCGGTGCGAAACAGCGTCGAGCATATCGGCATCGCGCTGGACGAAGCGCTGCGCATGGCGACGCTGTATCCGGCGCGCGCCATCGGCGTCGATCACCGTCTGGGCACCCTCGAAGCCGGCAAGGTGGCTAACCTGACCGCCTTCACCCGTGATTTCAAGATCACCAAAACGCTCGTTAACGGTAACGAGGTTTAATTCAATGAACAGCGAGTAAAATTATTGATGAGCACTGGCGGACAAGCACAAATAGGGAACGTTGACTTAGTCAAACAACTTAACGGCGCGGCAGTTTACCGCCTGATCGACCAGCAGGGCCCGATCTCGCGCATTCAGATTGCCGAACTCAGCCAGCTCGCCCCCGCCAGCGTCACCAAAATTACTCGCCAGCTGCTGGAGCGCGGGCTGATCAAAGAAGTCGATCAGCAAGCCTCCACCGGCGGCCGCCGCGCGATCTCCATCGTGTCGGAAACCCGTCATTTCCATACCGTCGCGGTGCGTCTCGGCCGCCACGACGCCACTATCACCCTGTATGACATGAGCGGCAAGTCGCTCAGCGAAGAACACTATCCGCTGCCGGAACGCACTCAAGAAACGCTGGAGAATGCGCTGTTCGCCGCCATCGCCCAATTCATCGACGCTAACCAGCGCCGCCTGCGCGAGCTGATCGCCATCGCGGTGATCCTGCCCGGCCTGGTGGATCCGGCGCTGGGCGTGGTGCGCTACATGCCGCATATCAGCGTCAGCAATTGGGCGCTGGTGGACAACCTGCAGCAGCGCTTCAACGTCACCAGCTTCGTCGGCCACGACATCCGCAGCCTGGCGCTGGCGGAGCACTACTTCGGCGCCACCCGCGACTGCGAAGACTCGATTCTGGTGCGCCTGCACCGCGGCACCGGCGCCGGCATCATCGTCAACGGGCAGATTTTTCTCGGCAACAACGGCAACGTCGGCGAGATCGGCCATATCCAGATCGATCCGCTGGGGGAACGCTGCCACTGCGGCAACTTCGGCTGCCTGGAAACCGTGGCCGCCAACGCGGCGATCGAACAGCGCGTGCGCCAGTTGCTGAGCCAGGGCTACCCAAGCAAACTGACGCTGGAAGACTGCGGCATCAACGCCATCTGCAAGGCCGCCAACCGCGGCGATCTGCTGGCCAGCGAAGTGATCGAACACGTAGGCCGCTATCTGGGCAAGGCGGTGGCCATCGCCATCAACCTGTTCAATCCGCAGAAGGTGGTGATCGCCGGTGAGATCACCGAAGCGGACAAGGTGCTGCTGCCGGCGATCCAGAGCTGTATCAATACCCAGGTGCTGAAGGACTTCCGCAAAAATCTGCCGGTGGTGACCTCCGAACTCAATCATCGCTCGGCGATCGGCGCTTTCGCCCTGGCCAAACGCGCGATGCTCAACGGCGTGCTCTTGCAGCGATTGCTGGAAAGCTGATCCGCCGCTTCTGGCAGGCGTGTTATCGTCACCCTTCGCCTGCCGTAATCATGAGAAACAGCGACAAATGAAAATCAAAAACGTTATATGCGATATCGACGGCGTGCTGCTGCATGACAATACGCCGGTTCCCGGCGCCGATCTGTTCCTGGCGCGCATCCAGGAACAAGGCATGCCGCTGGTGGTGCTGACCAACTACCCATCACAGACCGCACAGGATCTGGCGAACCGCTTCGCCGCCGCCGGGCTGGAAGTGCCGGAGAGCGCGTTCTACACCTCGGCGATGGCCACCGCCGATTTCCTGCGCCGTCAGGAAGGCAAAAAAGCCTATGTGGTCGGCGAAGGCGCCTTGATCCATGAGCTGTACAAAGCCGGTTTCACCATCACCGACATCAACCCGGACTTCGTGATCGTCGGTGAAACCCGCTCTTACAACTGGGACATGATGCATAAAGCCGCCTACTTCGTGAGCAACGGCGCGCGCTTTATCGCCACCAACCCGGATAGTCACGGCCACGGCTTCTCGCCGGCCTGCGGCGCGCTGTGCGCCCCCATCGAGAAGATCACCGGCCGCAAGCCGTTTTACGTCGGCAAGCCCAGCCCGTGGATCATTCGCGCCGCACTGAACAAAATGCAGGCGCACTCGGAAGAGACGGTGATCGTTGGCGACAACCTGCGCACCGACATTCTGGCGGGCTTCCAGGCCGGCCTGGAAACCGTGCTGGTGCTGTCCGGCGTCTCCACGCTGAGCGACATCGAAACCATGCCGTTCCGCCCGAGCTACGTCTACCCTTCCGTCGCCGATATCACCATCTTCTGATGCGGCTATGGCGGCCGCCCGGCCGCCATTATTTCCTTCTCCCTCAGCGTCAGTTTGAATTTAATTCGTCCATGGCCATAAAAGGTTTCAGCCTGCCTGCGTTAAAAATCCTCATTATAACGTTACGCCCCGCCAATAGCTGATATTGCCGGCGAGCGGAAAACCCTTACCCCTAATTAATGAGGCTACCATGAGCACAAATAACACTATTAATGCCGTCGCCGCCGATGACGCGGCCATTATGCCGTCTATCGCCAATAAAAAGATCCTGATGGGTTTCTGGCACAACTGGGCCGCCGGCGCCAGTGACGGCTATCAGCAGGGCCAGTTCACCAATATGAACCTGACCGACATTCCCGCCGAGTACAACGTGGTGGCCGTCGCCTTTATGAAAGGCCAGGGCATCCCGACCTTCAAGCCTTACAACCTGTCCGACGCTGAGTTCCGCCGCCAGGTGGGCGTGCTGAACAGCCAGGGCCGCGCGGTGCTGATCTCCCTCGGCGGCGCAGACGCGCATATCGAGCTGAAAACCGGCGACGAAGACAAGCTGAAAGACGAGATTATTCGCCTGGTGGAAGTCTATGGCTTCGACGGCCTGGATATCGATCTGGAACAGGCGGCGATCGGCGCCGCCAATAATAAAACCGTCTTGCCAGCGGCGTTGAAAAAAGTAAAAGACCATTACGCCGCGCAGGGAAAAAACTTTATTATCAGCATGGCGCCGGAATTCCCGTATTTACGCACCAACGGCACCTACCTGGATTATATTAATGCCCTCGAAGGCTATTACGACTTTATCGCGCCGCAATATTATAACCAGGGCGGCGACGGTATTTGGGTGGATGAACTCAATGCCTGGATCACGCAGAATAACGACGCCCTGAAAGAGGACTTCCTCTACTACCTGACGGAAAGCCTGGTTACCGGCACCCGCGGCTATGCGAAGATCCCGGCGGCGAAATTCGTCATCGGCCTGCCGAGCAACAACGATGCCGCCGCCACCGGCTACGTGGTCAACAAACAGGCGGTGTATAACGCTTTCTCGCGTCTCGACGCCAAAAACCTGTCGATCAAGGGCCTGATGACCTGGTCAATCAACTGGGATAACGGCAAGAGCAAAGCCGGCGTCGCCTACAATTGGGAGTTCAAAACCCGCTATGCGCCGCTGATTCAGGGCGGCGTCACCCCACCGCCGGGAAAGCCTAATGCGCCGACGGCGCTGACGGTCGCAGAGCTGGGCGCCACCTCGCTGAAACTGAGCTGGGCCGCCGCCACCGGCGCCTCACCGATCGCCAGCTACACCGTCTACCGCGACGGCAACCCGATCGGCCAAACCGCCGGTCTGTCGCTGGCCGACAGCGGTCTGACGCCGGCAACCCAGTACAGCTACTTCGTTACCGCGACCGACACCCAGGGCAATACCTCCCTGCCGAGCAGCGCGCTGGCGGTCAAAACCGCCAATGACGGTACGCCGCCCGATCCGGGCGCGCCCGAGTGGCAGAACAACCACAGCTACAAAGCCGGCGACGTCGTGAGTTATAAAGGCAAGAAATACACCTGTATTCAGGCGCACACCTCCAATGCCGGCTGGACGCCGGATGCCGCGTTCACTCTCTGGCAGCTCATCGCCTAATCGCTAATCGATTGCCGGTCAAACTGGCCGGCAATCCCGCCATCACGCTAAAAATTGCATAATCGATAATTTTTCACGCCAATAACTGAAAATCCGTTAAAAACCTCAGCCACGCAAACAACTATTTCTCAGCGCATGGCTAAAACGCTTGCAACCTCTGCAGCTTTTGGCGCATTTTCATAACCACAGCGCAGCAAAACCGCGTTATCGCTGATAAATCGGCAATGCTGCCCATAACAGTAAAAACAACATCACAGTCATAAAAGCCCGTTAGGAGAGTTGTATGTGTTCTATTTTCGGTGTGCTCGATCTGAAGTCCGATCCCGTTGAACTGCGTAAGAAAGCGCTGGAGCTGTCACGTCTGATGCGCCACCGCGGCCCGGATTGGTCCGGCGTTTACGCCAGCGACAAAGCCATTCTGGCTCACGAACGCCTGTCGATCGTCGACGTCAACAACGGCGCTCAACCGCTGTACAACGCTGCGCACACCCACGTTCTGGCGGTCAACGGCGAAATTTACAACCACCAGGCGCTGCGCCAACAGCTGAGCGACCGCTATGCCTTCCAGACCGGCTCCGACTGTGAAGTGATCCTGGCGCTGTATCAGGAGAAAGGCCCGGAGTTCCTCGACGATCTGCAAGGCATGTTCGCCTTTGCCCTGTATGACACCGAAAAAGACGCCTACCTGATCGGCCGCGATCACCTGGGCATCATCCCGCTGTACATGGGCCATGACGAACACGGCAACCTGTACGTTGCCTCGGAAATGAAAGCGCTGGTGCCGGTGTGCCGCACCATCAAGGAATTCCCGGCCGGCAGCTACCTGTGGAGCCAGGACGGCCAGATCCGCGAATACTATCGCCGCGACTGGTTCGATTACGACAGCGTCAAGGACAACGTGACCGACGCCGCCGCCCTGCGCACCGCGCTGGAAGAGTCGGTGAAAAGCCACCTGATGTCCGACGTGCCTTACGGCGTGCTGCTGTCGGGCGGGCTGGATTCCTCGGTCATTTCGGCGATCACCAAGAAGTACGCCGCGCGCCGCGTGGAAGATCAGGAACGCAGCGAAGCCTGGTGGCCGCAGCTGCACTCCTTCGCCGTCGGGCTGGAAGGCTCGCCGGATCTGCGCGCCGCGCAGGAGGTGGCCAACCATCTGGGCACCGTGCACCATGAGATCCACTTCACCGTGCAGGAAGGGCTGGACGCCATCCGCGACGTGATTTACCACATCGAAACCTATGACGTCACCACCATCCGCGCGTCGACGCCGATGTACCTGATGTCGCGCAAAATCAAGGCGATGGGCATCAAGATGGTGCTTTCCGGCGAAGGCGCGGACGAAGTGTTCGGCGGCTACCTGTACTTCCATAAGGCGCCGGACGCCCGCGAATTCCACGAAGAGACCGTACGCAAACTGCTGGCGCTGCACATGTTCGACTGCGCACGCGCCAACAAGGCGATGTCCGCCTGGGGCGTCGAAGCCCGCGTGCCGTTCCTGGACAAGAAATTCCTCGACGTGGCGATGCGCATCAACCCGAAAGATAAAATGTGCGGCAACGGCAAAATGGAAAAACACATCGTTCGCGAATGTTTCGAGTCTTATTTGCCGGCCAGCGTGGCCTGGCGCCAGAAAGAGCAGTTCTCCGACGGCGTCGGCTACAGCTGGATCGACACGCTAAAAGAGGTGGCTGCGCAGCAAATTAGCGATCAACAGCTCGAAACCGCGCGTTTCCGCTTCCCGTACAACACGCCGACGTCGAAAGAAGGCTACCTGTACCGCGAAATCTTCGAGGAGCTGTTCCCGCTGCCGAGCGCCGCCGAATGCGTGCCGGGCGGCCCATCCGTCGCCTGCTCGTCCGCCAAGGCCATCGAGTGGGATGAATCGTTCAAGAAGATGGACGATCCTTCCGGCCGCGCCGTCGGCGTGCACCAGGCCGCCTATAAATAATCGCGCGGCATTTTCCCCGGGGCGGGCCTTTTGGCCCGCCTTTTTGTTGCCTTTTCCGCCCGCCAACTGCCTGAATTGCCGATTTTATCGCCATAATGTTCACAACCCAGACAAACGGCGCTTCCGGGCGCTTTTTCGGGAAAAAACTTGTTGACGCAAATCGGTCATATACGCATAATGCGCCCCGCAACGCCGATGAAGGCAAAGCAAAAAAAGAGGGCTACGTAGCTCAGCTGGTTAGAGCACATCACTCATAATGATGGGGTCACAGGTTCGAATCCCGTCGTAGCCACCATCTCTTTTTTGTATTTGCGGGAGTGGCGAAATTGGTAGACGCACCAGATTTAGGTTCTGGCGCCGCAAGGTGTGCGAGTTCAAGTCTCGCCTCCCGCACCATTTCTCTTCATCGTCGGCGCAGTATGTTGATGGGGTATCGCCAAGCGGTAAGGCACCGGTTTTTGATACCGGCATTCCCTGGTTCGAATCCAGGTACCCCAGCCATATTCTTTCGGGAATGGGGTTTCAACATAAGATTTGTTTGCAGGTGGGGTATCGCCAAGCGGTAAGGCACCGGTTTTTGATACCGGCATTCCCTGGTTCGAATCCAGGTACCCCAGCCATAAAAAACTGCTTGCAAATCAAAGAAGTAAAAAGTAACATCGGCTACGTAGCTCAGCTGGTTAGAGCACATCACTCATAATGATGGGGTCACAGGTTCAAATCCCGTCGTAGCCACCATAATTGGGGTGTCGCCAAGCGGTAAGGCTCTGGTTTCTGATACCAGCATACCCAGGTTCGAATCCTGGCACCCCAGCCATATTTAGAAAAGCCCGCTTCGGCGGGCTTTTTGCTGTCTGCCGTTCAGCCAACCTTAAATAGGCCCAGCCACCGCTGAGCCCTGTCGGTTACAATCCCAAGGCATACTTCAACGCATGCTCTTTCAGCTTGCCCGCCCGCTGCGCGGCCATCAGCGCCAGATTGCGCGCCACGGTCAGCGGCGCCAGGTTATTGCTGAAGGCGGTATAGAACAGATCCATGCCGCTCTGCATCAACAGATTGTCAGTACGGCGGCGGCGTTGATAGCGCAGCAGCACCGCCTCGCCGCTCCAGTCTTCTCCCTGCTCCCGCGCCTCGCTCAGCACGTTCAGCAAGGCATCCACATCGCGATATCCCAGATTGACGCCCTGCCCGGCCAGCGGATTGATGGTATGCGCCGCATCGCCCAGCAGCGCCAGGCCCGGCAGCACGTAGCGCTGCGCATGACGGCGCGTCAACGGGAACGATCCGGCGGCGTGCACCTTGACCGGGCCCAGTCGCGCCGGAAAAGCGGCGGCGATCTCGCGCTCCAGCTGCGCCGGCGGCATCGCCTGCAGTTGGCGAATGCGCTGCGGGCTGTCATACCACACCAGCGACGCCCAGCTGTCGTACAGCGGCAGGAAAGCGCGCGGCCCTGACGGGAAGAAGCGCTGCCAGGTCACATCCTGCTGCGGCGCGCCGGTATCGACGGTGATCAACATGCACGCCTGACGATACTGCCAGCCGTTGGTGCCGATCGCCGCCAGCTTGCGCACCTGCGAGTTGGCGCCGTCGGCGCCGACAACCAGCCGCGCCTGCAGCGTTTCGCCGCTGTCCAGCGTCAGTTGCCAGGCCTTGTCCGCCCGCTGCAGCGATTGCAGCCTGGCGGGGCACAGTAGCGTCAAATTGGCGCACTGTGCGAACTGCTGCCACAGCGCCAGCTGCAAAATGCGGTTTTCCACCATAAAGCCCAACTCCGGCAGCCCCAGCGATACCGCATCGAACGCCACGCGCGACGACGCCCATTCCCAGGTCTCCAGCCGGCGATACGGCGCCGTGCGCATCGCCGTCACGGCGGGCCAGGCGCCAAGCTGTTTCAGCAGCCCCACCGAGGTGCAGCCGATAGCGGAAATGCGCAGGTCCGGCGGGCTTTGCGCCTCGAACGCCTGCGGCGCCTGATGTTCCAGCAACGCCACCGACCAGCCCGCCTGCGCCAGGCCCAGAGCCGCCGCCGCGCCGACCATGCCGCCGCCCACCACCACCGCGTCATACCGATTTTGAGATGTCTTCATATTGGCTATGTTTTCTATGTGAATGCTCGCCATCCCACCCGACATGGCGTTTTGCGCAGTGTACCGGATTTTCGCTTCGGCTTCAGGTTGCGTGCCATTTTCCCCCGCGCTGGTCACAACGGCGGCAAATGATTACAATACGCGCCCTGCATGTCGCGTAACGCAACTTTTGCTCCGCACTGAGTAATGGCAAGTCAATGACGAAAAAACTACATATCAAAACCTGGGGCTGCCAGATGAATGAGTACGATTCATCGAAAATGGCCGACCTGTTGAACAGCACGCACGGCTTCGAGTGGACCGACAACGCCGAGGAAGCGGACGTGCTGTTGCTGAACACCTGCTCGATCCGTGAAAAAGCGCAGGAAAAAGTTTTCGCCATGCTGGGGCGCTGGCGCTTGCTGAAAGAGAAGAACCCGTCTGTCATCATCGGCGTCGGCGGTTGCGTGGCCTCACAAGAAGGCGAACTGATCCGCAGCCGCGCGCCTTGCGTCGATGTGGTATTCGGCCCGCAGACCCTGCACCGCCTGCCGGAAATGATCAACCACGTTCAGGGCACCCGCAGCCCGGTGGTCGATATCAGTTTCCCGGAGATCGAAAAGTTCGACCGCCTGCCGGAGCCGCGCGCCGAAGGCCCGACCGCGTTCGTGTCGATCATGGAAGGCTGCAACAAATACTGCACTTTCTGCGTGGTGCCATACACCCGCGGCGAGGAAGTGAGCCGCCCGAGCGACGACGTGCTGTTCGAAATCGCCCAACTGGCGGCGCAGGGCGTGCGCGAAGTCAACCTGCTCGGCCAAAACGTTAACGCGTACCGCGGCGCCACGCATGACGGCGATATCTGCTCGTTCGCCGAACTGCTGCGTCTGGTGGCCGCCATCGACGGCATCGATCGCATTCGCTTCACCACCAGCCACCCTATCGAGTTCACCGATGACATCATCGCGGTGTACGAAGACACGCCAGAACTGGTCAGCTTCCTGCACCTGCCGGTGCAGAGCGGTTCGGATCGCATTCTGACTATGATGAAACGCGCCCATACCGCGTTGGAGTATAAGGCGATTATCCGCAAGCTGCGCAAGGCGCGTCCGAACATCCAGCTCAGCTCCGACTTCATCGTCGGTTTCCCGGGCGAGAGCCAGGCCGACTTCGAACAGACCATGAACCTGATCGCCGACGTCAACTTCGACGTCAGCTTCAGCTTCATCTATTCGTCGCGCCCCGGTACGCCGGCGGCGGACATGGTTGACGACGTCAGCGAAGAAGAGAAAAAACAGCGGCTGTACATTCTGCAGGATCGCATCAACCAGCAGGCGCTGCAGTTCAGCCGCCGCATGCTCGGCACCGTCCAGCGCATTCTGGTGGAAGGCACCTCGCGCAAAAGCGTGATGGAGCTGGCCGGGCGCACCGAATGCAACCGTGTGGTAAACTTCGAAGGCACGCCCGACATGATCGGCCAGTTTGTCGACGTGGAAATTACCGAGGTGCTGACCAACACCCTGCGTGGCGCAGTGGTGCGCACCGAGCAGCAGATGGATCTGCGCGTACATGAATCCCCGCAGTCGGTGATCGCCCGTACCCGCAAAGAAAACGCGCTGGGCGTCGGCATTTACCAGCCCTGACGCCCGTGGCGGCTCGCCTTATCGCCGCCCATTCGCGCTACTCCTTACCGTTTCTCCGCCGGGCGCCCGCGCCCGGTGATGTTCTTTTTTATTTTTTTATTGTTGAAGAGGCGACATAACATGCAACTCCCACACTGCCCGAAGTGCAACTCCGAATACACCTACCAGGACAATGCCCTGTTCATCTGCCCTGAGTGCGCCCACGAGTGGAGCGACAGCGCCCCGGCGGAAGATCAGGACGCGCTGATCGTCAAAGACGCCAACGGCAACCTGCTGGCGGACGGCGACGCGGTCACCGTGATCAAGGACCTGAAGGTTAAAGGCAGCTCCTCGATGCTGAAGATCGGCACCAAGGTGAAAAACATTCGTCTGGTGGAAGGCGATCACAACATCGACTGCAAAATCGACGGCTTCGGCCCGATGAAACTGAAATCCGAGTTCGTGAAAAAGAACTGATTCTCGGCGGCCTTGTCCTGTGATGACGCGGCGGGCTTTGCGCCCCGCCGCGTTTTTTCCTTATCTTCCCTTGAATTCCGCCGACGGCGCACAGATAGATCAGCGGTAAACTTGCGCCGTTGCGGCGCACCATGAATAATTCAAGAAAGAGAGTATTCAGGCTCGTCCTGAACGCGCGCGTCCCGGACGCGCTATGTGACATCAACCAGGCCCGATGTGACCTAGAGGAATAGTTTGAACGTCGCAACACAAGAAATTATGTTGGAGCCCGCAGACAACAAGCGTTTGCTCAGCCTGTGCGGCCCGTTTGATGACAACATCAAGCAACTCGAGCGCCGATTGGGCATCGAAATCAATCGTCGCGACAACCGCTTCAAGCTGGTCGGCAAAAACCTGTGCGTGGTCGCCGCCGCCGATATCCTGCGCCATCTGTACGTGGATACCGCGCCGATTCGCGGCGTGATCCCGGATATCGATCCGGAGCAAATCCATCTGGCTATCAAAGAGAGCCGGGTGCTGGAACAGGTGGCGGACAGCGTGCCGGATTACGGCAAGGCGGTCACCATCAAAACCAAGCGTGGCATGGTGAAACCGCGCACGCCTAACCAGGCGCAGTACATCGCCAACATTCTCGATCACGACATCACCTTCGGCATCGGCCCGGCCGGTACCGGCAAAACCTACCTGGCGGTCGCCGCCGCGGTGGATGCGCTGGAACGCCAGGAAATTCGCCGCATTCTGCTGACCCGTCCTGCGGTCGAAGCCGGCGAAAAGCTGGGCTTCCTGCCGGGCGATCTGAGCCAGAAGGTCGATCCTTATCTGCGCCCGCTGTACGACGCCCTGTTCGAGATGCTGGGCTTCGAGCGCGTGGAGAAGCTCATTGAGCGCAACGTGATCGAAGTCGCGCCGCTGGCCTATATGCGCGGCCGTACGCTGAACGACGCCTTTATCATTCTGGATGAGAGCCAGAACACCACCATCGAGCAGATGAAGATGTTCCTGACGCGCATCGGTTTCAACTCGAAGGCGGTCATCACCGGCGACGTCACCCAGATCGACCTGCCGCGCAACCAGAAATCCGGCCTGCGCCACGCGGTGGAAGTGCTGTCGGACGTGGAAGAACTGAGCTTCAACTTCTTCCACAGCGAAGACGTGGTGCGCCACCCGGTGGTGGCCCGCGTGGTCATCGCTTATGAGGCCTGGGAAGCGGCCGAACAGAAACGCAAAGACGCAATTGCCGAACAACGTAAGCGCGAGGCGCTCGCCGCCTCCGAGCAGGAGACACCATGAGCCAGGTGATTTTGGATCTGCAGATTGCCTGTGAAAGCAGCGATGGCCTGCCGGATGAAGCCACGTTCCAGCGCTGGCTCGAAGGCGTGCTGCCGCAATTTCAGGAAGAGGCGGAGGTCACCGTGCGTCTGGTGGACGAAGCGGAAAGCCACGAGCTGAACCTGACCTATCGCGGCAAAGACAAGCCGACCAACGTGCTCTCTTTCCCGTTCGAGGCCCCGCCTGGCATCGAGCTGCCGCTGCTCGGCGATCTGATCATCTGCCGCCAGGTGGTTGAACAGGAAGCGATTGAGCAAGGCAAGGCGCTGGAGGCCCACTGGGCGCATATGGTTGTCCACGGCAGCCTTCATCTGCTAGGGTATGACCACATCGAAGACGATGAAGCCGAAGAAATGGAGTCTTTGGAAACCGAAATCATGCACGGACTGGGCTATCCTGATCCGTACCTGGCGGAAAAAGACCCCGTCTGACGTCAGCCGTTTACCTTACAGCCCCTAACGGGGCTGTCGCTGACGCCCCTTAACTCTGACATGAGTGACAGTAACGAAAACGCCATGAGCGACGACCATTCACAAAGCAATGACAGCCCCAGTCCCAAGAAGGGGTTCTTTACTCTTATCCTTAACCAGCTGTTCCACGGCGAGCCCAAAAACCGTGGCGATCTGGTCGAGCTGATCCGTGATTCCGAACAAAACGACCTGATCGATCCTGATACCCGCGACATGCTGGAAGGCGTGATGGATATCGCCGAACAGCGCGTGCGCGACATCATGATCCCCCGCTCCCAGATGGTGACGCTCAAGCGCAACCAGACGCTGGAAGAGTGCCTGGACGTGATTATCGACTCCGCCCACTCGCGCTTCCCGGTGATCAGCGAAGACAAAGATCACATCGAAGGCATCCTGATGGCCAAGGATCTGCTGCCGTTCATGCGCGCAGACTCCGAGCCGTTCAGCATCGACAAAGTGCTGCGCACCGCGGTGGTGGTGCCGGAAAGCAAGCGCGTCGACCGGATGTTGAAAGAGTTCCGCTCCCAGCGCTATCACATGGCGATTGTCATTGACGAATTCGGCGGCGTGTCCGGCCTGGTCACCATCGAAGACATTCTGGAACTGATCGTCGGCGAGATCGAAGACGAATACGACGACGAAGACGATCTGGATATCCGCCAGCTCAGCCGCCACATGTACACCGTACGCGCGCTGGCGCCGATCGAAGACTTCAACGAAGCCTTCGGCACCCATTTCAGCGACGACGAGGTCGATACCATCGGCGGTTTGGTGATGCAGGCCTTCGGCCATCTGCCGGCGCGCGGGGAAACCATTGAAATCGAAGGTTACCTATTTAAAGTTGCCATGGCAGACAGTCGACGTATCATCCAGGTTCATGTAAAAATTCCGGACGACTCTCCACCACCGAAACTGGAAGATTAAATCCAACATGGCTAAAGCCTCATTACTTGAACGCCAGTGGGTTCGCGCCCTGCTGGCGCTGTTGTCAGGTGCCGGCGGGACGCTGGCGTTCTCGCCCTACGATTTCTGGCCCGCGGCCATCGTCTCCCTGTTCGGCCTGCTGGCCGTTACCCTCAATCGCACCACCAAACAGTCCGCCCTGCTCGGCTTTATCTGGGGCTTCGGGTTGTTCGGCAGCGGCATCAACTGGGTGTATGTCAGCATCGCCGATTTCGGCGGCATGCCGTTCGCCGTCAACGTCTTCCTGGTGGCGCTGCTCGCCGCTTACCTGTCGCTGTATACCGGGCTGTTCGCCGGGCTGCTGACCCGCCTGTGGCCGGCTACGCGCTGGTGGCGGCTGGCCATCGCCGCGCCGGCGCTGTGGCAGGTCACGGAATTCCTGCGCGGCTGGGTGCTGACCGGCTTCCCGTGGTTGCAGTTCGGCTACAGCCAGATTAACGGCCCGCTGAAAGGCATCGCGCCGCTGCTGGGCGTCGACGCCATCACCTTTGTGCTGATGGCCATCGCCGGCCTGCTGGTGTACGCCGTCAATCAGCGCCGCCTCTCGGCGGCGGTGATCGCCGCCGCGCTGCTGCTGTTGCCATGGCCGCTGCGCCAGCTGCAGTGGTTTACCCCGCAGACGGATAAAGCGGTGAATGTCGCCATGGTGCAAGGCAACATCGCTCAATCGATGAAATGGGATCCGAAAGCGCTGGTCAGCACGCTGCAAACCTATCTGGACGAAACCCGTCCCTACATGGGCAAGGCGCCGATCGTCATCTGGCCGGAATCCGCCATCCCGGATTATGAAGCCAATCAGAACGGCTTCCTGACGATGATGGACGACCTGATGCGGGCGAAGAACAGCAGCCTCATCACCGGCATCGTCGACGTGCGCGCCACGCCGCAGGGCCAGCAAATCTATAACAGCGCCATCGTGCTCGGTGAACCGACGCCGTACAGCTACCCTGCCAACGATCGCTACAACAAGCACCACCTGGTGCCGTTCGGCGAGTTTGTGCCGCTGGAGACACTGCTGCGGCCGCTGGCGCCGTTCTTCGACCTGCCGATGTCCTCCTTCAGCCGCGGCGACTACGTACAACCGCAGCTCAGCGTACGCGGCTACAACCTGACGGCGGCCATTTGCTACGAAATCGTGTTGGGCCAGCAGGTGCGCGATAACTTCCGCCCGGACACCAACTTCCTGCTGACCATCTCCAACGACGCCTGGTTCGGCCACTCCATCGGCCCATGGCAGCACTTCCAGATGGCGCGCATGCGGGCGCTGGAACTGGGCCGGCCGCTGCTGCGCAGCACCAACAACGGCGTCACCGCCGCGGTGGACGCGAACGGCGAGGTGATCGCCGAGATCCCGCAGTTCACTCGTCAGGTGCTTGAAGTGAAGGTCACACCGACCACCGGCGTCACGCCTTACGCGCGTTTCGGCGCCGCGCCGCTGTGGGTGATCACCCTGTTGCTGGGCGGTTGGGCGCTGATGTTGGGCCTGCGCCGCAAATAGTCCTGTTCGCCGGGGCGCGCCCGCCGCGCCCCGCGTTTCCGTAAACGTTCCCCCACCTCGGTCAGAAAACGTCGTTAAATCAACGCGGCTGGCACACTCCTTGCTTTATCTAAGGTGACATCGCACGTCGGTTAACTTTTGCTGACGTTTTGTCGCACCCGTGCACATTTTGGAGGCACCGAACGCACCATGCGGGTGCGTCGGGGTTTGGTTGCATTGATTTGGTGCGCGCGGCGTCTCAAAAAATGAAACATTTTAGTTTCAAGATATTCACAATCGGTTATTTTTTAACGGCTATCCGTTCTAAGACTATCTTTATAACCTGAGCAATAAATAGTCGATTTAAACCTGACGCTCTTTAGTCAGAGCCACCACAACAGCAAAGGAGTTGGACCATGCAAATGCGTAAATTGGCGTTATCGTTACTGCTGCTCGGTATGGCAGGTAGCGTGGCGCACGCGGAAGACCTGACCGGTACGCTGAAGAAAATCAAAGACAACGGCGTTATCGTTGTCGGCCACCGCGAATCGTCTGTGCCCTTTTCCTACTACGACAACCAGCAAAAAGTTGTGGGCTACTCTCAGGACTACTCCAACCAAATCGTTGAAGCCGTTAAGAAAAAGCTGAATGCACCGAATCTGCAGGTGAAAATGCTGCCGATTACCTCGCAGAACCGCATCCCGCTGCTGCAAAACGGCACCTATGACTTCGAATGCGGCTCTACCACCAATAACGTAGAGCGCCAGAAACAGGCCGCCTTCTCCGACACCATCTTTGTGGTCGGCACCCGCCTGCTGGTGAAGAAAGGCTCCGACATCAAAGACTTTAAAGACCTGGCCGGCAAACCGGTGGTGGTCACCTCCGGCACCACGTCCGAAGTGTTGCTGAACAAACTGAACGACAGCGACAAAATGAACATGCGCATCATCAGCGCCAAAGACCACGGCGACTCCTTCCGCACCCTGGAAAGCGGCCGCGCGGTGGCCTTCATGATGGATGACGCCCTGCTGGCGGGCGAGCGCGCCAAAGCCAAGAAGCCGGATCAATGGGAAATCATCGGCACGCCGCAGTCGAAAGAAGCCTACGGCTGCATGCTGCGTAAAGACGATCCTGAGTTCAAGAAACTGGTCGATGACACTATCGCCCAGGCGCAAACCTCCGGTGAAGCGGCCAAGTGGTTTGATAAATGGTTCAAGCAGCCTATCCCACCGAAAAACCTAAACATGAACTTCGAGCTGTCGGACGACATGAAGCAACTGTTCAAAGCGCCTAACGACAAAGCGTTGAACTGACTCAATAGAATAAAGCCGGGGCGGCCGCCAAGCCAAACCGGCCCAGTTGATGACTGGGACAGACAGGAATGAGGGGGGCCGTTCCCCTCCCTCATTTTCCCCAAGGCGCGTCACCGATCTCCGCACACAACAAGCCAGCCCAACTGGCCGCGCGGCGATCGGCGCCTATCAAGTCATCACTCTTCGGCGCCCTGCGCCCGTTTATCGGAGTTTGTTATGTCAATAGATTGGAACTGGGGTATCTTCCTGCAGCAGGCCCCGTTTGGGAACACCACTTACCTCGGCTGGATCTGGTCCGGCTTTCAGGTCACGGTGGCCCTCTCCGTCTGTGCATGGATTATCGCTTTCTTCGTCGGTTCGCTGTTCGGTATCTTGCGTACCGTGCCCAACCGCTTTCTTTCCACTCTCGGCACCTGTTACGTCGAACTGTTCCGCAACGTGCCGCTGATCGTGCAATTCTTTACCTGGTATCTGGTGATCCCCGAGCTGCTGCCGGCCAATATCGGCACCTGGTTCAAGACCGAGCTGGATCCCAACGTGCAGTTCTTCGTCTCTTCCATGCTCTGTCTGGGGCTGTTTACCGCCGCCCGCGTTTGCGAGCAAGTGCGCGCCGCCATTCAATCCCTGCCGCGCGGCCAGAAAGCCGCCGGGTTGGCGATGGGCCTGACGCTGCCGCAAACCTACCGCTACGTGCTGTTACCGAACGCCTACCGGGTTATCGTGCCGCCGATGACCTCAGAGATGCTCAACCTGGTCAAAAACTCCGCCATCGCCTCCACCATCGGCCTGGTGGACATGGCCGCACAGGCCGGCAAGCTGTTGGATTACTCCGCACACGCCTATGAATCCTTTACCGCCATTACGCTGGCTTATATCGGCATCAACGCCGTGATCATGCTGTTTATGCGTCTGGTCGAAAAGAAAGTGCAGTTGCCTGGCAACCTGGGGAGTAAATAATGTACGAATTTGACTGGGCGTCGATCGTCCCAAGCTTCCCTTATCTGCTGCAGGGCATGGCGATCACGCTGAAGATCACCGTGACCGCCATCGTGGTCGGCATTCTGTGGGGCACCGTGCTGGCGGTGATGCGTCTGTCGCCGTTCAAGCCCATCAGCTGGTTCGCCACCCTGTATGTCAACCTGTTCCGCTCGGTGCCGCTGGTGATGGTGCTGCTGTGGTTCTATCTGGTGGTTCCAAGCTTATTACAACAGGTTCTAGGCCTGTCGCCGAAAACCGATATTCGCCTGATCTCGGCTATGGTAGCCTTTTCCCTGTTTGAAGCGGCCTATTACTCGGAAATCATCCGCGCCGGTATCATCAGCATCTCGCGTGGCCAATCCTCCGCCGCGTTGGCGCTGGGCATGACGCATTGGCAATCCATGCGGTTGGTGATCCTGCCGCAGGCGTTCCGCGCCATGGTGCCACTGCTGCTGACCCAGGGCATCGTACTGTTCCAGGATACCTCGCTGGTTTACGTACTGAGCCTGGCCGACTTCTTCCGCACCGCATCGACCATTGGCGAACGCGACGGCACCCAGGTTGAAATGATCCTGTTCGCCGGCTTTGTCTATTTTGTTATCAGCCTCGCCGCCTCGGCGCTGGTAAGCTATTTGAAGAAAAGGACTGTTTGATGATATCCCTGAAAAATGTTTCCAAGTGGTACGGTCACTTTCAAGTGTTGACCGATTGCACCACCGAAGTGAAAAAAGGCGAAGTGGTCGTCGTCTGCGGTCCTTCAGGTTCCGGCAAGTCCACCCTGATCAAAACCGTCAACGGCCTGGAGCCGATCCAGCAGGGAAGCATCCTGGTGAACGGCACGCCCGTCAACGACAAGAAAACCAACCTGGCGCAGCTGCGCGCCAAGGTCGGCATGGTGTTCCAACACTTTGAACTGTTCCCGCACCTGTCCATTATCGACAACCTGACGCTGGCGCAGGTAAAAGTGCTCAAGCGCGACAAGACCGCCTCACGCGAGAAGGGCCTGAAGCTGCTGGAACGCGTCGGCCTGTCCGCCCATGCCAACAAGTTCCCCGGCCAGCTCTCCGGCGGCCAGCAACAGCGCGTCGCCATCGCCCGCGCGCTATGCATGGATCCGATCGCCATGCTGTTCGACGAACCGACCTCGGCGCTCGATCCGGAAATGATCAACGAAGTGCTGGACGTGATGGTCGAGCTGGCGAACGAAGGCATGACCATGATGGTGGTGACCCACGAAATGGGCTTCGCCCGCAAGGTGGCGAACCGGGTGATCTTTATGGACGAAGGCAAAATCGTCGAAGACCGCAACAAAGACGATTTCTTCAACAACCCCGAGTCCGATCGCGCCAAGGACTTCCTGGCCAAGATCCTGCACTAAGTTCTCGCTATGCGCCCCGCCAGGGGCGCATCTTTTCTCCCGGCACGAAAAGCGCTTGTATCTCCTCGTTTTTGATCCGATGCTCGCCGGATAACAAACAGAGGAGAAAGAACATGCCCCGCCCTATTATCATCGATTGCGATCCCGGCCTCGACGACGCCATCGCGCTGGCTATGGCGCTGCGCTCGCCGGAGCTGGACGTCAAAGCCATCACCACCTCCGCCGGCAACCAGACGCCGGAGAAAACCCTGCATAACGCGCTGGGTCTGTTGACCCTGATGCAGCGCGAGGACATCCCTGTCGCCGCCGGCGCCGCTCGCCCGCTGATGCGCGAGCTGGTGATCGCCGACTATGTCCACGGCAAAACCGGCATGGGCAACACCCACCTGCCGACGCCGACCCTCAAACCCGATCCCCGCGGCGCCGTCGAGCTGATCGCCGACCTGCTGCGCGCCAGCCCGCAGCCAATCACCCTGGTGGTGACCGGCCCGATGACCAACATCGCCCTGCTGTTGGCCCAGCACGCCGAGCTGAAAAGCCGTATCGAGCGCATCGTATTTATGGGCGGCGGCATGAATGCCGGCAATACCACGCCGGTGGCGGAATTCAATATCTTCGTCGATCCCGAAGCCGCCGAGATGGTGTTGAAATCCGGCGTGCCGCTGACCATGGCCGGCCTGAACGTCACCCACCAGGCGCTGGTGCTGCCGCAGGATATCGAGCGCATTCGTCAGATAGCCAATCCGGTCGCGCAGGCGGTGGCGGAGATGCTCGATTTTTACCTGCCGCTGTATCTCAGCCACCCGCGCGGCCTGCCTGGCGCGGCGATGCACGATCCCTGCACCATCGCCTGGCTGCTGGCGCCGCAGCTGTTTACCGGCATTGAACGCTGGGTCGGTGTGGAAACCAAAGGGGAATACACCGTCGGCATGACGGTGGTGGACTATTTCCAGCAAACCGGCAACGCGGCCAACGTGGAAGTGCTGACCGGCATCGATCGCGCAGGCTTTATCGATCTGCTGGCCGAGCGCGTCGCGCGTTATTGATCCTCTCGGGGCGCGCTCGCGCCCTCATTCAACTTTTTTGATTTAACTCAGCGAATTTTTGCGCTATCACTGTTGATGGCTTGCCTCTACCATGCGTTTACACCGATTGACATCGTTACCGATTACACTTCGCCTGGAGATAAGCCAATGAGCCGCGTACTGGTCCTGAAATCAAGCATTCTGGGTGAATATTCCCAGTCTGGAAAATTAGTCGATTTTTTTGTCGAACAATGGCGTGAAGCTCACCCGGAAGACACCTTCACCGTGCGCGACTTGGCCAACCCAACGCTGCCGGAGCTGGATGGCGAAGTGATGGCCGGCTTTACCGCCGGCGACAAACCGCTGACGCCGCATCAGCAAAGCACCCTGGCGCTGTCCGATGAGCTGATTGCCGAACTGAAGTCGCACGACACGCTGATCATCAGCGCCCCGATGTACAACTTCAACATCCCGACGCAGCTGAAGATCTACTTCGATCTGATCGCCCGCGCCGGTCAGACGTTCCGCTACACCTCCGCCGGCGCCGAAGGGCTGGTGACGGGCAAAAAAGCGATCGTCATCTCCAGCCGCGGCGGCATCCACGCCGACACGCCGACGGATCTGATCACCCCGTACGTGAAACTGTTCCTGGGCTTTATCGGCATCACCGACGTTGAATTCGTGCTGGCGGAAGGCTTCGCCTACGGCCCGGAAGCGGCGGAGAAAGCCGCCCAGGACAGCCGCATCGCGGTCGCGCAGAAAATCCCGGCTGGCGTCGCCGTCCCGGCCAGCGCACCGGCGCCGGCAAACGTCGCCCAGGAAGCCGTCAGCGGCGGTTTCCTGAGCAACCTGCTGAAGAAACTGTTCCGTTAACGGTAAACGTCAGCGTCCCCCGCCGCGGCGGGGGACGTCATCAGGGTTCAAATGGCCGACGCTGGAACTGGTCGTGACCGCATTTCGGGCAGAGCGGCAGCACTTCCGGCGTGTAAAACGCCAGGTGGTAGTGACACTGCTCGCAGACCAGATTGCCCAGCCCCACCACTTCACCGCTGTGATACACGCCGTGGTGGCTGACATCCTTGAACACCTCACGCCACTCCAGCTGGGTTTTATCGGTGATATCCGCCAGTTCCTGCCACAGGCTCTCCTTAATCACCCGCATAAACACGCTGTCGGTAAACTCGTCCCGGCTTTCCTGATAGCTGCGGGCGAACTCTTCCAGATCGCGCCGCACCGCCTGCGTCACCTGCCGCACCTCGTCGCGCGTCAGATCTTCGGCCTCGTTCAACCGCCGCTCCGCGCTGGCCACCAGTTCGTCGATATCGCGTTCGCCGTTTTTCAGACGTTCGGTCAGCGATGCCACCAATTCGCGGTAATACTGAGCAACCTTGTTCATAGACTCTCCTCGATAAACGCTGCGCCGGACTTGGCCATGGGGATACCCTTAAGCTACTTGTTCTTATTTTAGCCGTAAATGACTGATGTCACTTGGCAAGACGCGGGATCCGCAGGTTGTGAGCCGCGTCATGGCGGCGTTTTTTTTAAATGCGCCGAGTCAGGCGCTTGGAGTTGTTGCCGGGAGGTCTTATCAGCTATGCTATGCGGATCTACGAATACTAAATGTTCATTGCGTTGCCTCTGACCGGGGCAACGGTTTACACCTACAGGACCACCGGCCGCCATGCAAGAGCAATACCGTCCAGAAGACATAGAATCGAACGTACAGCTTCACTGGCAAGAGAAGCAGACTTTCAAAGTTACCGAAGACGACAGCAAGGAAAAGTACTACTGCCTATCCATGCTGCCTTACCCGTCCGGCCGACTGCACATGGGCCACGTTCGTAACTACACTATCGGCGACGTGATCTCGCGCTATCAGCGCATGCTGGGCAAAAACGTACTGCAGCCGATCGGCTGGGATGCGTTCGGCCTGCCGGCGGAAGGCGCGGCGGTGAAAAACAACACCGCACCGGCCCCGTGGACCTACGACAACATCGAATACATGAAGAACCAGCTGAAACTGCTGGGCTTCGGCTACGACTGGGATCGCGAAATCGCCACCTGCCAGCCGGAATACTACCGCTGGGAACAGTGGTTCTTCACCAAGCTGTATGAAAAAGGCCTGGTCTACAAGAAGACCTCGGCGGTGAACTGGTGTCCGCACGATCTGACCGTGCTGGCCAACGAACAGGTTATCGACGGCTGCTGCTGGCGCTGCGATACCAAGGTCGAGCGTAAAGAGATCCCGCAGTGGTTCATCAAAATCACCGCCTACGCCGATCAGCTGCTGAACGATCTGGACACGCTGGAAAGCTGGCCGGAGCAGGTGAAAACCATGCAGCGCAACTGGATTGGCCGCTCCGAAGGCGTGGAAATCACCTTCGACGTGGCTGGCAGCGAAGAGAAGCTGACGGTTTACACCACCCGTCCCGACACCTTCATGGGCGCCACCTACGTGGCGGTCGCCGCGGGTCACCCGCTGGCGCAACAGGGCGCGCGCAACAACCCGGCGCTGACCGACTTCATCGACGAATGCCGCAACACCAAAGTGGCCGAAGCCGAAATGGCGACGATGGAGAAGAAAGGCATGCCGACCGGCCTGTTCGTTGTCCATCCGCTGAGCGGCGAGAAGCTGCCGGTGTGGGTCGCCAACTTCGTGCTGATGGAATACGGCACCGGCGCCGTGATGGCGGTGCCGGCGCACGACCAGCGCGACTGGGAATTCGCCACCAAATATGATTTGCCGATCAAACCGGTGATCCTGAACCTCGACGGCAGCCAGCCTGACGTGAGCGCCGAAGCGATGACCGACAAAGGCGCGCTGTTCAACTCCGGCGAGTTTGACGGTCTGGACAACGAAGCGGGCTTTAACGCCATCGCCGACAAACTGGTCGCCAAAGGCGTCGGCCAGCGCAAGGTCAATTACCGTCTGCGCGACTGGGGCGTTTCCCGTCAACGTTACTGGGGCGCGCCAATCCCGATGGTGACCCTGGAAGACGGCACCGTGATGCCGACGCCGGAAGACCAACTGCCGGTGATCCTGCCGGAAGACGTGGTCATGGACGGCATCACCAGCCCGATCAAGGCCGACCCTGAGTGGGCGAAGACCACCGTCAACGGCCAGCCGGCGCTGCGCGAAACCGACACCTTCGACACCTTTATGGAGTCCTCCTGGTACTACGCGCGCTACACCTGCCCGCAGTATGACCAGGGCATGCTGGATCCGGCCGCCGCCAACTACTGGCTGCCGGTCGATCAATATATCGGCGGCATCGAGCACGCCATCATGCACCTGATGTACTTCCGCTTCTTCCACAAGCTGATGCGCGATGCGGGCCTGGTGGATTCCGATGAGCCGGCCAAGCGCCTGCTGTGTCAGGGCATGGTGCTGGCCGACGCCTTCTACTACACCGGCAACAGCGGCGAGCGCGTCTGGGTATCCCCGGTTGACGCCACCGTCGAGCGCGACGACAAAGGCCGCATCATCAAGGCCACCGATCCGCAAGGCCGTGAACTGGTCTATGCTGGCATGAGCAAAATGTCGAAGTCGAAGAACAACGGCATCGACCCGCAGGAGATGGTGGAAAAATACGGCGCGGACACCGTGCGTCTGTTCATGATGTTCGCTTCACCGGCAGAAATGACGCTGGAGTGGCAGGAATCCGGCGTGGAAGGGGCTAACCGCTTCCTGAAACGCGTATGGAAACTGGCCTACGATCACGTGGAAAAAGGCGCGGTGCAGCCGCTGGACGTGGCGTCGCTGAACGAAGAGCAGAAAGCGCTGCGCCGCGATCTGCACAAAACCATCGCCAAAGTGACCGACGATATCGGCCGCCGCCAGACCTTCAACACCGCGATCGCCGCCGTGATGGAGCTGATGAACAAACTGGCCCGTGCGCCGCAGGAGAGCGAGCAGGATCGCGCGCTGCTGCAGGAAGCGCTGCTGGCCGTGGTTCGCATGCTGTATCCGTTCACCCCGCACGTGTGCTTCGCCCTGTGGCAGGCGCTGGGCGGCGAAGGCGACGTGGACACCGCGCCATGGCCGGTTGCCGACGAGCAGGCGATGGTCGAAGACTCCAAGCTGGTGGTGGTGCAGGTGAACGGCAAGGTCCGCGCTAAAATCACCGTATCTGCCGATGCGACCGAAGAGCAAGTGCGCGCGCGCGCTGCCGAAGAGCATCTGGTGGCTAAATATCTGGACGGCGTCACGATTCGCAAAGTGATCTACGTTCCGGGCAAACTGCTTAACCTGGTTGTGGGTTAACACAAGGAGGAGTTGTGCGACAACGTATTCTGACGCTGTTGCTGGGGTTGGCGGTGCTGGTCACCGCCGGCTGCGGTTTTCACCTGCGTGGCACCACGCAGGTGCCTAATGAAATGAAAACGCTGATCCTGGACAGTTCGGATCCTTACGGGCCATTGACGCGCGCGGTGCGTGAGCAACTGCGTTTGAACGCCGTGACCATCGTCAGCGATCCGAAGCGTAAAGACGTGCCTTCTCTGCGCATCGTCGGCGCGACGGAAAGCCAGGATACCGCCTCGATCTTCCAGGACGGTAAAACCGCCGAGTATCAGCTGGTGCTGACCGTGCAGGCCCAGGTGCTGCTCCCGGGCCACGACCTGTATCCGCTGTCGGTGAAAGTGTTCCGTTCGTTCTTCGACAACCCGCTGACCGCGCTGGCCAAAGACTCCGAGCAGGAGATCATTCGCCAGGAAATGCGTGAGCAGGCGGCGCAACAGCTGGTACGCAAACTGCTGACCGTGCACGCGGCGGAAGAAGAAAACCGGCAGAAAGCCGCTGCCGCTGGCGAACGAGCGGCAAGCCAAACCGCACAATGATCCGCATTTATCCGGAACAACTTGCCGCGCAGCTCCGAGAGGGGCTGCGCGCTTGTTATTTATTGAGCGGCAATGAACCGCTGCTGCTGCAGGAAAGCCAGGATCTGCTCCGGCAGGCCGCGCAACAGCAGCAGTTCAGCGAGCACTACAGCATTTCCCTCGACGCCCATACCGACTGGGACGCCATCTTCGGCATCTGCCAGGCGATGAGCCTGTTCGCCAGCCGCCAGACGCTGCTGCTGATTTTCCCGGAAAACGGCCCGACGGCGCCGATCGGTGAACAGCTGACCAAGCTCGCCACCCTGCTGCACGACGACATCCTGCTGATCCTGCGCGGCCCGCGCCTCACCAAAGCGCAGGAAAACAGCGCCTGGTTCAAGGCGCTCAGCCCGCACGGCGCCCTCGTCAGTTGCCAGACGCCGGAGCAGGCACAGCTGCCGCGCTGGGTCGCCGCGCGCGCCAAGGCGATGAAGCTGGAGTTGGACGACGCCGCCAATCAGCTGCTGTGCTACTGCTACGAAGGCAACCTGCTGGCGCTATCGCAGGCGTTGGAGCGGCTGTCGCTGCTGCACCCGGACGGCAAGCTCACCCTGCCGCGCGTCGAGCAGGCGGTGAACGACGCCGCCCACTTCACGCCGTTCCACTGGCTGGACGCCTTGCTGGCCGGCAAGAGCAAGCGCGCCTGGCATATTTTGCAGCAGCTGCAGCAAGAGGATGTCGAGCCGGTGATCCTGTTGCGCACTCTGCAGCGCGAACTGCTGCTGTTGCTGACGCTGCAGCGCCGCATGGCGTCCGCGCCGCTGCGCACGCTGTTCGACCAGCACAAGGTCTGGCAGAATCGCCGCCCGCTGGTGACCCAGGCGCTGCAACGCCTGTCCGGCGCCCAGCTGCAGCAAGCGGTACAGCTGCTGACGCAAATCGAGCTGACCCTCAAGCAGGACTATGGCCAGTCGGTCTGGCCGGAACTGGAAACCCTGTCGATGCTGCTGTGCGGCAAACCCCTGGCCACGAGTTTTACCGATGCCCACTAATCCGGAACACCCCACCGTATTGCACGCGCTGTTTGGCGGCACCTTTGATCCGATCCACTACGGCCATCTGCGGCCGGTGGAGGCGCTGGCCGCCGAAGTGGGCCTGAATCGCGTCACGCTGCTGCCTAACCACGTGCCGCCGCACCGCCCGCAGCCCGAGGCCAACGCACAGCAGCGCTTGAAGATGGTCGAGCTGGCGATCGCCGGCAATCCGCTGTTCGCGGTCGACGATCGCGAACTGCATCGCACCACCCCCTCCTACACCATCGAGACGTTGGAAACGATTCGTAAAGAGCGTGGCGCCGCCCAGCCGCTGGCGTTTATTATTGGCCAGGACTCGCTGCTGACGCTGCATAAATGGCACCGCTGGCAGGCGCTGTTGGACGTCTGCCATCTGCTGGTGTTGGCGCGCCCGGGCTATAACGATCGCATGGACACGCCGGAACTGCAGCAGTGGCTGGAACGTCATCGCACTGCCGACCCGGCGCTGCTCAGCCGCCGCCCGCACGGCCATATCTATCTGGCCGATACGCCGGAGCTGGAAATTTCCGCCACCGAGATCCGCCAGCGCCGCCATCAGGGTCTCAACTGCGACGATCTGCTGCCGCGCCCGGTGCAGCGCTATATCGAGTTGCAGGGTTTATATCGCTAGCGAAAGGTGCGTGATATACTGCGCCGCTATTTTTCAGGTATCCGCTGAAAACCCCGGAAACC
Organism: Serratia sp. X3; assembly: GCF_014982455.1. NCBI lineage: Bacteria > Pseudomonadati > Pseudomonadota > Gammaproteobacteria > Enterobacterales > Yersiniaceae > Serratia > Serratia sp. X3. The sequence goes on from NZ_JADCNB010000002.1 coordinate 483,344, forward strand.
TTAGCTGGCCGGGCAGTCACCAGTTAGCTGGCTTTCAGCGGCAGCCTGCCGAAACCTTTATCCGGTTACGCCGCGGCGCGCGCATTTTGCCCACCGCAGCCGACTGAACAGAACACACCCGAGGGGGAACCTTTGCAAGGTAAAGCGCTCCAAGATTTCGTCATCGATAAAATCGATGACCTGAAAGGCCAAGACATTGTCGCTCTGGACGTACAGGGCAAATCCAGCATCACCGATTGCATGATCATCTGCACCGGCACGTCGACTCGCCACGTGATGTCGATCGCCAGCCACGTGGTGCAGGAATCCCGCGCCGCGGGCATGGAGCTGTTTGGCATGAAAGGCCAGGAAGCCTCCGACTGGATCGTGGTCGATCTGGGCGAAGTGATCGTGCACGTGATGCAGGAAGAAAGCCGTCGCCTGTACGAGCTGGAAAAACTCTGGAGCTAAGCGGTGAAACTGCAATTGGTGGCGGTCGGCACCAAAATGCCAGACTGGGTGCAAACCGGCTTTATGGATTACCTGCACCGCTTTCCCAAAGATATGCCGTTTGAGCTGACCGAGATCCCGGCCGGCAAACGCGGCAAAAACGCCGACATCAAACGCATTCTGGACAAGGAAGGCGAACAAATGCTGGCGGCGGTGGGCAAAGGCAACCGCATCGTTACGCTGGATATCCCAGGCACGCCGTGGGAAACGCCGCAGCTGGCGCAGCAGCTTGAGCGCTGGAAACAGGATGGCCGCAACGTCAGCTTGCTGATCGGCGGCCCGGAAGGGCTGGCGCCCGCCTGCAAAGCCGCTGCCGAGCAGAGTTGGTCGCTTTCTCCGTTGACACTGCCGCATCCTTTGGTGCGCGTCCTGGTGGCCGAAAGCCTCTACCGCGCCTGGAGTATTACTACAAATCATCCTTACCACCGGGAATAGCCGGTGGTGACCGTGACAGAGTGAAATAAAGCAGCGGGATGAAAATAGAACGTAACCCTTTTCGCGACTATACGGCTGAATCCGCCCTGTTTGTACGCCGCGCCCTGGTGGCGTTCTTGGTCATCCTGGTGCTGTCCGGCATCCTGATCGCCAACCTGTATAATCTGCAAGTGGTCCGCGTCGAGGATTACCGCACCCGCTCCAACGAAAACCGCATCAAGCTGGTGCCCATCGCGCCCAGCCGCGGCATTATCTACGATCGCAACGGTACTCCGCTGGCGCTCAACCGCACCATTTATCAGCTGGAACTGATGCCGGAAAAGGTCGACGATCTCAAAGCCACGCTGCAGGCGCTGCGCCCGGTGGTCGACTTGACCGATGACGACATCACCAATTTCGAAAAAGAGCGCAAGCGCTCGCGCCGTTTCGTCTCCATTCCGGTGAAAACCGCGCTGACCGAGGTGCAAGTCGCCCGTTTTGCGGTCAATCAGTTCCGTTTCCCGGGCGTGGAAGTGAAAGGCTACCAGCGCCGCTACTACCCTTACGGCTCCGCCCTCACCCACGTCACCGGCTACGTTTCGAAGATCAACGATCGCGACGTCGAGCGGCTGGACAAAGACGGCAAACTGGCCAACTACGCCGCCACCCACGATATCGGCAAGCTGGGCATCGAACGTTATTACGAAGACACGCTGCACGGCAAAACCGGCTATGAAGAGGTCGAGGTCAACAACCGCGGCCGGGTGATCCGCCAATTGCACGAACAGCCGCCTTCCGCCGGTCAGGACGTCTACCTGACGCTCGATCTTAACCTGCAGCGCTATATCGAACAGCTGTTGGTCGGCAGCCGCGCCGCGGTGGTGGTGAGCGATCCGCGCACCGGTGCCATCCTGGCGATGGTCTCCAACCCGAGCTACGATCCGAACCTGTTCGTCGACGGCATTTCCAGCAAGGACTATCAGGGGTTGCTGAACGATCCGAATCGCCCGCTGATCAACCGCGCCACCCAGGGGGTCTATCCGCCCGCCTCGACGGTGAAGCCTTATATCGCGGTGTCGGCGCTGAGCGCCGGGGTGATCACCAAAAACACCGTGGTGTTCGATCCCGGCTGGTGGCAATTGCCCGGCTCGGAAAAACGCTTTCGAGACTGGAAGAAATGGGGCCACGGCCGCCTGAACGTCACCAAGGCGCTGGAAGAGTCCGCAGATACCTATTTCTACCAGGTCGCTTATGACATGGGGATCGATCGGCTGTCGACCTGGCTGACCAAATTCGGTTACGGCCAGTACACCGGCATCGATCTGTCTGAAGAGCGCTCCGGCCTGATGCCGACGCGAGAATGGAAGCAGAAACGCTATAAAAAACCGTGGTATCAGGGCGACACCATTCCGGTAGGCATCGGCCAGGGTTACTGGACCGCGACGCCGATCCAGATGGCCAAGGCGCTGAACACCCTGATCAACGACGGCACCGTCAAAACGCCGCACCTGCTGCAGAGCACCCGCATCAACGGCGCGCTGGTGCCGTTCAAACAGGAAGAAAACACGCAGATCGGCGATATTCACTCCGGCTTCTGGGAAATTGCCAAAGACGGCATGTACGGTGTGGCCAACCGTCCGAACGGGACGGCGCGCAAATACTTTGCGGACGCACCTTATAAAGCCGCGGCGAAATCGGGTACCGCACAGGTATTCGGCTATGAAACCTACAACGCCCACAAACTGGCGGAGCACCTGCGCGATCACAAACTGATGACCGCCTTCGCACCGTTCAACAACCCGACGGTGTCGGTCGCCATCATTCTGGAAAACGGCGGCTCCGGTCCGGCGGTGGGGACCATCACCCGCCAGATCCTCGACCACATTCTGCTGGGCGACAACAATACGCAATTGCCAAGCGAGGCCCCGCTGCCGCCTGGCGTAGAAGGTGACTAAGGTAGAACATGACTGAAAGCCAACAAAAAGGCTCGATCTGGACCAAAATCCACATCGACCCGACGTTCCTGCTGCTGATCCTGGCCCTGTTGGTCTACAGCGCCTTCGTGATGTGGAGCGCCAGCGGCCAGGACATCGGCATGATGGAGCGCAAGATCGGGCAGATCGTCATGGGGCTGATCGTGATGGCCGTCATGGCGCAGATCCCGCCGCGCGTGTACGAAAGCTGGGCGCCCTATCTGTATATCTTCTGCGTGATTTTGCTGATCCTGGTGGACGCCTTCGGGCAAATCAGTAAAGGCGCGCAGCGCTGGCTGGATCTCGGCGTAGTGCGCTTCCAGCCGTCGGAAATCGCCAAGATCGCCGTGCCGCTGATGGTGGCGCGCTTTATGAACCGCGACGTCTGCCCGCCTTCGCTGAAAAACACCGCCATCGCGCTGGTGCTGATCTTCCTGCCGACGCTGCTGGTAGCCGCGCAGCCGGATCTGGGCACCTCTATCCTGATCGCCGCTTCCGGCCTGTTTGTGCTGTTCCTGTCCGGCATGAGCTGGAAGCTGATCGCCGTCGCCGCCGTCGCGCTGGCGGCCTTCATCCCGGTGCTGTGGTTCTTCCTGATGCACGGCTATCAGCGCGACCGCGTCATGATGCTGCTCGATCCGGAGAGCGACCCGCTCGGCGCCGGTTATCACATCATTCAATCCAAGATCGCCATCGGCTCCGGCGGCCTGTCCGGCAAGGGCTGGCTGCACGGCACCCAGTCGCAGCTGGAGTTTCTGCCGGAGCGCCATACCGACTTTATCTTCGCCGTCCTGGCCGAAGAGCTGGGGCTGATCGGGGTACTGGTGCTGCTGGCGCTTTACCTGCTGGTGATCATCCGCGGGCTGATGATTGCCGCCAAGGCGCAAACCACCTTTGGCCGCGTCATGGTCGGCGGCTTGATGCTGATTTTGTTCGTTTATGTCTTTGTTAACATCGGTATGGTCAGTGGCATTTTGCCGGTAGTTGGCGTACCTTTGCCTCTGGTCAGTTACGGGGGTTCGGCGCTGATAGTGTTGATGGCCGGTTTCGGCATCATCATGTCGATCCACACGCATCGGAAAATGCTGTCTAAAAGTTTATAAGAGGTGAGTAATGCGTAAGGAATGGCTTTGGATCGGCGTCGCGGCGGTGTTGCTCTCCGCCTGTACCGCCCCGACCACGGAACAGCAAGCCCCTCCGCAGCCGTACAACGGCCCGGTGGTGGAAATCGGCGGCGTCGAGCCTCAATATGAACCCTATAACCCTAATAACATGCAGGACTATAAGGTTAATGGCGATACTTACCGCATCGCAAAAGATCCGCAGAACTTCTCGCAGACCGGCCTGGCGGCCTGGTATGGCGAAGAGGCCAACGGCAACACCACGGCACTGGGCGAGCAGTTTGACCCCAACGGCCTGACGGCGGCGCATCCGACCCTGCCAATCCCAAGCTATGTGCGCGTCACTAACCTGGCCAACGGCCGTCAGCTGGTGGTGCGCGTCAACGATCGCGGGCCATACACCAAGGGCCGCATCATCGATCTGTCGAAAGCCGCCGCCGACCGCCTCAACCTGTCCAACAATACCAAGGTCAAGGTCGATTTCATCAACGTGGCGCCGGACGGCACGCTGAGCGGCCCCGGCACCATCGGCACCATCGTGGCGAAACAGAGCTACGCCCTGCCGGCGCGTCCGGATCTCGGCTCCAGCGGCATGGGCACCCCTATTCAACAGGAGGCGCCGATCGCCAGCGGCGCGGCGGTGCGCCCGATCGATAACAGCACCCTGCGCACCGACGACAACAGCGCCCCTGCAGCCGGCGGCAATGCCGCCAACGGCCGCAGCGGTTTCCTCGGCGCGCCGAGCGCGGTGCCGGCCGGGGTGCTGGAAGGTTCCGAACCTGAAGCCGCCGCGGTGGCCGCACCGGTCGCGGCCGGCGCGGCGGCTGTCGGCACGGCTGCCGTCGCCTCTTCCGGCGGCTACGTGGTGCAGGTCGGCGCGCTGAGCAGCGCCGAGCGCGCCCAGAGCTGGCAACAGAGCCTGAGCCAACAGTTTGGCGTGCCGGGCAAAGTAGCGGCCAACGGCAACGTTTATCGCGTCCAGCTTGGCCCGTTCAGCAGCCGTCAACAGGCGGCCCAGCTGCAGCAACGCCTGGCGAGCGAAGCGCAACAACAGTCTTTCGTTACTGCTGCACCCTGAGCGTTAAGCCCGGCGGGCATTCACGGCCGATAAGCGGTTATTTAGCTGAAACATTTTCTTGCAGCTAAAAGGGCACTAACCGCAATTAGTCAGATGAATGGGTAATGCCTGCCGGGATCGCATCTGCTATAGTGTGGCTCGTTTTTTAACTTTACTTTCACGGATGTTGTAGTCCCGATCATGAAACAAGTAACTTCTTTTCGCTTAATCAAAAGCATCGCCCTCGGCACCGTTATCGCAATGAGCGCAGCCTCCGTTGCGCATGCCGATGACGTTAATATCAAAACCATGATCCCAGGTGTCCCGCAGATCGATGCGGAAGCGTACATCCTGATTGATTACAACTCCGGCAAGGTGCTGGCCGAGATGAACGCCGATGCGCGTCGCGATCCGGCCAGCCTGACCAAAATGATGACCAGCTACGTCATCGGCCAGGCGCTGAAAGCGGGCAAAATCGGCCAGGACGATCTGGTGACCGTCGGCCAGGACGCCTGGGCGACCGGCAACCCGGTGTTCAAAGGCTCCTCGCTGATGTTCCTGAAGCCGGGCGATCGCGTGCCGGTCTCCAAACTGACCCGCGGCATCAACCTGCAGTCCGGTAACGACGCCTGCGTGGCGATGGCCGACTACGTCGCCGGCAGCCAGGACGCCTTCGTCAACCTGATGAACACCTACGTCAGCAAGCTGGGCCTGCAGAATACCCACTTCCAGACGGTGCACGGCCTGGATGCGCAGGGCCAATACAGCTCGGCGCGCGACATGGCGCTGATCGGCCAGGCGCTGATCCGCGACGTGCCGGAAGAATACGCGATTTACAAAGAAAAAGAGTTCACCTTCAACAATATCCGCCAGATGAACCGCAACGGTCTGCTGTGGGATAACAGCCTGAACGTCGACGGCATCAAAACCGGCCATACCGACGCGGCGGGTTACAACCTGGTGGCTTCGGCGACCGAAGGCCAAATGCGCCTGATCTCCGCCGTGATGGGCGGCCGCACCTACAAAGGCCGTGAAGCCGAAAGCAAGAAACTGCTGACCTGGGGCTTCCGCTTCTTCGAAACCGTGGCGCCGCTGAAAGTCGGTAAAGAGTTCGCCTCCGAGCCGGTCTGGTTCGGCGATGCCGACCGCGTTGAGCTGGGCGTGGACAAAGACGTCTACCTGACCATTCCGCGCGGCCGCATGAAAGATCTGAAGGCCAGCTACGTGCTGAACACGCCGGAAATTCACGCGCCGCTGGCGAAAAACCAGGTGGTGGGCAGCATCAACTTCCAGCTGGACGGCAAAACCATCGACCAGCGTCCGCTGGTGGTGATGAACGAAGTGAAAGAAGGCGGCTTCTTCAGCCGCATCGTGGACTACATCAAACTGATGTTCCACCACTGGTTCGGTTAACGGTTGAAACGGGCGAAATCGTCCCCATATAGTGAATAACACTAACTCCCGCCCCGGCGGGAGTTATACTTTATAGATTAGCTAGCACTCTGGAGCGCACGCACATGCAAAAAACTAAACTGAACGAACTGCTCGAATTCCCTTGCTCGTTTACCTACAAGGTAATGGGCCTGGCGCAGCCAGAGCTGGTTGACCAGGTGGTTGAAGTGGTGCAGCGCCATGCGCCGGGCAATTACAACCCGCAGGTCAAGCCAAGCAGCAAAGGCAACTACCACTCCGTCTCCATCACCATCAATGCCACTCACATCGAGCAGGTCGAAACCCTGTACGAAGAGTTGGGCAACATTGAAATTGTTCGCATGGTGCTGTAATTCCAGCATAAACTCCTGCTTATCAACCCGGGATGGCGCAGCGTCTTCCCGGATTGCGCATTTTTGGTCAGCGAAAGGCTGGTCGCAGGCCGGAGCGCCCGGTATAATGGCTTTACCACTTCTGTAACCTGACGATGACTCTTTTGCAACCAGACAAGATCATTTTGCGTCAGCTGGGGTTGCAGCCCTACGCGCCTGTATCCCAAGCCATGCATAACTTTACCGACAGTCGTACCGAGACCACGCCGGACGAGCTGTGGCTGGTGCAGCATCACCCGGTGTTCACCCAGGGTCAGGCCGGCAAAGCCGAACATGTGCTGATGCCCGGCGACATCCCGGTTGTCCAGAGCGATCGCGGCGGCCAGGTGACCTACCACGGGCCGGGTCAGCAGGTGATGTACGTGATGGTCGATCTGAAACGCAACAAGGTCGGCGTACGTCAATTGGTCACGGCGATAGAAGATACGGTTATCAACACCCTCGCCCACTTCCGTCTCGCATCGCGCGCCCGTCCGGATGCGCCCGGCGTGTACGTGGGGGAGCAGAAAATCTGTTCGTTGGGCTTGCGGATCCGCAAAGGCAGCTCATTCCACGGCCTGGCCCTGAATGTGGCGATGGACCTCAGCCCTTTCCAACGCATCAACCCTTGCGGTTACGCCGGCATGCAGATGACGCAGGTCAGCGCGCTGGCGCCCGGCGTTGGCATTGAAGACATACACCCAATCCTGGTACAGGAATTTGTTCATTTACTCGGCTACCAGACGGTCGAGCTTCGTAACTGGAACCTGCACGATTATGAGTAAACCAATTCAGATGGAACGCGGCGTCAAATACCGCGATGCTGACAAAATGGCGCTGATCCCGGTCAAAACGGTGGTCACCGAACGGCAGGAGCTGTTGCGTAAACCCGAGTGGATGAAGATCAAACTGCCTGCCGACTCAACGCGCATTCAGGGCATCAAAGCCGCGATGCGCAAGAACGGCCTGCACTCCGTCTGTGAGGAAGCCTCGTGCCCTAACCTGTCCGAGTGTTTCAACCACGGTACCGCCACCTTTATGATCCTCGGCGCCATCTGCACCCGCCGCTGTCCGTTCTGCGACGTGGCCCACGGCCGCCCGATCGCGCCGGACGCCAACGAGCCGGAAAAGCTGGCGCAAACCATCGCCGACATGGCGCTGCGTTACGTGGTGATCACCTCGGTTGACCGCGACGATCTGCGCGACGGCGGCGCTCAGCACTTTGCCGACTGCATCTCGGCCATCCGCGCCAAAAGCCCGAACATCAAAATTGAAACGCTGGTGCCGGACTTCCGCGGCCGTATGGACCGCGCGCTGGAGATCCTCACCGCCACGCCACCGGACGTATTCAACCACAACCTGGAAAACGTGCCGCGCGTCTACCGTCAGGTGCGTCCGGGCGCCAACTATGAATGGTCGCTGAAGCTGCTGGAGCGCTTTAAAGACGCGCACCCGGATATCCCGACCAAATCCGGCCTGATGGTCGGCCTGGGTGAAACCAACGCGGAAATCATTGAAGTGATGCGCGATCTGCGTCGCCACGGCGTGACTATGCTGACGCTGGGCCAGTACCTGCAGCCAAGCCGCCACCACCTGCCGGTGCAACGCTACGTCAGCCCTGCCGAGTTTGACGAGATGAAAGAAGAAGCGATGGCGATGGGCTTCACCCACGCTGCTTGCGGCCCGTTCGTGCGTTCGTCTTACCACGCCGATCTGCAGGCCAAAGGGATGGAAGTGAAATAACGCGTAATAGTTTGTTACGCTATAGACGGCGGAAACGCCAAAAAACGGATGTCCGCAAGGCATCCGTTTTTTATTGCGCGCGGTCAGACGAGGTTAAACGTCTTTCTTTTCGACGCTCTGCTGAGCGGACTGGCTTTCGGCGGCATTGTTGCCGGCGGCCGGCGGCGTGCTGTCATCGCCCACGGCTTTTTTAAAGCCTTTCAGCGCCGCGCCAAGATCGGCGCCGAGCGTGCGCAATTTGCTGGTGCCGAACAGTAAAATCACCAACACCGCAATCACCAGAAGTTTGGTAATGCTGATACCTTCCATACTCACCTTCTTATCATAGAGCGCTGCGTGAACAGCGAGAAAAACTGACCTTGCCTGCGAATATTTAGCGACTTTCCTTCGGCTCGCACAACCGCAACATGTAACAGAGTGAGATCGGTCGCAGGAATACCACGCCCCCCCGCAGCGTGAATCCCAGACTATTCTTAGTTTATCACCCGCATGCTACTCTGCCGTGATGCCTATCAGGGAGATGCCGGATGTATATTGCTCCACCCATTTTCGATGCCCGAAAATCCGGCCTCAGCTTCGCCAAACGCACCTATCTGCCCCGCGTCGCCGGTCTGGGGCTCGGCTTTATCTGCGTTTGCGCCGCACTCTACCCCTTGGCTCCGCCCACGGCGGTCTGGCTATTGCTGGCCTTTCACGGCTTTCTCTGGCCGCATCTCGCCTATCGCCTGGCCTGCCGCGCCAAAGATCCTTTCAAAGCCGAGATCCGCAACCTGTTGATCGACTCCGCCTTCGGCGGCTTCTGGGCAGCGATGATGGCGTTCAACGCGCTGCCCGCCATCGTCATCCTGTCGATGATGAGCATGAATAACATCGCTTCAGCCGGCAAAGCGCTGTTTGTCAAAGGCTTGGCGATTCAACTGGCCGCAGCGGCGCTGACCGGCGCGCTGCTCGGCTTCCCGTTCCACCCGCACAGCACGCCGCTGCAGATCTATCTGTGCCTGCCGATGATCTACCTTTACCCGACGCTGCTCGGTCTGGTGACCTATCGCACCGCCAAACGGTTGGCGGAAAAGAAACAGGAGCTGCAGCGCATCAGCACCCGCGATGGGCTGACCGGCTTGTACAACCGCCGCCATTGGGAGCATCTGCTGCATCGTCAGTTCGACAGCTGCCGCCGCTACCAGGGCAACGCCACGCTGATCCTGATGGATATCGATCGTTTCAAAACCATCAACGATACTTTCGGCCATGCGCTGGGGGATGAGGCCCTGGCGGCGCTGGCGGAAGAGCTGCTGATTGGCTTGCGCAACGTGGATATCGTTGGGCGCTACGGCGGCGACGAGTTTGGCGCGGTGCTGCCGAACACCAGCGCCGAACAGGCGGAAACCGTCCTGCGGCGCATCCAGCAGCAACTGGACGCCGTTATCTTCAAAGAGGCGCCACAGCTGCGGCTGCAGATCAGCGCCGGCATCGCCAACTACCACCCCGCGTTGGGCTGCTATCTGGACTGGCTGAAAGCGGCCGACAGCGCGCTCTATCGGGCGAAGCAAAACGGCCGCAACCGGCTGGAAACGGCAGTGCCGCCAGGGGAATAACTTACTGACTTAATAACTTGGCAAAATACTTCGGCGCTTCAACAAAGCCTTCGCGCAGGTAAAACGCATGGGCCCGCTCGCGGCGACTGTGGCAATGAACCTCCAACCGATCGCAGCCGCGACGGTGTGCCAGCGCCTCTCCCTCCGCCAACAACCGCCGCCCTACGCCCGCGCCGCGCGCCCGATCGTCGACGCAAAAATAGCTGATGCGGCCAATGTCGCCGGCCAACGCCAGCTGCGGCAGAAAATGCAGCGACAACACGCCCAGCACCTGCGCCCCATCCACCGCCACCAGCAGCGCCTCGTCCGGGTGCGCCAACAGTTGCTGCATGCGCTGCGTCAGAAACGCCTCGGTGCCGGGATAGCCCAACGCCGTCATCAATTCGGCGATAGCGTGCCGGTCGCCCAGACGCGCCGCTCTGATTTCCATCGGTTTTACCTCGCAGGGGGTCGATACTACAAAATAGACGGCGTTAGGTGTAACATCCATCGGGTACGGTGAAAAAGGCCGTGCGGCACGCTGGAGATGACATTCCTCCCTAACCGCCTTCACAGGCTGATGATGTCTACGTAACCTCTCGGAGAGAGGCGCGTAGCGTTACGCCTGTCCCTTTCCGAGCCCGTGAATTTCTCTGTTTGAAAGGGAGTTGCCCCATGTTGAGTTCTTTACTGGCCGTCTTTATCGGCGGCGGCGTCGGCAGCGTTTTGCGCTGGGCGGTAAGCATGAAAATGAATCCGCTGAACGCCCACATCCCGCTCGGTACGCTGATGGTCAATCTGGTCGGCGGTTTTATCATCGGCCTGGCGATGGCGATTTTCACCCGCATGACGCACCTGGATCCCACCTGGAAATTGCTGATCACCACCGGGTTTTGCGGCGGCTTGACCACCTTCTCCACCTTTTCGCTGGAGGTGGTGTATCTGATGCAGGACGGCCGCTTCGGCTGGGCATTGGCCAATATGCTGCTCAACCTGGCCGGTTCGCTGGCGATGACGCTGCTGGCCTTCATGCTGGTGATGTGGGTCAACGGGCGCTAAGCCCTTAATGTTTCCTTAATCTTGCATGCGCATAATCTCATCCAGAACTCCTGACTGGATGAGAAATCGCTATGTTTAGCCTGCCGAAAACCACCGCCGAAACGATCGCCGTTGCGCTGTGCGTGCTGATCGTCGCCGCCTTTATCAACGCCTACCTGTTCGCCTAAACACCTTTTCCCCGCGGCGCGCGTTCATCTTGCGTCCTCCCCATCCGTTACACTACAATTGAGAATGAACGTTCACACCCAAAATTGTGAACCCGGCTCACGCGCAGCAAAGGATCGGGCAGATGCTCTCCCCCAACGACAGTAAACAGGCCAAGGTGCAGGCGCGCCGCGATCAGATCGTCGAAGCGGCGAAAACCAGCTTCCGCCGCCACGGCTTCCATGCCGCCAGCATGGCGGAGATTGCCCAGGGCTCGCAGCTCAGCGTCGGGCAAATCTATCGCTATTTCGCCAATAAAGACGCGATCATCGAAGAGATCGTCAACCGCATCATCACCAGCAAGATGCAGCGCCTGGAAAACCTTGGCGATCACATCAACCTGATCGCCGGCACGCTGGCGGCGCGCACGCTGTTTCAGCAACCGGGCGAGAGCGAAACCGATCACATGCTGATGCTGGAAGTGACCGCCGAGGCCACGCGCAACCCGGTGGTGGCCAAACTGCTCAGCGATGCGGAAGCGCGGCTGTTTCGCCACGTGTGCCACAACCTGCGGCGGCTGTATCCCGACTTCAGCGCGGAAGAGATCGCCGCCCGAGTGGAGTTTATCGCCGTCATGAGCGAAGGTACCGGTTACCGAATCCTTACCACGCAAAAAGCCGATGCGTCCCTGCTGCGCGATCTGTATCAGCAGGCCATTTCTCACCTGTTCAGGAAATCTTAATCTCCCATGACCAAACACTTAGCCAGACAACGTCTGGTGTACGCCGTCGTGCTTGGCCTGTTGGCCGCGCTGGGGCCGCTGTGCACCGATCTCTATCTGCCCGCCCTGCCGGAAATGGCGGGCGAGCTGAATACCTCCACCGCCGCCGCGCAGCTCAGCCTGACCGCCGGGCTGCTCGGCCTGGGCGTCGGCCAGCTGATTTTTGGCCCTTACAGCGACAAACTGGGCCGTATGCGCCCGCTGCTGCTGTCGCTGATCCTGCTGCTGGGCGCTTCGCTGTGGTGCGCGCTGGCGCCCACCATCGACCAGTTGCTGATCGCTCGCCTGCTGCAGGGCATCGCCGGCGCCGGCGGCGCGGTGATTTCCCGCGCCATTGCCCGCGATCTGTACGCCGGCCATGAGCTGACCCGTTTCTTCGCCTTGCTGATGCTGGTTAACGGCCTGGCGCCGATCGTCGCGCCGGTGCTGGGCGGCGTGATGCTGCAGGTGATGAACTGGCGCGGCATCTTCGGCGTGCTGGCGGCCATCGCGGTGCTGCTGTTCAGCCTGTCGGCGCTGAAGCTGCGCGAATCCCTGCCGGTAGAGCGCCGCAGCCAGGGCGGCATTCTGGCGATGCTGATGTCGCTCGGCGGGTTGCTGACCCAGCGCTATTTCATGGGCCTGTGCCTGACGCAGGGCTTCGTAATGGCCGGCATGTTCGCCTATATCGGCGCTTCGCCTTTTGTCTTGCAGCAGATCTACGGCCTCAGCCCGCAGATGTTCAGCCTGTGCTTCGCCATTAACGGCGTCGGGCTGATCATTGCGGCGCAGCTGGCCAGCCGTCTCAGTTCACGTTGGGGGGAACGCCGGGTGTTGAAGAGCGGGCTGACGATGGCAGCCATCGCGTCGCTGTTGCTGCTGTTGGCCGCCGCGCTGCATGCGCCGCTGGTCGTGTTGCTGGTGCCGCTGTTCTTCTCGGTGGCGGTGATCGGCATCGTCGGCCCGACCGCCTCGTCGCTGGCGATGCAAAGCCAGGGGGACAAAGCCGGCAGCGCGTCGGCCTTGATCGGCGTGTGCATGTTCGCGCTTGGCGCCTGCGCCGTGCCGCTCACCGGGCTGGGCGGCACCTCGGGCCTGTCGATGGCGCTGACCATCGTCGGCTGTTACGCCATCGCCATCCTGCTGTTCAGCCTGTTGGCCCGCCGCAGCGACGCATAACGCGCCCAATAAAAAACCCGCTCAATGAGCGGGTTTTAAGAAATTCAGCTACGCAGCTTAGATAGCAGTAACGTTAGCGGCAGATGGGCCTTTGGCACCGTTCGTGATTTCAAATTCTACACGCTGGCCTTCAGCAAGCGTTTTGAAACCGTTGCTAACGATGGCAGAGAAGTGAACGAAAACGTCCTTGCTACCATCTTCCGGAGTAATGAAACCGAAGCCCTTGGATTCATTAAACCACTTAACGCTACCTTTAATCTTAGACATCAAACTTACCTTTAACGTGAATGAAAGACACAAAACCTGTGTCGATTACAGTACAGCAAGCAGGCAGGATTTTGTCCACCACCGCGATCACAGAAATCCGATAAAGAGTGAAAAAATCCGTGTTGTCCGGTGTAAATGAATGACACCGGTTGCAGTAAGTTGCCGTTCCAGGTCAATCCTCTCCCTGCGCCGGCGAACAACGCGCGAACGCCTAAACCTGCCCCTGCCCCCCATCGTTGACGCGCCGTGCAGACACAATCGCTATGAAATATAACCAGATGGTCTTTTTGCTTCGGCGGCCCCTGCACTAGGGTTAGGGTTTATTTCCCACTGTGAGCCAAGCCTATGACCAGCCAGTTGGCAGACAAGATCATCGCCTATCGGCGTGAACTGCACCAAAACCCGGAGCTTTCCAATCACGAATTCGCCACCACCGCCCGCCTGACCCGCTGGCTGCAAGAGGCGAACATTCGCCTTCTGCCATTGGCGCTGAAAACCGGCGTCGTGGCGGAGATCGGCAGCGGCCAGGGGCCGATCATCGCGCTGCGCGGCGACATCGACGCCCTGCCGATCGACGAAATCGCCGACGTGCCCTTCAGTTCGCAAAACAGCGGCGTGATGCACGCCTGCGGGCACGACTTTCACACCTCGGTGATGCTCGGCGCCGCACACCTGCTCAAAGCGCGTGAAGCCGAACTGGCGGGCACGGTGCGCATCTTCTTCCAGCCGGCGGAAGAGACCTTTAACGGCGCCCGACACCTGATCGACGCCGGCGCGCTGGATAACGTCGCGGCGATATTTGGCCTGCACAATGCGCCGGAGCTGCCCACCGGCACCTTCGCCACCCGCGCCGGGCCGTTCTACGCCAACGTCGATCGCTTCCAGATCCGCATCACCGGCAAAGGCGCCCACGCCGCCAAACCGGAACAGGGTGTCGATACCATCGTCACCGCCAGCCAGATCGTCGGCGCGCTGCAAACGCTGCCCAGCCGCAGCTTCAGCTCGCTGGAATCGCTGGTGGTGAGCGTGACGCGCATCGAAGGCGGCAATACCTGGAACGTGCTGCCGCAAACCGTCGAGCTGGAAGGCACGGTGCGCACCCACAGCGACGCGGTGCGCCGCCAGGTGCCGGATAAAATTCGCCAGGTGATCGACGGCGTTGCCGCCGCGCTCGGCGCACAGGCCGAACTCCACTGGCAGCCGGGGCCGCCGGCGGTGATCAACGACGCCCATTGGGCGGCGTTCAGCAAAACCGTCGCCGCCGAGGCCGGCTACCGGGTCGAAGAAGCGGAACTGCAAATGGGCGGCGAGGATTTCGCGCTGTATCTGCATCACGTGCCGGGCGCATTCGTCAGCATCGGCTCCGCCAGCGAATTCGGTCTGCACCATCCGCGTTTCAATCCCGATGAGCACGCCCTCTTCCCTGCCGCCCACTATTTTTCGCTGCTGGCGGAGCGCACGCTGCAACAATTAACCCCCGCAGCGAAAAAAGCCCTCAGCAACGCCTGAATAACGTGAAATAGTATTTCCCCGACGCCGCTGATGCTGCGCCGGGGATTATTATTTTCGCTCGCCGTGATATTTGCAGTTTTCAACATTTGAATATGCTGTTTTGTTGTTTTACATCCCGCCAGCGCTCATCAATAGTGGACGCATCAGACACCGCGCGCCTTTCGGCGCATGACAGGATAATCACGATGAGCGACAACGCGAATAATCAACGGCAATTACGGCTGGGCGCCATTCTGCACGGCGCCTCGGGAAATATGTCCGCCTGGCGCCACCCGGACGCCACCGCCGACGCCAGCATCAACCTCGAATTTAATATCGCCTCGGCGAAAAAAGCCGAACAAGGGAAATTCGATTTCGTCTTCGTCGCCGATGGCTTATATATCAACGAAAAGTCCATTCCGCATTTTCTTAACCGTTTCGAGCCGTTGACCTTATTGGCCGCGCTGTCCGCCGCCACCGACAAAATTGGCCTGGTGGGCACGCTCTCCACCTCCTACAGCGATCCGTTCACCGTCGCCCGCCAGTTCGCCAGCCTCGATCACCTGAGCAACGGCCGCGCGGGCTGGAACGTGGTGACGTCGCCGCTGGAAGGTTCGGCCAAAAACTTCTCGCGCGCCGAGCACCCGGAGCACAGCCTGCGTTACCGCATCGCCGGCGAGTTTCTCGACGTCGCCAAAGGACTGTGGGACTCCTGGGAAGACGATGCCTTCGTGCGCAATAAGGCCAGCGGCGAATTTTTCCGCGCCGGGAAACTGCACACCCTCAATCATCAGGGGGAGTTCTTCTCGGTGCAGGGGCCGTTGAACATCGGCCGCACGCCGCAGGGCCGCCCGATCCTGTTCCAGGCCGGCGCCTCCGAAGACGGCAAACGGCTGGCGGCCAGGCACGCCGATGCGATCTTCACCCATCACGACACGCTGGAGCAGGCGCAGGATTTGTACCAGGACGTGAAGCGGCAGTTGGTGGAACAGGGGCGCGAACCGGACGATCTGCGCATCTTCCAGGGCGTCAGCGTGATCGTCGGCGACGACGATGCGGACGTCGAGCGTCAGTACCAGGAGACCGCCCGTCTGGTCAGCATCGAGAACGCCCTCAACTACCTTGGCCGCTACTTCGAACATTACGACTTTTCCCGCCATCCGTTGGACGCGCCCTTCCCGGACATCGGCGATCTGGGGAAAAACAGCTTCCGCAGCACCACCGACGCCATCAAGCGCAACGCCCGCGAGCGTAACCTCACGCTGCGCCAGGTGGCGCTGGAGGCCGCCTCGCCGCGCCCGGTGTTCAGCGGCACGCCGGAAGCGGTGGCCGACGGCCTGCAACGCTGGTTCGACGGCGAAGCCGCCGACGGCTTCATCATCAGCGGCGGTACGCCCAACGCCTTCGGGCACTTCGTCGATCGGGTGGTGCCCGTCCTGCAACGGCGCGGCCTGTTCCGCCAGGCGTACCACGGCGATACGCTGCGCGAACACCTGGGCCTGAAGCGTCCGTTGAACAGATTCACCCAATAATAAGATCGTTTTCAGGGATACCCGCTATGCAGAAAACCGTTACCGCCGCTCTCGTGGCGGCCTTGCTGAGCCTGACCGGCGCCGCGCAGGCGGGCACCGGCATCGATTTGCAGGCCAATGAAACCCCTATCCATGCGCCGAAAAACCCGCAGGCGATCGCCAAGCTGCCGGCCGATTTCCGCTTCGTGAAGCCGGGCCGGTTCACCGTCGCGATCGCCGCGCTCAACACGCCGCCGCTGGCGCTGTTCGCCGCCGACAACCGGCGGCTTATCGGCAGCGAAGTGGATATCGCGCAGTTGGTGGCCGACAGCCTGGGCCTGGAACTGAACGTGGTGCAAACCTCGTGGGAAGACTGGCCGCTGGGGGTGGTTTCCGGCAAGTATGACGCGGCCATCACCAACGTTACTGTGACCAAAGAGCGCAAAACCCGCTTCGACTTCGCCACCTATCGCATCAACTCGCTCGGCTTTTATGTCAAAACCGGCGGCAAGATCGCGACGATCAAACGGCCTGCCGATATCGCCGGATTAAAGATCATCGTCGGCTCCGGCACCAACCAGGAAGCCATCTTGCTGGCGTGGGACAAACAGAACCGGCAGCAGGGGCTCAAACCCTTCCAGCCGATCTACGTGACCGACGATGCGGCCGCCACGCTGGCGATCCAGTCCGGCCGGGCCGACGCCTATTTCGGGCCCAACGTGCTGGGCGCCTATAAAGCGGCGCTGAATGGCCGTACCCGGCTGGCGGGCACGGTGGAAGGCGGTTGGCCCAAGGCGGCGCACATCGCCGTCACCACCCGTAAAGGCAACGGGCTGGTGCAGGCGGTGAATGAAGCGCTGAACGGCGCGATCCGCGGCGGACAGTACGATCAGGTGCTCAACCGCTGGGGCGAGAGCGTCGAACGTCTTGCGCAGTCGGAAATCAACCCGCCCGGTCTGGGCGATTAGGAGCGCGCGATGACGCAAGACACTTTCATTCAGACGCTGCCGACCGACCCGCTGATCGCCCCGGTGATCGAGGGGCTGTTCGGCGAATATCGTCAGCGTTACGGCGACTATTTTGGTGACCAGGAACCGGAACCGCTGGACCTGTACGCACCGCCGCAGGGTGCCTTCATCGTGCTGCTGCGCGCCGGTACGCCGATCGCCATGGGCGCCTTCAAGCGCTATGACGGGCAAACCGCCGAGCTGAAGCGTATCTGGACGCGGGGCGATCTGCGCCGCCAGGGCCTGGCGCAACGGGTGTTGCAGCAGTTGGAAACGCTGGCGCTGGCGCAGGGTTATCGCCGGCTCTATCTGACCACCGGCTTTCGCCAGCCCGAAGCGGTGGGCCTGTACCTGAGCAACGGTTATCAGCCGCAGTTCGATCCCACCGTCGACAGCGAGGTTTACAGCCGCCCACCCTACGATGGCCGCCTGCCGTTCCGCAAAAGCCTGATTGCAGAAGACGCCTGTTGTTGCGCGTCGGAAAGGAAAATCGCCTAAGGCCCCTTTATCTGTATCAGGAGACATGACATGTCCAAACAAGAAGTCTTGAAAGTGGTGCCCGCCCGCTATCCGCTGCGGCTGATCGGCGCGCTGTTTTCGCTGTTTATTCTGGCCGCCATCGTGCAATCGGTGGCGGGCAACGCGCGCTGGGAATGGGGCGTGTTCGCCGAGTGGTTCTTCGCCCCGGCGGTGCTGGCGGGGCTGGGACAGACCCTGCTGCTGACGCTACTCGGCACGCTGTTCAGCATCCTGTTCGGCACCCTGCTGGCGCTGGCGCGGCTGTCGCGCTCTTACCTGCTGGCGTCGCTGGCCTGGGGGTATATCTGGCTGTTTCGCTCGCTGCCGCTGATCCTGGTGCTGATCATCCTGTATAACTTTTCCTATCTGTACGACGCCATCTCGCTGGGCATTCCCTTTACCTCGGTGGTATTTGCCAGCTACCCGACCATCGATATCCTCGGCCAGTTCGCCGTGGCGGTGCTGGGCCTGACGCTGGTGCAGTCCGCCTATACCGCCGAGATCATCCGCGGCGGCATCCTGGGCGTGGATTACGGCCAGCACGAAGCGGCGGCGGCGCTGGGCCTGCCGGGCTATCGCCGCACCTTCCGCATCATTCTACCGCAGGCGCTGCGATCCATTATTCCGACCGGATTCAACGAGATCATCAGTCTGGCGAAAGGCACCTCAATCGTTTATGTGCTGGCGCTGCCGGAGCTGTTTTACACCATCCAGGTGATCTATAACCGCACCCAGCAGGTGATACCGCTGCTGATGGTGGCCACCGTCTGGTATCTGTTCATCACCACCGCCCTGTCGGTGATCCAATACTACATCGAACGCTATTTCGCCCGGGGCGCGGTGCGCGAACTGCCGCCGACGCCCTGGCAGAAACTGGCCGGCTGGCTAAAACGTTAGGAGACCCGCATGTCTGAAGCCATTGATTATTACGCCTTGCCCGAACAGCCGGCACGCAACCTCACCCCGGTGCCGGCGCGCGGCCTGATCGAAATCAGCAACGTCAGCAAGTTCTTCGGCAAACACAAGGCGTTGGACGACGTCAGCCTGACGCTGCAGCCGGGGACCGTGACCGTGATCCTCGGGCCTTCCGGCTCCGGAAAATCGACGCTGCTGCGGGCGATCAACCATCTGGAGCGCGTCGACGAGGGCTTTATCCGCATCGACGGCGACTACGTCGGCTACCGCCGCAAGGGCAACCGGCTGTACGAGCTGAAGGAAAAGGCCATCCTCCGGCAGCGCATCAACGTCGGCTACGTGTTCCAAAACTTCAACCTGTTCCCGCACCTGACGGTGCTGGAAAACATCATCGAAGCGCCGGTGGTGCACAAGATCCACTCCCGCGAACGGGCGAAAGCGCTGGCCTATGAGCTGCTGGATACGGTCGGGCTGCGCCACAAGGCGGACGCCTACCCGCGCCACCTCTCCGGCGGCCAACAGCAGCGCATCGCCATCGCGCGCGCGCTGGCGCTGAACCCAAAGGTGATCCTGTTCGATGAGCCGACCTCCGCGCTCGATCCCGAGCTGGTCGGCGAAGTGCTGGACGTGATTAAAGGGTTGGCGGATCTGGGCGTCACGCTGGTGGTGGTGACGCATGAAATCGGCTTTGCGCGCGAAGCGGCGGATCGGGTGGTGTTTATGGTCGACGGGCAGATCGTCGAGCAGGGCGATGCCAGACAGGTGCTGGCTCAGCCGCAGCACCCGCGCACCGTCAACTTCCTCAACAAAGTGCTGTGAGCGTCGGGGCGCCGATGCGCCCCGCGCAGGAGCAGGTTAGAGGCCGGCGAAACGCCGCTTCTCGGCGGCGAAATCCAGCGGGCGGATCCCCTGCTGGTTTTTGTCCTCTTCGGTCAGCAACGCCGGGGGAATAAACCAGGTCACCTCGAACAGCAGCCCGTCCGGATCGTGACCATAAATGCTTTTGTGCACGCCGTGATCCTCTTCCAACCCGAGAATGCCGCGTTCGGCCAGCTGATGGCGAATGCGCTCCAGCTCTTCCAGGCTGTCCACTTCCCAGGCCAGATGGTACAGCCCGGCCGGCGGCTCATGCTCCGCCGGCGGCTCGCCATTGGCGCGAAACACCCCGGCGCGCTGCTGGCCCAGGTTCTTGCTGAACAACGCCAAATCGTGATCGTTGTCCGAGTCGGCGGCCTGGGTAAATACCGCTCGATCGGGGCTGTCGGACGGCTTCAGCTTGAAGCCCAAGACCTGATGATAAAAGTCGGCGCTCTGCCGCACGTCGCTGACGTACAGCACGGCGTGATTGAGACGTTTGATGCCCATCGCTATTCCTTTTTGCGCATTGAATAAAGTCATCATGAACATAGCATGTCGCCGGGAAGCCGCTAAATGCCGTTATCGCATGACTAAATGCCGCCCGCGCAATCTGTCGCTGCAGGGCATTCCGCGCTATCATAAGCGCTGTATTGAACCTTTTTGTGAGAATAGCGATGAACGGCAAGATAACGACTTTTTTTGAAGACAAAGGCTTCGGCTTTATTACCGACGAGAACGGAGAAAATCGTTATTTTCACGTGATTAAAGTGCAAAACCCGGAGCTGATTAAGAAAAACGCGGCGGTGACCTTCGAACCGACCAACAACACCAAAGGCCCGTCGGCTTATGCGGTCAAAGTGTTGGCGCCCAGCAAATACATCATCATCGCCAATGAAAGAATCAAGAT
Source organism: Serratia sp. X3 (assembly GCF_014982455.1). NCBI lineage: Bacteria > Pseudomonadati > Pseudomonadota > Gammaproteobacteria > Enterobacterales > Yersiniaceae > Serratia > Serratia sp. X3. Next base: position 504,134 of record NZ_JADCNB010000002.1, read on the forward strand.
CGCCAGCATCAAGTCTTTCAATACCTTCACCAAAGAAGTGCCGGTCAAAGCCGACGTGGATAAAGAGAACACCGTGCTGTCAGTCGGCCTGCTGATGAACCGCATTCGCCCGCAGTCCGAAGACCAGGCGCAGGCCATGCAAACGCTGCGCATGCTGACCATCACCACCTTCCAGAACACCACCCATACCTTCTCCGAGCACGAGATCGACATGGATGAGACCATCAAGGCGCTGAAAAGCCTGTAAGCCTCTGCGTACAGAAAATAACCAACGAAATTTGTCGTCGCCTGTGTTAGCGTGAGTTTTCACCTGACACAGGCTATTGATATGTCCGATTCCAGCAGCGTTAAAGGTTTTATCAACCGCTCCACCCAAATCGTCTGCCCTAAATGCGGCTATGTTACCCGGCAAAAATGCGCGGCAATGCTGCAAGACGTGATACTGATTTGCCCTAATTGCGAAACCCGCTTCGAGCCCAGGCAAGGCTGAAAACGGTTAGCGGAACAGGATATGCTCGACGCTGTTGCCGTTCACCACGTTGAACGACTCCACCCGATTACGCCCCTGCGATTTGGCGCGATACAGCGCGATATCCGCCATGTTCATCAACTGCTCCAGCGATTTCACCTCGTTCATCGCCAAACTGGCGACGCCGACGCTGATGGTGATTTTCAACGTCTGCTTGCCTTCCGCCTGCAGCTCCGTCTGCTCCACCAGCCGGCGCAGATGTTCCCCCAGCGCCACGCCCTGCGCCGCCAACGCGCGCGGCAGCATGATGGCAAACTCTTCCCCGCCCAAGCGGCCGAATAGCTGATCGTGCCGCAGCTCGCGCCGCACGATGTGCGCGAACGACGCCAGCACCTGATCGCCGACGCTGTGGCCGTGCGTATCGTTGATCTGCTTGAAATGATCGATATCGATCAGCAGTAACGACACCGCTTCTTTGGAACGGTGCTTGTGCTCCAACAGCTCGCCCGCTTTGCGCGTCATCGCGCTGCGCGCCAGCACGCCGGTCAGGAAATCGTGGTTGGCGCTGTGCTCCAGACGCCGCATAAGCTTACGGTTGGCCGCGATGGAACTGGCGAGGATCAGCGGCCCCATCACCAGCATGGCGATACCCAATCGGGCGGACATCAGCGTGTCGAGGAAGGCATTATGGTTGTTCGGCGTTTCATACAGCACCAGGTTGGCAGAGATGCTGCTGATCTCGGACATACCGGTCAACAGCGTCAGCAACGTCACGGGGAACAGCTGATAACGCACCGCGCACCACAGCAGCGCCGGGATCGGGAAGGCGATCGCGCCCGGCCCGCCGATATAGACGCTGAACGCCAGCGACAGCAGCAGCGCCAGCAGCGGCAGGCAGCCTTTCAAGCGCCAACGCACCTGCATGCGCAACAGCTGTTTCAACCGCGGCGCCGCCATCAGCACCGGCAACAGCAGCAGGGTCGTCGAAAACTGTTCGCTGAACCAGGCCAACCAGGCGACCACCACCGTGTTGTTGTACAGGCTATCGTTGCGCAGCACGGACAGCGTCGACGCCACCGCCGCACCGGCCAGGCTGGCGCTGAACATATAGAGTATCGCCTGGGGTTTACCCATGCGCCGTTGAGATTGCGGCAGCATCAGCATGATGCCGTAACCGACGACGATCAGCGACATGTTGCAGGCATTCAGCCACAGCGCCAAAGACCAGCCCTCGCCGGTGCTGAGATCGGCGGCAACCATGCCCAGATAGGTCGTAAGCCAGCCGAGCGGCGTGGCGTAAGCGGGTTTGCGCAGCAGCAGGCCGAGCAGAATCGCATTCACCGGCCAAAATAAAGAAAGCGAGCCAATCGGTCGGCTAAGAATGCCCACCAGGGAAAGTAAAAAGGCCAGCATGAAAAGATTGATGAGCTGAACCGTAAGCGGCAGGCCATGCCTGGCGTTTATTCTGGCGTTCATCGCCTCGCCCATATTTTGCTAATAACCAGAATAATAATGTGCATACTCTCTCGCCCGGCCAGTGAGGGATAATCAACCCGAATTTCAACCAAAAAAGCCAGACAAATCAATAATAAAAAGCATTAACAATTAATTAACAGACTTTTCTGAACCTAATGTGGCGGCGGTGGGCTCCCCCGCATACCGTCGGCAAATAATGCTCAGCTCTGCTGACAGCATAGCGCAAAGCGTAATAGGCCGCCGACGACGTTAATTACATTAATAAGATTGTGGTTATTGCTCGTTGAATGATATTTGAATAACTACGCGATTATTTTCCTGCAACTGGGCCGCCCGTGCAATAACAACCCAAAAAAAGCCCGCCTAAAGCGGGCTTGCTTGAACAACAGCAAATCGACAGTTACGACACAGCCATTCATTGCATGCCTGTGCTGCCATGCAGTGTAGCGGCGAAAGCTTAAGCAGACCTTAGCAACAAAAAACCCGGCCTAGGAACCGGGAATATTTGTACGAAATGCAGCGTTAGCCCAAGCAGGCTAATAACATTTCGCAGCTTACATGCCAAATGTGCAGAGAAAATGAACGCTGCACGCGGCAAGGCCTTACGCCAGTTTGGCGGCAAAGCCCGCCACGCGCTGACCATAGAGCTTGGCGGTCGCCAGATCGCCCGACAGCATCTCGTCCACGCCGGCATCCGACGGCGTTTGCACCAACAGCCCCACCGAACCGCCCAGGTTGTTGACATCGGTACGCTGCGCCGATTTGGTGTTGGCCGGCAGTAGCCCCAGACTGACCCACAGGCCGCCATGTTGCGAAGCCAGCGTTTGCAGCGCAATCAGCGTGACCTGTTTGTCGCCGTTCAGGCTGGCGCTGTTGGTAAAGCCGCCGAAAACTTTGTCCTGCCACTTGCGGCCGAACCAGGCTTTGGAGCTGGCGTCGGCGAATTTCTTGAACTGCCAGGACGGGCCGCCCATATAGGTCGGTGAGCCAAAGATGATGGCGTCCGCCTCATCCAGCTTCTGCCACGCTTCATCGCTGATATCGCCTTCCTGATCGATGGCGATCAGTTCGGCCCCTGCGCCTTCCGCCACCACTTTCGCCAAACGCTCGGTATGGCCGTAGCCGGAATGAAACACCACTACTGTCTTCGCCATAGAAATTCTCCACTCATTGCACAGAGGCGCCGACGACGCCCATCTCGCGTTCAATCTAATCAAGCGCGCAACGGCTGAATACTGAATAAAACTGACGGTGTCATTCAAAAAAATCGTGCTACGCGCCGCCGGGTATGCGCAGATAAAAAAAATCCCGCACAAGGCGGGATAAACTTAACAGGGATGGGGTAATACACTACAGGGAATGGATAACACACAACATCATCGGGTAGAGCTACAGTACCAATCCCAATGTATAGAACTGTCATCCCCGCGTAAGTTTGCTCGGCCAGATGTAACGCCGAATGGGAAATATGACATTCCGCTCAAGGCACCACGAACAGCCTCGACTCGAAACCTCCGCTTTTGAAGGTGCCGGTATTGACCCACCCCGGCGGCGAACGGCCGAAGTCCTGATTGAAATCCCCGCCGCTGACCAGCCAGACCCGGCGATGGCCTTTCGCTAACGCGCTGAGGTTATCGACGTAGGTCTGCGCCGCCCGATCGTGGAAAAAGGTGCCGAAACCATAGGCATTGGGCTTGCCCGAAATGCCGTTGGGCCTGGCGGGGGTATACAGCAAGGCGCGATAGCCCTGCTTGTTGTAATACACATAGCTCAGGTAGTTGAACATGTTGCTGACCACCACCGCATCGTTGGGCTGATAGTTACTGTTGATGTAGTGCACCATCACCTTGAACTCATCTTTCTCGACCGGATAGTCGTTGCGCACGCCGCAGCCGAACAGCAGGCTGAAGAACAGCAGCAAAGAGATCCCGCGCACCCGGCTTTTCGTACCGGCGATCAGCACGCCCAATACCAGCGGAATGCCGAGCGCGGCGGAATAAAGGTAGCGATCGACAAACAGCGGCGAACGCCAGGAAATGGCGAATACCAACGTCACCGGGATCAGCATGCCGCCGAGCAGCAACAGCGCATACTTTCTCGGCATCTGGCGCCGCCACAGCAGCAGTGAACATAAGGCGATAAACATCGCCGGCAGCAGCCAGAGAATGATCGTGGGATAGTTGCTGCCATCATGCCCGGTGAGAAAACGCCAATACATCGCCGGCAGATCGCTCCAGGCAACCTGAGGGATCCAACCGACGTCGCCGCCGACCCGCAGTTCGGCGATATGCGCCAGCAGATTGAGCAGCACCAGCAGCCAGGGAATATAGGCCACGCCAATCGCCGCATTGGCCACCCACCACGCCGGCTGTCTGATGTAACACTCGCCTTCGCGGCGGCACGACAGCGCCAACACCACCAGCCAGTGCGCGATCAGCGTGAAAATCGTGAAGTAGTGAGTATAAAAACTCAGCGTCATCAACAGCGCATACAGCGCCAGATAACGGCGGTTATCCGGCGTTTTCAGCCACTTCGCCAGCGCCATGGCGGCGGCGATCGCCAGCAGCCCCATCAGCGCATACATGCGCGCCTCCTGGCTGTAACGCACCGCCATCGGCATGATCGCCATCAGCCATCCCGCGGTCAGCGCCGCCCGCTCGTTGGTCAACCAACGGGTAAAACGCATCGCCAGCGCCACCGTCATCACGCCGAACACCAGGCTCAGCGCGCGGGCCGCCATAATGCCGTCGCCAAACAGCACCATCCAGCCATGCAGCAGCAGGTAATAAAGCGGCGGGTGAACATCGAAGGAAGCATGGTACAACAAAGCGCCCACATCATAGCGGCTGGTCAGCACGCTGGAGGCCTCGTCGCACCAAAAATACCGATCCGTTAAGGAAATAAACCGCACGATCGCCGAAAACGCCACGATCGCCAACGCGTAATGTTTGTAACCGATGCCTTTTAAGCCGTTATTGCTCAAAGAAACATTCGATACCTGTTGCAGTGACATAACCGCATTCCGCCCAAGAGAACCACACAGTGTGGAGACGCAGCGTCATCATTGCCGACGGCGGGTAAATGGCGGGTAAATCAGTGCGAAAAAATCGGCGCAATCACCGCGGCGGCGCACGGACCTCAGCGGATTTCAACGGTGATGTCCGGGTAGGCCTTCTCCCCGTCGCTGAGGTAATGCCCCAACGCCCGGTAAGCCATGACGTACAGCACGGCGGCGCCGCACAGGCACAGCAAGGTCACGAGAAAGAATCTGGATTTGCGCACGATAGGCTCCATGGGTAAATTTTCACCTATTGTAACGCGGCAAAATAAACGAAGGTTCAATTGGCGGTGGGTAAACAGCCTCGTGGCGGACAAGACAGCATCGTTTCGGCATACAGATAAATACATCGATAGCAGAGCAATAAGTGACGAGGCCAGCGGAAGGGAACAGAAAACCGCTTATCCATTCTGTCGTTATCCAGCACAAAGCCCGGCAATCCCATTGTCAGCCCCATTGTGTATACAGGAAACGCAGCAAGCCCGCCGCAGATATCCCTCATTCCACCTGCCCCCAGGCACCGTAGGCATTCCGGGTGCCACTTCCTCCTCGTGAGCAAAAAAATGAGCATCATGTTGAAAAGCGATAACACTGCACTTTTCTTTAAGCGTTTTTAATATGCCGTACACGCACAGCTAGAAAATGCTCACACACAAAACAGAAAATATGTTTCCATATGTCACAACAATCAACACCAGAACATAATCACATGATAAATAACAACATACATGACCAGCAACGCCCTACTCATTGCCAAACTTACAGATTAACCTTATTGATGCCAGCTTTTTGTGGTCAATTTTTAAGCAAAACAACCAGATTATAAAACCAAATCAGACATAAAAACAAATTAAACTTAGAATAAAAAACCATAATAAAATAAATTATTAGTGATTAACACCAAATAAATCATCAAACAAAAACAAATCAGACAATGCAATACCATTCTAGGTAAAATAGAGTTTGATAAATTCAAAGAATTAGCCAAAAACTCTTTTGCATGCTTGTTATGAAAGGGAATTTTTTCATGAAGCGTTTTTATGATGAAACACTGCGTTGGATGATTGCAATATTTTTCATTGCAGTGCCATTTAATCCATATATATCAGGAATGACCTTTTATTTATGGATAATATTAATTTTCGCCGACACAACATTCCTGAGTAGAATGCAAAAAGTCAGTCGCAAGACAATTGCGTTCCTGTTCATTTGGATGGCAGTTTGCTTAATCACAATAAACCCTACCATCGCAATTAAATCTGCAGTCTTAGCATTAGGGATTTTCTATTTTGTCACAATGCGAAATGAAATATCTCGAAAAGTCTATTTTTGCTTTTTAATTTCCCTGGTATGGTGCCTAATGCAATTTGTGGCATTTTTCGTCGACAAATCGCTGGCATTGGCAATGGGGCCTAAAAACCTCTCCCAATTAATCTGGGGACAGTTCGCAACCAAAACTTCGAGCAACCAATTTGCTATCATTCTTTTCCCTCGCATGTCTGGCTTATCCAGGGAAGCGGGGTTCTTTGCCTCTCTGCTTGCCGTCGTTTTCTTGATAAGGCTGCGCGAAGGCAATGTGAAGAAAAAAGAATATGCGCTTTTCGCTGCAGGTTTTCTATGCAGCCTGTCAAAAGTTTCATTCTCACTGTTGATCATTGGCATACTTTACCCTCTAAAACGGATAATAAACAAGATCCCGGTAACGATCACCTATGCCGTATTTTTCTTATCGCTGGTATCGTTTGCCACTTATTTAAACATCGGCGATCCCAATTTTTACATCCCTAATGAGTCAATCGCGCACAGACTGTCAGCCTCTTATATGATTCAGTATATGGATATAAAGAGTCTTTTCTTAGGCTGTGCCGATGATTACAACTGCTTTGACAACTCCAAGATGGGTATGGTCAATTATTTGATCTCTCGTGGCGGCGGGGCAGGCTTCACGCCTAATGTTGGCCTGAACGGCATATTTATTAACCTGGGCGTGATCGGCTTCATCACAGCGGCCATCGGACTGCAGGTAATGAACTTCAAAAGTTTCGATCTGATTCTTTTGATCATTTTCACCTCTACCGTCTCACTTTTTACAATAGATGGTTTTGTTATCGCTATTTATTATTACATTCTGACCGAAAAATATTACGCCAAAAGAAAATCCCCGAACGAATCTCTTAACATCTCGGTGAACGTACCTATATCTAAATAACATCCCATCGCTTATATGAGCCGATATTAACCCCGGCTCATATAAGCGCCGTTCTAACGTTGATGACATCTCCCCATGCCGACAACGCCCCTCTGTTAACACTCTCATGCTAACCATGAGCATCATATCTAGTTAACCGTATTGCTCACCTCTTCACATTCTGGAAATCAATGCCAGGTCCGTCACATTGCGACGGACGTCAAAATACAGAAAAAATAAAATCCGTTATGAGTTTCACATCTATATTTCATAGTGGTTCATCGAACCTTTGGCAGACTGACTGAATGGAGGAGGCGTGAGAATAAACAAGCGCCGCTTGCGATACGATGTCCTGCGATACAGTGCATTGGCTTTTGCTGTTATCGTCTATCTTACTTATCTTTTTTTAATTTAATGGCTTAGCGTCACATAGTACACAAAACCCTCGCTTCGGCGAGGTTTTTTAATCCCCTATCCCCTGTTGAAATCCTCCCCCACAGCGTCAAATGGCCTCGAGTACTCCCGACTGGCGAGCGGTATCACGCCGTGCCCGTCACATCAGCGGCGCAGAGAGGGCGGCCTTTCATACGTATCATGTCTTTGAAAACGTGACGTGCAGGCGGCGTTTTCGCAGTGGAGCCGACACAACGCCGCCAGGCATGCGTCATGTTCCCGGATACGGATGGGTCTCGCGCCAGTGGTCCGCTATCTGCTGCCGCGTACAGACCCACACCCGTTCGTGTTGCTGGATATAATCGAGAAAACGCTGCAGCGCGCGAAAACGCCCCGGCCTGCCCAGCAGACGACAGTGCATCCCCACCGACATCATCTTCGGCGCCTCCTCACCCTCAGCGTACAGCACGTCGAAGCTGTCTTTCAGATAGGTGTAAAATTGCTCGGCGGTATTAAACCCCTGAGCGGTGGCGAAACGCATGTCGTTGGCGTCCAGCGTGTAAGGAACGATCAGGTGCGGCCGACGGCTGCCGTCGCCGCACGCCACTTCGCTCCAGAACGGCAAATCATCGCCGTAATAATCGCTGTCATAATCAAAACCGCCCTGCTCCACGACCAGTTGCCGAGTGTTGGGGCTATCGCGCCCGGTATACCAGCCGGTAGGCGCTTTACCGAACAGGTCGGCCAGCACTTGCACCGCTTTTTGCATATGCTCGCGCTCCTCAGCGATATCCATATTTTGATAATGGATCCAGCGCCAGCCATGGCTGACCACATCGTATTTCGCCGCTTTGATCGCCGCGACAATCTCCGGCTGACGCGCCAGCGCCATCGCCACGCCGAAGACCGTCAGCGGCAGGCCACGCCGGCTGAACTCGCGGTGGATCCGCCAAAAGCCCGCCCGGCTGCCGTATTCGTACAGCGAATCCATCGACATATGGCGCGCCGGATAGCTGGCTGCGCCGATAATATCGGAGAGAAACTGTTCCGATCCCGCATCGCCATGCAGCACATGATTCTCCGCGCCCTCCTCGTAATTGAGCACAAACTGCACGGCAATCCGCGCGTTGCCCGGCCAGCGCGCGTGCGGCGGATCTCCGGCGTAGCCTCGCAGGTCGCGGGGGTAATTCTCATCGACAATGACCATTCTTCATCCCTTTAAAATAGATTTAACGACTGAAATTGACCGCTTAACGCTTTGGTTTCGGGATAGGCCAAGTCCCCTTGTTTGCTGGTCGATAACCCCAACGCCACCAGCGACTCCACCATTTTTACCGCCGCGCTGACGCCATCAATCACCGGCGCCCGCAGCTCGCGGGTCAGTTCCTGCGCCAGCGTCGCCATTCCGCCGCAGCCGAGCACAATCGCCCCGCAGCCATCCTCTTTCAGAGCGCGGATGCAGCGCTCGCGCACTTTCTCCTGCGCCAGCCCGCTGCCGTCCTCCAGCGCCAGCACCGGCAAGTCAATGGCGTGCAGCGCCGCGCAATGCTGATGAAAACCGTACTGATGCAGCAGGTGGCGGGCGATAATCAGCGTGCGCGGTAACGTGGTGACGATCGAAAAACGGGTCGCCACCATCGACGCCATATGCATCGCCGCTTCCGCAATGCCGATCACCGGCCCCTGCGCCAGCTCGCGCGCGGCCAGCAATCCCGGATCGCCGAAACAGGCGATCACATGACCGTCAACGCCCTGCCGTCGCCCCGTCCTCACCTGTTCCAGCACGCCGATCGCCGCGATGGCTTCGTCAAAGTGCCCTTCAATGGACGGCGCCCCGTCGCGCGGACACACCGCCAGGATCTCGGTACCCGGCGCGGCGGCGGCGCGCGCGGCGGCGGCGATGGTGTCGGTCATCGCCTGACTGGTGTTGGGGTTGATAACCTGTATGCAAACAGAAGACATCACGGCTCCTTGTAACCGGCGAACAACCGGGAAAAATCGGGCAGGCTGACGCCATCGCGCTCAAAGCGCAGGCTGGCGACAATATGATCAAAATGGCGCATCAGGGCATCGCTCAGAGGTTGCAGCGCTTTATCCCGCAACAAACCGACCAACTGCTGATGATCGTCGCAACGGCACCCCTGCCGCCACGGCGCGCCCCAGGTGGCGATGACCAGGGAAGAACGCTGGCAAAGACGCGTCACCATGTCGGTGATAACCGAATTGCCCGAGATCGCCTGCAGCTGAATATGAAAATCGGCGGAATAGCGAATCGCCGCCGGGCCGTCGTAAGCCTCATGCACCTGCTGTTCCAGCTGAATAATGCGCTCCAGCGCCGCCAGATGGGGCGCCCGACAGCGGGCGATAATATCGGGAAGGTTGGCGACCTCCAGCAGCGCGCGCGTGCGGAAGATAGCCTGCGCCTCTTCCACCGTCGGGCTGGCGACATATGCACCACGTTTGGGCTTCAGGCTAACCATTTGCACAGCGGCGAGTCGTTGCAGCACCTTACGGATGCCGGTGCGGCTCACGGCAAACACGTCGGACAACGCCTCCTCCGGCAATTTGCTGCCCGGCGGCAGCTGATGCTCGACAATCGCCGTCATCAACGCCTGATAAATGGTTTCATCTTTGTCCTGCAGCGCTGGCGCGGCCTGGAGACAATGTTCAGTATTCATTCACCCACTCCGGTTTCACCTATCGATAGCAAAATCGTATACATAATGCTCGGTTTCTGTATGCAAAATCAGCCATTGTGGCCTGAATCCTGCAATAGCCTCAGCAATCCACATAACAAGAGGAGCAGGTTTCATGCCACATTCAACACACATGCATCAGGTTTCGGCCAAAGACGCGACCGCCGGCTACAGCCCGCGACTGTGTAATGAAGATCTCGCGCCGACGCGCGACCAAAACTGGAGCTGGTACAACATTTTTTCATTCTGGATGTCGGACGTGCACAGCATGGGGGGCTATGTGGTCGCGGCGAGCTTTTTCACGCTCGGGTTGGCCAGTTGGCAGGTGCTGCTCTGCCTGCTGATCGGCATTTGCATCGTACAGCTGTGCGCCAACCTGGTGGCGAAGCCAAGCCAAATGGCCGGCGTGCCCTATGCGGTCATCTGCCGTCAGGCGTTTGGCGTCTTTGGCGCCAATATCCCGGCGGTGATCCGCGGGCTTATCGCTTTCGCCTGGTATGGGATCCAGACCTACCTTGCGGCCAACGCCCTGATGCTGGTGCTGCTCAAGTTCTGGCCGTCGCTGTCCACGCTCACCGGAACCGGCTTCCTCGGGCTGTCGCTCCTGGGCTGGCTATGCTTCGCCACCATGTGGCTGCTGCAGGCGATGGTCTTTTGGCACGGCATGAACGCCATTAAGCGCTTCATCGATATCGCCGGGCCGGCAGTCTACGTGGTGATGCTGGCGCTGGCGGGCTGGATTGTATACAAGACCGGTTTTGACGGGATTTCCTTTACCCTGGCCAGCAAATCGCTGACCGCCGGGGAGCAGACCTGGCAAATGATCACCGCCACCGCGCTGGTGGTCTCCTACTTCTCCGGGCCGCTGCTCAACTTCGGCGATTTCTCCCGCTACGGCAAAAACATGGGCGAGATCCGCCGCGGCAACCGCTGGGGCCTGCCGTTCAACTTCCTGCTGTTCTCCATCGTCACCGTAGTGATTGTTTCCGGCACACAATCACTGTTTGGCCACATGATCACCGACCCGATTGAAACCGTCAGCCGCATTGGAAACGATCTGGCGGTCGCCATTGGCCTGCTGACGATGATCACCGCCACCATTGGCATCAATATCGTGGCCAACTTCGTCTCGCCGGCCTTTGACTTTTCGAACTGTTCGCCGCAGAAAATCAGCTTCCGCACCGGCGGGATGATTGCCGCCGTTGGGTCGATTCTGCTGACGCCGTGGAATTTGTTTAACTCGCCGGAGCTTATCCACTACACCCTCGACGTGCTGGGCGCCTTTATTGGCCCGCTGTTCGGCATCCTGATCGCCGATTTTTATCTGATCAAACGCGGCCAGGTATCCGTGGACGATCTGTTTGATGACACCCCGAAAGGCAAATACTGGTACCGCAACGGTTTTAACCCGAAAGCCATTGCCGCGCTGCTGCCGTCGGTGGCCATTGGCCTGATCATCAGCTTTATTCCGGCTCTGCACCAAGTGGCCAACTTCAGCTGGTTTATCGGCGTCTTCCTCGGCGCGACCGCCTACCGCTGGCTGGCCCGCGATGAGCGCGCCGCCGTGGCAGGTCCGGCGTTCCGGGCGAAGGTGATGGCGCAAAAAGAGTAATTCCGCCCACAGCAAACTGCGGCGGAAGGGAAAAAAGCCATCCGCAACCGCGCCGCCCTAGCGCTAACGCCGGGGCGGCCGTTGTGAGCGAACCAGGCGCCCGCTGGGCTTTTCACCAATGCGCGGATGAACGCTGAGCGCCGCGTTCAAGCGCGTATTTTCGAAGCACATCAACCCACTATCGCATTTGGGGTTGAGGCAAGTCTGCATGAAGAGACGGCGGAGTGGTGAGGGAAAGCCCGGCCAGCAAGGCGGCGATAATGACAAACAGGTGCCCTTCGGACGAGTCCAGCAGGAATGAATTGAACAGATGGCAGGCCATGTAGCTGCTGAGCACCGCAACGAACAGATTGCGGCGCGCCGGCGGCAAGCGCCAGGCGACGCGGTAGCAACTCCACATCCAGGTGAGGAACACCATCAATCCCAGCAAGCCGCTCTGCACCGTTTCCAACAGGTATTCATTGTGCGGATTATGCACGCCATAGCCGCTGGACGGATTGCCGTACCAAAAGCTGCCGGCACCGTTGCCCAGCAGCGGGGATTGCTTTATCAGTCGCAGGGCTTCGCGGGCGAAAGCGGTGCGTTGCCCCATGGAGTTGTCGCAGGCCGCATAAGCCGTTTGGGCCGGGGCGAAAACGCACCCCTGAATTTGCTGGACGCCCAGCGTCAGGCGCTCCATGGCGCGATTGGGGGTCATGACCAGCATCACGACAGCCAGTATGCCGCAGCCGAGCACGGCCACTTGCTGCTTGCGCCGGAGGGTAAGCAATAACCAGATGCCCATGCCAACGGCCAATGCCACATACCCGGTACGCCCCTGCACCATCAGCAGAACATTAACCGTCGCCAGCAACACCAGTCCCGCATACCCACAGCGCCGTTTTCCGCTACAGGCAAAAGCACGCGACAACCAGACCAGCGCCGCCAGCGCCATAAACACGTTCTGGGTGATTTGCAGCTTAAACACCGTAGGGTTGTCGGGATTCAGCCCGCCCAATGTGACATGGCCAAGCCCGCTCATGAAGCTGATGGCCAATATCGCGGCATTGGCCCACAAAAAGCCGCGGACAAATTGCGTCATCAGCCGCGAGTCGGCCAGAAAGAACAGCGCCAGCGGCAGGACATACAGCAATTTTTGGTATTTGCCGACCATTTTGGGGCCGTAGGCGTGAGCATGCGTCAGCAATGACAACGCCAGCAGCGCAAACATCAGGGCCGGCAACCAGACCAGGGGATGACAAACCAGTGCAGCCCACTGCCGGATATCGCGCAGCCAGAGCAGACAGACGACAACCAGCCCCAGTGAGATATTCATCAGGGGATTGGAGGTCGGGAGGGAGGCTCCCAGCAAAAAGGCGGTAAACGCAAACAACCGTTGCTGAAGGGGCGTCTGTAGCGACGAGGAAACTGCTGAGTTGAATAGCATCGTGGCGTACTCATTGATAAGAGAAAAAACACGGTGGAAGGCCGCGCAGGGTTAACGCTGCGCAGACCCGACGAGGGATGCCAGTTGCCTGTTAACCGCCTGTATCACATCGCCGGCCGGGATGGCCGCGAGGTAACGCTCGCGGGTGTTGGTGTCAACGGCTTCCGGGGCGGGCAGCGGACGATAATCTCCGGCCCACAGCAACGTGTGGGGCGCCTGCCACGGGGACCATTGCGCGAGGTCGCTGGGCCCGAACAACACCACCGAGGGCGTATTCAGCGCGGCGGCCATGTGCATCGGCACCGAATCGACCCCGATAAACAGCCGCGCCCGGTCAATCAACACCGCGAGTTCCGGCAGCTCCAGACGCCCGGCCAGATTAATCACCCGCCGCGGTAACCGGCAGCCGGCCATAATGGCGCTTATCATGGCGGCTTCATCTTGCGTGCGTCCGCCGGTGAGCACCACCGTTCTGCCCTGGGCGGTCAGGTGGTTAATCACGGCGCTGAATCCGTCCACCGTCCAGGTCTTGAAAGCCCAGCGTGCGGTCGGCTGTATCAGCACAAAATCGGTCAGATGATGGCGTCGACTGAGCCGGTCAACGTCATCCACATCAGATTGCCGCCAGGCCTGCGTCACCTGCGTGATGGTCGTGGGAAAGGCCAGTGGCGTCAGAATGCTGAGATTATTCAGCACGGTGTGCTGCGCCGGGCCGGCAACGTCGACCAGTAGCGAATGGCAGGCCCGCCAGAGTCGATTGTCGCGTTTGGGGTAGCGAAACCCCAGACTGAAGGTCGGTTTGAGAAAACGGCAATACAACGCCGCCCGCCACTGATCGGAGAGGTTGATCACCAGATCGTAATGGCCGGTCCGCAGGCTGTTCCATAACGCATATTCGCCGCGGTATTGCGCTTTCAGCCCCTCGTGCTTGAGCTCTCGATCCACGGTAAAGGCCAGATAAACATCCTGATTGCCGGCCAGCATCGCCTCGGTGCCGTCATAGACCAGCACATCGATCAGTGCATTGGGGTAGTTGACGCGCAATGTGCTGAGCACCGGCGTCATCAACAGGACGTCGCCAAAGTGGCGCAGCTTGATGACGAGAATGCGTTGCACGCTATCCCGGTGCAAAAGCGCATTGGGCACCCGGCGATCGGGGAGTGTGGCCAGCGGGGATACGGGGCGTTTGCCGGTGGTGCGATGGGCATTCATGGTTCGTCGCCTCAGAAAAATACAAAAGGCCGCTGCAGGGCCGAAAGAGTCCGTGAGGATAAAAATAGCGCTGCGCCACGGTTCGAAAACCCGAGAAGGCTGCAGGGAGAAAACGCCGTTCTCTCTGCCGTGCTCCCTGAACCGTCAATCTCGTTATCGCTGGAAAGCGGGCGATTAGCAGACGTTCTCGTCATGGCTGAGTACGGGGGTTTTATCCTGATAAATTGTCGAGCGCTACGTGGTATTCACCGGATGAATAAAGAGTTACCACCGAATAATATCCTGCCCGATCTTAACGGCGACCATGCAGCAAAGATAATTGGTTGTGCAGATCAATAAGATCCTACCGATCGTTGAAAACGATCAATCCTTTACAAATTGCAGGGTTACCGAGAAAACTCCTAACCCATTGAGGTTGTTCATATCTTTTATTGCCGCAGCATGCGGCCGTGCTGAACTCCCTCCCCCGACCGGAGAGCCCGGTGCGGGAAGTGAGCCATCGTTAGCGAATAAACGTGGAGGGGAAAATAGGCGTTTTCACCGGTGGAACAGCGGCGCCGCGGCCGGATACCTAATCACTCGCCAAGCGCAGAAATTGCACGACCGTCGAAAAACTGAGCTTTGGAGAATAGACCGGTTGGGAGAGTATAGAAATGGTACAGCGATACGCTCACCTATCCCCAACCTATCTAACCGAACATGCGAGAAAAATTGACGAAGTCTTGGCGGGCAATGTCACTAATCTGGCACTTTTGGAAAATCTTGCAGTGGGGGAATGAGCATAACTCATTGATACTTAATGGCACGCCCTATAGGATTCGAACCTATGACCTACGGCTTAGAAGGCCGTTGCTCTATCCAACTGAGCTAAGGGCGCATTGAGATGCGGCAACCTGCGGCTGCGGGTTGCGATTATACGGTCAGAGGTTAGCGAGTCAATGCCTTTTCATGACGTTACGGCGGCGGCCGTGCTTTATGGCGTTTTTTCCGCCAGCGCCCGTGCGGCGGCCCGCGCTATGCTGCGTTGCGCCAGGCCGACCGCGGTATCGCCCGGCGTGCGTTCGGCCCCTTGCCGCCCATCGCCCCGCCGCAGGCAAAGGCGCACGGACTGAACGACCGCCGTAATGTCGCCCCAATCGGCATGCTCAACCACCCGCGCGTTGCAGGTCGCCGCCACCCTTTCCCCCAGTGTGGCGTCGGGGCGCACGCTGTTTAAAGAAGCCTGGCTCCACGGCGCCCAAGCCAGCAATAGCCCGCACCCTACCCATGCGCTGCCGTTCATGCGCACAGCTTCCGCCACAGGGCGCTCAGGCGCGCCCGCCACGACGGCGTCGCCTGGTGCTGACAAAGCTGATGCAGCGCGGTGAGTTGCTCACTGTCCGCCGGATGCAGCGAAGAATCGAACACCGTCTCGCCAACGTGCTTAGGCTGCGCCAGTTGCTGATCAGGCTGATGATGCAACGGATAAAGCCGGGTTATCGCTCTCATGATCCTGCCCTCTTTCGCCCTGTGTATGGCCCCAGCGTATGCAAATGCCGGTAAAAATGGCGTAGAGGTTCCTGAAGCCGGCATAAAAAAAGCGTAAATCGGCCTCGCCAACGGCGGCGAGGGTGATTCTGCGCCTGACAGCGCGCTCAGCTTCTGACAGAATAGCGGCATCCCCGCTTTTCTTAATTGATGGATTTCCACACTGATGTCAGCAAAGATTATTGATGGTAAAACGATTGCGCAGCAGGTTAGAAACGAAGTGGCTGAGCAAGTGAAACAACGTCTGGCGGCCGGCAAGCGCGCGCCAGGGCTGGCGGTTGTGCTGGTCGGCGAGAATCCGGCTTCGCAAATTTACGTCGCCAGCAAGCGCCGCGCCTGCGATGAAGTCGGCTTCCTCTCCCGCTCCTACGACCTGCCCGCTGCCACCAGTGAGGCCGAGCTGCTGGCGTTGATCGACGAGCTGAACGCCGATGAGGAAATCGACGGCATTCTGGTGCAGCTGCCGTTGCCGGCCGGCATCGATAACGTCAAGGTGCTGGAACGCATCCATCCGGACAAAGACGTCGACGGCTTCCACCCGTACAACGTCGGCCGCCTGTGCCAGCGCGCGCCCAAGCTGCGCCCATGCACGCCGCGCGGCATCGTCACCCTGCTGGAGCGTTATAACATCGATACCTACGGCCTGAACGCCGTGGTGGTCGGCGCGTCCAACATCGTCGGCCGCCCGATGAGCATGGAGCTGCTGCTGGCCGGCTGCACCACCACCGTCACCCACCGCTTCACCAAGAATCTGCGTCATCACGTCGAGAACGCCGATCTGCTGGTGGTGGCGGTCGGCAAACCGGGCTTCATTCCGGGCGACTGGATCAAACCGGGCGCCATCGTAGTGGACGTCGGCATCAACCGCCTGGAAAGCGGTAAAGTGGTGGGCGATGTCGATTTCGACGCCGCCAGCGAGCGCGCCGCCTACATCACCCCGGTGCCGGGTGGCGTTGGCCCGATGACCGTGGCTACACTGATCCAAAATACCTTGCAGGCCTGCGAGGAATATCACGACGTTCAACCTAAATAAGTAAGGCAGTATGGAAATTTTCAATCTGGACAATCATCCCCATGTCGAACTGTGCGATCTGCTGAAGTTCCAGGGCTGGTGTGAAAGCGGCGGCGCCGCCAAAGAAGTCATCGCCGAAGGGCTGGTGAAAGTCGACGGCAAGGTCGAAACCCGCAAGCGCTGCAAGATCGTCGCCGATCAGGTGGTGGAGTTAGGCGGCGGCAAGGTCATGGTTAAACCCTAACCCGCAGCCATAGAAAAAGGCGCTGAATCCAGCGCCTTTTTTGTTTCCTTCTGCCGGATTACTTACGGCGCCAGGTGGTGCCCTGCGGGCCGTCTTCCAGCACGATGTTCATCTCGTTCAAGCGATCACGCGCGGCATCCGCCAGCGCCCAGTCCTTGGCGGCGCGCGCTTCGTTACGCTGTTTGATCAGCGCTTCGATCTCCGCCACTTCGCCGTCGTCAACCTGTGCGCCCCCTTGCAGGAACTGCTCCGGCTCCTGCTGCAGCAGGCCAAGCACGTTCGCCAGCTTGCGCAGTTCCGCCGCCATGCCGCTGGCCGCCGCCATGTCTTCCCCCTTCAGGCGGTTAACCTCGCGCGCCAGATCGAACAGCGCCGAGTAGGCTTCCGGAGTGTTGAAGTCGTCGTCCATCGCTTCGCGGAAGCGGGCTTCGAACGCCTCGCCGCCGGCCGGCGCGGCATTGGCGTCAGTGCCGCGCAGCGCGGTATAGAGGCGCTCCAGCGCGGTGCGCGCCTGCTTGAGGTTCTCTTCACTGTAGTTCAGCTGGCTGCGATAGTGGCCGGACATCAGGAAGTAACGCACCGTCTCCGCATCGTAATGGCCGAGCACGTCGCGAATGGTGAAGAAGTTATCCAGCGATTTGGACATCTTCTCTTTGTCGATCATCACCATGCCGGAGTGCATCCAGTAATTGACGTACGGGCCGTCGTGAGCGCAGCTCGACTGCGCGATCTCGTTCTCGTGGTGCGGGAACATCAGATCGGAACCGCCGCCGTGGATGTCGAAGTGGGTGCCTAGCTGTTTGCAGTTCATGGCGGAGCATTCGATATGCCAGCCCGGACGGCCCGGCCCCCACGGCGACTGCCAGCTCGGCTCGCCCGGCTTGGACATTTTCCACAGCACGAAGTCCATCGGGTTGCGCTTCACGTCGTCGATCTCCACGCGCGCGCCGGCCTGCAGCTGCTCCAGATCCTGGCGCGACAGCAGCCCGTACTGCGGATCGCTGTCGATGGAGAACATCACGTCGCCGTTGCTGGCCACATAGGCGTGATCGCGATCGATCAGGCGCTGGGTGATCTCGATGATCTCGGCGATGTGTTGGGTCGCGCGCGGTTCACTGTCCGGGCGATCGATCAGCAACGCGTCGAAGTCGGCATGCATTTCCGCCAGCATGCGTTCGGTCAGTTGGTCGCAGGTCTCATGATTTTCCGCCGCGCGGCGGATAATTTTGTCGTCCACGTCGGTGACGTTGCGCACGTAGTTCAGCGAATAGCCGAGATAGCGCAGGTAACGCGCCACCACGTCGAAAGCGACAAAGGTACGACCGTGGCCGATGTGACACAGGTCATAGATGGTTACCCCGCACACGTACATGCCCACTTTCCCGGCATGAATGGGTTTGAATTCCTCTTTTTG
This sequence comes from Serratia sp. X3, assembly GCF_014982455.1. Lineage (NCBI taxonomy): Bacteria > Pseudomonadati > Pseudomonadota > Gammaproteobacteria > Enterobacterales > Yersiniaceae > Serratia > Serratia sp. X3. The sequence goes on from NZ_JADCNB010000002.1 coordinate 522,861, forward strand.
ACGACTCAGGGTATTAAAAATCTTTAGCATCGGGAGATTCCGTGGTGTGCGTGATAACAAAAAGATAACCGGGCTTCAGGTTTAACGCCCGGTAGCGTATTGAAACCTGAAGCCTGATCTATTGCAAGGTTAAGGCCATGCTTTGCTGACTTCACGCGAAGAAAAAGCGCAAAATTCGCCGGCCGGCGCATTTGTTATAATATAACATAAATGCAATTACCACAGACAGTGCGCGGTTGAGCCGCTGCTGACTCGCTGGGGCGGATATGTTATAAGGGCGGTCTGAATGTTCACTCGCTTTACGTGACGTCTCACTTCACCTTGTTAGGATTAAAACTATGGTTACTTTCCACACCAATCACGGCGATATCGTTATCAAGACCTTTGCTGACAAAGCGCCGGTTACCGTTGAAAACTTCCTGAACTACTGCCGCGCCGGTTTCTACGACAACACCATCTTCCACCGTGTGATCAACGGCTTCATGATCCAGGGCGGCGGTTTCGAGCCGGGCATGAACCAGAAAGCGACCAACGCGGCCATCAAGAACGAAGCCAACAACGGTTTGAAAAATACCATCGGCACCCTGGCAATGGCGCGCACCAACGATCCGCACTCCGCCACCGCACAGTTCTTCATCAACGTGGCTGACAACGACTTCCTGAACTTCCGCGGCGAAAACGTGCAGGGCTGGGGCTACTGCGTGTTTGCTGAAGTGGTTGAAGGCATGGACGTGGTCAACAAGATCAAAGGCGTGAAAACCGGCCGCAGCGGCATGCACCAGGACGTACCGGTAGAAGACGTGGTGATCAACAGCGTGACCGTCAGCGAGTAATCGCGGCTGCATGAGTACGCTGTTCATCGCAGATCTGCACTTGTGCGCACAGGAACCGGCAATCACTGCCGGTTTTCTGCGTTTTTTACGGCGTGAAGCGGTGCACGCCGACGCGCTGTACATCCTCGGCGACCTGTTTGAAGCCTGGATCGGCGACGACGATCCCGAGCCGCTGCACGCGGAGATCGCCGCGGCGCTGAAAGCGCTGCAACAGGCCGGCGTGCCCTGCTATTTCATCCACGGCAACCGCGATTTTCTGCTCGGCAAGCGCTTCGCCCGCGCCAGCGGCATGCAGCTGCTGCCGGAAGAAAAAGTGCTGGAGCTGTACGGCCGCAGGATCCTGATCCTGCACGGCGACACCCTGTGCACCGACGATCAAGCCTATCAGCAATTCCGCCGTAAAGTGCACAACCCGCTGATTCAAAAACTGTTCCTGGCGCTGCCGCTGCGCTGGCGACTGAAGATCGCCGCCAAGATGCGCGCCCGCAGCCAGCAATCCAACCAGTACAAGTCGGACGCCATCATGGACGTCAACCCGCAGGCGGTCGAGCAAACGATGCTGCGCCACGATGTGCACTGGATGATCCACGGCCATACCCATCGCCCGGCGGTGCATCGGCTGGCGTTGAGCAACGGCGAAGCCCATCGCGCGGTGCTGGGCGCCTGGCACGTCGAAGGATCGATGATCAAAGTCAGCGCCGACGCCGTCGAGCTGATCCAATTCCCATTCTGAGTTCCGCACTGGCGCGCGGGTGAAAATTCGCGCTTTCGCCGGTGAAAACCGACGACGCAACCGTTTTCCTCGCCGTGCGCTCATGGTATGCTCTACGCCCTCATTCGGCCCTCCGCCGACGCCAGACAAATCACAGGAGCCTTACACCCATGGGAGCCAACGCCGCTTCAGCCGCCAATGCCGGGGCTAAAATCGCAATTGTAATGGGATCGAAAAGTGACTGGGCCACCATGCAGTTCGCCGCCGAAGTCCTGACCCAGCTCGATGTCCCCTTCCATGTCGAAGTCGTTTCCGCTCACCGCACGCCGGACAAGCTGTTCAGCTTCGCCGAGCAGGCTGCCGCCAACGGCTTTGACGTGATCATCGCCGGCGCCGGCGGTGCCGCGCATCTGCCGGGCATGCTGGCGGCGAAAACGCTGGTGCCGGTGCTGGGTGTGCCGGTGCAAAGCGCCGCGCTGAGCGGCGTGGACAGCCTCTATTCCATCGTGCAGATGCCGCGCGGCATTCCGGTGGGCACGCTGGCGATAGGCAAAGCCGGCGCCGCCAACGCCGGGCTGCTGGCGATGCAGATCCTGGCGCTGCACGACGCCGCCCTGGCGCAGCGTTTGGCGGACTGGCGTCAGGCGCAGACTGAAGACGTTTTGAACCACCCCGATCCGCGGGAGGACGCATGAAGCCGGTTTGCGTATTGGGCAACGGTCAGCTGGGGCGCATGCTGCGCCAGGCCGGCGAACCGCTGGGCATCGCCGTCTACCCTGTCGGCATCGATGCCGAACCTGAGGCGGTGCCGTATCAGAACAGCGTCATTACCGCCGAGATTGAACGCTGGCCGGAAACCGCGCTGACGCGCGAACTGGCGACTCACAGCGCCTTCGTCAACCGCGACATCTTCCCGCGTTTGGCGGATCGCCTGACGCAAAAGCAGCTGCTCGATCAGCTCGGCCTGGCGACCGCGCCGTGGCAGCTGCTGGCGAGCGCCGCCGAATGGCCGCAGGTGTTCGCTGCGCTGGGCGAGCTGGCGATCGTCAAACGCCGGGTCGGCGGCTATGACGGCCGCGGCCAGTGGCGCCTGCGTCCGGGGCAGGAAGCCGAACTGCCGGCCGATGCCTATGGCGAGTGCATCGTCGAGCAAGGCATCAATTTCTCCGGCGAAGTGTCGCTGGTGGGCGCGCGCGGCCACGACGGCCGTTCGGTGTTCTACCCGCTGACCCACAACCTGCATGAAGACGGCATCCTGCGCGCCAGCGTGGCGCTGCCGCAGCCCAATCCGGCGCTGCAGCAACAGGCCGAGCAGATGCTGGCGGCGATCCTGAACGAGCTGAACTACGTCGGCGTGATGGCGATGGAGTGCTTTATCGTCGGCGATCGGTTGTTGATCAACGAACTGGCGCCGCGCGTGCACAACAGCGGCCACTGGACACAAAACGGCGCGTCCATCAGCCAGTTCGAACTGCATCTGCGCGCTATCCTCGGCCTGCCGCTGCCGCAGCCGGTGGTCAGTACGCCGTCGGTAATGGTCAACCTGATCGGCACCGCCGTCAACGAACAGTGGCTGTCGCTGCCGCTGGTGCATCTGCACTGGTATGAGAAAGAGGTGCGCCCGGGCCGCAAGGTCGGCCACCTCAATCTGAACGACCCGAGCGCCGCCGATCTGTGCCAGGCGCTGCAGGCGCTGGCGCCGCTGCTGCCGGGCGAGTACCAAAGCGGGCTGGCCTGGGCACAGCAGAAGCTGGCTTAAACACCCAATAACAATCAGGGTTCAACCCCGTGAACCCTGATTTTTAATATCACAGCCTAGCGGCTTGTCCTGATCGTTCCCTTCGACAACGCTTCAACATTGTTACCCGCATCATCGACCAGTTTCATGTCAGCACCTTTATTGCTTAACTCACGCAGCAACTCTTTCCGTTGGAACAAAGCAGCGTACATTGCCGCGGTTTGTCCTGCCTGATTGCGTTGATTGACATTGCAATCAGCGCGGATCAAGCGGCGAGCCACGGTTAACTCGCCTTTGAATACCGCGCCCATCAAGGCGCTATTTCCACGCTTGTCGCGCAGGCAGGGATCTGCCCCGGCCGCAAGCAGGGCTTGCACCACATCATCATGGCCATGGTAGGCCGCCAGAATGATGGCCGTGTACCCCTTCTCATCGGCGGTATCGAGATTAAATCCGCCATCGATTAGGGTGTTAATCACTGCAATGTCGCCCTTTCTGGCTCCCTCCCAGAGATAATGATTGAGTTGTGAAAGCGTCGGATCAGTCTCGCTGGCATGTGCAGGCCATGAAAAAAACAGTACGGCACTCAGCCAGAATAAAATGGCCTTTTTGATGATAAACATTTTCACCTCTTTACATGAACGCCCGGTGAGCCTATTAACCGGGCGCTCGAAGGTCGTCTTATCAGTCCGACAACTTGTCCGCCAGTTTTTTCACCTCGGCCAAATCACCTTTAGCAACCGCGGCCAAGCGCGATCCGTAATCCTTATCGGCTTTATAAAAGTAGGAAAGCATAATATTTTTACTTTCCACATCGGCCGATGCCAGTGACGTCCCGAGACTGTTCACCAGGTCATCCTTCTCTTTTGCGCTATAGGACCGATAAAGTTCCCCAGCCTGCCGGAAGTTCTGCTCACGCTGGATTTTGCTTTGCGTCGTCACACCACTGAGCGGCGCGCTGCTGTATCGTGCGGATGCCAACTCTTCTCGCGGATAACGTCGGCTCGGCTGATAATTCACGCCTAAATCCTGGGTATCGCCATAATTCAAGTTACCGTCCTGGTTGCCGTTATTGACCGCGACCCTCGGCTGGTTGATCGGCAAACTTAAACCGTTCGCGCCAAGACGATACATTTGAGTGTCCGCATAAGCGAATAGCCTCCCCTGCAAGAGCTTATCTTCCGACGGTTCAATCCCCGGCACCAGGTTCGACGGCGCCATGGCGACTTGCTCCGTTTGCTGGAAGACGTTGTTTGGATTCCTGTTCAACACCATCTGGCCGATTTTACGCTCAGGAACGCCCGGCCATATCTTGGTTGCATCAAGCGGGTCGAAATCGAAATTTTTCAGCTCCTCGGGCTTTAATACCTGGATATAAAGATCCCATTTCGGGTAGTCGCCCCGATTGATTGCCGTTACCAAATCCTGTGTCAGATGACTGTAATCTTTACCCTGTACAGCTTCGACCTGAGCGGGATCGAGATTTTTGATCCCTTGCAACGTTTTCCAGTGGAACTTCACATAATGAATATCTCCGTTGCCATTAACGAATTTATAAGCATGAACGCCGTTGCCATCCATATTTCTATACGAGGCGGGAGTTCCTTCATTTGAATACAACAGCGTTAAGGTCCGGGTCGCTTCCGGTACATGGGAGAAAAAGTCGAAGCGTCGCGAGTCATCGTCAAGATTGGTGCGTGGATCCGGTTTAAACGCATGTACCATATCCGGGAATTTTATGGCGTCGCGAATGAAGAACGTTGGGAAGTTATTACCCACCAAATCCCAATTTCCCTGCGCAGTATAAAATTTGGTAGCAAAGCCATGCGGATCGCGCAATGTTTCCGGCGAGTGATTGCCATGCACCACGCTGGAAAAACGCACGAATACCGGCGTCGTCGAGCCCATTTTAAACACTTCAGCGACGGTAAGATCGGAAATATCAGCGGTTGGCGTGAACACGCCAAAAGCACCGGTCCCCCGTGCATGCACGACCCGTTCTGGGATACGTTCACGATCAAAGCGTTGTAATTTTTGCAGCAGCTGAACATCCTGCAATAATACCGGCCCATTAGAGCCTGCTGTTTGCGAATTTTGGTTATCGCCTACCGGTGCACCATTATCTCTGGTCAGCGTTTCCGCCGTCACCGAAGAACTTAAAAGAAACGATGTCAAAGCAATGTACAGCGTTTTTCTGGCAAAACGGAATTTATAATCATTGGTCACATAGCTATTTATCATTACATTATCCTTTTTAATGACAATACAGTGCCAGAAGAGGGTTAACCCCATCCTCATTAAGAGTTAAATTACAGATTCAGAAAATCAATACAATATGGAGGAAATATAACAAAGACATTAAAAGTCAGCCAAAACTGAATCAATTAAACCATACCAGTTAATAAAAAATTTGGAAGTGTGCGCCGGCTATCATAATGATAGGTTAAATTTAACTCAAAATTTCCGTTCAATAATCACAAATAAATAATGCCCATTACCGACGAAAAAATAGTGGGTTCAACATCCTGAACCCACTATTTCTATCCCTTCACAACCTGACTATCACCCCTCGTAACTGCGGAATAGCGCCCGGCCGCGCAGCAAGCGCACGCCCAGCCAGCCGCCGCACAGCGACAGCAGCAGCGCGCTGGCCAGCGGCAGCGCCCACCACAGCACCGGCGTCGGCGTCCACGGGAAGTCGAACACCCGGCTTTGCAGCAGCCACAGCGCCGCTTCGGCCCCCACCGCCGCCGCGATGCCCGCCACCAGCCCCAGCAGGGCAAACTCGCACCACAGCGTGCGGCGCAGCAGCCGTTTACCGGCGCCCAGCGTGCGATAGACCACCAGCTCCTGCCGCCGCTGACGCATGCCGACCTGCACCTGCGCCAGCAGCAGCAGGCCGCCGCACAGCACCACCAGCACCACCATCACCTCCAGCGCGCGGCTGACCTGTTGCAGCACGCCGCCGACCTGTATCAGGATCGCGCCGATGTCCAGCAGGCTGAGCGTTGGGAACTGGCGGTTGAGCTGGGTCAGCATCCGGCCGTCGCCGTCGTAGCGGAAGCTGGTGAGCCAGGTCTGCGGCTGGCCGTCCAGCGCGCCCGGCGGGAAGATAAAGTAAAAGTTCGGCTTCAGGCTTTCCCAATCCACCTGGCGCAGGCTGGTGACTTTGGCGCTGAACGCCTGGGTATCGCCGCTGAAGGTCAGCGTGTCGCCCAGCTTGATCTTCAGCCGCCCGGCGATGCCTTCATCCATCGAGACTTCGCCGCTTTTCGGCGGCCAATTGCCCGCCACCAGCGGATTGTGATCCGGCAGTTCGGCCAGCCAGGTCAGGTTCAGCTCACGGTTCACCGCCTCGCCGCCCGGATCGTCTTCATGCACCCGTTCGGTCGCCACCTGCTGGTTTATCTCGGTCAGGCGCACCCGGACGATCGGGTAATAGGTTTCCGGTTTGATCTGGTGCTGCTGCAGGAAGGTTTTCACCTGCGGCACCTGCGCCTCGGTCATGTTGAGCAGGAAATAGTTCGGGCTGTCCGGCGGCAGCTGTTGCTGCCAGCGTTCGAGCAGATCGCCGCGCAGCACCAACAGCAGCGCCAGCAGCATGAACGACAGCGAGAACGCCGCCAACTGGCTGATGGTCACCCACGGCTGATGCAGCAGGCGGTTGACCGCCAGCCGCAGCGCCAGGCTCTTGAGCGTGATGCGGCGCAGCAGCAGCAGGCTGCCCCACCCTATACCGCCCAGCAGCAGCGCCAGCACCGCCATGCCCGCCAGGATCGCCCACAGCAACGTGCTGGCTCCCATCAGCAACACCAACAGCGCGACCACGATCGCCGCCGTCACCGGCAGGAAGTAGCGCAGCGGCCAGACGTTGGCCGACACATCGCGACGCAGCACCCGCAGCGGCTGGGTGGCCAGCAACTGGCGATACGGCCGCAACCCGACCAGCAGCGAAATCAGTACCAGCGCGCCGAGCGCCCACAGCCACGGCCAGACGCCGGCGGCGGGCAACGCGGCCGGCAACACCGGCTTCAGCAGGCGAATCAACAGCGCCTCGAACGCCAGCCCGATCGCCCCGCCGCACACCGCCGCCAGCGCCATCACCGCCAGCCACTGGCCGACGATCAATTTGCGCAGCGCGCCGCGCCCGGCGCCAAGGGTTTTCAGCACCGCGATCAGATCGTAGCGGCTGCGGCAATAGTGGCTCATCGCCACTGCCACGGCGGCGATCGACAACAGCAGCGTCAGCAGGGCCGACAACAGCAGGAACTGTTGGGAGCGCTGCAGCGACTTGCCCAGCGCGCTACCGGACTCCTGCAGCCCGAACCAGCGCTGATCCGGCGTCAACTGCGGCGTCAGCCGTTCTTCGTAACGCTGAATATCCGGCTCGGCGCCGGCGAACATGTAGCGGTAGGTCAGGCGGCTGCCCGGCTGCACTGCGCCGGTCTTATCGACGTCCGCCAGGTTGATCATGATGCGCGGCGCGGTCTGGAACGGATTGAAACCGGCGTCCGGCTCCTGAATAATTTCACCGGCGATGCGCAGCGTGGTATCGCCCACCTCCAGCGAATCCCCCACTTTCACGTTCAGCAGCGCCAGCAAACGCGGCGCCACCAGCACGCTGCCCGGTTCAGGCTGGATGTTGGCCGGGCGCGTTTCCAGCTTGCCGTACAGCGGATAGGCCAAATCGGTGGCTTTCACGTCCGCCAGCTGCGGCCGATCGCCGGCATAGGTCATGGTGGTGAACGACAGCTGACGGCTCACCTTCAGCCCCTGTTGCTGCGCGTCCAGCAGCCAGCCTTCCGGCACCGGATGCGCGCTGCGCAGCACCCGATCGCCGGCGATAAAATCGCGGCTCTGCTGGCTGAGCCCTTTGTCCATGCGATCGCTGATGCTGCCCAGTGCCAGCACGCAGGCGACGGAGAGCGTCAGCGCCAGCCACACGATCAGCAGCGACGGCGAGCGCCATTCGCGCCAGAACCAGCGCCAGATCATGCTTCCTCCCACAGCTTGCCTTCGCGCAGCCGCAGCCGCCGCTGGCAGCGCGCCGCCAGGGTTTCGTCATGGGTCACCAGGATCAGGGTAGTGTCAAAATCGCGGTTGAGGGAAAACAGCAGGTCGGCGATGCGATCGCCGGTCTGACGATCGAGGTTGCCGGTCGGTTCATCGGCGAACAGCACCCGCGGTCGGCCGCTGAAGGCGCGCGCCAGCGCTACGCGCTGCTGCTCGCCGCCGGACAGCTGCGCCGGCAGGTGATCGAGCCGCTTGCCCAGCCCCAACTGCTCGAGCAGCTGCACCGCCTGCTCGCGGCTCTGCCTGTCGCTCTCGCCGCGCAACAGCGCCGGCAGCTGCACGTTCTCCAGCGCGTTCAGCGTCGGCACCAGCATGAACGACTGAAACACGAAGCCGACGTCCCTGGCGCGCAGCGCGGCGCGCCCCTCTTCGTCCAGCGCGGTCAGCGACTCGCCGAGCAAACGCACCTCGCCTTCGCTGCCGTCATCCAGCCCGGCCAAAATGCCCAGCAAGGTCGATTTCCCCGATCCGGATTCGCCGATCAAGGCGATCGTCTGCGCGGGTTTGACAAGCAGCTCGACTCCGGTAAGGATGGTGAGCTGATGCTCACCCTGACCAACGTGTTTACTAAGATGATGAACTTCAAGAACGTTTTCCGCTGGCATCTTCCCTTCCTTTTGCTGTTGGGATTATTCAGTTTACGCGCTGCCGCCGCCGATACCTTGTTGATTTTAGGCGACAGTTTAAGCGCCGGTTACCGCCTGCCGCTCGAGCGGGCGTGGCCGACGCTGTTGGCCGAACAGTGGCAGAAAAAACCGGGCGCGCCGCAGCTGGTCAACGCCAGCATCAGCGGCGACACCGCCGCGCAGGGGCTGGCGCGTCTGCCCGCGCTGCTGAAACACCATCAGCCGCGCTGGGTGCTGATCGAGCTGGGCGCCAACGACGGCCTGCTCGGCTTCCCGGCGCAGGACGTACAGCGCGATCTCGGCCAAATCATCACGTTGGTGCAGCAGGCCGGCGCGCAGCCGCTGCTGATGCAGATCCGCATCCCGCCGAACTACGGCCGCCGCTATACTGAAGCGTTCGGCGCCGTCTACCCGGCGCTGGCCAAGCAGTTCAACATTCCGCTGCTGCCGTTCTATATGGAACAGGTGGTGGTGAAGCCGGAATGGATGCAGGATGACGGATTGCACCCCAATGGGGACGCCCAGCCGTTTATCGCCACCTGGATGGCGGAGCGCCTGGAGCCTCTAGTAAAGCATGAGTCTCACTAAATTAGGGTCGTACACTAGGTAAAGTTATGCAAAAAGCGGTATTGATAACCGGCTGTTCCAGCGGGATTGGCTTGATTGCGGCGCAGGATCTGCGCAACCGCGGCTACCGGGTGCTGGCCGCCTGCCGCAAGCCGCAGGACGTGGAAAACATGCGCCAGCTCGGGCTGGAAGGCATCGAGCTGGATCTGGACGACAGCGCCAGCGTCGAGCGCGCCGCCGCCGAGGTGATCGCGCTGACCGACGGCCGCCTGTACGGCCTGTTCAATAACGGCGGTTTCGGCGTTTACGGCCCGCTCAGCCGCATTTCGCGCAGCCAGCTGGAACGGCAGTTCGCCACCAACCTGTTCGGCACCCACCAACTGACCCAGCTGCTGTTGCCGGCGATGTTGCCGCACGGCGAAGGGCGGATCATTCAGACCAGTTCGGTGATGGGCCTGGTCTCCAGCGCCGGGCGCGGCGCCTACGCCGCCAGCAAGTTCGCGCTGGAAGCCTGGTCGGACGCACTGCGCATGGAGCTGCACGGCAGCGGCATTCAGGTCAGCCTGATCGAACCAGGGCCGATCTCTACCCACTTTAGCCAGAACGTCAATCAGGCGCAGAGCGACAAACCGGTGCACAATCCCGGCATCGCCAAGCGCCTGACGCTGCCGCCGGAGGCCATTCTGCCCAAACTGCGCCACGCGCTGGAAAGCCCGCGCGCCAAACTGCGCTATCCGGTCACCCTGCTGGCGCACGCGATGAGCGTGCTGCGCCGCATTTTGCCGGGCCGCTGTCTGGATTGGCTGCTGCGCAGCAACGCTTAATTCGCCCGACGGGGTTGAAGAATGGCGGCGCGCCCCCATCTACACCCCATGGCTCCGCACGATCAGAGAGAAAAAAGATGCTAGCTCAAGCTGTTGTTGATATTAACGAAACTAACCTGCACCAGACGCTGGAACAATCGATGTCCACACCGGTGCTGTTCTACTTCTGGTCCGAGCGCAGCCAACACTGCCTGCAGCTCACGCCGGTGCTGGACAAGCTGGCGGCGGAATACGCCGGTCAGTTCATTCTGGCCAAGGTGGACTGCGACGCCGAACAGATGATCGCCTCACAATTCGGGCTGCGTTCCATTCCGACGGTCTACCTGTTCAAAGACGGTCAGCCGGTCGACGGCTTCCAGGGCCCGCAGCCGGAAGAAGCGATCCGCGACTTGCTGCAGCGTTTCCTGCCGAAGGAAGAAGATTTGAAACTGGCGCAGGCGCAGGAGCTGCTGGCCGCCGGCAACGCCGCCGAAGCGCTGCCGCTGCTGAAAGACGCCTGGCAGAGCAGCCAACAGCGCAGCGACATCGGCCTGACGCTGGCCGAAACTCAGATCGCGCTCAACCGCAGCGAAGACGCCGAAGCGGTGCTAGCGACCATCCCGCTGCAGGATCGCGATACCCGCTATCAGGGCCTGGTGGCGCAGATTGAACTGTTGAAGCAGGCGGCGGACACGCCGGAAATCCAACAGCTGCAACAGCAGGTGCAGCAGCAGCCGGACAACGTCGAACTGGCGGTGCAGCTGGCGCTGCAACTGCATCAGGTCGGGCGTAACGAAGAAGCGCTGGAACTGCTGATGGGGCATCTGAAGAAAGATCTGGCCGCCGCCAACGGCAGCGCGCGCAAAACCCTGATGGACATTCTGGCCGCGCTCGGCACCGGCGACGCGCTGGCCGCTAAATATCGCCGCCAGCTGTACTCCCTGCTGTACTGATATCCGTCATACTTGAAGCTGCATCCAGGCGGCAAATGTGAGAAGCCCTGGGAGCTTAGATAACTAAGTGACCAGGGCTCGAACGTGCAGCCAGCTTGAAATATGACGGGGATTAGCGATAGACCCGCACCCCGCCCTCCACGCCCGCCGGGCTGAACAACACCTGCCATAGCTGAATGTTGCGCGATCGGAACGCGCCGGCACAGGCGTTCAGGTAATAGGTGAACATGCGTTCGAAGCGCTCGGAATAACCGCCCATCAGATCCGGCCACGCCCGTTTGAAATTCTCCAGCCAGGCCATCAGCGTGCGATCGTAATCGGCGCCAAAGTTGTGCCAATCCTCCATCACGAAACGCCCTTCGCTGGCCTCGGCGATATGCCGCACCGAAGGCAGGCAGCCGTTGGGGAAGATGTATTTGTCTATCCAGGCGTCGACGTTGAGATCGGTCTGATTGGAACCGATGGTGTGCAGCAGGAACAGACCGTCGGGCTTCAGGTTGCGCACCGCGACGCTGAAGTAGGTTTCGTAGTTTTTCGGCCCGACGTGCTCGAACATGCCGACCGACACGATGCGATCAAACTGACGATCCAGATCGCGGTAATCCTGCAGCAAGATCTCGACGTCCAGCCCGGCGCAGCGTTCCTGCGCCAGCTTCTGCTGCTCGGCCGAAATGGTCACGCCGTGCACCGAGACACCGTAGTTTTGCGCCGCAAACTGCGCCAATCCGCCCCAGCCGCAGCCGATATCCAGCAGCGTCATGCCCGGTTTCAACTGCAGTTTTTCGCAGATCATCCTGAGCTTGGCCTGCTGCGCCTGCTCCAGCGTCTGCGCCTCTTTCCAGTAGCCGCAGGAGTATTGCATATAAGGATCGAGCATCGCCCGGAACAGGTCGTTGCCGATGTCGTAGTGCTCTTTGCCCACCTGCCAGGCACGCTTGCGCGATTGGCGATTGAACAGCCGGGCATAGGCGATGCGCGCGATGTCGCTCAGGCTTTTCGGCAGCCGTTCATCGACGCCGGCCTGCAGAATGCGGGTGAACAGCATGTCCAGCCGTTCGCACTCCCACCAGCCGTCCATATAGCTTTCGCCGAAGCCGAGCGAGCCTTCCTGCAAAATGCGTTTGAACAGCGCCGGGTTATGCACCCGGATATCCCAGGCGCGCGGGCCGTTGATGGCGACGCCGGCTTCCGCCAACATCTCCTCCACAATGCGATACCAGCGATCGTTCTTCTGGGCGAGTTCATCAACACTGAGCGAATCCATAACAATCCTTGGCCGAAATGTCATTTCAAAAAGCATAGTCGCAAATGAAAATGACAAATTTTTGACGGTAAACACGGGGGTGTTTTTACTCTAGCCAAGGCGAGCAACATCATGAAATGAATAAAAATTATTGAAATCATGCCATTTAGGCATACTTATTTTTCAGCTGTGCCACACTTGTCGTGACAACACTCTGCTCCAGACGCGGGATCCACCGCTCGCGGGTTGCGTCAGCGCCCTGGATTAAGTCGCGGTATCAGTAGGCATTTTTCCGGCGCTGACGTAATATCTGTTTACATATGTCTGACAGGAGGTTTGCATGCTTACTTTTATTCCCATCGTGATCGTCGTCGCGCTGATTGTGGTGTTCGCCGGCGTCAAAATTGTGCCGCAGGGGTTCCAATGGACGGTAGAACGCTTCGGCCGCTACACCAAAACGCTGATGCCGGGCCTGAACCTGGTGGTGCCGTTCATGGACCGCATCGGCCGCAAAATCAACATGATGGAGCAGGTGCTGGACATCCCTTCCCAAGAGGTGATTTCCCGCGATAACGCCAACGTCGCCATCGACGCGGTGTGCTTTATCCAGGTGGTCGATCCGGCGCGCGCCGCCTACGAGGTCAGCAACCTCGAACAGGCGATCGTCAACCTGACCATGACCAACTTCCGCACCGTGCTCGGCTCAATGGAGCTCGACGAAATGCTGTCGCAGCGTGACAGCATCAACAGCCGCCTGCTGCACATCGTCGATGAAGCGACCAATCCTTGGGGGGTGAAAATCACCCGTATCGAGATCCGCGACGTGCGGCCGCCGGCGGAACTGATCGCCTCGATGAACGCCCAGATGAAGGCCGAGCGCACCAAGCGCGCCGACATCCTGGAGGCGGAGGGGGTGCGTCAGGCGGCCATTCTGCGCGCCGAAGGGGAGAAGCAATCGCAGATCCTGAAGGCCGAGGGCGAACGTCAGTCGGCGTTCCTGCAGGCGGAAGCGCGTGAACGCGCCGCCGAGGCCGAGGCGCGCGCCACCCAGCTGGTGTCCGACGCCATCGCCAGCGGCAACATTCAGGCGGTGAACTACTTCGTGGCGCAGAAATACACCGACGCGCTGCAGAAGATCGGTTCCTCCAACAACAGCAAGGTGGTGATGATGCCGCTGGACGCCAGCAGCCTGCTCGGCTCGATCGGCGGCATTACCGAACTGCTGAAAGAAAGCAAAGGCAAATAATCATGCTCGAACTGATCGCGGCGAATCCGCTGTGGTTCTGGCTCTCTCTCGGGGGCGTGTTGCTGGCGGCGGAAATGCTCGGCGCCGGCGGCTACCTGCTGTGGAGCGGCGTGGCGGCGCTGTTGGTCGGCGCCTTGATCTGGCTGCTGCCACCGCTTTCCTGGGAATGGCAAGGCGTGATCTTCGCCGTCCTGACCGTCGTCGTCGCCTATCTGTGGTGGTACTGGCTGCGTCGCCGCCCGGCGGCCGCATCCGGCGGTTCGCCGGTGCTCAACCAGCGCAACCGTCAGCTGATCGGCACCCGCGCCACGCTGACGGAGCCGATGCACAACGGCATGGGGCGCATCAATATCGGCGACAGCAGCTGGCGCGCGCAGGCGGCGGAAGATCTGCCCGCCGGCACCGAAGTGGAAGTGGTGGCGGTGGAAGGCGTGACGCTGGTGATCCGCGCCCTGCCTTCTTCATCGCGTTAACAAGTGAGCCGGGCTAGCCCACACCCGGCTCACTCATCCTGCCAGCAGAGCTGGTATTTTACGCCTTATAATCCACCCACATGCCGTTTCGAACCGTGTAAATCTTGTTCGAAAGCGGGTTGATGGTGAATAATCCGTGGCCCGCGGCAAATGTTGGAGGTATCCAATTATCCACCGTCACATTCACCCTAGGCGACGGAAAGATTATCCATCTACCCGTAACTCCATCGGCAAAGGTCATACGGTTAAAGTTGCCCCCTTGAACATCCAACAAAACGCCTTTCCCGGTAACCATCAGCGTTGCTAAAGAAACATCAACCAGAACCAACCGCAGCGCATCGACCGTTGTTACATTGCCAACGACTTTCGTATTTTGCAGACTCCCGCCGCCGGTAAAGCTCTTTTGCAGGTCGCAATTAGTGAGTCTGGGCATCGACGTAGAAATCACATCGCCACCGATGTAACTATTTAAAATCTTGGCGGCAGAAGAGAGCTGTAGGTTACCCGCAATATTGCCTCTGGATACGGATGAGTTATCGTCACGAATATCTACTCCACCTACCGTTCTAACAGAGTCTAAATTGACGCGGGCATTAGCCATAACTACAATGTCTTTGGCAAAGACTGTCCCTATAGCCCCCCCATTCGGAGCGGGATCACCAGGTATAATTGAAACATTCGCCGTTGACGAAAGATTCCCGACAGCAGTTGCCGTTGCACCGAAAGTATGAACATGCTCAACCGTACTATTTGTAGAGGCATAGATATTAATCACGCCGGCACCGCCACCTACGGAAGAAAAGTAGCTATTCATATAGCCATATCCATTTCTTTTTTCGGCAGAGTTGGGGGTTTCAACAGTTGCCTTAGTGACTAACGTGCCTTCTTCATGAACTTTTGCCAGCCAATTTTTTGAACCTGATACTCGCCAAGCTTTCTCTCTACAGTCATGAGCCATTAAAGAGTGGATCGTATTGGCGTTAGATTCATCAAACGCCGATCCGGTTGCAGCGGGATAACTGGTAAAGTCGATACCGAACATCATCTCATTGCCACAGAACAGCGCCCTGACGTCATTAAATACGTTATCAAACGTAGAAGCAAAATAGACGCCTGCACCATTCATGTGCATTGAAGAGAGAAATTGAACTCTGGAACCTGAAAGCGTATGCAGTTGGCCATTAATCGCTTTACCCGTGTAGCCATCCATATTGTAAATAGTGATGGTATCCAGATCCTGATTACCTTGGGTTGTTCCATACACTAAACCTTTTCCGTCATACTGCCCATTCTGGTTAATGACGACCCAGGGAAGTCTCAACCCAAGATCAGTCTTTGGAATAAAAGAAGACGACTTAATAAATAAGTGGAGAGCACCGGATAGAGAAGTCAACCCGGTGATATTGATAGAGGATGAAATAAATAACCCTACTTGTGCATAAGATCCAGCTTTAGGAAACTCGCTCACCAAAGCGCATTTTTTTTCAATCGCTTTGTTTATAGCCGCCTGTAAGCTTCCGGTGACATCAACATAACTTGATGTCGTCCTATTCGTAGTTTCTATCCCATAATCATAAAGATTAACCGAGCCGGCGATCCTTTCCCAATAGAACCCGGTTGTTTGCGCGACGTGACCACCATCATCAACTTTCACACCAGCGACAGAAATAAAATCTCCGCCACCATATATCCCACCTTCCTTCCACGCGTTAAGTCTAACCCTCACGCCAGCCTGCGCAGGTACATAGGCTCTTAGAGCTTCAAAACTAGGGATAACGGTAAGCGCGGCAACGCTGTCAGAACTGCTCGTCATAGAACCACCTCTTTGAAGTCTGTGCGTCTCAATCGACACAAAGACTTTAAAGTTCGGCCCTTCATTGCACCAAAACAACGGGTTGTGCCACACGCAGGTGGACAACTCGCTGTCCGAATTATTTGGCCGCAGTCACCTGATGACAACACCCCGCCAGGTTATTGATGATGGGGCACTCCGCCCCCTCGTCGCCCGGGCATTGTTCCGCCAGCGTCAACAGGCGCTGGCGCATGTTCCCCAGCTCGCTGATGTGCTTTTCGATCTCCGCCACCTTCTGCAGCGTGCGCGCCTTCACATCGGCGCTGTGGCGGGCCGGATCGTTGAACAACGCTACCAGCTCGCGGCACTCGTCCAGGTTGAAGCCCACCTGCCGCGCCTGACGCAGCAGCGTCAGCTCTTCGACATGCTTGGCGGAATAGTGGCGGTAACCGTTGTCGCTGCGAATCGGGGCGGTAATCAACGCTTTCTCTTCGTAAAAACGAATCGTCTTGCTGGTTAAACCGGTTTTTTTCGCGACGTCGCTAATATTCATTTTCCCTCCTTGACCTTACCCTTGCTGGAAGGTTTAAGCTCCATTCTTAGTGAAAACAGGTCAGGCGGTCAACCTTTAAACACCGCCTCTACGCAAGGAGTTCAATCATGTCACACACCACTATGCTGGCATTGCAGGGATTGTCCTGCATGAACTGCGCGCAGCGGGTGAAAAAAGCCCTGGAAAGCCGCAGCGATGTCGAACAGGCGGAGGTTAACGTCCATTACGCCAAAGTGACCGGCGAAGCGTCGGACAGCGCATTGATCGACAGCGTGATCGCCGCCGGCTATCAGGCAGAAGTCGCGCCGCGCGCCGACACCGAACTGCAGTTGAGCGGCCTGAGCTGCATGCACTGCGTCGGCAGCACCCGCAAGGCGCTGGAAGCGGTGCCGGGCGTGTTCGCCGCCGAGGTCGAGATAGACAACGCGAAAGTGTACGGCGATGCCGATCCGCAGGCGCTGATCGCCGCGGTGGAACATGCCGGTTATCACGCCAGCGTGGCGGGCGCCGTCGTCCCAAAAACTGAGCCGTTGACTGACGCAACACCTTCGTTGCCGGACGTTCAGCCAGCGGCGCAACCTTCTCTTCCGGCAACCGACAGCGCGGACGACAGCGTACAGCTGCTGCTCAGCGGCATGACCTGCGCCAGCTGCGTCAATAAGGTGCAGCAGGCGCTGCAAAGCGTTCCCGGCGTGGAGCATGCGCGCGTCAATTTGGCGGAGCGCAGCGCGCTGGTGACCGGCGCCGCCGATGCGCAGGCGCTGGTGGCGGCGGTGGAAAAAGCCGGCTACGGCGCCGAGATGATTCAGGACGAAACCGAACGCCGCGAACGTCAGCAACAGACCGCACGCGCCAACATGAAGCGCTTTAGCTGGCAGGCGGCGCTGGGGCTGGCGTTGGGTATTCCGCTGATGGCCTGGGGGCTGTTCGGCGGCAGCATGATGCTGACGCCGGAAACCCAGCGCCCCTGGCTGCTGGTCGGCGTCATCACCCTGGCGGTGATGGTGTTCGCCGGTGGGCACTTCTACCGCAATGCCTGGCGCGCGTTGATGAACGGCAGCGCCACCATGGACACCCTGGTGGCGCTCGGCACCGGCGCCGCCTGGCTCTATTCGATCGCCGTCAACATTTGGCCCGATTTCTTCCCGATGGCGGCGCGCCACCTCTATTACGAGGCCAGCGCGATGATCATCGGTTTGATCAACCTCGGCCATGCGCTGGAACAGCGCGCCCGCCAGCGTTCTTCGCAGGCGCTGGAGCGGCTGCTCGATCTGACGCCGCCTACCGCGCGGCTGGTGACTGACGACGGCGAGCGCGATATTCCGCTGGCGGAGGTGCAGCTCGGCATGACGCTGCGGCTGACCACCGGCGATCGCGTGCCGGTCGACGGTGAAATCGTGCAGGGCGAAGTCTGGCTGGATGAAGCGATGCTGACCGGCGAAGCGGTGCCGCAGCAAAAAGGCCCTGGCGACACGGTGCATGCCGGGACGGTGGTCGACGACGGCAGCGTGCTGTTCCGCGCCGCCGCCATCGGCAGCCAAACCACGCTGGCGCGCATCATCAAACTGGTGCGTCAGGCGCAGAGCAGTAAACCGGCGATCGGCCAACTGGCCGACCGCGTCTCGGCGGTGTTTGTGCCGGCGGTGGTGGCTATCGCCCTGTTCAGCGCGGCGGTGTGGTACTTCTTTGGTCCGCAGCCGCAGTTGGTCTATACGCTGGTGATCGCCACCACGGTGCTGATCATCGCCTGCCCATGTGCGTTGGGATTGGCGACGCCGATGTCGATCATCTCCGGCGTGGGCCGCGCGGCGGAATTCGGCGTGCTGGTGCGCGACGCCGACGCCCTGCAGCAGGCCAGCCAGTTGGATACCCTGGTGTTCGATAAAACCGGCACCCTGACGGAAGGGAAACCGCAGGTGGTGGAGATCCTGACCTTCAATCAGGTCAGCGAACAGCAGGCGCTCGGCTGGGCCGCAGCGCTGGAACAAGGCTCCAATCACCCGCTGGCGCGCGCCATCATGGAACGCGCCGCCGGGCAAACGCTGCCGCAGGTGGCGCAGTTCCGCACCCTGCGCGGCGCCGGCGTCAGCGGGGAGATCGACGGCGTGCAGGTGCTGCTGGGCAACGCCGCGCTGCTGAAACAGCATCAGGTCGCGGCCGACGAACTGGAGGCGCCGATGCGCGCCCAGGCCGAACGCGGCGTGACGCCGGTGCTGCTGGCCGTTGACGGTAAACCGGCCGCGCTGTTCGCCATTCGTGATCCGCTGCGCGAGGACAGCATCGCGGCGCTGCAGCGCCTGCACCAGCAGGGATATCAGCTGGTGATGCTGACCGGCGACAACCCGGTGACCGCCAACGCCATCGCCAAAGAGGCCGGTATCGATCGGGTGATTGCCGGCGTGCTGCCGGACGGCAAAGCGGCGGCGATCAAACAGCTGCAGGCGCAGGGGCAACGCGTGGCGATGGTCGGCGACGGCATCAACGACGCCCCGGCGCTGGCGCAGGCCGACGTGGGCATCGCGATGGGCGGCGGCAGCGACATCGCCATCGAGACCGCCGCCATCACCCTGATGCGTCATAGCCTGCACGGGGTGGCGGATGCGGTCGAGCTGTCGAAGGCCACGCTGCGCAACATGAAGCAGAACCTGTTCGGCGCCTTTATCTACAATACGCTGGGCATTCCGATCGCTGCCGGCGTGCTCTACCCGCTGACCGGCACGCTGCTCAGCCCGGTGGTGGCGGGCGCGGCGATGGCGCTGTCGTCGATTACCGTAGTCAGCAACGCCAACCGGCTGCTGCGTTTTAAACCCAGGAAGTAAGCTTCGGGGCGCCCGTCAAGGCGCCCCGCTGTTTTCCGGGCTTCCCTGCGCGGCGGATAGCGTTTAGCATGAATGACGATTTTCCCTCGCCTTGCACGCGAAAACGCGCACCCGTTATTCAGGAGCCACGCCGTATGGGTCAACTGCTACGCCGCCTCGCCGCCTTTCTCGGCCTGATCTCGCCCAAAAGTTACGCTTATCCGGCGCTGGACATCACTCTGCCGGGCGAGCGTCGGCTCCATCTGGTGGGCAGCATCCATATGGGCACCGTCGATATGTCGCCGCTGCCGCCCCGGCTGGCCGCCCGGCTGCAACAGGCCGACGCGCTGATCGTCGAAGCCGATATCACCGGCGCCGCCTCCCCTTTCGACCACGCAGAGCAACAGCCGGAGCTGGAACAGCGCCTGTCCGCCGAAGAATATCAACAGCTGCTGGCGCTGTGCCACGAACTGGGCGCCGATCCGCACGCCTTCGCCACCCTGCCCGGCTGGCAGGTGGCGCTGATGATGCAGGCGCGGCAGGCTCAGCGTCTGGGGCTGCGCGCAGAGTACGGCGTAGATTATCAGCTGCTGCAGGCCGCCAGAGCGCAGGACAAACCGGTGATCGAACTCGAGGGGGCGCAGCAGCAATTGGCGATGCTGGAACAGCTGCCGGAAGGCGGCATCGCGCTGCTGCGCGATACGCTGGAGCACTGGCATACCAACGCGCGGCTGCTGCAAACCATGGTGAGCTGGTGGCTGGACGCCAAACCGCGCGGCACGCTGGACACGCTGCCGGCCACCTTCAGCGCCGGGCTTTACGACGTGCTGATGCATCAGCGCAATCGCGACTGGCGGCGTCAGCTGGAGGCGCTGCCGGCCGGAGACTATGTGGTGGCGGTTGGCGCATTGCACCTGTATGGCGAGGATAACCTGCCGGCGATGCTGCAGCCACAGGGGTAAAAAAGTGGCCAATATCGCTATTGGCCAGTCAAAGAGGAATTTCTTGTATTCTAGTTATACGCATAGCAACCGTGTTAACGGTTACAGTAAACAGGGTAGCAACCCGGTGAATATCTTGGCAACCCGCTTTATGTAACAGCCGCTCTGGTTGCCTGGCTGGTTGGATTTTTGTATTTTTAAGGCTGATTATCACCCCTTCCCCGCCGGGGACATTTTGGACAACATACCATGACGCCCGCAGTCGTTCTGCTTGAGAAACAAAAGGTCGCCTTCACCCTTCATCCTTATCACCACGACAGCGACGAAACCAACTTCGGCGACGAAGCGGTGAGAAAGCTGGGGCTGGATGCCGATCGGGTTTACAAAACCTTGCTGGTGGCGTTGAACGGCGACGCCAAACACCTGGCAGTGGCGGTCACGCCGGTCGCAACCCAGTTGGATCTGAAAAAGGTTGCCCGCGCCCTCGGCGCCAAAAAGGCCGAGATGGCCGATCCGCAGCTGGCGCAGCGCGTCACCGGGTATCTGGTGGGCGGCATCAGCCCGCTGGGGCAGAAAAAACGGCTGCCGACGGTGATCGACAGCCCGGCGCAAGCGTTCGCCACCATTTACGTTTCCGGCGGCAAACGCGGGCTGGATATCGAGCTGGCCGCCGCCGATCTGTGCCGCCTGCTGGCCGGCAGCTTCGCCGACATCGCCAAACGCGACTGACGCCGCATACTCAGCGGCACACCACCGTGGCGTCACAGGCTGCCAGCGTTTCCACCAGGCGATCCTCCAGCGCCTTCACCTGCGCGCCGGGCACCAGATAGTTATTGCTGATGATGGCGAACGCCAGCGGCCGCCCGGTCGCCGAATCGACATAGCCGCTGAGCGACGATACGCCGGTCATGGAACCGCTCTTGGCGTGAGCGCGCCCCGCCGCCGCGCTTTTCACCATGCGGCTTTGCAGCGTGCCGCCCACCAGCAACCCCGGCTCGCCCGCGACGGGCAAGGCACGATACCAGTCGGCGAACCACGGCTGTTTTCTGGCCGCCAGCAGCAGCGTCGTCAACTGTTGCGGCGTGATCTGGTTCATGCGCGACAGCCCAGAACCGTCCACCTGGCGATACGCGTCGGCCGCGATGCCCTGGCTTTGCACAAATCCGTTTATCGCCTGAAGACCGGCGGCCCAATCCCCTTTGCCTTGCGTCTTGCGGCCCATCGCCTTGGTCAATATCTCGCCGTAGCCGTTATTGGACACTTTCAGGAAGGTGACAACCAGGCGGGAGAGCGGCGGCGAGGTTTTTTGCGCCAGCAGCTGTGCGCCGGCCGGCGTCACGCCCTCTTCAGCGTTGCCGCGCAGGGTGATGCCGTGCGCGCGCAGAGCATGTTGCAATAAAGCGCCGACGACGAGGGCCGGTTGATCGACAGTAATCAATCGCGAGCTGGCCTCCGCCTGCGCGGCGATGGTGCCGCTGACCACGATCCGGTTGCTGCCCGGCCGGCGCTCGTACGTCAGAGCGGTGTCACTGCCGGTGGTGGTGCGATTGACCAGCGTCACCGCGTCATTGGCGGGATAGAAGCTCGCCCGTCCCGGCGCGCCGGCGCGAGCGCCCGGCCGCACCTCCACCTGTACCACGTTGATATCGCCGCCGGGGGTAAAGGCATAGTTCAGCGCCGAAATCGGCGCGGCGAAGGCAAAGGGTTCATCATCCCAGCTCCAGCCGGGGCCGAATGGTGTCTGATCGAAGGCGCCGGCGTCCAGGATCAGCCGCCCCTGGATATGGCGAATGCCGCGCTGCGCCAAGGTGGCGGCGAAGGTATCGAGATCGTCCGGGTGGAGCGTAGGGTCACCGCTGCCCTGCAGATAGAGATCCCCATGCAACGTATCGCCGCGCTGTTTGCCGCTGGCCAGCAGCCGGGTTTCAAAGCGGTAATCCGCCCCCAGCACGCCGAAGGCCGCCAGAGAGGTGAACATCTTCATGTTGGACGCTGGCGCCAGACGCTGATCCGCATGCGCCTGATACAGCACCTTGCCGTTGTCGGCATCGCGCACCATCACGCCGCTCGACGCCCCGACCAACGCCTTGTCCTGGCCGAGGGGCGCCAGCGCCTGAGCGAGGGTTTGTCCATGGCGTTCGCCGGATGACGAACACCCCACCAGCGCCACGATGGCGGGCAACAGCCAGCCTGCGGTTTTCAACATGTCATCTTCCCGTTTGCGTTATCAAAACCAAATTGTCGCTCAGGCTATCATTGGAAGGCGGCGGTGGCGAGAATGTCCGGCCCGCTTATCATTCAGATACGCTCAGACATCGCCAAACGACGCTCGTTGTGCACCACCCGCCACGCCAACAGCAGCGCGCCAAGGCTGCAGAGCGACAGCACGGCGCCCAGGTGCTGCGACAACCCGGCCAGCACCAGGCCACCGCCTAGCATCAGGTAATACATCAGGCCAAGGATGGCGCCGGAGGTGCCCATGCAGTCTTTATAATGGCGCAGCGCGCGCGCCAAAATATTGGGAATGGCAATGCCGTACGCCATCACCACCAGCATCATCGGCAGAACGAACCACAAGGTCCCTTCCAGCAGCAGTACCAGCAAGCCGCCGGTCAGCGATAATCCGCAGGCCAGCATCAACAGCGCGGGGAACAGCCAGTGCTTGCCGCTCAAAAACGTGTTGATCGCCGCGCCGATACCCACCCCGGCCGCCAACACCAAACCGGTATAGCCGAACCACTGCGCCGGCAGCGCCAACGCCGAGAAGTGGAATGGCGCCAGCTGGTAATAGCTGAACATGCAAATATTGAACAACGCCACCAACAGCGCGCTGAGCCAAATATCCCCGTCCTTGACCATCCGTCCCAGCGTGCCGAAAAATGAATTCTTCACCACCTGTTGCGGACGCGTCTCCGGCAGTTGCCAACCGGCATAGCCCAGCAACAGCGCCGCCAACAGCGCCAAACCGCCGAACACCCCCTGATAGCCCCAATAGTGAGTCAGCACTGCGCCGCTCAACACGCCAACCGCTGGGCTGATCGCCATGGCGATCCCCATCACCGAGAATACCCGCGCCAATTTATAACCGTCGAAGCGATCGCGAATCGCCGTTTGCGTCCCGACCGAACCGACCGCTGCGCCAAAGGCGGCCAGCACCCGCGCGGCCAGCAGCACGCTGAAGCTGCCGCTGAACAGCGCAACGAGGGAAGCCAGCAGATAGAGCGTCAGCCCGGCCAAAATGGTGGGACGGCGTCCGATGACGTCGCACATCCGCCCCCATACCACCACGCCCAGCGCAAAGGCGAAAAAGTAACAAGAGAGCGTTTGCGCCGCCATTTCTGCACTGACCCGGAAACCGTGCGCAATATGCGTCAATGCCGGGCTGTAGATGGTCTCCACCACCTGGGGAAACATCATCATCGACGTCGCCAACGTCAGCGTCAGTTTACGTTGCATAACAGATCCTGTAGCCAAGAATAGGCTGCACAAGGTAGCATCTGGTCTCAGTGACGATTACAATATAAAAGACGAAAAATTTACAAAATCGGACAAACTATGGCGTGGCTTCAGGCGCAGGACAGTTTTAATCCGGATACGCTCGACAACAGCGTACTCGGGATCGCCGCCGAACTGGCACAGCACGACTCGGGCACGCATTGGCATGACAGGGGGCAGTTGCTGTTCTGTCAGCAAGGCAGCATGCGCATCACGCTCAACCAAAGCATCTGTATGCTGCCGCCGGGCAGAGTCGCCTGGATCCCGCCGCAGGTGGCTCACCGCGTTCAGGTCAACGGCGTCGTCGGTTACCGTTCGCTTTATCTCGACGCCGATCGCTATGCCTGTCTGCCAGCGCAGCTTGCCGTACTGACAGCCTCGCCGCTGCTGCGCGAGGTGTTGGAGCGCATCGCGTTCGCCGCCTTCGACACCGACTGGCAGCATGGGCCTTACGCCAATATTCTGGCGGTCTGCCTGGACGAGATCGCCGCTGCGCCGCGCGAACTGACGCTGCTGCCGCTGCCCAGCGACCGCCGCCTGCGCCATCTGGCCAATCTGGACATGCTTCCGCCGCTGCACGAGCTATCGCGCTATAGCGGCGCTTCCGAGAAAACCATCAGCCGGATTTTCCGCCGTGAAACCGGGCTCGGTTATCAACAGTGGCGTCAGCAATGGCGCCTGATCAAAGCGATAGAGATGCTGGCCGCAGGGCTGAGCCAATCCGACGTCGCCGGTCGGCTGGCGTTTTCCAGCGACAGCGCCTTCGCCACTTTCTTCAAGAATATGGCGGGCAGCCCGCCGAGGGCGTATATGGAGAGAAGAAAGTAAGACGCCGTTTAAAACGGCAACGCTGACAAAAGGCGTTGATGCAGAGGAGAAAAGCGAGGGGGGAACGGCGCCCCCGCGACAAGCGAGAGCGCCGTTCCGCGACGCCTCTAGCGATAGACGATTTCGCCCTTCGGCTCGTACGCCGCCGCATCCAGCGGCGAGTGTTTCTCGATGTACTGCTTCAGCACTTCGGCATCGATAAAGCCGGTGTTGACGTAGCTCGGCAGCCCGTCCAGCTTCGGATAGCCGTCGCCGCCCAGCGCGTTGAAGTTCAGCGTCGCCATGCGGTAAGTTTTATTCGCCTGCAGCGGCTGGCCGTTGATCTTCACCTCGCTGACGCCCTTGCCGTCCGCCACCAGGCTGACATTGGCGAACTGGGCGTAGGCGCCGGAATCCGGCTTCATGTTGGCCACCACCGCCAGATACTGTTCAACCTCGCGGCCCTTCATATCGACATGCACCAACGTGTTGCCAAACGGCTGCACCTTGAGCACGTTCTTGTAGGTGATATCGCCGCTTTCAATCGAATCGCGCACCCCGCCGCCGCTCATCACGGCGAAGTCGGCGTCGGCGCGCTCCATCTGCGCCGCCAGCATCACCCGCGCCAGGTTGGTCTGCACGAAGCGCACCTTGCTGCGATCGCCTTCAAGCTTGCCGTTGACGCTGCCGATCTTCACGCCCAGCTGCGCCTTGCCCTTATCCTGGAACGGCGTCAGCAGCTTCATCATGGCCGGATCTTCCGCAATCTGCTGGGTGTAGTACACCCGCTCGCTGGTGCCGTCGGCTTTCTCCACCTTCTTCTTCAGGTTCACCGGGATCAGCTGATAATGCACCAGCTTCAGCTCGCCGTTGCGGAATTCGAAATCGGCGCGCCCGACATATTTGCCCCACTCGTGCGCCTGCACGATCCAGGTGCCGTTCTGACGATCCGGCGAGCATGGCGTGCCCGGTACGTAATCCGCCTGTTTGCGGTTGTCGCCGGCCATGCACACCGGATCCTGCGAGTGGCCGCCGACGATCATGTCGAGATATCCGGCCGGCAGGCTGCGCGCCATCTCTACGTCGCCCGGCGCGTTAGAGCCGTGTTCGCCGTTGTCATAGTGCCCCATGTGAGTGGCGGCGATAATCACGTCCGGCTTCTCGTCCTTGCGCAGTTGCTCCACCACCTGCTTCGCTTCCTGCGCCGGCACGCGGAACTCCATGTCGGTGAAGTACTCCGGGTTGCCTATCTTGGCGGTGTCGTCGGTCGTCAGGCCGATCACGGCAATCTTGATGCCCTGTTTGTCGAACAAGGCGTAAGGCTTGAACAGGCGCTGGCCTGTGCTTTTCTGGTAGATGTTGGCGGACAAGAGCGGGAAGGTCGCCCACTTCTCCTGCTGGCGCAGCACGCTCAACGGGTTGTCGAATTCGTGGTTGCCGATCGCCATCGCGTCGTAACCCACCAGGTTCATGCCGCGGAAGTCCGGCTCGGCGTCCTGCAGATCCGATTCCGGCACGCCGGTGTTGATATCGCCGCCGGACAGCAACAGCAGGCTGCCGCCCTGCGCCGCCACTTCGCGGCGAATGCCGTCCACCAGCGTTTTCTGCGCGCCCAGACCGTATTCGCCATGATCGTTCTGCCAGAAGTGACCGTGATGATCGTTGGTATGCAGAATGGTGATGGCGTAGGTCTTATCCTTTTCCCAGGCACTGGCGGCCCCCGACAGCAGCGTCAGGGATACGGCCAACGCGCATGCGGTGGTTTTCAGCGAAAAACGCATGGCGGATCTCCGTGTATTAAATGGCTTTTATGATGAGGCCGAAATTGTAGCGCGAATTAATGACAGCTGATTTCAATTTTTTGCGATGTGAGTCTGATTATTTCAGATATGGTAAAAATTGAACGCCCTGCCTAAGATGTCATCTCTGTGCTCAACAACTTATCAGGCTAATAATAATATGACCGACAGTAGCCAAAGCGCGATGCCGCCCGCCAAGGGCAGTACGGTAAAGAGGACCGCTTTCTCCATCCTCGGCGCCATCAGCGTGTCTCACCTGCTCAACGATATGATCCAGTCGCTGATCCTGGCGATTTACCCGATCCTGCAAGCCGATTTCCACCTCAGCTTCGTACAGATCGGTATGATCACCCTGACCTATCAGCTAACGGCTTCCCTGCTGCAACCGCTGATCGGCTATTACACCGATAAACACCCGCAGCCTTACTCACTGCCGATCGGCATGGGCTTTACCCTGTCCGGCCTGCTGCTGCTGTCGGTGGCGAGCACCTTCCCGCTGGTGCTGCTGGCGGCGGCGCTGGTGGGCACCGGCTCATCGGTATTCCACCCGGAATCCTCGCGCGTGGCGCGCATGGCCTCCGGCGGGCGGCACGGCCTGGCGCAGTCGCTGTTCCAGGTGGGCGGCAACTTCGGCAGCTCGCTCGGCCCGCTGCTGGCGGCGCTGATCATCGCGCCTTACGGCAAAGGCAACGTCGCCTGGTTCTCACTGGCGGCGCTGCTGGCGATCGTGGTGTTGCTGCAGGTCAGTAAGTGGTACCAACATCAACATCGGGCGGCGAAAGGGCAGCCGAAAAGCCCCGCAATGCTGAAACCGCTGCCAAAACGTACCGTCGCCTACTCGCTGGGCATTCTGCTTGTGCTGATTTTCTCTAAATACTTCTATCTGGCCAGCATCAGCAGCTATTACACCTTTTATCTGATACATAAGTTCGGCGTTTCGGTGCAGAATGCGCAAATTCACCTGTTCGCCTTCCTGTTCGCGGTGGCCGCCGGCACCATCATCGGCGGGCCTCTTGGCGACAAGATAGGGCGTAAATACGTGATTTGGGGCTCAATCCTTGGTGCAGCGCCATTTACGCTTATTTTACCCCATGCATCCCTCTATTGGACCGGCATTTTGACGGTGATCATCGGGGTTATTCTCGCCTCCGCATTCTCCGCCATCCTGGTCTACGCACAGGAGCTAATCCCCGGTAAAGTCGGCATGGTTTCCGGTTTATTCTTCGGTTTTGCTTTCGGTATGGGCGGGTTAGGCGCGGCAGTTCTTGGTTATGTCGCGGATTTGACCAGTATCGAGCTAGTCTACCAAATCTGTGCTTTCCTGCCGCTTATCGGCATTATTACCGCGCTACTGCCCAATATGGAGCATAAACCGCAATAACCCCGCGAACTACCCGGATGAAAGTATTTATTCATCCGGGTTATCCTACGGATAAATCAATGTTATTTGGTTTATCTGGCACAAAACCCCCTCATTGACGCACCTTAAGCGAAATCCTCTGCTTTTTTACAAAAAAGGCCAAATTAGCCAAGCAAGCCGCGAACAAATGCAATAAACTAAATGTATCTTTTCGTAACTTTGTTGCGTTTCTCCCGTGCCGCGATGCATAGCCAGAAGGAGTATGGATGCATAATTCAACACCGCTCATCACCACCATCGTCGGAGGGTTAGTACTCGCCTTCCTCCTCGGTATGCTGGCGAACCGCCTGCGCATCTCCCCTCTGGTGGGGTATCTGGCCGCAGGGGTGCTCGCCGGCCCGTTCACCCCCGGTTTCGTCGCCGACACCTCACTGGCGCCGGAACTGGCGGAAATCGGCGTTATCCTGTTGATGTTCGGTGTTGGCCTGCACTTCTCTTTG
Source organism: Serratia sp. X3 (assembly GCF_014982455.1). Lineage (NCBI taxonomy): Bacteria > Pseudomonadati > Pseudomonadota > Gammaproteobacteria > Enterobacterales > Yersiniaceae > Serratia > Serratia sp. X3. The sequence goes on from NZ_JADCNB010000002.1 coordinate 551,173, forward strand.
AAAGACCTCCTCGCAGTAAAATCTATCGCCATACCCGGCGCCGTGGCGCAGATAGCCGTCGCTACCCTGCTCGGCATGGGGCTGTCCAAGCTGCTCGGCTGGGATCTGATCTCCGGCCTGGTGTTCGGCCTCTGCCTCTCCACCGCCAGCACCGTGGTGCTGTTGCGCGCGCTGGAGGAGAGGCAATTGATCGACAGCCAGCGCGGGCAAATCGCCATCGGCTGGCTGATCGTCGAAGATTTGGCGATGGTGCTGACGCTGGTGCTGCTGCCGGCCTTCGGCAACATGCTGGGCAACGACAACGCCAGCAGCGGCCAGCTGCTGATGGAGCTGGCGCTAACCATCGGCAAGGTCATCGCCTTCATCGCGTTGATGATCGTGGTCGGCCGCCGTTTGGTGCCGTGGATCCTGTCGAAAACCGCCAGCACCGGCTCGCGCGAGCTGTTCACCCTGGCGGTATTGGCGCTGGCGCTCGGCATCGCCTACGGCGCGGTGAAGCTGTTCGACGTTTCCTTCGCGCTGGGCGCCTTCTTCGCCGGCATGGTGCTGAACGAGTCCGAGCTGAGCCACCGCGCGGCGCACGACACCCTACCGCTGCGCGACGCGTTCGCGGTGCTGTTCTTCGTCTCGGTCGGCATGCTGTTCGATCCGATGATCGTGATTAACGAACCGCTGGCGGTGCTGGCGACGCTGGCGATCATCGTGTTCGGCAAATCCGCCGCCGCGTTCCTGCTGGTGAAAATGTTCGGTCACTCCAAGCGCACCGCGCTGACCATTTCCGCCAGCCTGGCGCAGATCGGCGAGTTCGCCTTTATTTTGGCGGGCCTCGGCATCGCGCTCGGCATGATGTCGGAGCACGGCCGCAATCTGGTGCTGGCCGGCGCCATTTTGTCCATCATGCTCAACCCGCTGTTGTTCACCCTGCTGGAACGCTATCTGGCCAAAACCGAAACCATCGAAGAGCAAATCCTCGAAGAGGCGGTGGAAGAAGAGAAACAGATCCCGGTGGATATGTGCAATCACGCGCTTGTGGTCGGCTACGGCCGCGTCGGCAGCCTGCTGGGCGGCAAACTGGCCGAAGCGGGCATCCCGCTGGTGGTGATCGAGAACTCCCGCCCGCGGGTGGAAGCGCTGCGCGAGCAGGGCATCAAAACAGTGCTGGGCAACGCCGCCAATCCGGAAGTGATGGATCTGGCGCGGCTCGACTGCGCACGCTGGCTGCTGCTGACCATCCCGAACGGCTATGAAGCCGGCGAGATCGTCGCCTCGGCGCGCGCCAAGCGCCCGAACATCGAGATCATCGCCCGCGCCCACTACGACGACGAGGTGGCCTACATCACCGATCGCGGCGCCAATCAGGTGGTGATGGGCGAACGGGAGATCGCCAACAGCATGCTGAACATCCTGCAGCTGGATACCCTGAGCGAAGAAGAAAAAATGGGGGGCTGCCCGATCTGAGGCACCGCGCATAAAAAAAGGTCCGGCATGCCGGACCTTTTCTTTTTCAGCGGGTTAACGTTCCCAGTAGGACTCTTCCAGACTGTCTTCGCGCTCCGGCAGGCCGCGCGTGAGGCGCGGCGAATGCTGGTTCAGCACCTGGTAGCTGACGCGGTTGGCGTATTTGCACACCTGCGCCAATGAGGAGTAGGTCAGGTAACTGCGCACGTGCTTGCTGGAGTTCGGCACGTTGTGGCGGTGATAACCGTTGGCGGCGATATCGTGCAGCAACGCCGACAGCGCGCCGTCGCCGGCGCCGTTGGTGTTCATGATCCTCTCCGGCCCGCCCATATACGGCGCGATGTGCGAATAAACGCGCAGCGGATTTTCACAGTGCTCGCGGCGCATGGCGCGGCTGAACTCGTAGCGGTTGAACTCGGCGATATGCCCCGGCAGCAGCGGGTGCTGGGTCTGGCGTTTGTTGGCTTCTTCGGTGTAGCCCGCCATATACAGGCCGTTCGGCCCGGCGGTGCACAACACCAAATCCACCCAGTCCAGCGCCATGTCCGAGGCGGTGAGCGGATCGCTCAGCCCGGTCAGCTCCAGCGCTTCGTCTTCGTTCATCGCCAGAATCGACACGTTTTCCTTCAGGAAGTCACGCCACCACTGCGGGTTGTCGGCGATCACGTACTTGGTGCCCAGGGTCAGCACCACCGGCACATCGTGTTTTTTGGCGTATTCGATCGCCTGCAGGGTGGCGGCCTTCATCGGCTCGCCCTCCTTGCAGCGCACCAGATAAGAGCTCAACACCAGCGCCGACGCGCCGGCGATCACCTCTTCCGGAATGCTTTCCGGGCGCAGCTGATTCATCTGGCCGGGGTTGATGGCGAAGGTGCGCTCGCCGCTTTCGCCGATCAGCGTGAAGCAGCGGCCGATGGCGCCGTCTACGCCCTGCAGATAGTTAAGATCGGTACGGCTGGAGGTATTGCACAGGTAACGGTAGGCGTAGCTGCCGATTTTCACGTTGCTGCACATCACGCCGAGCAGCACCGAGCGGTCGTCCGCCAGCACCGAATAGTTGTGCATGGTATTGCCGATGGTGCCGCCGGCGAACTGATGGGTGACCAGATTATTTTCGTTCAGTTCCTGATACAGCGCCTCGGCGACGTCGTCTTCGATCACCAGAGAGTGGCCCAGGCTCAGGCCGTAGCGCTGGACAAAAGCGTCGTCCACTTTCGCCTCGATATCCACCAGCGTCTGGTCGATGCCGACGATATACGAGGTGCTGATTTCACTTTCGGGCTGGGCCTGCTGCAGAAGCGGATCGCGGGCGCTCACCGGGAAATAGTGTTTGGACTTGCGTTTACCAGGAAATTTCATGTGATTGGTGGTGGTGGCGGTTTAACAAGCGGAGAATGTTAACACATCCCCGCCCGATCATGATGCATCTAATAGACAGATTATGAATGATTACAGACGCTGCGCCACCAACTGCTGCATCATATCGATATGCGCCGGTTCATCGTTCAGCGCAGAGATGTACTCAAACTTCTCGCCGCCGGCCTTGAGGAAGATCTCCCGGTTCTGCTCTTTAATCTCTTCCAGCGTTTCCAGGCAGTCCGCCGAAAAACCGGGGCAGATCAGCTGAATGTGCTTCACGCCCTGCGCCGGCAGCCCTTTTAGGGTCTCATCGGTATACGGCGTCAGCCACGGCTCACGGCCGAAGCGCGATTGGTAGGTCATCATCACTCGCTCCGGCGCCAGCGGCAGCGCGGCGCTCAGCGCTCGCAGCGTATCCTCGCAGCGCTGCGGGTAGTCGTCGCCCAGGCGCGCATAGCGTTTGGGGATACCATGGAATGACAGCACCAAACGGTCCGGCTGGCCGTGTTCGGCGAATGAACGCTCCACGCTTTGCTGCAGCGCGGCGATATAGGCCGGGTGTTCGGCATAGTCGCGAATGAAAGCCACCGACGGCAAGCGGCGATAGCCTTTCAGCACCCGGGCTACGCCGTCCCATACCGCCGCGCTGGTGGAACAGGAATATTGCGGATAGAGCGGCAGCACCACCAGGTTGGTCACGCCCTGCGCCAGCAGCTTGTCGATGGCTTCCGCCAGGCTCGGCGAGCCGTAGCTCATCCCCAGCTCCACCGGCGTATTCGGCATGCGCGCCGCCAGCGCCCGCTGTTGGCGGCGGCTGTACACCAGCAGCGGCGAGCCTTCTTCCATCCACACCGACTGATAGAGTTTCGCCACGCGCGGCGAGCGAATCGGCAGGATCGCGCCGTTGAGGATCGGCCACCAGATCAGCGGCGCCGTATCGACCACGCGGTCGTCACTGAGGAATTCCTTCAGATAGCGTTTGACCGCCGACGAGGTCGGCGCATCTGGCGTGCCCAGGTTCACCAGCAATACGCCGTGTTTCTCTTGCTTCATCTCAGTTCCCCTCATTTCCTTTCCGGCCGGCATTCCGTTCTGGGTCGGGATGTCAGCAGCCATTAATGCCGGCTATTGTAACGGAAAAGTCCTGCGTCGAAACCGATAACAGCAACAGGCTATGCCTGTGGGCCTCTTCCTTGCGCCAGCTGCCATACCGCCGCCACGTTGCGCGCCGTCACCTGCAGATTGCGATCGGCGTCCGCCAGCGCTTCTTCCAGCGTCACGATGCGATCGAGCACCGAAAACGCCGCATCGATGCCGTGTTGATGCACCACCGAATAATCCGGCGTCAGGCTGCCGGCGATGGCGATCACCGGCACGCCGTGACGCTTGGCCACCCGCGCCACGCCGATCGGCGTTTTACCGTGGACAGACTGGCTGTCCAGCCGCCCTTCGCCGGTGATCACCAAATCGGCATCGCGCACCGCCTCATCCAGGCGCAGGGTTTCAGTGACGATCTCGATGCCCGGTCGCAAGCGCGCGTCGAGCATGCCAAGCAGCGCCGCCCCCATGCCGCCCGCCGCACCCGCCCCTGGCTGGGTCAGCACGGCGCGGCCGGTTTCCCGCTCCAGCAGTTCGCCATAGTGGTGCAACGCCGCATCGAGCTGCGCCACCATCTCCGGCGTCGCCCCCTTCTGCGGCCCGAATACCGCCGACGCGCCCTTTTCGCCGCACAGCGGATTATCGACGTCGCAGGCGGCGGTTACGCTCACCCGTTGCCAACGTGCGTCCAGCCCGGCGAGATCGAGGTGCGCCAGCTGTGCCAGCGCCGCGCCGCCCATTGGCAGCGGGCGACGATCCTTATCCAGCAATTTAACGCCCAGCGCCTGCATCATTCCGGCGCCGCCGTCGTTGGTGGCGCTGCCGCCGATGCCGAGAACGATCGCCTTCACACCGCGATCCAGCGCCGCCAACATCAGTTCGCCGGTGCCATAACTGGTGGTGATGCGCGGATCGCGCCGGTTGGGCGGCGCCAAGTGCAGCCCGGAGGCGGCGGCCATTTCAATCACCGCGGTTTCACCGTCGCCCAGCAGGCCATAAAATCCCTGCACCGGCTCGCCCAGCGGCCCGGTGACCGTCACCTGAACGATTTCGCCGCCGGTGGCCGCCACCATCGACTCCACCGTGCCTTCACCGCCGTCCGCCATCGGCAGCTTCACGTAGTGCGCCTGCGGGTAGATTTGGCGGAATCCCCGTTCGATGGCGTCGGCGACGCCGAGCGCGCTCAGGCTCTCTTTGAAAGAATCCGGGGCAATAACCACTTTTTTCAGCGTTTTCATCACTGTTCCTTATCCCGCCAGGTTAAATACGCCAAACATCAGCGCTGAGATTGCCGCGATGGTGAACCCCACCAGCGTTTCATACGGCAACAGCTTGAGCCGCTCATGCACCGCCATATTGACGCTGCCGCCGGTGGCGTGGAAGAAACTGCCGTGCGGCAGGTGATCCAGCACCGTGGCGCCCGCATGGATCATCGCCGCGCCGGCCAATCCGCTCACCCCCAGCTCCAGCAGCGTGGAGCTGAACACCCCGGAGGCGACGGCGGTGCCGGCGGTGGTCGAGGCGGTCGCCATCGACATCAGCGCGCCGGACAGCGGCGCCAACAGCCAGGCCGGCAGCCCGGTATGCGTCAAACCGGTAATCAAGACATCCTTCAGCGCCGAGTTGGCGATAATGCCCGCCAGCGTACCGGTGCCGAGCAGCATGATCGCCACTGGCGCCATGCGCGACAGGCCGGAGACCATAAACTGATTGCACTGGCGAATGCGCCCCATCAACAGCGCGCCCGCCAAACCGCCGGCCGGCAACGCGATCAGCGGATCGACGGCGATCCCGGCGATCGGCCGTAGCGACAGCAGCAGGATCGCCACCAGCGGCGCGCTGATCGCCGCGGCAAAGCCCGGCCGCGCGCCCTCGGCATGCTGAGTCAACTCTTCGGCCATCACCCTGCTGCCTTTATCGCTCAGGCGGCGCGCCAGCAGATAGGCCACCACCAGGCCGCACAGCCCCGGCACGATGCCGGCCATCATCACCGAGGTGAGCGGCACGTGGAAGTTGTCCGCCGCCGCGATGGTGTTCGGATTAGGCGACATCACATTGCCGGCCTTGCCGCCGCCGATCATCGCCAGCAGGATCGCCGCGCGTGAAATGCCGGCCTTCTGGGCGATCGACAGCGCGATCGGCGCGACGGTGATCACCGCCACGTCGATAAACACCCCCACCGCCGTCAGGATCAGTGTAGCCACCGCCAGCGCCAGCAGCGCGCGGGTTTCGCCCACCTTGCGCACGATGGTTTCGGCGATGGTGTGTGCCGCGCCGGATTCGATCAGCACCCCGGCCAATACCCCCGCCGCCAGAATACGCATCACGGCGTTGGTGATGCCCTGCGCCCCGCCGATCATCAGCGTCACGGTCTGCACCAGATCGGCGCCGCCGCACAGCCCGCCCGCCAGCGCGCCGGCAATCATGCCGTAAGCCGGCGGAACCTTGCGTAAAATCAGGACGATGGCGACGGCTAACGCCACCAACGCCCCCAGAGTGGATACGGTTGTCATTGTTGTTCTCTCCGTGGTTGATGTGCAGGCCAACATATCCCGCGCGCCCGGCGTTGGCCTGAGGGGAAACAACAAAAAATCGCCGAAGGAACGGCGCGGAATTTGTGGGTTGGCACAACTCAGTCGTGCATCAGCATGCCGATATACAACCGCAGAGCGTCGGTTAATTGATTGATTTTCATGCCGGTTATCGCTTCGATGCGCTGCAGGCGATAGCGCAGGGTATTGACGTGAATATGCAGCTGCGCGGCGGCCTGCGTCTGATCACAATTCTGCGAAAAATAGTGGCGTAGCGTGGCGCGCAGCACGCCTTTTTCATCCTGTTCGCCCAGCGTCCGCCAGGGGCGCCCCAGCTCTTGCGCTCGCCAGTCCTCCCCGAGATCGCACAGCAGCGACGGCAGCGGATAGTCGTGGTAGAACAGCGTGGCGTGGCGCAATTTCAGGCGCTGCGCCATCGCCTGGGTGGCGCGCGCGGTCAGGCTGGAGCGGTAGGCGCTTTGCGGATCATCATAAAAACCGCCGACGATCAGCCGCACCCGAAAGCGGTGCTTGAGCTGGTTTTGCAGACGCTGCGCCTGTTGGCGCTCCAGCTTCAGGCTCCACTCGCCTTGCGCCATGCTGGCCGGGCGCAGCAGGGTCATTTCATTGAAGCCGGTAATGGCGATCAACGCATCGCGCTGGGTGGCCTCCAGCTCAGCCAGCAGTTCGCGCAGCAGGTGCGGCTGCGCCTCTTGCAGCTCGACGATCCACACGATGCGCGCCTGGCGCAGATCCAATCCCAGATACGCCGCCATCGCTTCCAGCGACGCCGTGTTCGGCTGCGGCTGCAACAGCTGATTCGCCAGCTCTTCCCGGTAGCGTTTTTCCCACTGGTGCTGATCCAGCAGCGCCGCCTGCTCCACCATCATCTCCGCCGCCATCTTGACCAGCTCGGCGTAAGCGCGCACCTCGGCCGGCTCGCCGGAAATGCCGATCACTCCCACCCGCTGATTGCGAAAGCTGAACGGCAGGTTGATGCCGGGCCGCACGCCCTTCAGGTGTTCGGCGGTGGCGCGGTCGATCTCCACCACCCGATTCTCCGCCAGCGCCAGCACCGCGCCTTCATGACGCTGGAACAGACGCTGCGGGTTGCCGGAAGCGATGATCACGCCGTTGCTGTCCATCACGTTGACGGAATGGCTGATGATGCCCATCGCCCGCTGGACGATCTGGCGCGCGGTGGCTTCCGCCAGAAGAGTGGTTTGTCTGAGCATGCCGGCTCCCTGCTGAGGATGAAAACGCAGGCTTGTTATACGCCATTTGGCGCGGGCGATTAACGATCACGGCCGCAACAAGCCGCCGCGATCACAATTTAACGGGAAAACGGCAAAAAAAACGCCGGGCCACAGGCCCGGCGTCATGCACAGCCAGCTTGCTATCAACCGAGGATGGTCGCCAGCTCTGCGCTCACTTCGGCCACCTTGCGGGTGCCGTCGATTTTGCGGTATTGGGTGTTGCCCGCTGCCGCTTCTTTGCTGTAGTAAGAGATCAGCGGCGCGGTCATCTGATGGTATTCCACCAGGCGCTTGCGCACGGTCTCTTCCTGATCGTCCTTGCGCGTGGTCAGCTCTTCGCCGGTCACGTCGTCTTTGCCTTCCACCTGCGGCGGATTGAACTTCACGTGGTATACGCGGCCGGACGGCGCGTGCACGCGGCGGCCAACGATGCGGTCAACGATCAGCTCGTCCGGCACGTCGAACTCCAGCACGAAGTCCACGTTGATGCCGGCTTCTTTCATCGCGTCAGCCTGCGGAATGGTGCGCGGGAAGCCGTCCAACAGGAAGCCCTTGCGGCAATCTTCCTGAGCGATGCGCTCTTTGACCAGCGCGATCACCAGCTCATCGGTCACCAGCTTGCCGGCGTCCATGATCTCTTTCGCCTGCTTGCCCAGTTCACTGCCGGCCTTCACGGCTGCGCGCAACATATCACCGGTGGAGATTTGCGGAATGCCGTATTTCTCCATGATGAATTGAGCCTGAGTACCTTTACCAGCGCCCGGAGCGCCCAGCAGAATGATACGCATTGCGTAAATCCCCTTGCTATGTAGTTTTTATAAAATTGCGAAAACGCTCAACGATACCATTTCAGGGGGGGCAGGCTCAAGGCGCGCGAAGGAAATCGATTGCGGAATGTGCAAAAAAACAGACGAACAAAAGGCGAGAAAATGCGGGGAAAAAACGAAAACGCGCCCCTAACGGTGCCGTTAAGGGCGCATATCTTCAACTTTAGGCGGACAACAACTTATTCATGCGACGGATGAACAGGTTCGGATCCTCCAGCGTACCGCGTTCAGCCAGCAGCGCCTGATCCAAAAGCAGGTCGATCCATTCGGCGAAATGTTCGTTATCGCCCACGTCGGATGCGCGTTTGACCAACGCATGCTCAGGATTAAGCTCGAAAATGTACTTCACTTCCGGCGCCTGTTGACCGGCGGCGGCGAACAGCTTGGCCATCTGGGTGCTCATTTCGTCGGCGTCGGTCACCACGATCGCCGGCGTATCGGTCAGGCGGTGCGTCAGGCGCACATCCTTCACGCGATCGCCCAGCAGGGTTTTCACGCGTTCGATGAACGGTTCCAACTGCTTCTCGGCGGCCTTCTGCTCTTCGGTTTCATCCGCCAGTTTATCCAGCGTTTCATCCGCCTTGCTGACCGACTGGAACGGCTTGCCGTCGAATTCGGTCAGGTAGCTCATCATCCACTCGTCGATGCGATCGGACAACAGCAGCACTTCAATGCCTTTCTTGCGGAACAGCTCCAGATGCGGGCTGCTCTTGGCGGCGGCGTAGCTGTCGGCGGTGATGTAGTAAATCTTTTCCTGCCCTTCCGCCATGCGGCCGACGTACTCTTCCAGCGACACGGTCTGCGCCGAGCTGTCGCCGTGGGTGGTGGCGAAGCGCAGCAGTTTGGCGATCGCTTCCTGGTTGCCGTTGTCTTCCGCCGGGCCCTCTTTCAGCACCAGACCGAACTGTTGCCAGAATTTCTGGTAGCCTTCGGCGTCGTCTTTGGCCAGCTTATCCAGCATCTGCAACACGCGCTTGGTCAACGCGCCGCGCAGGTTCTGCGTCACGCGGCTGTCTTGCAGGATCTCGCGCGATACGTTCAGCGGCAGATCGTTGGAATCGATCAAGCCGCGCACGAAGCGCAGATAGTTCGGCATGAACTGCTCGGCGTCGTCCATGATGAACACGCGCTGCACGTACAGTTTCAGGCCGTGCTTGTGATCGCGGTTCCACATGTCCCACGGCGCCTGCGCCGGGATATACAGCAGGCTGGTATATTCCTGCTTGCCTTCCACCCGATTGTGGCTCCAGCTCAGCGGATCGGTGAAATCGTGGGCGATGTGTTTGTAGAACTCTTTGTACTCTTCGTCGGTCACGTCAGCCTTGCTGCGGGTCCACAGGGCCTGCGCCTTGTTGATCTTCTCCCAGGTGACGGTGCCGTCTTCTTCGTTCTTGCTTTCGATCTCCACCGGCAAGGCGATGTGATCGGAATATTTGCCGATCACCGAGCGCAGGCGCCAGGCGTCGAGGTACTCATCTTCGCCTTCGCGCAGATGCAGGGTGATTTCGGTGCCGCGGGTCTCTTTGGTGATGTCGGCGATGGTGTAGTCGCCTTCACCGGCGGACTCCCAGAACACGCCCTCGTCATCGGCGGCGCCGGCCGCGCGGGTGCGCACGGTCACTTTGTCCGCCACGATGAACGCCGAGTAGAAACCGACGCCGAATTGGCCGATCAGTTGGCTGTCTTTCGCCTGGTCGGAACCGATGGATTCCAGGAACGCTTTAGTGCCCGATTTGGCGATGGTGCCGAGGTTTTCGATCACTTCGTCGCGGCGCATGCCGATGCCGTTGTCGGCAATGGTCAGGGTGCGCTGCTCTTTATCGAAGGACAAACGCACGCGCAGCTCGCCGTCCCCGGCATACAGCTCCGGCGCGGACAGAGCGCGAAAGCGCAGCTTGTCGGCGGCGTCAGAGGCGTTGGAGATCAGCTCGCGCAGAAAAATTTCTTTGTTGGAGTACAGCGAATGGATCATCAAATGAAGCAGCTGTTTTACTTCAGACTGGAACCCGCGGGTTTCTTGACCTTTCATACTCATTGATTACCTCAAAGACAATGGCTACCAAAATCGAACAATGAGGATCAGATGAGGGTCAGGGTCTTGTTTTTCAAGCGGACGGCGGGAAATTTTTGGCAAAATAATGGGGCCGGGCGGCCCCATTCGGGAAAACATCAGAACTTGATGGCGTGGCGCCCCGCCAGCGAATGCGACAGCGTGGTGCCGTCGACCATCTCCAGCTCGCCGCCCACCGGCACGCCGTGGGCGATGCGGCTGGCGAGCACGCCATACTGGCCGCACATCTCGGCGATATAGTTGGCGGTCGCCTCCCCTTCCACCGTCGGGTTGGTGGCGAGGATCACTTCGGTGATGCTTTCCTTTTCCAGCCGTTGCTCCAGGCGATCCAGACCGATATCGCCCGGCCCGATGCCGTCCAGCGGCGACAGATGCCCCATCAGCACAAAGTAGCGCCCGGCGAACTGGCCGGTCTGCTCGATGGCGTGGATATCCGCCGGGCTTTCCACCACGCAAATCTGGCCGTTTTGCTGGCGGCGCGGATTGGCGCAGATGGTGCAGACGTCCTGCTCGGTGAAGGTGCGGCAGTCGACGCAGTGGCCGATCTCCGACATCGCGCGCGTCAACGCCTGCGCCAGGCGCATGCCGCCGCTGCGATCGCGCTGCAGCAGCTGAAACGCCATGCGCTGCGCCGATTTCGGGCCGACGCCCGGCAGGCAGCGCAGCGCCTCCATCAGGGATTCAAGGAGCGGGCTGGTTTGCATCAGAACGGCATCTTGAAGCCAGGCGGCAACTGCATGCCGCTGGAGACGGAGGCCATTTTCTCTTTCTGGGTCTCTTCGATGCGGCGCGCGGCGTCGTTAAACGCAGCGGCGATCAGATCTTCCAGCATCTCTTTGTCGTCTTCCATCAGGCTTGGATCGATTTCCACGCGGCGGCAGTTGTGCGCGCCATTGATGGTGACTTTCACCAGGCCGGCGCCAGATTCGCCGGTCACTTCCAATTTGGCGACTTCTTCCTGCATCTGCTGCATTTTTTCTTGCATTTGCTGGGCTTGCTTCATCAGGTTGCCCAGACCGCCTTTACCAAACATAGTCGTCTCTCGTCGCTAGGGCCGCGCACATCGCGCAGCGTTTAAAGGGGGCGAATACTCTCTTCATCCAGATCCGCGTCGAAAAATCGGCGCAGCGTCTGAATGTTGGTATCCGCTTCGATGGACTGGCGCGCCTGCGCCAGCTTTTCCTCATAGATGGCTTGTCGCCATTCCAGCGGGGTGCGCTCCGCCGGATTATCGTCCTCCACCACGGTCAGCTCGATCGGGCTGCCGTACAGCTCACCGAGCGCGTCGGCCAGCGTCTTCTGCGCCGAAGGCGAATTCAGATGGCGCTGCGAAGACCGCAGATGGAGGCTAATCTTGCCCGGCTCCGGCTGCTGCTTGAAGGCGTTCAACGCCAGCTGCTGCACCAGTTTCGGGATCTTCAGCTTATCGATTTCCGCCGCCCAGGCATCGCGCTCTAGCGACTCCACCACCAGCTTGGCGGCCAGCTCCGGCGTTTTCTCGTGTTCCAACGCCGTGCGCAGCGCTTTCGGCGTCGCCAGCGGTTCCGGCGCCGCCTCGGGCTCGGTCTGAGCGCGCCAACGATAGGCTTCCGGCTTCGCCGGTTTTTCCGGCACCTTCTTCTCCGCCAGGCGCTGCTGGCTACGCTCGGTCACGGAAGCCAAACGCCCCAGCGCCGAGTTTGCCGGCCGCGCTATTCCTGGCGCCGCCGGCTCATTCTTTTTTGGTGTGGATGCTCCCTGCTGCCGTTGCAGCTGGGACCGCGCTTTCAACAGCTGGGCGGTGGCATCCGGTAAAGGGGTCGATGATTGTCGCTGCGGCGCGGCCGGCTGCCCTAGCGGCGGCGGCGCGTCCTGAAACTGCGGCGGCTGTGGCGATGCGGCGGCCTGCGGCTGCGCCATCGGCGCCGGCGCGGTCTGCACCAACGCCACCGGCTCCGGGATCACCGCTTTCGGGTGAAACGCCAGCGCGCGCAGCAGGGTCATCTCAACCCCCATACGGCGATCCGGCGCATAGGCCAGCTCTTTGCGGCCCACCAACAGCGTCTGGTAATAGAGTTGCACATCGGCCGGCGGCAGGGTGCGCGCCAGCTCACGCAGCCGTTGTTCCACGGCGGCGTAGTGGTTGTCGAGCATCGAAGGCAGCAGTTGCACCATCGCAATGCGGTGCAGCAACGCCAGCGTCTCCACCAGCAGGTTTTCCCAATCCACGCCCCGCGAAGCGGCCTGCGCGACCTGCGCCATCACCTTTTCGCCGTCGGCGCTGACCAGCGCTTCGAGGATCGCCAGCGGCTGCTCGTCATCGAGCGTGCCGAGCATCTGGCTGACGGTGGCAGCGGTCACCTGCCCCTGCCCCATGGCGATCGCCTGATCGGTCAGGCTCAGCGCATCGCGCATGCTGCCGTCGGCGGCGCGCGCCAGCAGCTGCAGCGCGCGGGCGTCGCTGGTGATCTGCTCCGCCGTCAGCACCGTTTCCAGCTGCTGGCGGATCTGATCGACGTCCAGCGCTTTGAGGTGAAACTGCAGGCAGCGGGAAAGAATGGTCACCGGCAATTTTTGCGGATCGGTGGTGGCCAACAGGAATTTGACGTGCGGCGGCGGCTCTTCCAGCGTCTTCAGCAACGCGTTGAAGCTGTGGCGCGAGAGCATATGCACTTCATCGATCAGGTAGACCTTGAAGCGGCCGCGCGCCGGCGCGTACTGGACGTTGTCCAGCAGATCGCGGGTATCTTCCACCTTGGTTCGGGAAGCGGCGTCGATCTCGATCAGATCGACGAAGCGCCCCTGCTCGATCTCGCGGCAGTTGTCGCATTGGCCGCACGGCGTGGCGGTGATGCCGGTTTCACAGTTCAGGCCTTTGGCCAGCAAGCGGGCGATGGTGGTTTTCCCCACGCCGCGCGTGCCCGAGAACAGATAGGCGTGATGGATCCGCCCCAGCGAGAGGCCGTTGGCCAGCGCGGTCAGGACATGTTCCTGGCCGACCACGTCTGCGAACGTTTGAGGGCGCCACTTACGGGCGAGAACCTGATAGCTCATTAATACCGGAGAAGTCGAGTAATCTGGAGGGTCATGCTAACACAGCCCCGCGGCGATCCGCGAGGCCGTTGTGCCCAAGGGGCGATGCCGCATCAATGACCGGCGAAGTCCACCAGGCAGTAGCAGTCGATGCCCAGCTTGTTCAGACGCGCTTCTCCGCCCAGATCCGGCAGGTTGATGATGAACGCGGCGTCTTTCACTTCACCGCCCAGACGGCGGATCAGTTTGGTGGTCGCTTCAATGGTGCCGCCGGTCGCCAGCAGATCGTCCACCACCAGCACTTTGTCGCCCGCGGTGATGGCGTCGGTGTGAATCTCCAGCTTGTCGGTGCCGTACTCCAGCTCATAGCTTTCGCTGAGCGTGGCGCGCGGCAGTTTGCCCGGTTTGCGCACCGGCACGAAACCGACGCCGAGCGCCAACGCGACGGGCGCGCCGAACAGGAAACCACGCGCTTCGGTACCCACCACCTTGGTCACGCCCGCTTCGCGATAGCGCTCGACCAGCAGCTCGATGCTGGCGGCGTAGGCCAACGGGTTTTCCAGCAGGCTGGTCACGTCGCGGAACAGGATGCCCGGCTTCGGATAATCCGGGATGGTTTTGATACTGTCTTTAATAAACTGAAGCTGCTGCGCAGTAGCGGTCATAATTGTTGCCTGATAAAACTGCCTGAAAACCGGTGCGTCGCTCACCCGCCGCCCCCAGGAGAAACACACCGGAGAAGAAATGGCAGGCGATCCGCGCACGAAAACGCCCAAATCTATGCAAACTGGCGGACAAATGCAACTCTCCCCTGCATCTTTAAACCCGCAGCGTTGTTGACCGCACGCATTACTTACCTAAGTAAGCTCCCGGGGATGCCTGCGTTTGTCGCCTGGCTGCGGCTTGAAAGCTATTGAGGAGTTTAAGGTACAATCAGCGCTGTTTTTGTTGCGGCAGATCAATAACCGGCAGGCGCAGCATAAAGGTCAGCAAAATGGCCAACATCAGCAGCAACAGCCCGCGCACCCACCAGATTTTCACCAGCCACAGCGAACAGGCGAAGGTCAGCACGATCACCAGCACCGCTTTCCACTTCGCCCCCGGCGGCAGCGCGCGATGCTGCTGCCAATGGCGCAGATAAGGGCCAAACCAGGAACGGTACAGCAGCCAGTGATGAAAGCGCGGCGAAGAGCGGGCGAAGCACCAGGCGGCCAATAGCAGGAACGGCGTGGTCGGCAACAGCGGCAACACCACGCCCAACGTCGCCAGCACCACCGCCAACCAGCCCAAAATGATCAATAACCCACGCGTCATGCGGTTCTTCGCTCCTCAATCGGTTGCGGCTTACTGTAGCATCGGCGCCGCGCCGGCGGAATATGCATGCGGCGCTTGTTTCGCGGCGGCATCGCGGGCAAGCTTACGCCTGTTGAAATCAAGAGGGAGCTTATGTGAGCACTCAGCGTCTATTACAGGTGTTGGCACAGCAGATCGCGGCGCTGGCGGCCGAAGTCAGCCCGCGCGGCGACGCCCCGATCCCGCAGGCGCGGTTCGACGCCGCCCTGTTCGCCAACCGCGGCACGCGGCTGCGCGACTACCTGGCCGAAGTGGAGAAAAACTTCGCCCAGCTGCAAAACGCTGCTAACGACAGCCGCGCCAGCCAGGTGGCCTTTCTGGCCGAAAAACTGGTGGCTCAGATCGCCGCCCTGCAGCGCGAGCTGGCGACCCAGGCGCTGCGGCGCAAGAATCAGCCGAAGGAAGCCCCCGAGGTCGATCTTTACCACAAGCTGGCCGAGCATCAGGATTACGAACGCCGGCTGATCGCCATGATTCAAGATCGGGAAAGCCTGCTGGGGCGCCAGACCACGCTGGCGGCGCAGCAAAAGCTGCAGCACGAGCTGGCGGCCCTGGAGGGGCGGCTGATGCGCTGTCGTCAGGCGTTGGCGCGCATCGAGCGCAATATCGAGCGCAAAGAAAACGGTTTTTGAAGATTTATCACAATATTTTAATGATTATTCCCCGGTTGCGCGCCGGGTTCACTATACTCTGCCGATACCCGAGTTATTCATCCCACTAATTAAATAAGCGCAGGTGCTATGTCTCTGGAAAACGCCTCACCCGAACTGCAGCTGGCAGTAGACTTGATTTACCTGCTGGAATGCAACGAGATCGATCCGGCCACCGCGCTGGCGGCGCTGGATATCGTCAAACGGGATTATCAGGAAAAGCTGCAGCGCGCCGGCGTCACCTCTCCCTACCTGCCTGCCGGACAGTAACCGGGGACAGCGCCGCTGTCCCTTCCGCCTTTCATTGCTTATCCGCCGCCGTCTGGTCGCCGTCGTCCGGCGACAGCGTTCTTTTCACTTCCTGCACTTCATTGCCCTGCTGGTTATGCAGATACACCTCCAGCTGATTGAAGGCAATGTCGATGCCGTTTTCCCGGCACAAGCGGTCGATTGAGCGATTCAGTTCGTCCACCGTGTAGCTGCGATCGCGCAGTTCCCGCACATACAGCCGCAGTTCGTGATCCAGCGTGCTGGCGCCGAAGTTGAGGAAGAACACCTGCGGTTCGGGATCAGTCATCACCCGCGGGTTGTCGTGCGCCGCCTGCAGCAGCACCTTTTTCACCTTGTCGAGATCGGAGCCGTAGGCCACGCCGACCTTGATCAGCACGCGGGTGATGGTATCGGACAGCGACCAGTTGATCAGCCGCTCGGTGACGAACGCCTTGTTCGGAATGATCACCTCTTTGCGGTCGAAGTCGGTAATGGTGGTGGCGCGAATGCGGATCTTGCTGACCGAACCGGAGAAGGTGCCGATGGTGATGGTATCGCCGATGCGGATCGGGCGTTCGAACAGAATGATCAGCCCGGAGACGAAGTTGGCGAAGATCTCTTGCAGACCGAAGCCCAGCCCGACCGTCAGGCCGGCGGCCAGCCATTGCAGTTTGTCCCAGGATACGCCGAGCGATCCCAGCGCAACCACGGCGCCCACGGCGGTAATCAGGTAAGTGAGCACGGTGGTGATGGCATAAGACGCCCCCTGCCGCAGTTGCAGCCGCGACAGCACCACCACCTCCAGCAAACCGGGCAAGTTGCGGGTGAGCACGTAGGCGACAATCACTGCGGCGATCGCCACCATCATGTTGCCCAGCGTCACCGCCTGCGACACGCTGCTGCCCGCCACGGTGCTGGTGTAATGCCACAGCGTGATGCTATCCAGATAAGCGATGACCGTCACCAGATCCGACCAAATGGCGTAGAAAGCGCTGGCGAAGATGGCGAACAGCACCAGGGTGGTCAGGCGCAGCGACTGCTGGTTGATCTGATCGAGCGCCAGCGGCGGCTCTTCCACCACCGGTTCGCCGCCTTCGGCCCCCTCTTTCGCCACGTTTTGCCGCCGCGCCAACGCGCGCCGGTAAGCCAGACGCCGCGCCGCCACGCTCAGGCCGCGCAGCGCGGTCAGGTATACGATATTCCACAGGAAAAACAGATACAGGCTGTCTATCCAGCGGCTGGCCAGCCGCAGCGTGGTATAGAAGTAGCCGGCGAACATCAGCCCCAGCAGGATCAGCGGCGTGGCGGCCAGCGCGGTGACCACCACCAGCCGCACGGCGTGCGAGCCCTTTTCACGCCAGCTGTCGCGACACAGCGGGAATACCAGCACAGTGAGCAGCGCCAGCGTCAACATCACCACGATCTGGCCGATCACGTCTTCCACCAGACGCAGCGGCGCTTTCTCGCCCAATACCGACCAGAAGATCAACGGCTGCAGCGCCAACCCCAGCCGCAGCGTCTGACGGCGGTAATGCGCGCACAAGTTGGCGCCGAAGTTGAAATGCCGCTCGGCGATGCCGCCCGGTTTCAGCATGCGATAGCTGAAGCCGAACACCAGCCACGACAGCGCCAGCTGCTGCGACAATGCCCATATAAAGTCGCTGATGCCGAAATCCGCGCGATACATCCAGAAACCGACGCCGAGCAGTAACGCGGCGCCGGGCAACACTTTCAGCAAGGTCAGCGCGATGGCCTTCGGCGTGTGCAGTTGGCCGTCGCGCTTAAGTTGCCCCACGTCGTTGGCCAGCTTTTGCAAATGGCCGTCGATCAGCCGGTAGCGCCAGCGCAATACCCCGATCGCCAACAGCATCGGGATCAGGAACACCAGCGCATTCAGCCCGCCCTGCACCAGCTTGCCGCCGTCGAATTTGAGATCGAGCCCGGCAATCTGATCGCGCACCGCCTCCGGCATCGCCTTCAGCCACGCCAGATCGACCGGCTTGTTGCTGTTGACCCAGAAGATCTGCTGGGTCAGCGTATCCTGCAGCGAACCGTAGACGCTGGTCAGCTGCTGCTGATTGATCTGCAGGTTGATCGACAGCGACAGCTGGTTGCTGAGCTGCTTGTTCAGCTGATCCAGCAGTTCGCGGCGCATATCGACGATCTCGTTTAACGCGTCGATCACCTCCGGGCCGGCCTTTTCCTTGCTTTCGGCCACCAGTTGGTTGATGTAATCCTCTCCCTTGAACAGATCGTCGCGTTGCTGATTGATATCGAACTGCTCCAGCCGCAAATCGGCGATGCGCGTGTCCATATCCGCCAACAGCGTGCCCTGCGGCAGGCTCTGCTGCTGCTGATACAGGATGCGCGACAGCACCAGGCTGCCCTTCAGCACCTGGATCTGCTCTTTCAGGTTACGCTCCGCCTGCAGCCCGCGATCGAGCCAGTTTTTGACCCGAATATTCTGCTGGAACAGGGTGTTGCTCTCTTCGGTGGCGGCGATCAGCCGCTGGCTCAGCTGGCGGTTGACGTCCAGCTGTTTGCTGACCAACAGATCGTGCTGGATATCGGTGGCGTCTTCCGGGTTTTGCGCCTCTTTGGCGGTCTTTTCAGACAGCGTCAAACGTTTGCTGTTGACGATCTCCTGCAGCAACTGCACCGAGCGCTCCAGCGCGTCGATATGCGCCGTGGTGTAATCACGCTGTTTTTGCAGCAGATCCTGCAGCGTGGTATTGGCTTCCAGACTTTTGCGTTGCAGCTCAAGCTGTGCGTTGAGCAACGCCTGCTCGGTGGTCAGCATCACCTGCTGGCTGTTGCGCAGCGAATCTTGCCCCGGCGTCTGGCCGCTGAGCTGGCTGCGGATCTCCTGCAGGCGCTGCGAAGCGGCGTACATGGTGCTTTGTACTCGTTCAGGCTGGGTTTGCAGCGACACCAGTTGGCTGTTGTAAGTAGAGAGGCTCTCCTGCGCGCTTTGCAGCTCGTCGAGCGTTTGATACAGCCGGCTTTCCAATTGGCGCAGCGACAGCGGCAACAGCGCGGCGCGCGCCGCCGCGCTGTCCGTCGGCCGCTTCAGTGCATCCAGTTCGGCGGTAACCTGATTGAGCTTCGCCGGCGCCTGCTGCACCTGCTGTTTAAGCTGCGCGGCGTCCTGCCGATTGCGCTCGATGGCGTCCAGCAGCTCCAGCGTGCGGGTTAAATCCTGTTGGGACAGCTTTTCGACCGGCGTCAGGGCTTTTTGCTTGCTCAGCGCTTCCAGCTGGCTTTGTACTTCGCTACGCTGCGGCAAATCGCCGTTCAGCGCCGCCTGCGCCGGCAAGCTCAGCGCGCAAATCAGGAAAAGGAGTGTCGCGGCGGCGATGCGCCGCCGGCATGCGCCGACAAACGAGCGCGGCGTCAGAGAGGGCAGAGTCAACCAGCGATGCATGATTTAGCTTCGGATCGGTTAAGAAGCCTGAAGATTATCACGATCGCCGGCGGGCAACGAACAACAAAAACGTTGCCGGTGATGTCCCGTTGTCGCGAAATCAGAAAGTGAGCACTTTCTCCGCCGCCAGCGTCCACTGCGCCAGTTCGACCAGCGTGCCGATCTCCACGCCGTCCGCCAACGGCAAGCGGCTGACGCCGCGCGCGTCGGCGCAGGTCTTGCACAGCTTGACCGGCACCTGCTGCGCGGTGAGGATCTCCAGCATCTGCTGCAGATGGTATCCTTCGTGCGGCTGCTGTCCTGCCAACCCGGCCACCACCGCGTCGGACATCAGAAACAGCCGCAGATCGAGACTGCTTTGCTGCTCTTTCAGCGCGATGGCCAACCGCAGCGCATTGAACAAGGATTCATGGCCATAGGCAGCGCCGTTGGCGATGAGAACAACTGATGACATGAAATCTCTCCTTATAAAGGAAGGCGGTCGACGTCGGGGTTGAGGCGCAAGGTGGGGCAAAACTGCAGCATCTCCAAAAACGCATCGACCAGCGCTTCGGCTTCGGCCCGCAGATCGAAACTTTCCGGCATAAACAGCCAGTTTTCCATCAGGCCGGTGATATAACCGCGCAGGATGATCGCCGCACGGCGGGTATGCAAATCGGCGGGCAATTGCTCGTGGTGAATGCAGTTATACAGCACCGCTTCGATGCGTTCGTAGCCGGCGAGGTACAACACCTTGCGCGAATCCAGCAGCGGCATCATTTCACCGACAAACTCGCATTTGTGGAATATAATCTCCATCAACGCCCGCCTGCGGCCGTCTTCAACCGTAGACGTCAGAATGTAAATCAGAATTTCCCGGATAACCCGCAGTGGATTATCGGGAAACTTTGCCTGATACTCTGTTTCGAGCTGGTCAATTTTCGGCTCGGTAGATTCCCAAACTTCATTAAACAGGTCTACCTTATTCTTGAAGTGCCAGTAAATGGCTCCACGCGTAACCCCGGCAGCGGTGGCAATATCTGTCAGTGACGTTGCAGCAACGCCACGTTCAGAGAACTCTCTCACCGCAGCATCGAGGATTTGCTGTCGGGTTTCTTGCGCCTGCTGTTTGGTTTTTCGTGCCATGGCATTGTTATTTAGGGGGAGTGTGATTTACATACATTCGCGAATGTATGTACCATAGCACGCACATATAATTAACGCAGCAATGGGTTTTAAAGCTTGTGATCCATTGATCATTTTGAAATCGGACACTTGAGGTTTTTCTATGAACAAAAACAGAGGGTTAACGCCTCTGGCGGCCGTTCTGATGCTTTCAGGCAGCTTAGTGCTAACAGGATGTAACGATAAAGAAACCCAACAGCAAGGCGCCCAACAGCAGGCTCCTGAAGTGGGCGTAGTCACTTTGAAGGCCGAGCCTCTCAATATCACTACCGATCTTCCTGGCCGCACCGCTGCGTATCGCATCGCCGAAGTTCGCCCTCAGGTCAGCGGCATCATCCTGAAGCGTAACTTCGTTGAAGGCAGCGATATCAAGGCCGGGACGTCTCTGTACCAAATCGATCCCGCGACCTATCAGGCCAGCTACGACAGCGCGAAAGGCGATTTGGCCAAAGCGCAGGCCAGCGCTTCCATCGCGCGCGTGACGGTAAACCGCTACAAACCATTGCTGGGCACCAGCTACATCAGCAAGCAGGACTATGACAACGCCGTGTCCACGCTGCAGCAAGCGGATGCCGCCGTGGTGGCCGCCAAGGCCGCCGTGGAAACCGCGCGCATCAACCTGGCGTACACCAAGGTGACCTCTCCGATCTCCGGCCGCATCGGCAAATCCGCCGTGACCGAAGGCGCGCTGGTCAGCAACGGCCAGGCAACCGCCCTGTCCACCGTGCAGCAGCTGGATCCGATGTATGTCGACGTCACCCAGTCGAGCACCGACTTCCTGCGCCTGAAGCAAGAACTGGCCAGCGGCGCGCTGAAGCAGGAAAACGGCAAGGCCAAAGTGAAACTGATGCTGGAAAACGGCACCGAATACGCGCAGGAAGGCACGCTGGAGTTCTCCGACGTCACCGTCGATGAGACCACCGGCTCCATCACCATTCGCGCCCTGTTCCCTAACCCGAACGATACGCTGTTGCCTGGCATGTTCGTGCGCGCCCGTCTGGACGAAGGCGTACGCAGCGATGCGTTGCTGGTGCCTCAACAGGGCGTCACCCGCAACCCGCGCGGCGACGCGACGGCGTTGGTGGTAGGGGCAGACAACAAAGTTGAGCTGCGCACGCTGAAGGCGGACCAGGCGATTGGCGACAAATGGCTGGTTACCGATGGCCTGAAAGCCGGCGATCGCGTCATCGTCACCGGCCTGATGAAAGTGCATCCGGGCGCGCAGGTAAAAGTGCAGGAAGTTGACACTCAGGCGCAAAAACAGCCGCAGTCTGAAGCGCAGAAGTCATAAAAAGGAGCCTGTAATACATGGCTAAGTTCTTTATAGACCGCCCAATTTTCGCCTGGGTAATCGCCATCATCGTCATGTTGGCGGGGGTGCTTGCAATAATGAAACTGCCAATCGCGCAGTATCCCACTATTGCACCGCCGGCGGTGAGTATTTCCGCCAACTACCCGGGCGCAGATGCCAAAACGGTGCAGGATACCGTCACACAGATTATCGAACAGAACATGAACGGTATCGATAACCTGATGTACATGTCCTCCACCAGTGATTCCTCTGGTAGCGTCACCATTACCCTGACGTTTGAGTCCGGCACCGATCCTGACATCGCGCAGGTTCAGGTCCAGAACAAACTGTCGTTGGCCACCCCGCTGCTGCCGCAAGAAGTTCAGCAGCAGGGCCTGAAAGTAGAAAAATCCAGCAGCAGCTTCCTGATGGTGGCCGGCTTCGTTTCCGACGATCCGAACATGACTCAGGACGATATTGCGGACTACGTGGCGTCCAACATCAAGGACCCGATCAGCCGTTCGTCCGGCGTGGGTGAAGTGCAGCTGTTCGGTGCCCAGTACGCGATGCGCATCTGGCTGGATCCGAACAAGCTGAACAACTACCAGCTGACGACCACGGACGTGACCTCCGCCATCACCGAGCAGAACAACCAGATCGCCGCAGGCCAGCTGGGCGGCCTGCCGCCGGTGCCGGGGCAGCAGTTGAACGCCTCGATCATCGCGCAGACCCGTCTGACTTCGCCGGAAGAGTTCGGCAAGATCCTGCTGAAGGTCAATACCGACGGTTCACAGGTGCGCCTGCGCGACGTCGCTCACATCGAGCGCGGCGCGGAAAGCTATGCCGTTACCGCGCGTTATAACGGCAAGCCTGCCGCCGGCCTCGGTATCAAACTGGCGACCGGCGCCAACGCCTTGAACACCGCCAAAGGTGTGAAAGACGAGCTGGCCAAGATGGCGCCATTCTTCCCGCAAGGGATGAAAGTGGTTTATCCGTACGACACCACCCCATTCGTTAAGATCTCCATCAACGAAGTGGTGAAAACGCTGATCGAAGCCATCATCCTGGTGTTCCTGGTGATGTATCTGTTCCTGCAGAACTTCCGCGCGACGCTGATCCCAACCATCGCGGTGCCGGTGGTGTTGCTGGGGACCTTTGCGATACTCGCGGCGTTCGGCTTCTCGATAAACACCCTGACGATGTTCGGCATGGTGTTGGCGATCGGCCTGCTGGTGGATGACGCCATCGTGGTGGTGGAAAACGTCGAGCGCGTCATGTCCGAAGAGGGACTGCCGCCGAAAGAAGCTACCCGTAAATCGATGGGCCAGATCCAGGGCGCGCTGGTGGGTATCGCCATGGTGCTGTCGGCGGTATTCGTGCCGATGGCGTTCTTCGGCGGTTCAACCGGCGCCATCTATCGTCAGTTCTCGATCACCATCGTGTCCGCGATGGCGCTGTCGGTGCTGGTGGCCTTGATCCTGACGCCGGCGCTGTGCGCCACCATGCTCAAACCGATCCCGAAAGGCGATCACGGGGTTAAAACGGGCTTCTTCGGCTGGTTTAACCGCATGTTCGAGAAGAGCACGCATCACTATACCGACAGCGTGGGCAACATCCTGCGCAGCACCGGCCGCTACCTGATCATCTACCTGCTGATCGTGGTTGGCATGGGCCTGCTGTTCCTGCGCCTGCCCTCTTCGTTCCTGCCGGACGAAGATCAGGGCATCCTCTTGACCATGGTGCAGTTGCCTGCCGGCGCCACCGAATCCCGTACCAACAAGGTGTTGGAAGAAGTCTCCGACTACTTCCTGAACAAGGAAAAGGACAACGTGGTTTCGGTGTTTACCGTCGCGGGCTTCGGCTTCAACGGTAACGGCCAGAACAACGGCCTGGCATTCGTCAGCCTGAAAGACTGGGGCGAGCGTCCAGGGGCCGGGAACAAGGTAGAAGCGATCGCGGGCCGCGCCATGGGCGCCTTCTCGCAGATTAAAGAAGGCCTGGTGTTCCCGTTCAACCTGCCGGCGATCATCGAACTCGGTACCGCAACCGGCTTCGACTTCGAGCTGATTGACCAGGGCGGCCTGGGGCACGAAAAACTGACCGAAGCGCGTAACCAGCTGTTGGGCATGGTTGCTCAGCATCCGGACGTGCTGGTGGGCGTGCGCCCGAACGGCCTGGAAGATACGCCGCAGTTCAAACTGATCGTCGATCAGGAAAAAGCCAAGGCGCTGGGCGTGAGCATCACCACCATCAACAGCACGCTGAGCACCGCACTGGGTGGCTCGTACGTCAACGACTTCATCGACCGCGGTCGTGTGAAGAAGGTGTACGTACAGGCCGAAGCGCCGTTCCGCATGCTGCCGGAAGACATCAACAAGTGGTACGTGCGCGGTACCAGCGGCCAGATGGTGCCATTCTCCGCCTTCTCTTCGGCGAAATGGGAATACGGCTCACCGCGTCTGGAACGCTATAACGGCTTGCCGTCGATGGAAATTCTGGGCCAGGCCGCACCGGGCAAGAGTACCGGTGAAGCGATGAACCTGATGGAACAGCTGGCGTCCAAACTGCCAAGCGGCATCGGTTACGACTGGACCGGCATGTCCTATCAGGAACGTCTGTCGGGCAACCAGGCGCCGGCGCTGTACGCCATCTCGATTCTGGTGGTGTTCCTGTGTCTGGCGGCGCTGTATGAAAGCTGGTCCGTGCCGTTCTCGGTCATGCTGGTATTGCCGCTGGGGGTTATCGGTGCGTTGTTGGCCGCGACGATGCGCGGCATGAACAACGACGTGTACTTCCAGGTGGGGCTGTTGACCACCATCGGTCTATCGGCGAAGAACGCCATCCTGATCGTGGAATTCGCCAAGGATCTGATGGAGAAAGAAGGCAAAGGTCTGATCGAAGCGACGTTGGAAGCGGTGCGTATGCGTCTGCGTCCAATCCTGATGACGTCCCTGGCCTTCATCCTCGGGGTTCTGCCGCTGGTTATCAGCAGCGGCGCAGGCTCCGGCGCACAGAACGCGGTAGGTACCGGCGTAATGGGCGGGATGATCACCGCGACCGTATTGGCGATCTTCTTCGTACCGGTGTTCTTCGTGGTGGTTCGCCGCCGCTTCAGCAAGAAGAACGAAGACCTGGAACACAGCCACCCGGTAGAGCATCACTGATCGTTCAGTGAAGGGATCTCTACCCGATAATCGAAAAGGCCGCGCATGCGGCCTTTTTCTTTTGCTTCAGTTGCTTAATGCAAATCGTTCTCATTAATTCACTCGTGTGTGCAATTTACGCTTGATCGTGATGCCCGGTCGGCGCATAATTAATGTTATAGTATAACATCACATGAGAGAGCCATTATGAAACCCGGCATCCATCCCGATTATCGCACCGTGGTGTTCCACGACGTCAGCGCTAACGCCTACTTCAAAGTGGGATCGACCATCAAAACCGATCGCACCATCGAGCTGGACGGCGAAAGCTGGCCGTATGTCACCCTCGACGTCTCTTCCGCTTCGCATCCGTATTACACCGGCAAGCAGAAAGACTATTCCAAAGAAGGCAGCACGGCGCGCTTCCAGCAGCGCTTTGGCCGCTTTATCGGCAATAAGTAACAAGGAACCCCCATGCAGGTATTGAGTTCATTGCGTTCGGCGAAAAATCGCCACCCGGATTGCAAAGTCGTGCGTCGTCGTGGCCGCATCTATGTGATCTGTAAAAGCAATCCGCGATTCAAAGCGGTACAGGGACGTAAGAAAAAGCGTTAACTCCAAAGTGTCATCTGTCGCAAAGCCCCGTTGCTGCTCAACGGGGCTTTTTTTATGGCGAGAAAGTGCCTGCAAGTTGCCCCCGCCGGCAAGCGGGGGCGGAGATTACTTCATGCTGCTCAGCAGCGCGTCGACATTGTGCTTGAACGCCTGCTCATAGGTTGCCGCCGGGCCGCCCACGCGCGAGAGCGCTTCCGGGTACAGCTCGCCGCCCGCCTTGGCGCCGGTGGCGGCGGCAATCTGTTTCACCAGCCGCGGATCGGTCTGGTTTTCGATAAAGTAAGCGTTAACTTTTTCCTGTTTGATTTGCTTGATCAGGCCGGCCACATCGCTGGCGCTGGCTTCGGCCTCGGTGGAAAATCCGACCGGCGCAAGGAAGGTGACGCCATACTCTTGCCCAAAGTAACCAAAGGCATCATGGCTGGTGAGTACCTTACGTTTCTGCGGCGGCACTGCGGCGAACTGGGTTTTGGCCCACAGGTCCAGCTTTTGCAACTGCTGAATGTATTCGGCGCCGCGCTGACGAAAATAGTTGGCATCCTCGGGATCGGCGGCGATCAGGGCGTTCATCACGTTGGTGGCGTACTGCACGCCGTTTTTCATGCTGTTCCAGGCGTGGGGATCGGTAATCGGTTTGCCGTCCTCCTCCATTTGGCGGGTGTTGATGCCCTGTGACGCGGTAATCACCTGTCCTTTATAACCCGAAGCGCTGACCAGGCGATCGATCCACCCTTCCAGCCCCAGGCCGCTGACGAACACCACGTCGGCCTGCGCCAACGTCTTGCCGTCCTGCGGTGAAGGCTCGAAGCTGTGCGGATCGCCATCCGGCCCCACCAGCGTGCTGACCTTGACGTGATCGCCCCCCACCTGTTTAACGATATCTCCCAGAATGGAAAAGCTGGCGACGGCGTCGACGGTCTTCGCCATCGCCAATGGGCTGGCTAGCAGAGCAGCGACCGCCAGCGATATAGGTAAACGTTTCATATTTTCTCCTTGCAAATGGCACTTCTCAACGGCGCGCAAAGGCGTAAATGCCCCCACGCGTTCCAAACAGGATCGAGACAAAGAAGATGACGCTGGCGCTGAGCACGATCGCCGGGCCGGCAGGCAGCGAAGCGTAGTAGGACCACACCAGCCCAATCAGGCTGGACAGCGCGCCGATACCCATCGCCACCGCCAGCGTCTGCGGCAGATTGCGCGCCCAGAAGCGTGCGCTGGCGGCGGGCAGCATCATCAGCCCAACCGACATCAGGGTGCCGAGGATCTGGAACCCCGCCACCAGATTGACCACCACCAGCGCCAAAAACAGGCCGTGGATCAGCGCCAACCGGCGCGGCGCGTTAACGCGCAGGAAAGTGACGTCGAAGGACTCGATCACCAACGCGCGGTACAGCGCCGCCAGCGCCAGCAGCGACACCGTGGCGATGGCACCGACCATCAGCATCGCCTGCGCATCCACCGCCAGAATCGAACCGAACAGCACGTGCAGCAGATCCACGCTGGAACCGCGCAGCGAGACCAACGTGACCCCGAGCGCCAGCGACCCCAGATAGAATCCGGCGAAGCTGGCGTCCTCTTTCAGCGGCGTGCGGCGGCTCACCAGGCCGGACAACATCGCCACCGCCAGCCCGGCGATAAAGCCGCCCACGCCCATGGCCACCAGCGACATGCCGGAAATCAGATAACCGATTGCCGCACCGGGCAACACCGCGTGGGACAACGCATCCCCCACCAGGCTCATGCGGCGCAGCAACAGAAACACCCCCAGCGGGGCGGCGCTGAGCGACAGCGCCAGACACGCCATCAATGCGCGACGCATAAAACCGAAAGAGAGAAAAGGGTCGACAAGCCCATGCAACAGCATCATGGCGCCACCACCCGCAGGCCCGACTGCCGTTCGGCGGCGAGATACCGCGGCACCTGTTCCAGCACGCGCTCGGCCGCGCCCCAATGACACGCCTGCGGGGTCAGCAACAGCACCTGCGGAAAATGCTCGGCGACCATCGACATATCATGCAGGACGGCGATCACCGTTCTCCCCTGCTGGTGCAGCTGCGCGATCGCCTGCAGCAGGATCTGCGTAGTGGCGCTGTCGATGCCGGTGAAGGGTTCATCCAGCAGGATCAACGGCGCCTGTTGGACCAGCAGGCGCGCAAACAGCACCCGCTGCAGCTGGCCGCCGGAGAGCTCGCCCACCGGACTGTGCGCCAGCGCGCTCATGCCGACGCTCGCCAGCGCCCCATTAACCTGGCTCGCCGCACGCTGGTTCATACCGCCGAACATGCCGCTTTGCGGCCAACATCCCATCGCCACCAGATCGCTCACCGCGATCGGGAATTGCCGATCCAGCTCCGCCTGCTGCGGTAAATAAGCCTTGCGCGGCGGCTTTTCACCGCTAAAGTCCAGGCGACCCGCCAAGGGCGGCAACAAACCGGCGAGCGTTTTCAGCAACGTCGATTTCCCTGCCCCGTTAACGCCCACCACCGCGGTTAACGAACCGGCGCTAAACTGCCCGCTCAGCGGCGGGAAAAGCGGCGTGGCGCCATAGCCTATTGCCAGCTGACGTAATAAAATCATGGCAGTGACACCGCCCAAAAAATGCCGAGCCACAGCAGAGCCAGCAAAACGATGGCGCCCGCGCAGCGCACGGCCGCGGAGGTGGTGAACAACGAATTCAGTGACGACGCGGCGTCATTTTGCGAAGTGGGAATCAAGGGAATAACCAAAGCAGCAGATTTATAGTTATAATATAACATCACAACAAGTGGCATGTCTCAAGCGTTGCCGGACTCATTAATGCAACGGAACGTAACAGCGCGTCGCGCACTCCCCTCTCGCCACCCTTATCAAACTCAGGGATATTCCCGTTCGGGCAAATGTTGGCGGAAGGTAAAAAACAGCGGTAAATCGAAAAATTTACCGGCGCGAGTGGAAAAGGAGTAAGATAAGCAGATAACATTGCTGTTGGCCGAGATTAATGCTTGTTACCCTTGCCTGTAACCTGGACGTCAACGCACTTTCTGTTAAAAAATTAAAGAAAGTGATTAATGACAATATTGCGGAGTTAGTGCCCGCACTGACCAGCGGACTCAGTTTTTATTCTGAAAGCGCACGCTATGCCGAAGATTCATTAGAAATACTTGATATAGTGCGACAAGGTGACAGCGATTATTCAATGAGTTATCGCTATAAGTGGGGCATTTTTAATGCTTGCCTGGATATCAACAGCGAAGATACGCTCAGCGATAGCGTCCGGTTCCGTGTGGCGCAACGGGGTTTAATCTTCGACATCATTGATAACTCACGCCCATCAACCGCGGATGAATTGTAAGTTTACGTAATAACTGCAGGCCAAACGCGAAAAAATGATTTATATTCATTTTACGGGGAGTTTATTTAACCACCGTTAAGCTGCCTCCGTTCATGATGTAAATCAGCTTACTCACATAGTGTTATCAACACCGCCATTAAGACTTACGGAGGGGATGATATGGATGAGTATTCGCCTAAGCGACACGACATTGCTCAACTCAAATTCTTGTGCGAAAATTTGTATGATGAAGGTATCGCCACCCTGGGAGACAGCCACCACGGGTGGGTCAACGATCCGACATCCTCCGTCAACCTGCAGCTTAATGAGTTGATCGAACATATCGCTTCGTTTGTGATGAGTTATAAAATTAAATACATGGACGAATCTGATTTGTCGGAGTTAGTCGAGGAATATCTCGACGATACCTATACGCTGTTCAGCAGCTACGGTATCAATGATTCCGACCTGCGCCGCTGGCAAAAAACCAAGGCGAGATTATTCAGAATGTTCTCAGGAGAGGACATCTGTACGACAATGAAAACTTAGGGGATAATTATTCCCGAGCTATTTTACGGTTATTAAACTAAAAGGCCACCATGACTAAAACCGACTATCTGATGCGTTTACGTAAATGCACCACGATTGATACTCTCGAACGTGTTATTGAAAAAAATAAGTACGAGCTTTCCGATGATGAACTGGAGCTGTTTTACTCAGCCGCCGATCATCGTTTGGCGGAGCTGACCATGAACAAGCTGTATGACAAAATCCCCACCTCCGTTTGGAAATATGTCAGATAATCAGCCCCCAACGCGTTGAGCCGATGCTTTTATCGGCTTCAATGTTCAAGTTGAATACGTCATTTTCCTATTGACAACGAAATGTTAATTACGCTCATCTTTACCGTTAATAATAAATAGCAACAATTCTCGGTTAATGCCCGGGGGGATTACGCCTTAACGCTATTCACGCGTGAAGACGCTCGCCTCACATTGCCCGTACGGTGCAAATCGCCGCGAATAACCCCTGAGGCCATCGCTGCCACGCCGCCGCGCCGGGCGGCGTGATCCATCACCGCCAGGCTCAGAGCATACGGCGCAAAATCGCCCGCCGGGCGAAACAGTGATGCTTAATCACCGCCGCGATGTGCAGCACAATCATGGCCGACAGCGCGATGCATGAATAACGGTGCACGGCGAAAAAGAAACGATTAACCTCAAGATTCGCAATCGGACGGGGAAAATCGATCGCGCCGAAAACGGCAAAACCGTGCTCCAGCATGAAAAATCCGCTCAGCAACACCGCGAAAATCAGCAGGTAGAATATTTCGTGCAGCAAATGCACCAATCCCTTCTCGCGCCCTTGCAACATATCGCCATAAGGCACTTTAGGCCGGAAAAAACGCCAGATAAAGCGCGCCGCCATCAGCGGTGTCAGCACCAAGGCCAACGACATATTGGTCACGGAGAAAAAGGCGAAGATGCGCGCATCCGTCATAAAATGCAGTGAATAACCCACGATCATGACGTAGAGCATCACGGCAGCAATGCCCCAATGCAGTAACCGACTGAAAAGATCGTAACGGGCAGGTTCGTGTGACATAAAGCTCCTTTAAAAGCGGCCATCATTGGCCGCTTGACTATCCGATTCGCACTTACTTTTTCACGACCCAGGCGTCCTGCCAGTTGGCTCCCACGCCCGGCTCAAACTGAGTCGCGCCGCTGTTCCACTGCATGCAGTAACCGCTGTAAGGGAAAGGTTTGCACTGATAAACCTTGCCGTCTTTCGGTTGCAGCACCGTGGTGCCAGCGGTGTATTTACTCAGCGCGTTCGGGAAGACGAAGTTGTAGTCGCCATTGCCGCCACCGCCGGTGGATTCAGCTTCCAGATTGAAGTTTTCGATATCCGGCTGAATGCTCTGCCCATTGTCGTTGCTGGCGATCACTTTCAGCATGTGGTGGCCCTCGCTGACGTTGTTCAGCGCGATGGTCAGCGGCTGGCTGGCGTCTTCCAGCGTCTCTTTCACGTAGCCTTTTTCCGTCTGGCCGTGATCGTAAACGCGCGCTTCAACGGTCAATTTGCCTTTAACCTCGGCATTGAAGGTCAGCTGAGCTTTACCGTCCTTGATCTTGGTGCTGGACAGGTTGCCGATGCGGATCTCTTCGGTGATAGCCGGCGTTTCTTCCTCATAGGAGATCACCACGCTCTTCATCGTGCTGCCTTGTTTGGCGAAGACCGCATTATTGCCAAACACCGGATTGACGTTGCCTTTACCGTCTTTCACCCCGGCACGCACCGCTTTCTGTTCGGCGTTGATCTTGCTGGCCAGCGCGTGGCTCCAGCGGTTTTTGTCGGTCAGCGCCTCACTGTCGATCGCCAGCTCGGTTTTCATCGTCAGCACTTCACCGTCCGCATCGAAGAAGCGGGCGATCACCTTGTCGCCAACCTGCAGGTTTTTGCCGGTGAGAGAGCCTTGCAGCTGCTTGCGCCATTCGGACACGACGCCGTCGTCCTCAAAGTTGACGTCAACCACCTGATAGAAGCTGTTCACCGTGTCATTGATTTCCCACACGCCATAAATCACCTGATAGCCGGTTCTCTCCGGCACCACGCACTGGTGCACTTCGCGATCTTTTGGCGCCTGAGCATGGCCATCGACTTCACAGAACGGCTCTTTTTCGAAAGCCTCGCGCGACAGCGGCTTATTCACGTCCCAGTCTTGTTTGGTGATGTAATAACGCCAGTTATTGGTTTTGTGCTTGGCGGTGTGGTACCAGGTGAACGTCTGCGGTCCCGGCTTCATGGTGTTCAACGCCCAGACGTTGACGCCCTGACGATCCAGCGGCTCGAAACCGCCCACCCCGCCGCTGGCCAGCTGGCCGTCGCGCGGCGTCGCGCCGCCAGGGAAGCCGGAAACCTGCTCGACGCTCTGCGGTTCCCACTGCGCTCGGCCGCAGTCGGTGTTGCTGCCCAGCTTGCACTTGTAGGCGCGGCTCTCGGGCACTTCGATATAACCGTGCGACCAGGCGGCCGAGGAGGCAGTGAGCGCTGCCATCATCAGGGCGATTTTGGATAATTTCATTACGACTCCAGTTAAATTTATTGGATTCCAACTGAGTGAGAAGAAACTCAAAGAGATGCGGCGATACCGCGAGAGGAATAATAAGTAGAAGCCCTGAACGCCCGGCACTTAGAATGCATTAAAATAATAAAACCTAATGCCGTCAGAATATTAAACCGCATGATAAAGGGTTAAAATATTCCTGACCTCGTAAAGCGCCGCCATGCGACGCAAGAAAATACCGACACCGCGCCAATTCCACAGGGAAAATAACGTGACATTGAAAAACATCGCCACGACGTTCATGGCATGCCTGCTGTTATCCGGCTGTCAGCACGCCGCCAAATCGGCCCCTGACGCCGCCATCCAGCGCGACCAGCTGTCATCGCTGGTCGGCGCCGGCCAGTTTCTGAGAGAACGCTGCAACCGCGCCGATATCCCGGCCAACGACCCACTCGCGGCGGCGGCGTTGCAGGCGGCGGAGAGAAAAGGCTGGGCGCCGGCGCTTAATCGCCCCCAGTTGCTTGACGCAGGCAAAAACGTCGCCGCGCAGCTGGAGGCCGACGCCACGCCGTTGCAGGAGAAGTGCAGCGGACTCAACCGAACGCTGGCGCCGTTTTTAGCCCAGCTCCGTTAACCCGCCAGCGGTAGCGCAAGCCACTGGCAGGCTACCGCGCCGGCGCCCGCCGCCGCCAACCCCGGGCCGAAAGGCAGGGGCTGCGCCCCATCGCCGCCGCGCCACACCCACAGCAGCAGCCACATCAGGCTGCCGGTGGCGGCAAACAGCAGAATCGACGGCAAAACGGCATAGCCGCCCCAGGCGCCGAGCGCAGCCAGCAGTTTAAAATCGCCGTATCCCAGCCCCTCGCGGCCTGTCGCGAGACGAAATCCCCAATACAGCAGCCACAGCGTCAAATAACCCGCCAGCGCGCCGATGACCGCCGTCGACAAAAATGCCGGGTGCGCCAAGCAATGCCACAACAGCCCGGCCCACAGCAGCGACAGCGTCAGGCAATCCGGCAACAGCTGACGCTCGCTGTCGATCGCCGCCAAGGCCAGCAGCAATGCAGCAAACGCCAACATGAAAAACCAATCCAAACCGATGCCGACGCGCCAGGCCAGCGTTATTCCCATTAGCATCAGCAATAGCTCCACCAGTGGATAACGGATGGAAATAGGCTTGCGACAATAACGACAGCGACCGCGCAACAGCAGCCAACTTAATAAAGGAATATTATCGAGCGCCGATATTTTCATTGTGCAACACGGACAGAATGAACGCGGCAAAAAGAGATTAAATCGTTCGGCCTGCGCCATTTCCATTTCGCGCTCAAGCATGACAGGCAGCCGATAAACGACCACATTGATAAAACTGCCGATGCACAGGCTCAACACGGCGCTAAATATCAGCCAGTGTTCATCGGCCACTGCGTTTATTGCGGATAGCATGGTTTTCTGGATCCTATATTGTCGTCGCGTGGGTTACATCGCCGGCTGCGCCGTTACCCGCAGTAGGCTGATTTGCACCACGCCCGGCGCCTGCCCCGCACGTTCTGCGGCGAGTGAGAGCACGCGGATCCCGTGCTCGCGTTGCAGGGCGGCCAGCCACGGCAACAGGCGTTCAAACGGCACGGGCGGCAGCGTGACCCGCACATCCGCTTCACTTTCCGTCAGGTCGGCGATGGCGATGCGATAGGCCTGCGCGCTCTGTCGCAGTCGCTCCGGCAGTTGCTCGCGCGCGGCGGCGCTCTGCGGCAAACGCGCCTGCAGTTGCTGGATGACGCGCGCCTGCTCCCGCAGCGCCGCCAGCCGTTGTGCGTTTTTTTGCGCCTGTGAAAATTGATACAGGCAGTAGCCGCAGGCCATCAGCATCAACAGGCTTAACAGCACTGCCCGCCGCAGCGCCTTATCGCGCCAACCGATATTCATCGCTCACCTCTCACCGTCAGGATCGCCTGGTTAGGCGCGCTTCCCTCGCTGAACGTCATGCTGACGCCGCCGTCGTTGACCGGCGCCGGCAGCGGCGCGTCGTTTCTGTTTACCGTCACCACCAAACGATCGTCGGCGGCGTCGAAAGCCAGCGCCTGCAACTGCGGAGGTTCCCAGACAGCAAGCGCCTCGGCCGCGTAGGGCAACAGCCTGAACAGCTGCGGCGCATTCAGGGTGTCTTGCATACGCCGTGCCCACGCTTGCGCCGCCCGTTCGGCAAACGCCGGCGCGGTCTCGCCACTCGGCAGCAGGCGCTGAGACAGCGCCGTTATCTGGCTTTCGCTCTGTCTGGCCATCAATTGGTGATGCAAGCCCCCCAGCAGCAGCGAACCGCTGAGCAGCAGCATCGCGCAGGCGGTCTTATCGGGCAAACGGCGCGGCCAACGCACGCCCGGTTTGAAACGCCCCTGCAACAGCGTGGATGTGCTATTCCAGGCCTCTTCCGCCAATCGCCACAGCGGATCCTCATCGATACGCGCCGTTTCCCAGCCCGCTGGCACCTCTCCGCCGCCGTGCAGACACCAATCCGGCGTCGGCCACGGGACGCTGTCCCCCCAGGCATCGGGCAACTGCATGCCCTGCATGCCCCCCGTTCGGAGCAGCCATTGTCCGCGCCAGCGCAGTGCGCTGCATTGGTTCGGCAACGGCAACGCCAGCACGTCGGGCAGCAGGGCATCGGCGCGAATGCCGCAGGCGTTGAGGCTATCAACCCAACCTTGCATCTGCGCCAGCGCGACGCCGGCGATAGTGAAATCGCGCTGCACCTTGCCCAGCACCGCCCAATGCATCTGCTCGACATCGGTCAACAACCCGATCTCATGGGAGTACGCCAGCGCCAGCGGCGTCGCCTGCCGGGCCTTGCCGTGGAATGTCGTTTGTCTCAGCACCACATGACGGGCAGGCACCAGCACCACAACCCGGCTGCCCTGCGCCATGGCCGCCAACTCACTACCGCCTTCGGCCAGATCGAGGCGGGCGGCAAAGCGGCAGCGCGTCTCGCCGACGCGGCCCCAGCGCACATCGGCCATCGCATCATCGTCCAGCGCGATAAGCAGGATGGTGTTCGCCATCGTTTATCCTTCCCCTCTGTCGAACCGACGTCCGCTGACCGTGACGCCTGACGGGCCCGGCTGCAACGCGCTGACCAGCCGATAGCGTCCGTCGTTCAGCCTAAGCTGCAGCTGCGCAATCCAGCGGTTATCGTCGAAAATCAGTCGCTCGCCAAGGTCATCCTCACCCAGCGCCTGCAGCGCTTTTTCCTGCGACAAAAACGCCAGCGTCTGCCAGCCCTGCGGCGGGCGGGCCGCCAGCAGCCCCCGCAGCCGCTCATCGCTCAGCGCGTTCATCAACATCGCCCGCAGCAGCGGCAGCTGAGCTTCGTTCACGGCGTCCGGATTGATGCGCAGCTCGGCATCCGGCGCCGCACAAAGCAGCGGCGCAAGACGCAGATAAAGCTCGCGGTCGATGCCGGCCAGCTCCCGCAGCTCGCTGACATCCCCCATCAGATACCCTTCGCCATAGGCTCTGGCGACGATCGCATCGGCAATCGCGCCCGCCTGGGCAGCGGCGATCCCCTGATTGTTCAATAACAGCATGAATATTCGCCTCTCCTTATTGGGGGTTCCCCCCTCGCTATCGCCGACATCCGCCGGGCCGGCGGCGCGGATCAGGGCGTTAAGGTTGAAACAGGCGTCGACGCGGCGCAGACGTATCGCCACTTCCCCCTCTTCGGTGCGCATGCTGAAGGTCGTCCCTGCGGCCCCCCACGCCTTCCGCTGCTCTCCCGCCTGCTGCAGCCGCTGCCGGGCGTAGCTCTCGCCGCCCAGCAGCAGCCATTTCGCCCGCAACCGATCCTGCTGCGACTGGGTGCGCGCCAGCGAACGCTGCCAGTTATCGTTGATATTGACCGCCACGATCGCCATCAGCGACATCATCAGCAACACCATCAACAGCGCCATACCGCGTTGTTTATTCATAGTGGCCTCGCAGCGGGCAGCGTGACGATGCGCCGGACTTCCCCCAGCGCGGGGGTGTCGATGGCGATCTCCACCGCCTGCGGCAGCAGCCCGCCGGCGCGCCAGGCCGTCAACCATTCGCCCTGCCGGTAAAAACGCAGTTGGAACCGCGTCACCTCAGACAGCAACAGCACGCTGCGCGCCGCCGCCTGCGGGCTGCTCAAATTCGGGTAACTGAGGCGTTCGAGCCGCCCCTGCCGGTAGCGATACGCCACCCGCTCCTGCGTGGCGCGCGGCAATCGGGCCAGGGGATTCGGCCAGCCGTTTCGAATCAGCAGCAGCTGAAAATCGCCGCCTTCCTCTCCCGCCGTCTGCTGCACCGCAAACTCCGGCGCCGCCGGCCAACGTTTATCGCCGGTCGGCGCGCGCACCTGCGCCTGCGTCAAATCGCGCTCGACGATCGCCAGCGCCCGTTGCAGCTGGGTCAACTGCATCGATTTGCGCTGGGTGATTTCGTCGTTTTTCAGCACGCCTCTGAAGACCGTCAATGCGGTGAGCGACAGCATGGCGAACAGGGCGATGGCCAACAGCATTTCCACCAGCGTAAAACCCCGTTGCAAAGCGCGCTTCACGGCAACGCCCTGTAGGCGAGCATTTCCACCAGCGCATTGCGATCCTGCGGGTCGCGCCTGACTTCAATCGCGATCGCCCGCATTCCGGCGTCGCTGGTCTCCCGCCCGCGATAGCGCCAGTGCCAGGTTTCACCGGCCATTACCGTGGCGCCCGAATGCCAGGCCAGCGTCGGTGGGCGGGGCTCGAGCTGCAGCAGCGTCAGCTGGTTGTCCGCCACCCACAGCGCCACGGTCTTGGCTTCGATCGCGCTCAGGCTACGCACCTGGCCACCGGTGCTGTTGATCAGCGCCAGACAGCCGATGGCGAAGATCATCAGGGCCACCATCACTTCCAGCAGCGTCATGCCCTGCTGGCGTCTCATTTTCCGCGTCATCGCAACGAATGTCCGTCGTTTCAAATACAAAGTAACCGGGCGCCTGCAATCGCCACAGACACTTGCCCTGCGATAGCTCCACGCTGAAGGCCGTGGTTTCGCCCCCCGGATACAGCCACACCTGCGGCAGCGCCGCCTCTGCGGCGAGCGCGACGGTTTGCCCTTCAACGCTCAGCCGCAGCGCGACGCCGTCCGGCAGAGCGTACTGCTCCCGGCTCTCCCGCCCCGCTTCGGCGACGCTGCGCCAACCGCCGTCATCGAACGCCACGCCATACCTCACCCCTTCGCGCTCGGCCCGCTCGGCGAGGGCATTCAGCCAATGGCTCAATCGCTCTCCCTGCTGCGCCAACGGCTTCTCATCCGCCGGAAAACTCAGCATCACCAGGCCGCTGGTCACCCCCAGCAGCAGCAATACCAACATGGTCTCCAGCAGCGTAAAACCGCGTATGCGCCTCATGGCGCGTCGGCCACCCAGTTACCGATGTCATCATCGGTATCGGCGACGCCGTCCGGTCCCAGCGTGAACACATCCAGCTTGCCATGGCGCCCCGGGTTGCGCAGACGGTACTCCTGCCCCCAGGGGTCTTGCGGCAAGCGGCGGATATAACCGTCTTCGGGATAATTCCTTGGGATCGGCGCCAGCGTCGGCCGGGTCACCAGCGCCGCCAGTCCCTGCTCCGCGCTGGGATAACGGCCGTTATCCAGCTTGTACATATCCAGCGCGTTCTCCAGCGCGACGATATCGCTGGCGGCCTTTTGCCGATCGGCCTTCTCCTTGTTACCCATCAGGCTTGGGATGGTCAGGCTGGCCAACAGCCCCAGAATGACGATCACCACCATGATTTCCAGCAGCGTGAACCCACGCTGCCGGGACCTGCGCATATTGCTGATATGACTCACTTTACTCTCCATTAACGGCATGATTAACCGACCATATTATTGAGCTGCAGTATCGGCTGCAGGATGGCCAGGATGATAAACAGCACCGAACCGGCCATCGCGATCACCAATAAAGGCTCAAACAGCCCCAGCGCCAGCGTGATTTGCCGGCTGAAGGCCTCCTGCTGCATCGCCGCCGCCCGTTCGAGCATCATGTCCAGTTCGCCGCTGCGCTCGCCAGACATGATCATGTGTCGCATCATCGGCGAGAACAGCGCGGTGCCTTCAAGCGACGGCGACAATCCTTCTCCCTCTCGCACCCGCTCCATCGCCGCCAGCAGGCGCTCACGGGCGGCCTCGTTGCCCAACACGCCGGCGCTGATGCGCATCGCCTCCAGCAATGGCACGGCGCTGGCGTTCAAAATGCTCAGCGTTTTGGCGTAGCGCGCGGTATTCACCGCCAGCGACAGCTTGCCGACCACCGGCAGCCGCAGGATGAACGCATGCCAGCGTGTGCGCCGCGCCGGATCCCGCAGGCGATAACGGAAAGCGCCAAGGCCCGCCAGCGCCGACATCAACACCGCCGCCCCCCATTGGCGCAATCCATCGCTGGCGCCGAGCAGCATCCGGGTCGACAGCGGCAAGGTCTGCTTCATATGCACAAACTGTTCGATCACCTTCGGCACCACTGCCGTCAGCAAGATAGCCACCACGCCAATCGCCACCGCCGTCAGCACCATCGGGTACACCAACGCCTGCACGATCTTGTTCTTCATGTGCTGGCGCTGTTCGACATAGTCAGCCAGCCGTTCCAGCACCGGCCCCAGATGGCCGGCAATCTCACCGGCCGCCACCATGGCGCAATAGAGACGGTCAAAAATATGCGGATACTGCCCCAGCGCCTGCGCCAGCGGGAAACCCTCCAGAATGCGCTGCCTCACCTGAGTCAACGCCGCCTGCAGGCCTTTTTTCTCCGTTTGCCGCGCCACCGCCATCAGCGCCTCTTCCAGCGGCAGCGCGGCGGACAGCAGCGTCGCCAGTTGCCGGGTGAGCAGCGCCAGATCGCCGCTGCTCACGCCGCTCATCCAACGGCCGGCGAGCAGGCCGGCAAGAGCGGATCGCCTGCGCGCCTGCACCGCCAGCACCTGCCACCCCTTCTCACGCAGCCGATCGCGGGCGTGGCGCAAAGAATCCGCCTCCAACACGCCACGCCGGGCGCGCCCCTCACGATCGCAGGCGCGGTAATCAAACTTCATCGCCATCCCCTTCGCGCGTCACCCGCAACACTTCTTCCAGGCTGGTCTCTCCGGCGCACATTTTGGCGATCCCATCCTGGCGCAGGGGCTGATAGCGCTCCCCGGCCAGCCTGGCGATGTCCAGCTCACCGTCGCTACGGTGGATTGCCCTGCGCATCGGTTCATCCAGCACCAACAGTTCATGCAAACCGATTCGGCCGCGATAGCCCTGCCCGCCACAGGCCTCGCATCCTATCGGGCGCCAGCAGGTCAGCGCCTGCGTCGACGCCAGCCCCAGTTGGCGCCGCTGCGCGTCAGGCAGCGCATAAGGCTCGCGACAGTGCGGGCAAAGCCGGCGCACCAGGCGCTGCGCCAGCACGCCGCTCAGCGAGCTGGAAAGCAAAAACGGTTCAACGCCCATGTCCCGCAGCCGGGTCACGGCGCCGATCGCCGTGTTGGTATGCAGGGTCGACAGCACCAGATGCCCGGTCAATGAGGCCTGCACCGCGATCTGCGCCGTTTCACCGTCGCGGATCTCGCCGATCAACACCACATCGGGATCCTGACGCAGCAGCGCGCGCAGCCCGCGCGCGAAGGTCATGTCCACCTTGGGGTTCACCTGCGTCTGCGCGATGCCGGCCAGTTCATACTCGACGGGATCTTCGATCGTCATGATGTTGCGCTGTTCGTCATTGATCTGGTTCAGCAAGGTATAGAGCGTGGTGCTCTTGCCCGAACCGGTCGGCCCGGTGACCAGAATAATGCCGTGCGGCTGGCGGATCAGGCGCTGCAACGCCTGTTGGTGCGCCGCCGCCATGCCCAGGCTGGGCAGTTCGAGCCGCACGCCCTGTTTATCCAACAGGCGCATGACCACGCGCTCGCCGTGGCTGGCCGGCATCACCGACACCCGCACGTCGATCGCCCGCCCGCCAACTTTCAGCGCCATGCGCCCATCCTGCGGCACGCGCTTCTCGGCGATATCCAGCTTCGACATGACCTTGATGCGCGACACCAGCAGCGCCGCCAGCTTGCGCTGCGGCGCCAGAATGCGGCGCAGCGCGCCGTCGATGCGAAAACGGATCACCAGCTCGCTCTCGTAGGTTTCGATGTGAATATCGGAGGCTCGCTCTTTGATCGCCTCACTCAGCAAGGCGTTAATCAGGCGGATAATCGGCGCATCGTCCTGTTCGTCCAACAGGTCTTGCTGCTGCGGCAGCTCTTCCGCCAACGCATAGAAATCCAGTTCGCCGCCCAGATCGTCGATCATTTTCTGCGCCTGGCCGCTTTCCCGCTGATAGTGCGCCACCAGCCGTTGTTCAAAGGCCTCCGTGTCCAGCCGGGCCAGCGTCGGCTCACCGGGCAGGCAGCGGTACGCCTCCATCAATGCGGCGTGGCGGGTCTCGGGGTGACAATACAGTTGAATGCCGCTCTGCCCGTCGACGGCCAGCACGCCATGCTGCCGCGCCCAGCCAAAAGGCAGCCGCGGCCCCGCAGAACGGGGCTTCACGGGCGCGCTCCGCGCGAATAAAACGCCTCGATACGCGCGACGGTGGCGAGGAACGCCCGATTGTCGACCGCCTTCTTATCGCCGGCGATCTCGCTGCGCAGTGCGTTATTCAGCTCACGATCGTCCTGCTGCTCGGCGTCGAACTTGCCTAACTTGCGCTGGCTCTGCCGGGCATACCCCTCGGTGCTGCGAATGATGGTCGGGCGGATAAACAGCATCAAATTACGCTTGCTCGCTTTGGTGGCGTTCGAGCGAAACAGCGCCCCCACCAGCGGGATCTTGCCCAGGATCGGCACGCTGCTCTCCAGCTCCGAATTGGACTTGTCCAGCAGCCCGCCCACCACCACGGTCTCACCGCTGTCCACCAGCACCGTATTGTTGACCGTGCGGATATTGAAGGTCGCCCCCAGCGAATCCGGCGTGGCGCCGGCGCTGTCGGCAACGCTGGAGACCTCCTGCTCGATCTGCATCAGCACGGACTGGCCCTGATTGATCTGCGGTTTGACCTTGAGCTTGATGCCCACCGTTTTGCGCGACACGGTATTGAAAACATTATCGCTGTTGGTGGTTTGCGAACCGGTGAGGATCGGCACATCCTGCCCGACGCTGAACTCCGCCTCGGCGTTATCGAGCGTAACGATGCTCGGCGTAGCCAGGATATTGTTTTGGTTGTTGCTGGCGATGGCTGACAGCAATACGCCCCAGTTGCCGCTGTAAAAACCGGTCATCAGGCCGTTGGCCTTGCCGAACACATCGCTCATGCCGTTTTCGAACCCCGCCGAGATGCCGGGCGCCTGGCCGGCGAACTGCGTGCCGCCGCCGTATTTGTTGGCCCACTGCACGCCGATGTTCAGCCCCTGCCCATCCTGCACTTCGACGATCACCGCTTCGACCAGCACCTGCGCGCGCCGTACATCCAGCTTGGCGACCACCGCCTCCAGATCGCGCATCACGTCTGGCGCGGCGGTGATGATCAGCGCATTGGTCTGCTCATCGGCCTTGATCACCACATTTTTCAATAGCGCCACGTTGGCGGCGGCGCTCTCTTTCTCGTTTTGCAGGCCCGCGCTCACGCCGGTCAGCACCTCGACCAGGCTCTGCGCCTTGGCGTATTTGAGCGGAATGACCTGGGTATTGCCCTGGGTGACACTCTTGTTATCCAACTGCTCAATCAGTTCTTTGGCGTGTTCGCGGGCCCGATCGTCCCCGGCGATCATCACGCTGTTGGTGCGCTCATCCGCCACCAGCCGCAGCGAGCCTGCCCCGGCCATACGCCGTTTGCCCTCTTCGCGAAACAGCTCGTTCACCATCCGCGCGATCTCCGGCGCCGCCGCATGCTTCAGCGCGAAGGTCTCGACCTGATTGCCGTCGTCCTGATCCATCTCCCTGACAAGGTCGAGCAGGCCGTTGACCACCCCGGCTCGGCCGGTGATCAACAGCGCATTGCCCTGCTCGTAATGCGCCACACTGCCCACGCCGATGCTGTCGTTAAGCTGGCGCAAGATCGGCGAAACGTCTTTGGCCGCGATATTGCGCAGCGGCACCACGCGCATCACCACTTCATCCCCTTCAGCGATCGCCTCGCCGCCGCTTTGCGACAGCGCGGCTCTTTTGCCCTCTTTGGCGGCGATCACCTTCAGGACATTGTTGGGCATGCCGATGACCGTATAGCCGTAGACGTCCAGCACATTGAGAAAGAACTGGTAATATTGTTTCTCGTCGAGCTGTTCGTAGCTGCGCACCGTAACCTTACCTTTCACCGCCGGATCGATAATGATGGTCTTGCTCAGGTTTTTACTGACCGTATTGATAAACTCCTGAATGTCCGTGCCTTTGAAATTGGCGGAGAATTGCTCCGCACGCGCCAGGCCCCCCAGGGCAATCATGACGGCCACCGCCGCTAACGCGCGCCATAAACCGGCGC
Source organism: Serratia sp. X3 (assembly GCF_014982455.1). Lineage (NCBI taxonomy): Bacteria > Pseudomonadati > Pseudomonadota > Gammaproteobacteria > Enterobacterales > Yersiniaceae > Serratia > Serratia sp. X3. The sequence goes on from NZ_JADCNB010000002.1 coordinate 593,564, forward strand.
TCCAGCCTGCGCGGGAACGAAAAATAAAATGCGTCATCACAGTGTTGCCTTATGCTGTAAAACACCCCACGCCGAAGCGGCGCGCCGGCTACTCTTTAAACGTCAGCGCGGCGTAATAACCGTTTTCATCGAGCAGTATTTTGTTTTTTAATATCCGCACGATAACGGCATTGCTGCCGACCAGCCGATCGCCAACGCCATACCCGGTTTGCTTACCGCCATGTTCCACGATAACCAGGCTTTTTTCGGCGTTATCACTGAACAGCAGACCGGTTATCTTGCCGAGCGCCGCGGCCTCCGGCGCGTTAGCCAGCAGCTCGGCGCCGATCGCCCACTCGCCGACCTTATACCCGCGCGCCTTTTCGCCGCTTTTCGCCGCCTGATAGCGGCCAAACCAGTGTGCGTCGTTAATTTTCTCGATGTCATCTTCCTGGGGAAAGACGCCATGGCGCACTTGCTCACGCCCACTTTCAAGGTGCGGCTCAACGGGTTCGTTATTCACGGTTATCATTCGCCATCCCTGATAAAGCATGAACGTCAAATTAGCCAGGAAGAAAAGTAGAATAAAAAAGTCTATTAACCGCTTGCTCACTGGCCCCCCGGTTATTCAACGGCGCCAACGCTAAGCGGAAATGCCCAACACCATCGCCACGGAAAACAGCAGCGTGATGGCCAGCGCCACTTTATAATTCACGGCGTCCAGCCACGTTCGCCGCTGTTTATTAGCCGCCGGTGCCAAGCATTGCTCCCGCGTATTCGCGCGTTCGCAGGCCTGGAAACTCAGCATCACGCCAAATCGAGGAATGGTTTTGATCACCTCGCCCGGAATACCGTGGCGGGAGAGCAAAGCGCGGCATTGGAATATCATTTGATAATAGTTATTGTCGCTGATGGTCTCATGGTTGCAGAACCAGACTGCGCGAATAATGTCATTTTTCTTATAGATGCCACTCAACAGGCACAGCATGAAACGCCGCTGCAATTCGGTCATTTCGATGAGCACATTCTCTTTTTTAAATAACAGCGTCTTTTCATTGTTATTTAATATCACCAACTCATTTTCCAACAGAGTCTCGTTCAGGGCAATGCTATGTATGTCCATCTCTCGCCTATCAGTTTAATGAAGTCCAAAGGCTCCCTGTGCCATTACCTTTGCACGCATGCGGCAGATGCATTTTCAACGCAAATAAGTGATTCGCCGTTTTAAGAGCCAGCTCAATTAATCATGTTAAAAATAATCATGCAACTTATTTATTTAAAATAAACAATATAAAATTAATATAACAAACCAATACCACCATGGAGCCATTAAATCATTTAAAAACATAACGATAGGAGAATTTATAAAATAAGTAAATCGCCATTAAATTCGATTAATGATGCGAAAAATAGACAATACCTGATAATAACTCATGTTATTAGTTGCGCACTAAAAAGATGGCGGAACGCTATAAGCGGCAAATAAAATGCATCTTTCGCGGAGGGAGAAATAAAGCAAACGTCAGGATTCAATATTGCATAAGAACATCGGAGAGTAGGCATTGCTAAACATCAACGTATTCTTGTCAATGCTACGAATATGATAAAACGTCGACTCATTGCTGAAAAAGTAGGTATAAATCTCTTCCGGCAAGGTATCACGCGGCGAATAGTTGACCTCGCCATACTGAAAGCGATAAAAACTCCCCTGCGAAACATAGCTGAAGTTAACCCGCCGATTGACGAAGTATTTCTTTTCACCGTCGTTGGCCAACCCCGACAGGACCATCACGCCCTTATCGCCGGACAAAAAGATGTAGTTTACTTTCAGCGACAGCTGAATGTCGTTATGGGCCGCCTGCGCGTCCAGTGAATTGAAATAACTGAACGTGGCATTCGCTTCGCAGGAAAAATCACTGAAGTCATGATGGTTGCGTATCAGGGAATACATCACGCTGCCGGTCAACACGCACAGGCCGACCAGCGTGGCTGACAGAATATTTAACTTTTTTTCCATGCCCGAATGTACTCGCTCTCACAGTTATGCAAAACAGCCGCACTGTCCTTCGTGCATTTGGCGATAAACTGGCGTCCGCTGTCTTCATTGGCATTTTGAGAACGGTTAACCTTGGTAATGACGACCTCGCCGGATCGGCAATGCCGGCCATACAAATCTTTCCTGACCAGAAACTGCAAGTAGCCGTCCTGGTGATTCTCCAAAAAATGGCCGGCATAGTAGATCGGGCAACCGTTCACCGTGCCGACGTAGGACAATACCTGCTTCTTTTCACTGTCGCGATGGTGCTTGTAATAGATGAAGCACAGCGCCAGAAAAGATAAGGGTACGACGATCGATAAACTGCGCAGCAGAATAAAAAAATAGTGATGGGTGTTTTTTGTCGTTGCGGCAGGTGACGCCAACGTCACCGAGGCATCCGCAAGCTGGGGGGACTCGGGTAAATCAATCCGCAATCGGTCAACAGGTATTATTCGATTAAGTCTATACCCCTTTTTGGATAGGGTAACGATGAGGCGCTCATTGAAACCGACAGACGTCAATGCGCGTCGGGTCAGGCTGATATATTGATTTAACGTCGCGGAAGAGGCGCTCAAGCCGTGATCGGTCCAAACCTGCTGCAACAGCATCTCGCGGCTCACCGTCTCATGGCCGTGTTCAAGCAAGCATTTGAATACTCTGGCATTGACGCTGGATAAGAAAACTTCCCGTCCCTTCTTTAAACTTTTCAATGAACCGTTTTCAGTATTAAATGTAATATCTTTATCAATGATATAAATCATGTTTAGCCTGACAGCGCACACGGGTTATTATTTAAACTTATTGAGCCAGTTCGACGACCGCCGCTAAGCGCGGATAGTTTTTTCGCATAGAGAAAAAACAATACTAACGTCATCCCAACAGGTGCGCAACTTTAAGAATTTTCCCCATCTCTCCATCCTTATTTGTCCCACAAATGGCGGTATACGCGCTATTTTTTCGCCGTCATCGGATCTGTTGGCAACAATACATTTTCATCAGGGGGATAAAGGCTAAAACGGTGCAGAGGGCACGCTTCGCGATCGAGACGTGAAAGTAACGCCTGTTCAGCGTATCGACTTGATGAATAACGGGGAAAAAGCGTTTTGCGGGACGCAAATGGGTGGGGACCCTGCCAGCTACATCCCGGCACACACGTCACCTGCTGCGGCTGCTTCCTTCCGGACCTGACCGAGTTCACAAGTTAGTGTTGCGGGAGAACCAACAGGGCCCCCATTGACGGCTTCTGTACTCCGAAGCGGTGGGCATTATCGGCGATGCCCCATCAAATAGCAAGCCAACCGGGGCCAACCGCTGTTTTCTTGCCCACCTGCATTGTGGCACACTCTCCGCCTGGGTTTTGACTCGCGCAGGAACTGCAACATGCAACCAGAAGACGCCTCTTTCAGCCAGCGGGTATTCCATATCGTGGCCGCTATTCCGTGCGGCAAAGTCACCACCTACGGTGAAGTCGCCCGTCTGGCCGGTTCGCCGCGCGCCGCGCGTCAGGTCGGCGGCGTGCTGCGGCGTTTGCCGGAGGGCAGCACACTGCCGTGGCACCGCGTAATCAACCGGCACGGGCAAATCTCGCAACAGGGGGAGGATTTTCAACGGCAACGGCAGGCATTGCTGGCGGAGGGGATTATCTTCGGCCCGCACAGCACGGTCGATTTCGATCGCTACGGCTGGCGCTGGTAAAACAAAACAGCCTTTGGCCGAAGCGCAAAGGCTGTTGATTGGGTCTTGCCGTACCGCTGCAGAATTACTGCATCGCGCTTGGCGCAGCCTGCATCGGCACGCCCTGCACCGGAACCAGCAGCAGATCGGCGCGGGTGCCGTTGCGGTTAACCACTTCCTGGATCGTGTCGGTAATGAACATCAGTCGCCCGTTGACCGTCACCGCCGCGCTCAGAATGATGCGCGCATTCGGTTGGATATCAGACGGATTATACGGCAGCGTAAAGTTGAACGGCGCTTGTTGCCCTTCGGTACGTATCGCGCGCTGTGCAATCACTTTGGACGGCGCATCCGCCAGCGAGGCATCAGAGAGGGTGACAGTCAGTACGGCGTCCGGCGGCAGCGCAATGCGCTGACGTATATTAACCGAACCTGTCACCGCCGGCCCCTGAATCTGCGTTTGCGCAGCCGCCGGGTTGCCGGCTGCCGGTGTAGGCACATCAGCACTCTTTTGCGCGCATCCTGCCAGCGTGATCGTCAGTGCTGCGGCACCGCCTACGATTTGCCAGAGTTTCATGGATCGGTCTCCTTTTTTATTATCAACACGTTGGTGGCTTTCACCACCTCACTCATTAAACTTAGCACAAAACACTGATAAATCCACTTTGTCCCGCCTATTAATCACTTAGCCAGCCCAATGCGCTCACTATTAAGAGCATTCTTATCGGCCCTTTAACGCAAGATATTGACGCCGCGCCGTGATATTCCGCACACTGCGCAAAATGATTATTAGAAAGGTAACAATTTTATGAGCCAGGCATTGCAAAACCTCCTCGATCTGTTGGATCTGGAGAAAATCGAAGAAGGGCTGTTCCGCGGCCAAAGCGAAGATCTGGGGCTGCGCCAGGTGTTCGGCGGGCAAGTGGTCGGTCAGGCGCTGTACGCCGCCAAACAGACGGTGCCGGACGAGCGCAGCGTGCACTCGTTCCACAGCTACTTCCTGCGCCCGGGCGACAGCAGCAAGCCAATCGTCTATGACGTAGAAACCCTGCGCGACGGCAACAGCTTCAGCGCCCGTCGCGTCAGCGCCATCCAGCACGGCAAACCTATCTTCTATATGACTGCCTCCTTCCAGAGCCCGGAAGAAGGTTTCGAGCACCAGAATCAGATGCCGGACGTGCCGCCGCCGGAAGGGCTGCTGTCCGAATCAGAGATTGCTCAGAAGCTGGCGCCGATGCTGCCGAGCAAAGTACGCGAAAAATTCATCGGTCAGAAGCCGATCGAAATGCGCCCGGTGAAATTCCACAACCCGTTGAAGGGTAGCGTGGAAGAACCGCATCGCTACGTGTGGTTCCGCGCCAACGGTAGCATGCCGGACGATGCGCGCATCCACCAATATCTGCTGGGCTACGCATCAGACTTTAACTTCCTGCCGACGGCGCTGCAGCCGCACGGCGTCGGCTTCCTCGAGCCGGGCATGCAGGTGGCCACCATTGACCATTCGATGTGGTTCCACCGCCCGTTCCGCATGGATGACTGGCTGCTGTACGCGGTGGAAAGCTCCTCCGCCTCCGGCGCGCGCGGTTTTGTGCGCGGCCAGATCTACACCCGCGACGGCGTGCTGGTCGCCACCACCGTACAGGAAGGGGTGATTCGCCAACGCGACGCCTGATTTGCGGCATAAAGAAAGGGGCGATGTTTCCATCGCCCCTTTTTGCTTCATCATTATTTTCGTATTTAGCGCACTGCCCTGCTTCGAGTCTTACTGGTTGTAGGCGCTCTCGCCGTGGCTGTTGACGTCCAACCCTTCGCGCTCCTGCTCTTCCGGCACTCTCAGTCCCACCATGGCGCCCGCGATCTTGAAGGCGATAAAGGCGGCGACGCTTGACCACACCAGCGTAATCACGACGCTCACCAGCTGGATCCACACCTGATGGCCCATCGTCACCCCTTCGGCATAGCCGGTGCCGCCGAGGGAAGAAGCGGTGAACACGCCGGTCAGCAGACAGCCGACGATGCCGCACACGCCGTGCACGCCAAACACGTCGCAGGTGTCGTCCACTTTCAGCCATTTCTTCAACGTCACTACGCCCCACAGGCCGGCGACGCCCCCCACCAGGCCGATGATCAACGCGCCGCCCACGCCCACGGTGCCCGCCGCCGGCGTAACGGCAACCAGCCCGGCGATCATGCCGGAGCAGGCGCCCAGCAGCGAAGGCTTGCCGCGCAGCACCCACTCGGCGAAGGTCCAGGACAGAATGGCGCCCGCAGTAGCCACCACAGTGTTCAGGAATGCCAAGGCCGCAATGCCGTTAGCCGCGCTGGCGGAACCGGCGTTAAAGCCGAACCAGCCGATATACAGGATGGATGCGCCGGTAAACACCATCGGCAGGTTGTGCGGTTTGAACGCCTCTTTACCGAAGCCGGCGCGTTTGCCGAGCAGATAGGCGCCGATCAGCCCGGCGCTGGCGGCGTTGATGTGCACCACGGTGCCGCCGGCGAAGTCCAGCGCGCCGTCGGTGGCCAGATAGCCACCGCCCCACACCATATGCGCGATCGGCAGGTAAGACAGGGTGAACCACAGGATCGCGAAGATCAGCACCGCCGAGAAGCGAATGCGTTCGGCGAAGCCCCCCACCACCAGCGCCACGGTAATGCAGGCGAAGGAGGCCTGGAAAGCGACGTGGATCATCTGGCTGATGCTGCCGGTGACGCTGTCGATGCCGATGCCTTTCAGCATCGCCGTCTGGAATCCGCCGAACACCGCATTGCCTTCGCTGAACGCCAGGCTGTAGCCATACAGCACCCACAGCACGCAGACCAACGCAAAGGTGACGGTGACCTGCGTCAGCATCGACAGCACGTTTTTGCCGCGCAGCAGGCCGCCGTAAAATAGCGCGATGCCCGGCAGCGTCATGAACAGCACCAACGCGGTGCAGATCATCATAAAGGCGTTGTCGGCCTTATCGGCGACCGCCGGGGCGGCCAGAGCCAAAGAAGGAACCAGGGTTACCGAACTCAGGCCCAACATGGATAACAGTCTTTTCATTATCAATCATCCCCATCACTTAACTGAGTTCGCGGTTACAGTGCCGATTCGTCGGTTTCGCCGGTGCGAATACGGATCACGCGTTGCAATTCGGCAACGAAAATTTTGCCGTCGCCGATTTTGCCGGTGTAGGCGGCTTTGCTAATCACATCAACCACTTCATCCAACTGATCGTCGGCGATGGCGATATCGATTTTGACCTTGGGCAGGAAGTTGACGTTATATTCGGCGCCGCGATACAGCTCGGCGTGCCCCTTCTGGCGGCCAAAGCCCTTCACTTCGGTTACGGTCAACCCCTGAATGCCCACGGAGGACAAGGCCTCGCGCACGTCCTCCAGCTTGAACGGTTTGATTACCACGGTCACCAGCTTCATATTGCCTCTCCACGAATTAAGCCCAAACTCACCCCGGTACGCCTCATATGTAGCAAGGACTGTGCCAAATTTTATTTTGCATGGCGATTCAGCGGATTAGCAGACACGCGGGCGCCGCCGCGGCGCGGCGCAGTACCGATACCTTGAATGGGTTAAATAATGCGCACTGATTTGGTGCGCGTCGCGTCGAAAAAGTGCAGAAAGGGGGCGTAGCCTGGCGGAGTTGCCTGCTTGTGGTGCGTTGGGAAAAATAAGGGCCGCGATCGCGGCCCGTGGGATCAGGCGGGTTGGCTCTCCTCGCGCACCGCTTCCGCCAACTGCTCGCCCGCCAGCTGCAGCTGATACATCTGGTAGTAGCGCCCCTGCTGCGCCAGCAGCTGTTGATGGTTGCCCTGCTCCACCGCCTGGCCGCGATGCAGCACCAGAATGGAATCGGCATCGACGATCGTCGAGAGGCGGTGAGCGATCACCACCAGCGTGGTGTGCTCGCGGATCACGCGCAGCGCCCGCTGGATAGCCTGCTCGGTGCCCGAGTCGATGTTGGCGGTCGCCTCGTCGAGGATCAGGATCTGCGGCGCCTGCACCAATACCCGCGCCATCGCCAGCAGCTGTTTCTGCCCGACCGACAGGTTATTGCCCTGCTCCCCCAGCCGGGTATGGATACCCTGTGGGAAGCCGCGCACCAGACTCGCCAGCTGCACCGTTTCCAGTGCCCGCCAGACGGCTTCTTCATCGATGTTGCGCCCCAGCGTCACGTTGGCCAGCACCGAATCGGCGATCACCACCGGATCCTGTTGCACCATCGCCACGCCCTGGCGCAGCGTGCGGTGCGACAGACTGGAGAGCGGACGACCGTCGAGACGCACTTCCCCTTCGCTGACCGGGTAATAGCCCATCAGCAGGTTAGCCAGCGTGCTCTTGCCGCTGCCGGTGTGGCCGACCAGCGCCACGAAGCCGCGTGAGGGCACCGCCAGCGAAATATGCTGCAGCACCTTTTTATCCGCACGGTAGGCGAAGCTCAGATCGGTGATGTCGATGCTGCCGCCGGCCAACGGACGATCGTCTGCGCCGTAGCTTTGCTGGCTGCGATCCATCAGTTCGAAAATACGTTCGCCGGCCACCACCGCCTGCTGCAGGATCGACTGTTGTGACGTCAACTCGATCAGCGGTTCGTTCAAACGCCCCAGGTAGTTGATGAAGGCATAGAGCACGCCGACGCCAATCACGCCTTCGCCGCTGAAGCCGAACAACATCAGCAAACCGCACAGCACCAACGCTGAAAACAGACTGAGCAGCGGCCGCAGCAGAAAACCGTCGAGCCGCAGCGTCTGCATGCGCGCAAGATAGTGCGACTGGCTGGCGGCGCTCATGCGCTCGCCGAAGCGCACCTGCTGGCGGAACTGCTGAATTACGCCCATGCCGTTGATCACTTCGTTGAAACCGTCGTTGATGTCCGCCAGATAACTGCGCACCCGGCGCACGATCGGCGTGCTGTAATATTGATAGATGCCCATCACCACGAACACCGCCGGGAAGATGCAGATAGCCACTAACGCCATGCGCCAGTCGAGGCTGAACATCGCCACCAGCATGGCGCCGATCAACGCGGCGCTTTTCAGCACCGTGGAGACCACCATCACGTACAGGTCCTTGATCACTTCGGTGTCGTTGGTGACGCGCGAGATCAATTGCCCGACCGGTTGCGTGTCGAAGGCGCTGAGCGGCTGGCGCAGCGCGGCGTCCATCACGTCGGTACGCAGCCGCTGCACCACGCCTACCGCCGCCTGATTGAACAGCAGCGCCTGGAAGTAGTGCAGCGCCGCCGCCAGCAGCTCCAGCAGAATGTAGGCCGCCGCCAGCCCGCCGACAATCATCAGCGGCAGTTGCCCTTTGGCGACGTAATTATCGATAAAATAGCTGACCAGGATCGGCCCGGCGACTTCCGCCGCCGCCGCCACCCACAGCATCAGCACCGCCACCCCCAGCGGTTTGCGGTACGGCGAGCCGTAGGCCAGCAGCCGCTTCAGCGTCGGCCACAGCTTTTGCACTTTATTCATCGGCTAACGCCTCCTCGCCGTTTTCCGGCGCTTCGTCCAGCGCCGCTTCCAGCTGCTGATAACGGTACATATCGCGATACCAGCCCGGCTGCGCCGCCAGCGCCGCCGGATCGCCACGCTGCGCCACGCCGCCGTGCTGCATCACCAGGATTTCGCTGGCCTCGGTCAATGCCGACAGCCGGTGCGCGCTGATGATCACCGTGCGATCTTGCCCCCAGCTGCGCAGGTTGTGCAGGATCTGGTGCTCGGTACGGCCGTCCACCGCCGACAACGCATCGTCGAGGATCAGGATCTCCGCATCCAGCAGCAACGCGCGCGCGATGGAGATGCGCTGTTTCTGGCCGCCCGACAGCATCACGCCGCGTTCGCCCACTTCGGTGTCATAGCCCTGCGGCAGCCGCAGAATGTCCTCATGGACGCTGGCCAGCCGCGCCGCCTGTTCAATCTGCGCCTGCGTCGCCCCCGGATGGCCCAGCGCGATGTTGTTCGCCACGGTATCGGAGAACAGGAACGGCGTCTGGCTCACCACCGACAGCCGCGAACGCCAGTCGTCGAGCCTGACCTGCGGAAGCGGCAGGCCGTGATAGCGGATCTGCCCTTGGTCGACGTCGAACTGACGCTGGATCAGCGACAGTAATGTCGACTTACCGGCCCCGGTCGGCCCGCACAGCCCCAGCATCTGCCCCGGCTTCAACGTCAGCGCCACGTCATGCAGCGCCGGGTGCGGGTTTTCCGGGTAGTGGAACGCGCGGATATCCACCTCCAGCACGCCGCGCCCGGCCGGCAACGCCTGCGGGCCGTCCTGCACCGCCGGCGCCTCGTCGAGCAGGCTGCGGATACGGCTGTAGGCCGCGCTGCCGCGCTCGACGATGTTGAACATCCAGGCCAGCGCCAGCATCGGCCAGATCATCAGGCCGAGGTACATCACAAAGCTGGTCAGTTGCCCGAGCGTCAGCGAACCGTTCACCACCATCCAGCTGCCGCCGCCGATGGCCAGCAGGTTAGAGGCGCCGATGGCGATATAAATAGTCGGATCGAAGCGCGCATCCACCCGCGCCACGTGCATGTTCTTGGCGCCGGTCTGCGCCGCGACGTCGGCGAAGCGGTTGGATTGGTGATCTTCCAGCCCGAAGGCCTTGATCATGCGGATGCTGGTCATGCTTTCCTGCGCCTGATCGTTGAGGCTGGAAAACGCCGCCTGCGCCGATTTAAAGCGCTGGTGCAGCTGATCGCCGTAATATTTGATGGCGATAGCCATCAGCGGCATCGGGATTAACGCCAACACCGTCAGCTGCCAGCTGATTTGGGTGCTCATCACCACCAGCACCACCAGCCCCATCACCAGCGAATCCACCAGCGTCAGCACGCCTTCACCGGCGGCGAACACCACGCGATCCACGTCGTTGGTGGCGCGCGCCATCAGATCGCCGGTGCGGTGGCGCAGGTAGAACGCCGGGTTCTGCCGACTGAGCTGACGGTAAAAGTTTTCGCGCAGCTCGACCGCCAGCTGGTAGGAAGCGCCGAACAGCAGCACCCGCCACACATAGCGCAGCAGGTAAACGACGATCGCGGTGCCGATCATCAGCCCAAGCCAGGCCAACAGCACGCCAGTAGACATCTGTTTTTCGGTGACGCCGTCCACGATGATGCCGACCAGTTTAGGCGGCAGCAGTTGCAGGATGGCGATGACGATCAGCAATACCACCGCGCCCAGGTAGCGGCGCCACTCCCGGCGGAAGTACCAGCCGATTTGTGCAAATAATCTCACGCAGTTTGATTCCAGGGTTTTATGAGGTTTGTCTCTTTTTCCGCTTCAACGGAGCAGGATACCACCGTTGAGCCGCCCGTCCGGTGAACTTTTCACTCCGGCACCGGCAGCGCGGTGGTGTATTTGATTTTTTCCATAGCAAAGCTCGAGGTGACGTCGATAAGGCCCGGCACGCCGTTCACCAGGCGCTTGTAAAAACCGTCGTAACTTTTCATGTCCGCCACTTCGACCTGCATCAGGTAGTCGTACTCTCCCGCCATACGGTAGAACGCCAGCACCTCGGGCATCTGGCTGGTCAGCTGCACAAACGCCTGATACCACTCGCTGCTGTGCTGCTGGGTCTTGATCAGTACGAACGCCGTCAGCCCCAGGCCAAGCTTTTCGTTATCCAACAAAGCCACCCGACCGCGGATATAGCCTTCGTCTTCCAGACGCTTCAGGCGCTTCCAGCACGGCGTAGAGGTTAAATTAACCGCATCGGCCAACGCCTGCAGCGACTGGGTGCAATCTTGCTGCAGCATGCACAGCAGCTTACGGTCTGTTTTATCTAACATAGCGGCCACCTGGAGAAAAATTTTCTCCCATTAGGCGATTAAACAGGGAAAATGGCAATCCTTTTTTCCTTCCGACAGGCTATGCTACGCCATAAATCAGCCCCCTATTCTGAGGCCAAATCATGACAAACTCTTGGGTAAAATATGCTATCGGTGAAATAGAAGCGGATTTTCAACGCTCCGCCGATACGCACCTGATTCGCCTGAACCTGCCGGCGTTTCCCGGCATCTGCCTGTACCTGAAAGATGAGAGCACCCACCCGACCGGCAGCCTGAAACACCGCCTGGCGCGCTCGCTGTTCCTTTACGGCCTGTGCAACGGCTGGATCACCGAGAACACCACCATCATCGAGGCCTCTTCCGGCAGCACGGCGGTGTCCGAAGCCTACTTCGCGCGGCTGATCGGTCTGCCGTTCATCGCGGTGATGCCGTCCTGCACCGCACGCCGCAAGGTAGAGCAGATCGCCTTTTACGGCGGCCGCTGTCACTTCGTCGATCACGCCGCCCAGATCTACGCCGCTTCCGAACAGCTGGCGAAAGAGCTGAACGGCCACTATATGGATCAGTTCACCTACGCCGAGCGCGCCACCGACTGGCGCGGCAACAACAATATCGCCGACAGCATCTTCCGCCAGATGGCGCGCGAACCCTTCCCGGTGCCGAAACACATCGTGATGAGCGCCGGCACCGGCGGCACCTCCGCCACGCTGGGGCGCTATATCCGCTATCAGGGGTACGACACCCGGTTGACGGTGGTCGATCCGGAAAACTCGGTGTTCTATGACTGCTTCCACCACGGCGATCGCACCCTGATCGGCAGCTGCGGCAGCCGTATCGAAGGCATCGGCCGCCCACGCGCCGAGCCGTCGTTCATCCCTTCGGTGGTCGATAACATGTTGCGGGTGCCGGACGCCGCCAGCGTCGCCACCATTCACTGGCTGGAGGCCGTGCTCGGCCGCAAGGTCGGCGCCTCCACCGGCACCAACGTCTGGGGCGCGCTGCAATTGGCGAAGCAGATGCGGGAAAACGGCGAGCAAGGGGCGATCGTCACCCTGCTGTGCGACAGCGGCGAGCGCTACCTCGATACCTATTACAACCCAGAGTGGGTCAGCAACAACATTGGTGATCTGCAACCGTATCTGGCGCAGCTGGCGGATTTGTAACACCGGGCGCAACGTAAAAAAAAGCCGGGTAGTCATACCCGGCCGGCTGTAAGGAGAACCTCATTATTCGGGGGAATAGGTGAGGCAAGGTGAACGCAGCCAATGTTGTAAATAATGAGCCACCGCCTGTTGTTGGCAGTGGCCGATAACCGGCAGCTGCGGCAGCAGGGATTTCAGCTGCGGCAGGGCGTTCCCCATCACCACGCCATGCCCCACCGCGCCCAGCATCTCTTTGTCGTTCATCGCGTCGCCGAACGCCATGCAGTCGGCCATCGTCAATCCCAGGTGACGGCTCAGCCGCTCCAGCGCCGCGCCCTTGTTGCAACCGAGCGGCAGCACCTCCAGGCAATCGTAAGCGGAGAAACACAGATCGGCCTCGCCGCCCAGCTGCGCCCGCAGCTGCACCTGCAATTCCAGCAACGCCTCATGCGGTGCGACAAAGCACACCTTGCTGTTGCCGAACGCCGGTAAGCGGCGCACGTCAGCCAGTTGGAAACGAAAGCCGCTCAGGTGATGCGCCTGCAGCATCTCTTCCGGCGCGGGGAACTCGGTCAGCCAACCTTCGTCGCGGAACACGTGCATGCTGGCGCGGGTGCGCCAATGATGATGCAGCACCTCTTCGGCGATCTCCGCCGGCAGATCGGTGGCGTGCAGCTGTTGGCCGCGGTTGTCATACACCCGCGTGCCGTTGCCGGTGATCAGATAGCCCTGCAGCCCCAGCTGCGCCATGATCGGTTGCGCATCGAGGTAGTGCCGCCCGGTGGCGAACGTCACCACCATCTCCCGCTCCACCAGCTGGTTCAGCACCGCCAGCGTTTCCGGACCAACCCGGTGATCCGGCATCAACAGCGTGCCGTCCATATCGAAAGCCGCCAGGCGATACATAAAGACCTCATGAATGTGAACGCGATTACAATCAGTGCAGTATGGGATGGTATTTGCGGAAGTAATAGTGAACAATTTGGGAAAACTGTTCCGGATTTCTGCTCATGCGCCTGGTTCACCGTCTCAGCCAATATCAACGCCTGTATCAACAGCTCGGCAACGCGCCGGTCGCCGTGACCATCGGCGAGCTGGCGGCAATGTTCTACTGCAGCGAACGCCATGCCCGCACGCTGGTGCAGCAACTGCAGGATCAGGGCTGGCTGAGCTGGCATTCGCAGCCCGGCCGCGGCAAACGCGCCAGCCTGCACTGCCTGAAAACACCGGATGAGCTGCGCGCGCAGCTGTTGCAGCAGCTGTTGCAACAGGGCAATCATCAGGGGGCGCTGGAGATGGCACAGCTCGATCCGCAACACCTGCAGGATCTGCTCAGCCCTCACCTCGGCGGGCAATGGCAGGCCGGCAGCCCGACGCTGCGCATTCCCTATTACCGTACGCTGGAGGCGCTCGATCCGCTCACGCTGACCGGCCGCGCCGAGCAACATCTGGTGTCGACCCTGCACGCCGGGCTGACGCGCCTGATGACCGGTAACCCGGAGCCGCAGCCCGATCTGGCGCACCACTGGCAGATAAGCGATGGCGGCCTGCGCTGGCGGTTCTTTTTGCGTAGCCAGCTGCGCTGGCACAACGGCGAACCGTTGACCGGCCAGCAACTGCTGCAAACGCTGGAAAAACTGCTGGGCCATCCGCGCAGCCACCCCAGCCTGAGCAGCGTCGCGAACGTCAGCCTGCCGCATCCGCTGTGCATTCAGTTCGACCTGCACCTGCCGGACTATTGGCTGGCACACCGGCTGGCGGAGCTGCCTTGTCTGATGACGCACCCGGAACTGCCGGCCATCGGCGCCGGCCCATTTAAACTGGCGTTGAATGAACCGCAGTTGGTGAGGCTGGAACAGCATGCCGGTTACCATCTGCAGCATCCGTATCTGGACACTATCGAATACTGGATCACCCCCGATCTGCCCACCGCCGGCGCCGACGCCAGCTGCCGGCATCCGGTGCGCATCACCATCGGTCAGCAAGACGATTTGGCGCAGGCCCGGCCGGTGCAGCGCAGCATGAGCCTGGGCTGGTGTTATCTGGCGCTGAACCTGCGCCACGGTGTGCTGAGCGAAGCCCAGGGGCAAAAGCTGCTGATGCTGATCCAGCAGTCCGGCCTGCTCAGCCATCTGCCGATCCCCAACAGCGTGATCACCCCCAGCCATGAAATGCTGCCCGGCTGGCGCATCCCTCACCAGCGGATTGAAGAAGATGTCCCGCTGCCCGCTCGGCTGACATTGCTGTATCGGCCGCCGGTCGAGCTGGAAACGGTGACGGTCGCGCTACAGCGGCTGCTCGCGCAGCACGGCTGCGAGCTGGAAGTGCGTTACTACGCCGGCAAACGCTGGCAAAGCGAGGCGCAAATCGCCCAGGCCGACCTGCTGCTGGCGGACAACCTGATCGGCGAGGCGCCGGAGGCGACGTTGGAGAGCTGGCTGCGTCAGGATACGCTATGGCGCGGCATCCTGACGGCAAGCCGCTGGCAGCAGCAACAGGAGACGCTGCGGCAGATCCAGCAGCTGCAGGCGCAGCAACCGCGCTTCGAACGGCTGCAGGCCTATTATCAACAGCTGATGGCCGCCGCCATCATCACGCCGCTGTTCCACTACCAGTATCAGATCAGCGCGCCGCCGCGTATGCATGGCGTGACGCTGACCGCCCATGGCTGGTTCGATTTTTGCCAGGCGTGGCTGCCGCCACCGGTGGATGACGCACCGACCGGAGCCGAACCGCCCTGCGCCTGACGGCCCTTTCTGCTACTATTGTCGCCGCAACGCAATTTTTATCCTGCCGCCCGAATGTGTATCGGGAATGGCCAAAGCCCAAAAAGGTGATTTTATGAAGCGCGCGGTTGTCGTTTTCAGCGGTGGACAAGACTCCACGACCTGCTTGATCCAGGCATTGCAACAGTATGACGAAGTTCACTGCGTCACGTTCGATTACGGCCAGCGCCATCGCGCCGAAATTGAAGTGGCTCAGGAGCTGTCGGAGGCCCTCGGCGCCAAGGCGCACAAGGTGCTGGACGTGACGTTGCTCAATGAGCTGGCCATCAGCAGCCTGACTCGCGACAATATTCCGGTTCCCGCCTACGATCCCAATCAGAAAAACGCGCTGCCGAGCACCTTCGTGCCGGGCCGCAACATCCTGTTCCTGACGCTGGCGGCGATCTACGCCTACCAGGTGGAAGCGGAGGCAGTGATCACCGGAGTGTGTGAAACCGACTTCTCTGGCTACCCAGATTGCCGCGACGAGTTCGTCAAAGCGCTGAACCAGGCGGTGGTGTTGGGCATCGCCCGCGATATCCGCTTCGAAACGCCGTTGATGTGGCTGAACAAGGCCGAAACCTGGGCACTGGCGGACTATTACCAGCAGTTGGATCGGGTGCGTCAGGATACGCTGACCTGCTACAACGGCATCAAGGGTGACGGCTGCGGCGAATGCGCCGCCTGCAACCTGCGCGCCAATGGCCTGACGCAATATCGCGCCAACCAGGCGGAAGTGATGGCGGCGTTGAAACAGAAGGCCGGTCTGGCCTGAGGCAGCGACGGCGGCAGCCTCCGCCGCCGGTGAGCTGACTGCGAATGTTATTTGGGCGTGAGCGCTTCCAGGTGCTCGCGCAATTCCCCTTCAATCGGCAGCGCACGCTGCGTTTTCAGATCGACGCACACGAAAGTCAGCAGCGCGTCGGCCACCGGCGTCCCCGCCGGATCCTGCGTCACCTTCTGGCTCAGCACCCCGCTTTTGCCGTTGAGCTGCACCATCTGGCTGTCGATGCGCAGTTTATCCCCCAATACCGCCGGGCTGCGGTAATTGATATTGATGTTCACCACGATGAAAGCGATGTTGTTTTCCGTCATCCAGCGGAACCCTGCCTCGTTTTCCAGCCACTCCCAGCGCGCCTCCTCCAGAAACTCCAGATAGCGGGCATTGTTAACGTGCTGGTAGACATCAAGGTGATAACCGCGAACTTTGATAAAGGTTTGCATAGGGAACGATCGCTCCTGCCTGGTGATTACAGAAAGAGGGAGCCGCGTGGGCTCCCTCGCCCGTTTGGTCAACGCGCCAAACTGGTAAGACCTGTAAAATGTAGCAGAGTCGCCATTGCCTCAGCGGCATTTTGCCGCGCAGCCGCGACCGGGATCACATTTTCAGCCGAGTGCGGTTCTTCTCGAACAGCGCCGGTCCGATGCCCGGCACCTCCTGCAGTTGCTCAACCTGGGTGAATGGCCCGTTCTGTTCGCGATAGCGCACAATGCCTTCCGCCTTCTTCAGACCGACACCGTTCAAAGCCGCTGCGAGCTGTTCGGCGGTGGCCTGATTGATGCTGACCGCCGTCTCTTCGGCCGCCTTGGTCATCGCCTGTTGCCCGCCATTGCTCGTCGGGGTTGAGAGCATCGGCGCCGGCGCATCGGCTTTATCCGCCGCGGCGGGCGGCACCGCCAGGCATAACAACAGCGCGGCCAGCGCGGCTTTAACGTGATGACGGTAACCTGATAACGTTTTTTTCTCTGTATGTTGCATGCTGTATCCTCCTTGTGTGTGACAGCACGGCTACCTTGCCGCGGCGGCGGATATTCAGCAATCGGCGGATATCAGATGTGGAAAAGGCCGCGAAAGCGGCCTTTGTTTGTTGCACTGCGTTGCAGAAAAATGCGGCGATTACTGCGGCTGTTGCTCAGCGGCGCCCATTTTAATTTTGGCTTCTTTACGCAGGCTCGACAGCAGCGAATCGAAGGAAACGCCGGTCGCGCCCTCTTCCATCTTGCCGACGAAGGTTTTCATTTCGTCTTCCGGCAGCGTGCCTGGCTTCACCGCATCGAGTGCGATCAGCACCACGTTGTCCTGGCGATCCTGCGACATGCCGTACACCGGTTTGCCGTCCTGCGGGTGCGGCAGCGCGAACACGCTCTCCACCAGCTGGCTGTCTTCCGGCGCGCGCGCCATCTTCTGCACGGCGCCAAAGCTCAGGCCGGCGGCTTTCATCGCCTCGTCGCCCTTGCCCTGCTTCAGCTCAACCAGCAGCTTCTCGCCCTGCAGTTTCGCTTCCTGCACCGCCTTGTTGCGCTTCACCAGATCCGCCACGCGGTCTTTTACCTGGTCGAACGGCTCGATGCCTTCCGGCTTGTGGCCGCTCACGCGCACCACGAAGGCGCGGTCGCCGTCTACGGTGATCACATCGGAGTTACTGCCCGGCGCGCCGTTCTCGCCGATCAGCGAACCGTCGAAGATCGCCTGCACCACCGGCTTGAAGTTCAGCGCCGCAGGGATGTTGTCGCGGGTGAACCAGTCGGTTTGCGCCGCTTTCACACCGGCCGCTTCTTCAGCCGAGGCCAGGGATTCATTGTCGCTGGTCGCCGCTTCGCTCACCTTCTGCTGCAGCGCGTAATACGCATCTACCGCTTTCTCCTGCTTCACCTGCTTGGCGATAGCGTCATGCACTTCGCTCAGCGGCTTCAGTTTCTCTGGTTCGATGTCGTTCAAACGCACGATCAGGTAGCCGACGGAAGATTTCACCACGCCGGACAGCTGCCCTTTTTCAGTCAGGTTAGCCTGCTTCAGCTCGTCGGCGGTGGTTTCCGGCTCCAGCCAACCCAGTTCGCCGCCGGTACGGCGTGAAATGATGTCGGTGGATTTCTCTTTCGCCAGCGTGGCGAAATCGGCGCCCTTCTTCAGCTCGTCCAGCGCCGCATTGGCTTCCGCCTCGGTTTTCAGCTGGATCACGCTGTAGTTTTTACGCTCCGGCTGGCCGTAGCTGCTCTTGTGCTGGTCGTAGTAAGCGCTGATGTCCTCTTCGCTCACTTTCACCTTGTCCTGCATGGACGCGGCGTCCAGCGGGATATAGCTCACCTTCACCTGCTCCGGGGCGATGAAGCTGTTCTTGTTCTGATCGTAATACGCCTTCAGTTCGTCGTCGCCGGCGCTCTGTTTCGCCTGCAGCGCCTTCAGATCGATAGTCGCCAGACGCACGTCGCGCTCCTGCAGCACCAACGCCGCCATGGCTTGCGATTCGGACGGCAGCACGAAGCCGGATTCGCCGAAGGCCTGGATCAGCTGCTGATTGACCAGCTGCTGGCGCATCGACTGCGCGAAGTTGTCGGCGGTGTAGCCCATACGGCCGATCAGGTCGAGGTACTTGGCGTTATCGAACTGGCCGTTGGTTTGGAAATAAGGCGCCTTGCGGATGGCGTCCTTGATCTGATCGTCGCTGACCGCCAGGCCCAGCTTCTTGGCGTATTGGTCGAGCAGCATGTTGTCGATCAACTGGGACAACACCTGACGGCGCATCTGCTGCATGTAGCCTTCGTTGCCGGCCAGCGCAGAGAACTGGTCACCCAGCTGCTGCTGCATGCGGCTACGCTCGCTTTGGAAAGCCTGTTCCAGCTGAGCGCGTTCGATCGTCTGACCATTTACTTTCGCAGCATAATCGCCGGAGCCGCCGATCAGGTAGTTACCCACCCCGGTCAGGACGAATGACAGGATGATCAGGGCCAGGATGATTTTGAGCACGACGTGATTGGCAGCCGCGCGTAAATTGTCCATCATAGTGTGACAACACTCCGCTGTGATGTGGATTAACAACCCTTGTGCAGGCGCGTTCCCTGCGACAAAAATAAAAAAAGCGCATCAGTCCGATGCGCCTTGTATCTTACCTTACCAGCACCGCTGCGTCAGGTGATTGTTTATTACAAAACCCTGTTACGCTAAACGGTTAGACGCCAAATCAGTTTACAGCGTCTTTCAGCGCTTTCCCTGCACGGAAGGCCGGCACTTTGGCTGCCGCGATCTTGATTTCTTTACCGGTTTGCGGGTTACGGCCGGTACGAGCCGAACGTTCACGCACGGTGAAGGAACCGAAACCAACCAGAGCCACGTCATCCCCAGCTTTCAGAGAGTCGGTAACGGAAGCGATTACTGCGTCTAAAGCACGTCCAGCTGCCGCTTTGGAAATATCAGCACCTGCGGCAATCTTGTCGATCAGTTGTGACTTATTCACTCTATCATCCCCTCTAGAATTCTATCGTCGCACCGAAAAATCCCTACGGTTGCGACAGCGCAGCTGTTATATCAATCCCATCGAACCTTGGCAAGCCACCGACTGCGTGGCAAAACGTGGGCCGACAGAGATCTAACTTAGCGGTACAAAAAAATACTGGCAAGTCCGAAATGGCTTGCCAGTATAAGTTTTATCAATGGTTTTTGCGATTCGTCACTATTTTGCCGCTACCGGCAGTGCGCCGAAGGCCGGGTTTTGCAACGCAATGTTCAAAACTTCATCGATTCGCTGCACCGGATGAATCTCCAGATCGGCGATAACATTGTCCGGGATCTCTTCCAGATCGCGCTTGTTCTCGTAAGGGATCAGCACGGTTTTGATGCCGCCGCGATGCGCCGCCAACAGCTTCTCTTTCAGGCCACCGATCGGCAACACCTGGCCGCGCAGCGTGATCTCGCCGGTCATCGCCACATCGGCGCGTACCGGGTTGCCGGTCAGGCAGGAGACCAGCGCAGTGCACATCGCGATACCGGCGCTCGGGCCGTCTTTCGGCGTCGCCCCTTCCGGCACGTGCACGTGGATGTCGCGCTTCTCGTAGAAATCGGCGTTGATGCCCAATTTCTCCGCGCGCGCGCGCACCACGGTCAGCGCCGCCTGAATCGATTCCTGCATCACTTCACCCAGAGAACCGGTGTAAGTCAGCTTGCCTTTGCCCGGCACGCAGGCGGTTTCGATGGTCAGCAGATCGCCGCCCACTTCCGTCCATGCCAGCCCGGTGACTTCGCCCACGCGGTTTTCGGTATCCGCACGGCCGTAATCGACGCGCTGCACGCCCAGGTAGTCCTTCAGGTTGTCGCCGTTGATCTCGATGTGCTTGCGCTTCTTGTCCATCAGCAGCGTTTTCACCGCTTTACGGCACAGTTTGGAGATTTCACGCTCCAGGCTGCGCACCCCGGCTTCGCGGGTGTAGAAGCGAATGATGCCGATGATGGCGCTGTCGTCGACCGTCAGCTCGCCTTTTTTCAGCGCGTTGCGCTCAAGCTGCTTCGGCAGCAGGTGCTGTTTGGCGATGTTGAGCTTTTCGTCCTCGGTATAACCCGACAGACGGATCACTTCCATACGGTCCAGCAGCGGCGCAGGGATGTTCATCGAGTTGGAGGTGGCGACGAACATCACGTCGGACAGATCGTAATCCACTTCCAGGTAGTGGTCGTTGAACGCCACGTTCTGTTCCGGATCCAGCACCTCCAGCAGAGCGGAAGCCGGATCGCCGCGCATGTCGGAAGACATCTTGTCGATCTCATCCAGCAGGAACAGCGGGTTCTTCACCCCCACCTTGGCCATTTTCTGGATCAGTTTGCCCGGCATCGATCCGATGTAGGTACGGCGGTGACCGCGGATTTCCGCTTCGTCACGCACGCCGCCCAACGCCATGCGCACGTACTGGCGCCCGGTCGCTTTGGCGATCGACTGCCCCAGCGAGGTTTTACCCACGCCCGGCGGCCCAACCAGACACAGGATAGGCCCTTTGATTTTGCTGACGCGGCTCTGCACCGCGAGGTACTCGAGGATGCGATCCTTGACGCGCTCCAGGCCGTAGTGATCGGTATCGAGCACTTCCTGCGCCTTGACCAGGTCTTTTTTCACCTTGCTGCGCGCGTTCCACGGTACCTGCAGCATCCAGTCGATGTAGCCGCGCACCACGGTCGCTTCCGCCGACATCGGCGACATCATCTTCAGCTTTTGCAGTTCCGCTTCGGTTTTCTCGCGCGCCTCTTTCGGCATTTTCGCCGCATCGATCTTGCGCTTCAGCGCTTCGTGCTCGTCCGGCGCGTCGTCCATTTCGCCCAGTTCTTTCTGAATCGCCTTCATCTGCTCATTCAGATAGTACTCGCGCTGGCTCTTCTCCATCTGCTTCTTGACGCGGTTGCGGATGCGTTTCTCAACCTGCAGCAGGTCGATCTCCGACTCCATCATCGCCATCAGGTATTCCAGACGCTCGGTGATGTCGGACATCTCGAGCACCGACTGTTTGTCGCTGAGTTTCAGCGGCATGTGGGCGGCGATGGTGTCCGCCAGGCGCGCGGCGTCGTCGATGCTGTTCAGTGACGTCAGCACCTCCGGCGGGATTTTTTTGTTCAGTTTGATATAGCCTTCAAACTGATTGATCGCGGTGCGCACCAGCACTTCCTGCTCGCGCTCGTCGATAGCCGGCGATTCAAGGTATTCCGCCTGCGCGGCAAAATGCTCACCGCTGTCGGACAGCGTAGTGATGCGTGCGCGCTGCAGCCCCTCGACCAGCACTTTTACCGTGCCGTCCGGCAGCTTCAGCATCTGCAGGATCGACGCTACGGTGCCAACCGAGAACAAGTCGTTAATGCCAGGTTCATCCGTTGAGGCCTCTTTCTGTGCCACCAGCATGATCTTCTTATCGTGATCCATTGCGGCTTCGAGGCACCGAATCGATTTTTCCCGGCCAACAAATAACGGGATCACCATGTGCGGATAAACCACCACGTCGCGCAATGGCAAAACGGGGATTTCAATGCGTTCGGAACGCTCAGGGTTCATAGAGCTCTCTCTTAGTTTAATTTCCGCCAGGTTGAGGGGGAATCTCATGAGACGCAAGCATCTAACGTTTCATAAAATCTGGTTAATGAGTATATGGGGATGAATCTCTTACATTCAACGGCAAGAATGCAGGAAAAAGAAATGGGGGATGAAATCCCCCATTTTGCTGATAACGCGCTGGTTTAACTGGCTAATTATTCGCCAGACGCCTGGGCTTCCGGCTTGCCGTAAATCAGCAGCGGTTTGGATTGACCGGCGATCACCGACTCGTCGATCACCACTTTGTCCACGCTGTCCATCGACGGCAGATCGTACATGGTATCGAGCAGCGCGCCTTCCACGATGGAACGCAGGCCGCGGGCGCCGGTTTTGCGCGCCATGGCTTTCTTGGCGATGGCGTTCAGCGCTTCGTCACGGAACTCCAGCTCCACGCCTTCCAGGTTGAACAGCGCCTGATACTGCTTGGTCAGAGCGTTCTTCGGCTCTTTCAGGATCTGAATCAGCGCGTCTTCGCTCAGCTCGCTCAGGGTCGCCACCACCGGCAGACGGCCGATGAACTCAGGGATCAGACCGAACTTGATCAAATCTTCCGGTTCGGCCTGCAGCAACAGTTCGCCTTCGGTGGCTTTCTCGGACTCGCCCTTGACGGTCGCGCCGAAGCCGATGCCAGAGCCGGTGTTGACGCGCTGACCGATCACCTTATCCAGGCCGGCAAATGCGCCGCCGCAGATAAACAGGATCTTGGAGGTATCGACCTGCAGGAACTCCTGCTGCGGATGCTTGCGCCCGCCCTGCGGCGGAACCGCGGCGATGGTGCCTTCAATCAGCTTCAGCAGCGCCTGCTGCACGCCTTCACCCGAAACGTCACGCGTGATAGACGGGTTGTCGGACTTGCGGGAAATCTTATCGATTTCATCGATATAAACGATGCCGCGCTGCGCTTTCTGCACGTCATAGTCACATTTTTGCAACAGCTTCTGGATAATATTTTCCACGTCCTCGCCCACGTAACCGGCTTCGGTCAGCGTGGTGGCGTCGGCCATGGTGAACGGCACGTCCAGGAAGCGCGCCAGCGTTTCCGCCAGCAGGGTCTTGCCGCTACCGGTCGGGCCAATCAGCAAGATGTTGCTCTTGCCCAACTCGATACCGTTGCTGGTATCGCCGTTGCGCAGGCGTTTGTAGTGGTTGTACACCGCAACCGCCAACACTTTCTTCGCCTGCTCCTGACCGATGACGTAGTCATCCAGGTGGTGGCGGATTTCGTGCGGCGTCGGCAGCGCACTGCGCTCACGATGCGGGGCAACTTCTTTAATCTCTTCGCGAATAATGTCGTTACACAGATCGACACATTCATCGCAGATATACACTGACGGCCCGGCAATCAGCTTACGCACTTCATGCTGGCTTTTGCCGCAAAAAGAGCAGTACAGCAGCTTTCCTGAACCGTCTTTGCGCTTATCTGTCATCAGTCAAACCTCTTCTTTAGTCTTGTCCCGCAGGAAAATCACGGCGGCAGTGCGCCCAAACTCATATCGGGAACGCCGGGGGGCTACAACAGAGCGAGCCCCTGCCCACTCTGATTACTATAGTCCATCGGCGCCGCGTGGTTCTAGCTGCGGTGTGTCAGAATGCCGTCAACCAGGCCGTATTCCACGGCTTCTTCCGCGGTCATAAAGCGATCGCGCTCGGTATCGCGCTCGATCTGCTCCAGCGGCTGGCCGGTATGCTCGGCCATCAGTTCATTCATGCGCGCTTTCACCTTGAGGATTTCACGCGCGTGGATTTCGATGTCCGTCGCCTGGCCCTGGTAGCCGCCCAGCGGCTGGTGAATCATCACACGCGAGTTCGGCAAGCAGAAACGTTTGCCTTTGGCGCCCGCGGTCAGCAGGAAGGAGCCCATCGAGCACGCCTGCCCCATACAGATGGTGCTGACGTCCGGCTTGATGAACTTCATGGTGTCGTAAATCGACATGCCCGCGGTGATCACCCCGCCCGGCGAGTTGATGTAGAGGAAAATGTCTTTTTCCGGGCTTTCCGCTTCGAGGAACAGCATTTGCGCCACGATCAGGTTGGCCATGTGATCTTCCACCTGGCCGGTCAGGAAAATGATGCGCTCTTTCAGCAGGCGGGAATAGATGTCGTAAGAACGCTCCCCGCGTGAAGTCTGCTCTACCACCATCGGCACCAGCGCCATGTTCGGTGCAAATTGATCTCGTTCGCCACTGTATGACATTACCGTCTCCTAATAGAAATTGCCTTGGCGGCCAGGGTGTCACCCTAATACGCCGATTCTACTTGAGAACGGCCATGATGACTATGCTCAAGCATTCGACCCGCGCCACACGTACCCGACGGTTATTTCATCCCGCGCACTTTGGCAAACAGCCCCAGAATTATTCTTTACAGATTGGGGGAGCCCGGCGCGATTTCAAGCCCAGAGGCCGATTTTCTCCGCGCGCCGGAAACGATGCCGTTATTCTGACCGTTATCATGCCAGCCAGTTCCCCAAGCAACAGGGTAAATATAGTGCATATTGCCCCGCTTAACCTGAGATTAATCAGCAACGTGGCAAAAAGAAAAGCCCGCAACCTGAGGTTGCGGGCTTTTTCATCGTGCGCCGGTTCGCCAGGCGAAACCGGGGGCGCCGTTCATCGCACCCGGCACGCAGGCATTACGCCTGTTGAGTTTGGTTCATCAGCTCGCTGAAGGTAGTGGCTTTTTCAGTCACTTTCGCTTTTGCCAGCAGGGCTTCAACCGCTTGCTCTTCCAGAGCCACGTTGCGCATGTTGTTCATCAGCTCTTTGTTTTTGCTGTAGAACTCGATGACTTCGTTCGGATCTTCGTAGGCGGAGGCCATTTCTTCGATCAGCGTCTTCACGCGATCTTCGTCAGCTTTCAGGTCGTTGGTGCTGATCACTTCGCCCAGCAGCAGGCCAACCACTACGCGGCGTTTGGCTTGCTCTTCGAACAGCTCGCGTGGCAGTTCCAGCGCTTGCTTCTCGTTGCCGCCGAAACGCTGTGCAGCCTGACGACGCAGCACGTCGATTTCGCCGTCGATCAGCGCAGCAGGCACGTCGATTTCGTTCGCGCTCACCAGGCCTTCGATCGCCTGAGACTTGATGCGGTTACGCACGGCGCCTTTCAGCTCGCGCTCCATGTTCTTGCGAACTTCGGTGCGCAGGCCGGCAACGGAACCGTCCGCTACGCCGAAACGCTTGATGAACTCTTCGGTCAGTTCCGGCAGCTCGCGCTCTTCAACTTTCTTCAGCACGATAGCGAATTTGGCCGCTTTGCCCTTCAGGTTTTCCGCGTGGTAGTCTTCCGGGAAGTTCACGTCGATGGAGAACTCTTCGCCCGCTTTGTGACCGACCAGACCTTCTTCGAAGCCTGGGATCATGCGGCCCTGGCCCATTGCCAGCACGAAGTCGGACGCTTTGCCGCCTTCGAACTCTTCACCGTCGATAGAACCGGTGAAGTCAACGGTCACGCGATCTTCAGCTTCCGCCGCGCGATCGGTTTCTTTCCAGGTCGCCTGCTGCTTGCGCAGAGTGTCCAGCATCGCGTCGACGTCTTCGTCGTTCACTTCAACTACGGGTTTTTCAACTTCGATGTTTTCCAGGCCTTTCAGCTCAACTTCCGGATACACTTCGAATTCAACGGCGAAAGTGAAGTCTTCACCTTCTTTGTACTCGCCCGGCACGTAGTTTGGCGCGCCGGCCGGATTAATCTTTTCTTTGATGATCGCGTCAACGAAGCTGCGCTGCATCGCTTCGCCCAGCACGTCCTGACGAACAGAGGCGCCGTAACGCTGTTCCACGATGTTCATCGGCACTTTGCCTTTGCGGAAGCCGTCGATACGCACGCTTTTCGCTGCGTTGATCAGCTCTTTCTTCACCGCCTGCTTGATAGTATCAGCCGGTACAGTAATAGAGAGACGGCGCCCAAGGCCTTGAGTGGTTTCTACTGAAACTTGCATCTTGTTACCTCAAAAAAATCACAGTGCTCGGTCAACTCCGTTCCAAGAACCAGGACGGCTACAATAAGAACCGAGTTCCCTGATGACAGAAGCGTCCCGAAACCATTCCGGAAAAATAAGACGCGACATTATAGCGGCGCATGCATGGCGAGTCGAGGAAAGCTAGGCGGCACAGGCGCGCTAAAAATCACACTTTTGTCGATTCAATCGCCAAAAGGCCGCCAAAACAGACCGAACATTGGCCATATTGCGCATCGGCCGTGTCGTCGTCAAAAACAGAAACGGCCCGCAGGCCGTTTCAAAATTCGTCAGTAGTAATACCCTAATTCGAGGGCAAAGTTCCACTGATACCTGAAAATTTCCCCCTCAGGCCAGCGTCCCGGCGCCGCGGCACGGCGGCGAGGCCGGCACGGTATCCTGCAACCCTTCCCACTCTTTGAGCGTATAGGTGTGCAGCGCCAGCGCGTGTACGCCATCGGCCAACTCTTCCGACAATACCCCGTAGATGGAGCGGTGACGCGTCAAAAACCGTTCGCCGACGAAGCGATCGCTGACCAATACCACTTTGAAATGACTTTCTGAACCCGCCGGAACGTTATGACGATAGCTTTCATCAACGACTTCCAGATACGCGGGCTCAAACGCCGCCCTTAACTTTGCTTCTATTTGCTCGCGAATCATAGGATCTCCTTACAACACCGGCAGAGGACCGTGCCCATCTAGTTCAATATTAGCCGGTTTTCCCCCGTTTAGACCATCGCCTGGACAAATTTCTCTTTTCTGCGGTCAGAGGATGAGCGTCATCCCCGCCACTTGGGGGATTATCCGATTGAGCGAGCCAAAAAAGCGTGTTTTTATCAACGGCAGGTAAAAATTTGTCACTCAGGCGCCTTCCGCGCTTCCACCGCACGGCGGCGATGCTATGATGTCGGCAATTCGTTGTCGGCTATCCCGCTCTGATTATTGCTAAATCCATCGAGAATGAGACAGAAAACATGTTAAAGAAACTTTGTCTTCCTTTGCTGGCCGCCTTGCTGCTGGCCGGCTGTGCGACCAGCAGCAACACCCTGAACGTCACGCCGAAAATCGTTCTGCCGCAGCAGGATCCTACCCTGCAGGGCATCACCATCAGCATCAACGGCGCGGATCAGCGCACCGATCAGGCGCTGGCCAAGGTGAACCGCGACGGCCAACTGGTCACGCTGACGCCGTCGCGCGATCTGCGTTTCCTGCTGCAGGAAGTGCTGGAGAAACAAATGGGCGCCCGCGGTTACATGATTGGCGCCGACGGCCCGGTCGCGCTGCAGGTGGTCGTCAATAATCTGTACGCGGACGTATCCGAAGGCAACCTGCGCTACAACATCACCACCAAAGCCGACATCTCGATCATCGCCCAGGCGAAGAACGGCAACAAGCAGGTGAAAAACTACCGCTCGACCTATAACGTGCAGGGTGCCTTCACGGCGACCAACGACAAGATCACCGACGCCGTCAACTCCGTGCTGGGCGACGTGATCGCCGACATGGCGCAGGACACCAGCGTCAACGACTTTATCAAGCAAAACGCGCGCTAATCGGCGCGCCTGGCGCCGCCCGGCGGATCGGGCGGCGCAGACAGGGAACTCATGTCGAAACACTATCTGAACATCTTCACCCAGCGTAACTCCGCCATTCTGCTGCTGCTGGGCTTCGCGTCGGGTCTGCCGCTGGCATTGACCTCCGGCACGCTGCAAGCCTGGATGACTGTCGAAAACATCGATCTGAAAACCATCGGCATCTTCTCGCTGGTGGGCCAGGCCTACGTCTTCAAATTCCTCTGGTCGCCCTTCATGGATCGCTATACCCCGCCGTTCCTCGGGCGGCGGCGCGGTTGGCTGCTGATCAGCCAGCTGCTGCTGGTGGCGGCGATCGTGGCGATGGGCTTTATGCAGCCCGCGCAGCACCTGTGGTGGCTGGCGGCGTTGGCGGTGCTGGTGGCGTTCTGCTCCGCCTCGCAAGACATCGTGTTCGACGCCTATAAAACCGACCTGCTGAAAGCCGAAGAACGCGGCGCGGGCGCGGCAATATCGGTGCTGGGTTATCGGCTGGCGATGCTGGTTTCCGGCGGCCTGGCGCTGTGGCTGGCGGATCGCTATTTCGGCTGGCAAGCCACCTACTGGCTGATGGCCGGGTTGATGCTGATCGGCGTGGCCGCCACGCTGATGGCGCCGGAACCGGATGAAAGCATCCCGGCGCCGCGCACCATGGAACAGGCGGTCGTCGCGCCGCTGCGCGATTTCTTTGGCCGCAACAACGCCTGGCTGATCCTGCTGCTGATCGTGATGTACAAAATGGGCGACGCCTTCGCCGGCAGCCTGAGCACTACCTTCCTGATCCGCGGCGTGGGGTTCGACGCCGGTGAAGTGGGGCTGGTGAACAAGACCCTCGGCCTGTTCGCCACCATCGTCGGCGCTCTGTTCGGCGGCGTGCTGATGCAGCGTCTCACCCTGTTCCGCGCCCTGATGCTGTTCGGCGTCCTGCAGGCGGTCTCCAATCTCGGCTATTGGATCCTGGCGGTGACCGACAAGAGCCTGCTCACCATGGGCAGCGCCATTTTCCTCGAAAACCTGTGCGGCGGCATGGGCACCGCGGCCTTCGTCGCGCTGCTGATGACGCTGTGCAACCGGTCGTTCTCCGCCACTCAGTTCGCGCTGCTGTCGGCGCTGTCCGCCGTGGGCCGCGTTTATGTCGGCCCGATCGCCGGCTGGTTCGTCGAAGCTCACGGCTGGCCGCTGTTCTACCTGTTCTCGATCGCCGCCGCCCTGCCCGGCTTGCTGCTGCTCGGCGTCTGCCGCCAAACGCTGGAACACACCCAGCAGCATGGCGACTTTATGCCGCGCACCGAGTTTTCAGGGTTTTACCGCTGGGCGCTGCACCTGCTGACGCTGGGCTGCTCGCTGCTGGGGGTGTGGCTGCTGCTGCTGATCGCCAATGCGCTCGACTGGACGCAGGCGCCGCTGTTGGCCGACCGGCTGCTGCAGATCGGCACCGCATTGAGCCTGCTCGGCGTCGCGATGGGCAGCATGCTGGATTATCTGGCGCTGCGCCGCGCTCGTTTGGCGTAACCCGACCGGCCGGCGATTTTGCCGGCCGAAAAAAAAAGCGATCCGGGGATGTATTTATTTCGTTAAAAAAAGATAATCAGCGAGAAAATTATTTTTTTATCCGACTGCGGCGCTCGGAAATAAAATTAAATTCACCTTTAAGACACAATTATTTTACATTAAATAAACCTTTTCTGCGTATTTCCCCGCCGCGCATTTCTTCGCCAGATTCATCATACCTTTAGTTTTCCTTAACATACGGACTGCTCGTCACGATTCAGCGTGCCAACGCGTTGTTGTCATTGGTAAATTGTCACGCAGGGTTACATCTGTGACCCCCTTAACAGAAAGTGTCAACAAGCCGCTGACACTCCCTTAAGCATGTTTACAGTACTGCAACCTTCCCGTAAAATGCCCGCACACATGAAACGACAATTGAGCCTTTGTTATTGAGGTCGTTAGATGAGACTTAAGAAATACAATAAAAGTATTGGGATGCTGTCATTAATTGCAGGCACTGTATTGCTCAGTGGCTGCGATATGGTTTTGATGAATCCCAAAGGAGCAATTGGTGTTGAGCAACGGACACTGATTATCACTGCAATCGCGTTGATGTTGATCGTGGTGGTGCCAGTTATCTTCATGGCGTTCGCCTTTGCCTGGAAGTATCGCGCTTCCAACAAAGACGCCAAGTACAGTCCGAACTGGGCCCACTCCAACAAGATCGAAGCGGTCGTCTGGACCATTCCTATCATTATCATCGCCATCCTTGGCACCATTACCTGGAAGACCACCCACGAACTCGACCCGTTCAAGCCGATTGTCACCGACAAGAAGCCGATGACGATCGAAGTGGTGTCGCTCGACTGGAAATGGCTGTTCATCTACCCTGAACAAGGCATTGCGACCGTTAATGAGCTGGCTTTCCCGAAAGATGTTCCAGTCGAATTCAAGATCACCTCTAACTCGGTAATGAACTCGTTCTTTATCCCGCAGTTGGGTGGACAGATTTATGCGATGGCCGGCATGCAGACCAAACTGCACCTGATCGGCAACGAAGCCGGTGCCTACAAGGGCATCTCCAGCAGTTACAGCGGAGCAGGCTTCTCCGGTATGAAATTCACCGCGATCGTTACCCCGACCGAAGGCGACTTCGATCAGTGGGTGGCCAAGGTGAAGGCATCGCCTAAAAACCTGAACACCACCGACGACTTTAACAAACTGGCAGAGCCGAGTGAAAACAACCCGGTCGAGTACTTTGCCGCTGTCAAACCGAATTTGTTCAAAGAAACAATTGCCAAATTCATGGGCGACATGGATATGCACAAGGGCGCTGGCGCGCACGAAGGCATGGACATGAGCCAAGGTATGGACATGGGTGAACATGCTGCTCACGCCGGAGCCGAGGAATAACTGATGTTGGGAAAATTAACACTTGATGCGGTTCCGTACCACGAACCGATCATCATGGTCACCGTAGCCGCAATTATCGTCGGGGGCCTGGCAGTGCTGGCGCTGCTGACCTATTTCGGCAAATGGAAGTGGCTGTGGAGCGAATGGCTGACTTCGGTCGACCATAAAAAAATTGGTATCATGTACATCATCGTGGCGATGGTCATGCTGCTGCGCGGCTTCGCCGACGCCATCATGATGCGTAGCCAGCAGGCGTTGGCGTCCGCCGGCGAAGCCGGGTTCCTGCCGCCGCACCACTACGACCAGATCTTCACCGCGCACGGCGTTATCATGATCTTCTTCATGGCGATGCCTTTCGTGGTTGGCCTGATGAACGTCGTGGTGCCGCTGCAAATCGGCGCGCGCGACGTTGCCTTCCCGTTCCTGAACTCCCTGAGCTTCTGGTTCTTCGTGGTGGGCGTTGTGCTGATCAACATCTCCCTGGGGGTCGGTGAATTCGCTCAGACTGGTTGGCTGGCGTATCCGCCGCTGTCGGGTAAAGAGTACAGTCCTGGCGTCGGGGTCGATTACTGGATCTGGAGTCTGCAGATTTCCGGTCTGGGTACCCTGCTGACCGGCGTGAACTTCTTCGCCACCATTCTGAAGATGCGTGCCCCTGGCATGCCTATGATGAAGATGCCGGTGTTCACCTGGGCGGCGCTGTGTACCAACGTCCTGATCATCGTTTCTTTCCCAATTCTGACCGTCACCATCGCGCTGCTGACCCTGGATCGCTATCTGGGCACCCATTTCTTCACCAATGATATGGGCGGCAACATGATGATGTACATCAACCTGATTTGGGCCTGGGGTCACCCAGAGGTGTACATTCTGGTTCTGCCGGTATTCGGCGTGTTCTCCGAAGTCACCGCGACCTTCTCCAGAAAACGCCTGTTCGGCTATACCTCACTGGTATGGGCAACCATCGCGATCACCATTCTGTCGTTCATCGTCTGGCTGCACCACTTCTTCACCATGGGGTCCGGCGCGAACGTTAACGCCTTCTTCGGTATTGCCACCATGATCATTTCCATCCCGACCGGGGTGAAAATCTTCAACTGGCTGTTCACCATGTATCAGGGCCGCATCAAGCTCAACTCCGCAATGCTGTGGACCGTTGGCTTCATCATCACCTTCTCCGTGGGTGGTATGACCGGCGTTCTGCTGGCGGTGCCGGGCGCGAACTTCGTGCTGCACAACAGCCTGTTCCTGATCGCGCACTTCCACAACGTCATCATCGGCGGCGTGGTGTTCGGTTGCTTCGCGGGCCTGACCTACTGGTTCCCGAAATCCTTCGGCTTCACGCTGAACGAAAAATGGGGCATCCGCGCGTTCTGGTTCTGGATCATCGGCTTCTTCACCGCCTTCATGCCGCTGTACGCATTGGGCTTTATGGGTATGACCCGTCGTATCAGCCAGAACATCAACCCTGAGTTCCACCCTCTGCTGCTGGTTGCAGCCGGCGGTGCGGCGCTGATCGCCTGCGGCATCCTGTGCCAGCTGACCCAGATCTTCGTCAGTATCCGTGACCGCGAACAGAACCGCGATCTGACCGGTGACCCATGGGGTGCTCGTACTCTGGAGTGGTCAACTTCGTCTCCACCGCCGTTCTATAACTTTGCCGTAGTACCGCAGATTCATGACCGTGACGAGTTCTGGGACATGAAAGAAAAAGGTGAAGCCTATAAGAAACCGGCTAAATACGAACCGATTCATATGCCTAAGAACACCGGCGCCGGCGTTATCATCGCCTTCTTCAGCCTGGTATTCGGTTTCGCAATGATTTGGGAAATCTGGTGGATGGCTCTGGCTGGCTTCATCGGTATGATCGTTGTCTGGATCGGCAAGAGCTTCGATCACGATGTTGACTACTATGTGCAGGTTGATGAAATCGAGCGCATTGAGAACCAACACTACGAACAAATCCGTAAAGCAGGCGTGAACCATGTCAACTGAAACTCTGACCAATCATAACGCAGCCCATGCAGAGCATGGGCACCACGACGCGGGTGAGACCAAGGTCTTCGGATTCTGGATCTACCTGATGAGCGACTGTATTTTGTTTGCGAGCTTGTTCGCGACTTATGCAGTCCTGGTGAACGGGACCGCGGGCGGTCCTACCGGCAAAGACATCTTCGACCTGAAGTTTGTCCTGGTCGAAACTTTCCTGCTGTTATTCAGCTCCATCACCTACGGCATGGCGATGATCGCCATGAACAAGGGTAAAGTTGGCGGTGTAAACACCTGGTTGTTCCTGACCTTCCTGTTTGGTCTGGGCTTCGTGGCGATGGAAATCTATGAATTCCATCACCTGATCGCCGAAGGCTTCGGTCCGGATCGCAGCGCGTTCCTGTCCAGCTTCTTCGCGCTGGTCGGCACCCACGGTCTGCACGTGACTTCCGGCCTGATTTGGATCATCGTGCTGATGATTCAGGTAAGCAAGTTCGGCCTGACCGCGACCAACAAAACCCGCCTGATGTGCCTGAGCCTGTTCTGGCACTTCCTGGACGTGGTCTGGATCTGCGTATTTACCGTTGTCTACCTGCTGGGGGTTATGTAATGAGCCATTCATCCCATGAAACCTCTCACGGCGGCGCAAGCCACGGCAGCGTGAAGTCATACCTGATCGGCTTTATCCTGTCGATCATCCTGACGGTAATTCCATTTGCGATGGTAATGAACGGCACTGCCTCTCATTCCACCATCCTGGCGGTTGTTGTCGGTATGGCGGTTATCCAGGTGATTGTTCACCTGGTTTACTTCCTGCACATGAACACCTCATCGGAAGAGCGCTGGAACCTGGTGGCATTGCTGTTCACCGCTATGATCATCGGTATCGTTGTTGTAGGTTCACTCTGGATTATGTACAACCTCAACATCAATATGATGGTCGATTAAGAGCTGAGCTGCACGTGATGATTAAGCAATACCTGCAAGTCACTAAACCAGGAATTATTTTCGGCAATTTAATTTCTGTCGTTGGGGGATTCCTGCTCGCTTCCAAAGGGAGCATCGACTATCCCCTGTTTCTCGCCACCCTGGTGGGTGTCTCGTTGGTGGTCGCGTCGGGCTGTGTGTTTAACAACTACATCGACCGCGACATCGACAAGAAGATGGAGAGAACGAAGAATCGGGTGCTGGTAAAAGGCCTGATCGCGCCGAGTGTCACCCTGGTTTATGCGACCGCGTTGGGTATTGTGGGCTTCGCGTTGCTGTATATCGCGGCCAACCCGCTGGCCATGTGGCTGGCGGTGATGGGCTTCGTGGTTTATGTCGGCGTTTATAGCCTGTACATGAAGCGCCACTCGGTCTACGGCACGCTGATCGGCAGCTTGTCGGGCGCCGCGCCGCCGGTTATCGGTTACTGCGCGGTCACCAACGAGTTCGACGCCGGCGCGTTGATCCTGCTGGCTATCTTTAGCCTGTGGCAGATGCCGCATTCTTATGCGATCGCTATCTTCCGCTTTAAAGATTACCAGGCGGCCAACATTCCGGTGCTGCCGGTGGTGAAAGGCATTTCCGTCGCCAAGAACCACATCACGGTCTACATCCTGGCGTTTATGATCGCCACGCTGATGCTGACCCTGGTGGGCTACGCCGGCTACAAATACCTGATCGTCGCTGCGGCGGTGAGCGTATGGTGGCTGGGCATGGCGCTGCGCGGTTACAAAACCGAAAACGACAGCGTCTGGGCGCGTAAACTGTTCGTGTTCTCCATCGTCGCCATCACCTCGCTGAGCGTGATGATGTCGATCGACTTCAGCGCCACGGCGGCGCCTGAAGCGCTGGTGACCTACGTTTGGTAAGCCAAATCATCTGTTAATGGGCCGCGTATGCGGCCCATTTTATTTGTCACGCCGAAAAGCGGCCAAACTGTAATATCTGTTAAACAACATTCGATTTACCCCCCCTGCCCTGCACACTAAAATGACGCAGCTTTACAGAAATCATGCCATCAGGCGCTGTCTCAACGTCTGATGGCATGGTTTTTACCGAGGTTTGACGTGAACGATAATTCAATGACCCCGCAGGAGCGCCGCGCCACCTGGGGATTGGGCACCGTATTCTCCCTGCGCATGCTCGGCATGTTTATGGTATTGCCGGTGTTGACCACCTACGGCATGGCGCTCAACGGCGCCAGCGAAGCGCTGATCGGCATCGCCATCGGCATTTACGGCCTGGCGCAGGCGGTATTTCAGATCCCGTTCGGCCTGGTGTCCGATCGCATCGGCCGTAAGCCGCTGATCGTCGGCGGCCTGCTGATCTTTGCCCTCGGCAGCGTGATCGCCGCCGTCACCGACTCTATTTGGGGCGTGATCCTCGGCCGCGCATTGCAGGGCTCCGGCGCCATCGCCGCCGCGGTGATGGCACTGCTCTCCGATCTGACCCGCGAGCAGAACCGCACCAAGGCGATGGCGTTTATCGGCGTCAGCTTCGGCATCACCTTCGCCATCGCCATGGTTCTGGGCCCTATCATCACCCACGCCTTCGGCCTGCACGCGCTGTTCTGGATGATCGCCGTGCTGGCGCTGGCCGGCATCGTCATCACCCTGGCGGTGGTGCCTTCCGCCGACACCCATCTGCTGAACCGCGAGTCCAGCATCGTGCGCGGCAGCTTCCGCAAAGTGCTGAGCAACTCGCGCCTGTTGAAACTCAACTTCGGCATCATGTGTCTGCACATTCTGCTGATGTCGAGTTTCGTGGCGCTGCCGCTGGCGATGGAAAAAGCCGGGCTGGCGGCCAGCGAACACTGGATCGTCTACCTGGTGACCATGCTGGTGTCGTTCGCCGCCGTGGTGCCGTTCATTATCTATGCCGAGAAATATCGCCGCATGAAGCAGGTATTTATGGGCTGCGTGGCGGTGCTGTTCTGCGCCGAAGTGCTGCTGTGGCTCTCCGGCGCTCATCTATGGGGCATCATCGCCGGCGTGCAGCTGTTCTTTATGGCCTTCAACGTGATGGAAGCCATCCTGCCTTCGCTGATCAGCAAAGAATCGCCGGCCGGCTACAAGGGCACCGCGATGGGGGTGTACTCCACCAGCCAGTTTATCGGCGTGGCGATCGGCGGCAGCCTTGGCGGCTGGCTGTACGGTTTGCAGGGGGCAGGCTTGGTGTTTATCGCCGGCGCGGTATTGGCCGCCGTCTGGTTCCTGGTCAGCAGCACCATGAAAGAGCCGCCGTATGTCAGCAGCCTGCGCATTACGCTGTCGGAACTGGCGGTGAAGGATTCGGCGCTGGAAAGCCGCCTGAAGGCGCAGCCCGGCGTGGCCGAGGCGATCGTGGTGCCGGAAGAGCGCAGCGCCTACGTCAAGGTGGATACCAAGCAGACCAATCGCGGTCAGTTGGAAGCGCTGGTCAATTCGCTGTAAAGAATCGGGGGCGGCCAAGCCGGCCCCGTCGAGATTAATCGCGGAAGTTCTTGAACTGGAACGGCTGGCCCAGATCGCCGCCGCGCACCAGCGCCATTACGCTCTGCAAATCGTCGCGTGACTTGCCGGTCACTCGCACTTCTTCGCCCTGGATCTGCGCCTGCACCTTCAGCTTGCTGTCTTTGATCAGCTTGACGATTTTCTTCGCCACGCTGGTTTCAATTCCCTGCTTCAGCTTGGCTTCCACGCTGTAGGTTTTACCGCTGTGGGTAAACTCTTCCGGGATCTCCAGCGCGGCGCCGTCGATGCTGCGCTTGCTCAGCTTTTCGCGCAGAATGTCGAGCAACTGCTGCACCTGGAAATCAGACTCGGTGGCAACCTTGATGCTTTGATTCTTCTCGTTTAGCTCAAAGCTGGCCGGCACGTTGCGAAAATCCCAGCGGGTGCCGAGATCGCGGGTGGCGTTCTCAACGGCGTTACGCACTTCCTGCATATCAATTTCGGAAACGATGTCGAAAGATGGCATACTTCTTCCTCCTGAATGAGTGCCTAATAGCTTAGGCGATTTTGATGCCGAGCATGATAACCGCTTTGCCGCCTCAGACAAAATCTGCTGAACGCACGCAGGGATAGCGCTTCAGGCTGCCATAAAGCCTATAGTTAATTCACGGTAATTGAGCGGTATTCCCGTGTTTCCAAGGAGACTGAATGAAAATAACCATTCTTGGTTGCGGCGCGCTCGGACAACTGTGGCTCTCCCGGCTGTATCAGCAGGGCCACGATGTACAGGGATGGCTAAGAGTGCCGCAGCCTTTTTGCGCCGTGAACGTGATAGAGCCGGAAGGCGTCTCGTTTAATCGCAATTTGCCCACCAACGATCCGGAGCACCTCGCGCAAAGCGAGCTGCTGCTGGTGACGCTGAAAGCCTGGCAGGTATCCAGCGCGGTCAGCGCGCTGTTGCCGAAGCTGAGCCCCCGATGCGCCATCTTGCTGCTGCACAACGGCATGGGCACTCAGGAGGAGCTGCCGCCGAACGGCCAGCCCATCTTGCAGGGCACCACCACCCACGCCGCGCGCCACGAAGGCAGCACCATTATCCACGTCGCCACCGGCATCACCCACATCGGCCCCACCTCACCGGCCGCCCAGCACCTCAGCCACCTGGCGGAAGTGCTGCATCAGGCGCTGCCCGACGTCGCCTGGCATAACAACATCGCCTCGGCCAACTGGCGCAAGCTGGCGGTCAACTGCGTGATCAACCCGCTGACGGCGCTGTACGGCTGCCGCAACGGCGATCTGCAGCGCTACCCGGAGCAGATTGAAACGCTGTGTCGTGAAGTCGCCAGCGTGATGGCCATGGAGGGTTACCACACCTCCTGCGAAGGCCTGATGCAATACGTGATGGACGTGATCCACAGCACCGCCGACAACGTTTCGTCGATGCTGCAGGATATCCGCAGCCAGCGGCATACCGAGATCGACTACATCACCGGCTACCTGCTGCGCCGCGCGCGCAGCCACGGCCTCACGCTGCCGGAGAATGCGCGGCTGTTTGAATTGATTAAACGAAAGGAAAATGAATATGAGCGTATCGGCGCTGGTCTGCCTGGCACCTGGTAGCGAAGAAACCGAAGCCGTCACCACCATCGATCTGCTGGTGCGGGCGGGCGTTAAAGTCACTACCGCCAGCGTCGCCGGCGACGGCGAGCTGACTATCGTTTGTTCGCGCGGCGTCAAGCTGCTGGCCGACGCGCCGCTGGTGGCGATCGTCGATGAGCCTTTCGACGCCATCGTGCTGCCCGGCGGCCTGCAGGGGGCGGAATGCTTCCGCGACAGTCCGCTGCTGGTGGAAAAAGTGCGGCAGATGCATCTGCAGGGCCACATCGTCGCCGCCATCTGCGCGGCCCCGGCGCTGGTGCTGCAGCACCACGATCTGTTCCCGATCGGCAACATGACCGGTTTCCCGGGTTTGAAAGATCGGATACCGGCGGATAAATGGATGGAGCGCCGCGTGGTGTACGACGCGCGCGTCAACCTGCTCACCAGTCAGGGGCCGGGCACCGCGATGGAGTTTGCGCTGAAGCTGATCGATCTGCTGCTCGGCAAGGCCAAAGCGGCGGAGATCGCCGCGCAGCTGGTGCTGATCCCTGGGATGTACGATTTCCGCGACTGAGCGGCTTGCCGATAAAAAAAGGGCTGAACACCGGTTCAGCCCCTCTCGTTTACGCCGCGGCCCGCGTTACGGGCGATAAACCTTCACGTTGCTGAAACCCTGCTCCAGCAGGTACAGCGCCTGCAGACGGCTCATCACGCCGCGCTCGCAGTACAGCAGATAGGTTTTGCTCTGATCCAGATCGCCGAACTGGGTGCTCAGCTTGTAGAACGGCAGCGCTTTCACTTCAACCTGTTCCAGCTGCAGCGGCTTCTCTTCCTGTTCGTCGTTGGAACGGATATCCAGGATCACCTCGTCGGCGCCGAAGGCTGCGACGGTTTCCACCTCGGTCACCTGCTCCTGCGCCTGCTCAGCGATGGAGCGAATATCGACGTTCTTCGCCTCGCTCACCACCCGATCGAGAATGCTGAAATCGAAGTGGCTTTCTTCCTCTTCAATCTTGGCCTTGACGGCTTTTACCGTCGGGCTCTTCGAAATCACGCCGCAGTATTCCGGCATGGTTTTGGCGAAGTCCTCGGTGCCGATTTCACGCGCCAGTTTGATGATGTGCTCTTTATCGTGCGAGATCAGCGGACGCAGGATCAGCGTATCGGACGCATTGTCGATCAAGCGCAGGTTGGTCAGCGTCTGGCTGGACACCTGCCCCAGCGCTTCACCGGTAACCAGCGCCTGCACGCCATAGCGTTCGGCCACTTGCGAAGCGGCGCGCACCATCATGCGCTTGAGCACCACGCCCATCTGGCCGTCGTCGACTTTCTCCAGGATCTCGCCCACCACCGGTTCGAAGTCGATGGCGACGAAGCGCACCTTGTGCGAGCTGGCGAAACGGTTCCACAGATAGTGCGCCACCTGCTTCACGCCAATCTCATGCGCGGCGCCGCCCAGGTTAAAGAAGCAGAAGTGCACGCGGCAGCCGCGACGCATCAGCATATAGCTGGACACGCCCGAGTCGAAACCGCCGGAAATCAGCGACATCACGTCTTCCTGAGTGCCGACCGGATAACCGCCGATGCCTTCGAGGCGGCGTTTAACCAACATCAGCTTGTCGTCTTCGATCTCGAGGTTTACCGTGACCTGCGGGCGGGTCAGGTTAACGCGCGCGCTGTCGATATGCTGGTTCAGACCGCCGCCGACGTAGCGCTCCACGTCCTGCGAGTTGAACGCCTGCTTGCCGCGGCGCTTGACGCGCACGCAGAAGGTTTTGCCTTCCAGCTGGGCGCGGTAGGCTTCCAGCGTCTGCTCGAAGATGTGGTGAATATCGGTATAAGCGCGATCTTCCACTTCCAGAATATGGTGGATGCCGGGAATGCGCGTCAGCGCGTCGGCGATGACCGGCCGCTGGTTTTCATCTTTGGCGCGAACTTCGATATGATCCCAGTGACGGACGACCGCCAGCGTTTCATCATACTGCTTCAGGACGTTGCGAATATTGGTCGAGAGAATCTTGATAAAGCGCAAGCGCACAGATTGGCTCTTGATGGTGATTTCCGGGAACAATTTAATGATAAACTTCATGGCGGTCTTTGTTGTCAGATAAGA
The DNA here is from genome assembly GCF_014982455.1 of Serratia sp. X3. Taxonomy (NCBI): domain Bacteria; kingdom Pseudomonadati; phylum Pseudomonadota; class Gammaproteobacteria; order Enterobacterales; family Yersiniaceae; genus Serratia; species Serratia sp. X3. The sequence continues at coordinate 633,359 of NZ_JADCNB010000002.1, forward strand.
ATTACGGCGCGGAGTATATCACCATATCGCCGTGCTCTGCGCACAAAACCACACATGAGCGCCATGATTTGCTAATCAAGATCCGCTAGGATAGGCTCTGGCGCCAGGGTTCACATGATGACGTAAAAAGAAAATTATGCCGAAAAAACCAGCACAATCAGCCAGTACAGAGCAAACAGCCAGCTTTGAAAGCGCCCTCGGCGAGCTGGAAAGCATCGTGACGCGTCTGGAATCAGGCGAACTGCCGCTGGAAGACGCGCTGAACGAGTTCGAACGCGGTGTGCAGCTGGCGCGTCAAGGCCAGCAGAAACTGCAACAGGCGGAACAGCGTGTGCAGATCCTCCTTAACGACAGCGCCGACGACGCGGCGTTGGCGCCTTTCACACCGGATACCGAGTAACCGACATGTCTGAGATCGTCCCATCGGCCGCTTTTGCCGATCAACTGCAGATTTTCCGCCGGCGCGCCGATCGCGCGCTGCTGGATTTCATCGCCCCGCTGCCGTTCAACGACGGCAACATGGTGGCGGCGATGCGTCATGGCGCCTTACTGGGCGGCAAGCGCCTGCGCCCGTTCCTGGTGTACACCATCGGCCAGATGTTCGGCGTATCGCTGACCAACCTGGACGCGCCGGCGGCGGCGGTGGAATGCATTCACGCCTACTCGCTGATCCACGACGATCTGCCGGCGATGGACGACGACGATCTGCGCCGCGGCCAGCCGACCTGCCACATTAAATTCGGCGAAGCCAACGCGATCCTGGCCGGCGATGCGCTGCAAACGCTGGCGTTTTCGATCCTGGCCGATGCCGAAATGCCCGACGTGGCGCTGCGCGATCGGCTGGCGATGGTCTCCGAACTGGCGGCAGCCAGCGGCGTCGCCGGCATGTGCGGCGGCCAATCGCTGGATCTGGAAGCCGAAGGCAAGCGCGTCGATCTGCAGGCCCTGGAACAGATCCACCGCCACAAAACCGGCGCGCTGATCCGCGCCGCGGTGCGTCTGGGCGCGCTGAGCGCCGGCGAAGCAGGACGAGCGGCGCTGCCGCAGCTGGATCGTTACGCCGCCGCGGTCGGCCTGGCGTTCCAGGTGCAGGATGACATTTTGGACGTTGTCGGCGAGACTGAAAAGATCGGCAAGCGCCAGGGAGCGGACCAACAACACGGAAAGAGTACCTACCCGGCGTTACTCGGGCTTGACAGCGCGAAAGCAAAAGCGTGGGATCTCTATCAGGAAGCATTAGCTGCATTAGACACTTTGGCAGCGCAATCTTATAACACAGCGCCATTGCGAGCGTTAGCCAGCTTCATTATTGAACGCGACAATTAACGTGTGACGTTAACTCCTCTGATATGAGTATCGAATGAGTCTTGATATAGCCAAATACCCAACCCTGGCGCTAGCGGAAAACCCCGAGGAACTCCGCTCACTGCCCAAAGAGAGCTTGCCGAAGCTGTGCGATGAGCTGCGGCAATATCTGCTGAACAGCGTCAGTCGCTCCAGCGGCCACTTTGCCTCCGGGCTGGGTACCGTCGAACTGACGGTGGCGTTGCATTTCGTCTACAACACGCCGTTCGATCATCTGGTGTGGGACGTCGGCCACCAGGCCTACCCGCACAAAATCCTGACCGGCCGCCGCGATCGGATCGCCACTATCCGGCAAAAGAACGGCCTGCACCCCTTCCCGTGGCGCGCCGAAAGCGAATATGACGTGCTGTCGGTCGGCCATTCGTCAACCTCGATCAGCGCCGGCCTCGGCATGGCGGTGGCGGCAGAGCGTGAAGGCAAAGGCCGCCGCACGGTGTGCGTGATCGGCGATGGCGCCATCACCGCCGGCATGGCGTTCGAAGCGATGAACCACGCCGGTGACATCAATCCGGACATGCTGGTGGTGCTGAACGACAACGAGATGTCGATCTCGGAAAACGTCGGCGCGCTGAACAACCATCTGGCGCAGCTGCTGTCCGGCAAGCTTTACTCCACCCTGCGCGAAGGCGGCAAGAAAGTGCTGGCCGGCGTGCCGCCGATCAAGGAGCTGGTGAAACGCACCGAAGAGCACCTGAAAGGCATGGTGGTGCCGGGTACGCTGTTCGAAGAGCTGGGCTTCAACTACATCGGTCCGGTAGACGGGCACGACGTACAGGGCCTGGTCGCCACGTTGAAAAACATGCGCGATCTGAAAGGCCCGCAGCTGTTGCACATCATGACCAAGAAAGGCCGCGGTTACGCGCCGGCGGAGAAGGATCCGATCAGCTTCCACGCGGTGCCGAAGTTCGATCCCGCCAGCGGCACGCTGCCGAAAAGCGCCGGCGGTCTGCCGACCTATTCGAAAATCTTCGGCGACTGGCTGTGTGAAACCGCCGCCAAAGACAGCTCACTGATGGCGATCACGCCGGCGATGCGCGAAGGTTCCGGCATGGTGCAGTTCTCGCGCGACTATCCGCAACAATATTTCGATGTGGCGATCGCCGAGCAGCACGCGGTCACCTTCGCCGCCGGGCTGGCGATCGGCGGCTACAAGCCGGTGGTGGCGATCTACTCCACCTTCCTGCAACGCGCCTACGATCAGTTGATCCATGACGTGGCGATCCAAAACCTGCCGGTGATGTTCGCCATCGATCGCGGCGGCATCGTCGGCGCCGACGGCCAGACCCACCAGGGGGCGTTCGATCTGTCGTTCATGCGCTGCATCCCGACCATGGTGATCATGACGCCGAGCGACGAAAACGAATGCCGCCAGATGCTGTATACCGGCTATCACTACAACGACGGCCCGAGCGCCGTGCGCTATCCGCGCGGCACCGGCACCGGCGCGGCGCTGGAGCCGCTCAGCCTGCTGCCGATCGGCAAAGGCGTGGTGCGTCGCCAGGGGGAAAAGATCGCCATTCTCAACTTCGGCACCCTGCTGCCGGAGGCCGCGCAAGCGGCGGAAGCGCTCAACGCCACGCTGGTCGACATGCGCTTCGTCAAACCGCTGGACGAGCAGCTGGTGCTCGAACTGGCCGCCAGCCATGAAACACTGGTCACGCTGGAAGAGAACGCCATCATGGGCGGCGCCGGCAGCGGCGTCAACGAACTGCTGATGGCCAAACGCCGTCCGGTGCCGGTGCTGAACCTCGGCCTGCCGGACAGCTTCGTCTCGCAGGGCACCCAGGAAGAACTGCGCGCCGATCTGGGGCTGGACGCCGCCGGCATTCAGCGCCAGATCGAAACCTGGCTGGCGCAGTAATCGCCGCCCGCCCTGATAAAACGCCTCCGCCTTCGGGGGCGTTTTCATTTCCGCCCTCCGGGATCCGCGCTACAGTTACTGTCTGAGCTGTGAATGGGAGGCAAGCATGAAGTATCTCAAACTGGGCAACACCGATCTGAACGTCTCGCGCATCTGCCTGGGTTGTATGACCTACGGCGAACCGAGCCGCGGCAATCACGCCTGGACGCTGCCGGAAGAGAGCAGCCGCCCGCTGTTGAAACAGGCGCTGGAAGCCGGCATCAACTTTTTCGACACCGCCAACAGCTATTCCGACGGCAGCAGCGAGGAGATCCTCGGCCGGGCGCTACGCGACTATGCACGCCGCGAGGAGGTGGTGATCGCCACCAAGGTCTATTTCCCGCTGAGCAACCTGGAGCGCGGTTTGTCGCGCGCCAACATCATGCAGTCCATCGACGACAGCCTACGCCGTCTCGGCACCGACTATGTCGATTTGCTGCAAATCCATCGCTGGGATTACGAAACGCCGCTGGAAGAGACGCTGGAAGCGCTGCACGACGTGGTGAAAGCCGGTAAGGCGCGTTACATCGGCGCCTCCTCGATGTACGCCTGGCAGTTCGCCAAGGCGCTGTATACCGCCGATCTGCACGGCTGGACGCGCTTCGTCAGCATGCAGGATCAATACAACCTGATCCAGCGCGAAGAAGAGCGCGAGATGCACCCGCTGTGCGCCGCCGAAGGCATCGCCGTACTGCCGTGGAGCCCGCTGGCGCGCGGCCGCCTGACCCGACCCTGGGGCGAAACCACCGCGCGGCTGGTTTCCGACCAGTTCGGCAAGAGCCTGTACGAAGAAACTGAAGGCATCGACGCCATTATCGCCGAACGCGTCGCTAGCCTCGCCGAAGAACGCGGCGTTTCACGCGCGCAGATCGCGCTGGCTTGGCTGCTGAACAAACCGGCGGTCAGCGCGCCGATCGTTGGCGCGTCACGCAGCGAGCAGTTGGACGACGCCATTGCCGCGGTCGATTTGAGTTTGTCGCCGCAAGAGGTGGCGGAGTTGGAAACGGCTTACGTGCCGCATCGGGTGACGGGGTTTGAATAAGAGAAGCGGGCGCGAAGAACCGCGCCCGGCTGTCAGAACAGCCCGATCGGCCAGTGGTGCCCAATCAGGTAGATGATGCCCGCAGACAGCACGCCGGCGATGATATCGTCGACCATGATGCCCATGCCGCCATGCACGTTGCGGTCAAACCAGCGGATCGGCCACGGCTTCCACATGTCCAGAATGCGGAAGATGACGAAACCGGCGGCGACCCAGCGCCAATCGTTGACCGGCAGCGCCATCAGCGTGATCCACATGCCGACGAACTCATCCCAGACGATGCTGCCGTGATCGTGCACCTTCATGTCTTTTGCCGTGCGGTGGCAAATATAGACGCCGATGCAAATGCTGAACATCACCGTCAGCGAGTAGAGCTGCCACGGCAGTTGGATCAGCAGCAGCCAGAACGGGATCGCCGCCAGCGATCCCATGGTGCCCGGCATCACCGGTGACAAACCGCTGCCGAAACCGGTGGCCAGCAGGTGCCACGGATTGCTCATCCGCAGCCGACGCTTGGCTTCATCCATGGGTGCCCGGCTCCGCGTTGAAATGATCGAACCCGGCCCAGTCCAGCACCACCGCCTCGTCGTTGCGGTAATAGCGAATGCCTTCAGACAGCGGGCCAATCTGGCCGATACAGGTGTAATCGGCCCCGAGGTGGCTCAGCGCCACGTCCAGCGCGCCGCGGTTGATCTCCGGCACGGTGAAGCACAGCTCGTAGTCTTCGCCGCCCGCCAGCGCCCAACGCAGCGCCTGCTCGGCATCCGCGTGGCTGCTCAGCGCCTGCGACATCGGCAGCTCATCCAGCACGATGCGCGCGCCGCAGTCGCTGGCCTTCAGGATGTGTTTCAGATCGGAGATCAGGCCGTCGGAGATGTCGATCGCCGAACTGGCCAGATCGCGCAATGCCTGCCCCTGCAACACCCGCGGCTGCGGGCGCAGATGGCGAGCGACCAGATAATCGCGCGCCGCGCTATCCGTCACCGCCAGACGATCCTGCAGAATCGCCAGACCGGCGGCGCTGTCGCCCAGCGTGCCGGTCACATAGATCCAGTCGCCGATGCGCGCGCCGCTGCGGGTTAACGCCCGGCCGGCCGGGATCAAGCCCTGAATGGTCAAGGTCATGCTCAGCGGGCCGCGCGTGGTATCACCGCCGATCAGCTGCATGCCGTAATAGTTGAGCTGATCAAACAGGCTGTCGCTGAAGGCCTTCAGCCAGGGCTCGTTCACCTCCGGCAGGGTCAGGGCCAGCGAGAGCCACGCCGGATCGGCGCCCATCGCCGCCAGATCGCTCAGATTGACCGCCAGCGCTTTATACCCGAGATCGGCCGGATCGATGTCCGGCAGGAAGTGAATGCCCGCGACCAACGTATCGGTACTGACGGCCACCAGCTGTTTTTCCGGCACTGCCAGCAGTGCGCAGTCATCTCCAATGCCCAACTGTACATCCCGGCGCACGCGCTTAAACCGGTCAAAATAGCGGGCAATGAGGTCAAATTCGCCGCATGCCATATCGATATTCCACTAGAAGAAATTAAGGCCGGGAATGCCGGCCTTAATGTTTTTACTTTTTCTTGCGAAGGGTTGGCGCCACTTTATCCAGCACCCCGTTCACAAACTTGTGGCTGTCTTCCGCGCCGAAGGTTTTCGCCAGTTCGATCGCTTCGTTGATCGCCACCTTGTAAGGGACATCCTCGCGCATTTTCAGTTCAAACAGCGCGACGCGCAGCACCGCGCGTTCCACCTGGCCCAGCTCTTCGAGCTGACGCGACAGGTAAGGCGCCATCAGTTCGTCCAGCATACCTGCATTCACTGCCGCGCCGGACAGCAACTCGCGAAAATAGGCGACGTCAACATCTTTGACATCCTGCTCCGTCAGGAACTGGTGTTCAACATCGGCAAGGTCGTTTTTAGACAACTGCCAAGAGTAAAGCGCTTGAACAGCGCACTCACGAGCGCGGCGACGAGCAGCAGGTTTCACGGAATTCCCCTTAACTAAATTCAGGCTTTAATAGCTTTGATAACATTAATCATTTCAAGTGCGGTCAACGCGGCTTCAGCGCCCTTGTTGCCCGCTTTGGTGCCGGCGCGTTCGATCGCCTGTTCGATGCTTTCGGTGGTCAGCACGCCAAAGGCAACCGGGATTTCGGCATTCATCGCAACGTTGCCGATGCCGGAGCTGGCTTCGCCCGCCACATATTCGAAGTGCGCGGTGCCCCCACGGATAACGGTGCCCAGCGCGATAACCGCGTCGTATTTGCCGGTTTTGGCCAATACGCTCGCCGTCAGCGGCAGCTCGTAAGCGCCCGGGACCCAGACAACGGTGATGTTGTCGTCAGCAACCTGACCAATGCGTTTCAGCGCGTCGATGGCGCCTTCCAGCAGGCTGTCGTTGATGAAATTGTTAAAACGTGCAATTGCGATCGCCACACGGGCATTTGGAGTAGCAACAACACCTTCGATAACTTTCATGGGCTTTCCTTAAAAATGGGTTCAATACCCCGCAGGGGGGCGGATTCTATCATATTCTTTCATCGCCTGCGCGGCGCTTTTGTAAAACCGGCGCGCGGGCGCGAGATTCAATGTTTCGCCCGCAGGCGCAAACGCAGATCGGGGCCAACCTGGCGCACGTCGCTAAAGACGAATTCCGGTGCGTCGGCCAGACGCTCAAGGCCCGGCAAATGACACAGGCCGCGGCCATTATCGCCCAACAGTTTTGGCGCGATGTACAAAATGAGCTCATCCACCAGGCCGGCCTGCAGCAGCGCGCCGGCCAGCGTCGCCCCCGCCTCCACCCAGATTGAATTCACCTGGCGCTTGGCCAACAGCATCATCATCACCACCAGATCGACGCCGCCGCCGTGCGCCGGGCAGATGAACTGCTCGACGTCTTGCGGCCAGGCCTGTTCATCCGCCTGCAGGCGCGCCAGCAAGGTGGCGCCCGGCTGCTGCACCACGCGGTGTTGCGGGGTAATGCGATTTTGGCTGTCCAGCAGGATGCGCAGCGGCTGACGCAGATTTTCGCGCGGATAGAGGCTCTGGGTTTCGGCGTCCAGCTCATCCCAACGCACCGTCAGCGACGGATCGTCCGCCAGCACGGTGGCGCTGGTGCTGAGAATCGCGGCGCTCTGCGCGCGCAGCCGCTGCACGTCCTGACGCGCTTCGGGTGAGGTGATCCACTGGCTTTCGCCGGAGGCCATCGCCGTGCGGCCGTCCAGCGACGCGCCCAGCTTCAGTTGCACATAGGGAAAACCGGTGCGCATGCGTTTGAGGAAGCCCAGGTTGACCGCTTCGGCTTCGGCCAGCATCAGGCCATGACGCACCTCGACGCCGGCCTGCTGCAGCTTGTACAAGCCGCGCCCGGCCACCTGAGGATTGGGATCTTGCATCGCCGCGACCACTCGCGTTACGCCGGCGGCCACCAGCGCATCGGCACAGGGCGGCGTGCGGCCGTGATGGCTGCACGGCTCGAGCGTCACATAGGCGGTGGCGCCGCGCGCCTTGTCGCCCGCCATGCGCAGCGCATGCACTTCCGCGTGCGGCTCGCCGGCGCGCAGATGATAACCTTCACCGACAATTTCGCCGTCGCGCACGATAACGCAGCCGACGTTCGGATTGGGCGCGGTAGTGAAACGCCCCAGCCGCGCCAGCTCGAAGGCGCGCGCCATGTAAAATTCGTCGTGATGCATGAAAGATCCTTTAGTCTTGCAGGCGGGCAATCTCTTCGCCGAACTCGCGCACGTCTTCGAAGCTGCGGTACACCGACGCGAAGCGAATGTAGGCGACCTTATCCAGCTTTTTCAGCGCGTCCATCACCAGATTGCCGACTAACTTGGTCGGCACTTCGCGTTCGCCGGTGGCGCGCAGTTGGGATTTGATATGGTTAAGGGCGTTTTCCACGTCGTCCGAGCTGACCGGGCGCTTCTCCAGCGCTTTCAGCATGCCGCGACGCAGCTTGTCTTCGTTGAACGGCTCGCGCACCTCATCGCTTTTAATCACTCGCGGCATCACCAACTCGGCCACCTCGAAGGTGGTGAAACGTTCATTGCACACCAGACACTGGCGGCGGCGGCGCACTTGCGAACCGTCCCCCACCAGGCGGGAATCAATGACTTTGGTATCAACGGCGGCGCAGAAAGGGCAATGCATAACACGTCCTGATAAACGTTTTTTATAGATAAATGCAGTTTAACCCGAAGTGAAGCCACAACAAAGGGCGTCGGCCATTTGTTGCGACACGCAGCCGGGAAGCGGTGCCGATATGACTTTCCCCTCCGGGCGGACTAAGCTGATAACAGGAGATTCAGCATAGGAAATCGCCGTCATGACAACCCGTTACCCCAAAATCGCCCTGCTCGCCGCCGCCGCGTTGCTCAGTGGCTGCGCGCACAACGCCGCCGTGCCTCAGCTGCGCCATCAGGTCGCGGCGCTGAACCAGAAAATGAGCGTATTGACCGATCAGGCCACCGCGCTGGAGCGGCAAAACCAGCTCAATCAGCACTCCGATAACGGCGTCTACCTGCTGCCGGCTGCGCGGAGCGCCGCCCGTTTGCAAAGCGACATCGGCGAGCTGAGCGTTTCGCTGAGCCACATCAAGAGCGAAGCCAACGGCACCCAGGCGCAATTGCATGTGCGCATCCTCTCACAGGCCACGCTGCCGCCGTTTAAAGCGGTGGTGGAATGGGGCCAACTGGACGCGGCCACCGGCCGGCCATTGACCGCCGAGGCGCTGTCGCAACCGATCGCCAGCGCCGACTCGCTGCTGCCGAAACCCGGCCAGGACTTCGAGCTGCGCTTCAGCGGCCTGACGCCGGAACAGCTGGGCTATATCCGTCTGCACAGCCTGGTTTCGACCGCCCAGCCGGCGGTGGTGCAGCCGCGCTGAAATCGAGGCAAAAAAAAGGAGCGCCCATCGGCGCTCCTTCTCATTTCGCTGAATACTGCGGCGGTTAAGGCAGAATCGAAGGCTGATCGGCGCCCTCTTTTTCCACTTTTTGCTGCAGCATGTGCTCGCGTTTCATCCCCAGTTTCAACGCCAGCGCGGACGCGACGTAGATAGAGGAAACGGTACCGATCGACACGCCGATCAGCATCGCCAGCGAGAAGCCTTGCAGCATCGCGCCACCGAAGATGTACAGCATCAGCACCACCATCAGGGTAGTACCGGAAGTCATCAGCGTACGGCTCAGCGTCTGGGTCAACGACACGTTCATGATCTCGTAAGGCGTGCCGCGGCGGATCTTGCGGAAGTTCTCACGAATACGGTCGGAGACCACGATGCTGTCGTTCAGCGAGTAACCGATAACCGACATCAGGGACGCGACGATGGTCAGGTCAATCTCGATGTGGAACAGCGACAGCACGCCCAGCGTGATGATCACGTCGTGCGCCAGCGCGATAACCGCCCCCAGCGCCAGGCGCCATTCGAAGCGGAAGCCGACGTAGATCAGGATACAGATCAACGCCACCAGCAGCGCCATGCCGCCGGTTTGCGCCAGCTCGCTGCCCACGCTCGGGCCGACGAACTCAATGCGCTTCACGGTGGCGTTTTTATCCACCGAGTCGTTGATCACGCCGATCACCTTATTGCCCAGTTCCTGGCCTGCGGTGCCGGTCGCCGGTGGCATGCGCACCATCACGTCGCGGCTGCTGCCGAAGTTCTGGATAATCGGATCCTGGAACCCGGCCTTCTCCAGCGTATCGCGCATCAGATCGAGGTTAGCCGGCTTCTCCAGGTTGATTTCAATCACCGTACCGCCGGTGAAATCCAGGCCCCAGTTAAAGCCGCGCACCGACATGGTGGCGATCGACGCGACCAACAGCACCAACGAGATGCCGAAGGCCACGTAGTCCCAGCGCATAAAGTCGTAGACTTTACGGCCGTAGTTGAGTTGCTCAACAGTATAATCCTGTGCCACAACGCACTCCTCAGATAGACAGCTTGTTAATGCGTTTGCCGCCGTAAAGCAGGTTGACGATGGCACGGGTACCGACAATCGCGGTGAACATGGACGTCGCCACACCGATAGCGGTGGTGATCGCAAAGCCCTTGATCGAACCGGTGCCGACTGCGTACAGGATGACCGCGGTGATCAGGGTGGTGATGTTGGCGTCGACGATACTGGAGAACGCGCCTTTATAGCCCTCATGGATCGCCTGCTGAACGGACCGGCCGTTCTTCAGCTCTTCCTTGATACGTTCGTTAATCAGTACGTTGGCGTCGACCGCCACCGCCAGCGTCAACACGATCCCGGCAATGCCCGGCATGGTCAGCGTCGCCCCCGGCAACAGGGACATCACGCCGACGATCAGCACCAGGTTGGCGACCAGCGCCGTGGTGGCGATCACGCCGAATTTACGGTACCAGACCACCATGAAGACGATGGACGCCACCAGGCCCCACAGACAGGCTTCCAGACCTTGGGTAATGTTCTGCTGACCCAGGGTTGGACCGATGGTGCGCTCTTCAACGATCTGAATCGGCGCAATCAGCGCACCCGCGCGCAGCAGCAGCGAAAGCTGACGCGCTTCGTTCGGGTTGCCGATGCCGGTGATGCGGAAGCTGTTGCCCAGACGCGACTGAATGTTCGCCACGTTGATCACTTCTTCCTGTTTCACCAGCACCGCACGGCCGTTGGCGTCTTTCTTGCCGCTGTCCTTATACTCCACGAACAGGGTCGCCATCGGCTTGCCGATGTTGTCCTTGGTGAAGTTGGACATCGACGTGCCGCCGGCGCTGTCCAGCGAGATGTTAACCTGCGGCTGGTTGTATTCGTCGGTGCTCGAGGTGGAGTCGGTGATGTGGTCACCGGTCAGGATCACGCGCTTGTACAGCACGATCGGCTGGCCGTCACGGGTGTACTTCACCTCGGAATCGCCCGGCACGCGGCCGTTGGCCGCCGCAGTGGCGTCCGCATTGGTGTTCACCAGACGGAATTCCAGGGTCGCGGTAGCGCCCAGAATTTCTTTGGCGCGCGCGGTGTCCTGAATGCCCGGCAGCTCGACCACGATGCGGTCAGAGCCCTGGCGCTGCACCAGCGGTTCGGCAACGCCGAGCTGGTTAACGCGGTTACGCAGGATAGTGATGTTCTGCTGGACGGCGTATTCGCGCGCTTCGCTCAGACGGGCGTCCGTCAGGCTGGCTTTCAGGGTGTTGGCGCCATTGGCGGACAGCACCAGATCGCGCTGACGCGGGCCGATGTAGCTGATGGCCTGGTCACGGGCCGCATCGTCGCGGAAGCGAACTTCCACGCCGTTATTGTCCAGCTTGCGGATAGACGCGTAAGGAATGCCCTTCTCGCGCAGCTCGCTGCGCAGGGTATCCATGGTCTGTTCCTGCAGCTTGCTCAGCGCGGTGTCCATGTCCACTTCCATCAGGAAGTGCACGCCGCCGCGCAGGTCCAGGCCGAGTTTCATCGGCTCTGCGCCCAGCATGGCCAGCCAGGTCGGCGTGGCCGGCGCCAGGTTCAGCGCCACGACGAATTTGTCACCCAGCTCGGTCACCAGCGCTTCGCGGGCGCGCAGCTGAACGTCAGGATCTTTAAAGCGAGCCAGGATGGCGCCATTTTCCAGCGCAATCGACTTGCTCGCGATGTTGTCTTTTTCTAATACGGTACGGACCTGGTCCAGCGTAGTTTCACTGGCGGCGACGCCGCGCGCGCCAGTGATTTGTACGGCCGGATCCTCACCGTAGATGTTGGGAAGCGCATAAAGCAGACCGACGAGGATCACGACGATCAACATCAGATACTTCCACAAAGGATAACGGTTTAGCACGGCAATTCCCTTAGGGAAAAAAGATTACAGGGCCTTCATGGTACCTTTCGGCAGAACGGCCGCCACGAAGTCACGCTTGATCATCACTTCCGTGGTGTCGTTCAGCGCGATGGCGATGATGCCGGTGTCGGCCACTTTGGTCACGCGACCGATCAGGCCGCCGGTGGTCAGCACTTCGTCGCCTTTACCGATGGAGTCCATCAGCTTCTTGTGATCTTTCGCGCGCTTCTGCTGTGGGCGCAGGATCATGAAGTAGAAGATCAGGCCGAACACCACCAGCATAATGATCAGAGAGTACGGGCTTCCCTGAGCCGGAGCCCCTGCGGATGCGACGGCGTCAGAAATGAAAAAGCTCATTGAAATTCCCTCATTAAGTTATCAATTATTAGATCAAGCGTTTAAAGGCGGAATCGGCTTGCCGATCCGACCATAGAAATCCGCAACAAACTGCTCTAATTTACCCTCTTCGATAGCCTGGCGTAAACCCGCCATCAGGCGCTGGTAGTGACGCAGGTTATGAATTGTGTTCAGTCGAGCACCCAATATTTCGTTGCAACGGTCGAGATGGTGCAAGTAGGCGCGGCTGTAATGGCGACACGTGTAGCAATCACAGTCCTTATCCAGCGGAGAAGTATCATCCTTGTGCTTGGCATTACGGATTTTTACCACACCGTCAGTCACGAACAGATGGCCGTTGCGGGCGTTGCGGGTCGGCATGACGCAGTCGAACATGTCGATGCCGCGGCGCACGCCTTCCACCAAATCTTCCGGCTTGCCGACGCCCATCAAATAGCGTGGCTTATCTTCCGGAATTTGCGGGCAAACGTGTTCAAGAATGCGATGCATATCCTCTTTCGGCTCGCCTACAGCCAAGCCGCCCACAGCGTACCCATCAAAGCCGATATCCACCAGCCCTTTTACTGAAACATCACGTAAATCTTCGTAAACGCCGCCCTGAATGATGCCGAACAGCGCATTTTTATTTTCCAGCTCGTCGAAACGCTGGCGGCTGCGCTGCGCCCAACGCAGCGACATTTCCATCGAGCGCTTGGCGTAGTCCCAGTCCGCCGGGTACGGCGTGCATTCATCGAAGATCATCACGATGTCGGAACCCAGGTCATACTGGATTTCCATCGATTTTTCCGGGCTCAGGAACACCTTGTCGCCGTTGATCGGGTTGCGGAAGTACACGCCTTCCTCTTTGATCTTGCGCATCGCCCCCAGGCTGAACACCTGGAAACCGCCGGAGTCGGTGAGGATCGGGCCCGGCCACTGCATGAAATCGTGCAGATCGCCGTGCAGCTTCATGATCTCCTGGCCAGGGCGCAGCCACAGGTGGAAGGTGTTGCCCAGCAGGATCTGCGCGCCGGTCTCTTTCACTTCTTCCGGCGTCATGCCCTTGACCGTGCCGTAGGTACCGACCGGCATAAAGGCCGGGGTTTCCACTACGCCGCGGTCGAAAATCAGGCGGCCGCGGCGTGCGCGGCCATCGGTAGTTTGTAGTTCGTACTTCACAAAGCCTCCAGCATCAGAGAAACAGTCTGATGTCGTTGAAACGGGGCCGCGCCGTGGGCGCAGCCCGGGAAATTAACCGCCGACAGACTCGTTTTCCGCCTGCGGATTACGGCTGATGAACATCGCATCGCCGTAGCTGAAAAAGCGATACTGCTCGGCCACCGCCTGCTGATAGGCGTTCATGGTATTTTTGTAGCCGGCGAAAGCCGACACCAGCATGATCAGGGTGGACTCCGGCAGGTGGAAGTTGGTTACCAGCGCGTCGATCACCTGATAGTGGTAACCCGGATAGATAAAGATGCTGGTGTCGCCGAAGAACGGCGCAATCAGCGCCTCTTTGCTGGCCGCCGCGGCGCTTTCCAACGAGCGCACCGAGGTGGTGCCCACCGCCACCACGCGCTTGCCGCGCGCTTTGCAGGCCAGCACCGCATCCACGACCTCCTGCGGCACTTCGGCGTATTCGGCGTGCATCACGTGATCTTCGATGGTTTCCACGCGTACCGGCTGGAAGGTGCCGGCGCCGACGTGCAGCGTCACGAACGCCATTTCCACGCCCTTGGCGCGCAGCGCCGCCAGCAGCGGTTCGTCGAAGTGCAGACCGGCGGTCGGCGCGGCGACCGCGCCCGGCTTCTCGCTGTAGACCGTCTGATACAGTTCGCGGTCGGCGTCTTCATCCGGGCGAGCGATATAAGGCGGCAGCGGCATATGGCCGGCCGCGTTGAGAATGGTGAAGACATCGCGTTCGTCGTTGAAGCGCAGCTCGAACAGCGTCTCGTGGCGCGCCACCATGGTGGCGGCGATGCTCTCGTCATCCCCCAGCAGCAGCTCGGCGCCCGGCTTGGGCGCTTTCGACGCGCGCACGTGCGCCAGCACGCGATGGTCGTCCAGCACGCGCTCCACCAGCACTTCAATCTTGCCGCCGCTGACCTTGCGGCCGAACATGCGCGCCGGGATCACGCGGGTATTGTTGAACACCAGCAGATCGCCGGCTTCCAGCTTGTCCAGCAGATCGGTGAATACGCCGTGCGTCAGCGCCCCGCTCGGCCCGTCCAGCTGCAGCAGGCGGCATGCGCTGCGCTCGGCCTGGGGATAGTGGGCAATCAGGGATTCGGGAAGTTCAAACGAAAAATCAGCGACGCGCATGGGTATTCACTTCTTCAATTTAAGACTGGTTGGTAAAAAACAGGCGGCCTAGTCTAAAGCCGGGGGCGGTCAGCGGCAAGAAATAAGGAGGATTTGCCTGACTTCGGGTATAGTTGAGGGATGAATTTTCTCGCTCATCTCCACCTGGCCATGCTGGCGGACAGCTCGCTGCTGGGCAACCTGCTGGCCGATTTCGTGCGCGGCAACCCCGCCGCCGACTACCAGCCCGAGGTGGTGGCCGGCATCATGATGCACCGCCGCGTCGACGTGCTGACCGACAGCCTGCCGCAGGTGAAAGCCTGCCGCGACTATTTCAGCGCCCCCTACCGCCGCGTGGCGCCAATTACCCTCGACGTGGTGTGGGACCATTTTCTGGCGCGCCACTGGCAGCAGCTGGAGCCTTCGCGCGATCTGCACCAGTTCACCCAGGAAGCCCGCAGCCAGATCGAACCTTACCTGCCGCTCACGCCGCCGCGTTTTCAGAACCTGAACGGCTATCTGTGGCCGGAGCGCTGGCTGGAACGCTACGCCGAATTGCCGTTCATCGCCCGAGTGCTGCAGGGCATGGCCAGCCGCCGTCCGCGTCTTGAGGCGCTGGCCGGCTCGTTCGCCGACGTCGAGCGGCATTATCATCAGCTTGAAACACAGTTCTGGCAGTTTTACCCGCAAATGATGCGGCAGGCGAAGGATAAAACGCTCTGAGGTCAAGCCCAAGCGTTTGAAATTGCAGCGCCTTGCAAGAATTTACGTTTTGCCGCTTGCCCTTTTGTGGGAAAAGGTTATTTTTAAAGCTCGATAAATTATATCAACGACTTTGATAGGTGAAAGCTATCTCATCGATTGGTCTTTTACCCTTTATTCACCAAGTCACGGCCCCTATACTGGCCCTTGTTTTTACATCCACCCTTTAACACCTATTACAGGAGTAATTATGGTCCTGGTAACTCGTCAAGCCCCTGACTTCACTGCAGCTGCCGTACTGGGTAGCGGCGAAATCGTTGAAAACTTCAACCTGAAGAAGCACCTGAACGGCAAACCTGCCGTGCTGTTCTTCTGGCCAATGGACTTCACCTTCGTATGCCCTTCCGAGCTGATCGCTTTCGATCACCGCTATGAAGAGTTCCAGAAGCGTGGCGTTGAAGTGGTTGGCGTTTCCTTCGACTCAGAATTCGTTCACAACGCATGGCGTAAAACCCCTGTCGACAAAGGCGGCATCGGTGAAGTGAAATACGCAATGGTTGCTGACGTTAAGCGTGAAATCCAGAAAGCTTACGGCATCGAACACCCGGAAGCCGGCGTTGCGCTGCGCGGCTCCTTCCTGATCGACAAAGACGGCATCGTGCGTGCTCAGGTTGTTAACGACCTGCCAATCGGCCGTAACATCGACGAAATGATCCGTACCGTTGACGCGCTGCAATTCCACGAAGAGCACGGTGAAGTGTGCCCGGCTCAGTGGGAAAAAGGCAAAGCAGGTATGGGCGCTTCCCCAGACGGCGTAGCAAAATACCTGTCTGAAAACGCTGCCAAGCTGTAATTTCAGCCTGATAGTGAATCAACCGGCCCAAGGGCCGGTTTTTTTGTGCCCCTTTTTAGGGCAATATGCCCACCTTCAGTGCTTTATTTCCCTGTTTCCGCTCATATTTCCTACCCTGATCGCCGCGCGTGCGCCCATCTGCGACTACTATCAATAACGCTGGCTCGCGCTTTGCAAGCGAGTAACGGCAAGCAAACACAACACAATAAAAAACTGACAGGGTAGGAATAACTATGTTTTTACAGAAATGGAGCAAACCCCTGACCATGGCGGCGCTGCTGGTCAGCGGCAGCCTGTATGCGGCGTCTAACCCGGCGGTGGAAGCCAAAAACGGCATGGTGGTCACCTCGCAGCACCTGGCCTCGCAGGTCGGCGTGGATATTCTGAAAATGGGCGGCAACGCCATCGACGCCGCCGTGGCGGTCGGCTACGCGCAGGCGGTGGTTAACCCCTGCTGCGGCAACATCGGCGGCGGCGGCTTTATGACCGTCCACCTGGCGGACGGCACCGACACCTTCATCAACTTCCGCGAAACCGCACCGGCGGCGGCCAGCGCCAACATGTATCTGGATGCCGACGGCAAGGTGAAGAAAGATGCCAGCCTGTACGGCTATCTGGCGGCGGGCGTGCCGGGCACCGTGCTGGGGATGGAAACCGCACGTGAGAAGTACGGCAAACTGAGCCGCGAACAGGTGCTGGCGCCGGCGATCAGGCTGGCGCGCGAAGGCTTTGTGCTGACCCGCGCCGATACCGATATTCTCGACACCACCGTTGCACGTTTCAAACAGGATCCCGAGTCGGCCAAAATCTTCCTGCGCCCGGACGGCAGCCCGCTGCAGCCGGGGGACAAACTGGTGCAAACCGATCTGGCCAATACGCTGGAAGCCATCGCCAAAGGGGGAACCGACGCCTTCTACAAAGGCAAGATCCCGCAGGCGGTAGAGGCGGCGGCCAAACAGGGCGGCGGCATTTTGACGGCGGCCGACTTCGCCAACTATAAAGTCACCGAAACCCCACCGATCACCTGCAGCTATCGCGGCTACAAGTTCGTCTCGGCGCCGCCTCCCAGCTCCGGCGGCGTGACGCTGTGCGAAATCCTCAACGTGGTGGAAGGCTATGACCTGAAAAGCATGGGCTTCAACTCGGCGGCGGCCATTCACACCATGACCGAGGCGATGCGCCATGCCTACATGGACCGCAACACCTACCTCGGCGACCCGGAATTCATCAAGAACCCGATCGACCGGCTGGTGAGCAAGAGCTACGCCGAGCAGATCCGCAAGAAAATCGTCGCGGACAAGGCCACGCCGTCGGAAAACGTGCAGCCCGGCATGGAACCGCATGAGAAACCGGAAACCACCCACTATTCGATCGTCGATCACGACGGCAACGCGGTCTCCACCACCTATACCGTCAACGGCCGCTTCGGCGCCGTGGTGATCGCGCCGGGCACCGGCTTCTTCCTCAACGATGAGATGGACGACTTTACGGTGAAAGTGGGCGAGAAAAACCTGTACGGGCTGGTGCAGGGCACCGCCAACAGCATTGCCCCCGGTAAGCGCCCACTATCGTCAATGAGCCCGACGCTGGTGACCAAGGACAACAAGATCTTTATGGTGCTGGGCTCGCCTGGCGGTTCGCGCATCATCACCATCACCCTGCAGACCGCGTTGAACGTGATCGACCACGGCATGGCGCCGCAGGAAGCGGTGGACGCGCCGCGCATCCATCACCAATGGCTGCCGGATGAGGTGTACTACGAACAGCGCGGCGTTTCCGCCGATACGCTAAAACTACTGAGCGGCATGGGCTATAAGATGGGCGAACAAACGCCGTGGGGCGCCGCCGAACTGATTCTGGTCGGCTTGCCAGGCGCGGCGGGCGTCACCCCGGCCAACTCCGGTAACGATTCGGCGGTTTCCGGCAAAGTGCGCGAAGGTTACCTGTACGGCGCCAACGACGTGCGTCGCCCGGCAGGCTCCGCGGTCGGTTACTGATGTAAACGCCCACTCACCTTAATCGCGGGGGCCCTTCGGCCCCCGCAGTTCCCTTAGCCTTCACAGCGCCACACGGTGGCCGATTCTTCCGCCAGCTGCAGGCGCAACCCACCCGCCGTTTCGCTCAACTCTCCCCGCCCTTCCACACGCCGCCACGGGCCGCGCGCCAACAGCGGGTTATGCGGCAACTGCGCCTGGCCGCAGCCGTCGCGCTGCAGCGCCACCAACACCTGCTCCTGCTGATACAGGCGCACGAACACCAGCGTTTCGCCGCTGGCGTACAACACCTGGCAGCCGCCACGGCGCAAGGCCAGGCTCTGTTTACGCAGCGCCGCCATGCGCTGGAACAGCGCCAACAGCGGCCGGTCCCAGTCGCCGACGTCCCACGGGAACGGCTTGCGGCAGAACGGATCGTTGCCGCCGTCCAGACCAATTTCATCGCCGTAGTAGAGACAAGGCACGCCAATCCAGCTCAGCAGCCACACCGCCGCCATCTGCATGCGAGCCGCGTTCCCCTGCAACAGCGTGAGGAAACGCGCGGTATCGTGACTGTCCAATTGGTTGAACTGGATCAGCTGGCGGCCATGCGGCAACCCGGCGCGGTAGCCGTCCATCCACTGTGCGCATCCGGCAGCGTCCAGCCGCACCGGGTGATAGGCCACGTCCAGCCCCGCTAAAAAAGCCCGCACCGGCAGCGCGAAGCCCATGTAGTTCATCGCCGCATCCTCCACGCCGGCGTGCAGCCAGCGACGCGCGTCGCCGAAGTGCTCGCCCACTACGTAGGCCTGCGGATTCTCCTGCTTCACCGCCTGATAGATGCCCGCCAGGTGACGCAGGTTGCCGGCAGCGCCGCCGTTCTCCCCCAGCATATGCACCACGTCCAGCCGCCAACCGTCGATGCTGTACGGGGGGCGCAGCCAATGGCGCACCACGCTGCCTTCGCCCTGATAAATCGCTTCCGCCACCTGCGGCTCGGCGAAGTTGAGCTTCGGCAGGCTGGCGTTGCCCTTCCAGTCGAGCGCGCGGCCGTCCGGGTAGAAGTTGAACCAGCCGCGATACGGCGAATCGGGGTGGTGGCAGGCGCCGTTTTGCCCTTGGCGATGGCGGTCGAACCACGGATGCGAGTCGCCGGTGTGGTTGAACACCCCGTCCAGCACCAGTTTCATGCCTACCTTGTGAGTGCTCACTCGCAAACGCTGCAGCGCCGCGTTGCCGCCGAAGTGCGGATCGACCTGGTAATAATCCTCGGTATCGTACTTATGCACGCTCGGCGCGGTAAAAATCGGGTTCAGGTACAGCGCCGTCACGCCCAACTGCTGCAGGTACGGCAGTTTGGCGCAGATGCCGTCCAGATCGCCGCCGTAAAAGGTCGAAGCGGCGTGGCTATCCTCCAGCGGATGCTGCCAGTCGCGCCGGATCACCTCAGCGCCGGCCGCGTGATGGCGGTAGCTGCCGCTCTGGATGCCGTGCTCGCCGCCGCTGCTGGCGAAGCGATCGGGGAAAATCTGGTAGAACAGCTGATCCGCCACCCACTCAGGGCCGTTGTCAGGTTCGTCGACGGCGAATTGCGCCAGCTGGCCCGGCGGCGTTGGCGACCAGCCCTGCGGCCCGAACCACTGCTGGCGATCGGCCCACAGCAGCTTGAAGCAGTATCGCCGCGTCGGCTCGCCCTCATTCAGCGTCAGGCTGGCCTGGTAGCGCCGCATCCCCTCGTGACGCTGCGCTTTCATCACCAGCAGCCACTCTTCATTGTCCGGTTCGGCGCGCAAAAACACCCGTTCCGGCAGTTCATCCCCTTGTAACCACAGCGTGATATCCAAACGTTGCCCTTGCTTCACCACAAAAGGCGGAACCGGTTGATGCCAGGCGTTAAGCATACTGTTCTCCTGCTGTACCAAACGAAATCGACGGCATTCTTCAAGAAGCGAACAATGCCACGTTAAGTGCAACTCCCCCTCCTCTCTGACCGCAAAACCCAGGGATGAGCCAGGGGGCGGAGACCGAAAAATAACGCTAACTCGATGTAAAAAAAGGTAAACAGGCACAAATCCTGCACGTTACCCCTTAGGCTAACGCGTTTTGAGCATACAGGATATTTTTTGCGCATTTTTTAAGGAGCGGTAATGCAACAACAGATAACGCGCTGGCTGGAACAATTTGGTTTGGAATTCGGCGGAGTGATGTCGCTGTTGATGGTCTTGGGGTTGATCGTCCTGATCTCGGTGGTGATCCACCTGGTGCTGCACCGGGTGGTGCTGGCCGCCCTTCAGCGCCGCGGCCAGCAGTCGCAGCGCGTCTGGCAACAGGCCATCACCCAATACAAACTGTTCCAGCGCGTGGCGCTGCTGCTGCAAGGGGTGATCATCAGCATTCAGGCGACGCTGTGGCTGCAGAGCGGCAGCCAGACTCAGGCGGTGATCGTTACCGCGGCGCAGGTGTGGATACTCGCCTTCACCCTGCTGTCGCTGTTCTCGCTGCTGGATACGCTGCTGGCGCTGCTGCGCCAAAGCCCGATTTCCAATCAGCTGCCGCTGCGCGGCATTTTCCAGGGCCTGAAACTGGTGGCGGCGATCCTGATCGGCATCATGATCGTCTCGCTGCTGATGGGCAAATCGCCGCTGTTGCTGCTCAGCGGCCTGGGTGCCATGACGGCGGTCTTGATGTTGGTGTTCAAGGATCCGATCCTCGGGCTGGTGGCCGGCATTCAGCTCTCCGCCAACGACATGCTGAAGATCGGCGACTGGCTGGAAATGCCGAAATACGGCGCCGACGGCGCGGTCACCGACATCGGCCTGACCACGGTCAAAGTGCGTAACTGGGACAACACCGTCACCACCATACCGACCTACGCGCTGATCTCCGACTCGTTCAAAAACTGGCGTTCGATGTCGGAATCCGGCGGGCGCCGCATCAAGCGCAGTTTGAATATCGACACCGGCAGCGTGCACTTCCTGTCGGAAGAGGAACAGCGCCGCCTGCAGCGCAACCCGCTGCTGCACAGCTACCTGAACGTTAAGACCCAGGAACTGAGCCAGCACAACCAGGAGATCGCCGTCGATCTGGCCTCGCCGCTCAACGGCCGCCGCCTGACCAACCTCGGCACGCTGCGCGCCTATCTGGAAGCCTACCTGCGCGCTCACCCGCGCATTCACCAAAACATGACGCTGATGGTGCGCCAGCTGGCGCCGACGCCGGAGGGCCTGCCGCTGGAAATCTACGCCTTCACCAACACCACGGTCTGGGCGGAGTATGAAAGCATTCAGGCGGATATTTTCGACCATATCCTGGCGGTGATCGACGAGTTCGGCCTGCGCGTGCATCAGACGCCGACCGGCAACGACCTGCGCGGCATGCTGCGACAAAGCGCGAACGCTTCCTGACGTCGGCTGACGTAACTGTGTCTGCTGGTAATTATTCGCTTTCAATTGCCAGCAGATATCTCCATCCCCTTCTTTTCCCCGGCGAAAACGGCGTTAATGCGGCATCACCTTCACCACCGAGAGGGAAAGCTCTTGCTGAAACGGTTACGTCATCGGCTGTTCACCCTGATGGCCACGCTGCTGTTTATCGGCTGCCTGCACAACGCTTTGCTGGATGAAAGCCGCATGCCCCGCAATCTGCAACCTTCGTTGAGCGCCCTCAGCAGCAACCTGCAGGACATTCGCGAAGTGCTGGCGCGCTGCGCCGGCGAGGAAGAGGAGGAACGCCTGAACGACGGCGGCATACGCATCGAAGCGCGCGCCGCCGGGGATGATGAAGCGGAAGAAAAACGCCAGACATAGTGGGTTAAAAAACGCCCCAATTTGTTGCGTGATACGCAACACCCTACTATGATGCGTATAGCGCAACACTCATGGAGCCATCAGGATGATAAGAAGCTTCAAGCATAAGGGACTCAAAAAGTTTTTCGAAACCGGTTCAACAGCAGGTATCGACGCCAAACAGGCGAAAAAAATCGCGCTGCGGCTGAGCGTGCTGGATTTAGCGAAAGTGATTGATGACGTGGATTTACCCGGCTTCTTCTTGCATCCGCTAACGGGCGCTCGCAATGGGCAATGGTCCGTCACCGTGACCGGTAACTGGCGCATCACGTTTGAACTGGTCGAGGGTGATGTTTATATCGTGAATTATGAGGACTATCACTAATGAACCGCATGCATAATCCTCCTCATCCTGGCGAGTTGATCAAAGAAACCATGGAAACGCTGAATCTCAGCGCGCGCGCGCTGGCCAAAGCATTGGACGTCGCGCCGTCTACGGTTCAACGCCTGATCAGCGGTAAATCCGATATCTCGCCGGAAATGGCCATCCGCCTGTCCATCGTAATAGGCAGTTCCGAACAGGTCTGGATGGGAATGCAAGATGCTTACGACCTGTGGCAGGCCAGGCAGTCCATCGACGTTTCCAAACTGCGCAAGCTGGACTTCTCTTGACGCCTGCCCCTAAAAAAACACCGGCCTCAGCCGGTGTTTTTCCATTTAGTCTTGCTGCGTCGCCAGCAGCGCGCGTTTTTTCTGGCGGTTGACTTTGAACCAGTACCCCGCCAACAGCAACACTACCCAGACCAGGCCGGCGTACAGCGAGACGCGCGTGGTCGGGAAGTAGCCGATAAGACCGATGATGAACACCAGGAACACGATCGCCACCACCGAGGTGAACACCCCGCCGCGCAGCGGGAACGCCAGCTGCTTCACCTGCTCTTTGCTCAGGCTGCGGCGGAAGGCGATTTGCGAGAACAGGATCATGATCCACACCCACACGGTGGCGAAGGTCGCCAGGGAGGCGATCACCAGGAACACGCTCTCCGGCATGATGTAGTTGAGGTATACCGCCAGCAGCAGCGCCAGCATCATCACGACCACCGTCACCCAGGGAATGCCGCGTTTCGACACCTTGCTGAACATCTTCGGCGCATGGCCCTGCTCGGCCATGCCGTGCAGCATGCGGCCGACGCCGAACACGTCGCTGTTGATCGCCGACAGCGAAGCGGTAATCACCACGAAGTTGAGGATGCCCGCCGCCACGGTGATGCCCATATGCTGGAAAGTCAGCACGAACGGGCTGCCGTTGGTGCCCACCTGGTTCCACGGGTAGATAGACATGATGACGAACAGCGTGCCGACGTAGAACACCAGAATGCGCCACGGCACCGAGTTGATGGCTTTCGGAATCGATTTTTTCGGATCCTTGGCTTCGCCGGCGGTGATGCCGATGATTTCAATGCCGCCGTAAGCGAACATCACCAGCTGCAGCGACAGGATCATGCCGATAAAGCCGTTGCTGAAGAAGCCGCCGTTCGACCACAGGTTATGAATGCCCGTCGGTTGCCCGCCGTTGCCGATGCCCCAGATGATGATGCCGATGCCAGCCACGATCATGATGATGATGGTGGCGACCTTGAAGAACGAGAACCAGAACTCCAGCTCGCCGAACACCTTGACGCTCATCAGGTTGATGGCGCCGATGATCAGCACCACGCTCAGCACCCAGATCCAGTGCGGCACTTCCGGGAACCAGACCCCCATATAAATGCCGAAGGCGGTCACGTCGGCAATGGCGACGATCAGGATCTCAAAGCAGTAGGTCCAGCCGGTGATGTAACCCGCCATCGGGCCGAGGTAGTCCTGCGCGTAGCGGGAAAACGAGCTGGCCTGCGGGTTGTTGACCGACATCTCCCCCAGTGCGCGCATGATGATGAAGGCCACGATGCCGCCGATCAGGTAAGCCAGCAGCACGCTCGGGCCGGCCATTTTGATGGCGTCCGCCGAGCCGTAGAACAACCCGGTGCCGATGGCCGACCCCAACGCCATAAAGCGGATATGACGCGTGCTGAGGCCGCGTTTCAGCTTATTGTCGGGGACAGTGGTGGGTGACTGTTGTTGCATGAAAATGACCCATAGTTTTAAACGTAAAAAAGCCACGGACATGTCCGTGGCCCTAGATTAAGCCGGGGGATTATCAGTGCGCGGTCACTTGGGAACGCGTGCACACCCGATCATAAATCGCGACCAGCACCAGCATCAGCAGCGAAGGCGGCAACCATGCCAACCCCTGCTCCGCCAGCGGCAGGTGAGTGGTCCAGGCCGGCAGCAGCTGCTGGAAGCTGGACGCTTTCACCGCGTCAAGGATACCAAACAACAGGCTGACAAGCATCACCGGCGCGATGATGCGCGGCGCGCTGTGCCACCAACGCAGGGTGAAGCTCAGCACCACCAGCACGATGCACGGCGGGTAAATCGCGGTCAGCACCGGAATGGAGATCTGGATCAGGTGGCTCAGGCCGAGGTTGGACACCACCATCGAGAACAGGCCCAGAATAAACACCAGCGTCTTATAGGAGAACGGCAGGTATTGCGCGAAGAACTCGGCGCAGGCGCAGGTCAGGCCTACCGCGGTCACCATGCAGGCGATGAAGATCAGCGCCGCCAGGAAGAAGCTGCCCAGACCGCCGAAGGTGTTCTGAACGTAAGCGTGCAGGATCACCGCGCCGTTGGTGGCGTCAGGCACCAGCGCGCCGCTGCCGGAACCCAGCTTGAACAGGCTCAGGTACACCAGCGTCAGGCCCACGCCGGCGATCAAACCGGCCAGAATGGTGTAACGGGTCAACAGGCCGGCGTCTTTCACGCCGCGCGAGCGCGCCGCGTTGACGATAACGATGCCGAACACCAGCGCGCCCAGCGTATCCATGGTCAGATAGCCGTTAACGAAGCCGGAGGAGAAAGGCACGCTCTGATAAGCCGTCGTCGCCGGAATCGGCGCGCCGGCAGGCCACAGCAGCGCGGCGATGCCCAGTACGGCCAGCGCGACGATCTTCAGCGGCGCCAGCACATGGCCGACGGTATCGAGCAGGCGGCCCGGATACAGAGAGATGCCGATCACCAGCGCGAAGTACACCAGGCTGTAGATGAACAGCGGCATGGCGCCGTCGCCGGTCAGCGGGGCGATGCCCACTTCGAAGGACACGGTGGCGGTACGCGGCGTCGCGAACAGCGGGCCGACGGCCAGGTAGCAGACGGTCGCCAGCAGCAAGCCGGCGCCGCGGCCGATTGGCGAACTGAGGGCGTCGATGCCGCCGCCGACGCGCGCCAGCGCGATGACGGTGATGACCGGCAGGCCCACGGCGGTGATCAGGAAGCCCAGCGCCGCAGTCCAGACGTGTTCACCGGACTGCAAACCGACCATCGGCGGGAAGATGATGTTCCCGGCCCCGACGAATAAGGCAAAGGTCATAAAGCCCAGTGCCAGGATATCTTTTGACGTTAAACGATGACTCATACGATGTCGTGTTGCCTGTTCAAATGAAAAATAGTGTCCGATAGCGTGGTGGCGTGACGCCCCACCCGGTTGCCGGCATGCCCGATCGTCGCCGCGCCAAATAAGCACCCTAAACGCAGACGATCCGGCGTTTATGTCCCTATTCGAAAGTGGCCGCTCATAAAGATGGGCAAAATTTTAGGAGTTATAAAAATGGAGGTTTAATCCGACAACGAAGGCTAAGGTAAACGTTTATAGCGCTTCAAGGCAAGACGCACGGCGAAAAGCAGAGCTATCGACCATATAAACTTTAGCCACCAGTCGATCATATTGGCTATCAATAAATATACACTACATGATTTGTATCATTTTTGAACAACGAATTCACAAAACGTGAAGCATATATCGCTTTACCGCTCGAAATCGCTAATAAAAAGCCGATTCTCGCGTGGTATGAGCTTCGTTTCGCCATAAAAAAAGGTGAAAATTACGCCGTTTTTTGTCGCTTATTGCGCCATGGCCGGCGCGAGCGGTGGCAGCCCCAGCGCCTGACGGGTCTTCTGCAAGGTGGCCGGCGGCAGCGGCAGATAGCCGTCGTGGTTGACCAGGCTTTGGCCTGGTGTCGACAGCACGCGATCGAGGAATGCGGCGGTCAGCGGCTCCAGCGGTTGATGGGGGGCTTTGTTGATGTAGATATACAGATAGCGCGACAGCGGGTAGCGATCGTTGCGCACGTTGGCGGCGGTAGGCGCGACATAGTCCTCTCCCGATTCCGCCAATGGCAGCAGCCGCACGCCGCTGGCGCGAAAGCCGATGCTGGCATAGCCGATGCCGTTGAGCGAACCGGCCACCGCCTGCACCACCGAGGCAGAGCCGGGCAGCTCATTGACGCGCGGCATAAAATCGCCGCCGCACAGCGCGCGCAGTTTGAAGTAGCCATAGGTGCCGGACGCCGAGTTGCGGCCAAAGCGCTGCAGCGAACGCGACGCCCAGTCGCCGCGCAGACCCAGCTCGCCCCAGCGCGTCAGCGGCTGGCTTTCGCCGCAGCGCCGGGTGGCGGAGAAAATGCGGTCGAGCTGCTGCAGGTTGAGGCCGCGCAGCGGATTATCCTGATGCACCAATACCACCAGCGCATCCACCGCTACCGGCACCGCCAGCGGCGCATAGCCGTAACGGTGTTCGAATGCCGAGATCTCGGCCGCCTTCATCGGCCGGCTCATCGGGCCGAGCTGCGCGGCGCCCGCGGCCAACGCGGTCGGCGCGGTCGAGGAGCCGGCGGCCTGGATCTGCAAGTTGACGTTGGGATAATGCTGGCTGAAATCCTGCGCCCACAGCGCCATCAGATTCGCCAGCGTGTCGGAACCGACGCTGGACAGGTTGCCCGCCAACATGCCGTCAGGCTGCGCCAGCGCGCCGCGTCCGGCCAGCAGCGCCAGGCAAAGCAACAGCCCTCGGGTTATTCGGGTCATACCGGTGTCTCGCGTTAATTTTTCACCGCATTCTCTGATAAAGCGGCGGGAACAATCAACCGATTGGGCAAGGTAAAGATAAAGCGGGTGCCGATCCCCGGTTCGCTGAGGATCTCCAGCCGCGCGTCGTGATGGCTGAGCGCGTGCTTGACGATCGCCAGTCCCAGCCCGCTGCCGCCGGTCTGGCGCGAGCGGGCCTTGTCGACGCGATAAAAACGCTCGGTCAGGCGCGGAAGGTGTTCGGCGGCGATGCCCGGCCCGTTGTCGCTGACCTGGAACTGCGCACCCTGCGCCGTCTGTTGCCAGCTCACTTCGATATGGGTGCCCTTCGGCGTGTGGTTGACCGCGTTGTACACCAGATTAGACACCGCGCTGCGCAACTGGTCTTCATTGCCGAACACGTTGAGCTGTTCGTTCACCCGGAAAGTGATCTCATGATTGCCGCCGCTCAGCGATTGCGCCTCGCGCTGCAACACCCGCAGCATCAGCGGGATATCCACCCGCTCGTTCATGTCGACATTGGGCGCCGCCTCGATGCGCGACAGCGTCAGCAGCTGCTTGACCAGCCCGTCCATCCGGCGGGTCTGCTCTTGCATAGTGCTGAGCGCCTTGCTGCGCAGCGAACCGTCCTGCTCTTCGTCGCCCATCATCTCCAGGTAGCCCTGCAGCACCGTCAGCGGCGTGCGCAGCTCATGGCTGACGTTGGCGAAGAAGTTGCGCCGCGCGCCCTCCAGCTGGCGCATCTGGGTGACGTCGCGCGCCACCATCAGCAACTGCCCTTCGGAATACGGCATCACGCGAAATTCGACGTAGTGTTCGTTGTTCAACTGCAGCGTCAGCGGACGCGAAAACTCCTGCTGTTGCAGATAATGGCTAAATTCCGGATAACGCAGCAGGTTAAGGATGTGCTGGCCGTTGTCTTCCGGCCAGCGGAAGCCGAGCAAATGCTGCGCCAGCCCGTTGCACCAGAAGATGTTGCCCTCGACGGTGGTCATCACCACCGCGTCAGGCAGCGATTCGGCCCCGCTGCGAAAGCGCTTGATAAGCAGCGCCAGCTCGCGCCGGCGGCGGCGATTGCGCTGCTGCATCTGATACAGGCCATAAAACAGCGGCTCCCAGCTCCAGCGGCCGGGCGGCGGCGTCATGCTGCGGTCGATCCACAGCCAATGGGAGAGTTTGAGCTGGTTGTAGAAATTCCACACCAGCGCAGCCAGCGCGGAGGCCAGCAGGAACCAGGGCAGATAACCGAAAATCAGCCCCAACAGTAAGGCGGGCAAACAAAAAAGAGCCAGCTCCAGAGCCAGCCTCTTCCACGACAGACGTTCTAACACGGCATATTCTCCAGCGCGGCGCGATCAGTAGCGCGTTGAGAACCGGTAGCCGGTGCCCCGAACGGTTTGAACCATTTTATCATGCCCACTGGTTTCTAACGCCTTGCGGAGCCGACGGATATGCACGTCAACGGTACGGTCTTCCACATAAACGTTAGTGCCCCAGACGTGATTAAGCAACTGCTCACGGCTATAAACCCGCTCCGGGTGGGTCATAAAGAAGTGCAGCAGCTTGAACTCGGTCGGCCCCATGTCCAGCGCCTGATCGTTCGCCATCACGCGGTGGGAGGACGGATCCAGGCTCAGCCCTTGCATTTCAATCACCTCTTCCACCGCCATCGGTGAAATGCGGCGCATGACCGCCTTGATGCGCGCCACCAGCTCCTTGGGCGAGAACGGCTTGGTGATGTAATCATCCGCCCCCACTTCCAGGCCGCGCACCCGGTCTTCTTCTTCGCCGCGCGCGGTCAACATCATCACCGGGATATCGCGGGTCAGCGCTTCGCGCTTCATATGTTTGATAAACTGAATGCCGGACCCCCCGGGCAACATCCAGTCAAGCAACACCAAATCAGGGAACGGCTCAGACAGACGCGTCACGGCGCTGTCATAATCCTCGGCTTCCAACGGTTGGTAACCATTTTGTTCCAACACAAAGCACACCATCTCACGGATCGGCGCTTCGTCTTCCACCACCAGTATGCGTCTTGCCATCGTCAATCCTGCCAATGTGTTAGCGACTTTTCGGGCGCCATTATGCGTCAGTTTTGTGACACTTTTATGAAAAAAACCGGCTGTTATAGGCAGTAAGCATAGCGATTATTTCCCGCAGTAAAGAAAAATCATCCGGTTGTCATCATCATTGCGCCGGGACAGCCGCCGCCGCGGCCTTTATAATCATCGCCATTATCTTTGCATCCGGGAGTGTCATGCGCCTGATCCACACCTCTGACTGGCACCTTGGCCAGTACTTTTTCACCAAAAGCCGCGCCGCCGAGCACCAGGCTTTTCTGAACTGGCTGATCGAACAGATCGAACAGCAACAGGTGGATGCGCTGATCGTCGCCGGGGATCTGTTCGATACCGGCTCACCGCCCAGCTATGCCCGCGAGCTGTACAACCGCTTCGTGGTGGAACTGCAGCGCACCGGCTGCCAGTTGGTGGTGCTGGGCGGCAACCACGACTCGGTGGCGACGCTGAACGAATCGCGTGAGCTGCTCTCCTGCCTGAACACCACGGTGATCGCCAGCGCGCAGGGCGCCCCGGAACAGCAAATCGTGGTGCTGAACCGGCGCGACGGCCAGCCGGGCGCGGTGCTGTGCGCCATTCCGTTCCTGCGGCCGCGCGATCTGCTCACCAGCCGCGCCGGCGAATCCGGCGCGCAGAAACAGCAGGCGCTGCAGGAAGCCATCGCCGAACATTATCAGACGCTGTATCAGGCGGCCTGCGAGCGCCGCGACCAGCTGGGCTTGCCGTTGCCGATCGTCGCCACCGGCCACCTGACCACCGTCGGCGTCACCACCTCCGACTCGGTGCGCGACATCTATATCGGCACCCTAGACGCCTTCCCGGCGCAGGCCTTCCCGCCCGCCGACTATATCGCGCTGGGTCACATTCACCGCGCGCAGAACGTCGCCAAATCGGAGCATATTCGCTATAGCGGCTCGCCGATCCCGCTCAGCTTCGATGAGCTGGGCAAAGCCAAAAGCGTCTTCCTGGTGGATTTCGCCGACGGCGCCCTGCAGCGGGTTGACGCGTTAACGATCCCGCAGTTCCAGCCCATGCAGCTGATCAAAGGCGATCTGGCCGAGATCGAACGGCAACTGCGGCAATTTGCCGACTATGCCGGCGAGCTGCCGGTGTGGCTGGATATCGAAGTGGCGACGCAGGACTACCTCAGCGATATCCAACGCCGCATCCAGCTGCTGGCGGATGAGCTGCCGGTGGAAGTGGTGCTGCTGCGGCGCAGCAAAGAGCAGCGCCGCCAGGCGATTGCGCAGCAGGATAAGGAAACGCTGAACGAGCTGAGCGTCAACGAGGTGTTCGAACGCAGGTTGGCGCAAGAGGCTGAGATGCCCGAAACGCGCCAACAGCGGATGCGCCAGATGTTCTGCCAGGTGGTTGAGGCGGTGCAGCGCAACGCCGAGGAGACGAATTCATGAAGATCCTCAGCCTGCGGTTAAAAAACCTCAACTCGCTGCAGGGCGAATGGAAAATTGACTTCACCGCCGAGCCTTTCGCCAGCAACGGTCTGTTCGCCATTACCGGCCCGACCGGCGCGGGCAAAACCACCCTGCTGGACGCCATTTGCCTGGCGCTGTATCACCAGACGCCGCGCCTCAACGTCACGCCGAGCCAGAATGAGCTGATGACCCGCCACACCGCTGAGTCGCTGGCGGAGGTCGAGTTCGAGGTCAAGGGCGTCGGCTATCGCGCCTTCTGGAGCCAGCGCCGCGCCAAAAATGCGCCGGACGGCAACCTGCAGGCGCCGAAGGTCGAACTGGCGCGCCGCGAGGACGGCAAGATCCTGGCGGACAAAGTGCGCGACAAGCTGGAGCTCACCGCCGCCATCACCGGGCTGGACTTCGGCCGCTTCACCAAATCGATGATGCTGTCTCAGGGGCAGTTCGCCGCCTTCCTCAACGCCGACGCCAACGATCGCGCCGAGCTGTTGGAAGAGCTGACCGGCACCGAAATCTATGGGCGGCTGTCCGAGCAGGTGTTCGAGTCGCACAAGCAGGCCAAAACTGACCTGGATGCGTTGCACCAACGCGCCAGCGGCATCGAACTGCTGAACGACGAGCAGCGCCAGTCTCTGACCGAACAGCTGGCGGCGCTGAGCACGCAGGAAAGCGCCCTCGGCGAGCAAACCCAGCGGCAGCAACAGGCGCTGAGCTGGCTACAGCAATGGCAACGCCTCCGGCAACAGCAAAACGAGGGGCAATTGCGGCTGGACACCGCCCAGCGCGAGCAAGCGGAGGCCGCCCCACAGCTGCAGCGGCTGGCGCTCAGCGAGCCGGCCGAGAAATTGCGGCCGCTGCGCGGTGATCGCGATCGCTGCCTCGCCGAGCTGCAGACGATACAGCAGCAAGCGGCTCTACTGGCGCAGCAGCAGGAACAGCAGTCAGCGCAGTTGACCCCGCTGCAGCAGGCGGTGGAGAAAACTCGCCAGGCGCAGCAAACCCATGCCGAGCATATGCGGCAACAGCAACAGCTGATTGACGAGCAGGTCGCCCCGCTCGATCATCAGATAGCCCAACTGCTATCGACCCAGACCGAGCGGCGACAGGCCGGCGATGCCGCCGCGCAGCAGTGCGCCGCAAAGCAGACAGCGCTGGAGCAGCTCACCGTCCAACACAGCCAGCTGACGGCACAGGGCGCACAGCATCAGCAGCAGTTGAATGCGCTGAACGAAGCGCTGGCCGCTCAACAGCAACAGCAGCAGGCGTTGGAGGCGAAAACGCCGCTGGCCCCGCTGCGCCAGCGCCTGAGCGCCCTGGCAGATCTGCGCCCGACGCGCCAGCAGCTGTTTACTCTATCCTCTTTGTCGCAGCAAATCGTTAAACGGCTGGAACAACAGCGGCAAGAGCTAAACATCGGTCAACATGAACTGATCCAGCTGGAACCACAGCTAGAACTTATCCGTCAGCAATTTAAGCAGCAGAAAGCGCACCAGGCCGATGTTGAAAAAACCTATGCGCTGGAACAACGGATCGTGGGTCTTGAGGCCGAGCGCGCCCGTTTGCAACCCGGCGCCCCCTGCCCGCTGTGCGGCTCATGCGAGCACCCGGCGGTAGAACAATATCAAGAGGTAAAACTGTCGGAAACTGCGCAACGTCTGGAGCAAATGAAAGTCCAGACCGAAGCATTGCAAAAACAAGGCGTCGAGCTGCGAGCCCGTTACGACAACCTGCAACAGCAGTTGCAGCGCCAGCAGCAAACCATCGCGCAGGATGAACAGCAGCTGGCTGCCCAACAGCAGCAGTGGCGACAGCTCAGCGCACCGCTGGCGTTCGACTTTACGCTGGCGGATAGCGAGCAACTCAGCGCCTGGCTGAACGGCTGCGACGACGAAGAACGGCGCGGGCAACAGGCGTTGCAGCAGCATGAACAGGCGGCGCAGGCGGTACAGCAGGCGAAAGACGCGCTCATCGCTCTGCAAACGCAGCAGCAGCAGACGCAGCAACAGCTGGCGTTGCTCGAAGAACGCTTTACGCTGCTGCAAAAAGCCCACGCCGACAACCTGCAACAGCAGCAAGAGCTGCAACAACGCTGGCAAGAAGGCGAGAAAACCCTCGCTGAACGACGTGCGCAGCGGCTGGCGCTGTTCGGCGAACAGCAGGTGGCTCAGGTGCGCGAACAGCTGCGCGCCAAACAAACCGCCTGCGAACAGGCCAGCGTTCAGGCCGCCGAGCAGTGGCAAAAGGCGCAGGAACTGCGCGAACGCCTGGCCGGCCAGCAGGCCGGGCTGCAACAACAGCTCACCCAGATGCAGGAGCGGCTGCAGCAGGCGCAGCAGCAGTGGCAGCAGGCGCTGGCCGACAGCGAGTTCGCCGATGAAACCGCCTTCGCCGCCGCGCTGCTGGACGACGCCCTGCGCCGCGAATTGCAGCAGCGCAAAGAGCGGCTGCAACAGCGACAGGTGGAGGCCGCCGCCCTGCTGACACAGGCGACGCAAACGCTGGAGCAGCATCGGCAGCACCGTCCTGAAGGGCTGGATGAAGCCAATGCGGATATCGATGCGCTCACCCAATCGCTGGCCGAACTGGCACAGCAGTTGAAAACGTTGCAGCTGCGTCAGGGCGAACTGCGCAATCAGCTGGAAAGCGACGCCGCCCGCCGCCTCAATCAGCAGGCGCTGTTCGAGCAAATCGCCCGCAGCCAGCAAGACTACGACGACTGGAGCTACCTCAACCAGCTGATCGGCTCGAAGGAAGGCGACAAGTTCCGCCGCTTCGCTCAGGGGCTGACGCTCGATCATCTGGTCTATCTGGCCAACCGGCAGCTCGGCCGGCTACACGGGCGCTACCTGCTGCAGCGTAAGACCAGCGATGCGCTGGAGCTGCAGGTGGTGGACACCTGGCAGGCGGACGCGCTGCGCGATACCCGCACCCTGTCCGGCGGCGAGAGCTTCCTGGTCAGCCTGGCGTTGGCGCTGGCGTTGTCCGATCTGGTCAGCCATAAAACCAGCATCGACTCGCTGTTCCTCGACGAAGGCTTCGGCACGCTGGACGCCGAAACCCTCGATACCGCGCTGGATGCGCTGGACAGCCTGAACGCCTCCGGCAAAACCATCGGCGTGATCAGCCACGTCGAGGCGATGAAAGAACGCATTCCGGTGCAGATCAAGGTGAAAAAGGTCAACGGGCTCGGCGTCAGCCGGCTGGAGGCGCACTTCAGGCTGGAATGATCCCGCGGCTTGCGGCGCAGAAGTGTGACCGCGGCGGCACTCCGCGGTGAAAAGCGTTGAGCCGCGGCGGGCACGGGTTATTATGCCAGCATAACAGGATTGTTACTGTATCCCCTCCGCCGCTCAGGCCGCAGGGCAGAAAGATAAAATACAGGCAAAACCTGACGCCCGGGATCGCTTCCGGGCGTCAGGTTTTTTCGTTTTCAGGATGCTGAAACACCGGGAAAAACCATGAAAATCGCTAAAATACTCAATAATAACGTGGTGATTACGCTGGACGACCGTCAGGCAGAGACGGTGGTGATGGGAAAAGGAATCGGCTTTAAAAAGAAGCCCGGCGATACGCTGGACGAAAGCCTGATCGAAAAGGTCTTCACCCATAACGGCGGAGAAATCGCCGAGCGCTATAAAGAGCTGCTCGCCGAGATCCCGCTGGCCTGCGTCACCACTGCCGACAGGATTATTACTCTCGCCCGCGAACGCCTGCCGGGCAAGCTGCATAACATCGTCTACATCACGCTGACCGATCACATCCACTTTGCCCTGCAGCGCCATGCGCAAGGGCTGGATATCAAAAATGCGTTGCTATGGGAGATTAAAAAACTCTATCCCGCCGAATTCGCCGTCGGG
Source organism: Serratia sp. X3 (assembly GCF_014982455.1). Lineage (NCBI taxonomy): Bacteria > Pseudomonadati > Pseudomonadota > Gammaproteobacteria > Enterobacterales > Yersiniaceae > Serratia > Serratia sp. X3. Next base: position 667,725 of record NZ_JADCNB010000002.1, read on the forward strand.
CTGGAGGCGCTGACCCTGATCGCACAGCGGCTGGATACCGCGTTGCCGGAGGACGAAGCCGGATTTATCGCCCTGCACCTGGTCAACGCCCAGCTTAACGACGAGATGCACAACACGCTGCACATTACCCGCGTGATGCAAGAGATCCTCAACCTGGTCAAATACCATTTCCGCTTTGATTACAACGAGGAATCCCTGAGCTACCACCGGTTCGTCACCCACTTGAAATTCTTCGCCCAACGGCTGCTGGGGAAAAACTACGTCGACAGCGACGACGACTCGCTGTATCAGGTGGTGAAAGAGAAGTACCGCGAGTCATTCGCCTGCGCCGGCAAGATCAACCGCCACATCGAAAAGCACTATCAGCATCAGCTCACCACGGAAGAGATGATGTTTCTGACCATTCATATCGAACGGGTGCGCAGCGAAAGCGAGGAAAAGCCGGCTTAACGGCGGGCGTCCGCCACCCGCACGCCGTACTGCGGAAACACCGCGTCGGCGGAAATCAGCGTCAGCCCCTCGGCCTGCGCCTGTGCGATCAGCATGCGATCGAAAGGATCTTGATGATGGGGCGGCAGCTGCCCGGCCTGTTGGCAGTGAAAGGCGTCCATCGGCAACGACAGAAAATCCTCGGCCTCGATGATCGCAAAGATGTCTTCCGGCAGCGCCAGTTTGCCCAGCGCCTGCTTGATCGAGATCTCCCAAATGCTGGCCGCGCTAACGTACACCGCATTGCCCGGATCGGCGATCTGCCTTTTGGCGTTCACGCCCAGGCAGGCGTCGTCGATCAGCCACCACAGCAACGCGTGAGTATCCAGCAACAGGCGCTTCATTCATCGCCCTCAAACAACGCCGCAATGGCCGCATCTCCGGCGTTGAAATCCGCCGGCACGGTGAACCTGCCCTTGGCGGCGCCAGGGCGGCGCGCTTCCCCCTTGATGGCGACCAGCTGTACGTACGGCTTCCCTGCTTTTGCAATAATCACGGTTTCTCCCTCCGCGGCTCTGTCCGCCAACTGGCTCAGATTGGATTTGGCTTCGTGCATATTGGCCTGAATCGGCATACGCGTCCTCCTTAGCTAAGTTAGCTAAAGCATAAAGCGCCGTCCAGTTTTTGTACAGTGAAGGGTTTAAAGCGCGAGCAGCCTCGCGCTTTGTTGCAACGCTTAGCCCTGCTGTTGCGGCCACAGCCAGGCCGCGCCGCGCACGCCGCTGGAGTCGCCGTGAACGGCCTTGCGGATCGGCGTTTCACACTCGCCGCCGAACACCCAGCCTTTCACCAGTTGCGGCACCGTGCGATACAGACGATCCACGTTGCTCATGCCGCCACCGAGCACCACCACATCCGGATCCAGCATGTTGATCACGTGCGCCAGCGATTTCGCCAGCCGCATTTCGTAGCGGCCAATCGCCTGCTCCGCCAACGCATCGCCCCGCTCGCTCAGCGCCATGATCTCATGCCCTTGCAGCGCATTGCCGCTCAGGCGCGCATAGTCGGTGGCGAAACCGGTGCCGGAAACAAAGGTTTCGATGCAACCCGGCTTGCCGCAGTAACACGGCACTTCGCGGGCGTAGCGCAGCTCATCGTCATCCTGCCACGGCAGCGGATTGTGCCCCCATTCACCGGCGATGCCGTTGCCGCCGGCATGCGCCTGGCCGTTCAGCGCCACGCCGGCGCCGCAGCCGGTGCCGATGATGACCGCAAACACGGTTTTCGCGCCGGCGCCGGCGCCGTCAGTGGCTTCCGACACCGCCAGACAGTTGGCGTCGTTGGCGATGCGCACCTCTCGCGTCAGCAGCGCCGACAGATCCTCGTCCAGCGGTTGGCCGTTGAGCCACACCGAGTTGGCGTTTTTCACCCGCCCGGTAAACGGCGACAGCGTGCCGGGAATGCCGATCCCGACCGATCCCCGTTCGCCGGTATGATCCTCGGCCAGTTTCACCAGCCCGGCGATCGCCGCCAAAGTTTGCCGGTAGTCATGGCGCGGCGTGGCGATACGATGGCGAAACCGCTCCCGCCCGTCGTCCGCCAACGCAATCACTTCAATTTTCGTTCCACCCAAGTCGATGCCAATGCGCACGTATTTTTCTCCTCGATGCCGCGCAGCCTTGCCACAGCCTAATGTAAGCGCGCGAATGAATCACCTGTTTCCCACCCTCCGTCCCGTCCTTTCTCGCTGCGTAAAGCGACGCAATTCAGAGATAATGGGGCGATTTTTCAGCGTCAATTCGTTATCATGCCGCCCTGCTTTTGACGAATCAGCGTGCCGAACGCACGCCCAGCCTGGGATAACATTATGCTGTGGTTTAAGAATTTGATGGTTTACCGTTTGAGCCGCGAAGTGGCGCTAAACGCGGATGAAATGGAAAAACAACTCAGCGCGTTCGCCTTCACGCCGTGCGGCAGCCAGGACATGGCGAAGACCGGCTGGGTCTCCCCGATGGGTTCGCACAGCGATGCATTGACGCACGCGGTCAACGGCCAAATCGTCATCTGCGCGCGCAAGGAAGAGAAAATCCTGCCGTCGCCGGTCATCAAGCAAGAGCTGCAGGCCAAGATTGAGCGCCTGGAGGCGGAACAACACCGCAAACTGAAGAAAACCGAGAAGGACGCGCTGAAGGATGAAGTGCTGCACAGCCTGCTGCCGCGCGCATTCAGCCGCTTCAACCAGACTTTCATGTGGATCGACACCGTCAACGATCTGATCATGGTCGATGCCGCCAGCGCCAAACGCGCCGAAGATACGCTGGCGCTGCTGCGCAAAAGCCTCGGTTCGCTGCCGGTGGTGCCGCTGACGATGGAAAGCCCGATCGAACTGACGCTGACCGAATGGGTGCGTTCCGGCGAGATGCCGGCCGGCTTCGCCATTCAGGATGAAGCGGAATTGAAAGCGATTCTGGAAGAAGGCGGCGTGATTCGCTGCAAAAAACAGAATCTGATCAGCGACGAAATCGCGGTGCACATCGAAGCCGGCAAACTGGTGACCAAGCTGGCGGTGGATTGGCAGGAGCGCATTCAGCTGATGCTGTCGGACGACGGTTCATTAAAACGTCTGAAGTTTGCCGACACGCTGCGCGAGCAGAACGACGACATCGATCGCGACGACTTCGCCCAGCGCTTTGACGCCGACTTTATCCTGATGACCAGCGAGCTGGCGGCGTTGATCAAAAACACCATCGAAGCGCTCGGCGGCGAAGCCCAGCGTTAATCCCGCCTCAGAAACGACCAGGGCCCAGCGTTCGCTGAGCCCTGCATTCCCCTAACGAGCAACCTTATTTGCTCAGGTAGCGGCACAGATAGGCGGTTGCGTCGGCCACCTGCAGGTTGAACTCGCTGTGCCCCGGCACGAAGAATTTCTCGCCCGGCGTAAACACCTGCCAGTCCGGCGCGCCCGGCAGCAGCACCTTCAGCGCCCCGGTGATCACCGTCATTTCTTCCGGCTGCGCGGTGGAGAAGGTGTATTCGCCCTCTTCCATCACGCCCACGCTGGTAAGACCGATGCTGCTACTGTCAAAACCGATAGACTTCACTTTTCCGGCAAAATACTCATTCACTTTCAGCATAGACTGGCACCCGCGTAATCATCTTGATGGAAAATCCATATTGGGGGATTACGGTTGATCTGTCACTGGTTTTTCGCGCGAAATGCGATCGCGACGCAGAGGAAAGCGCTCGCAGACAGTGACAGGTAGCATTCCGATTTTCCAGGGAGATGCCTCCCCTCTCCCCTTCCCTACACAGCGTTCAGCAGCCCCAATCGCCGGGCCGACTGCAACAATTCAGTTACCTTGTGTGCATTGAGTTTACGCATGGTGTTAAGACGATGAGTTTCGACTGTTTTGATGCTGATATTCAGCAATTCCGCAATATTGCGATTTGCATTACCTTCGCTGATAAGTTGCAACACCTGACGTTCTCTTCGCGTAAGCAAAGCGCCGCTGCCCTCCTCATTGCTTAATTGAGCAATGAGGAGGGGATCCAAATCAGGATCCAAATAACACTTGCGGGCTACCACGTGGGTAATCGCGCTCAGCAACACCATTTGAGAACTGGTCTTTAACACATATCCCATGGCCCCGGCGCGTATCGCCCGGCTGGCCGTTATTTCGTCCTGCACTGCCGTAAGCACCAATATGCGCAGCCTTGGCCAGCGCTGGCAAAGTTGTTCGATGACCTCCAGTCCCCCCAGCCCCGGCAACCCCAAGTCCAGAACCACGATGTCCGGCATAAACTCATTGCAGGCCGCATATACCGACAGACCATTTTCGATATATCCAACTATCTGATAACGTGGATACGCCGAAAGCAGCGTGCGCACACCATGAATAATCAACTGATGATCGTCAACGATCAACACACGATAAGCGTTCATAATAGGCCCAGTACCCGTCTATTTTTATGGGTTTTCAATCAATGTTCAGTTGAGTGCGAATCAATCGGAGCAGAGATACCAATCGTTCTTGCTGCGGCGTCTCCTTCGCAAGGATTTGACGCTCCAATTCAACGATCAACTGCGTAGCCTGCGTCAACCCAGCTTGGCCGCATATCCCTTTGATCGTGTGCAACGTTTTCGCAAAATCCGTCATTCGGCCACAGGTTTGCTCAGCTTCCACCAGAAGTCTGCGTAATTCGCAAACGACGGTGGCGCCTATCGGCCCGTCGTCCATCGCCAATATGGGTCTTCCGGTATCTAATTGATTTATAATGCTAATATCGCGACTTATTTGATATTCGGCAACCAGTTCAAGCAGTTGCGAAAGCTGGCTGAGCGTAACCGGTTTTGCCAGGTAGTCGTTCATCCCAGCCCGAATGGCGCGCCCTTTCTCCTCCGCGCCGGTATGCGCCGACAAAGCCACAATCATGCAACCGCCGTCCTGCACCTGCGCATCATCCCGCCATAACCGCGCCAACGTCAGCCCATCGCAGTCCGGCATCTGCAGATCCATCAACACCACGTCAAAGCGATGTTCACGACCTAATTGCAACGCTTGCGTGGCGTTTTCAGCTTGATGAACCTCTTGCCCCAGGCTTGCAAGTATGACGCTGATGATGTCGCGGTTAGTGGCCGTATCGTCCACCAACAACACGCGCAGACGCCAGGGTTGAAGGGGGAGCAGGTTCCGGCTTTGCGGAGCGCTGCCGGTCAATAGGCATTTCACCGCGTCATGCAGACGCCCCGGCAAAAATGCCAGATCGGTATTGAGCCCCCCTTCGGCAGGATCTTGTGTCAGGCACGATATCCCCCAAGACAGCAATTGGGGATGCAGCGCCGCCGGAGCGCCAACAACGCCGCACAGCGGCTCGGGCTCGCTGAACTGCCCCAGCGGCATATGGAACGCCACACGGCTGCCACGGCCTAAAATGCTGCTGAAGTCCAACCGGCCTCCCATCATTTTGGCAAGCGTGGCGGCGATCGTAAGCCCTAACCCTGTCCCCTGAGCATGCGTCTGCGCCTGGTAAAAAGGCATGAATATGGAGGCGAGATGTTCCTCAGAGACACCGCGGCCGCTATCTTCCACGTTGAAAACCAGCGTCTTGCCGACGCGTTCTACCTGCATGGCAATATGGCCATGGTCGGTGAACTTGCAGGCGTTACCGAGCAAATTCACCAGAATTTGCCGCACTCTCAGCGCATCCAGACAAAGATGGTGCGGCACATTGGCCGCCAAATGGACCGACAGCACCAACCCTTTGCTCTGAGCAGCCCCCTGTATCGTCATCATCGCCTGATCGAGTAGCGGTAGAAGTTGGCAGGGGGCGGATTGCAGTTCTATTTGCCCCGCTTCAATGCGAGAAAAATCGAGCAACTGATTAATAATCTCAATTAAAGACAGCGTGCACTGATGTGCGCTATCTGCAAGCCACTGCTGTTGTTGATCCATATCCCCGGTTCTCAACAGTTCCAGCGCCCCTAAAGTTCCATTGAGCGGTGTGCGCAATTCATGGCTGATTGCGGTTAAATGACGGCTTTTTCTTTTATTCGCCAACTCAGCCTTACGTTTCGCCTCTTTCAGCGCACGCGTTCTTTCCACCACCTTTTTTTCCAGAGTCGCGTATTGCTGATTCAACTTGTCCAGCAGCCGATTATAAGCGATGGCGATTTGCCCCAATTCATCTCGCCGGTGCTCGAGAAGACGAGGATAAAAATTCTCGGCGCTGGTTTGGCAAATAACGTCAACGAATTGCCACAACGGCTGTGCCAAATAACGGCGCAGCATCCAAAAGAGCGCCAACGTTATCAATAACAAAATGCCCAATGCAAAAGGCAACTGCGTTTTTGCCTGTTCAACTGCCTCTTCCAATATGCCGCGATCGGGATAAAGAACCACTTGCTGCCAGCCGGGGCCTTTGAGCTGAATGCGCAATACCCGGTAACCCGGGATCCGTTGCCAACCGTCACGCAATTGTATTGTTTGCAGCGCGTTGACAATGCGCTCTTCTTCTTCCGCCGGGAGTTTTCCTCGAAAAAAAGGTAATGGCTGTTGGTTGCGATCCAGCCAAATATTGACGTCAAAATCTGTCACCGCATGCCCATAGGACAACAGGTCATCCAATCTTATGGCATAACCTATCAGACCGCCCGCTTTATCGCCTGCCGCTACCGAAATGCTCCAGCCACTGCCAGAAAGGTACTCCGGATTTCCCCAATAGATATTATCGTGATGCGGATACGTTTGGAACTGCGATAACCCCAATCGACGCTGGGAAAAGTAATCGTCAGTAATTTTCTCTGGCGGGTAAAGGGAAATCCCCTGAGAGGGCTTGATGAGAAAACTGTCTAAATAATAGGTTTGACCTGCGGTTCCATATGCCTGGATAAACCAATTATCACGATGAATCGCATGATTGAGATGGCAGGCCTTGCTATTTATCGGCAAGTTGCCGCATATAGTCCCGATACGCCACATGATTCTCGACCAACATCTCCGTGAGGTGACCTTCCGATATTTTAAATGCCCCTTTTACCGCTGAGATAGCGTCATAATAATTACCGCGGCCTAACTTAAAATGTTTTTCAGAGCACGCTTCAGTATGGGCGTGAATAGGGAAATCTGCATAGTCCAGTTCCAACGTCTGCATGGCAGAACGAAAACATTCAGGCAGCGCCGTAGCTCGCAGCGATACCGCACTAATGTTCTCGGTATCGTCGTATCGGCGAAGATAATGCCGGATATAATGGGTGGCAGCCACTAAAGAAGCCCCAGAGTCGATAAAGTCGATCACGACCACGTGACTATTGCGCACCTTTTCAATTGGAATAAAGCGTTGAAAGTGAAGCAGTAGTGCTTTGTTCTGATCATCGGTCAACGGTTCTCTTAGCAGAGAAACATTCTCCCCGAGGTAATTATGACGAAAGCCACTCAGCGGCAAGTTAATCACAAACGCCTTTCCTAGATAACACTCGAGAAATGCCATCAATGGCGTCGGGGAACGTCCCACGCCGATAAAAACGACAGGCCATGACGTTGAAACCTTATCCATTATCGCCAGCGCCAAGCGTTTTAATTGCTGGTATTCGAACTGAGTTACCGTCAATCCGCTTTCTATTTCACTGCATGTGGTTACCGCTCTCATAAAAATGCCTATTATTGATTGAAACTAGAACCTGGGAATATAATATTATTCACCAGCATGAGATTAGCTTGAGGATTGCGTATTTTTCTCCGTCATCTGCTGTCGCTCAAATAATTTCCTATACACGCCACTCTCGATTGCAATAAGCTCATCATGTGATCCTTGCTCTACAATGCGCCCATGGCTAAAAACGAGGATCCTATCCATTCGACGCAATGTAGACAGCCGATGCGCTATCACCAGTGTCGTTCGGTTTTTCATCAACTCATTCATCGAGCGTTGAATGTGCGCTTCGCTTTCATTGTCCAGGCTGGAAGTCGCCTCATCGAGAATCAATATCGGCATATCCACTAAAAAAGCGCGCGCGATCGCCACGCGTTGACGCTCCCCCCCTGACAGCTTGACGCCCCGCTCCCCCACCAGCGTGTCGTATCCTTCCGGCAATCGGCCGATCAACGTGTGGATCCCAGCCAATTTCGCTGCCCGCTCTATCTCGTCCTGCGTTGCGTCAGGTTTGGCGTAAGCGATGTTTTCGGCCAGAGAACGATGGAACAACAGGGGCTCTTGTGGAACCGTCGCGATTTGGCGGCGCAGGGAGGCAAGCTGCATTCGAGTGATATCTTGCCCATCAATGGTGATCTTTCCGCCTTGAACCTCATAAAGACGCTGAATCAGCCTGACGAACGTTGATTTTCCCGAACCGGAATAGCCCACCAGCCCAACCCGTTCCCCGGCGTTGATAATGACATTCATCTTCTGATAAAGCCGTGGAACGCCAGAGCCGCTGTAGCTGAAGTCGACATCAGAAAAACAAATTTCGCCGCGGCTGATCGTCACCGCATTTCCCTTGTCATCCGCGCGCCCTTCGGCGGGAATGCGTTTAAACGCCACCATCGCTTCCAATTCATTCATCGCTCGCTGGAGATGGCGGAAATTGCTTCCGATGCGGCGCAGGTACCCCTGCAGCATAAATAACGTCGTTAACATAAACGTGATATCACCGACGTTGATTACCCCACGCCGCCAGAGCAACAGCAGCACCCCCAATACCAGAGTTTGCAGTGCAACCAGCATTATTTCCTGCACGCCGCCATTAACATTGCTGCGCATCCAGGCCCATGAGGTATGACGACGCCAGGCGGCCAGGATCCGAGCCAGCCGCTCTTCTTCCCGAACTTCCGCGCCGAAAGCTTTTACGACCGAATTGCAGCTCAGTGCGTCGGCTAAAGCTCCGCCAATGCGGCTATCCCATGCATTGCCAGTACGGGCTGCGGGCGCAACATACAGAACGGTCAACAACACGGCCACGATACTGAACAATACCCCTCCGATGCCGAAAACGCCGCCGGCCATTGGCCAGTGCAGCCACACGGACACCGTGCTACCGATCAGCATGGCCCCGATAGGCAACAGGCCTGCCAGCAGAGTTTCATTAAACGCCACCAAAGCCCACATCCCACGGGTAATTTGCCGCACGGTCGAGCCGGCAAACCCATTGGCGTGCCAATCTGCCGTCAAGGATTGTATTTGTTTAAAAGCACGCGCACCGGCCAGGCTCATCATCGTCAACGTCAATGAAGCAATATTTAAGTTCAGGCATTGACGCAGCAGAGCGCCAGCGGCTCCCAGCCCCATCATCATAAAAAAAGACAGGAATGGGCTCCCTCCCTCCGTCAGAACGTTGACAAAATCGGCGGCAAATACCGGAACCAATATATCGCTCAGCGCAGAAGACAGCGCCAGAATGACAACAAGCATCATTCGCCAAGGGTGCTCTGCCCATTGTTTGAAAACAAATAAAAATATCGCCGTCAGGGTCACATCGCCAGAACCGTCTTTCTTATATTCCATATCCGCACCGTAAAAATTCCGAAAACAGACCTGTTAAAAAGCAGAAATTCACGCAGTCAAACTTTTAACGAGGGGTTTTAAACCATAAATCCACTTTCGGATTCAATCTAAGAAAATAACTATAAAGCGCCCCAAGGCAATTCGCAGCGCTCTTTACCAAAAGCGCGCCATAAAGTGAAGGCAGATCCCTTCGACGGGGAAAAAAATATTTAATTACCGGGGAGTGCAATAGGAATACATAGCTGCCGATAAGGATCAACAGAGCCATAACACCCGGCCAGCATTGCAATGCGAGCAGAACACACAATACGGCGATCGTGAAAACCGGCCCCAGAGGCCACTGTAACATGGTGAACATACGCTTCATTTTCAAGCAACGAAAACGATTCGCGCTGCCGCTGCTTTTCTCTCCCATCAGCAACATCAACGAGGAAAGATCCCCTGCGTGCCAACGCGCTGACTGCCGCACGCCGGCAGAAAATCGGCTCACGGAGGAGCAATAGTCAAAATAAGGCACAGGCTTGGCGTATACACTGTGCATAACCGCCCGATAACCGAACAGAAGATCTTCCGTAACGGTTTCAACCGGAAAGAGATTCTCCTCAAAATACTGCTGCCGTATGAATAAGCCATGACCAATGCAATAAGATAAGTGAGTCGCCTTTTGCATCTGGTAATTTTTCAACAGAGTCGGCAACTCGTAGCTCATCATCCAGCGCGTTTGAAAAATGGCGGACGCTTTGCCAAAAAGAGAAAGCTCATCAAAATTGGTCGAATACACCGGCAGCATTTGATACACGTTTGCTTCCTCGAGACTCTGAGCAACATAATCAAGTCCTCGAGGATCCGGCCGAGAATCTGCATCAAACACGCCATAGTAGGTTGGCCCCCCACCCATTTTCTGCATACGTCCCAACCGTTCAACCGCATAGTTGATCTGATGAGCCTTATTTCCCGAAAGGAAGGGATAATGAATGATTAACGTTTTCTCAGATAAATAAGGCAATATTTTCTGATAGGTTTTATTCTTCTCCGCGCGGCCTTCTTTTTGGGTTGTCACAAAGACTAAAAGACTGTCTGGATGAGATGAAAGAATACGATTAAAATACATAATCGTATCATTAATTATTTTATGCTCATCCATAACCGGAATTAAAACAATCAGACGATTTCGTCTCTCGCCCGTTAACGTAACCTGTATCTCTTTTCTAATAAATCTCTGACTCTTACTGATATTGATATACTGTGACACATTAACAACCAAAAAGAGAAAGATCAGAGCAAAAGAAAAATAATAGACCATCATCATCTGGTTTCATCCCTGAGGCTTTTTTCTATAAACGCATTGCAATCAATGGCTGCGCCATGCCGCGCCACCACGCCTGACATCCACTCATTCAACTGATTCAATTTCGCCTGCGTACTAAGCCTCGCATCTATAGAAAGAACAGGAATGTCAAAACAAGAAGAAAACAGATTTTGATAGGCATCGCATGTGTCATTCAAAAACTGTTCGTTTCGCCAGAATGCCGGCAGGCCACGAGAAACGCGCGTGGCTATCTTGTTTTCTTGTCTGGCAATCGACTCTTTGCTTTCTATATCGACATAAACAATCCCCCACGGCAGGGGTAAACCGCCATCAGAGATTTTTTCTGCATATTTTTTCACCGTTGCTGGAAAAATATCGAGCGACATAAATCTTCCGTAGGCATAGGCGTAACAAAGATGGGTGAAATATGAACGATCAAAGTAATGTGCCTTTCCCCGCATGCGTTCACATTCCTTAGCGATAAACCACTCGTTGATTTTTTCAACCTCTGCCACAGAAAGACCGTTGCCTGGAAAATCCGCCCTACTCAACACCTTCCCCAGCTCAAAACAGACGCTCGTCCCCTGCGCCGCCAGCGCATTAACCAATAAGCTTTTCCCCGCGCACGGCAACCCTTCGATAAATATCATTTGAACTTATCCTTGAAGAGGCGCGTTGATTTTTCAATTTCATCCTTAGAATCAATACCTAAAGAACGGAATGTGGAATGACAAAAATGGAAAACAAAACAGTCAAGCGCCAGACCTATTTTCAAATTCATATCAATCGCTCGACGGCAAAAATCGTCATCGGTGTGGTAGCCTGATTCGAAAGACTCATCCAGCAGCCCCACCTTTTCGAGCACATCTCGCTTCATCAATAAACAGTGACCATAGGCGCTGGGGATTGGCATCGAACGCATTTTGTTTTTTTCGTAGAGCGCTTCGGAAAATGGCTCGATGTCGCCAGTCCGAGAATCGAACTCAATAAGCAATGGCGTAACGGCCTCAGGGGTTCCGGAGGCTTTATTCGTTAACGGGGCGACAATGTCATAATTTTCTAAATGCGCGAGCAGGCGCTGTAGCACATTGGCAGGTAAGATCACATCGTTATTGGCAAAAAGCACATACTCGTTTTTCACCTGCAATAAACCTTGATTCATTCCTTTGGTATAGCCAAAATTAATGGCATTAGTAATCAACGTCGCATCCAAACCGCCAAGATAATTCCGCGTATCTTCATCGCTACCGTTATCGACAATAATAAGTCTATTGCTAACTTGATTATCTAATGAATTAACAAAAAGAATTGTTTTCTCCAGCTGATTAAAAACGGGAACGACAACATCAATGCACATACAGCACCCTCTATGAATATGGATTCTCGCGAAAATTTAAACCGCTCGCGGGTCATCAAAGCCCCCGTAACGTTGCAGGAGAATGCCACCTCGACTAATCAGGCGGCATGCGCCAAGCGGGATTAATGATAGAAAACAGACCATGGATGGGGTATCAGGTCATCACCTGATATTAACGCCGCAGACCAGTGGTTCGAGCGGAAAATCAGGTAATGGCCTGATAGTGAAAAACCTCCGTTATTGATGTCATAGCGGATATCTTTCCAAGAAGCCAAAAACGAAATGCATATAAAGAGACAGGATAAAACGCGTGTTAACGCCGTCGCTGCAGCAGTGACAACACCACGCAGCCTGAGCATTATCAGTAGCTGCGCCTTGACACAAGTGGGGCTGGCAGAGTTATTGACGCCGCATGTTGAAAAGTTCAGCGCTTACGCTTCGCCTGCGGCATTTATACGGGGGCAGAGCCTAAAGGGGCATTCAGGATTGTTACTGTTTCACATTTTCCCGCGCAATGTGTCTTATCTGAGAAATATCGTTCAACTATATCGTCGCCTACCATGCCATCCGAATTGGCGATCTGCATTACTGATGGATCCAGCCTCAACCAATGGGTGTTCTTTGACAAAAAACGTAGGATCACCGATTGTTTTCCACCTTCATCTGCCAATCGACATATTACTACGCAACCTTTTAGCCTGGATGCATGGCAAAGAGAAACAGATAGCCCGACACGGCGTACGGCCGGCATCACTGTCCGACAAAGAGCGTCAGGTCGTATTAGCCACGTTGCAAGGTATTCCCATTTCTTCGTTGGCGCGTGAGAGAGGCGTTACAGCGAAAACGATCTATACCCAACGGCGAACAGCGCTGGACAGGCTCGGCATAAAAAACACCCGCGAATTGCTTTGCCTTAGCATACAGGGTCTATTGTAAAACGCCGCAGCGTCGGCAAGCGCTCAATGTAAACTGAAATCGATCGGCAACGTCAATTCCACCGTGCCGTTGACGTAAGCGTCCGCCGGCGGCGTCGGCAGCGGCGAAGCGCGTTTGACCAGCGCCTGGATTTCACGATCCAGCGACGGCAGCCCGGCGCTGCTGACCAGCGTCACCGCCAGCACATGGCCCTGCCTGTCCAACGTAAAAAGCACCTGCCCGACGCCCTGGCGCTTCAGCCGCAATGCGTCTTTGGGGTAACGCTTAAAGCGATTAAGGCGGCTGTTGATGCGGCTGCGCCAGCTATCCTCTCCTGTCTGCGCATAGGGCATCAGGCGGGTTTGCGGCGCGGCCGTTTTATCCGCCCGGCCCGGCGGCGGCGCGCCGGCGCTTTGCTCCTGAACCTTCGGCGGCGCGATCGTTTTCTCCTGCGGCGGCGTGCGCGGCAGGTTTTTTTTCTTCACCGGCTTGGGCGGTTTTTTCTGCTTCGGCGGTACGGCGATGTTCGGCCGTACGGCTTCAGGCACCTTCACCGTCGGCAAGGGTTCCGGCGGTGCCGGCGGTTCAACCTGAGGCGGCGGCGTCCTTTGTCCCGGCGGTTGTTTTACCTCGGCAGGAGCCTGCGGTGCGGCGGCCATCAGCACCATGACCGCCGGCGGTGGCACCCACGGCGGCGCGGCCTTGTCTCGCCAGGGCCAGAGCAGCGCCGCGGCCAGCAGATGCAGCGTCAGCACCAGCACCAGGCAGCGGCGCCAGGGCATGGCGGCACCGGGTGCGGCGAAAGGCAGCGACGAAACCGACATGCTCACTCTTCCGTCAGCGCCAGATGAAGGCGATCGGTCAGCGGTTTGAACAGGTAGTTCATCATCGAACGCTCGCCGGTGCGGATGAAGCCTTCGACCGGCATCCCCGGGCGGATCTCCAACCCGTTCAGGCGTTGCAGCCCCGCTTCGCTGACCTTGGCGCGCACGCTGTAATAGGGCGCGCCGCTTTTCTCGTCGGTCAGGCGATCGGCTCCGACCAGCGTCACCTCGCCCTCAACGCGCGGCGTGGTGCTTTGGTTAAACGCCGAGAACAACAGCTCGACCGGCAATCCCACCTGCACCTTGTCGATCAGCTCGACCGGGATACGCGCCTCCACCTGCAGCCCCCGATCGCTGGGCACGATCTCCATCAGCTGCTGACCGGCGCCGATCACGCCGCCTTCGGTGAACACGCTCAGCCCCACCACGGTACCCGCCACCGGCGCTTTCACCTGCGTATGGCCCAAATCGGCCTCCGCCTTGGCCAGGCGGTTATCCAGTTCGTCCAGCTTCATCCGCACCTCGGCCAGCTGGCTGCTGACCTCTTTCTGATACTCTTCCCGCCGCTGGATCGCCCGCAGCTTCAGCTCCAGGATCTGGCGCACCAGGCGGCCGATATTGCCGGTATCCTCGGACGCCTGGCCGTCAATCTGCGCATACTGTCCTTCCAGATCCAACAGCCGATTGCGCGCCACATACCCCTGCGCCGCCAGCTTGCGCATGCCGCCCAGCTGCTCCTGCAACATGGCCTTTTGCCGCTGTTTGCTGGCGTAAGACTGCCGGATCCCCTCCAGCATCGCCTGCGATCCGGCGATGCTCTCCGCGATCGCCGCCAGCTCGCTCTGCAACGCCGCACGACGGCTGGTGAACAGCTGCTGTTGCAACAGCATCAACGACATCACCTCCGGCTCCTCCCGCCGCGCTTGCAACAACGCGGGAAAGGCGATCGCCTGCAGGCCGTCGCGCTCGGCCTGCAGCCGCGCCCGCTGCGCGGCGTTGCTCAACTGCTGGCTGCGCAGCGCATCGCGCTGGGTGCGGCTGTCGACGGTATCCATCAGCAACAGCACCTGCCCGGCGCGGACCCGGTCGCCTTCATGCACCTGAATTTGCGACACCACGCCGCCGCTCGGGTGCTGTACCGCCTTGCGGTTACCGGCCACCACCACGCTGCCGGAGACCGGCACGCCTTTGTCCAGCGGCGCCAACAGCCCCCACAGCAGGAAACCGCCAAACCCCAACAGCACCAGCCAGCCGCCGAGCCGCAGATGGCGCCCTTCGTCGAACTGTCGTGAAAGGGCGTCGATATCGCCGGGGATCACACTCTGATTGCTCATACTTTTCGTTCACCGCTGGCCGTTTTGGCAAAGTTGGCGTAGTTGACGTTGAAGCCACCGCTGCTGCGGCCGACGTTGGCCGGTACGGCAGCGGGCGCAAAACCAGGCAACTTTTTCAGGATGGCGTCACTGGGGCCGAAGTGCTGCACCTGGCCAGCGGCCAGCACCAGCAATTTGTCGGTGGTCGCCAGGATCGCCGGTTTGTGAGTCACTAACACGATGGTGGTGCCGCGCGCCTTCAACGCTTCGATCGCCCGCTGCAGCGCCTCTTCCCCTTCACGATCGAGGTTGGCATTCGGTTCATCCAGCACTACCAACGCCGGAGAACCGTACAGCGCGCGCGCCAGCGCCACCCGCTGACGCTGACCGCCGGACAGGCCGCTGCCGCCCTCACCCAGCTCAGTTTCATACCCTTTGGGCAAATGCAGTATCAATTGGTGCACGCAGGCCAGCGCGGCCGCGGCCACCACCTTCTCGGCGTCAACCTGGCCAAAGCGGGCGATGTTTTCCGTCAGGGTACCGGCGAACAGCTGGATATCCTGTGGCAAGTAGCCGATATGCGGCCCCAGCTGCTGTTTATCCCACTGCCGGATATCCGCGCCGTCCAACCGCACGTCGCCGCTGAGCGGCGTCAGCGCGCCGACCAGTTGGCGCATCAGCAGCGTTTTGCCCGAGCCGGATGCGCCAATGACGCCCAGCACCTCACCGGCCTCCAGACGAAAACTGACGCCGTGCAATACCGGTGCGCTCCCGCCGGGCGCGCTGGCGGCCAGCTGATTCACGGTCAAGGTGCCATTGGGGGCCGGCAGCGGCAGGCTCGCCGCCTGCGGCGGGTTGGCGGCCAGCATCACTTCCAGCCGCTGCAGGGACTGGCGCGCCGACGACCACTGCTTCCAGGCGCCGATCAGCTGATCGATCGGCCCCAGCACCCTGCCGATCAGGATCGATCCGGCGATCATCATGCCCGGCGTAATGTCGCCGTTGACCGCCAGCAGCGCGCCGCAGCCCAACATCAGCGACTGCAGCGCCAGCCGCACGGTTTTCGACCAGGCTGTGACGGCGGCGATTTTCTCGCTGGCGCGGTTCTGCAACAGCAGGAACTGCTGATGCTGCCGCAACCAACGCAGGCGCAAGTCGGTCAGCATCCCCATGGCGGCAATGGCTTCGGCGTTGCGCAGGTTGCCGTTGGCCTGTTGCGTGGCGCTCAGCGCGACCCGGCCAGCCTCCGCGAGCGGCGCTTGCGACACCCGCTGGTTGAGCCAGGCCAGCAGCACCAGCACGATTACCCCGGCGCTGGCCAACGCGCCAAGCCAGGGGTGGAGCAGAAACACCACCAGCAGATAAACCGGGAACCAGGGCGCATCGAAGAACGCAAACAGCGCATTGCCGGTGGCGAACTGGCGCAGGTTGGTCAGATCGTTCAGCGCCTGCCCCGCCAACGGGTTGCCGGTTTTCAGATTGGTTTCGAAGGCGGCGTCGTAGACCCGCTGATTGAGGCGCATATCCATCTGGGCGCCGAGGCGGATCACCACCTGGCTGCGGACCCACTCCAGCAGCCCCATAAACAGGTAAAGGCCGACCACCATCAGGGTCAGCATCGCCAGCGTCATGCGGTTGCCCGACGGCAACACGCGATCGTAGACCTGCAGCATGTACAGCGCCGGGGCCAGCATCAGCAGATTGATCACCGCGGTAAACAGTGCGATGCCCCAAAATCCGCGCCGGTATGCGGCCAGCACGCTCATCACTTCTCCGCGCCTGACGGCGTTTTTCATGGCGTTTTCCATCGGCTAAAAACGAGAAAACGCCCGCCGGGGCGCGCGGCTCCGGCGGGCAAACGGCCGCGATCAGGCCGCCAGCAGTTCCGGGCTGTCGGCATGCTGCACGCCCACCGCCGCCGCCGCCGCCACCTGATCGAAGGTGGAATTGACGCTCAGGCCGTAGTCGTCGAGGATGCCGTTCAGCGCGGTTTCCAGCGCGCCGGTATCGCCGGACATCAGGCCGTACACCACCTGGTGCACCACGCCATCGTGGCCCTGCGCCTGCAGGCTGCTGAGATTCAGGCCGCCGAAGCTGACGTCAGGCACCTGGATGTTGTACGGCGTAGAGCCGCCGCCGTTAAGGCCGTCGCCGAACGACAGCGAATCCAGCTGGCCGTACAGGGTGTGCGCCGGTGCGTTGAACAGGGTGTAGGTCAGGTTGCCGCCCGCCACGAACGAGGTGATGTTATTGGCGGTGCTGGTCACGGCATATTGGCTGCCGGACAGGCTGCCGCCGTAGAAACCGCCGCTGTTGGAGTCGGTGACATTACCGTTGGTGTGGTTGATATCGCCAAACGACGACGCCCACTCGTTCAGATAGTTATGGATGCTGTAGCTGCCGAAACTGCTGTCATAATTGACTGAAAATGCCATTTCTCTATCTCCATTGATGAACGGCGCCCCTTGCGAGGCGACCTCTGTGCTCAACGATGAGCAACGCCCTTTTACTGCTTAAAAACGGTACTCCACCCCGCCCTGCACGCTGCGGCCGCGCCCCAGGGTATTAGCCAGCGTCTCGCCGTAGCTGACGACGTAGGCGCGGTTGGTCAGGTTCTCCACCGAGCCGCGCAGCGTCAGGCTGTCGGTCAGTTTGTAGCTGGCGTAGAGATCGAACAGGGTGTATTTCGGCCAGTCGGCCAGATACGGGTAGTTGGACGGCACCGAGCTGTCCTGATAGCCCGGCGCGAAGCGCACGGTCACCCCGGCGTCCAGCTTGCGATCGAAAGCGCGGCCGCCCAGCGTCACCGAACCGCGATCGCCCGGCAGGTAAGCGGCGGTGCCGAACTGCGAGCCGCCGTCGCACGTGACGGCATCATTGGACGCGGCATCCGGTTCAACATAGAAGTTGCCGCGGCGCGAACCGTCGCCATAGCGCAGGCGTCCTCCCAGCCAGGCTTTGTTCGAGCAGAACTCGTTTTTGCCGATCATGTGGGTGTAGGTCAGATCGGCGTAGAACACCCCGGTGTCATAGTTGAGCTGGTACTCCAGCCCGCGGAAGCGGGTTTTCGACAGGTTGTTGACGTAAGCGGCATTGCCGATGCTCGGCTGCACCAGCCCCGGTTTATTGCGGTCTATCGCCAAATTGATGTAGTTATCCACTTTGGTATCGAAGTAGGCCACCTTGGCCACCAGCCGATCGCCCTCAAACCACAGATCCGGCTGCTGCACGTTGAACCCGACTTCCCAGGCGCGCGAGCGTTCGGCCTGCAGAAACGGGTTGGGGTATTGCGTGGAGGAGCCGTGCGCACTGCCGTTGGTCAGCGTTTCGGTGATCGCCGGCGGCCGCCAGGATTTGCCGTAGGTGGAATACAGCTCCAGCCACTCCACGCCGGGACGCACCGCCACCGCCAGCGTCGGCGACAGCTTGCCCTGATCGCGGTCAACCGCCCAATCTTCGCGGGTGGTGGTTGAACAACCGGTCAGACGCAGCGCTTTGCAAGGATTGTCAATCGTGTAGCGTTGCCCATCCTTGGCCAAATCCGAATAGCTCAGGCCGGTCTGGCCGCGCAGGCGATAGCGGTCGTAACGCAGCCCGCCCTCCAACGTCAACCAGCCGTCGTAGTCGTAGGTCAGGTTGGCGAACAGGCTGGCGACCGAACGGTTACCGGCCGGCGTCACCCCTTCCATGCCCTGACGAGAAGAGTCGCTGGTCGCCTTGTCGTAATAGAAATCCAACCCGTAGTTGGTGCGGAAGTCATGCCCCGGTGCCAGGCTGAAGCGCGAGGTGTTTTGCGCCTGCGCGCCATAGGTACGCAGCCGGGTACGCGTCGCGTAGCCGTTGTCCAGCAGCGAGCTGGTACTGTAGGTGTCGCTGTCGTCCTGAGTATCGACGTAATACAGCTTGGCCTGAAAATCGAGCCAGTCGACGCCTTCCGGCGCCAGGCTGTAATCAAACGCCGCGTTGCGCGCCATCACGTCGCTGTAACCGGTGCGCTTCCAGCCCAGTTCATAGGGTGGGCGAGTGCCCAGGTTGGTCAGCGTGCCGGCGATCGGCGACGCAGTCTGGGTCTGCAGATAGCTCAGCTGCAGGCGCTGATTGGCGGGCAGATTCCAGCCCACCTTGGCCAGCCGCGAGTGCATACGGTAATTTGTGTCGGGGATTTTGTTGTTCTTGATGCTCTCGGCGTAGCGATCGTAATTGCCGGTGTCATTATTGATACGAATGTTACCGATATCGCCCTTGTTGCCGGGCCAATAGTCGCCGAGATGGCGTTCGCTGGCGGCCAGCAGGATATCGCCGGCTTCGTTGCCCAATGCCAGTATGCCGCTGCCGATGAAGTGGGTGCCGTTATCGCCGGTGCTGGCGTGCAGCTTGCCGCCCAGCTCTTTGCCCGGCGCCAGGAAATCGCTCGCGCTGACGGTATTGAAGGTGGCGATGCCGCCGAGCGTGCCGGCGCTGCCCATGCCGCCGGTGGTGCCCTTGTCGATGGTCACGCCGGACAGCAGTTCAGAATCGATGTACATGGTGCCATTACGCTGTCCATGGCCGCTCTTTTGAAAATTCTGCCGCATGCCGTCGATATTCATGTTCACCCGGCCATAGTCTTGTATGCCGCGGATGTTGACCGACAGCGCCGGATCTTGCTGGCTGACGCTGGAATAGGCGCCCGTGGTCTGTTCCAGAATATCGGCCGCGTGCCGCGCCGGGCGGTTGTCCATCTGTTCGCGGCTGATGACGCTGACTGAGCGCGGTTCGTCGTAAACCCAGTCGTTGACGCTCATGCCGCCGGCCCCCAGCACCGTCAGGCTATCCAGCGCCAGCGCGCCGCCATCGCCGTTCGCCGTCGGCAGCCGGCTCAATACGATCTGCCCCTGCGGCTGCAGGCGGAAAGCCACCGGATTGCCGCCGATCAAGCGCCGCAGGCCCTGTTCAACGCTCATGCTGCCGTTCAGCGCCGCCGCCTGCATGCCGTCGAGCTTCACCTCGTCGAAAAACACCTGCATGCCTGCCTGCTCGGCGAAGCGCAGCATGGCGCTCTGCAGAGGCTGCGCCTCAATGTTGAAATTCTTTTGCTGTGCGGCCTGCGCGCCGCTCGCTTCAGCCTGCGCGGCGATCGCCACAACAGGCTGAGTCAGCACCATCGCCGCCAACGCAGCGCGTACCGCCGTGGCCAAGCGGCCGGCCGGCGTGGTTCCCTTGTGAATAAACATGCGTGTGTGTTCCACCCGAAAGAATGCCAAACCAAGTGATAATGGAAATCAATCTCGTTTAAACATAAGGACGTTCCGGAGGGTGAAAACCCGTAAAGATTTTTTACAGAAAGTAAAAATAGCGGCGAAACGGGTGTCCCGGCCCACCTGCGCCGCTCAGTAAAGCAGCGTGATGCCGGGGAGATTCAGCTGGCGGGCGGCGAGTTCCTGACGAATGGCGCTGACACCATCGTCGAGTTTATTGAGCGCGAACACGCCGCTTACCGTGCGCGCTCTCAGCGCAGGGGTGACAGCCACGATGCGCGTCTCGCGATAGCGGTTGAGCTGCGCGAGCGCCTGCGTCAGCGGTTGGCGGTCGATCACCAGCCAGCCGCGCCGCCAGGCATCATCGCCGGCCGTTTGCCGCGTCAGCCACAGCAGGCCGCTGCGGTAATGCGCCGCCTGGCGTTGCGCGACCACCAGCGAGCGCTCACCGCGCTCGAGCGTCACCCGCACGCTGTGCTGATGCACGCTGACGTCGACGCCCTGTCCGGTGCGCGCCACGCTGAACTCGGTGCCCAGCGCCTGGGTGACGCCGTTTTCCGCCTCTACCCTGAACGGGCGCTTTTCCGGCCCGTTCACCGGTGCGACGATAAAATAGGCGGCGCCGCTCAGCAGCCGCACCTTGCGTTCATTGGCGGAATAGGCCAGCGCGATCGCGCTGCCGCTGTCCAGCGCCACCCGGCTGCCGTCCGGCAACGTGACTTCGCGCACCTCGCCGCGAACGGTTTGATAATCCGCCTGCATGCCGATCCATATATCCGGCCCGCGATAAACGCCGAAGGAAACGGCGATCGCCACCGCCGCCGCCATCGCCCAGCGGGCTCCTCTACGGCGAAATGGCGTTTTCAGCGCCGCTACCTGCGGCTGCAGCGCCTGTCGCTGTTCTGGCGGCAGTTGCCCCAGCGTAGCCCACAGCAAGCGAGCCTGACGCAGCGCCGCCGGATGCTGCGGATCATCGGCCAGCCAGGCCTCCAACGCTCGCCGCTGGTCGGCGGCCAGCGCCCCTTCGGCCAGGCGCACGGCCCAGGCGGCCGCCTGTTGCCGCGACTGCGCGGTTAGCGGATTCATGATGGCATAGACCCCTGTTTTTTCTGGTTATAGGTTAAGACGTCTGAAGGTGGATAAACCCGTAAAAAAATTGTCATTATTGATCGTCCATCAACGTCATCAGCCGCTCCAGCGCGCTGGCCAGATGCTTCTCCACCGTACTGAGCGATACGCTCAGTTGAGCCGCCACCTGCGCCTGGGTCAGCCCGTCGAGCCGGTTGAGCCGGAAAATCTGCTGCGTGCGCGGCGGCATGCCCGCCAGCGCCTGTCGCAACAGCTGCAGCATTTGGCTGTCAATCGCCAACTGCTCGAGCGCCGGTTCGCCGGAGGGATACTGCGCCAGAATGTCATCCTCTACCGCATCAGTCTGTCGCCGCTGCTGCTGCCGCAGATGGTCAAGCATCAGATTCTTGGCGGTTTTATACAGGTAAGCCTCGATATCGAGAATATTGCCCTGCGGGTATTGCTCGGTGAGGCGGGTAAAACTTTCCTGCGCCAAATCCGCGGCCAGCTGAGGGTCGCGCAGTTTGGCGTTCAAGTAGGCTTGCAGCGGCCGCATATGGCGCAGAAACAGCGCCTGCAACTCGGAATTGGACATCTCTTTTCCCAGAAGTGAAACACCCAATAGGGGCGATAAAAATCACACAAATGATTATCATTATCAATATTGTTCTGGGAAATATGTGCTAAGGCGGGGATAAACAGGAAACCGGCCTGACGCCGGTTTCCGCTGGGCTGCAGGTCAATGCTCTAA
The DNA here is from genome assembly GCF_014982455.1 of Serratia sp. X3. NCBI lineage: Bacteria > Pseudomonadati > Pseudomonadota > Gammaproteobacteria > Enterobacterales > Yersiniaceae > Serratia > Serratia sp. X3. The sequence continues at coordinate 689,925 of NZ_JADCNB010000002.1, forward strand.
CGCCTCGTCCTCATAGCGGTGCTTGGCGTCGAGCGCTTCCTGCTCGGTTTCATGTTCACTGAGCAGCGTATTCGGCTCAATGTCGTCGGTACGCACCTCAAAGCGGCGCAGATGCAGGTTCGGGTCGCCTCGAAATACCTCTACGACGCGGGCGCTCCGTGGATAAGCAGGTTGATCATTTTCGCGCATGCCGTTCTCCCGTGTGTTTCACACAGTAGCAAGTATAGCAGCCGCCCTCATTCCGGCACGCGCGAACCGAGATCGCGATCGCCGGGGGCGCCCGTCAGCAGCTCGGTCAATTCATCGCAGGCGCAAATGCGGCCTTCACGCACGGTGAAGTGCGCCAGCACCCGCACGCGGCTGCAGGTGCCGTCACGCTTTTCCACCTCGACCAGATGGTGGGTCAGCACCGACTCATCCTGCGCCGCCGCCGCGAGCACCTCCAGCGTCATGCGGCGGGTTTGCCGCTTCAGCAGCGCCATATGTTGCTCAAACTGCTCGAAGTTCAGCACTTTGCCATCCACCTGCTGGCGGTAGCCTGCGCTGAAACGGGCGGCGAGCTGCGTCGGCCGATGCTCCGGGCTGGCGACCACCTGCTGCAGCGTATCGAGCACCAGGTTCAATGGGGTAAGTTGAGTCATCACGTTTCTCCGAAATGGGGTGAATGGCGATCCTATCCCGGCCAGGCGATGGCATAATAACCACATTAAGACTTTTAATAACGTTAAACGGCCAACATGACGCAGATCCGCAGCCAACGCCTTCAACATGAAAGAAAGCACCTGACGCCCTGGCACCGGCACGACGGCGGCCAGATCTATCTCTTGACGCGCGGCATGCTGGCGCTGGAACTGCCTGGCCGGCAATGGGCGATCACCGGCGGTGCGCTGGGCTGGCTGCCGCCGGGGTGCCCCCATCAGGCGCTGGCCTGTGGCGATGTGGCGGGCTGGAGTCTGTATCTGCCGGTGGAAAACGCGCCGGAGATGCCGCAGCAGCCGCAGCTGTTCACCGCCTCCGCGCTGATGCAGGCCCTGGTGGAACGCATCGCGCAGTTCCCCGCCGGCCCGATGAGCGCGCCGCAACGGCGGCTGCTGCAGGTGCTGCTGGATGAAATGCACACGGCAAGCCGCGCGCCGTTGCAATTGCCGCTGCCGCAGGACGCCCGATTGCTGAACATCGCCCGGGCGCTGCTGAACGATCCCGCCAGCCTGCACAGCCAGCGCGACTGGGCCGCCTGGGCCGGACTCAGCCCGCGCACCCTGAGCCGCCGCTTTCTGCAGGAAACCGGCATCAGCTTCGCGCTGTGGCGCCAACAGGCGCGGGTATTGCGTTCACTGGAGGGATTATCACGCGGCGAAGCGGTCAGCGAGGTGGCCGACGCCTGCGGCTACGACAACGTCAGCGCCTACATCGCCGCCTTTCGCCGCCGCTTCGGCGTCACGCCCGGCGCGTACTTTGCAGCCGCTCGGCAAAGGGAATAAGAAAACGGGCGCACAGCGCCCGAAGAGAAGAAAAGGTTATTTCACCGTCTCGCGCGGCAGCACCGCGAGGATTTGTTCCACCACCCGCTGAGGATCGGCGGTGCCGTCCATCACGTAATGCGCGGCATCCTGATACAGCGCTTCACGCGCGGCCAGCACCTCGAGCATCTCTTCGGCGATCGGCCTGCCGGTGAGCGTCGGGCGCTGCGCATCTTCCGGGTACTCTTCCAACCGCTGCGCCAACACGCTGGCCGGCGCGCGCAGGTAGATAACGGTGCCATGCTGACGCATAAACTGACGGTTTTCCTCCGCCAGGATCGCTCCGCCGCCGGTGGCAACTATAGTTGACGGTTTGGTCACAGTTTGCAACGCGATGGTCTCGCGGCGACGAAACCCCAGCCAGCCTTCGCGCTCGACCATTTCCGCCACGCTCATCTGCGCCGCCTGCTGCATAAACAGATCGGTATCGACGAACTGATAGCCCAACGCCAGCGCCAATGCGCTGCCTACCGTGGTCTTGCCGGCTCCGCGAGCGCCTATCATGAACAGGGTTTGTGTCATTACGGGTTGTCCCTTATGCGGTGACTTGAGTGCATTGCATACCAAAATACCGAGCGGGTGCGATGGCGTGGTGGCAGCATCATACCCTGCCCGCTCTGTATTTCAATATTTACGATAGTGTAAATTCCATGGCACAGCGACTGCCGGCGGCAAAGCCGTGCGCCAGATCCTCATCCAGATGCCGCCGCAAGGCGGCCGTGAGCCGCGCGTCGTCGAGCGGCCGGAACCCCAGCCGCCGGTAATAAGGCGCATTCCACGGCACGTCAATGAAGGTGGTGAGCGTCAGGCGAGCGGCGCCCTGGCGTTTGGCTTCTTCCGCCACCGCCCCGATCAGGCGGCGGCCGACGCCCTGCCGTTGCCAGGCACCGGCGACCGACAATTCGGCGATATGCCAGTCTTCCCCCTGAGCCTGCACGGCGATAAAACCGGCGCACTCGCCGTTGTCGCTTTCGGCCAGCCATTCACGGCGCTCGGCGATAAACGCGGCGTGCTGTTGCGGGCTCATCACCTCGCCTTCGGCGATAAAGCGCCACGCCGGCTGCTGGCGAAACAGCTGCGCCGCCGAGCGTTCAACCGCCATCAGGTGCGCGATATCCCGCTGCTGCGCCAAACGAATTTGCAGGCTCATGGGTTCTCCTTAACGTTGGGGCGGTTATTTAAGCAAATTTCACCGCCCGCGGCTCAGAAATCGATACTGCCGCGCAGCACCACCTCACGCGGTTCCCCCACCGCCACGCGCAAATTGCCGCCGCTGGACGGGTAATAGGTTTTATCGAACAGGTTCTTCACGTTCAGCTGCCATTTCACCCGATAGCCGTTGATCGGCATGGTGTAAGCGGCGAACGCATCGGCAACGGTGTAGTTATCCAGGTAGAAACTGTTGGCAGCGTCACCCGGGCGGCGGCCCACGTAGCGCGCGCCGGCGCCGATACGCACTTCATCGCCGCTGTACAGGCCCAGGCTGCCCAGGTTTTGGGTCAGGAACAGCGAGGCGGTGTGGCGCGCCACGTTGGTCATCTCTTTGCCCTTGTTGTCCGGATCGTCCACCACGCGCGCGTCGGTATACGCATAGGAACCGATCAGGCTGAGCGAGTCGGTGAGGTTACCGGCCACGTCCAGCTCCACGCCCTGCGAACGCACGCGCCCGGCGGTGCGCGTCACGGTTTCGCCCGCCACCAGCTCATTGACCATGACGTTGCGCTTGGTGATGTCGAACAGCGCCAACGTGCCGGTGACGCCGTTCGGCAGCGCCAGCTTGCCGCCAACTTCCCACGACTTGCCCTGCTCCGGCGGCAGCGAACCAATTTGGGTGGCGATGGAGGAGTTGGGCTTGAACGACTCGGTATAGCTGCTGTACAGCGACACGTAAGGCGTCAGCTTGTAGACCACCCCGGCGCGCGGCACCAGCTTGCCGTCCGAACTGTCGGTGTTGGTCAGGAACGGCCGCCCCTTGCCGGCATAGACGTCGAAAGCGTCGTAGCGCAGCCCGCCCATCACCAGCCATTTATCGGTCAGTTGGATGGAATCCTGCATAAACCAGCCGTAGCTGGTGAGGTTTTCCCGCTGGTCGCTGTCTTTGGCGCTGACCGCGGTCGAGGGCGGCATCAGGCCGTATACCGGATGATAGATATTGAAATCTTTGTTCTTTTTACCGCGGATCATGTCGCCGCGGTAGGTGCGGTTATCTTCAAAATCGAAGCCGAACAGCATCTGGTGGTTGATGCTGCCCCAGTCCACGTCGCCATTGAGCGTCAGCTGCACCGCGTTGGCGTGGCTGACGGCGTTGGCGGTCGCATCGGCCTGGCGAACCAACACGCCTGTGACCGGGTTCAGATCCGTGGCGCGCGCCTGGTTGTCGCTGTAGCTGTTGCGGCTGTAGGCGTAGGTCAGCGAGCTTTTCCAGCGCTCATTGAGCGTTTGATCGATCTGCAGAGTGACGCTGTCCTGATCGCCGCGGGTGGCGTTATAGGCCTCGTCGAAACGGCGATCGCGCGGCGTATTCACCGGTTTGCCGGTGCGCGAATCGATAATGGTGCCGCGATCGAACGGCACCAGATATTCCATATGTTCATAGGCCAACCGCACGGTAGTGTTCTCGCCGTACCACATCAGCGAGGGCGCGATCACCGTTTGGCGATTGCGGCCAAAGTTGCGCCAGTAATCGGTTTCATCGTGATCGACGATCATCCGATAGGCAAACCCCGACGTGCCGAGCGGCCCGGTGACGTCGAGCTGGCCGCCGCCGCCGTTGAAGCTGCTGCCCCAGCCTTCCACGTGGGTATGCTGCTGCAGCTGGGGCTTCTTGGTGATCATATTGATCATCCCGCCCGGTTCCCCCATGCCGTACAGCATCGAGGCCGGCCCCTTGAGCACCTCCACCCGCTCGGTGGTCGGCGTGAAGTTGCGCGCCTGCACCGAGCGCACGCCGTCGCGCAGAATGGAGCCGTCGCGGTTGTCGCCGAAGCCGCGTTTCATTACCGCGTCCTGGGTGCCGCCCAGCGTGTTGGCCTGGGTAATGCCGCTGACGTTATACAGCGCTTCATCCAGGCTGCTGACCGCCTGATCGGCAATCACCTGCTGCGGCACCACGTCGATCGCCTGCGGCACGTTCAGCAGGTTGGTTTCGCTGCGGGTGCCGGTGACGCTGGTCAACGGCTGATAGCTCTGCACGCCGTCGGCGTCTTTGCGGCCGATCACCACCAGGCTTTCTTCCTGCGACGCGGTTTTTTCCGCCGCCCACGTCGGCGATGTCGCGCAGGCCGCCAACGGCAATGCGCACCACCAACCGCGTTTGTTGTTATTCATTATCTAACTGACTCCAATAGGTCCCTGAAAAAGGTAACGGCAAAAACTGCTGATACAGCTGTTGGAAGGTCTGCTGCGGGTTGATGTCGGCGAACAGATCCGGGTAAAACGCTTTGGCGAACACCTCGACCAGCACCACGTGGTACGGGCTGAGGTAAAAGTTGTGCCAGACGCTCCAGGCGCGGTGGTTTTTCACCGCCTGCAGGTTGGTCAGCATCGGCTGTTTGGCGATCAGCCGGCGGAAGCTGTCGGCGGCCTCTTGTCGGCTGACCTGCGGCCCGAGGCGCAGATCGGACAGCCGTTTGCCCTTCGGCCCGGCCATGCCGGTGGCGAGGTACACGTCGGGATTGGCACTCAGAATGGTTTCCGGGTTCAGCTCGCCATAAACCCCTTTGACACTGGCGTTGGCGATGTTGTCGCCGCCGGCGAAGGTCAGCAGATCGCCGAGATTGCCGTGCGCGGCGGTGGTGCAACAGGTCTCGCGCCGCCCCAGATGCAGGTGCAGCATCACTTTGGGCTTCGGCCCCTGATAGCCCGCCAGGCGTTGCTGAATCACCGCCATATGCTGCTGATAAAACTGGATGAACTGTTCGGCGCGCTGCTGGCGATTGAGCACGTCGCCCAGCAGCCGCACGCTCGGCACGGTGTTGTTCAGCAGATCGATGCGCAGATCGACGTAGATCACCGCCACGCCGGCCTTGTTCAACGCAGAAACCAACCGATCGTTGTCGCCGTCTTCACGCGCATAGCGCGCCAGGATCACCAGATCCGGTTTCAGCTGCAGCAGGCTTTCGACATTGACCTGGCGAAAATTATTGCCGCTGATGACGGGGATCTGGGCTATCTGCGGAAACTTCTGCGTATAAAGCTGCCAGCTTTGCGCATCGAAACGCGCCAGATCCGCCGGCCAGCCGACGATGCGCTGCGCCGGGTTGCCCGGCTCCAGCAGCGCCAGCGTATACAACATGCGACTCTCCCCCACCACGATACGCTGCGGATTGTCCGGCACCACAACCTGACGGCCGGTGATATCGGTCACCGTCTTCGCCTGGGCGGAGAACACGCCGAACCACAGAGAAAGCAGCAGTAACATGAGGAAATTGCGCATGATTGAGCCAAAACGGGGAAACAGTGCGCGCATGATAATCACTCTCATTAGCACTTGCAATCCCGCGCCGCCATTGCCAAAAGAAATCCGGGAAACGGCGCCGGGCGCGCGGCAAACACGGCGAAACCGCTAAAATAACGGCTTTAAAAAGTTAAAAAAATGGCGGAAAAATCGGTTAAATAGAACGGGGAAACAGCTAAAAACCGGGAGATCTCCATGACTCAACGCATCATTCCGCTGTCGGAGTGCCCGCAGTTTGCCGATGTGTGCGCCGCCTGGGCATTCGGCCAGTGGGGTTCACAGCGCGGCGGCTCGCTGGAGCGCACCCAGCTGCGTTTCGCCCAATGCAGCCGGCCGAGCGACGACCACCTGACGCTGATGATGATCGACGGCGATCGCCCGGTGGGCATGGCCAGCCTGTGGCCCAGCGACGATCATCAGCGCCAGGATCTCACCCCGTGGCTGGCCGGCGTCTTCGTGCATCCCGATCACCGCCGCAAGGGCATCGCCCACCGTCTGGAGATGGCGATCGTCGAGGCGGCGCGGCAGCGCCATCACTCGGTTCTGCATCTCATCACCGACAAATCGGAAGCGCTGTACGCCGGCTGGGGTTGGCAACCTCTGGAGCGCCGGCGGCAGCATGACGAAGAGGTGATAGTGATGGAGAAAAAACTGTAGCTAACGCGGCGTACAGACATACACCAGCGCCGGCGGGAAGTTGCGCACCACCCGCAGGCGCTTCCAGTGAAAATAGCGTGACAGCAATTTTTCCGACAGGTGACTGTATTGGAACAGCACCAACGTGCCGTCGCGCGCCAGCAGCCGCTGCCGGGCCTGCTGAAGAATGCGCACGCTGATCCTGACCGGGATCGACAGCAGCGGCAGGCAGGAAAACACCACGTCGTAATCCGTGGCCATCCGGGTCGCCGAATGGCCCATCACCTGCAGCCGCCGATCGTCAATCCCGCGCAGCCGATGCACGAAATGGGGTTGGATCTCGAAAGCCTCCAGCGCCGCATCGGCGCGCATCCGCCCCAGGATGCGTTTGGTCAGCACGCCGTCCGCCGCGCCCAGTTCCGCGATCGACAGCGCCCGGGTCCACTCCACCTGGTTCAGCATCGCCTGACAGAGCCACGGGGAAGAAGGCGCCAGCGTACCGACGGTGCGCGGTGAAGCCATAAATTGCTGCAGGTAAGCGAAGTGATTCATCAGTTGCAGTCGGGTCGCATTTAACATTGAGGCCTCCTTGGGTTAAGCCCTCAATGTGAGCCGAATTTCTTAAGTAATCATTAACATGATTCCGAAAGCGGCGGACACAGTTGTAATTAAATGCAACCTCATCAGCGGCGCGCAAAGAAAAACGGTCGCAATAATGACCTGAAAATAAGCCGCTTATACGCCGACTTACCAGATAATTATTACGACCGTTTATTTTTTTGGCCGCGTTGCCGCGGCCAAAGGGGAAAAAGCTAACGCTTAGCGATAAATTTCCGCATTACCGCGCCAGTTGCTGGAGTCCCCGGGGGTGTCCAGACCGATAATGCGATAATGACTGGCGCCGTCCGCCGCGGCTTTTTCTTTCAGGGCGGTGATGGCGTCATGCGGTGAGCCGCTAATGCCGGAAACCGACACCACGCCGAGGCTTTGCAGATTGGCGGCCTGCTCGCTGTTGACCTGTTTTACCGACGACAGCGGCGCGGCGAAAGTGGAAAATGAAGCGGCGGCGATCAATACGGCTGCGATGCTTGGGATAAGTTTCATGATTGACTCCAGGTGTTCTTGTTTATTAGCTCGTGGTCAGTGATGTTAATTATCCGCTAGCCAATGAAAACGGACGTCATGCAACGTAAAGAACATCAATCATTGTGAGGAGAATAAGGAGGAAGTGAGAGCGGGTGTGTATTTTCAGGCGGGAATGACTTTATAGACCTCACCTTACCCCTATTTGATGAACAATTAAAGACGGCGCGTGATAAAGAATGGGCGCCGCGTCTATTTAAGATTTTTTACCCGCCGGAGCGCGCTGAGCTACGCTGATTTTGTGGCTTACCCTTTTAAGGAAGAACGCTTATGTCGCAAAACCTGCTGCGCGTGCGTGACGGTCAGGGCGCGTCGGTCTCATTCTCCGAGCTATTGTTCGATCTGATCTACGTTTTCGCCGTGACCCAACTTTCCCACTATCTGCTGCATCACCTGACGCTGACCGGCGCGCTGGAAACCCTTCTGCTGTGGTTCGCCATCTGGTTGGCCTGGCAATATACCGCCTGGGTCACCAACTGGTTCAATCCGGATACCCGTCAGATCCGCCTGCTGCTGTTCGCGATCATGCTGCTGGGGCTGTTCGCCGCCGCCGCGTTGCCGCAGGCGTTTGGCGAACGCGGTCTGATCTTCGCCCTGTTCTACGTCGCCATTCAGGTCGGGCGCTCCGCCACGGTATTGCGCCTGCTGGCGCCCGATCATCCGTTAAAACAAAACTTTCGTCGCATTCTCGGCTGGCTATGCATCTCCGCCGTCTTCTGGATCGCCGGCGGGCTGGCGGAAGGCCATGCTCGCCTGGCGCTGTGGGCGATCGCCGTCTTGTGCGAGTACGTCTCGCCGATGTTCGGTTTTCGCCTGCCGGTGCTGGGGCGCTCGGACAGCAGCAGCGAATGGACCATCGAAGGCCACCATCTGGCGGAGCGCTGCCAGCTGTTCGTGATCGTGGCGCTGGGGGAAACCATTCTGATCACCGGCGCCACCCTGAGCGAAATGGAAAGCTGGAGCCTGCCGGTGCTCATCGCTTCGCTGGTGGCCTTTCTCGGCAGCCTGGCGATGTGGTGGGTTTACTTCGACACCAGCAGCAAAGCCGGCAGCCACGCCATCAGCCAGGCGGAAAATCCCGGCCAGCTGGGCGCTTATTTCCATTATGTGCACGTCGCGCTGGTGGGGGCGATCATCGTCTGCGCCGTGGCCAACGAGCTGGTGATCGCCCATCCCGACGGCCGCATCCAACACGCCACGGCGGCGGTGCTGCTACTCGGCCCGGCGATTTACCTGTTCGCCAACGCGCTGTACAAACGGCTGGTGTATCGCCGCTTCCCGCTGTCGCATCTGGTCGGGCTGCTGGCTTTGGCGGTATTGGCCCCGATCGCCTATTTAACCGACCTGCTGATGGTCAATGGCCTGACGACGCTGATCGTGGTGGTGGTGGCGGCGTGGGAGAGCATCTCGCGCGGCAAAGCGCCGCAGCGGCACGCGCAAGCCTGAATCAAACGGGGGGCGTCACCGCCCCCGCTGTGAGATTGATAACAAACCTCATGCCATTGCCGGGTTTGCAGAGAGCATCGGATAAAAAAACAAGGAAAATCAATTTATTGATTTTCGGCTGATGGCCACAAAGGAGGAAAAACCACGTTTTTTCCTCCTTTGTCAACGGTCTGACGGGGGCGCAATCGCCCCCCGATGTCGGTCACTGCAAGGGTTGCGGCAAGGTGAGCACCCAGAGCTCACTCAGCGATTCCGGCTGCTCCAGCGGGCGCAATTCGATGCGGGCGTCGGTTTTGTCACCGTCGAGGCTCAACCGCCCTCCTTTCTCCAGCTGATAGTCGCCGATTTTCTTGCTCTTTGGCGACGCATCCACCAGCGTGGCCTGCAAGCCGAAATCATTGTCATTGATCACCGCCAGCGTGCGATCGTCGATCAGCGCCAACCCTTCCGCTTTCTCCTGGCGCCAGCCCAACTGACGCAGATCCGCCACTTGCCGTTTCTGCGCCAGCTTAACGCCGCGTTTAGCCAGCTCTTTCGCATCGTCGAACTCCAGCGCTTTACCCTGGCCGTCAAACGCGCTCAGATCGCTGGCCTGCGCGAGATCAATCAGATAGATCTTGTTGATCATCGACTTATCTTTACCGGTTCCCTGTTCAATCAACAGGATGCGCTGGTTGTCCAACGCCACGACATCGCCAATTTTGGCGTCTTTGGCTTTTTTATAGCTGTCGATATCGATGGGATAGCCGTACATGGCGGTTTTGCCACTGCGCGGCTCGAAGCTCACCAGCCGGGTAAACTGCGCCTTGTTTTTGCTTTTGCCATCGACATCCAGCGTGCTCTGCACCGCCGCCAGAATTCGCCCGTCCGGCATCCGGGTCAATCCTTCAAAACCGCGGTTGGGCTGACGCCATTTCAGGATGTTCGGCAAACCGCCCGCCACCGCCTGTTCGCCGGCCTGCGGCGTTGGGCCATATTTGGCGAGGATTTTACCTTTGCCGTCGATATGGATCAGAAACGGGCCGTACTCATCACACAGCCAATAGCCGCCGTTGCCGTCACCGGTCACCCCTTCGGTATCCAACCCGCGGCGATCGCCGGACAGCGGCTGCAACGCGTCGTTCAACGCCACTTCGTTTGTAGAACCAATCAGCTCGCTCGGCAACGGCAGCCCGCCGATCGGCCGTTTCTCATCGTGCAAGGGCCGCGCATTCTCGGCTACGGCCTTGCCGCCGCCGATACGAATGTCCATCAACAGAGGCGTGAATTGCGGATTGGCGAAAATCTTGGCCTCTTGCTTGCCTACCGCCGGGGCATCGGCATTAGGACCGCGATCGGTCAGCGTCGTCAACACCAAATCGTCGCCCTGCTTCTTGTTGAACATCAATCCGGAGCCGATCCCTACCGGCAATCCCTGCGGGAAATGCTTGGCGAACGCCCCCTGATAGGCGACGCGTTCCCCGCCGGGGAAGCCGACCACATAACGCGCCACCTCAATATCAGCAGCATGAGCCAATACAGGAAACAGTGAAGCCAACAGCAGGGAGAGCGATTTTATTTTCATGTTTTTTTACCCGAGGTTGAATGAAGCGTTGTCAGGCAGAAGACGATATTAATTTAGCATGACACTTAGATGACAATAGGCGCTTCGTCAAATGTAAAACAGGCAATATGATTGGCTGGCAAATAGAAATTAGCAATTAACCCGAGCGTATTGAATGGAGAAAACCGCTGGAAAAAAATGCCCGGAAATAGCCCGTCATTTCGCTTAGGGTAAATTCTCATAGCGAAGATAAAAAAATCGGCAAACGCGCGCCAGTGCGGTGAAAAACAGTGTTTTTCCCATAGACAAAATAAAATACCGGGGATTTAATACCGCCGTTATTCAAGGTGCATTAAGAAAATTCTATAGAATATCTGCATGAACTGAAAAAGCTGTTCTATAGTTTTTAGTGCTAACGCCCGTTAGTCTATTCCGCAGGATGGAATCTATGTCAAAGCGACTTTTTGCTGAATTTTTTGGCACATTTTGGTTGGTGTTTGGTGGTTGTGGTAGCGCAGTATTAGCAGCGGCATTCCCACAGCTGGGTATTGGTTTCCTCGGCGTCGCGCTCGCTTTCGGTCTGACCGTAGTGACGATGGCCTATGCCGTCGGCCATATTTCCGGCGGGCATTTTAACCCGGCGGTCACCGTCGGCTTATTCGCCGGCGGCCGTTTCGCGGCGAAAGACGTAATCCCTTACGTTATCGCACAGGTGATCGGCGGTATCGCCGCAGCGTCGGTGCTGTATTTGATCGCCAGCGGCAAAGCCGGTTTCGACGCCACGGCAGGCGGTTTCGCCTCCAACGGTTACGGCGAACACTCGCCAGGCGGTTACTCTCTGCAAGCCGCAATCGTGATTGAGCTGGTGCTGACCGCCTTCTTCCTGATCGTTATTCATGGCGTGACCGACAAGCGCGCGCCGGCAGGCTTTGCCCCGCTGGCTATCGGCCTGACGCTGACGCTGATCCACCTGATCAGCATCCCGGTGACCAACACCTCCGTCAACCCGGCGCGCAGCACCGGCGTAGCGATCTTCCAGGGCACCTGGGCGCTGCAGCAGCTTTGGGTATTCTGGCTGGTGCCACTGGTCGGCGGCATTATCGGCGGCCTGATCTACCGCTGCCTGCTGGAAGACAAAAAATAAGCGCATCTTGTCGATAGCGTTTCGCGGGGCAGCCTTTATCGGCTGCCCCGTTGCTTTCAGCCTCTCGTCGCTTCAAACATCATGATATCGCTGGTGAAGGAGCCGTCCGGCTGGATGGCGAAATGCGCCGCCACCTCCTGCGACACGCTTTGCTGCAGCGCGCGGATCGCGGTGACGAAATGCGCCGGCGTGCGCATGCGCGCCACCCAACTGCCGAACTCCAGCGTCAATCGATCCGCCGTCACTTCGCGTACCATCAGCCCGGCCTCGGTCAGCAACGTCAGCCACTCGCCCGGCGCATAGTTGCGCACGTGCGAGGTGTCGCGCAGCACTTCCACGGTTTGCAGGTAGATATCCAGCAGCGGGTGCCCCGGCGAGACCACGTCCATAAAGATCGCGCTGCCGCCCGGTTTGAGTACCCGCCTGACCTCGCGCAGCGCCTGGCCGACATCGCGCCAGTGGTGCGCCGAATAGCGGCTGATGACCAGATCGAAGCTGGCGTCCTCAAACGGCAAAGACTCCGCCACGCCCTGCTGTTGCTGAATGTTGTTCAGGCCTTTTTCCGACGCCGCCTGCCTCACCACCGCCAACATTTGCGCCGACAGATCGTAGGCCACCACCTGCGCTACGCTGGCCGCCGCGGTGAAGCTGGCATGCCCGGCGCCGCAGCCCAGATCGAGCAAGCGCCCTTCGGCGTGCGGCGCCAGTAACTGCGCCAGGCGTTGCAAATCCTTGCCCTGCGCATGCACCGCGCTGGTTAAATAGGCGTTGGCCTGCTCGCCGAACTGCCGGTCTACCGCATCGTTATGGCTGTTGCTGTTGCTCATGTTTGCTCCTGTTATTATCCGGCTTGCGCCTGTGCCTGAAGGCTTTCGGCTACTATAATCAGGCTACTATACGGGTACAATATGAGCAGTTATCCTGGTATAAATAGGTACCATGCTATGTCATCAGAAGCCTTATCCGGGCCAAAAGCCCTCGGCGCGTTTCTGCGCGCGCACCGCGAACGCATCACGCCGGAAATGATCGGCCTGCCCAGCTCTTCGCGCCGCCGCACCAGCGGCCTGCGCCGCGAAGAGTTGGCGCAAATCAGCGGCATCAGCGCCACCTGGTATACCTGGATCGAACAGGGCCGCGAGGTGTCCATTTCCCCTTTCACGCTGGCGCGCATCGCCAAAGCGCTGCGGCTCGGCCCGGCCGAACGCCACTACCTGTTTACCCTGGCGCGAATCGCCGACCCCGAGCAGGAAGCGCACCGCGAAACCGCCAATGACGCGGTGCTGCAAAGCGTGCATCAGATGGCGGTGCCCTGCTATCTGCTGGACGTGACCTGGAACGTCGTCGCCTGGAACCCGCAGGCGGCGGCGCTGTTCAGCGGCTGGCTGGATGTGGCCAACAGCCCCAACCTGCTGCACTTCATGTTCTTCCACCCGTTGGCGAAAACGCTGGTCAGCGATTGGGAAGAGCGCGCGCGGCGCGTGGTGGCCGAGTTTCGCGCCGAGACCAGCCATCATCAAAACACCGAAGAGATGCGCGCCTTCGTGCGCAACATGACGCACAACAGCGCGGACTTTAATCACTGGTGGAAGCAACATGACGTCATGGCGCGCGAAGGCGGCGAAAGAGCGTTCGAGCATCCTCAGCAAGGCGCGCTGCGCTATCGCCAGCTCACCTTCCACCCGGCGGAGCACGCCGGTCTAAAGCTGGTGATGCTGATCCCGCTGCCGCAATTGGTAACAAATTCATAGGCAGGTTTACCCGCCATTTATTTATTGGTTCATGTAAACGCGCTAGGGTAATTGATACCGATGATAGTGATCATCCAGCACCGTTATTTATCTCCTGAGGTACTCCTATGCAATCCGAAGAACAACGCCTTATCGATGGTCTGTTTGGCCGCCTGAAAGAAGCCGAGACCAAGACGGGCCCACGGGATCTCCAGGCAGAGCAGCAAATCAACCAGCATATTCGCGAGCAGCCTTCCGCCCCTTATTACATGGCGCAGGCAATGATTATTCAGGAAGCGGCGCTCAAGCAGATGGATCAGCGGGTCAAAGAGCTGGAGGCCCAGGTGGCGCAGCTGCAGCAAACCGCCAACAGCCAGCAGAGCAGCGGCGGCTTCCTGGCCGGCCTGTTCGGCGGCGGCAGCCGCAGTACGCCAAGCCCGCGCGAACAGTATCAGGCGCAGCAACAAAATACGGCGGCCTGGAACAACGCGCAGCAACAGCCTCAGCAACCGGCCTATGCCCCACCGCAGCAGGCGGCGCCTTCGCGCGCCGGCGGCTTCCTGGGAGGCGCCTTGCAAACGGCGGCGGGCGTCGCCGGCGGCGTGGTATTGGCCGACATGCTGACCGGCATGTTCCGCCATTCTCAGCCGCAGGAAATCGTGAATATTATCGAGGAAACCCCGGCGCCGCTGGACGACAGCGCAATGCGCAATTTCGACGCCTCCAACAACCTGGATACCTTCAACAACGGCGATGGCGGCAGCTTCCTCAACCAGGACAACGGCTTCCAGAACGCCAACTATCAGGACGACACGGACTACGCCGACGACGATTATAGCGACGACGACGACTCCTTCCTGTAATCCCCTTCGCCCCCTCTCACCCGCAGAGGGGGATTTCCCGTTTCGCCAATCTGGTCTACAGTGAATACTGTTCATTTATCCAGCGGAGAGAAACGATGACAAGCTTTAATCCTTCCCCCCCTTTCTTCAGCGAACGCCTGCAGATGCGCCCACCGGTGATGGCGGATCTCGCGCGTTTCTACGCCATCTTCGGCGATCCGCAAACGCAGCGTTTCAACCCCGCCGGCCCACTCACCAGCGAAGCGCAGGCCGCATCGGCGCTGCAAGAAAGGATTTCCGGGTGGCAACAACACGGTTACGGTTCCTGGGCGATCGCGCTGCGCGAACGGCCGGATTGGATTATCGGCTTTGGCGGATTGTCCCGGAAACCGCTCGGGGCGCAGCGCACCGTGAACCTCGGCTATCGCTTCGACACCCGCGTGTGGGGCATGGGATTGGCCACCGAGATGGCGCGGGCGTCGCTGCAATACGGTTTTGTCGGATTGGCGCTGGAGGAGATTTCCGCCATTGTGCGTGCGGAGAATCAGGCTTCGTGGCGAGTGCTGGAAAAGATCGGCATGCAGCGGGTGGATACGCTGGATGACGTGCCCGGCGCGGCGCCGAGCCTGGTGTATACGCTAAAGCGCTGCGACTATCAGGACTGATCGTCGCTGATTTTGGCCAACGCCATGCGGTAAGATTTGACCTTCTGGCGCTTTTTCAACCAGGTGGCGGTAGAGACGATGAATACCGCGCCCGACATCGCCAACACGCCGGTTGGATGGCCATAAAACACCATCAAGGCAAAGTAGACGGCGGAAACGATCGCCACCCATTTCGCCGTATTGCCCATGTCGTTTTTCTCCTGGGTCAAACGGCGGATGTGCTCTTCTTCACTGATTCCCATACGCGCTCCTTGTTGGCTGAATGTCCCATTATATGGAGCTGGAGTGCTGATATTTCAAGCGGTTGGATGGTAA
Organism: Serratia sp. X3; assembly: GCF_014982455.1. Classification (NCBI taxonomy): domain Bacteria; kingdom Pseudomonadati; phylum Pseudomonadota; class Gammaproteobacteria; order Enterobacterales; family Yersiniaceae; genus Serratia; species Serratia sp. X3. Next base: position 705,362 of record NZ_JADCNB010000002.1, read on the forward strand.
AGAAGCGTAAAGCTCAGGCCGGCGGCTCCCATCGCCGCGGCAGATAGCGCCCGGGCTGATCGGCACCCGGCAGACCGCTGCCGTCGTTGCGGCCAAACAGCCGGTAGCGATTGCTGGCGACCGCGTCGTACACCTTGTCCGCCAGCTTCGACGGCAGATAACGCCCCAGCGCCAGCGCGCGGTATGGCCAAGCCAATTGGCGCAGCGCCCGAAACAACGCCGCCGAACGCAGCCAACAGCGCCCCTGTTCCACATAGACCACGGAATCAACACGGTCGGTCGGCAATCCCAGCGCCTGCAGGATTGCCTGCCCTTCGACGGATTGCACCGTCGCCAACAGAATGCGCCGCTGCCGATCGGCGCGAACAAGGTATCTCACCAACCCATGACACAGATTGCATTCGCCGTCGAACAACAACGCGCGATCGCCGGGCTGGAGATAAGGCAGCTGTGATAAAGGGGTCATCCCGCCTCCCGAAAAATGCTCGCCTTAGCCTAACGCGCCTGGCGCGCCCAGGCCAGAGCGGGATGACGGGGCGTGTTAAGGCGCGGGCGGCGCGTCAGGCACCGCCACCACCGCGACGCGCACTTCGTAATGTTTGGCGCTGCCCGCCGGGATCACCGCCGTCAGTTTGTTGATGGTTTCCACCGGATTGTCGCTGGCCGAGGTGGCGCAGAACAGCTCACCGCCGCGGCAGAACCCCGGCTTGGGCGGGTGCCCGCCCGGGAAAGGCGGCATGCGCATCGGTTCATCCGCCACAGGCGGCAACGCTTTGGCCGCAGGCGCCTCGGGGGCAGACATCGCGCTCGCACTGAACAACAGCGCCATGCCCATGCAGGGCAGCGCCAGGATCTTGATTGCTTGTTTCATTGAATTAGCCTCATTTGCCGGGTTCGGGATTACGCTACCCCGCCCCCGGCCCATGAGAAAGCCGCTTTTCGCTACCTTTTCGCCCCGCTGCGCTTTGCTTACACGCGCTTAACGTGATGAGAGGCAAAAGGTTGGGTAAAGGGCCGCTGCGTTACTTGCCGTTGGTCAGCGTGTTGTAGCTGGTCATCAGGTTGCGGTAGTCCGGGATATGGTTGGAGAACAGCGTGCCCAGGCCTTCGATGTCGTTGCGCCAGTCGCGGTGCAGCTCGCAGGCGACGCCGAACCAGGTCATCAGCTGCGCGCCGGCGGCCTCCATGCGGCTCCAGGCCGACTGACGGGTCAGCTCATTGAAGGTGCCGGAGGCGTCGGTCACCACAAATACCTCAAAGCCTTCATTGAGCGCAGACAGCGCCGGGAATGCCACGCACACTTCGGTCACCACGCCGGCGATGATCAGCTGCTTGCGGCCGGTGGCTTTCACCGCCTTGACGAAGTCGTCGTTGTCCCAGGCGTTGATCTGGCCAGGGCGCGGAATGAAGGGGGCATCGGGGAATTGGGCTTTCAGTTCCGGCACCAGCGGGCCATTGGGGCCGTTTTCGAAACTGGTGGTGAGAATAGTCGGCAGGTTGAAGTACTTCGCTAAATCCCCCAGCGCCAGCACGTTGTTTTTAAACCGATCGGGATCGATGTCACGCACCAGCGAAAGCAGCCCTGCCTGATGATCCACCAGCAATACGGCGGCCTGGTCTTTGTCGAGGCGCTTGTAACTTGCAGTCATGGTTTTACTCCTGTGGGGTTTGATATTGCGGATGAAATGCCCCGCCGGTGTGACGGGGCATTGAGGTTTAAGTGTAGCGCCTGAGCCAGGGAGCACTTCCCGCCCCAGGCGCAGGCATCAACCGACGCTCGCTTCGGCCTTCATGCTGCCGAACTTGCCGCTGTTGAAGTCGCGGAACGCCTGCTGGATTTCCGCGTCGCTGTTCATGACGAACGGGCCGTAGCCGACGATAGGCTCATCGATCGGTTCACCGCTCAGCACCAGCAGCGTGACGTCGTTGTTGGCTTCGATAGTGATCGAGTCCCCCGCCCGGTCGAAACGCACCATTTGGGTTTCGCGCACTACTTCTTCGCCGTTGACCAGGATCGCGCCGTGCAGCATCACCAGCGCCAGCGTATGGCCTTCTTTCACCGTCAGCGTGGTGGTGTGGCCGGCATTCAGCTTCATATCCCACACGTTGAGCGGGCTGAAGGTGCGCGCCGGTCCGGCATGGCCGCCGAAGTCACCGGCGATCACCCGCACCTGCCCTGCGCCGTCCGCCAGCGGAACCACCGGAATGTCGGCGTTCAGCAGCGTCTGGTAACCCGGCTCGGCCATTTTGTCCTTGGCCGGCAGGTTGACCCACAGCTGCACCATTTCCATGGTGCCGCCGTTGCGCGAGAAGTCCCGCGAATGGAACTCTTCGTGCAGGATGCCGGAGGCGGCGGTCATCCACTGAACGTCGCCGGGGCCAATCACCCCGCCGCTGCCAGTCGAGTCGCGATGCTCCACTTCGCCCTGATAGACGATGGTCACCGTTTCAAAACCGCGATGCGGGTGCTGACCCACGCCGCGGGTGCCGGAGGCGGAGCGGAATTTGGTCGGCGCCGCGTGATCCAGCAGCAGGAACGGGCTCATTTCCGCCCCCAAATCGTTATAAGAGAACAGCGAATTCACCAGGAAACCGTTACCGACCCAGTGCGCTTCCGGGCTGTTGTGAATACCGAGGATGTTTTTCATCTTGAACTCCCGTTTCAGACCTCACGGCCTTAAGTTGATGCCAGAAGTTTAATCTGCCGGGGTTTGCTGCAGTAGTAGGCAAGATGTACACTCAGCGTTCTACTGGTAGAACGATAAGGGATGCGATGCTGACCGATCTGAACGACCTGTTTTTCTTCGCCAGCGTGGTCGATCACCAGGGATTCGCCCCCGCCGGCCGGGCGTTGGGCATTCCCAAATCCAAGCTCAGCCGCCGCGTGGCGCTGCTGGAAGAGCGGTTGGGCGTGCGCCTGATCCAGCGCTCGACGCGGCGTTTCTCGGTAACCGAGATCGGCCAAACCTATTATGCGCACTGCAAGGCGATGCTGGTGGAAGCGGAAGCGGCACAGCAGGCGATCGAACAGACGCGCGCCGAACCCTGCGGCACGGTGCGCATGTCCTGCCCGGTGGCGATCCTGCACACCCGCGTCGGCAGCATGGTGGCGGCCTTTATGGCCGATTACCCCAAGGTGACGGTGCACCTGGAGGCCACTAACCGCCGGGTGGACGTGGTGGGTGAAGGGCTCGATCTGGCGATCCGCGTGCGGCCGCCACCGCTGGAAGACAGCGATCTGGTGCTGAAGATCCTGGCGCAGCGCACCTGGTGCGTCGCCGCCAGCCCGGCGCTGGTGCGCACCTTCGGGCCGGCGCAAACGCCGGAAGACCTGCGCAAATACCCGACGCTCGATCTCGGCCCGGCGCGCGCTCAGCACCAATGGCGTCTGACCGGCCCGCAGGGTGAACAGGTGGAATGGGAGCACACGCCGCGGCTGGTCACCGACGACATGCTGATGCTGCGCACCGCCGCCATCGCCGGCGCCGGCATCGTTCAGCTGCCGGCGATGATGATGCGCGACGATATGCTGCGCGGCGAGCTGGTGCAGCTGCTGCCGGGCTGGCAGCCGCAGGGCGGCGTGGTGCATGCGGTCTACCCGTCGCGCCGCGGCCTGTTGCCGGCGGTGCGGCTGCTGCTCGATTATCTGGGCGAGCAGTTCGCCAGCATTGAAGAAGAGTGATCAGGCGGTGATTTCGATCGCGTTGCCGTCCGGATCGCGAATGACGGCCTCGTAGAAGCCGTCGCCGGTCCAGCGTGGCGCGGACAGCAAGATGCCCTCCTGCCGTGCGCGCTGCGCCAACCGCTCGACCTGCCGCTCATCCCCCAGCGACAGCGCGATGTGCGCCCAGCCCACCCGCTCCTCCTGCGCCTGCGCCGGCAGCAACGTCGGCACGCGCATGATCTCCAGCGTCGGCCCGGCCGCCAGGCTGACGAAGCGGGAAACGAACCCCGGCCGATTGCGGCTGACGTACTCCTCGCCCGCTTCACCGTTGAAATAGCGCTGCCAGAACGCCAGCTGCGCGTCGATGTCACGGGTCCACAGGGCAACATGGGCTATTTTCATCATCATTCTCCGGTCGATAAATCGCTGTGCCAGATCTGGCCGCCGCCCTGCGCCACCTGCTGCTCAAGCTGCGGGTGAGCGCCGCGCGCCGTCACCAGATGATCCACCCGCCCGGCGGGCAGGAAGGGGTAAGGGGCGTAGGTATTGAGTTTGTCGCGGGTGCACAGCACCGCCACGCTGCCGGCGCGCGTCAGCAACCGCTTTTTGAACGTGGCGTCCTGGTAACTCAACGCGGAGAAACCGCCGGCCGGGTCGTAGGCGCAAATGCCGGTGAACACCAGATCGAAATGAAATCCGTCGATCTCTTCCGCCGCCTTGGCGTCCACGCAGCCGCCGACCTGCGCATCCAGTTCGCCGCCGATCAGGATGGTGCGGATCCCCGGCCGTTCCAGCATTTTGCCGGCGATGCTCAACGCATTGGTTACCACCGTCAAACGCCGATCGCGCGGCAACAGATCCGCCAGATACAGATGGGTGCTGCCGGCATCGAGGAAGATCAGCTGTTCTTCGCCGATCACCCCCAGCGCGGTCTGCGCCAGCGCCAGCTTCTCATCACCGCTGAGCGCAATGCGCGCCGCAACGGGGCCTTCGGCCGGCGTCGGCGCCAGCGCGCCGCCATAGATGCGTTTGCACAGATTTTGCGCCGCCAGCTGACGCAGATCGCGGCGGATGGTCGCTTCGGTGGTATTCAGCCGCTGCGCCATCTCCAGAGCCAGCACACGCCCCTGTTGGCGGAGCGTGTCGAGAATGGCCTGATGGCGCTCATTCGGTAACAGTTTGGACATCATGTCAATCCGGTGATGCTAAAGTGATCATAAATGTACACAAACGTACATAATCGAACAAACACTTTTTTGGCAACACTCAAGCGGCGGCGCTCGTCTAGACTGAAAGTGACATCACAGATAAGGGATTATGACGCGATGACCTCCGCCGTGCTTTATACGCTGTTTCCCGCCGCAGCCACCGTCGTCGGCGCAGCGGTGGCGCTCTATCGCCGCCCCGGCGACGCCGCGATGCGCGTCATCCATCACTTTACCGCCGGCATCGTGTTCGCCGCCGCCGCCACCGAAATCTTGCCCGATCTCAAACAGCAGTCGCCTTTGGCGGTGTTGCTGGGCGGCGCTGTGGGGGTGCTGTTAATGTTGCTGGTTCGGCGGCTGGGCGAAAAAGCGCAGGGGCCGGTCGGTTTTATCGCCGCGGTCGGCGTCGATATCTTTATCGATGGACTGGTGCTGGGCATTGCCTTCGCGGCCGGCGCCAAAGCCGGCCTGCTGTTGACGCTGGCGTTAACGCTGGAAGTGCTGTTCCTGGGATTGTCGATCGTCGGCGATTTGCAAGACTTTCTCGGCAGGCGGCTGCGCGTCATGGCGGCGATAGTCGGCCTGGCGCTGCTGTTGCCCATCGGCGGCCTGCTGGGGGCCCCGGTGGCCATGCTGGGCGCATTTTGGCTGACCGCCTTTCTGGCCTTTGGCCTGATCGCCCTGCTCTACCTGGTGACCGAAGAGCTGCTGGTCGAAGCGCATGAAGGCGGAAAGGAAACCCCGTTCGCCGCCGCGATGTTCTTTGCCGGCTTCCTGCTGCTGTTGCTGTTGGAAGAAGGCTTAGGATAAAAAAACAGGAATTTCATGGCGCATGCCGCCCGGTGGCAACGCTTTGGCTATACTGAGGCAAGCGAAGTTACCGCAGACGTAACGGCTTGGGCGTAAAGGGAAAACGATGTTATTGACGATCGCAAGGTGGCTGTTTCAATTACCTGGGAAGCTGTTTGGGCCGATTTTTAAAAATCGCCTGAGGGTATTTCTGTTCTTCATGCTGGTCGCCCTCGGGGTGCTCGGCGTCAAGCGCTATCTGCTCGCCCACCAGTATGACGACGAATTCAGCCTCGCCGCCCCCACCGATTACAACCGCGCCATCAAGCGCGAAATGCCGCAGCGCGAAGCGCGTGAGCAATGCGGCGGGCCGCTGCACGATAATGCCGGCCAACCCTGGCCCGCGTCAGCCGGCTATCTGCATCAGCCGACCGGCCTGCCCGCAACCGGCCTGCATCGGCTGACGCTGGACAATCAAGGCAACGACTTCGCGGTGTTGGTCAAAATGGAAACGCCCGCCGCGCCGCAGCAGCTGGCGGAAGTCTTTATTCCGGCCGCCGGCAGCTTCGAGGTTAAAATGAATGCGGATGCGGAACACGTAATGAAAATCAAGAACATCAAGACCGGCTGCATGTTCCGCTCCAGGCCGTTCAACCTGGATAAACGGAGCGATTGGCGCATACCGTTATCGCTGCAAAAGGACGGCAGCCTGCAGCTGCAGTCGATAGGCGATCGGCAATTCTGATCGGGCGCCGGGCAGAGTCACCGGCGCCGCAGAGGTTACTTTTTCACCGGATGATCGCGGCGGAACAGCGCCCAACTTTCAATTTCCTGCCCATTCGGCAGCGTACAGGTCGAATACTGGCCCGCCGCGTTTTCTTTGGCGTTCAGCTTGCCGCCGATTTTGGTGCAATACACGTCGGCCGGGTTCGCCATGCCGATCGGTTTCACCTGCGGCGGTGGCGGCGCATCGTTGGATTTCACGGAACACCCCTGCAACATCGTCATCCCTGCCAACAGGGAAAGCATCAACGTTTTTTTCATTTTTCCAGCTTATGCAAAATACCCACGGCTGAACGCTCCGCCGTGGGTTGATCATGAAATAAAGGATTTGCCCTGTTTCAGCACCAGATCGCAGGCTTTCTGTTTCACCTTCTCGGTGATCTGCGAGGTGCCCAGGCTGTTGAGATCCAGGCTCTTGCCTTCACCGGTCTGCAGCAAGCCGCCCAGGCCCTGCTGATAATCCTGGCTCTTGGCGTTTTCAGTGCTGGTGATGCCCAGTTTGCTGAGCAACTGATCTTTCACCCCTTCGGCGCCGTTAGCCGACAGCACGTTATTTTTCACACAGTACTGCAGGATGCCGGCGGCGTTGGTCATGCTGCTGGAGCTTAACGCCTTGTCGCCGCCGTTCAGCAGGCCGGTCAACGAGGAGAGCGACATGCCGCTGCCGCTTTCGCCGCCCGACTTGCTCAGTTCGCCCGCCGCGCTGCTGAGAGAATCCATCAGACCGGCGGCCTGGGTGGCGCCGCTGGCCAGGGTCGCGGACAGCGCCAAAGCCAGCAGTAAACGATGTTTGGTGATCATAGTGGTAAAACTCCTGTAAGAACGGCATGCAATCGGCGCAGCGCGCCGGGATACCTCTCCGACGCCGCCTGCGGCGACAAGTTCCTTTTATCTCGCCGCCGCGCCGTTTTTCGGAATACAGGAAGTTTAGAACTGCCAGCGCAGCCAGGCGAAGAACACGTTGCCGTTGTTATAGGTGCCGGGAATGTAGGTCGCCTGGAACGTCAGCCGCTGATAGCCGATAGAAGCCAGCGGCAGCGGTGCCGGGATAGGGATATATTTCCAGTTATCGCGCGCGGTGACGCTGGCGGTGAAACCCAGCCCCAGGCGGAAATCCTTGTCATCCAATGGACGCCAGATCTTCTCGTAGGCGTAGCCGCCGATCGGCTCCCACTTGTTGAAGGAGTCCTTGAACGCCATGATGTAGATGCCGTGCCAGTCTCCGTCGCTGTCGTAGCGGGAGATGCCGTAACCGGCGCCCCACGGGCGCTCGTTGTACTTATCGATATGTTCATCATCGTAAGTCCAACGGTTATGCCAGGTGATGGCCGGAATATAGAGATCGTGGTTCGGCGAATTGTTCCAGGTCTCCGACACGTTATGGGTAAAGCGCTGCCATAGACCCGGCTTTTCGGCCTGCGCGGTATTGCCACTTTCTGTACTAACCTCAGCGTAAGAAGGCAGTGCAGGAAATATCAACGCCAGAGAACATGCCAACAGAGTCCGTTTGAGAAACATGGTAAAGCTCCTGTAAAAATACGGCCGAAGATTTTTACCGATAGCCCAGGCAAGATCAAGCTGTATCCAATTTATCCAACGCCCGTTTCGCCTTGGTTAAGCTTAGCATCGAAAAATTCGCATTGGTTTATAACGGGTTGCACCGACATCTGCATGTTAGCGCCTTTCGGACGGCAAAACCGTGGGAAAAGTCCGCTTTGTCGTTCGCTACTCGCGGGCCAGGTGCTTGACCAACACATCGACATCGAGGCGGTTCACGAACGCCAGAGAATACGAGGAATAAAGGCCGAACAGACGGTTTTGGTGCCCGACCACCACCAGATCGATGCCGGCCTGGTGAATAAAATCGCTCACGTCCTTAAAGCGCCGAATGGTAACGATCTGCTTCACCGCCACCGGCGCATCGACGGCGCGCACCAGCCGGCTCAGCATCGCCTTGGCGGCGATCACCTCCTGCGCCTGGCGATCCTTGATTAACGCATCGCTGCCGTACTCCAGCTCGGCATAGTCGGCGTTCAGATGGCCGACGGTGATGGCGACAGGCAGCCCACGTACCATCGCCGCCGTTTGGCGCAGCAACGGCAACCCATCACGCTCGTCGTGGATCAGCACCAACACATGTCGATAGCTTTTCATGGCTATTTCCCCCCTCAAACGAGCCCCGCTGGGACGCAGGCCCTTTGGTAGGTATACGCCATCCAGGCGCACGTAGAGAAAAGTTTACGTATTGGCCCCACGGAATGTGATGGTCGCCACGTTCTATTAGCGCCCGTAACGACGCTTTTTTACGCCGGCCCGAGGCGGCGCGCATTGCAGCCCCGTAAAGTAAAGCTGACAACACGGCGCGAATAAAAAAGCGATATTGTTAATTTATTGTTTTTTATTGGTTGCAGGATGGTTTCGTGAAATAAGCGTGCGGCAGATCACCAAAATGCCCCTTTGCGCCGGCTTCTGCCTTTCTTTACCAGCAAAGTAGCGTTACGTCACCCGATGGGATTTAACGCGGCGTCAAAAGTACCGGATGATTCGCCCTGCATCATGATAAATGCCAATACGCCGACATTTTTCTGTCGATATACCGCCAGGGAAAAATACCGCACTGCCCTCCAACATAATAACCACACTATTTATACATTATTCAATCGCGTAAAGCGCCGAATACAAACCGCCTATTCACCGGCTGCCACACCTGTCTTGAACAAGCCGACACTTTAAATAACTGTTAATGCTAACGACACAACATCGCCAGCAATTTATTTTTGCTGATTTTCGCCTGACAAAATAAAGATAAATAATTCGGAGCAATCAATGAAAATAACTATCGGGTCATTCATTCTGCAACAGCTTCACGCTCTGAACGTCGATCGTATTTACGGCGTGCCCGGCGACTATAACCTCAGCCTGCTGGAGCTGCTGGAAAACGACGAGCGGCTGGCGTTTGTCGGCAACTGTAATGAATTGAACGCCTCCTACGCCGCCGACGGTTACGCCCGCATGAAAGGCGCCGGCGCGCTGATCGTCACCTACGGCGTCGGCGATCTGGCCGCGCTGTCCGGCATCGCCGGGGCCTATGCCGAATCTTCGCCGGTTATCTGCATCGCCGGCACGCCGCCGCTGCACGCGATGAAAAATCACCAGCTCTTGCATCATACCCTGGGCGATGGCAATTTCGACAACGTCATGAACTGCTTTAAACAATTCACCGTTGCGCAAGCCTTGATTACGCCGGAAAATGCCGCACAAGAAATCCCACGCGTTATTTCCCGTGCCTGGATAGAGAAGAAACCGGTGTATTTACAGCTGCCGTCGGATATATGCGATGTGGAAATTGAAATCGCCGCGGCGGCAACGGCACCGCAATTACCGGCGAGCGATAAATACAATGTGCAATTAGCGGCGATGGCGCTGTTAACCAAAATCAAACGCGCACAGCGCCCAATCATGTTGGTCGATCAAATGGTGGATCGCTACCAGTTGCAGCAGTTGGTTATCGCGGTCGCTCACCGCTTCGCCATTCCGCTGACCAATATGCCCACCGCCAAATGCATTATCCCGGAAAACACCGCCGGTTGGATGGGCGGCTACAGCGGCAATCTGTCGCGTCCCGAACTGTATGAACACATGGCCCACTCGGACTGCGTGCTGAGCTTCGGCGTGCGTTTGGTGGATTCCACCACCGGTTATTTCTCGCAGCACATTCCCGCCGCCGCTCAGGTGGACATCCAGCCGTTTTCGATGAAGCTGGACAACACCTCCTACCCGGCGGTGTCGACGACGGATCTGCTGCAGGCGCTGTTGGATCTGAGCGAAGACGCGCCGACGCAGCCCCTGGCGCCGCTGGCCAACCCGCATGAGAAGCTGGCGACGCCGAGCGACGCGCCTATCGACCAGGCCTATCTGTGGCGGCGCATCCAGCGCTTCATCCGGGCGGATGACGTGGTGGTGGTGGAAAACGGCACCTCCGGCGCGGCCATCGGCGGCATGCGCATGCCGGACGGCGTCAAGGTGGTCAACCAACCGATTTGGGGCTCGATCGGCTATACCTTGCCGGCGCTGCTCGGCACCCTGATGGCGGCCCCAGAACGCCGCCACCTGCTGTTCATCGGCGACGGGTCCTTCCAGTTGACCGCGCAGGAAGTCTCCACCCTGCTGCGCTGCGAGCAAAAGCCGATCATCTTCCTGATCAATAACGACGGTTACACCATCGAACGCTATATCCTCGGCGAAAGCTCGTCCTACAACGACATCAGCCCGTGGGACTACGCCAAACTGCCGGCGGTGCTGAATACTCGATCGCAGCCGTTCAGCGTGGCGGTGGAAACCACGCAACAGCTGGAAATGGCCCTGGAACACGCCTCGCGGCAGGATAGGCTGGCGTTTATCGAGGTGAAAGTGCCGATGATGGACACGCCGCCGGTGATGAAAGAGTTCTGCAACCGTTGCAACAGCTTTAACTTCGGCCTGACCAACCCACGCCGCAGCGCCTGATGCGCGATCGCGCCGCCGGTGACTCTGGCCACCGGCGGCGTTTTCTTTTGGGTTAACCGCCGGCGCGCGCCATGCAGCGCTGGCGGCGTTCATCCACCCGCTTGGCGAACCAGGCGGTAGTCAGCTTACGGGTGATTTTCGGGCTTTCCAGTTGGATGCCCGGCAGCATCTCGCGCGGCAGCTTGCCGCCCGCCAGCGCATAGACCTTCTTATACAGGTCGGTATCGGCAAAGTCGGCCATGTCGCCTTTCTCGAGCGCCCGGCGAATGGCGCTGTCGCTCATGTTCAGGCGCTTGCCGAGCGTGCGCACCGCCAGCTCGGTGGAGCCGGGCTTGTCGCTGCCAAAGTCGATCAGATCGCCGTCCAGCGCCAGCGGAATGGCGCTCGCCCGGCTGACCGCGTTTTGGAACGCCGCGTTGCGGCTGGCGTACCAGCCGGCGTTGAAGTCGGCAAAGCGGTAAATCGGCCGGCTATAGTCGGCCGGGTACCCCAGCAAATGCATAATGCCGAAGTACATGCCGCCGCGTCGGCTGAAGACTTCGCGCCGAATCGAACCGTCAACCGGATAAGGATACCCTTTGGCATGCGCCTCAGCGAAGGCGACGCTCACCTGCATCGGGCCGCCGGTATGAACCGGGTTCAAATGACCGAACAGCTTCTGCCCCATCGGCACGCGGTCGATCATGTCATCGAAGATATCGCTCAGATCCTTTTCGGTGCGCACCTTATCCAGGCGCTCGCTGTAGCTCTGGCCGTTCGACGACGAGATCTTCAACGCGGTATGCACCAAAAAGTTCGGGATATGCATCTGATCGGCGCGGCGGTCGATCTCCTTCCAGGCGATCTTCGGCAGCCCCGGCACCTGCGGGTTAGCCTGGAACGTCGACTCCTGTTCGGTGACCGCCAGCACCGAGCACAGGTTCTCATCGCTCGGCTCGATGCCCTGCGCGGCGAACGCGGCGGTGATATCGGTGGCCCACCCCTGACGATCGCCGGCATTGGCCGGGATCAGCGTCATCAGTCGCGCTTTGACGTCGGCGGGGCGCGCCGCCGGCGAGGTGGTGGTGGTTTTGCTGGTACAGCCCGCCAGCGCCAGCAGCGCGGCCAGGCTCAGCAAACGGAGGGGCTTCGGGTGGCATAAACGGCGTATCGGCATCTTTTCCCTGAACGTGATGACATGAACAGCACTGAAATTAGCCCAGCCGCCGCGCACAATCCAGCATAAAGATCTCCCCGCGCCTTTCCTTCAGGCTGCTATGTTCAAACGATCGATAAAGATGTATTTTATATGCATCATATAAATCACTTTGCTTGCCCAGCCAGAGGAGCCCCCTATGGAGCAGCAGTTGCTTTGCTATAAAACCCTGCCGGAATGGAACAGCGACACGCTGCCGGAAGCCTTTCGTCAGCGCCACAACACCCAGAGCGGCACCTGGGCGAAACTCACCGTGCTGAGCGGCAGCCTGACGTTCGCCATGATGACCGAAGACGGCGCCACCACCGAGACCTGGCAGTTTAGCCCTGAAAGCCAGCCGCCGTTTATCGCCCCCCAACAGTGGCACCGCATCGTTTCCTTCTCGGACGACATGACCTGCCGGCTGGCGTTTTACTGCACGCCGGAAGATTACTACCACAAGAAATACGAACTGACGCGCACTCACTCGGAAGTGATCGAGGCGGCGGCGCGCATCGCGCCGGGCAAGGCGCTGGATCTGGGCTGCGGCGGCGGGCGCAATTCGCTCTACCTCAATCTGAAAGGTTTCGACGTCACCGCCTGGGACAAACACGCGCCGTCGATAGCCCGCCTCAACCAGATCGTCGACGCCGAGCAATTAACCCGCCTGAGCGCCGGGATGCAGGATCTCAACACCCACCGCTTCAGCGGCGAATACGACTTTATCCTGTCCACCGTGGTCTTGATGTTCCTCGAACGGCAGCAGATCCCGCATATCGTGCAAGACATGCAGGACAGCACCGTGCGCGGCGGCCATAACCTGATCGTGGCGGCAATGGATACCGAGGATTATCCCTGCCCGCTGCCGTTCCCGTTTACCTTCCGGCCGGGTGAGCTGAAGCATTATTATCGCGACTGGGAGATCCTCAAATACAACGAAGACGTCGGCCAACTGCACAAGACCGACGCCGCCGGCAACCGCATCTCGCTGCGCTTCGCCACCCTGCTGGCGCGCAAGCTATAGCGCGTCGTGAAAGATAATCCCCAGCGTGTGGCGTTGGCCGGCGCGTATTCGGCTGGCGTGACGGGCAAGAAGGCGAGCAATACACGTCGATGGTTTTCACCGCGTAGATAAAGCGGCCGTCGGCGTACTTGTCGCGGCTGACAATCGCCAGCCAGCGCGGATCGGCGCTGTCGATTACGTTTTTCATCCTCCGTTCCTCACTGCGGTTTCAGTGTTAACCCGCATAGTGACGGGTCGTTGGCGAAACACGCCGACTCTTGCTTTTTAATTCTGCGCCGACGTTTTCAACAATCTTTCGACAATTTTTAACCAACAACATGAAGTTTATTACGTTGCCAACCCGGTTTTACGGCGTTAGGATCGCGGCCGGCCACGGGCGTGGCCAGTGTTTCTGCCTGTTAGTTGCGCGCATGGAGAGGTTATTGTGTTAGAGAGTTTTGGCGTCCTGAATTTATGGACCTATTTGGCCGGGGTGGTCTTCATCATCATTCTGCCGGGGCCGAATACGCTGTACGTGCTGAAAACCGGCATATCGCGCGGCGTGCGCGCCGGCTATACCGCGGCGCTGGGCGTGTTTATCGGCGATGCGATCCTGATCTTTTGCGCCTATATCGGCGTGGCTTCGCTGATCCGCACCACGCCGTTCCTGTTTACCCTGGTGCGTTTTCTCGGCGCGATTTACCTGCTGTTCCTTGGCGCAAAAATCCTCTACGCCACCTTCGTGCAGAAGGCGCAGGCGCAACAGCAGCAAATTGAAGGCGGCCACAGCATTCTGCGCAAATCGCTGACGCTGAGCCTGACCAACCCGAAAGCTATTCTGTTTTACGTGTCGTTCTTCGTGCAGTTCATCGATTTCAACTACGCGCACACCGGGCTGTCGTTCACCATTCTGGCGCTGATCCTCGAAGCCGTCAGCTTTATCTACATGAGCACGCTGATCTTCTCCGGCGCGATGCTGGCGCATTTCTTCAACCACAAGAAAGGCCTGGCGAAGCTCGGCAACGGCCTGATCGGCCTGCTGTTCCTCGGTTTCGCCACCCGTCTGGCGACCCTGAGTTCGTAATCCTTCCCGGCCGGCGCCCGCCGGCCGCAGTTTACTGTTCCGTCACGGCAAAATGACACGCAGGACAAATCGAATGTCAGGCAGAGCAAAGCCGCCGCTTTACCGCTGATCTAGACTCTCAGGGTTAACGATAACCTGATGAATCTGATCGGAGGATGTATGTCTGACAATACCGTAGCCGTGCTGGATAGCGTGTCGCGTTTTCTCGATCGTCAGCATGGGCTGTATATCGATGGCCAGTGGCGCGCGTCCGCCGCAGAAGGCCGCCTGGCGGTGTATAATCCCGCCAATGGGCAGCAAATCGCCACCACCGCCGACGCCAACGAACACGACGTGGCGCAGGCGGTGGAGTCCGCTCACAAAGCCTTCAGCGAAGGCGTCTGGGCGCAGCGTCTGCCGGTAGAGCGCGAACGCATCCTGCTGCGCTTCGCCGATCTGGTGGAGCAGCACGCCGAAGAGCTGGCGCAGCTCGAAACCCTGGAGCAGGGCAAATCCATCAACATCGCCCGCGCTTTCGAAGTCGGCAGCACCCTGAACTGGATGCGTTACACCGCCGGGCTGGCGACCAAAATCACCGGTCAGACGCTGGACGTGTCCATTCCGATGCCGCCGGGCGCCAAATATCAGGTTTATACCCGCAAAGAGCCGATCGGCGTGGTCGCCGGCATCGTGCCCTGGAACTTCCCGCTGATGATCGGCATGTGGAAAGTAATGCCGGCGCTGGCGGCGGGTTGCTCCATCGTCATCAAGCCGTCGGAAACCACCCCGCTCACCCTGCTGCGCATCGCCGAGCTGGCGAGCGAAGCCGGCGTGCCGCCGGGCGTGTTCAACGTGGTCACCGGCCGCGGCACCGTGTGCGGCAAGGCGCTGACCGAACATCCGCTGATCGCCAAAGTCAGCTTTACCGGCTCCACGCCGGTGGGCAAAAGCATCGCGCGGGCGGCGGCGGATCGCCTGACCCGCGTGACGCTGGAGCTGGGCGGTAAAAACCCGGCCATCGTGCTGCAAGATGCCGATCCGCAGCAGGTGATCGAAGGCCTGATGCTCGGCAGCTTCCTCAACCAGGGGCAGGTATGTGCCGCCAGCTCGCGAATTTATATCGAAGCGCCGATTTACGATCGGTTGGTGGCCGGATTCGAACAGGCGGTGAAATCGCTGTCGGTCGGGCCGGGGATGGATACCGGGGCGCAAATCAACCCGCTGGTGTCGCTCGCGCACCGCAACAAGGTGGCGGCCTACCTGGACGACGCCCGGGCGAAAAACGCCGAGCTTATCGGCGGCGCGGCCGGCCCGGACGCCAACGGCTTCTACATTCCGCCGACGCTGGTGATCAACCCGGATGACCGGCTGAACCTGACGCGCGAGGAAGTGTTCGGCCCGGTGGTTAACCTGATCCGGGTGGCGAGCGCCGAAGAGGCGCTGAGCAAAGCCAACGACACCGACTTCGGGCTGACCGCCAGCCTGTGGACCACCAGCCTGCAAAAAGCGATGGCGCTGACGCCGCGTATTCAGGCCGGCACCGTGTGGGTCAACACCCATACGTTGATCGACCCGAACATGCCGTTCGGCGGGTTCAAACAGTCGGGCAGCGGCCGCGATTTCGGCCCGGATTGGCTGGATGCCTACACCGAGTCGAAATCGGTCTGCATCCGCTATTGAGTGCAGCGGCGCGGGCCTGGCCCGCGCCCTGACTTACTGATACTGCCGACGGTACTCGCTCGGCGACATGCCGAAACGCTGCTTGAAAGCGGTCGAGAAATGGCTGTGATCGGCGAAACCCCAATCAAGGCCGATGACGGCCAGCTTTTCCTGCCCGGCGGAGCTGCGCAGCGCCTGCGCGCACAGATCCAGCCTGCGGTTCCTGATGTACTGCGCCACCACCAGCCCCTGACGGGCGAACAGCCGATACAGGCTGCGTAACGATACCCCCAGCTCGGCCGCCACCCACTCAGGACGCAGCTGCGCCGACTGGATATGCCTGTCGATCAACGCCAGCGCCTTGTCAAAGACCGAGTGTTGCCCCTCCGGCCGCGCCTGTTCAAGCGCCAGAGCCGGGCGCAGCAGCGCCGCCAGCGCATTCAGCACCGCCTCGCTTTCCGCTGCGGCGAGCTGAGGATCCTGCATGCTGCTCAGCACCAGCTGGCGGCTGAGGCGCACCGCGCTCAGCTCCGCCCCCAGACGCTGCGCGCAAGGCGGCGGCAGCGGCAGGCAGCCGCGCGGCAGTAGCAAAGAGATTTGGCGCGAATCGCGCTGGAAGGTGAAGCTGCTGGGCTGTGAGGCGTCGATCAGCGTCATGTCGCCGGGAGAGAGCAGCGTTTGGCGATCGCCCTGCTCCATCAACGCGCTGCCGCGCAGCTGGAAGACGGTAAAAAAGTGCGCGCCGTCGCTGCGGGCGATTTCACGCGGCGTGCGATACAGCCGGGCCTGGGCCACGTCGACCACGCTCAGACGCAGCGCATGGGCGCGGAACTCCTGCATCGCCCCGCTGAAACCCGGCCCCAGCGTTTTCGCGCAGAACCTGCCGCAGGCGGTGTTGATTTTGCCCAGCCACTCTTCGAAGCCGGCGTCGCGGAGCGTTGCCAATGCCGTCATGATCTCTCCCTTCAAACGCCGGCGGCGCTGCGCCGTTGAACAGAAAATCACCATAACAATCCGTTAACACACAATCAATGGCGAGCGGGGGATTTGGCGCCGCGATCACAGTTCGCCCGGCGCGTCGTCATTAATCCGTCACGAAATCGTCATCTCATCTTCACAGGCTTCGCCAAAGATACAGGCTGCTCCCCCTTCACGTTGACACCCTGGACATGACCCGATGAAATCATTGCAAAAATCTGTTTTAGCGCTGTGTTTGTTTACCACCAGCGCCCTGGCCGCGTTCCATGCGCAGGCGGCAGAGGAAGCCCAACCGTTCACCACCGCGCAGCAGGTGGATCTGACCCACATCCTGCCGCCGCCGCCGGCCAACGACTCGGCGCAGACCCAGCGCGAACTGCAGGAAGTCCTCGACATGCAGCAAAAACGCACGCCGGAAATGGCCAGCCAGGCCAAGGCGGATGCGGAAGAGAACGTCTGGGTGTACAGCAATGTGATGGGGCCGAAGTTCAACGCCGAAGCGTTGCCGGCCGTGAGCGCCTTCTTCGATCGCATCGTCGCGACCGAAGCGGCGGTGGTCGATCCGGCGAAAGATTTCTGGAAGCGCCCGCGCCCGCATATGCTGGACAGCCGCATCGAGCCGATCGTCAAGCGCTCTAGCTCCGGCTCCTGGCCTTCCGGCCACACCACGCTGGGCACGCTGATGGGCATCACCCTGGCCAACATGGTGCCGGAGAAGCGCGCCGCCATCATGACGCGCGCCTGGCAATATGGCGACAACCGGGTGGTGGCGGGGATCCACTACCCTTCCGATATCGAGATGGGCCGCATCGCCGGCAGCGTGATCAGCCAGCAGCTTTCGCAACAGCAGGATTTCCAGCAGCAGTATCGGCAAGCCCGTGATGAGCTGCGTCAGGCGCTGGATTTACCCGCGGCGAAATAGACCCGGCGGCTGACACCGGGCCCTGACGGCCTGGTTTATGGTTGTTTGTCCAACAGGTAACGCACCACCGCCGCGTACTCTTTGGCGTAGCCTTCAACACTGGTGGCGGCCATGCCGGCATTGTCTATCTTGTATTGGCCGGCCACGTAGAACGACGGGGTGCCGCGCACGTCAAACGCTTTCACCGCTTCATTCTGTTTGGCGATCAACCCTTTGACCAGCAGGCTGTGGCGCGCGTTTTCATAGGTGGCGGCATCGATGCCGGCCGCCGTGAACACCCGCTGTATATCGTCGGCGCTGTTGACGGCGCGCTGTTTCTGCACCGCGTCGAACATCGCCCCTTCAATCTTGTCTTCCACGCCCAGCACCGTCGCCACCGCCCAGGCTTCGGTCAGCGCATTGCCCAGTTTGCCCATCAGGCTGACGTGATATTTGGTGACCTTCTCGCCCGCGGGCAGCGCCTGCGCCACGGTGCTGCCCACGCGGTAAGTTTCGGCGAACTGATAACAAGGGCCGCAGTAGAAGGAGAAGAATTCCACCACCGCCGGCGCGGCGGCCACCGGCTTATCCAGCCGGGTGTATTGCTCGCCCGCACGGTAATCCGCGGCCTGAACCGCGGGCAGCGCCAACATCAATACGACGGCGGCGGCGAACGAACGCTTAACTTTTGCCAACATAAACACTCCTGGTTTCATCTATGAACATCGTCCTTAGCGGCGGTTTTTATAATCAAATAACCGCCAGAAGACCAGTTTTTATTACCTTCTATTTGTGAGGGATTATGTTCAGCGCCCTTCGTAGCCGTCCCAATAGGCGCCCACCGCCTCCTGCGAGAGCACCTGGCGGCGTTTAGGGTTGTCGGAGCCGCTGTAGGCGCGGTTGATGAAGATGGTTTTGTGTTCCATGTTCTGCTGGAATTCCGGGCTGGCCAGATAGTCGGCTTTTTTCTGCGCTTCGCTGCGCGCCACGCCCGCCGCGCGATCCTTTTTCCCCATTTGGTAGAATTGTTCGAACATCGGCACGGCGTTTTTAATGCTGCCGTTCACGTCGGTGCGGAACCCCGGCTCGAAGTCGTCGCGGGTTTGATAAATGTAGTGTTTGGCATGCAGCTCGGCGCTGCTGAGGTGATGGGTGCAGGCGCTGAGCGCCAACAGCGGCAGCAACAGCGCCGCGCTTTTCAGTCTTTTCATATCGTCTATCCCTGTCAGTGAGGAAGGTTCCTTTAGCGCCAAGAGCATAGCGCCAGCCCCTAGCGAACGTCAAACAACAAAACGCGCATCGCCTTGTTTTATATTAATATTATATACATTGATTGGTATTCATTGCCTGAAACACTATGCTTTAACAGACAGGGTAAACACTCACCGACAGCGAGGCGGCCAATGAAACCGATCGACAAAAGCGTGGGAGAGTACGACCTCACGGCGGAAAAAAAAGCGGGCATGATCACCGGCACCATCCGCGGCGAGCTGCCGGACAGCGACGCCAATCTGCCGCTGCTGCCCTTCTCCGGCACCTTCGCCGGCCCGAGCGTGGCCGAAGCCATCGCCGATATTCAGCAGCAGTTCCCCGACATCGAACCGGCGATTATCGACGATTTGCGCGAGGAACTGCTGAAGGCCGGATTCTAATCCGAATCGCAGTGCCGCACGAACGGGCTGTACACCGGCGCGCCGGGCTTCAGCGCCAGATCGGCGTCAAAATCTTCATTGCGGTTGAACGGCACCGCCGGCCAGGCGGAAAACGCGTTCAAACCGTCCCGGTACGCCTGCGTCACCTGCGCCAACGCGGCGTTTTGCGCCTGCAGAGCCTCGCCCGCCAACCCGCCGCGCACGCCATAGACCAGGAACGGCTCCAGCACGCTAAAGCCGATATAGTGCAGCGCATGCATGAGCGGCCACAGCATCAGCCGCATGTCACCGTCGCGCCCGTCCGGCGCGCAGGCCTGTGCGGAAGCGCCGGCGGTGACGGTCAGCAGCGCCCGCTTGCCGCGCATCACGCCGTTCTCATGACGGTGGCGGCTGTCGTAGATCCCGCCGTAAACGAACACCCGATCCATCCAGCCTTTGATGATGGCCGGCGCGCCGAACCACCAGAAGGGAAACTGCAGCACCAGCGTATCCGCCCACTGCAGCAGCTCGATATGCCGCTGGATCTCCGCCGGCAGCGCCTGAGTCGTCCAGTGATGGCGCTGCTCCTGCATCGCATCAAATCTGTCCGCCTGCTTTCTGCTGGGGTAATGGCCGGCGCCCTCGCGCGGATCAAATCCCTCCTGATACAGATCGACCGTCTTCACCTGATGCCCCTGCGTCAGCCAGGCCTGCCGCGCCTGTTCGGCCAAATGGGCATTGAAGGAATGCGGCTCGGGGTGAGCCAGCACAATCAGCACGTTCATCCTGTTTCTCCCGTTGTATGGTGGTGCTGCTATGCTGTGGCTTTACCGCACCCTTGGCAATTACGCACCTGAAGGTAACCCCCAATGGCTTATCCCGGCGACGTCTATTCGAGCAAGTGCTCTGCGCGCGATGCGCTGGCGCTGATTTCCGGCAAGTGGGTGATGTTGATCCTGCCTGCGCTGGCGCAGCGGCCAATGCGCAACGGCGAACTGCTGCGCCGCATAGACGGCATTTCGCAGAAGGTGCTGACGCAAACGCTGCGCCAGTTGGAACGCAACGGGCTGCTCGAACGGCTGGATTTAAGTGAAAAGAATCAGGCACATGTGGAATATCGGCTCAGCGCCGTCGCCTGCTCGCTGGTCGAGACGCTGACGGCGCTGGACCGCTGGGCGGAATACCATTTCCCCGAGCTGGACGCCGCTCGCGAGCGCTATGATGCTGAACGCAAGCGCGAGACCGAGTAAAGCGGTTTGGCAAGCACCGCGCGGCGCACAGAATGCGCAGGTGAGACGCTTGTTCCCGGTCTCGCCATCCGTTATCTATAGTTAATTCAATTCGCCGGTAACGGCCCACTCCACCTGAGGATCTTGCCTTGACGTTTTTAAAACACCCAATCGCCGCGCTGGCGCTGGCCGGCTGCGGCCTGCTGTCGGCGGGCGGCGCGCTGGCCGCTTCCGATGCGCTGGTGTACTGCACCGTTGCCTCGCCGGAATCGTTCAACCCGCAGCTCTCCAGCTCCGGGCCGACCTTTATCGCCACCTCGCAGGTGCTGTACAACCGCTTGGTGACGCTGCGCGAAAGCGATAAAACCCCCGCCCCGTCGCTGGCCACCGAGTGGAGCGTCAGCCCGGACGGCAAGACCTACACCTTTACCCTCCGCCAGGGCGTGAAATTCAACAGCAACAAATACTTCACCCCAACGCGCGACTTCAACGCCGAAGACGTGGTGTTCACCGTGATGCGGCAGAAGGATCCCGCCAACCCGTATCACAAGGTCTCCGGCGGCAACTATGAATACTTCACCGACATGGGTCTGGATAAGCTGATCACCAAGGTGGAAGCGGTGGACGAACACCACGTGCGCTTCACGCTGAGCCAGCCCAACGCCGCCTTCGTCGCCGACTGGGCGATGGATTTCGCTTCGATCCTGTCGGCCGAGTACGCCGACGCGATGCTGAAAAAGGGCACGCCGGAATACGTCGACAACTGGCCGATCGGCACCGGGCCGTTTGCGCTGCAGCAGTACAAGCAGGATTCGCTGATCCGCTACATCGCCAACCCGCACTACTGGCAGGGCGAAGTGGCCAGCAAGCACCTGATCTTCTCCATCACGCCGGATCCGCAAACCCGGCTGGCCAAGCTGAAAACCAACGAATGCCAGATCATCCCCGCGCCGCTGCCGGAACAGTTCGCCGCCATCAAGGCCGACGGCAACCTGCAGTTGCACGACATCACCGGGCTGAACGTCGGCTATCTGGCGTTTAACACCCAGAAAAAACCGTTCGACAACCTGCTAGTGCGTCAGGCGCTGAGCTACGCGGTGGACAAGAAAGCGATCGTCGCCGCGGTGTTCAAAGACAGCGGCACACCGGCCAATTCGCTGCTGCCGCCGGGCATGCTGGGCTACAACGACAAGCTGCCGGAATACGCCTACGATCCGCAAAAGGCGCGCGAGCTGCTGAAGCAAGCCGGGCTGGAGCAGGGTTTTGAGACCGACATCTGGTCGATGCCGGTACAGCGCCCTTACAACCCGAACTCGAAGCGCATCGCCGAGATGATCCAGAGCGACTGGGCGAAGGTGGGCGTGAAGGCCAAGATCGTCACCTGGGAGTGGGGCCAGTATCTGGCCGGGCTGCGCAAAGGCGAGCAGCAGAGCGCGCTGTACGGCTGGGTATCGGACAACGGCGATCCGGACAACTTCGCTACCCTGCTCGGCTGCGCCGGGGTACAGAGCGGCGCCAACGTGGCGCGCTGGTGCGATAAGGATTACGACCGGCTGATCCAGCAGGCGATCCAGGAGAACCAGCCGCAGGCGCGCGCCAAGCTGTACCAACAGGCGCAGGTGATCTTCGCCAAACAGGCGCCGTGGCTGCCGCTGGTCACCGGCAAAGTGTTCTACGCCACCCGCAGCAACCTGAGCGGCTACGTGGTGGACGTGAACGGCAGCGATTTCGCCAAGGCCAAATTGAACTGATCTCAGGCGCCGCAGCGAGGGCTGCGGCGCAACCCGCCTCATCGCTTGATAAGCTGCCGGCCTCGGAATCTACCGCCTGTTAACTTCATACCTTACGACGCTCACGGCCTCCCCTGCCGTCAGGCGCATAACCCACTAAACCAATAGCTTAATAAGTGAGTTGAGCCTGGCGTTTTGCCTAAATTGCGCGCACGCGCTTTCCTCCGATGTAACATTTCGTTACCATCGGCGCACAGACCCTTTAACATCAAAAGGTAACCCGGTGCAGAACACCTATATGCCGTGGCAAATTCGCCTGCACTGGCTGGTGGCGATCCTGCTGGCCATCACCTGCGTCACCATCGAGCTGCGGGGCTTTGCCGAACCGGGCAGCGCACCGTGGTACGCGCTGGTTGTCACCCACTTCAGCTGCGGCGTGACGGTGTTTGCGCTGATGCTGGCCCGCCTGCTCCTGCGCCGGCGCCACGCCTCGCCCGCCATCGCGCCCAAACCGCCGAAGTGGCAAACCGGCATGGCGCACCTGACGCATACCCTGATTTATCTGCTGCTGCTGACGCTGCCGGTGCTGGGGGTGTATTCGCGCTATCTGGGTGGCAAGGAGTGGTATCTGTTCGGCCTGTCGATGCCGTTCGCCGACGTGGCCGATCGGCCGCAGGCGCGGATGATTATCGGCTGGCATAAAACGCTGGCCTCATTCGGCTACTGGCTGATCGGCCTGCATGCCGCCGCCGCGCTGTTCCATCATTACATCGTCAAGGACAATGCGCTGGTGCGCATGCTGCCATTGATGAAAAAACGCTGAATACCCGGCGCCAGGGATGACTTTTCGGGCCACGCCCGCGGACAGGGAATGACATGCAAACCCAATTTTTTAATGTGACCGTCGAACAATGCGCCTGCCAGCAGACGGCACCCGACAACCTGGTGAGGATCATCGCCTCCGGCCAGACGTTCTTTTTTTACCGTGACGACTTCAGCGACAGCGAAAATCTGCTGGCCACGCTCGCCGCCGGCGATCGGGTGAAGATCGGCGCTCACCGCCTGCGGGATGGCAGCTACTGGCTGCACTGGCTGCTGCACGGCACGAAAGGCCGACTGGAACCCGACAGGACGCTGAAATACAAGCTGAAATACTTCGCCCTGCTGCTGCTGGGCGCGGCGCTGGCCGGTGGCTTCCCGGCGGGCTTTTTCATCATGGACCGGGAAGATTCCTGGCTGACCATTGTTCTGTTCTTTATCGCCATCATCGCCGGCCTTATCGGCATCGGCATGGTGCTGTTCGTCGGTTCAGAGCTCTTGCTGATCGGGCATCGCGGCCGCAGGCGCCTTCTCAGGGCGCTGGATCGCGTGCTGCTGGGGCAAGACGTCACGCCGCCCGATTCGCTCAGCCTGAAAATCCCCGGCATCAGATACCGGGCCGTCCGCAAAGACGCCGTGCCGACGACCGCACCGCTGCAGACCGCACTTCCCCTTCCGGACGGCGTCGAGGCCTCCGGCATCGAGACGGTCAACGCCCTGAGCTACGAACTTTGCCACTATGAGATCCCGCGGCAGGTGCAGTATTTGGACACTTACGCGTGGCGTCAGAACGAGACGCACTTCGCGGTGACGACCCGTGCGCTCAACGTCCCCACGACCAAACTGCATCCGGTATTTCGTCGGCAGCATCCGCTTTTCATCGCTAAGGGCGATCCGCTGCAGGTGTTGTACTGCGAGAACGACACCGTCCCCGAGTTGCCTACGGTGCGCGGGATCATCAATCATCGCGACCGCCAAACCTATCTCATCGGCGGCAATCGCTACTTCACCGAAGCCGGCCTTAACCTGAGCGCGCGTGTCGTTTTCATCCTGGGCGCGATCATGATGTGTTTGATGCTCGGTCTGATCGTGTGGGATAACGCCGATACCCCAGCGGGCTTTTACCTGGATGCCTGGACCCTGAAGCGCCTCGGCAGTGAGTTGCCGCCGATTCTGCTGCTGATGATGCTGATGGTCAGCGGCCTGGCGCTGCTGATCGAGGGCTTCGCCCAGATCTGCCGCCTCTACGCTTTTGAGCAGCACCGCACGTTTAAGACGTTCAAATACCTGCGCAATCTGCGCCGCAGGCTATGGCGGCAGGAACAGGTGACGGAGCTGAAATGATGACGCTAGCGCTTTATAAAAGACCCCTTATTATCCTGACGCTGTTTTTGGCCAGCGCGCTGGGCGTCTATTTCCTCGCCCCTGAACAACGCTATGCGCAGTGGCAATGGACCCAAAGCGACGAGGCGTTGCCGACAATAGCCCGTTACGATCTCATCCACAGCTACCCGGCGCAAAACGGCGCTCTGCTGCTCATCAGCAAAAGAAGTGAGACCAGCGCCTACAACAGCGTCTACGGCTGGGCGGCCAACTACCTCAGCCAGGTGTTATTCACCGGCCCGAAGGGGTTGCAGATGCTGGGGCAACTCGACGAATCAATCTACGATGCGGTTTGCGTCGAGCAGGAGTGCATGCTTTTTCTGTCCAAAGGGCGCCGGCTGGTCGATGTGCAACAGGGTACCATCGGGGCGCTGATCCCCTGGCCGGAGGGCGACGACAATCTGCCTTCCTTTATCGGCGGCAAACTGGCGGCGCTGTCGGGAAAGCGCGCGCTGTATTTCATCAGCACCGAAGGCGTATTCTACAGCCCGGACTTTGGCGCCCATTGGCGGCAGACGCTGGATCTGCCGGCGCTGTTGGATGAGCGACAGCTGCTGGGCTTTGAGCGCGGCGAGGAGGAGTCACCGACGGCTTACGCCTCCGGTAAGCGCAAATCCATGCCCGAGATCTTTACCGCCGTTGATGGCGATCGCGTGCTGTTTTGGATGAACCCGGTGCTCGGTTCCGGCGCCTTGCACATTGCCGTTAACGGCAAAACCGGCGAGGTGGCCGAACTGCATTGGCTAACGGTACGCGTCAAGGAAAGCGCGCAGGCTCCGGATGGCGGCATCTACCTGATCGCCCAAACGCTGGACAGAGGGCTGTATCAGCTGCTGCGCTATCAATCCGACGGGCAGTTGGCGGTGCTGTTGGAAAACGGCGATAAATCGCTGTATCAGCTGTGGGCGGGCAACGACAAGCTGGTCGCCCAAACGGATAACGGCGATGCGCGCCTTTCGCTGATTTTCGATCTGCGTTCATCCGAAGTGCGCTACCGACAGCCGTTGGAGTACCGCTACAACGGGCGCGACGACGCACGCCAAACCGTGATCGAACCGGAAAGCCACTATGGCGATGACGGGGAGACCCCGGCGCTGCCCTACTTCGTTCGCTATCGCTCCACCACGCCATGAACATGAGGAACCTGCCATGCTGTTAGGCTATGGCGCCGGCGTCGCGGGGCTGGTGGCGCTGTTGTTGGCGCTGCTGCTCGCCGGCATCCTGCTCGCCTGGTGGGGCTGGCGCTACGCCGCCGCGCGCTGCGGCCGCCCGCGCCCGCCGCTTTCCTGGGGCGGTTATCTGTTGGCCTCGGCGTTGGCGATCTACCCGGTGGCGTTCGCGCTGATGCTGATCGACATCGCCATCCAGGACATCAAGAGCCAGCGGGCGGAAGAACGCTGGAATCGGCGCCGCTACCTGACGCTCGACGAGGCAAAACCGTTCGGTGAAATCACGCTGCCGAAAGGCAGTTGGGTGAACCGCCAGGAACCACGCCAGCCCGGCACCGAAGACAGCCCCATCACGATGAACGGCGTGACCGCCGTGCGTTTTCCTCAGCCACAGAGCGTAGCCGGCGTGCCGATCATCGCCTTCGAGGTTTTACCGCCGGTGATGGAGCTGGCAGGTGCGCATACCTTCACCCGTCCAACCGGCCAAACGGTGCACTGCGAAGCCGGTTGGCTGGTCTCTTTCTCTTTACCGCCGGATAAGCCGGCCCCGCAGTGGGAGGAGTGGCAGGCCGGGCTACCTGCGGCGGCATTTCGGCCCAGCGACTGGATCTTTAGGGAGTGCTTCTCCGGCAGCCCGATCGCGGTGCTGACCTTGCACAACGGCGAAGTCAGGGTGCTGCCTTAAGCCTTACGCCGCGGCGTTGGGCAGGCGCACGGTCACGCGGTTATTGGCCGTTGGCAACTGCAGCGGCGTTTCCTGCCAACTTACCGCGATAACCAGGACCGGCGGAGCCGCCACGCGCGGCTCACGCCTGCCTGGCCCCACGCCGTAGGCATCCCATTCAATCACAAACACCCCGCCGTCTTGCGGCTCGACCCGCTCGACGAAAAAGGTGGTGTCCGAACCGCGCCCGCCCGCCGGTTTATGCGCATAAGAGAGCAGGCTGAACCACTCGCCGGCAAAGTAGAGATGGTATAGGCCATCGACGATATGCTCGCCGCGGAACTGGCAGCCGCCGACGCTAAAACCGTCACCCGCCGGGGATTCCGCCACGCGTTCGAGATCGCGCACCAAGAGATCGGTCGGCCTGTTATCCAGCAACAGCTCATAAGGCGGCGTGTGCAGCAGCGCGGCGGGATCGTCCGCCTGGCGCAGATCCGCCGGCAACATCGAGCGCGCTGCCAGCACGCGGCCGCTGGCCAAGGTGATCTCCAGCCGATCCGCCGGATCCGCTACCCACTGCGGCACCCAAAGACCGCGCACAAGGTGCAGCGACGTGGCCTCCGCCTGCCGACACCTCGCCCGCAGCCGCGCCAGCGCCTCGGCGGAACCGGCGGCCAAGGCGTCCTGCTCGCGATCGGTCAACGCAGGCAGCGCGTACATCATCCGGGCGGCAGGCTCGTACACCGTCAGCCCCTCACCCTCACGACTGCGGGTCGGGATCAGGCGCAGCTTGCCATCATCCACGTCCTGCGGCGCGGCACAGGCGCCATGCACCACCGCTCCGTCGCGCAGCAGCAGCGTCCAAAAGTTGGGGCCGCCCATGCCCAGTTCCCCCACGCCGCCAATCTGCCGATCGCTGTCGCCGGCGTGCACCATCTCAATCGGCTGCGAACGCCAGTCGGTCTTGCGCCACTCTGCCGCTTCTTCAGGTTCTTGCCCGCTTTTAGCGGCGTACTTCGCCCATTGCAGCACGGCAAACAGCGCGATGCACAGCACACCCCAAACCGGGTAATCCTGCCAAATCAATAACCAACCGACGATCAAAAGTGCCCAGGCGGCCATGGCGATATCCTTTTCCACGAGAAAACCGCCTGATTCTAGCTCAGGCGGTTAGTGGGGTTGAAAAATATCGCTATCAGGCCAGGCGCTATTTGCCCTTGGCCTGGAACAGCTGATTCACCAAAGTCGTCGCCGGCATATCCAGCGCGCCGTACAGCTCGCCGGCTTTGGCATCGCCGTTATCCCCCAGCCACTCTACTCCCACCGTACCGTAATCCGTCGGGATCACTCCGGCCTGCACCAGCCGCGCCATGCCCGCCTCATGTTTGGACTGATTGAACGTGCCGGAAGCGTCGATCACCACATAGGTGTCGTATCCCGCCGCTTTGGCCGTGATCGCCGGGAAGCCGGCGCACACTTCCAGCGATACGCCGGCGATCACGATCTTTTTGCGGCCGGTGGCCTCAACCGCTTTGCGCACGTTCGCGTCGTCCCAGGCGTTGACGCTGTGGCGATCGATAATGTTCACCCCCGGCAGCGCGGCCTTAAGTTCCGGAATGATCGGCCCGAACGGACCGTTGGCGCCGGTCGAGGTCACGATCACCGGAATGCCCATCACCTGGGCCGCCTTGGCGAGCGCCACGACGTTATGTTTCAGCGTTGCGCTCTCCATGTCGCGCACGCCGGTGATCAGACCGATCTGATGGTCGACCAACAGCAGCACCGAGTTGTGGCGATCCAACAGCTGCAAAGGGCCGGACGCCAGCTGCGCCTGGGTATGCGGCTGTGGCGCTGCCGGCGCCGCGAAGGCCGGTTGCGCCGCCCCGGCCATGGCGATAGTCAGAGCCAAAGTGCGGTAAAGGTTTTTCATGATGTTTATCCTCGTTTCAACAATGGTGTATCTGCAGGATAAAACCGCATCGATCAGGGTTAAATAGGCGACAATAGAAGCTATCATTGCAAAAATGATCATGATGGAGTCTGTGATGACGGTATTTCCACTCGATCTCAACGCCATGTATTTTTTCACTCAGGTGGTTGAGCACAAAGGCTTTACCGCTGCCGGTACAGCGCTGGGCATCCCGACCTCTCGTCTGAGCCGCCAGGTGGCGCAGTTGGAACGTCAACTCAACCTGCGGTTGCTGCAAAGAACCTCGCGGCGTATTCAGCTTACCGAGGTGGGCCACCAGGTCTATCTGCACTGTGTCGCCATGATGCAGCAAGCGCATCAGGCGCAGCAGGCGGCGCTGCGCACGCTGGCGGAACCGAACGGCACCGTGCGTTTCAGCGCGTCGCCGCTGTTGGCGGACGAAGTGATCGCTCCGCTCCTGCCGGCATTTATGGCGCGCTTTCCCAAAGTGAACGTAGAAACCCACGTCACCGCCCGACGGATAGATCTGTTGGAGGAAGGATTGGACTTCACTGTCCGCGGGCTTGGCATCGCCAACGAGGCCGCAGGGCTTATCCAGCGGCGGCTCGGCACCGCTAAATGGCTGTTGGCCGCCAGCCCGACATGGCTGGCGCGACACGGCGCGCCGTCATCGCCACAACAGCTGAGCGATATGCCCTGTTTGCTTTACCCGCCTCAACAGGGGGCACCGAGCTGGCGGCTCTACGGGCCACAAAACGCCATCGTCAACGTGCCCTTCTCGCCCCGCTTAAGCAGCGATAATTTGCAGGTGATCCTGCGCGCCGCCCTTGATGGGCAAGGCATCTGCGGCATTCCCTATTACGCCTGCCGCCAGGCGCTTGCACGTGGCGATTTGCAAGAGGTGCTGCGCGGGTGGCATCCGCAAAACGGCGAGCTGGTACTGCTTTATCCCTCGCGCCGCGGGGTGCCGCCAGCGGTAAAAGCGCTGATCGACTTTTTTTACCAGGAAATCCCGCCGTTGCTGAATGACCGTTAAACGCGGCTCTCGCCGCGTTATTCTTTAATAACGTCAATAATAAGCCTGACAATATATAATCGCTTAGCGCATCGTTTATGTGACCATACCGCTCACATAAATAACGCTTCACATAAGAATTTACGTTAAAAACACAACCCTCTGTATCGCAATGAGATATTTCTCTCAACCTAAAAGCAAAAGGCACAAACAAAGAAAAAAACTGCAATAATTTGTGCATATTCCAAACATTGACTATGTTTAGACAGACTATTTATATGCAGTTGGACAAAGACACTGACAGCAATTAAAAAAGTCCGTTTTTTAGCGGGCGAGGAAATATTTTATCAACAATATTCCGAGGAGGCTTTATCTCCATGGAACGGATAACTTTGCGTTTTATCAAGCCAATAGGCTACACACCGCAATTAATATCATTATTAGCATTCCGGAGACCGACAATGAAAATCGTTACAGGCATTATCCTTACCTCTGTGGCCGCCTTCAGCGGCGTGGCTTACGCGGCCGATGCGCAGCCTACCACCGGCAGCGCGGCGGTGATGCTGGAACACGTGCACGCCGTGATGGAAAATGGCAGCCCGGCGCCGCAGCATGACGCCGCCTGCAAAAAAGAACTTTCCATGCCGGAATCGAAATATATGGGCATGAAGGTTAAAACCGATTACACCATCAACAGCAGCACCATGATGATGTCGGCCAAATCGATGTTCCCATCGCCGGATTCCATGAAACCCATGGAGCTGACGGTCGATCTCTCTGCGCTGGGCCTGGCGGATGTGTATGCCTTCGGCGCCTTTAAACCGGCTGCGCTGCCACAGGCGTATATTTATTTCACCATCGACAAGGATTTTAAAAATCCGGTCAGCACCTTTATGATCATTAACCAAGGCAAGCAATATAACTGCGTGATCTCCAGCTCGAATAAAATGATGAGCAAAGAGATGCGCGGCAAGATGATGATGAAGAAACAGTAACGGAATGAAAAACGGCGCTTCCCTTAACAGGAGGCGCCGTCAGAAAGGCCTTAAATCAGACCAGGATTGTATTTCTGGTTGAACTTCTCTTCCGATTGGAACAGATAAATAATGCCTTCAATAAAGCCGACAATCGCCGGGATCCCCGTCCAGCAGAACAGCAGATAGAACAGCCCCCACCACTTCATGCCCAGGTAAAACTTGTGAATGCCCAGTCCGCCCAGGAAGATGGCCAACAGGGCCGCCGCGAGCTTGTCTTTTCTGCTCATAGTTCACTTCTCCTTACTTCTCACCGAACCACCGGCATGTCCAAAAACGGATGCCGCTCCACAGAGCGCCGCATCGCAATGCTTGAGGAGGAAAACATTCACCCATCAAGGCTCAACAGGGGTAATTATAACAGTGATTAATTAAACGGTTGTTTAACCGGCGAAAGGGTAAGCAAATGGAGTCTGGAGAGGGAGTGGTGCCGATAATAGGAGTCGAACCTACGACCTTCGCATTACGAATGCGCTGCTCTACCAACTGAGCTATATCGGCATCGAGCCGGGCCTGCGGGGCAAGCCGGAAGTGCGTTGAACAAGGTAGACCTGCGCGCGAAATGAGTCAAGAGCCGCCGGGGCGTTTGGTCGTTTTACAAGCAACCAGACTGTCGTGCAGTCCCCCTTTTCCAAAAACAATCAGGGCGCAGCATGCTGCGCCCTGACCTCTTTATGAATGACCGCAATGCGGCCTTAGCTACGCACCAGATCGTCGCCGTAGCCGATCCATTTGTAGGTGGTCAGCGCGTCCAGGCCCATCGGGCCGCGGGCGTGCAGTTTCTGGGTGCTCACCGCCACTTCCGCGCCTAGGCCGAACTGGCCGCCGTCGGTGAAGCGGGTACTGGCGTTGACGTACACCGCCGAGGAGTCCACCGCGCGCACGAAGTGCTCGGCGCTGCTCAGCGAGCGGGTGAGGATCGCGTCGGAGTGGTTGGTGCCGTGGGTGCGGATGTGGTCGATGGCCTGATCGATATCGTCCACCAGCAATACGTTCAGATCCAGCGACAGCCACTCGTCGTCGTAATCCTCCGCATTCACCGGCACCACCGTCGCCGGGCCGCCCTGCAGCAGCGGCAGCGCGTTTTCCGCCGCGTGCAGTGTCACGCCCGCCGCCGCCATTTTGGCGCTCAGCGCCGGCAGGAACTCGGCGGCGATGCTGCGGTTCACCAGCAGCGTCTCCAGCGAGTTACAGGCGCTCGGGCGCTGGATCTTGGCGTTTTCAATCACCGTCAGCGCCTTGTCGAAGTCGACGTCGGCATCCACGTAGGTATGGCACACGCCGATGCCGCCGGTGATCACCGGAATGGTCGATTGCTCGCGGCACAGCTTGTGCAGGCCGGCGCCGCCGCGCGGGATCAGCATGTCGACATAGCGATCCAGGCGCAGCAGTTCGTTCACCAGCGCGCGATCCGGGCTGTCGATCGCCTGCACCGCCGCCGCTGGCAGGCCGCACTGTTCCAGCGCCTGCTGGATCACTTTCACCGTCGCCTGGTTGGTGTTGTGCGTCTCTTTCCCGCCGCGCAGGATCACCGCGTTGCCGGTCTTCAGGCACAGGCTGGCGACGTCGATGGTAACGTTCGGCCGCGCCTCGTAAATCACGCCGATCACGCCGAGCGGCACCCGGCGGCGCTCCAGCTTCAGCCCGCTGTCCAGCAGGTTGCCGTCCAGCACGTGACCGACCGGATCGTTCAGGCGGCATACCTGGCGCACGTCGTTGGCGATCGCCGCCAGCCGCGCCGGGGTCAGCAGCAGGCGATCGAGCAGCGCTTCGCTCATGCCGCTGGCGCGCGCCTGCGCCATGTCTTGTTCGTTCGCCAGCAGGATCGCTTCGCTGTTGGCTTCCAGCCTGTCGGCCATCACCGACAGCACCTGATTCTTCTTCGCCGTGCTCAGCACCGCCAGCTGCCAGGAGGCCTGCTTGGCGGCCTTCCCCATCTGCTCCAGCATGCTCACTCCTTAACTGACAATCATATCGTCGCGGTGCACTGCCACCGGACCGTATTCATAACCGAGGATTTCGCTGATTTCCTGCGAGTGGTGCCCGGCGATCATGCGCATCGCGTCGCTGTTGTAGCGGCTGACGCCGTGTGCCAGATCGCGCCCCGCCTGGTTGCGGATGCGGATCACTTCACCGCGCGAGAAGTCGCCCTTCACTTCGCGGATGCCTTTCGGCAGCAGCGAACTGCCGCGCGCCATCATCGCTTCCACCGCACCGTCGTCGACGGTGATCTCGCCGGCCGGCGGCGCGCCGAAGATCCAGCGCTTGCGGCTCTCCAGCGGGGTTTCCAGCGCGTGGAAACGGGTGCCCACCGGTTTGCCTTCGATCACGTCCGACACCACGCCCGGCTTGCTGCCCGCGGCGATCACCACGTCGATACCGGCGCGGCAGGCTACGTCGGCCGCCTGCAGTTTGGTGCCCATACCGCCAGTGCCCAGACCGGAGACGCTGTCGCCGGCGATGGCGCGCAGCGCGTCGTCAATGCCGTGCACCTCACGGATCAGTTCGGCCTGCGGGTTGTTGCGCGGATCGGCGGTGTAGAGGCCCTGCTGATCGGTCAGCAGCAGCAGTTTGTCGGCCCCGGCCAGAATGGCCGCCAGCGCCGACAGGTTATCGTTGTCGCCCACCTTGATTTCGGCGGTGGCGACGGCGTCGTTCTCATTGATTACCGGCACGATGCGGTTGTCCAGCAGCGCCGTCATGGTGTCGCGCGCGTTGAGGAAGCGCTCGCGGTCTTCCAGATCGGCGCGCGTCAGCAGCATCTGCCCGACGTGGATGCCGTAAATGGAGAACAGCTGTTCCCACAGCTGGATCAGCCGGCTCTGCCCCACCGCCGCCAGCAGCTGCTTGGAGGCGATGGTGGCGGGCAGCTCGGGATAGCCCAGGTGCTCGCGCCCGGCGGCGATGGCGCCGGAGGTGACGATGACGATGCGGTGGCCCGCGGCGTGTTGCTGCGCGCACTGGCGCACCAATTCGACGATGTGGGCGCGGTTCAGACGCAGCGATCCGCCGGTCAACACGCTGGTGCCCAATTTCACAACCAATGTCTGGCTGCCGTTCATAGTATTTCTGCCGTGTGTAATGATGAGAAGAAGAGTGCAAAGGTCTTTGTAACAGGAGAGACGCGTTATGCCAACAGGCACAACGCGAAATCAGCACAATACGTGGTCAAACGGGGTCAGGCGGAGAGTTTGATCAGTTTTTCTTTGAAATCATCGGCGGGTTCCAGCCCCAGTTCCATGGTCGCCAGCAGTTCGCCCAGGCGGCGATGGAAGTCGCGCAGGGTGTCTTCCAGTTTGGCGTTCACTTCATCATCCTTAATGTTTTGCGTCGTCCAGTTGCCTTCCTTGTCGAACAGGCCGAATTGGTACGAATAGGTGAAGCGCGCCTCTTCCGCCTGCAGCTCCATCCACCAGCCCCAGAACTCACGCTTCTCCGGAGCGGGCTTTACATTGACGCAGACGGCCAAACAATCAAAGAAAAACCGGTCGTTCTCACATTGCCCTTCACGCAGGTACGGCCCCAAGCTGGCAAAACGTTTCATTAGTCGGCTTTTAGGGTGACCACTCGGTAACGTCATTCTCTAACCTCCTCAATGTAGACCACTCTTTTTAACAAATTGTTAAAATTTAGCAACTAATTAACGCATTTTATCCTTCAGCCAACCGGACATCTGCAGCAACGCCCGGTGGAAGCTGTCGTAAACCGGGGTGCGCGGGATGGCGATCAGCTTGCCGCTCACCGAAGAGGTGACGATCAGCTGCGACTCTTCTTTCGGGCTGAGCGTATCGCGCTCCCAGTAGCCGGAGATCATCGGCGTCGGGCAACGGCGCCCCAGCAGCCCCTGCATTTTCAGCGAGTAGCTGTTCAGCTCCACCTTCAGCACGTTGTCGGAAGCGTTAGCCATGCCCATGCGGCTGGCCAGCACGTCCATATACATGTCCGGCACGTTCAGCTGGGTGCTGCTGTCGCACAGCAGGCGATGCACCACCGGCCCCAGGCAGGCCACGCCGCGCAGCCGCTGCGGCTCCAGATAGGCCAGTCGCACCGCCACGTTGGCGCCGAAACGGAAGCCGAAAGCGCTCACCCGCTGATGATCCACCCACGGCACCGAGGCCAGCTGGATCAGCACCTGCTGATGCAGGTAGCTGGAATCCTGCGTCAGCTTCCATTTGCAGGAGGAGCCGATCGACGGCATATCGAGCGTCAGCATGGCGATGCCGTGCGGCGCCAGGTAGTCGCGGAACAGACGGTGATAGTCGGTCTGCAGCGTATCGAGGCTGCCGCACATCAGCACCGTCGGGAACGGCGCTTCGCCCTTCTCGGGCATGTGCAGGAAGCCGGTGACGCTGCCGCCGCCTTCGATGCGAAACTCCAGCTCTTTCAGCTGATACGGCAACAGCAGCGCCGCCTCTTCGTAAGCGCGGTTAGCCAGCATCTCCGCCTGTTCGGCCAGCTCGTCGCCCTTCAGGTGCGGGTAACCGGCGATGCTGTACAGGCTCGCGGCCTTCAGCCAGTACTCGCCGCCGAGCAGCGGATCCTGCTGCTCCGTCGCCCGCTGCTGCCACTGCATGCCCTGATGGATCCACTCGTAGATCCAGTTGCCGTTGCGGTAGCCCACCACGGTATCCAGCCGCTGCGGATTGCTGCGTTCGGCGTCCGAGGCGGCGATACGCGCCAGCACTTCGTGGATTTCGATCGGGCTGACGCCGCGCCAGGCCCACAGCAGCGGGTTCAGCATGCGATACCAGCTGCCGGTAGTGTCGCCTTCCAATGCGGAATGCATGGCGGCGCTGACTTTGTTGCGCGCGCGCAGCACCAGCGTCGAGGTTTCAGGGTGTTTGAATTTGGGCTTGAAAAGAATTTCAGAAAGGTTGGCCTGTGCCATGGTAACAACAGCCTCCGTAAATCTGGCGATAGGCCGCAACAGGCCTACTTAACTGGAGGTAGTGTACCTAACTCTGGCGGGATAAACCAAGATAACGCAAACGCCCGGCATAACCGGGCGTTGGGCTGGAACTGGCTGGGCTTAGCGACCGCCGATAGGGGGAACGAAGCTGACGCCCATGTCCCACGGCTGTTCGATCCAGGTATCCTGCGGGATGTCGACCTCGTAGTCGTCCACCAGCGGACGGCCCGCCGGCTTGGCGAAGATGGTGACGAAATGCGCTTTCGGGTACATGTCGCGGATCGCTTTCGCGGTGCCGCCGGTATCCACCAGATCGTCCACCACGATGAAGCCTTCACCGTCGCCTTCGGCGCGCTTGAGCACTTTCATTTCGCGCTGGTTGTCATGGTCATAGCTGGAAATGCAGACGGTATCCACATAGCGGATGCCCAGCTCACGCGCCAGCAGACCCGCCGGCACCAGGCCGCCGCGGCTGACGGCAATGATGCCCGTCCATTTGTCGGCAGGCAGCAGGCGGTGCGCCAGCTTGCGTGCGTGTATTTGCAGCATATCCCAGGTAACAACGTATTTTTCGCTCATAGAATCGTGTCCCAGCCGGCTGGTGAAGCGGCTTACTTTATAGTTCAGGGGAAAAAAGGTTGCGCGAGATTATAGAGACTGGCCGCGTTGAATTCCAGCTGTACCGAGGAAAACCTCGCGATTTCCGCCGGGCGGCTTTTCGGTGATTGATGCTGAAAAAACGAGCGTTCCCGCCGCGAAGCCGTGTGATCAAGCGCTTAAACCGCACAATACGGGGCGCGCACCGCCGGAAATAAAGTGATATTCTCTGACGATCGTGCCACGACGCACAGATGCCCACTCACCTTAACCGCGCGGCACGCCCGTCCTGTCGGAGCCTGCCGTCACAGGAGACTTATAGTGTCTGAATTGTCTCAGCTTTCGCCACAGCCGCTGTGGGATATTTTCGCCAAGATCTGTTCTATCCCACACCCTTCTTATCATGAAGAAGCGCTGGCGCAGCACATCCTCACCTGGGCCAAAGAAAAGAACCTGCACGCCGAGCGCGATCAGGTCGGCAATATCCTGCTGCGCAAACCGGCCACCAAAGGCATGGAAAACCGCAAGCCGGTCGCGCTGCAGGCGCACCTGGACATGGTGCCGCAAAAGAATAACGACACCGTGCACGACTTCGCCAAGGATCCGATCCAGCCTTATATCGCCGGCGAGTGGGTGAAAGCGCGCGGCACCACGCTGGGCGCCGACAACGGCATCGGCATGGCCTCCGCCCTGGCGGTGCTGGCCGACGACAGCGTTGAGCACGGCCCGCTGGAAGTGCT
This sequence comes from Serratia sp. X3, assembly GCF_014982455.1. NCBI lineage: Bacteria > Pseudomonadati > Pseudomonadota > Gammaproteobacteria > Enterobacterales > Yersiniaceae > Serratia > Serratia sp. X3. Next base: position 741,937 of record NZ_JADCNB010000002.1, read on the forward strand.
GCTGACCATGACCGAAGAAGCCGGCATGGACGGCGCCTTCGGGCTGCAGCCGAACTGGCTGCAGGCGGACATCCTGATCAATACCGATTCCGAAGAGGAAGGCGAAATCTACATGGGTTGCGCCGGCGGTATCGACTTCATCACCACCCTGCCGCTGCAGCGCGAAGCGGTGCCGGCCGGTTACCAAACCCTGAAACTGACCCTCAAGGGTCTGAAAGGCGGCCATTCCGGCGCCGAGATCCACGTCGGGCTGGGCAACGCCAACAAACTGCTGGCGCGCTTCCTGTTCGCCCATGCGGCGGCGCTGAACCTGCGCGTGCTGGACCTGAACGGCGGCACCCTGCGCAACGCCATTCCGCGTGAAGCCTCCGCGGTAGTTGCGGTGCCGGCGGACAAAGCCGACGCGCTGAAAGCGCTGAGCCAAGAGTTCCTGGCCGTGCTGCAGAACGAACTCTCCGCCAAAGAGAAGAACATCACCGTGCTGCTGGAGCCGACCACCAGCGCTTCGCAGGCGCTGAGCGCCGACAGCCAGCAACGCTTCCTGGCGCTGCTGAACGGCACGCCGAACGGCGTGATCCGCATGAGCGACGCGGTCAAAGGCGTAGTGGAAACCTCGCTGAACGTCGGCGTGGTCACCACCAGCGAAAACGAAGCGGAAATCATCTGCCTGATCCGCTCCCTGATCGACAGCGGCAAAGATTACGTGGTCGAGATGCTGACCGCGCTGGGCCAGCTGGCCGGCGCCAACGTGGCGCCGAAGGGCGGCTACCCGGGCTGGCAACCGGACGCCGACTCGCCGGTGATGCACCTGGTGCGCGAGCTGTATCAGGAGCTGTTCAACAAGACGCCGAACATCATGGTGATCCACGCCGGCCTGGAATGCGGCCTGTTCAAAAAGCCGTATCCAAACATGGATATGGTATCGATCGGGCCAACCATCACCGGCCCGCACTCGCCGGATGAGCAAGTGCATATCGAAAGCGTCGGTCTGTATTGGAAGCTGCTGACCTCGCTGCTGAAAGCGATCCCTGAGCGCGCGTAATCTGCGCGCTTAACGCAAAAAGCCGGCGACTCGCCGGCTTTTTTATTCCCAAGGCAGCGCCAGCTGCCGCTCCAGCTGCGGATCGAGCAGCGTCACATGCAGCCCCACCAGCCGCACGCCGCGCCCTTCGCGCCGCTCGCGCCACGCCTGCCGCGCCACCTCCAGCAAATCCTGCCGGTTCAACACCGGGAAGACGTGCTCCTGGGTGGTTTGCTGAAAATCCTGAAACTTCAGCTTCACGCCCTGCCGGGCGATGTGCAGATCCGGCTTTACCTTGCGCAGCCGCATCTCCAGCTCGGGATAGAGTTTGTCGATAATCAGCGTTTCGCAGTCTTCCCAGTCGTGAATGTCTTCCGCCAGCGTGCGCTCCACCCCCACCGATTTGCGCAGCCGCTCCGCCGAGATTTCGCGCCGATCGATGCCCTGACACCGCTCCCACAACACCCGGCCAAACTTGCCGAAGCGCTTGAGCAGCTGCGCCAAATCGTATTGCTGCACGTCGGCGCAGGTGATGAGCCCCACTTCCTCCAGCCGTTTGGCGGTCACCTTGCCGACGCCGGGGATCTTGCTGAGCGGCAGCTGCTGTAAAAACGCCGGCACCTGCGCCGGCGTGATCACGTATTGCCCGTTCGGCTTGTTCATCTCGGAGGCGATTTTGGCGAGAAACTTGATCGGCGCCACGCCGGCCGACGCGGTCAGGTTCAGCTCGTCGGCAATCGCCTGACGGATCTCCTGAGCGATCAGCGTCGCCGAACCGTTGCATTGCGGGCTGTCTGTCACGTCGAGATAGGCTTCATCAAGCGACAGCGGCTCGATCAACGGGGTATAGCGGGCGAAGATTTCACGGATGTGCAGCGAAGCCTCTTTATAGGCCGCCATGCGCCCCGGCAGCAGGGTGAGATGCGGGCACAGCTTGAGCGCCATCGCCGTGGACATGGCGCTGTGTACGCCGTAGCGCCGCGCCGGGTAGTTGGCGGTGCTGATCACCCCGCGCCGATCGGCGCTGCCGCCAATCGCCAACGGAATATCGCGCAGGCTGGGATCGTCGCGCATTTCCACCGCCGCGAAGAAGCAGTCCATATCGACATGAATGATTTTACGCATCGCACCCTCCGGTAACACTGTATAAGTATACAGTCAGATACCGAAAGCTCAAGGCCGCAGGCTTCGATGAAAGCGCCGTTTCCGCCAGATATTTCCGCGTTGTTAAAAAAGCTTAATTTTTCAATAGTATGATTTCCGCCATCCCGTGCGGCTCACCACAACGATAACGACAAGGTACTCTACATGATCAGATTTTCTCATTGGCTGCTGGCTTCCGCGCTCTCGCTGAGCGCGCTGGCGGCCAGCGCCGCCGCCGGTCATGCGCCGGCGATCGTCGCCCATCGCGGCGGCACCGCCGATGCGCCGGAAAACACTCGCATCGCCATCGAAACCGCGCTGAAAAACGGCGCCGACGCCGTTTGGATCACCCTGCAAGAATCCAAAGACGGCGTCATCGTGCTGTACCGCCCCTCGGATCTGAAAGCGTTGACCAACCGGCAGGGCCCGGTCTCTGGCTATACCGCCGCGCAGCTGGCCGAGACCGATGCCGGCTGGGCCTTCGCCAAGGGTGACGCCCACCCGTTCCGCGGCCGGGGCATCGGCATTCCGCGCCTCGACGACGTGCTGAAGGCGTTTCCGCACGTCACCTTTTATCTGGACATCAAATCCCCGGACGCCGATCCGGCGCAGTTTGGCCAGGCGCTGCTGGCGACGTTGCAAAGCACCGACAGCCTGAACCGCATCCGCGTCTACTCTACCGACGCCAAATACCTGCAGGCGCTGCCGCCGGCCATCCCCCGCTTTGAAAACCGCGACGAGACCCGCACGCTGCTGGCCAACGTCACCATGGCGCACCAGTGCGACGTCAAACCGGACAACCGGCAGCCGCGCTGGTACGGGCTGGAGCTGAAGCGCGAGGTGGAGGTGGTAGAGAAATATACCCTCGGCGAAGGGCGTTCGAAGGCGTTTCTGACCTGGGATAAAGAGTCGATGGACTGTTTCCGCTCGCAGGGCCCGGCGCACATTATCCTGTTCGGGGTCAACTCGCCGCAGGAATATCAGCAGGCGCTGGCGCTGGGCGCCGACGGCGTGATGGTTAACTCCCCGGCCGAGGCGAAAAGCTTCCGCAAGGCGAAATAAAAAACCCGGCCAAGGCCGGGTTTTCGCTACAGCTACAGAATGCGGTGCTTGTCCAACTGCTCGCGCCGCTGCGCCGCTTTGGCTTCGCGCTTTTTGCGCGCATCGCACGGCTCCGGGCAGTCGCAGACTTTCTCCATACCCAGCGCGGTGATGCCGCCGCAGCTGCCCTGCAGGCTTTTGCGTTTGAACACATAGCCCAGCGACATGCCGCCGACGATCAGCAGAAACAACACGAAGGTAGCGGCGAATACCGTCAACATAGCAACCTCACGAACGCTTTTTCAGATAGGGCTTGAACGCGTCTGAATAACGCTCCTCAAAGCCGTCGGCGGTTTTCACGATCATGAACACCGGGATGCCGAGCAGGTTGGCCAGCGCCATGCCGCGCTCCGGCCCCATCACGTTCAGGCCGGTGGACAGGCCGTCGGCGGTCATGCAGGTCGGGCTCAGCACGGTGATCGACACCAAACGGTGATGAATGGGCCGGCCGGTAACCGGATCGATAGTGTGCGAATAGCGCACCCCGTCCTGCTCGAAGTAGTTGCGATAGTCACCCGAGGTGGCGATCGACATCTCTCCCGGCTGGATCACCAGCTGCGCCTGCTGCTGCGTACCGGCGGTCGGGCGCTCGATGGCGATGCGCCACGGCTTTTGTTCGCCGTTATGCCCGCGCGTGCGCACTTCGCCGCCGATATCCACCATGTAGTTTTGCACGTGCTGCGATTGCAGGTATTCCGCCACCACGTCCACGCCATACCCTTTGGCGATCGACGACAGATCGACGTACAGCTCAGGGATGCTTTTCACCAGCGCGCTGCCCTGCACCGACAGTTTGTCGGCGCCGGTCCAGGCGCGACGATGCTCCAGCTCCGCCTCGCTCGGCACTTTGTCCGGCCGTCCTTCCGGGCCGAAGCCCCACAGGTTGACCAGCGGCCCGACGGTCACGTCCAGCGCGCCATCGGTGACGCGGTTGATGCGCAGCGCTTCGCGCACCACTTCGGCGGTGGCCGGCGAAACCGGGAACGGCCGGTCAATGTCGCGGCTGGCGTTGAAGCGGCTCAGCTCGGAATCCGGCCGGTAGGTGGACATCTGATCGTTCACCTGCTCCAGCCGTTTGTCGATCTCCGCCTGCATCTCGCGCGCCGACGGCGTATCTTCGCCGGTCACGTAACGGATCGAATACGAGGTGCCCATGGTTTTACCCGTCAGGTCCACCTGTTCCGGCCCGCAGCCGGTCAGCAGCAGGGTGGCGCTCAGCGCCACGCCCGTCAGCCAGTTCTTCATCGCCAATGCGCGCATTTAGCCACCAAAGTCATCCAGCATGATGTTTTCGTCTTCGACGCCCAGATCTTTGAGCATCTTGATCACCGCGGCGTTCATCATCGGCGGCCCACACATGTAAAACTCGCAGTCCTCCGGCGCCGGGTGGTTCTTCAGGTAGTTCTCCAGCAGAACATTATGGATAAAGCCGGTGTAGCCGGTCCAGTTATCTTCCGGCTGCGGATCCGACAGCGCCACGTGCCAGGTGAAGTTTTCGTTCTCCGCCTGCAGCTGGTTGAAGTCTTCTTCATAGAACATCTCGCGCAGCGAACGCGCGCCGTACCAGAAGGTGATCTTGCGTTTCGAGTTCAAACGCTTGAGCTGATCGAAGATGTGCGAACGCATCGGCGCCATGCCCGCGCCGCCGCCGATAAAGATCATTTCGGCGTCGGTGTCCTTGGCGAAGAACTCGCCGAACGGCCCGGAGATGGTCACCTTGTCGCCCGGCTTCAGCGACCAGATATAGGAAGACATGATGCCCGGCGGCACGTCCGGATTGTTCGGCGGCGGCGTGGCGATACGCACGTTGAGCATGATGATGCCCTTCTCTTCCGGGTAGTTGGCCATCGAGTAGGCGCGCACCGTGGTGTCGTTCACCGTCGAACGGTAGCGGAACAGGTTGAACTTGTCCCAGTCGCCGCGATACTCCTGCGGCACGTCGAAGTCGGCGTAACTGATGTCGTGCGCCGGCGCTTCGATCTGGATGAAACCGCCCGCGCGGAACGGCACGTCTTCGCCATCGGGGATCTTCAGCTTCAGCTCTTTGATAAAGGTGGCTTTGTTATCGTTGGAGATAACCTCGCACTCCCATTTCTTCACGCCGAAGATCTCTTCCGGCAGCTCAATCTTCAGGTTCTGCTTCACGTTCACCTGGCACGCCAGGCGGCACCCTTCTTTCGCTTCGCGCTTGTTGATGTGCGAGAGCTCGGTCGGCAGGATATCGCCGCCGCCCTCTTTGATCACCACCCGGCACTGGCCGCAGGAGCCGCCGCCGCCGCAGGCCGAGGAGACGAAGATCCCCTGGCTGGAGAGCACGTTGAGCAGCTTGTCGCCCGCCGGCGCATGGAAGCTCTTATCCAGATCGCCGTTGATTTCCACCGCGATGTCACCGGTGTTCACCAGCTTCGATTTGGCGAACAGGATCAGCAACACCAGCACCATCACGATGGCGGTGAACATCGCTACGCCTAAAATAATTTCCATAAATTCTTCCCGCCTTTACAACTGAACACCGGAGAAGGACATGAAGCCCAGCGCCATCAGTCCGGTGGTGATAAAGGTAATGCCCAGACCGCGCAGCCCTGCCGGCACGTTGGCATACTTGAGTTTTTCGCGGATCCCCGCCATGGCGACGATCGCCAGCATCCAGCCGGTGCCGGAACCAAAGCCGTACACCACCGATTCGGCGAAGTTGTAGTCGCGCTGCACCATGAAGGACACGCCGCCGAAGATGGCGCAGTTCACGGTAATGAGCGGCAGGAAGATGCCGAGCGCGTTATACAGCGACGGGAAGAAGCGATCGAGGATCATCTCCAGAATCTGCACCAGCGCTGCGATCACGCCGATGAAGGTGATGAAGTTGAGGAAGCTCAGATCGACGCCTTCCACCAGCGCGCCGTCGCGCAGGATCAGGTTGTAGACCAGGTTGTTCACCGGCACCGAAATGCCGAGCACGATGGTCACCGCGATGCCCAGGCCAAAGGCGGTCGAGACCTTCTTCGACACCGCCAGGAAGGTACACATCCCGAGGAAGAACGCCAGCGCCATGTTCTCAACGAACACCGCGCGCACAAACAGGCTGATATAGTGTTCCATCGGCCTTTACTCCTTTTCGATCTGCGCCGGCTTCAGGGTGCGCAGCACCCAGATTAGCAGGCCGATGATGAAGAACGCGCTCGGTGCCAGCAGGAACAGGCCGTTCGGCTGATACCAGCCGCCGTTCTGCACCGTTTCCAGCACCGGAACGCCGAACAGCTTGCCGGAGCCGATCAGCTCGCGCAGGAAACCGACCAGCACCAGGATCACCCCGTAACCCAGCCCGTTGCCGATGCCGTCCATAAAGCTCTCGATCGGCGGCGACTTCATGGCGTAGGCCTCAGCCCGCCCCATCACGATGCAGTTGGTGATGATAAGGCCGACGAACACCGACAGCTGCTTGGAGATCTCGAACGCATAGGCGCGCAACAGCTGATCGACCACGATCACCAGCGAGGCGATGATCGCCATCTGCACGATGATGCGCACGCTGTTGGGAATATGATGACGGATCAGCGAGATGAAGAAACTGGAGAACGCGGTCACCAGCGTCACCGCAATGGTCATCACCACCGCCGTTTCCAGCTTGGTGGTCACCGCCAGCGCCGAACAGACGCCCAGCACCTGCAGGGCGATCGGGTTATTGTCGAACAGCGGCCCCAGCAGGACCCGCTTTATCTCTTTGGAATCAGCCATTTTTCAGCGCTCCTTCACGAACTTTTTTCAGGAACGGGCCGAAGCCGTGCTCGCCCAACCAGAAATCAAACGTATGCTGCACGCCGTTGGAGGTCAGCGTGGCGCCGGACAGGCCGTCCACCCCGTGCACATCCCCCTGGCGCGCGCCGCCTTTCACCACGCGGATCGCCGGCTGGCCGTTGTCGTCGAACAGCTGCTTGCCGACCCACTGCTGGCGCCAGGACGGGTTCTCGACCTCACCGCCCAGCCCCGGCGTTTCCCCCTGGTCGTAGTAGGTGATGCCTTTGACCGTGTTGCCGTCGTTATCCAATGCCACAAAGGCATACATCATCGACCACAGACCGGTGCCGTATACCGGCAGCACAATCTTGTTCACCTGGCCGCTTTCATCGCGCACCAGGTAGATTTCCGCCTGGTTGCTGCGGCGCTTGATGCCGGCCGGATCGTCGCCCGCCGCCAGCGCCACGCTTTTGGCGTCGTCGCGCAGCGCGGCGCCCAGATCGAACGCCGCCGCCTTGCCGGCGACAAACTCGCCGCTGTTCAGATCCACCAGGCGCGGTTCGATGCGCTCGCTGTACAGGCGCTTGACCTGCTCGCTCTCCATTTTCGGCTGCAACAGGCCGGCTACGTCGAGAATATTGCGCTGCTTATCGAGCAGCTTTTGCTCCTGCTGTTTGGACTTCAGGCCGACGGCGGAGCCCGCCACCACCACTGAACACACCAGACACAGCAGCAGCACTACCAGCAGCGTTTTACCGATGCCGTCGTTTTTCGCTTCATTCGCCACGGGCTTTTCTCCGCTTGATGTTGGCCTGCACCACCAGGTAATCGAACAGCGGTGCGAACAGGTTGGCGAACAGGATCGCCAGCATCATACCTTCCGGATAGGCGGGGTTGACTACCCGGATCAGCACGCACATCACGCCGATCAGAATGCCGTACCACCATTTCCCCTTATTGGTGAAGGAGGCGGAAACCGGGTCGGTCGCCATAAAGATCATGCCGAAGGCGAAGCCGCCCAGCACCAGATGCCAGTACCACGGCATGGCGAACATCGGGTTGGTGTCCGAACCGATGGCGTTGAACAGCATGGCGGAAGCCACCATGCCGAGCATCACGCCGGCGACGATGCGCCAGGAGGCCACGCGGCCGAACAGGATAATCGCCCCGCCGATCAGGATCATCAGCGTGGACACCTCACCGATGGAGCCGGGAATGTTGCCGAGGAAAGCGTCCATCCAGCTGATGGACTGGCCGGTGGCGACGTTGCTCAGGCTGTGCGCCCCGCCCGCGCTCCACTGCGCCAGCGGCGTCGCGCCGGAGAAACCGTCCGCGGAAGTCCACACCAAGTCGCCGGAGATCTGCGCCGGATAGGCGAAGAACAGGAAAGCGCGGCCGGCCAACGCCGGGTTGAGGAAGTTGCGCCCGGTGCCGCCGAAGATCTCTTTGGCCACTACCACGCCGAAGGTGATACCCAGCGCGGCCTGCCACAGCGGCAGGGTCGGCGGCACGATCAGCGCGAACAGGATAGAGGTGACGAAGAAACCTTCGTTGACCTCATGCTTGCGGATGATGGCGAACAGCACTTCCCAGAAGCCGCCGACGACGAACACCACGGCGTAGATCGGCAGGAAGTAACAGGCGCCCAGCACCATCTTGCTGACCCAGCCGGCGTCGGCCGCCAGCGAGGCGCCGAGCCACTGCGCCAAGCGATAATGCCAGTCGCCCGCCAGCACCTGTTGCAGCGCGTCGCCGCTGTACAGATGGTGCAGCGCCGGGATCGCCTGCTGGCCGACGTTGTACATGCCCCAGAACATCGCCGGGAACACCGCCAGCCACACCAGGATCATCATGCGTTTCAAATCGATGGCGTCGCGCACGTGCGAAGCGCCGCGCGTCACCGTGCCGGGGGTGTAAAACACCGTGGTGGTCGCTTCATACAGCGGGTACCACTTTTCCAGTTTGCCGCCCGGCGTGAAGTGATGCTCTATCTTCTCAAAATAATTCTTCAGGCCCATTGGTTATCCTTCCTGCTCAATCTTGGTCAGCACCTCGCGCAGCACCGGCGCGTACTCATACTTGCCGGGGCAAACGAAGGTGCACAACGCCAGATCTTCCTCGTCCAGCTCCAAGCAGCCCAGCGCCTGCGCACTGTCGCTGTCGCCCGCCAGCAGATCGCGCAGCAGCAGCGTCGGCAAAATATCCAGCGGCATCACCCGCTCGTAGTTGCCGATCGGCACCATGGCGCGTTCGCCGCCGTTAGTGGTGGTCGAGAAGGCGAACAGTTTGTTTTTCAGGAAGTGGCCCAGCGTGGTGCGGGTAATGGAGAACTTGTTCGGCGACGGCACGATCCAGCCGAACAGCTCTTTGTCGCGCCCTTCTTCCAGCACCGACACCTGCGAGTGGAAACGGCCCAGCCAGGCGTTCGGCCCGGCTGCGTGCATGCCGTTCAGCACCGAACCGGAGATCACCCGGTTCTCGCCCTCTTTCAGGCGGCCGGCGGTCAGCTCATCGAGGCTGGCCCCCAGACGAGTGCGCAGCAGCGCCGGCTGCGTCACCTGCGGCCCGGCCAGCGCCACGACCCGGCGGGTGTCGAGCTTGCCGGTGGTGAACAGGGTGCCGATGGCGATCGCGTCCTGGTAGCCGATGTGCCAAACGGTTTTCTTCAGGCTGACCGGTTCGAGGAAGTGAATGTGAGTGCCCGCCAGCCCGGCGGGATGCGGGCCGGCAAATTCGCTGTAGGCGATCTGCGGGCCGCTCTGCTGGCCAACCGAGGCGCCGGCGGCGTGGCATACGTGTACCTTACCCGCCGTCAGACGCGCCAAGACCACCAGCCCGGCGTTGAACGCCGCCTGCTGTTCGGCGATGATCACCTGCGGATCGGCGGCCAACGGTTGGGTATCCATGGCGGTGACGAAAATGGCGCGCGGTTCACTGCCGGGGCTTGGCGTTTTGCTGAACGGGCGGGTGCGCAGCGCGGTCCACAGGCCGCTGGCGATCAGTTCGCTTTCGACCTGTTCGCGCGGCAGTTGGCTGAGTTCACCCAGCGGGTAGTGCGCGAACTCGAGCTGATCGTCGCCGCCGTTTTCCAGCGCAATCACCACCGATTGCAAGACGCGCCGCTCGCCGCGGTTAATCGCGACGATGCGGCCGCTGGCGGGAGCCGTGAAGAAAACCCCGGGGTTTTTCTTATCTTCGAACAACGCCTGGCCTTTCTTAACGGTATCGCCTTCCTGCACCAGCATGGAGGGACGCATTCCGACATACTCTTCCCCAAGCAGGGCGACATGCTGAATGTTCGGGCCATCTTGGATCGCCTGAACCGGGGCTCCGGCTATCGGCAGATCTAACCCTTTTCTGATCTTAATCATAGGATTTATACGATGTAGTTTGGTTTACACGTCTGACCGGCCCCAGAGGCGGGTGCGGACGATGCCAGGATTGCCGGGCAGTGCGCACGACGGCACGCCCAACATGAACTTTCTCGCAGTGAATATATGGGGTAACGCGCATTCCCTTGATTCCCCCTTTCCGTTGTTTGCGTGACAATCGATGTGTTAACGGTCTGTAGCCAAATAACCACCAAAACGGCCGGGTTATATGCCATAACCCCCGCCGCTTCAATCGCCATCGCGCGTTAAATTGAAGAGGGAATATTAACATTGTTCGCAACATTGTTCTGCGTTCCGTCGTGACTTGGGTCAAGCAAACGCAATTAAATTTCGCCTGTTTTTCACTACTTATCGTTAAAATCTGCCGGTCATTTCACTTTTATCGAGCTTTGTCGTTTTTTTATACATATCACGTATTGCTAAAAATAAACGCGCTGGTAATCTGGCGGTGTTTTGCAGCAGTAAAAACAATAATCAGTGGCACGCTGGCCAATCCCATTGCGCCGGCAGATAAATATAAGCAGGAATAATAATGAGCAAAATCGCGCTGTTGTTTGCGATGCTTGTTTCTATGCCGATGATCACGGCCTGCAGCGCCAGCGAGCAGGTACCCGAAGCGCCGGTAGTTAAACAGCAATTATTGGGGTCGCCGGTCTATATTCAGATCTTCAAAGAGGAACGCAAGCTGGAATTGTATGCCAAAATGGGCAATGAATTCCGCTTGGTCAATACGTTCCCGATCTGTAATTTCTCCGGCGGGCTGGGTCCTAAACGTCGTGAAGGCGACTTTAAAAGTCCGGAAGGCTTTTATAGCGTTGACGCGCGCCATCTGAAACCCGACAGCAAGTATTATCGGGCGATCAATATCGGTTTCCCTAATGATTACGATAAGTCGCAGGGCTATTCCGGCGCTTATCTGATGATCCACGGCGAATGTAAATCGATCGGCTGTTACGCGATGACCAACACCTATATGGATGAGATCTATCGCTACGTCGAAGCCGCCTTCGCCTATGGCCAAAGCCGCGTCGACATCAGCATCTACCCGTTCCGCATGACCGATCAGAATCTCAAACGCCATGCGTCATCCAGCTATATCGCCTTCTGGCGCCAGCTGAAGCCGGGCTATGATTACTTCGCGAAGAACCACCAGCCGCCGATGATGACCGTGGACAACGGCCAGTATGTGCTGGGTCAACCGTTGATGAGCAGCGGCCAGATGACGCAGTACGCGTCAGCCAGCCCGACGCCCAACACCAATCCCTTCGCTCAGAACAAGCCGCTCACCGAAGTGAAATAACGCGAACTCGCCTGGCTCAATCTTGTGCCAGGTTTCGTTGGCGGTCAGCGGTTGGGTGGCGATCACCGTGACCACATCGTTCGGTGTGGTCTGCTGCTGAAAATCGATCTCCACGTCCTGATCCAGTAGCGTCGCCTTGCCGAACGGCGCGCGGCGCGTGATCCAATACAGGTTGGTGGAGCAATAGGCCATCACGAAGCGCCCGTCCGACAACAGCATGTTAAATACCCCTTTCTTGCGCAGCTGGCTCGCCAACAGGCCGATATAGCGGAACACCGCCGGCCACTGGCTCGGGGTGCGCGGGTATTTCAACGCCAGCTGATGCAGCAGCCAGCAAAACGCGTATTCGCTGTCGGTCTGGCCGACCGGGCGAAACGTGCCGGTATCCAACTGGCGATAGCCTTTCAATTGACCGTTGTGCGCGTAGGTCCAGTTGCGGCCCCACAGTTCGCGGGTGAACGGATGGGTGTTTTCCAGCGCCACTTCGCCGCGGTTGGCCTGGCGAATATGGGACACCACCGCGCAAGACTTGATCGGATAGTCCTGCACCAGGCGGGCGATCGGCGAGTTGAAGCTCGGCTGCGGATCCTTGAATGTGCGGCAACCGTTCCCTTCATAGAAGGTAATGCCCCAGCCATCCTTATGCGGCCCGGTGCGGCCGCCGCGCTGTACCAGGCCGGTAAAGCTGAAGCAGATATCGGTCGGTACGTTTGCGCTCATCCCGAGCAGTTCACACATCGCCAGCACTCCTTAACCACACTGACATACGCTGTGCGGGCGCGGCATGCATGCGGCGCCCACTGTCTTATTTCTGGGGGAGCCGCAGCCCCCCGAAGGCTATCAAGCCTTAACCATCTCTTTTTCGATCAGCTGAATCAAGATGTGAATCGCTTTGATGTGGATTTCCTGAATGCGATCGGCGTAGCCGAAGTGCGGCACACGGATTTCCACATCGGCGGAACCCGCCATTTTACCGCCGTCCTTGCCGGTCAGGGTGATCACTTTCATCCCCTTGGCGCGCGCCGCGTCGATGGCCTTGATGATGTTGCCGGAGTTGCCGGAGGTAGAAATGCCCAGCAGCACGTCGCCTTCGCGGCCCACCGCTTCCACATAGCGGGAGAACACATACTCATAGCCGAAGTCGTTGCTGACGCAGGACAGATGGCTCACGTCCGAGATGGCAATCGCCGGGTAGCCCGGGCGGTTTTCACGGTAGCGGCCGGTCAGCTCTTCGGCGAAGTGCATCGCGTCGCAATGGGAACCGCCGTTGCCGCAGGAGATCACTTTACCGCCGGCTTTGAAGGAGTCCGCCAGCAGCACCGCCGCGCGTTGGATGGCGTCGATGTTGGCGTCGTCATTGATAAATTTCGCCAGAGTATCAGCCGCTTCGTTCAGTTCACTGCGAATAAGGTCGTGGTACATGAGGAACCTCTTGTTATCGTCAAATCTTCCGCTCCGCAGTGTACCGGATCGCGGAAACAGCGAGAAGCATTCTCAGCCAAACAGCGCGCCGGTTAAGGAAGCGGAGAGGTTTTTGATGATTGGTGCTGTCAGTTTGTGACCTGAGTTGTAATTAAACTGTAAACGCATTGATAAAAATTCTGCCTTGTACTAAAACCTATTACATACACACAACAGGTCAGACCTCTTACTACTTCGGAGCTTCTTATGATGGTTCTTAGTATCGTCGTTTTCCTGGCTCTCCTCGGCGTGGTGTTCTACCACCGAGTGAACCTTACCCTCAGCAGCCTGATACTGGTGGCGTACACCGCCGCCATGGGCGCGATCGGCCTGTGGAGCTTCTGGCTGTTGCTGCCGTTGGCTATCGTGCTACTGCCGCTGAACCTTTCCTCTGTGCGTCGCTCTCTGCTCTCCGCGCCGGCGCTGCGCGCCTTCCGCAAAGTGATGCCGCCGATGTCCACCACCGAGAAGGAAGCGATCGACGCGGGCACCACCTGGTGGGAAGGCGATCTGTTCCGCGGCGCGCCGGACTGGAACAAGCTGCACAACTACCCGAAACCGCATCTGACGGCAGAAGAGCAGGCGTTTATCGATGGCCCGGTGGAAGAAGCCTGCCGCATGGCCAACGACTTCCAGATCACTCACGAACTGGCCGATCTGCCGCCTGAACTCTGGGCGTACCTGAAAGAACACCGCTTCTTCGCGATGATCATCAAGAAAGAGTACGGCGGTCTGGAATTCTCCCCATACGCTCAGGCGATGGTGCTGCAAAAACTGGCCGGCGTTTCCGGCATCCTGGCGATCACCGTCGGCGTGCCGAACTCCCTCGGCCCAGGCGAACTGCTGCAGCATTACGGTACCGAAGAACAGAAAAACCACTACCTGCCGGGCCTGGCGCGCGGCGACGAGATCCCTTGCTTCGCGCTGACCAGCCCGGAAGCGGGTTCCGATGCCGGCGCGATCCCGGACGTGGGCACCGTGTGCATGGGCGAATGGCAAGGCAAGCAGGTGCTGGGCATGCGCCTGACCTGGAACAAGCGCTACATCACGCTGGCGCCGGTCGCCACCGTACTGGGTTTGGCATTCAAACTGCATGATCCGAACCGCCTGCTGAGCGACAACGAATCCCCGGGCATCACCTGTGCGCTGATCCCGACCAGCACGCCGGGCGTGGAAATCGGCAACCGCCACTTCCCGCTGAACGTGCCGTTCCAGAACGGCCCGACCCGCGGCACCGACGTGTTCGTGCCGATCGATTACATCATCGGCGGCCCGAAAATGGCCGGCCAGGGCTGGCGCATGCTGGTTGAATGCCTGTCGGTCGGTCGCGGCATCACCCTGCCGTCCAACTCCACCGGCAGCCTGAAATCCATCGCCCTGGCGACCGGCGCCTACGCGCACATTCGCCGTCAGTTCAAGATCTCCATCGGCAAGATGGAAGGGATCGAAGAGCCGTTGGCGCGCATCGCCGGCAACACCTATGTGATGGACGCCGCCGCTTCATTGATCACCTATGCACTGGTGCAGGGCGAGAAACCGGCCGTGCTGTCGGCCATCGTCAAATACCACTGTACGCACCGCGGCCAGCAGTCGATCGTTGACGCCATGGACATCGCCGGCGGTAAAGGCATCATGCTGGGCGAATCCAACTTCCTGGCTCGCGCTTATCAGGGCGCACCGATCGCCATCACGGTGGAAGGCGCGAACATCCTGACCCGCACCATGATGATCTTCGGCCAGGGCGCGATCCGCTGCCATCCTTATGTGCTGGATGAAATGGCGGCGGCGCAGAACAACGATCTGAACGCCTTCGATAAATCGCTGTTCGGCCACCTGGGCCACGTCGGCAGCAACAAGGTACGCAGCTTCTGGCTGGGCCTGACCAACGGCCGCACCAGCGCCACGCCGACCAAGGACGCGACCCGTCGTTACTATCAGCAGTTGAACCGCCTGAGCGCCAACCTGGCGTTGCTGTCGGACGTTTCCATGGGCGTGCTGGGCGGCAGCCTGAAGCGCCGCGAGCGCATCTCCGCTCGCCTGGGGGATATCCTCAGCCAGATGTACCTGGCTTCCGCCGTGCTGAAACGCTTTGACGACGAAGGCCGTCAGAAAGAAGATCTGCCGCTGGTGCATTGGGGCGTGCAAGACAGCCTGCATAAAGCCGAACAGGCGCTGGATGATCTGCTGCGCAACTTCCCGAACCGCTTTATCGCCGGCGCGCTGCGCTTCGTGGTCTTCCCGTTCGGCCGCGTGCATACCGCACCGTCCGATCGCCTGGATCATCAGCTGGCCAAGATCCTGCAGGTGCCTTCCGCCACCCGCAGCCGTCTGGGGCGCGGCCAGTACCTGACGCCGAGCGAGCATAACCCAATCGGCCTGCTGGAAGCGGCGCTGGCCGACGTGATG
Source organism: Serratia sp. X3 (assembly GCF_014982455.1). NCBI lineage: Bacteria > Pseudomonadati > Pseudomonadota > Gammaproteobacteria > Enterobacterales > Yersiniaceae > Serratia > Serratia sp. X3. The sequence continues at coordinate 757,493 of NZ_JADCNB010000002.1, forward strand.
GCCGCCGAGCCGATTCACGAACGCCTGTGCAAGGCGGTCGGCAAAAACCTGCCGTTCACCCGTCTGGATCGTTTGGCGGAGCGCGCGCTGGAAGAAGGCAAGATCAGCGCCGACGAGGCGAAGATCCTGGTGAAAGCCGAAGAGAGCCGCCTGCGCTCCATCAACGTGGACGACTTTGCGCCGGATGCGTTGGCGGCCGCCAAGCCGGAAAAGCCGGCGGCGCAGTCTAAGCGCCAGCAGCAGACCGAAGCGGCTTAACGTTCACTTCACGCATCCAAGGGGCGATCATCATCGCCCCTTTTTCTTTTGCTTTCATGACAAACTGCGCACCGCGCCGCAGGTTGGCGCAGCGGCGGATTTAACGGGAAGGAAGTTCGGGTAGACTGCGCAGCGGGTGCTCTGGATCTTTCTGTCCGGCGCCTTGGCAAAGGAGAGAAAGAGAAAGGCCCCGAGTCGATATTATCAACCCGAGGCCACTCTGATGCCAAGCAACATCAGGTTAGCCTCTTACCCGCCGCAAGGCAAGGATAGGGAGGTCAAAAATGCAGCAAAATCGGGTCGTGCTTAAGCTGGTGATCGTCTGTATGACGCTGATCGCGTTCATCTGGCTAACCCGCGGTTCGCTGTGCGAACTGCGCATCAGGTTGGGAGACTCGGAGGTTGCGGCCACTTTGGCTTACGAATCCGAACGGTAAGGCAACCCAACGGCGGGGTTCGCCCCGCCCGTTGGCGGATGGTGTCAGGCAGGATCCACGAGCACCCGCCTTTTCAGCCGCTGACCGTCAGCTTGTCATAGCCGCGCAGGCGGTAATTCACCACCGACACCAGCCAGCAGAAAATGAACACGGCGATCACCCAATAACCCATCTCCCCCAGATGATCGTTGAGCCGCGCCACGGCGTCCCACAGCGGGCCGGACAGCGCCAGCTTGTCGGCGATAAGTCCGAGCGCTTCGATGCCGCCGATAAACACCGCGATGATCACCGACGCCGCCGTGATGGTCATGTTGTAGTACAGTTTGCGGATCGGTTTGGAGAACGCCCAGCCGTAAGCGCCAATCATCACGAAGTTGTCGATGGAGTCGATCAGCGCCATGCCGGCGGCGAACAGCGCCGGGAACAGCATGATGCTCCACAGGTTCATGCCGTGGCCGGCGCCGGCAGCCGAAATCCCCAGCAACCCGACCTCGGTGGCGGTGTCGAAGCCCAGGCCAAACAAGAAGCCCACCAGGTACATGTGCCAGCTCTGATTCACCAGCCTGAACAGCGGGCGGAAGCAGCGCGCCAGCGCACCGCCGCCGCTCATCAACAGATCCAGTGATTGATGCGCAGGTAGCTCGCCCGCCTTCACCTGCCGGAAAGCGCGCCACACGGAGATCAGCACCAGCAGGTTGATAAAGGCCACCGTCAGCAGAAACAGCGCGGACACCAGCGTGCCGATCAAACCGCCGGTTTCGTGAAACCAGCCCATCTGTCGGCTGAACATCATCGCCGTGGCGGCAATGGCGGCCGAGGCCAGCACCACGATGGTCGAGTGGCCGAGCGAGAAGAAGGTGCCGACCGCCACCGGCGTTTTGCCCTGTTGCATCAGCTTGCGGGTCACGTTGTCGATCGCGGCGATGTGATCGGCATCCACCGCATGGCGCAGACCAAAACTGTAGGCCAGCAAGGCGGTGCCCATCAGCGCCGCATTGTCTTTGAACACCGCCAGCGCCAGCAGCCAGACAACGACGTTGACCGCCACCAGCCCCAGCAGCAGGGATACCGCCCGCCGCCGGGCCGCGCCATGCAATCCTTCGGTAATTACCGCCATACCCACACTCCCGTTTTCTCGTTACGTTGAAATCAATGGATTAGCGCCGCGCCGCGATCACCGCCGGATTGGCGCTCAAAAACAGCCAGGACGCGATCACGAACGGCATGGTCAGCGACGGTATTCCCAGCGGAGCCAGCAAGGTATTGAAAGCCCCCTGCACCAGCACCGTGAAAATCACGCCGAGCAGCGTATAGATAAGCACCCGCCGGCCGGGCGGGTTGAAGACGGAACCCAGCGCCACCGCCGTCAGCACCGCGCTGAAAGCATACAGCCCGGCGAAGACCGCCTGCGGATCGGCGCCGATCGCCAGCGCGGTGATCACCGCCAGCAGGGCGCCGAAAAAACCCAGCAGCATCGCGCGTGGCGACGAAACCGCCAGCCCGAGCAACAGCAGCACGCCGCCGCTCACGCTGCTGCACAAAAAGACCTGGGAGACACCGTGCAACGCGCCGCTCAACACCTCCGCCAGGTCGGGATGTGGGTTGAACACCGCGCCGTCGGCCGGGATGGCAGCCGGCGGCAACCGCACATGCCGCAGATGGCTGAACGGGTAGCTGGCCAGCAGCACCGTCCAGGTGGTCAGCACGAAAGGCGCGGTCAGCGCGGCGATCTTCCAGGTGCGCAGCAGCCGATTGAGGCCGACGGTGACGATCACCGAGATCGCGCAGCTGAAGATCACGCCGATCCACAGCCAGACAGAGGGCAGCAAAAAGGTCGGCAGCGCGGCGCCGACCAGGCAGCCGTTGTAGCCATAGAGACCGGTGCGCAACGCTGCGCGCTCGTCCACCAACCACGCCGCGCTGAGCGTCGCCGCCGCCGTGCCCAGCAGGCAGCCGAAGGCCACCTGCGGCAGCCCCTCTTCCCAGGCGCCCACGAAAATGGCGATGAAAAACAATAATCCAGTCAACGGGTTATTTTGAAACATCACCTGCGAACAGCCGCGCAGCACCGCATCCGTCACCGCCGCTATTCGGCTGCGGGCGCACAACGCCGCCCAACTCCACTTTGTCGTCATGACCGCTTCCCGCTGCAGACTAGCGCCAGATAAAAGGCTCGGGCAGCGTCACGCCCAGGATCTCCTCCCGGGCGACGCGCCAGAAAGCGCGAACCGCCGCCTTCACCTGGCGCGCCTCTTTGCCCAATGCCTTAAAGATCAGCCCGCACTCATTGGGCAACCGGCTGACGCCGCTGGCGATCCCCTCAGCCTCGTCATAGCGGGGCGCGATGCGATCGAGGATCCGCTGATGATGCTCGGGCGGCGTCAGCAGGATCACATTGCCGAACACATCGAACGCCCCCATCACGCCGACCCCGTTCAGCGGGTGTTTATGCGGTTCCAGCACATAGCGCTCGACAAACAGCGTGTTGCCCTCGGGGCGACAGGCGCTGATGCGCGAAGAGTAAACGTCGAACCTGAAACCGCGATCCGCCTGATGGTGTTTGCGCCCCGACATCAGGATCTCGCCATAGAGCAGCGTCGCCGTGGGGTGCAGCGTAATGCGGGTATCGGTAATGAAGCGCGAGCCGCAGTGAGGGATCACCGGATCGGGCATCATCTCCAGATAGCTGCCCTCTTCGAGCGTCAGCGTCTGCATCTGCGCCGCGTAGTTATTTTCCATGGCGTGGATCTTGGTCGCCGATTGAGTGGTGACATGCCCGCAGGCCTGGGGGGCGACCTGCACCTCGAGCGTCAGGCGATCGCCCTGCAAGATGCACCCCGAGGTGGAGATGACGAATACGCACGGCATCTGCGGCAGCGCCTCGTCCCAATACAGCGCCCGCTGCACCAGAAACGGCACGCGCCGCTCCATCCGCCGCAGCACGCTGCGATGCCCGTTTAGCGCGAACTCCAGCCGCAGATAACCGGTTTTGCCTACGCCACCGCTGGCCATCTGCGGCGGCTCATCCTGATAGTCGGCCAACTCCGGCGCGTCGGCGCCGAGCTGCGCAACGCGCCTCGCCGCTTCGCTGACCGCTGTCATACCGCCGCCGAAGGCGCGTGGGTGAACAGGAAATCACGCATGATCATGTCCACCAGTTCGTCGATGCCTTCACCGGTTTTGCAGTTGGTGAGGATATAAGGCCGCTCGCCGCGCACCACGCGCGTATCGTGCTCCATCACCGCCAGGCTGGCGCCGACGTACGGCGCCAAATCGATTTTGTTGATCACCAGGATGTCGGCCTGCACCAGGCCCGGGCCGTTTTTGCGCGGGATCTTTTCCCCTTCGGCGACGTCGATAACGTAGATGTAAAAGTCCGCCAGCGCCGGGCTGAAGGTCAGCGTCAGGTTATCGCCGCCGCTCTCGATCATCACCACGTCGCTGTCCGGGAAACGGGCCTCCATCTCCTCCACCGCGGCGATATTCATGCTCGGATCCTCGCGCACCGCGGTATGCGGGCAGGCGCCGGTTTCCACGCCCAGAATTTTCTCCTCGTCGAGGATCCCCTTGAGCGTGCGCTTGACCTGTTTGGCGTCTTCGGTAGTGACGATGTCGTTGGTAATGATTAACGGGCTGATGCCCCGTTCGATCAGGCGCGGCGTAATGACTTCGATAATCGCGGTCTTGCCCGAGCCTACCGGGCCGCCGATGCCAATGCGGGTAATTTTCTTCACTCTGCTCGTTCCTTTGTCATTAGTTGCTGAACAGTCGGGTAAATGCGCCGACGTGCAGCGCGGCCAGGACGTCGGTCACCGGCGCGTAAGAGGCCATTTGTTCAACGCCGCCGCGTTCGGCTTCGTCACAAAAAACGTCGATGTCCCGGTTGAGTTGAAACAGGATGCGTTGGGTGTCGATATGAGTGACGCGCATCAGGCGCATGGCGGCGCTGAGCATGGTCATCGCTACGCCGTACTGGTGCATCACCGCCACCTCGCGCGGCCCCGCGCCCAGCGCCGTCATCACTACCGCCTGCGTCACCGGATAGGTGCCGGCGGCGCGGCCGGTTTTGATCTGCTCAAGCCACCAGATCACCTGGGGCTCATCACAGATGGCCGCCGTCATTTCCGCCAGCTTCTTTCCCATCCTCACCACCATGCTGCGGCCTTCTTCATTCAGCTTGCGGTTGAACAGCGCCCAGTCGTGCCCGATAACCGCCTCGCGATCGCCCCCCTGCAGCGCCCGGCAGGCCGCCGCAACCGCCCGGCCGTCGCCGCCCGCCGCCTGTTGCAAAGCGGTGCGGGTGAACGATTTCAGCGTGTCGACATCGTGCACGATGCCGGCCTGGATCGCCGACTCGACGCCATTGGAAAAGGCAAACGCCCCCACCGGCAGCACCGAGTCGGCAAATTGCAGGATGCGAATCAGCTGAACGGCGTTCATTTCAGCGTGATCACATGCTGGCCGAGAAACGGGCTATCGACATGCACATGGGTGGCGGAATCCTCCGCGCCGCCGAACAGCAGGCGCGCTTCCGGCTGGGTCAGATGCGGCAAAATGCTTTCACCCTTCACGAACGAATAAGGCAGCGCATGAAAGCCGTGGGTTTTCATCACCGAATCCATCACCTTGGTCGCCACCGTCAGCGGAATAAAGATGCGATCGCCCTTGATGACTGACTTCCAGTGCTGATTGCCCAGCGCATGCCCCAATTCGAACGCGGTCTTCAGCACCGTCGCCATATCGGTCGCCAACAGCGACTGCAGGTGGATCACCATCACGTCGCGCAGGTTCATCTGCACCACCACCGCGCTGCGGTTCGCTTCGTCCCAAAGCAGCACATCGCCGTCGGCCAGCACCTGGTGACGATCGAGGGAAATGCCGAGATCCTGACCATCGCGGGTGGTTTTGCGGCAGCGGCTTTTCTGCGCCTCCCACTGCGAAAGCGCCAGCACGTCCAGCGAGGCGTGTTGCAAGCGCTCACGCCAGTCGGCATCCCGTTTGATATTGCCGAGTATCTTTTCAATCACGATCATGAGCGGCGGTTCCTAGCTGAAGAAGTAGCGTTGATTAAGCACGGCGGTGGCGATCGGTTTCACCGTGGCGTGTTCGCCGTTGACCTTGACGGCGAAGGTTTCGGGGTCCACCTCGATGTGCGGCGTTTCCGCATTGCGCACCATGTCCTGCTTGGAGATCGCGCGGCAGTTATGCACTGCCATCACCTGCCGCTCCAGCCCCAGTTTCTCTTTGATGCCGTCGTGCAACGCCGCGCCGGAGACGAAGGTGACGCAGGTTTCCTGCAGCGATTTGCCCATGGCGCCGAACATCGGTCGGTAGAACGTGGGCTGCGGCGTCGGTAACGACGCGTTGGGATCGCCCATCACCGCCCAGTTAATCATCCCGCCCTTGATCACCAGCTTCGGCTTGGCGCCGAAGAAGCGCGGCTCCCACAGCACCAGATCGGCCATCTTGCCGACCTCGACCGAACCCAGCACGTGGCTGATGCCCTGCGCGATCGCCGGGTTGATGGTGATCTTCGCCACGTAGCGCAGCACGCGGAAGTTATCGTGTTCCGCCGCATCTTCCGGCAGCTTGCCGCGCGCGGCTTTCATCGCGTGCGCCGTCTGCATCACCCGCAGCCAGTTTTCGCCAACCCGCCCCATCGCCTGGGAGTCGCTGGAAAACATCGACAGCACGCCCATGTCGTGCAGCACGTTTTCCGCGGCGATGGTTTCCGGCCGCACCCGGCTTTCAGAAAACGCCACGTCGGCCGGCACATTGGGGTTGAGGTTGTGGCACACCATGATCATGTCGAACAGTTCGGCCTGACTATTGATGCCGAACGGCAGTGTGGGGTTGGTGGAGCTCGGCAAGACGTTCATCTGCGCGGCAACCTTGATGATATCCGGCGAGTGCCCGCCGCCGGCGCCTTCGGTGTGGAAGGTGTGGATAGTACGCCCTTCGAAGGCGTCGATGGTGTCCTCGACGTAGCCGCCCTCGTTCAGGCTGTCGGTATGCACCGCCACCTGAATATCCATGTCGTCGGCCACCCGCAGCGCGTGGCGCAGCGCGGAGTTGGTGGCGCCCCAGTCCTCATGCACTTTCAGTCCGGCCACGCCGGCGGCGATTTGTTCGACCAACGGCGCAGCGTGCGAAGCGTGCCCCTTGCCGAGCATCCCCACGTTGACCGGCATGTTCTCGAAGGCGCGCAGCATGCGGTGGATATGCCAGGGCCCGGCGGTCACCGTGGTGCCGTTGGAACCGTCGGTCGGCCCGACGCCGCCGCCGAAGAAGGTCGTCACGCCGTTGGAGAGCGCATGTGCGGCCTGCTGCGGCGAAATGAAATGAATGTGCGTATCGATGCCGGCGGCGGTCAGGATCAGGTGTTCGCCCGAGATGGCGTCGGTGCTGACCCCCACCACCATGCCGGGCGTGACGCCGTTCATCATCGCCGGGTTGCCGCTTTTGCCAATGCCGGCGATCAGGCCGTTTTTAATGCCGACGTCCGCCTTGATCACCCCTTGCCGGGCGTCCAGAATGGTCACATTGGTAATGACCAGATCCAACACATTATCGCTGGTTAATCGGTTATCGGCGCCCATGCCGTCGCGCAGCGACTTACCGCCGCCGTAGACCGATTCCTCACCGTAACCGCGCAGATCTTTTTCTATTTCAATAAACAGTTGCGTATCGCCCAAGCGAATTTTATCGCCGGTGGTCGGGCCGAACAGCCCGGCATATTCCTGCCTGGAGATCGTTGGCATGCTTTATTCCTCGTCCGTCTTGATGGGCGCCTGGTCGCGGTTTTTATAACCCAGCTCAATAGCTCGCTTTACATCTATAGTTTTCTTTACTCTTTCACCGGCGGCTACCGGGCTGTCGCCCGCCCAACCGTCCACCAGATTATTAAAACCATAAACCGTTTGCTTGCCACCGATGGCAATAAGCGCCACCTCGATTTCATCGCCGGGTTCAAAACGGATCGCCGTCGTGGCGGTGATATTTAACCGTTTACCAAAGGCGGCGGCGCGATCGAACTGCAGCGCTTTGTTGGCTTCGAAGAAATGAAAGTGTGAGCCGACCTGAATAGGCCTGTCTCCGGTATTGCGCACCGTTAAAATAACCGTCTCGCGATCTTCATTGAAGGTGATGGGATTTTCGGACAGGATATAGCCGCCTGGCGGCACGTGCTTTTCTTTGTCATGCTTTTTCATCGGAATACCTGTGCTGATAAAGTTTATCCGTGGCTCTCAGAGGACACGCTTATTGGATCGGATCGTGCACCGTCACCAGGCGGCTGCCGTCGCTGAATATCGCCTCGACCTGCACATGCGGGATCAAGTCCGCCACGCCGTCCATGACGTCATCGCGGCTCAAAACCTGCCGCGTGTCGTTCATGACTTCTTCCAGCGTTTTTCCCTCGCGGGCGCCCTCCAGCGCCGCGGTGGTAATAATGGCCACCGCCTCGGGATAATTAAGCTTTATCCCTCTGGATTTTCGTTTTAATGCGACGTCAGCCAGGGTATAGACCATCAGCTTTTCGATTTCTCTTGGCGTTAATTGCATGGAGCACTCCGATCTCGATAGAAATAATCAGACAAAGTGAGGCCAAAGGTTACTTATAATTAATAACCTTGCGTTATTTACGGTTGTCAGGCACTCGAATAATCTAGGAGGTAATATTGAGATAATCAACCCGCTGCTTTATTCAAACCCAAGCATGAGCCATCCCATTTCCTAAAAAAGTAACGACGACATGATAGCTTTTATCGATAAAAAGTCTTTTTTCACCTTCCCACTCCCACAATAAAACGATCAAAAAAAGAACGGATGCCGTTTTTTTATTTTACTCACCGCCATGAAAGCCAGATAAATAAGCACTATCTTTATGGATGGCATTAACATTAAAGACATGTAACCAACGGTCAAAAAATATAATTAAATTTACAAATAAGACGCGAGTGAAAATACCTTTTTAGTTAAAAAAAATTTATCTGTTCTGTTACTGATGCCAATAAGTTATTAAAAAAAAACCCGGCCGCAGCCGGGTTTGCCTCATTACTGTCGGGCTCTTCAGCCTTGCTGACGAATGCGCGCCAGCAGCGCGTCGATATGCTCGATCTGCGGCGCATTGACGATCAGCTTGCGCCCCAAACCCAGCGCATGACGCTGACAGTCGAGGCGCATGTCGGCGTCGGCGATGCTGTCCAGATCGGCGACGTGCGCCAGGCCGATGGTGCGCCGAATCAGCTCGGTGCCGCAGTACCCTACCGCATCAGTCCAGACCTGCTGCAGGAACTGCTCGGCGTAACCCGGCGTCGCCAGCGCCGCATCGCGGCTTTGCTGATGGCACAGCGCCAGGAAACGATCGGCAAAGATCAGCCACAGCTCGCGCACATCCTGCAGACGCTGCTCGCGCCCGGCGGCGGCGTCGCGCGGCCCGAACAGCCCAGGCTGGCCGCAATAGTTGAGCAGCAGATTGCCTAACGCAGTGCCGACATCGAAACCGATCGGGCCGTAGAAACCGAATTCAGCGTCGATCGCTTTCAATCGCCCTTCCGCCACGAAAATTGAACCGCTGTGGATATCCCCGTGCAACAACGCCTCCGCCTTGCTGAGAAAGCGGTGTTTCAGGCCGGCGACCGCCAGCTTCAGCGGCGCATCCTCACGCAGCGCCTGCACCTGCGGCAACAACGCCGCCTCAAACTGATTGCGCTCATGGTCGATATAGGGATCGGTAAAGAACAGATCTTCGGTGATCTGGCACAGCTCGGGGTTGGTGAAGCGGCTGACTTCCGCTTTTTTCTGCTGCGCCGACTGATAAAAATCGGAGGTGTGGAACAGCGTCTGCGCCAGGTATTCCGCCAGCTGACCGGCCGCCAGCGGATGATAGTTCCCCTGCACCAGTTCGCTGCGCCAGATGCGATGATCGGAGAGATCTTCTTGCACCATCACCGCCAACTCGGGATCGTGGTGCAGGACTTTTACCGTATGTCGCGGGCAGAAACCGCCGTGGATCAACAGCGTTTCCGCTTCGATGCGCGCCCGATCCAGCGTCAGCGGCCAGGATTCGCCCACGCAGCGCACGTATGGCAACGCCTGTTTGACGATCACCCGGCTCACGCCTTCGCGATCGCGGATCTTGAACACCAGGTTCAGGTTGCCGTCGCCGATCTCGTCGGCGCTGACCAGCGCTTGCGGATCGGCCACCTGCCCGTATTGGCGGGCGTATTCAACGGCATCGGCAGCCGTAAACGTACGATAAAGCGACATTCCCCAACCCCTCTGTTCTCTTTCACTGACCCCAGCGATTCTGTTTATTTAGACGTAAAAGCATTTGGACGTCTATACATCTGGAAGTCATGTTGGCAGAATAGCGTTTCAGATGCAATAACCTCGCAACAAGGAATTAACCGCCGATGCAAGCGCTTAACACCACCAGTTTGTCCCTGCGGGACAACCGCCTTTGGATCCTCGATCAGCAAGCCCTGCCGCAGGAAAAGCGGTGGCGCGCCTGCGACAGCGTGGAGGAGTTGGTCGGGCACATTCACAGCCTGCGGGTGCGCGGCGCGCCGCTGATCGGGCTGTCCGCCAGCCTGCTGTTGGCGCTGCTGGCGGAACGCGGTGTGCCGCGCGCCGAGCTGGAACAGGCGCTGCACACGCTGCGCGCCGCCCGCCCGACGGCGGTCAACCTGATGAACAATCTGGATCGCATGAAGCTGGCGCTGGCGGAGCCTGACTGGGCGCCGGCGATGGTGAACGAAGCGCTGCGGCTGGTGGAGGAAGATCGCCAGCTGTGCGATCGCATCGCCGATCACGGCGCTGGGCTGGTCAAGCCCGGCAGCCGCCTGCTGACCCACTGCAATACCGGTGGGTTGGCCACCGCCGGCGTCGGCACCGCCATCGGCGTGCTGCTGCGCGCCCACCAGCAGGGCAAAGTGCAACAGGTATGGGTCGATGAAACCCGGCCGCTGCTGCAGGGCGGCCGTCTGACCGCCTGGGAGCTGGGCGAGCTGGGTATTCCCTATCGCCTGATCTGCGATTCGATGGCCGCCAGCCTGATGGCGCAGGGCCAGGTCGATGCGGTGTGGGTCGGCGCGGATCGCATCGCCGCCAACGGCGACGTCGCCAACAAGATTGGCACCTACAGCCTGGCGGTGCTGGCGCACTACCATGGCATTCCATTCTACGTGGCTGCCCCGCATACCACCCACGATCCGCACTGTCCGGACGGCGCCGCCATCCCGATCGAGCAACGCGCGGCGGCCGAAGTCACCGGCGTTTCAGGCAGCTTCGGCGCCTGCCAGTGGGCGCCGGCCGATGCGCCGGTCTGCAATCCGGCGTTCGACGTCACGCCGGCCAAGCTCATCAGCGGGTGGGTGTTCGATAGCGGCGTGATCACGCCGCAGCAGGTTGAAGCGGGGATTTTCCAGCGGGCGCTGGGTTAACGCCCGCCGGTTGAGATCAGTCCAGGCGCGGATAGGCATCGGCGATCGTGTCGCCGGTGAAATGCGCCACCCAGCCTTCCGGGTTGTCAAATACCCGGATCGCGGTAAAGTGCGGCGCCGAGCCCATATCGAACCAGTGGCGGGTGTTGGCCGGCACCGAGATCAGATCGTTCTTTTCGCACAGGATCTGGAAGATCTTGCCGTCCAGATGCAGGCAAAACAGCCCCGCCCCTTCAACGAAAAAGCGCACTTCATCCTCGCCGTGCGTGTGTTCGGACAGGAATTTTTCGCGCAGCGCCTGACGCTGCTCATGGTCCGGCCGCATGCTGATCACGTCCCAACTCTGGTAGCCCTTTTCCGCCACCAGCCGGTCGATCTCATGCTGGTAGGCGGCGATCACCGCCTCCGGCTGCGGGTTGTCGCCCAACTCGCGATCCGCCTGCCAACGCTCAAAGCGCACGCCGATCTGCGCCAGCTGGCGCTGGATTTCCTGCGCGTCGCGGCTCTGCCACAGCGGCTGCTGCGGTGCTGTATCACTGAAAATGGTCAATCCACTCATGAGACAAACTCCCCTAAATCGATGTGATCAAAACGGCTGACCTGCGGATGCCGGCTCTGTGCGTCCGCCTCATCGCGGATCAGCTGGCAGGTATGCCAGCCGGCGGCCTGCGCGGCGTCCAGCTCCTGGTGAATATCGGACAGGAACAGCAGTTCGTCGGGCGCGATACCGATAGCCTGCGCGATGTTGCGGTACGACGCGGTTTCACGCTTGGCGCCGACGCGGGTGTCGAAATAGCCGCTGAACAGCGGCTGCAGATCGCCGGCGTCGCTGTGGCCGAACAGCAGCTTTTGCGCCTCCACCGAACCGGAAGAATAAACGTAAAGCTTCAGCCCCTGGCGCTGCCAGGCGGCCAACTGCCCGGCGACCTCCGGATAAAGATGTCCACGGAAGTCGCCCTCGCGATAGCCGCTGCGCCAGATGATGCCCTGCAGCGCCTTGAGCGCGGTGGATTTACGGTCTTCATCCATAAAGCGATATAGCGCGGCGATCAGCGCGTCGAGATCCGCCTGCGGCTGGTCAATTTCAGCGCGCAGCGCCGCCAACGGCGCGGCGACTTCGCTCTCCGTGGCGTGACGGCGTACAAAATCCGCCAGCCGCTCGCGGGCATAGGGAAACAGCACCTGATGTACGAAGCGAATATCGCTGGTGGTGCCTTCAATATCGGTCACAATAGCGCGGATCATTTCGCCTCCAGCAAGCGACGTTGCAGTTCACACTGGAACAGGAATTCCAGCCCTTCGAGATGGCGGCGGGCTTCCGCCACCTGGCTTCCCCAGCAATAAAGACCGTGGCCGCGCACCAGAAAACCGTACTGCAGCGGCGTGACCTCGGCATAGGCCGCGACGCGCGACGCCAGCCGGGGAATGTCCTGATCGTTATCGAAAATGGGGATCGCCACGCTGTCCAGGTGGCTGCGCTGACCGGCGAGCGACTTTTGCATTTCGTACCCCTGCAGCACCAACGCATCGCCGCGTTCCACTCGCGACAACACGGTGGCGTTGACGGAATGGGTATGCAACACCGCGCCAAGGTGCGGGTACAAGCGATAGAGCAGCGTATGCAGCCCGGTTTCCGCCGACGGCGTACGGCCGCTCGGCACGTGATTGTCAGCGATATCCACCCGCAGAAAATCGGCGGCGCTCAGACTCCCTTTGTCTTTGCCGGACTCGGTGACCAGGCACTGGCGTTCGTCGAGGCGCAGCGACATGTTGCCGCCGGTCGCCGGACACCAGCCTTTGTCGCCAATCCAGTGGCAGGCCGCCAGTAATGCCTTAAGTTGCGGATTCTCCGTCATTGTTATCGTTTCCCGTTCGGTATAGCGGTCAGCAGGTGAAGCTTAGCCAGCTGCGCGACAGGCTAAGCACTTTTTCGCATTTAGCCATCTAAGCGTCTTGATTGCCAAATACTAGCATCGTGTTATATTGACGGCAATATAAGCGCCTGGAGTATTCACCTGCTATGAGCACTTCCGCATTGATTCCCGACAGTAAACTGCCCGCCCTGGGCACCACCATCTTCACCCAGATGAGCGCGCTGGCGCAGCAGCATCAGGCGATCAACCTGTCACAGGGCTTCCCTGATTTTGACGGGCCGGACTACCTGAAAGCACGCCTGGCCTGGCACGTCGCCCAGGGCGCCAACCAATATGCGCCAATGACCGGCGTGGCGGCGCTGCGCGAAGCCATCGCCGACAAAACCGCCGAGCTGTATGGCTGGCAGCCGGATGCCGGCAGCGAAGTGACCGTCACCGCCGGCGCCACCGAAGCGCTGTTCGCCGCCATCACGGCGCTGGTGCGCCCCGGCGATGAGGTGGTCTGTTTTGATCCGAGCTACGACAGCTACGCGCCGGCGGTGACGCTGGCCGGCGGCGTACTCAAACGCCTCGCCCTGCAGCCGCCCGCATTTGCCGTGGATTGGCAACGGTTCGCCGCCGCGCTGTCGCCGCGCACCCGCCTGGTGATCGTCAATACGCCGCACAATCCGTCCGCCACTGCCTGGCAGGCGGAAGACATGCAGCAGCTGTGGCACGCCATCGCCGAACGCGAGATCTACGTGCTCAGCGACGAAGTCTACGAACACATCTGCTTCGCCAAAGGCGGGCACGCCAGCGTATTAGCCCACCCACAGCTGCGCCAACGGGCGATCGCGGTGTCCTCCTTCGGTAAAACCTTCCACATGACCGGCTGGAAAGTGGGTTACTGCGTGGCGCCCACCGCGCTGAGCGCCGAGGTGCGCAAGGTGCATCAATATCTGACCTTTTCGGTCAACACCCCGGCGCAGCTGGCGCTGGCGGATAGCCTGCGCGCCGAGCCGGAGCACTGGCGACAGCTGCCGGCATTCTACCGCGCCAAGCGCGATCGCTTCGTGCAAGCGCTGGCGAGCAGCCGACTGGAAATTTTACCCTGCGCCGGTACATACTTCTTGCTGGCGGACTACAGCGCCATCTCCGATCTGGACGATGTGGCGTTCTGCCATTGGTTAACCGAGCACGTGGGCGTGGCGGCCATTCCGCTGTCGGTCTTCTGTGCCGATCCTTTCCCCCATAAATTGATCCGGCTGTGCTTCGCTAAACAGGACGCCACGCTGGATGCAGCTGCGGAGCGGTTATGTCGACTTTAAAAATTACCCTGTTGCAGCAACCTCTGGTCTGGCGCGACGGCCCCGCTAACCTGGCCGCCTTCGACGCGTTGCTGGCGCCGATCGTCGGGCGCGATCTCATCGTCTTGCCGGAAATGTTCACCACCGGTTTTGCCATGGATGCCGGCGAGAGCGCCCTACCCGAACAGCAGGTGATCGACTGGCTGCACGGCTGGGCGGTGAAAAGCCACGCGTTGATCGGCGGCAGCGTGGCGCTGAAAACCGCCGAAGGCGCGGTCAATCGCTTCCTGCTGGTGGAGCCGGGCGGCCAGGTGCATGCCTATGATAAACGCCATCTGTTCCGCATGGCCGGCGAACACCTGCACTACCAGGCCGGCAACCGGCGCGAAATCGTCGAGTGGCGCGGCTGGCGCATCCTGCCGCAGATCTGCTACGACCTGCGTTTCCCGGTCTGGGCGCGCTATCAGCAGGATTACGATCTGGCGCTGTACGTCGCCAACTGGCCGGCGCCACGCAGCAAACACTGGCAAACGCTGCTGGCGGCGCGGGCGATTGAAAATCAGGTGTATGTGGCGGGCTGCAACCGGGTGGGCGACGATCCGAACGGCCTGAACTACAGCGGAGACAGCCTGATCATCAGCCCGCAGGGCGAGATCCTGGCGGATGCCGAGCTCGGCGCAGCCGCGCGGCTGGACGCCGAGCTGTCGCTGGAAAGCCTGCAGAGTTACCGCAGCGCCTTCCCGGCCTGGCGCGATGCCGACAGCTTTCTGCGTCTTGATTGATTAAACGCGATCCCAGCCGGCGATCGTCAGGCAATAGGCCTGGATCGCCAGCGCGACGTCCGCCTGCCGCACCGCTTCAGCCGGATGATGGCTGACGCCGCCGGCGCAACGCACGAACAGCATGCCGACCGGCCATTGCGCCGCCACGGCGATGGCGTCATGACCGGCGCCGCTCGGCAGCGCCAGACACTGCCCCTGTACCTGCTCGACGGCCGCCTGCCAGCGGCGCTGCAGATCGCTATCGCAGGCGGTGGCGTCAATGCGGTAAAACTCCTCGCTGGCGAAGCGCGCTCCACGGCGTGCGCAGATCGTCTGCGCCTGCGCCAGCAACGTCGCCAATAGCGCCGCCAGTGGCGCATCCTGCGGGCCGCGCACGTCGAGCGTCAATCGCACTTCGCCCGGGATCACGTTGGCCGCGCCCGGCAGGCCCTCGATGCAGCCGACGGTGGCCACCAAATGCGGATCGGCGGCGCGGGTCAACGTTTCAACCGCCGTTATCCATTCCGCCGCGGCCGCCAGCGCGTCTTTGCGCTGCCCCATCGGCACCGTACCGGCATGGCCCGCCTCCCCGCTAAAGACGCAGTTAAGCCGACGCGCGCCGTTGATCGCCGTCACCACCCCCAGCGCCAGGTCGGCCGCCTCCAGACATGGGCCCTGTTCGATATGCAATTCCAGATAAGCGCGGATTTCCTGCGGTGCGCGGCGCGCCTGCGCGATCGCCGTCGGCTCCAGCCCGAAGTCGCGCATGGCCTGCGCGATGCTCACCCCGTCCGCGTCAGTCTGCGCCAGCCATTCCTGCGGCCATTGGCCGGTCAAGCCGCGGCTGCCCAGCAACGTCACGCCAAAGCGAGCGCCCTCTTCGTCGGCAAAGCCGATCACCTCCAGCGCCAGCGGCAAACGGCGCCCCTGGCGATGGTATTGCGCCACCGTTTCCAGCGCCGTGAGCACGCCGAGCATGCCGTCATAACGCCCGGCGTTGCGCACCGTGTCCAGATGCGAACCGAGCAGCAGCGCGGGGGCGCCGGGCGTGAGCCCTTCATAACGGCCACAGATATTGCCGACGCTGTCTTGCCACACCCGCATGCCGCTCTCGCGCATCCATTCGCCCACCAGAACGTTGGCGCGCCGATGTTCCTCAGACAGATAAAGACGCGTCAGTTTACCGGGCTCCGCGCTGATCGCCGCCAGCTCGTCACAGCGTGCCATCACCCGCGCGGCGGCCTGCTGCGCTTCCTGCGGCGTCATTCTGGCCGTCCTGCATCGTACAGGTTCCAGGCCGCCTGGAGGGCCTCCCCCTGTTGCGTGGCGAAGCCCAACCGGTTCAACACCGCCTCCAGCGCCGCCAGCGTTTGCAGCACGCAATCTTTGCGCGCGTTGTAGCCCATGGTGCCAATGCGCCAGATCTTGCCCTGCAGCGGGCCGAACGAGGTGCCGATTTCGATGGCGAAATCGTTCAGCATCATCTGCCGCACCTGCTCGCCATGCACCTGCGGCGGGATCATCACGCCGAGCACGTTATTCATACGGTGATTGAGATCGCCGAACACCGCCAGCCCCATGCCTTGGATGCCCGCCAGCATCGCCGCGCCGTGCAGCCGGTGGCGGGCAATGGCCTGATCCAGCCCTTCCTCGAGGATCACTCGCGCGCATTCTCGCGCCGCGAACAACATGCTGGTGGCTTCGGTATGGTGATTCAGGCGCTCCGGCCCCCAATAATCCATGATCATGCCGAGGTCGAAATAGTTGGAGTAGATCATCTCGTCGTCGCCGTCGGCATGTTCGGCGGTGCGGATCCCCTCCTCCACGCATTTGCGACGGCGCACGATATCTTCAAACTGCGGGCTGAGGGTGACCGGCGAACTGCCGGAAGGGCCGCCCAGGCACTTCTGCAGCCCGGCGGAGACCGCATCCAGCCCCCAGGCGTCGGTCTCCAGCGGGTTTCCGCCAAAGGACGCCGTCGCATCGGTATAGAACAGCACGCCGTGGCGGCGGCAGATATCGCCCAGCTCATGCAGCGGCTGCAGCATGGTGGTGGACGTGTCGCCCTGCACCGTCAGCAGCAGGCGCGGGCGCACCCGCTTAATCGCGTCTTCGATGCGATCGGCGCTGAACACCTCGCCCCACGGCGCGTCGATCGTGTGTACCTCGGCGCGACAACGGCGGGCAATTTCGCACAGCAGATGTCCAAAGCGGCCGAATACCGGCACCAGCACCTTATCGCCCGGACGAATGGCAGAAACCAGCAGCGCCTCGATACCGGCGCGCGAGGTGCCGTCCACCAGCATCGTCCAGCGGTTTTCGGTGCGGAACAGCGCGCGATATAGCGCCATGACCTGATTCATGTAACCGGTCATTGCCGGATCGTACTGGCCGATCAGTTGGCTCGACATGGCGCGCAGCACGCGCGGATCGGCGTTGATCGGCCCCGGCCCCATCAGCAGGCGCGCCGGCGGGTTAATCTGTTCGAATTGCGGAGTAGTTAGCATGTTATTTCCTTACCAGCTTAATAACTTGTCATTTTATTTGCCGAAATCAGGCTTCTGACAACCCGCGCACAGAAGCGATAAACTGTTTCAATTCCTGCGTTTGCGGATTGGCGAACAGCGTGCGGCTATTTCCCTGCTCCCACACCTTGCCTTGGTGCATGAATACCACCCGGTCGCCCACCTCGCGGGCGAAGCTCATTTCATGAGTGACCAGAATCAGCGTCATGCCCTCTCGCGCTAACTGTTCCAGCACCTTCAGGACTTCACCCACCAGCTCGGGATCCAGCGCCGAGGTGATCTCATCGCACAGCAACACCTTCGGTTTCATCGCCAGCGCCCGGGCGATCGCCACCCGCTGCTGTTGCCCGCCGGAAAGGTTGGCCGGCGCGTAATGCATGCGTTCACCCAATCCCACCTTGTTCAGCATCTGTTCGGCCAACTCGCGGCACTCGGCAGCGCTTTTTTTCAGCACCCGGCGCGGCGCCAGCATCACGTTTTCCAGCGCCGTCATATGCGGGAACAGGTTGAAGTTCTGAAACACCATGCCAATCGAGCGGCTGATTTCACGCGCCTGCGAATCGCGATCGGTGATGGTCATGCCGCCCAGTTTGATGCTCCCTTCCTGATACCCTTCCAGCCCGTTGATGCAGCGCAATAGCGTGCTTTTACCAGATCCGCTGCGGCCGATGATCGAGACCACCTGCCCCATGTCGATATCCAGATCCACGCCCTTCAACACATGATTCTGACCGTAATATTTTTGAACCTGATTAATGGTGATGATCGGCATGGCATTTCTTCTCCAGATAATGGCTGTAACGCGACAAGGGATAGCACATCAGGAAATAGCCCAACGCGACCAGACCAAACACCTTGAAGGGCTGATAAGTCACATTGTTCAGCATGGTGCCGGCCTTGGTCAGCTCGACGAAGCCAATGATCGACGCCAAGGCGGTGCCCTTGATCACCTGAACCGAGAAACCGACGGTCGGCGCAATGGCGATACGCACCGCCTGCGGCGTGATGACGCGCATCAGCGTCTGCGCGAAACTCAGCCCGAGACAACGGGCTGCCTCCCACTGACCTTTCGGCAAGGCGGCGATGCTGCCGGACCAGATATCCACCAGAAAAGCGCTGGTGAATAGCGTCAGCGCCAGCGCGGCCGCGGTCCATGGGCTGACGTCGACGCCGAACAGCGCCAGACCGAAAAACGCCAAAAACAGCTGCATCAGCAGCGGCGTGCCCTGAAACAGTTCCGCGTAAACGCGGACAAAACGCATTGCCCAGCGGCGCTTGCTCAGGCGCATCAACACCAGCGGCAGCGCCACCAGCGTGCCGCCGAAAAATGCCGTCAACGACAGCAGCAGCGTCCAGCGAGCCGCCAACAGCAGATTGCGCACGATGTCCCAATCGGTAAACGTCAGCATCAGTTCCGGCTCCCTAAAAAACGCCGCCCGGCGGCCAGCAACAGTTGACGCATCAACAGCGACAACAACAGATAAAGCAGCGCCGTCACCAGATAGACTTCGAAGCTGAGGAAGGTGCGCGACTGGATCAGGTTGGCGGCGAAGGTCAGCTCTTCGAATGAGACCTGCGACACCACCGAGGATCCCAGCATCACAATGATGCACTGGCTCACCAACGCCGGATAAATACGCTGCAGCGACGGCGGCAGTACGATGCGTAAAAAGGTCTGGCTGCGGCTGAGCCCCAACACGCGTCCCGCTTCCCACTGCCCCTTCGGCGTGACCTGAATGCCGGCGCGAATAATTTCGGTGCTGTAGGCGCCAAGGTTGATCACCATCGCCAGCAGCGCCGCCTGCCCGGCCGTCAGTTTCCAGCCCAGGCTCGGCAGGCCGAACACGATGAAGAACAACTGCACGACGAACGGCGTGTTGCGCACTACTTCGACGTAAACGCCCCAAAGGCGGCTCAGCGCGCCGACCCGGCCGCTGCGGATCGCCGCGCCGCAAATGCCCAGCGCAACCCCCATCAACGTCGCCAGCGCCGTCAGCGCCATCGTCGTCAGTAACCCCGCCAACAGCTCAGGCATGTAGGGCCAGAGCGCGGAGAAATTCAGCTGATAGGTCATCCGCCGCTCCCGTTATGCGCCAAAACCATCGGGCAGCGGCGCCTTCAACCATTTCTCCGACAGGCCATTCAGCGTCTTGTCCGCCAGCGCCTGTCCAATCAGCGCATCCACCGCCGCTTTCAAGGCCGGTTCTCCCTGGCGCAACCCCACGAAACACGGCGAATCTTTCAACATGAACTTGGCGGTCGGCGCCTTGCCCGGATTCTGGCGCGCCAGGGCGCTCACCACCATGTTACCGGTGGCGATGTACTGCACCTGCCCGGAGAGATAGGCCGACAGCGTTGTGTTGTTATCCTCATAACGCTTGATCTGCGCCCCTTTAGGCGCGCCGTCGCTCAGCACCATATCCTCCACCGCACCGCGCGTGACGCCGACGGTCTTGCCATCGAGCTGCGCCATGTTCGCCAACGCGCCGTCTTTCGGACCAAAGACCCCCAGGAAGAACGGCGCATAGGCGCGGCTGAAGGCGATGGTCTTTTCACGCTCCGGATTTTTGCCCAGGCTGGAGATCACCAGATCCACTTTATTGGTCTGCAGATAGGGCACCCGGTTGGCGCTGGTGACCGGCACCAACTGCAACTTAAGTTTCATCTTATCGGCCAGATAACGCGCCATATCGATGTCATAACCCTGGGGCTGCAGATCGGTGCCCACCGAGCCGAATGGCGGGAAATCCTGCGGCACAGCCACGCGCAGGACGCCGCGCTGCCGGATCTCTTGCAATTGATCCGCCATGGTCGGCGCGGCCTGCGCCAGCAAGGCGATCCCGGTGAAAACCGTCCACAGCGTTTTTTTGATGTTCATAGCGTATCCCCGATGGTGAAAAGATGAAACAAAAGATTCTTACACCACAAGCTCTGCAACTAATGTGCCAATCGAAAATACGTCGAACCCATGCCTTAACTGGCACTGATTAACGAGAAAAAACCTGCCGACCTCAGCGAGCCGGCGACGGAGAAAGGGAAAGCAGGCAGGCCAGAGATGCACCAAAAATGTGCATCAGCACCAAAAAAGCGCCGGTTAGCGCGGTTCCAGTTCGTCCAAATCCTGATACAGACCGGCAATATGATGAATACGCGATCGCCCCTGCTCCAACATCTCATGCAGCAGGGCGTTGCTGAGCAGGTTGCATAAGCTCATGGCGGCTGAATAGCTGTCGAAGGCGGAGACGCTGTCCAGCGAAGCGGCCAAATGCCAGTCCGCCAGCGGGATCAGCGCCTGCGCCTGCGGTTCGCAGATCAACAGCGTCGGCACCCGGCGAGTCTGCAGCTGCGTCAGTATCGCCTTGAGCTGACGCGGCCGGCGCCGAAACGCCACCACCACCGCCATATCCTGCGGCGCGAGATCGACCAGCTCCTCCGCCAGCGTCTGGCCGGGCTGCGGCATCAGCATCACCCGCTCCCGCACCTGCATCAGCTGCTGACGCAGATGCATGGCTATCGGATAGCTGTTGCGAAACCCCAGCAGCGCGACCCGCCGCGCCCGCGCCAGCGCGGCGATCACCGCGCCGAATTGCTCCACATCGAGATGGCTCACCCAGTGCGAGAGGTTAGCCATTTCCTGCTTGTAATGCCGCGCCAGCAGCGTATTGCCCTGCACCGCATGCCTCTCGTCGGTCACCGGCATGCCGCTCTGGCGCAGGGTGCGCAGCTCAGCGCGCATGTCCTTGTAGCTGCGATACCCCAACCGCTTGAACAGCCTGCTGACCGTGGCTTTAGAAACCCCGCTCAAGCGCGCCAGCTCGGCGCTGTTGTAACTGATCAGGTCGTCGAAATGATCGAGGATAAAGTCGGCGACGCGCTGTTCCTGCGGCGCCAATTGCGGATATTCGTTGCGCAGGCGTTCATCGAAGGGCTGCATCATCACTCTCGCTGTAACTTTTGTTTCACCGGAACATAGCACGCCCCGGCCCCTCTCTGACAAGCAATTAATCGTCCTGATTAAAAGTGGAACGCCTCTTGCTTCTGTTACCCGAACGCTCACCTCAGACAAGGGCAGAAACATGATTAACAGCAATACCGCGCCACAGGGCATGGCGGTCACTCCACACCATCTCGCCAGCCAAAGCGCGCTGGCGGTGCTGCGCGAAGGCGGCAACGCCATTGAGGCGATGGTGGCCGCCGCCGCGACCATCGCCGTGGTCTATCCGCACATGAACGGCATCGGCGGTGACGGTTTCTGGCTGATCGTGCCGCCGCAGGGCGAGCCGCTGACCATCGACGCCAGCGGCGCCGCCGGCTCGCTGGCGACGCCGGCGCTGTACGCCGGAGAAAGCCGCATCCCGCAGCGCGGCCCAAAAGCGGCGTTGACCGTGGCCGGCACCGTCGGCGGTTGGCAGGAGGCGTTGGCCTATTCGGCCGAACTGGGCGAAACGCCGCTGCCGCTGTCGCGGTTGCTCGCCGACGCCATACGCTACGCCGCCGACGGCATTCCGGTCACCGCCTCCCAAGAGGCGGCGACGCGCAGCAAACGCCACGAGCTGGAGGAGTTCGCCCCCTTCGCCCGCATTTACCTGCCGCAGGGAAAGATCCCGCTTGCCGGCCAACGATTCTGCCAACCGCAGCTGGCCGATACGCTGATCGCACTGAGTGAGGACGGGCTCGACAGTTTTTATCGCGGCCCGCTGGCTGAAAGCATGGCGGCGGACATGGCGATGTTGGGCATGCCGCTTACCGCTCAGGATCTGGCGAGTTATCGGCCATGCCGCCGTCCTCCGCTGCGCCTGGAACACCAAAAAGGTGAAATATTCAATCTGGCTCCCCCGACCCAAGGGCTGGTGTCGCTTGCCATCCTCGGGCTGACCGACCGTCTGCCGCTGGTCGGACAGAGCGAAGGCGCCGTGGTGCACGCCGTGGTCGAGGCCACCAAGCTGGCGTTCGATCTGCGCGACCGTTTCATCACCGATCCGCGCCACATGACGCAGGATCCGCAGGCGCTGCTGGCGGCCGAACATTTGGATAGGCTGGCCGGGCGCATCGACGGCCAAAAAGCGGCCGACTGGGGCCAGGGCAAAGGACCCGGCGATACGGTCTGGATGGGGGTGATGGACAGCAGCGGCCTGGCGGTCTCCTTCATTCAGAGCATCTACCACGAATTCGGCAGCGGCGTGGTACTGCCGAACAGCGGCGTCCTGTGGCAAAACCGCGGCGCCTCTTTCAGCCTGGACGCCGATCATCTGCTGGCGCTGGCGCCGGGCAAGCAGCCGTTCCATACGCTGAACCCGGCCGCCGCCCGGCTGTATGACGGACGCACGCTGATCTACGGCTCGATGGGTGGTGACGGCCAGCCGCAGACTCAAGCGGCGTTATTCGTGCGGCATGTGGTGCAAGGGCTGCCGCTGCAGCAGGCGATCAGCGCGCCGCGCTGGCTGCTGGGGCGAACCTGGGGCGAAAGTTCGGACTCGTTGAAGCTTGAGGGGCGCTTTAACGCGGCGACCCTCGACTATCTGCGACAGCGCGGCCACGCCGTTGAACTGCTGCCGGCGTTCAGCGAAACGGTCGGCCATGCCGGCGCCGTCGTACGCCACACCAACGGCATGTTCGAAGGCGCTTTCGATCCGCGAAGCAACGGCAGCGCCGCCGGCTTCTGACTCTCTTATTTATCGGGATCGCTTATGAACAATCAACACGCCGCCGATTGGGCGGCCTATATCCACCAGATGGAAACCGTGCTGGCCGTGGAACTGGACGATGTCCGCCGCCGGGAACTGTTGAAACAGATCGAACGCATCGCCGCGCTGGCCGAACCGCTGATGGCCTTACCGCTGGATCCGCGCCAGGAAATCGCGGGGGTATATCGCCCATGAATCCCTTAAGCGCCCTGTCGCTCGCCGAGATCCGTACGGCCCTTGAACGCGGCGCGCTCTCGGCGCGCGAGATCGTCCGGCATACGCTCGATCACATCGACCGTCAGAATCCCGCGCTGAACGCCTTTACGCACATCACCCGGGAACGCATGCAAAAAGAAGCCGATCGCCTCGACCGTTCGCGCGCGCTTGGGCAAACGCTGCCCGCTTTGGCCGGCATTCCCTATGCGGTAAAAAACCTGTTCGACGTCGCCGGTGAAACCACGCTGGCCGGCGCCCGCTTGTTCAGCGATCGGCCACCGGCCGGCCGCGACGCCTGGGGCGTCTCCCGGCTGGCGGATCAAGGCGCGTTGCTTTGCGGCATGTTGAACATGGACGCCTACGCCTACGGTTTCACCACCGAGAACAGCCATTACGGTGCCACCCGAAACCCGCATGACCTCGGGCGCATCGCCGGCGGCTCTTCGGGCGGCTCGGCCGCAGCGGTGGCGGCCGGCCTGGTGACCTTCTCGCTCGGCAGCGACACCAATGGCTCTATACGCGTGCCCGCCTCGCTGTGCGGCATTTATGGTCTGAAACCGACCTTCGGCCGCCTTTCGCGCAGCGGCAGCCAGCCGTTTGTCGACAGCCTGGATCACATCGGCCCGTTCGCCCGCCGGGTGCACGATCTCGCGACGGTGTATGACGCGATGCAGGGCATCGACGCCGAGGATCCGTTCCAGAGCGATCAACCGATTTCCCGCACCGAAGCGTTGCTGGCGCAGGGCAGCCAGAACCTGCGCTGCGCCGTGTTAGGCGGCTATTTCCTGCAATGGTGCAATGATGACGCCAAGGCCGCAGTCAACCAGGTGGCGCAAGCGCTGGCAGCCAGCGCCGAAGTCGAGCTGCCGCAGGCCGAGCTGGCCCGATCGGCGGCCTTTATCCTCAGCGCCTCAGAGGGCGGCCATCGCTATCTGCCGCAGTTGCGCAGCCAACCCGAACGCTTCGAGCCACTGTCGCGAGAACGACTGCTGGCCGGCGCCATGCTCCCCGCCACCTGGTATTTGCAGGCACAGCGCTTTCGTCACGCGTTTCGCCGGCAAGCCGCGCCGCTGTTCAAGCACTGGGACATTTTGATCGCCCCGGCGACGCCATGCAGCGCCACGCCGATCGGCCAGGAAACGATGCGCATCAACGGCGTCGATCTGCCGATCCGCGCCAGTATGGGCATGCTGACGCAGCCGATTTCCTTCCTTGGCCTGCCGGTCGTGACGGTTCCTTTGAAAAGCGCATCCGGTCTGCCGATCGGCCTGCAACTGATCGCCCCGCCGTGGCGCGAAGATTTGGCGCTGCGCGCCGCCTATGCGCTGGAATGCGCCGGCATCGCCACTTGCGTCTGCAAACAGGAGTAATCAATGAACAGTGAACATATCGATCGGCCGGCGGTGCTGGCGGAGGTCAACGCCGCCTTTTACCGCTATGAGCAGGCGTTAATCAGCAATGACATCGATGTGCTGGACGAGTTGTTCTGGCACGACGCGCGCACGGTGCGCTATGGCGCCACCGAAAGCCTCTACGGTATCGACGAGATCCGCGATTTTCGTCAACGGCGCCCGGCCAACGGGCTGGAGCGGCTGTTGGAAAACACCCAAATCACGACTTTTGGTGAAGATATGGCGGTAGCCAGCACGGAATTTCATCGGCCGGGCAGCAACCGCAGGGGGCGGCAAATGCAAACCTGGGTCAAGCTGCCCTGTGGCTGGCGCATCGTAGCGGCGCACGTCAGCCTGCTCGACGCGTCTTAGGGCTCCAGGCGGTAGAACCCATGATGAAGGCGCACGGCGGCGGCCGACTCAGCACCAATAGGCCATGAAGTTGACGGTGGAGCGATCCAGATCGCGTTCGCCAATCAGGTAACGCCGCAGCGTTTTCACCGCAGAAGACTCGGCCGCCACCCAGGCATAGAAAGCGTTACTGCCAGCAGCCCGCTCCCACAACACCTCATCGCTCAGGCTGCTTTCCGCCAGGGACTGCGCTTGCGCACAGGCCGATGCGGGGATATCCACCCGCTGGCGCACCGCCTCCACCAGCAGCGTGCCGTGCGCCAGCTGGCGGCCGACGTCGCGCGGCAGCCAATAAACGTCGGCGAACGGGAAATGCGCCAAATCCAGGCAATCCGCCGCCACCGGCACCTCAAAAAATGCCTGCACCCGCGGCGGATTGGCCTGCTGCGCCAGCTGTTCCAGAATCGCCATCGCCGCCGGCACCGCCGTCTCATCGGCGATCAGCAACGCCTGTTGCAACTGCGCCGGCGGCGCCCATTCGTAACCGCCGCTGTCGCCGTCGAAGTCACCGTTGGGGGCGACCGTTTGAATCGTGTCTCCGGGTTCGGCATGGGTCGCCCAGGCTGAAGCCGGGCCGTTCACGCCATGCAGCACGAACTCGACGTCCATCTGATTCTGCTCGCGGCGCAGCGCACGCAGCGTATAGGTGCGCATTACCGGACGCTGTTCTTTGGGGAGCGCCATGTAATCGCCGTACCAATCCGGGCCGTTGGCCAACGGCGTGATCTTGCCGTCCGCCGCCGGGAACAGCAGTTTGATGCGCTGGTCAGGCGCTTCCAGCTTCATGCGATGAACATCCGCACCTTCAAATACGCAGCGCAGCAGCGAGGGCGAAATCAGCGTTTTGCTTTTCAGGGTGATATCAAAAATTCTGTAGCTGGCGGACATGTTCTCGACTCTCCGGCAACGGCTGTCGCTTTTACGTATGACCGATCGGCTGCCGTGTTGGCGGCGTGGCCGCGCGATCGCGCAGCGGATAAATGTTAATAAAACTAATTAATTACGTTAATGCATCGCAAAAAATCATATCATGATTTTATTGATAACAAGAAACGTTATTGATAAAAGAAGCATTCTCAAAAAACAACGTAACGACAATATCACCTGGGAAATAACGATGAAACGCAAACCTCTTTGGGTATTAAACCCATGTCTGCTGGCGTTGCTTGCGCCGCCGGCCTGGGCAGAAGATCAGAAAAACGGCAGCGAAGAGCAGGTGGTCGTCTCCGCCAGCCGTTCGCACCGCAGCGCGGCGGAAATGGCGCAGACGACATGGGTGATCGAAAGTCAGGAGATCGAACAGCAAGTCCAGGGCGGCAAAGAGATCAAGGACATGTTGGCGCAGCTGATCCCCGGCATGGACGTCAGCGGCCAGGGCCGCACCAACTACGGCATGAATATGCGCGGCCGTTCGATGATGGTGATGATCGACGGCGTACGCCTGAACTCGTCGCGCAGCGACAGCCGCCAGTTGGATTCGATCGACCCGTTCAATATCGACCATATTGAGGTGATTTCCGGCGCGACCGCACTGTACGGCGGCGGCAGCACCGGCGGCCTGATCAATATCGTGACCAAGAAAGGACAGAAAGAGCAGCAGGTCGAATTGCAGGTCGGCGGCAAAACCGGTTTCGGCGGCCATAACGATCACGACGAGAACGTAGCGGCGGCGGTCAGCGGCGGCAACGACAACGCCTCGGGGCGCCTGTCCGTTTCTTACCAGCGTTACGGCGGCTGGTACGACGGCAAAGGCAACGAGGTGCTGATCGACAATACTCAAACCGGCCTGCAGTATTCCAATCGCCTCGATGTGATGGGCACCGGCACCCTCAACATCGACGATCATCAACAGCTGCAGTTGACCACCCAATACTACAAAAGCCAGTCCGACGGCGATCACGGCCTGTTTCTGGGGGAAAACTTCGCGGCGGTGACCGGCAACGCCAAGGCGTACAACAGCGGTAACTTAAACTCCGATCGCATCCCCGGCACCGAGCGCCACCTGATCAACCTGCAATATTCCAACACCGATTTCCTCGGCCAGGATCTGGTGGCGCAGGTCTACTACCGCGACGAAACGTTGACCTTCTACCCCTTCCCAACGCTGGCGGGCAAAGCGCCGAACTATTACGTCAGCAGCATTGGCGCTTCGCAGCAAAAAACCGATTTTTACGGCGGCAAACTGACGTTAAACAGCAAACCTGTAGACGCGCTGACGCTGACTTACGGCATCGACGCCGAGCATGAAAGCTTCAACGCCAACCAGCAGTTCTTCAACCTGGCGAAGGCCCAACAGTCCGGCGGCATGACGCTGGAGAACGCTTACGGCACCGGCCGCTACCCGAGCTATACCACCAGCAACCTGGCGTCGTTCCTGCAGGCCAGTTACGACATCAATCCCATCTTCACCCTGAGCGGCGGCGTGCGTTACCAGTACACCGAAAACAAGATCGACGACTTCGTCGGCTATAACCAGCAGCAGGCGATCGCCACCGGCGCCGCCGCCTCTGCCGACGCCATCCCAGGAGGGAAAACCGACTACAACAATGCGTTGTTCAACGCCGGTCTGTTGGCGCACTTGACCGAGCGTCAGCAAACCTGGTTCAACTTCTCTCAGGGCTTCGAGATCCCGGATCCGGGCAAGTATTACGGCAACGGCACCTACGCGTTGAACGGCGGCCATTACCAGTTACTGAAGAGCGTCAACGTCGGCGATTCCAAGCTGGAAGGCATCAAGGTCAACGCCTACGAGCTGGGCTGGCGCTATACCGGCGATAACCTGCGCACGCAAATCGCCGCCTACTACTCGTTGTCCGACAAGAGCATCGCCATCAACAAAACCGACATGACCATTAACGTCAATGCGGACAAGCGGCGCATCTATGGGCTGGAAGGTGCGGTGGACTACTTCTTCGAAGACAGCGACTGGAGCGCCGGCACCAACTTCAACTTCATCCGTTCTGAAACCAAGGTCAACGGCGAATGGAAGAAGCTGGTGGTCGATACCGCCAGCCCATCGAAAGTCACCGCTTACGTCGGCTGGGCGCCGGGCGACTGGAATCTGCGCTTGCAGTCGCAGCAAACCTTCGACGTGTCGGACGACGGCGATTACACCAAGGCCAACTCCACCCAAGGCCGCAAAATAGATGGCTACAACACCCTCGATTTCCTCGGCAGCTATGCCCTGCCGGTGGGGAAAGTCAGCTTCAGCGTGGAAAACCTGCTGGACAAGGAGTACACCACCGTTTGGGGCCAACGCGCGCCGATCCTGTACAGCCCGACCTACGGCTCGCCTGAGCTTTACAGCTATAAAGGCCGCGGACGCACCTTCGGTTTGAATTACTCGGTGTTGTTCTGAGGATAAGGGGCCGGTCTGCCGGCCCCGTTCCCTGGGCCGCACCGTTTTGCCGAGAGCGGAAACGACGAAGCCCTGAGTTATCGCTAACTCAGTGCTTCTGAATAGTGGCGGAACGGACGGGGCTCGAACCCGCGACCCCCTGCGTGACAGGCAGGTATTCTAACCAACTGAACTACCGCTCCGCGCCATTCCCTCTTGCGGGGGAACGAGGCGCATATTACGGACGCCTCGCGGTTCCGTCAACGCCTTTTTCTCCGCAAATGAACCGTTTGCACAGTTTTTCAACGAAGGGTCGCCCGGTGCGTTTTTTTCGTGCAAAAACGCCGTTATTCCGCCGGCGCCCCACGCCACAGGCAGCTGCCCCCCTTCTTCGCCACCAGATCCAGACGCGCCTCGTGCGCCTGCATTTCTTCGTCGCTGGCGTAGACCACTTTCATCGCCGTGGCCGGGCGGACGATACGCTGTATTTCTTGCGCGGCATCGTTTTGCTGGGTGTCGCCTTCCATTTGGAACGCTATCGACGTCTGACCGCCGGTCATCGCCAGATAGACTTCCGCCAGGATCTCGGCATCGAGCAATGCGCCGTGCAGCGTACGCTTGCTGTTGTCTATCTCATAGCGGCTGCACAAGGCATCGAGGTTGTTGCGCTTGCCCGGGAACAGGCGGCGCGCCATCATCAGGCTGTCGGTGATAGTGCAGAAGGTCTCGGTCTTCGGGATCCCCTGCTGCAGCATGCGGAATTCGTGATCCATAAAGCCGATATCGAACGCCGCGTTATGGATCACCAGCTCGCCGCCGCGGATAAAGTCGAGGAATTCGTCGGCAACCTGATCGAAGGTCGGTTTGTCGGCCAGGAAGTCGTCGCTGATGCCGTGTACGCCGTACGCTTCCGGATCCACCAGCCGATCCGGCTTGATGTATACGTGGAAGTTGCGCCCGGTCAGGCGGCGGTTAATCACTTCCACCGCACCGATTTCGATGATGCGGTGCCCTTCGTAGTGCACCCCAAGCTTGTTCATACCGGTGGTTTCGGTATCGAGGACAATCTGTCTGGTGGTTGTAGAGATCATATTGCAGTGCTCACAGCGCTCGTTTATGTCAGACTTGGCTTTTATAAAACTGATAGGAAGAGTCTACCAGAGATGCTCAAACAGGTAGAAATTTTCACCGACGGCTCCTGCCTTGGCAACCCTGGCCCCGGTGGCTACGGCGCGATACTGCGCTATAAGCAGACGGAAAAAACCTTCAGCGAAGGATTTCGCCTGACCACCAATAACCGCATGGAAATGATGGCGGCGATCGTGGCGCTGGAAGCGCTGACGGTGCCTTGCGCCGTGACGCTCAGCACCGACAGCCAGTACGTGCGCCAGGGCATTACCAGCTGGATCCATAACTGGAAGAAACGCGGTTGGAAAACCGCCGACAAAAAACCGGTCAAGAATGTCGATCTGTGGCAGCGGCTGGATCAAGCCATTCAGCGCCACGAGGTGAAATGGGAATGGGTCAAGGGCCACGCCGGCCACCCGGAGAACGAACGCTGCGACGTGCTGGCGCGCGAAGCGGCCGGTAAACCGACGCAGGATGACATCGGCTACCAACCGGAAGCCTAAGGCAGCTTGCGATAGCTCTTGGTCGCGCCCACCGCGCGGCTGAGAGACGGCTTTCTCGCCCCCAGTTTCATCGGCGTGGGCGTCAGTGGCAAAGTGCGCTTGCGCGCCACAATCACGCTCATGCAGCCCAGCGCCGGCAAATGGGTGCATAAAAACTTGCCGCCCTTGCGGTGCCACGGCAGTACGTGAAAACGCGCCTGGTGCAACACCTCGTAATTCAGCAGGCTGAGCCAATCCAGCAGCCGCATCTGGGTAAACATGCGGCTGACATAGGGCTGGCGACGACGCAACCCGGGCGCCAGCTTGCCCAATCCCAGCAGGCTGAACGGATTGAAGCTACTGACAACCAGCCAGCCGTCGTCGATCAACACCCTGTCCACCTCACGCAGCATGCGGTGCGGATCGTCCGCGTAGGACAGCGTATGCGCCAACAGGCAGGCATCCACCGACTTGGCGGCGAACGGCAGTTGATAGGCGTCGGCGATCACCTGCAGCCCTTCCCCCTCCAGCCCTACGTTGACCTGATGGGAGATTGCGCATTTATCCGTGGCCAGCTCGGCGCTGAGCATGCCCATCTTCAGCAGATGGAAACCGAACAGCTTGGGCCACCAGGGTTGCAACTGCCGCTCGAGCGCTTCACGATAGTACTCCCCCCACGGCAGCTCAGCCCAGGACTGCGGGCCGGTGAGCTTTTGTAGAGTATGGGCTGGTTTCATGATTTATTATCTTCTTTCAAGCCGTTGCCAACGAGAGGTACACCATGAATCTTATCAGCATTCCCGCCTTCCAGGACAATTACATTTGGTTATTGGATGACCGGCAGGGGCGCTGCATTATCGTCGATCCGGGTGAAGCGCGGCCGGTGCTCGAGGCGCTGCAACGCCTGCAGCTGGCGCCGTCGGCGATCCTGCTGACCCACCACCACCACGATCACGTCGGCGGCGTGGCGCAGATTGTCGCGCAATACCCGGATCTTGCGGTCTACGGGCCGCAGGAAACCGCTGGCAAAGGCGCCAACCACATCGTCCATGACGGCGACACCTTTGATATCGATGGCCGCCAATACAGGACTATCGCCGTTCCCGGCCATACGCTGGGCCATGTGGCATTCTATAGTGCCCCTTATCTGTTCTGCGGCGACACCATTTTCTCCGCCGGCTGCGGCAGGCTGTTTGAAGGCACCGCAAAACAAATGTACGACTCATTTCAACAACTCGCGCAACTTCCCGATAACACCTTAATTTGCTGCGCGCATGAATATACTCTTTCAAATCTTAAGTTTGCGCGGGCTATTTTGCCGGAAGATCGAGAGATTGAAACATATCAACAACATGTTGAAGCGTTAAGGGCAAAAGGCCAAGCTAGCGTGCCGACCACGTTGCAATTAGAGCGCAAAATTAACCTGTTTTTACGTTGCCATGACGCTGATTTACAAAAGAAATTAGGCTTTAATTCACCACCGGAAAGCCTTCATTCAGTTTTTTCCGAATTACGCCTGCGGAAAGATAACTTCTAAGCTTTTAGTTGTGTTATTTGGCGAAGCAAAGTATTATTGCTCGTCTTTTAAGCAACTACATTGACACACACATGAAGGCTAAAGCGATATTTCTCGCCTCGGTCTTGCTAGTGGGTTGCCAGTCGTCCAGGCAGGACGCACCGGCGCCAGAACAGCATGCACAGAGTTTGTCTTCGGCTGGTCAAGATGGTGAAGCAGGAGAGTACACAGGTAATGGCCGAGCGAGCTCGGCGCGGTGGTTGGATAACAACAGTCCCGCCGCGCAACAGGACCTGTGGAACTTCATTAGCGACGAGCTGAAGATGGAGGTTCCGGAAAATTCCCGGATCCGTGATCAGAAAAGAAAGTACTTAAAAAGTAAGAGCTATCTCCACGATGTAACATTACGGGCAGAGCCGTACATGTACTGGATAGTCGGGCAGATTAAGAAACGTAATATGCCGATGGAACTGGTACTGCTACCCATAGTGGAGAGCGCTTTTGACCCACACGCCACGTCAAGTGCCAACGCCGCAGGGCTATGGCAAATCGTGCCGCAAACGGGTCGCAATTATGGTTTGAAAAACAATCAGTGGTATGACGGTCGACGCGATGTCGTCGCCTCGACAACCGCTGCGCTTAACATGATGCAGCGCTTGAACCGCATGTTTAACGGCGACTGGTTACTGACCGTAGCCGCCTATAACAGTGGTGAAGGCCGCGTGATGCAAGCGGTGAAGGCAAACAAACGCCAGGGTAAGCCAACCAATTTCTGGGCATTGTCGCTTCCGCGTGAAACGTCAATCTATGTCCCGAAAATGCTGGCGCTGAGCGACATCATCAAGAACAGCAAGAAGTACGGCGTGAAACTCCCGAAAACGGATGAAACCCGTGCGCTGGCGCGTATCGATGTCGGGCAGCAGATCCAGCTAACTCAGGCGGCTGAGATGGCTGGGCTTTCAGTCACCAAGATGAAAGCGTATAACCCAGGCTACAAAAAAGGCGTTACGGCACCCAACGGCCCCCATTACATCATGGTTCCCAAAGGGCATGCCGATCAGCTGAAAGACTCGCTGGCCGATGGCCAGATCGCCGTGACTCAGCCAACGACGCAGTTGGCGAAGAACAGCGGTTTGTCCGGTGGCAGTTCGTATAAAGTGCGCTCCGGCGACACCTTATCGGCCATAGCCAAGCGGCTGAACGTTAAGACCAGCGATTTGCAGAGTTGGAACAACTTACGCGCCAAGAGCGCCTTAAAAGTTGGGCAAACCCTGCAAGTGGCCAGCAATACTGGCAGTAACAGCAGTATCACCTACCAGGTTCGTAAAGGTGATTCGCTCGCCAGTATCGCACGTCGTCACGGCGTCGATATTAACGACGTGATGCGTTGGAATTCAACGCTCGCCAAAGGCAACCTGCAGCCAGGTCTGAAGCTGACCCTGTTTGTCGGTAACAAGATGACGCCGGATACTTAAATGTTCGGCACAAAAAAAGCACCCTTCGGGGTGCTTTTTTATTAGCTGCGATTCACCATACCGGCGAGTCTTTTTCCGGATGAAACTCCACCAACAGCGGGTTGTGATCCGACGCACTGGTCACCAGCACCGACGCCTCCACCACTCCCAGATTGCGGTAAAATACGAAATCCAGTGGACGACCGAAGGCCTTGCGGCGATGGTCGTCGGTGAAACTCACCTCGCGCAGCGCCATCTCTCCGGCAAAGTCATACAGTGCATTGATGCGCTTGCGGCTCCAGGCGTTGAAATCCCCCGCCATAATCACCGGCCCCCGGTGACTGGCGATCTGTTCGCCTATCGGCCCCAACTGCTTGCTGTAGACGTCGACGCCCAGGCTAAAGTTCACCGCATGGATGTTCACCACCATCAACAGCTCGCCGTTGTACAGCGGATAAACGGTGATCAGGGCCGACTTGGAAAGCCGCAGCAGCGGCTCTCGCTCGCGCAGCGGGCAACAGTAAACAGGATGAGCGGCAGCCAGCGTCATCACGCCGGAAGGATGCTGCGGCAAGACAAAGGCTGGCACCTGATCGGCCGCCAGATAGTTGGCGGTCGCATAGCTCACCAGCTCCGGCGTGGTTTGCGCCTCTTGCAACAATACCAGCTGCGCGTCTTTGCCATGGTTTTTCAGCACCGAAAGCCAGTCGGCTCGCTGCTGTTTGAAAATATTCCATACCATGACGCGCAGGGCGCCGGTCGTCGGCAGCGCCGCCCCTGGCGGCAACGGCTGGTTAACGGCACCAGGAAAGATTCGCTCAACTGGCTGACCTGCAACATACCTCATTGCATAAGTTCGTTTCGGCACGCGATTCGCCTATTACCCATTAACATGAAAACTGGCGATGAACACTCGCCAACGATGAATTGATTATACGCCTACCCTGCATAGAGGGCATGGCTTTTGCGGGCATCACCTTTTCAGTTATAGGGGCCGCCTGCAGCGATTTCAATCTTCTGACGGTATAGCTGTGTAAAGGTGAGGGGTAATAGGTGAAAAATGCGAAAAGGCCCGCAAAATGCGGGCCAGGCAGCAAGGGTTTTACGTATTAAGCCGTTTGCAGCTGAGACTTTTTATCCAGGCGACCGCTAAAGCTAACCAGTAACAATGCAACCACCACGATCAACGCGCCAATCCAGGGGGTCTGCGCCAGCCCCAGTGAGGCAACGGTCTGGCCGCCAATCACCGAGCCGAGCGCAATGCCGATGTTGAACGCCGCGATGTTGAGACCGGACGCCACATCCACCGCACTTGGCGTGTATTGCGCGGCTTTCTGCACCACATACACCTGCAGCCCCGGCACGTTGCCGAAAGCGAACACGCCCATCACAATCACCGTCAGCAAAGCGGCAATACTGTGGCTGGCGGTAAACTGGAACACCAGCAACAAAACGGCCAGCGCGGCAAAGATAAAGCTCAGCGCACACACGGCCCCATGACGATCGGCCAGCTTGCCTCCCCAGATGTTACCCACCGCCACCGCGACGCCATAAGCCAACAGTATCCAGCTCACGGTCGGAGCAGAGAAGCCGGCCAGTTCCTGCATCATCGGCGCAAGGAAGGTAAAGGTCGTAAAGACCCCACCGTACCCCAATGCGGTAATCGCGTAAATCAGCAGCAGACGAGGATGAGTCAGCACTTTCAGCTGTTCCCGCACGCCTGCACTGCCCTGGTTCTTGATATTGCTCGGTACCAGAATAACGCTGGCCAGCGTGGCGACAGCGCCAATCAGAGAAACGGCCAGGAAGGTCTCACGCCAGCCAAACTGCTGGCCGATGAACGTCCCCAACGGTACGCCGGTCACCAGCGCCACCGTCAGGCCACCAAACATGATGGCGATGGCGGAGGCAGCCTTCTCTTTCGCCACCAGGCTAGTGGCGATAGTGGAGCCGATAGAGAAGAACACGCCGTGCGCCAGGCCGGTCAACAACCTAGCCACTACCAGCGATTCATAGCTGGGTGACTGCCAGGCCAGCAGGTTGCCGAGAGTGAACAGCACCATCAGGCCAACCAGCAGCAGTTTGCGCGGTATGCGGCTGGTCAGGGCCGTCAGCACCGGCGCGCCAATGGCCACGCCGAGGGCATAGATAGTCACCAGCAATCCAGCGGACGGCACGGTCACCCCAAGCTGTTCCGCGATAGTCGGGATCAACCCGACAATCACGAACTCGGTCGTGCCGATAGCAAAAGCGCTGATGGTTAAGGCAAGTAATGCGAGTGGCATTTTTTACTCCGAAATAGCATTCAAGTTGATGACGGCTATTATCGGCCTATGCTTAAATGATAAAAATGCTCAAAATTTCAAATTAACTTTGCTATCGGAGCAAAAATGAAAGCAAACTCTGACGAGCTGATCACCTTTGTCACCGTCGTAGAAAGCGGCAGCTTCAGCCGGGCGGCCGAACGCCTGGAACAAGCGAATTCCGTAGTCAGCCGAACGGTGAAAAAACTGGAAAGCAAACTGGGCGTAACGTTGCTCAACCGCACCACGCGCCAAATCAGCCTGACTCAGGAAGGAGAGAATTACTTTCGCCAGGTGCAGAAGGTACTGAACGACATGGCCGCGGCGGAAAATGCGCTGATGGAAAGCCGCCAGCGTCCGCAAGGCCTGCTGCGCGTCGACGCGGCAACGCCGGTGGTGCTGCATATGCTGACGCCTTTAGTGGCCGAGTTCCGCGAACGTTATCCAGAAATGTCGTTATCGCTGGTGTCTTCGGAAAACTTTATCAATCTGATCGAGCGAAAAGTGGATATCGCGATCCGCGTAGGCGAGCTGACCGATTCTACGCTGAAAGCACGCAAACTGATGACCAGCTACCGACATGTGCTCGCCTCCCCCGCTTATCTGGCTCAGCACGGCACGCCGCTAACGGTAGAAGATCTTGCACATCACTGCTGTATCGGTTTCAACGACCTGCCCAGCTTGAACCGCTGGCCACTGGCTTGTTCAGATGGCAGCCAGTTGGAAATCACCCCCGGTTTGACCACCAATAGCGGAGAAACGCAGCGCCATCTCTGCCTGCATGGCAACGGTATCGCCTGCCTGTCGGACTTTATGAGCGACGAAGATATCAAACGTGGAGATTTAGTCCCGATTCTGGTGGAAGCGACACTGCCGGTCGCCATGCCGATCAACGCGGTTTACTACAGCGACAGCGCCGTCAGCAACCGTCTGCGCAGCTTTATTGATTTTGTGAGTGAATACCTGAAACGATAAAAAAGCGCCCCCGATGGACGCCTTATGCTGACTACGGCGAGGAATGATTAATCCCAGTTTGGCGCCAGGCCTTCCGGACTAACCAGACGGCCGTTGCACTCCAGTGCGGCGATCTGCGCCATATCTTCGTCGGTCAGCGTCAGTTGCTGCGCCAATAGGTTGCTCGCCAGGTTTTCACGCTTGGTCGAGGAAGGGATCACCGCATAACCCAGTTTCAATGCCCAAGCCAGAACCACCTGTGCTGGGGTCGCATTGTGACGAGCAGCGATGCTTTTGATCGTTTCATCCTGCAGCGCTTTGCCGTAGGCCAACGTCATGTAAGAGGTGATGGCGATGCCGTGCTGCTGTGCAAATTCGACCACCTTGCGGTTCTGCAAGAACGGTGACAGCTCGATTTGGTTGGTGGCGATTTCATCGGCGCCAATCGCGTCAATCGCTTGCTGCATCAAATCGATGGTGAAGTTAGATACGCCAATTTGACGGGTCAGCCCCAACTTTTTCGCTTCCAGCAGCTCAGCCATAAATTCGGCAACCGGCACTTCGTCGTGGGGTGACGGCCAGTGGATCAGCGTCAGATCAACGTAGGACGTTTGCAGTTTTTTCAGGCTTTCTTGCAGGCTTGGGATCAGCGCCCCTTTCGCCAGGTTCGCGATCCAAATCTTGGTGGCGATGAACAGACCTTCACGTTTCACGCCGCTGGCAGCGATAGCCTGGCCAACAGCCGCTTCGTTTTCATAGATCTGTGCGGTATCGATAGTACGGTAGCCCAGCTCAAGTGCGGTGCTGACAGAATCGATAACAACCTGATCCTGAAGGCGGAAAGTACCTAAACCAAATGCAGGGATGCTCATAATGTTTTCTCTCATTAACGGGTAAATGTGGTATGAGGAAGATTATGGCAACTTTTTTATTGATCAAAAACGCCTGGTTCGGCATAAGACTTTTGATCTAAAGGCAACAATATCGGGAGATAAGGCTGTAAGGAAGGACAATTCCGGCCTTGAAAGCGTAAAATATAGACATGAAAAAGCCCTGAGTCAGAGACTCAGGGCTTATCAATTAAGTGGCGGAACGGACGGGGCTCGAACCCGCGACCCCCTGCGTGACAGGCAGGTATTCTAACCAACTGAACTACCGCTCCACCGATTCTTTTACGTTGTATCTTTCGATACCGGCAATATCGCGCTTTGCGACTTGCGCATTACCAGTCGTCACACTGATAACGTTTATTTGATGCCTGGCAGTGTCCTACTCTCGCATGGGGAGACCCCACACTACCATCGGCGCTACGGCGTTTCACTTCTGAGTTCGGCATGGGGTCAGGTGGGACCACCGCGCTATTGCCGCCAGGCAAATTCGTTTTAATCAACCCGCTTCATCACGAAGCCAGTCAATCCAATCTGTCAACAAGCTGAATATTGTCTCGGTCTCACCAAAACACCTTCGGTGTTGTAAGGTTAAGCCTCACGGATCATTAGTACTGGTTAGCTCAATGCATCGCTGCACTTACACACCCAGCCTATCAACGTCTTAGTCTTAAACGTTCCTTCAGGGGCCTTGAAGGCCCAGGGAAGACTCATCTTGAGGCAAGTTTCGCGCTTAGATGCTTTCAGCGCTTATCTTTTCCGCACTTAGCTACCGGGCAATGCCATTGGCATGACAACCCGAACACCAGTGGTGCGTTCAC
>NZ_JADCNB010000020.1:0-2649 GCF_014982455.1 Serratia sp. X3
CGCTGAACGGGCGGCTGCGTCAGGCGGAAGGGCTGGCGAGCTCGTCGGCCATCAAGGCGGACGAGGACGGCGCCTGGGCGCAGCTGCTGGGGGCGTGGGACCACGCGTCGGGCGACGCCAACGCCACCGGCTATCAGGCCTCGACCTACGGGGTGCTGGTGGGGCTGGACTCGGCGGCGGCGGCCGACTGGCGGCTGGGGGTAGCGACCGGCTACACCCGCACCTCGCTGCACGGCGGCTACGGGTCGAAGGCGGACAGCGACAACTACCACCTGGCGGCGTACGGCGACAAGCAGTTCGGGGCGCTGGCGCTGCGTGGCGGTGCGGGCTACACCTGGCACCGCATCGACACCAAACGGTCGGTGAACTACGGGATGCAGTCGGACCGTGACACGGCGAAGTACAGCGCGCGCACCGAACAGCTGTTCGCGGAAGCGGGCTACAGCGTGCAGGGCGAGTGGCTGAACCTGGAGCCGTTCGTCAACCTGGCGTACGTGAACTTCGAAAACAACGGCATCGCGGAAAGCGGCGGCGCGGCGGCGCTGCGCGGCGACAAGCAGCACACGGATGCGACGGTGTCGACGCTGGGGCTGCGCGCGGACACCGCGTGGCAGGTGACCCCGGGCACGACGGTGGCGCTGCGCAGCGAGCTGGGATGGCAACACCAGTACGGCGGGCTGGCGCGCGGCACCGGGCTGCGGTTCAACGGCGGCAACGCGCCGTTCGTGGTGGACAGCGTGCCGGTGTCGCGCGACGGCATGGTGCTGAAGGCGGGGGCTGAGGTGGCGGTGAACGAAAACGCCTCGCTGTCGCTGGGCTACGGCGGGCTGCTGTCGCAGCACCATCAGGACAACAGCGTCAACGCCGGCTTCACCTGGCGTTTCTAAGCAACATCGACTCAATCCTTGTACGGGAACCGCCTGCGGGCGGTTCCTTTTTCACATCCTGCTAATGAGAACCCGGCGCACCTGGGGCGTCGGCCAATAACAAGCAAAAGGTAAGGAAATGACAACAACAATGGGTTTTGATAGCAAAGGAAACGTTCGTCGCTCGCCGTGGCGGCTGAACGCGCTGGTCTGCTGCATGGCGCTGGCAGGGTATGCGCAGGCAGCGCCGCACGAGGTGAATGGCCAACCCGGCGATCCGGCCAGCTGGCGCAGCGCCGAATTCAACGCCAACTGGGGGCTGGGGGCGATCCACGCCGATGAGGCCTACGCCGCCGGCTACACCGGCAAAGGACAAAAGGTGGGCATTTTCGACACCCCGGTTAACCACCATCCCGAATTCGCCGGCGACGGCAAACTGATCAACGTCGTCACCGAAGGCTACCGCGCCTATACCGATCCGCACCGGCCGGGAATTAACGCCGGCGATCGCTTTTATTTCGACGGCACCTTCCACTTCTACAGCGGTTCGCAGGGCATGCTGAGCAATCACGGGGTGCACGTCGCGGGGATCAGCGCGGCGAATCGCGACGGCGTCGGCATGCACGGCGTGGCCTTCGATTCGCAGGTGATCAGCGTCGATAACGACAACGACGGCCCGGCGTACGGCGAATTCCTCGGCCTGGACGGCGCTGTCACCAATGCCGGCTGGCAGGCGATGATCAAGAGCGGCGTGCGGGTGATCAACAACAGCTGGGGCGTCAGCATTCCCGATTTCCTGTCCGACGGCGGTCGCGATCCTAACGCGCTGCACTTCGAGCTGAAGGATGCGCAGGAGCAATTCGATCAGGTTAAGCCGCTGCTCGGCAGCCTGGCCGGCGCAGGCTATCAGGGCGCCATCGACGCGGCGCGCAAAAATATTCTGGTGCTGTTCGCCGCCGGTAACGACGGCAATTACAACCAACCGGATGTGATCAGCGGGCTGGCCTACTTCGTGCCGGACATCGCGCCGAACTGGCTGTCGGTCGCCAGCGTGGCGCAAGATGCGGCATCGGCCAACAGCGTGCCTTACACCATCAGCAGCTTCTCGTCCCGCTGCGGCTATACCGCCAGCTTCTGCGTGTCGTCGCCGGGCAGCAAAATCTACAGCACCGTGGCCAACGGTTCCGATCCGGCCAATCTGGTGTCGGACTACGGCAATAAAAACGGCACCTCGATGGCGACCCCGCACGTCACCGGCGCAGTGGCGGTGTTGCTGCAGCGTTTCCCGTACATGAACTCGGCGCAGATTGCCGACGTGCTGAAAACCACCGCCACCGACATGGGCGCGCCGGGCATCGACGCGCTCTACGGCTGGGGGATGATCAACCTGGGCAAGGCCATCAACGGCCCGGGCATGTTCTATACCGCCGAAGATATTCCCGCAGAGTTCCGCATCCCGGATCCGACGGGCGTGGCCTACGGCCCGACCCAGTTTGTCGTCAATATTCCGGGACTGGGCGCCGAGGTGGATGCCGGTACGTTGCATGCCAGGAAGTGTGACGATATCAGCTGTGAGTTGGACGTTTACTCCAATAACATCTCCGGCCACGGCGGCCTGACCAAGGAAGGGATGGGCACGCTGGTCATGACCGGCGCCAACACCTATTCCGGCCCGACGCTGGTCAATCAGGGGCGGCTGGCGATCAACGGCTCGGTCACCTCGGACGTCAGCGTGCAGAGCGGCGGCATCGTCGGCGGCAGCGGCACGGTCGGTTCGCTGACC
>NZ_JADCNB010000021.1:0-2110 GCF_014982455.1 Serratia sp. X3
CCTACAATAACCGACATTTGTGAAGAACATGTAATGTGAAAATCAGCATAAGCGGAATGACCATTAATCTTGGCCGGCGCCAGAACGCCATGATTTATTTCCACATAGGGCTCATTAACCCTGCAAATGGCGGGAGGAATCTCTGGAGAGATACATATTGTATTGGCAAACCCCCAAGAGCCGGCTCTTTTACTATAATATTCAAACTTATAACAAGAGTGCCAGTACCAATGGGATGTTCTAATACCAGTAATTTCCTTTCCAAGATACCCTTGAGCTATAAAAAGCCGCCCCAACTCCCCCATTGTTTTTGCTTTCCTCGCTCCAGGAACGGTATACGAGGGTTTACTAGGGATCTGGTTATTATTGAAGTCATCATTATAGGTAAAATATAGGTTATCATCTCTTGCCTCGTAATAAGAGCCCTCTAACATAGGATTAGGTGTATCATCATTAATATCCCATGATTCAATGCTCAAACGATCATATGTCCACGGAGTAACGCTACCCCATTCATTTAGTCCTATCCCACCCTGTACCTTCATTTCATAAGCCAAAGAAAACGCCGCAGAAGAATAGAACACAAAAAACAGCGCCAATATCTTTATTCCCATTTTCATATCTGTAACCTACTCATAAGCCAGACTAAAAGTCGCCACCGCGCTGAACGCCCCGAGCCCAATCGTCTTGCGCTCCAGCGCCTGCGGTTCGCCGCGCACATAGGCCTGCAACGCCAGGGCATTGCCGCCGGCCTGCAGGCCCTGCTTATCACCGCCCTGATTGAGCGGCAGCGCCTTGCCCGCCGGCGTCTCCAACCCGATAGCAATTCCCTTGGCTATACTGCCGCCGGCAGGAGCCAGCAGGCCAGGCAGCGCCACGCTTTCTGTTCCCAACCGTGTCACCGTCACCGTTTTACCCAGGCTCAGATCGCATTCAGCCAGATGAATTTCAAACCTCTGCCCCGGCGTGCGGGTATTGAGGTACAGGTACTTGTCGATGATGGTGCCTACAGCTCATTGCCACGCAAAATCAGCCAGTTATAGAGTTCAACTTTGCGGTTAAAACCGAACTTTTTCATCACGGCCCCACGGTGGGAACTGACGGTTTTAATGCTGATATTCAGACGCACTGAAATATCCGCGGGGCTGACGCCTTTGGAGAGCAGCCGCATAATCTGCTGCTGCCGCACCGTCAGCGTCCCCTCCTCGGAAAACGCCTCCCCGTCCGAACCAGATATTTCTCGTTCATGCCATAATGCATCTAAATAAAAACGCAGCTGCTGCAGATCGCCGCGCTTGGGCAGCGTTTTCTGCAGTCGTCCCAGCCGCCACGTCGCCAGGCTATTTATCCCCTCACACAGTGAAAAAACGATGCAATCTTTCATGCCTGCACGCTGCGCCTCACCAATCAAACGGGCCATAGGCCGGCTAGCGTCGTAAAAAATAATGTCGGCGCTGTCCAGGCGACTTTGATTAACAAACTGCACTCGTTTATTCTTGCCGCAAAAATATTCCACCAGAAAGAATATCAGTCCCTGAGAAATAAAAGCATCCTTTCCCAGCAGGGCAATGTTAATCATAATCAGCAAGCTCCTTGCATTTCCTCTTAAATTATAAAAATCAGAAAAAGCAACCAG
Organism: Serratia sp. X3; assembly: GCF_014982455.1. Classification (NCBI taxonomy): domain Bacteria; kingdom Pseudomonadati; phylum Pseudomonadota; class Gammaproteobacteria; order Enterobacterales; family Yersiniaceae; genus Serratia; species Serratia sp. X3. The sequence continues at coordinate 1,637 of NZ_JADCNB010000021.1, forward strand.
GCAGAACAGTCTTTGATCTTATGGAAATTATTCAAATGCATACATGGCGGTTAGCAGAAGCACCTTCATTGAATCTCCTGCTTCCCATATATCCTCTGCATCCATCCTAATAAAAATTAAGGAATGGAAATAATAACCGGCAAACTGCCAGAGAACTCTCCTACCGACTGAGCATCGTAATTGCTTAAAGTTGAAGAAAGCCTTAAACGGGTTGGCGACGTCGAAGCAACAACCTTAACGCCATCACCCAACTTACTTTCATTAATCGTGAGATCGCTGCGTAACTTACCGCCATTGGACGAAGACAGCGTCACCGAATTGACCTTTGCCTGCGACCCTACAATAACCGACATTTGTGAAGAACATGTAATGTGAAAATCAGCATAAGCGGAATGACCATTAATCTTGGCCGGCGCCAGAACGCCATGATTTATTTCCACATAGGGCTCATTAACCCTGCAAATGGCGGGAGGA
>NZ_JADCNB010000022.1:0-2043 GCF_014982455.1 Serratia sp. X3
ATAAAAAAAGCCGGTCATGATGACCGGCTTTTTTATCGGCTTGCGCCCGGCGGCTTACTTCAGCAGCGCCTGCGCCTTGGCCACCACGTTGTCCACGGTGAAGCCGAACTCGGCGAACAGCTGCTCCGCCGGCGCCGACTCACCGAAGGTGGTCATGCCCACGATGGCCCCGTTCAGGCCCACGTACTTGTACCAGTAGTCCGCGATACCCGCTTCCACCGCCACGCGCGCCGTTACCGCCGCCGGCAACACCGACTCGCGGTACGCCGCATCCTGCTTGTCGAACGCGTCGGTCGACGGCATCGACACCACGCGCACCTTGCGGCCCGCTGCGGTCAGTTTGTCCGCCGCCTCCACCGTGATGCCCACTTCGGAGCCGGTGGCAATCAGGATAACGTCCGGCGTGCCCGCGCAGTCTTTCAGCACGTAGCCGCCGCGGTACACGTTCGCCAGCTGCTCTGCGGTGCGCGGCTGCTGGGTCAGGTTCTGGCGCGAGAACACCAGCGTGGTCGGGCCGTCGTTGCGCTCGATGCCGTACTGCCACGCCACCGCCGATTCCACCTGGTCACACGGACGCCAGGTGCTCATGTTCGGGGTCACGCGCAGGCTCGCCAGCTGCTCCACCGGCTGGTGGGTCGGGCCGTCTTCGCCCAGACCGATGGAGTCGTGGGTGTAGACGAACACGTTGCGCAGCTTCATCAGCGCCGCCATGCGCACCGCGTTGCGGGCGTATTCCACGAACATCAGGAAGGTCGCCGAGTACGGCAGGAAGCCGCCGTGCAGCGCGATGCCGTTGGTGATGGCGGTCATGCCGAACTCGCGCACGCCGTAATGAATGTAGTTGCCCGCCGGGTCAACGTTCAGCGCTTTCGAACCGGACCACATGGTCAGGTTGCTCGGCGCCAGGTCGGCGGAGCCGCCCAGGAACTCCGGCAGCACCTTGCCGAACGCTTCCAGCGCGTTCTGCGACGCCTTGCGGCTGGCGATGTTGGCCGGGTTGGCCTGCAGTTTTTCCACGAACGCCTTGGCGTCGGCTTTCCAGTCAGCCGGCAGCTCGCCGTTCATGCGGCGCTTGAACTCGGCGGCCAGTTCCGGGAAGGCCTTGGCGTAGGCGGCGAACTTGTCGTTCCAGGCCGCTTCTTTGGCCTGACCGGCTTCTTTGGCGTCCCACTGGGCGTAGATGTCCTGCGGGATTTCAAAGGCGGCGTATTTCCAGCCAAGCCGCTCGCGGGTGGCGGCCACTTCGGCGGCGCCCAGCGCGGCGCCGTGCACGTCATGGGTGCCGGCCTTGTTCGGCGAGCCGAAGCCGATAACGGTCTTGCACATCAGCAGCGACGGCTTGTCGGTCACCTTGCGGGCTTCTTCAATCGCCGCCTTGATGGCGTCCGGGTTGTGGCCGTCGACGTTGCGCACCACGTGCCAGCCGTAGGCTTCGAAACGCAGGGCGGTGTCGTCGGTGAACCAGCCGTCGACGTGGCCGTCGATGGAGATGCCGTTGTCATCGTAGAAGGCGGTCAGCTTGCCGAGCTTGAGGGTGCCGGCCAGGGAGCAGACTTCGTGCGAGATGCCTTCCATCATGCAGCCGTCGCCCATGAAGGCGTAGGTGTGGTGGTCGACGATGTCGTGACCAGGGCGGTTGAACTGCGCCGCCAGGGTGCGTTCGGCAATGGCGAAGCCGACGGCGTTGGCGATACCCTGGCCCAGCGGGCCGGTGGTGGTCTCAACGCCCGGGGTGTAACCGTACTCCGGGTGGCCCGGGGTTTTGGAATGCAGCTGACGGAAGTTTTCCAGCTCGCGCATCGGCAGGTCGTAGCCGGTGAGGTGCAGGAGGCTGTAAATCAACATGGAGCCGTGGCCGTTGGAGAGCACGAAACGGTCGCGGTCAGCCCAGTGCGGGTTAGTCGGGTTGTGGTTGAGGTAGTCGCGCCACAGGACTTCGGCGATGTCCGCCATGCCCATAGGGGCCCCCGGGTGGCCGGAATTTGCTTTTTGTACGGCGTCCATGCTGAGTGCGCGGATGGCGTTGGCAAGCTCTTTACGAGA
>NZ_JADCNB010000023.1:0-1032 GCF_014982455.1 Serratia sp. X3
CATGTTCACGTTGTCGCCTGGCATTACCATCTCTACGCCTTCTGGCAGTTCGATGGTACCGGTCACGTCAGTAGTACGGAAGTAGAACTGTGGACGGTAGCCTTTGAAGAATGGCGTGTGACGACCACCTTCATCTTTGCTCAGGATGTACACTTCAGATTCGAACTGGGTGTGTGGCTTGATGGAGCCTGGCTTAGCCAGTACCTGACCACGTTCGATTTCTTCACGTTTGATACCACGCAGCAGAACACCTACGTTCTCACCAGCACGGCCTTCGTCCAGCAGTTTGCGGAACATTTCAACGCCAGTACAGGTAGACTTAACGGTGTCTTTGATACCAACGATTTCAACTTCTTCGCCAACTTTGATGATACCGCGCTCAACACGACCGGTAACAACGGTACCACGACCGGAGATGGAGAATACGTCTTCGATTGGCAGCAGGAACGGTTTGTCGATAGCACGCTCTGGCTCTGGGATGTAGCTGTCCAGGGCTTCGGCCAGTTCGATGATTTTCGCTTCCCACTCAGCTTCGCCTTCCAGCGCTTTCAGCGCGGAACCGCGGATCACTGGCAGGTCGTCGCCTGGGAAGTCGTATGCGGACAGCAGTTCGCGAACTTCCATTTCTACCAGTTCCAGCAGCTCTTCATCATCAACCATGTCGCATTTGTTCATGAATACGATGATGAAAGGAACGCCAACCTGACGACCCAGCAGGATGTGCTCACGGGTCTGAGGCATTGGGCCGTCAGTCGCAGCAACTACCAGGATCGCGCCGTCCATCTGAGCAGCACCGGTGATCATGTTTTTCACGTAGTCGGCGTGCCCTGGGCAGTCAACGTGCGCGTAGTGACGAGTCGGGGTGTCATACTCAACGTGAGAGGTGTTGATGGTGATACCACGAGCTTTTTCTTCTGGCGCGTTATCGATCTGGTCGAAAGCACGTGCAGAACCGCCGTAGGTTTTAGCCAGAACGGTAGTGATCGCTGCAGTCAGGGTAGTTTTACCGTGGTCAACGTGGCCGATAGTACC
>NZ_JADCNB010000003.1:0-569963 GCF_014982455.1 Serratia sp. X3
GCCTGGCGGCAATAGCGCGGTGGTCCCACCTGACCCCATGCCGAACTCAGAAGTGAAACGCCGTAGCGCCGATGGTAGTGTGGGGTCTCCCCATGCGAGAGTAGGACACTGCCAGGCATCAAATAAAACAACAAGCCTCATGCGAAAGCATGGGGCTTTTTGTTTTGTCTGTTATCTGGCGTTCTGCTCGAGCATGGGCATCCTGAGACGAATTGTGTAGGACAAATCCGCCGGGAGCGGATTTGAACGTTGCGAAGCAACGGCCCGAAGGGGGGCGGGCAGGACGCCCGCCATAAACTGCCAGGCATCAAATAAAGCCGAAAGCCCTGAACTGACGTTCAGGGCTTTTTGCTGTGCGTAAAACGTAAAAAAGCGCAGCTACGCTGCGCTGCTTTCCCCTCCTTATCCTCCGTCAGCGAGCCAGAGAAAAGGCCCCGAAGGGCCTTTGATTAGGGTGTGTTTGCTTTTTTCACTTATTATTCGGTCAATGCGAGCTGCCCTGAGAAATGCCCAGCCCGGTTTGCGAACGAACAAACTGCGCCCGGAAGCGTTCCCGCTCTTGCTGCCCGGCCAGTGAGCTGTCGGTGATCGAGAACAGCCAGGTGCCGACAAAGGCCACGATCATCGAGAACAGCGCCGGGTATTCGTACGGGTAAATCGGTTTATCATGGCCGAGGATCTGCACCCAGATCGTCGGGCCGAGGATCATCAGAATCACCGCTGTCAGCAGGCCTAACCAGCCGCCAATCATCGCGCCGCGGGTGGTCAAACGCGACCAGTACATCGACAGGATGATGATAGGGAAGTTACAGCTGGCGGCGATGGAGAACGCCAGCCCGACCATAAAGGCGATATTCTGCTTCTCGAACAAAATCCCCAGGGCAATGGCGACCAGGCCTAATACCACGACGGTGATCTTGGAGACCTTCAGCTCATCGCGCTCGGTCGCCTTGCCGTTTTTAATCACGCTGGCGTACAGATCGTGTGACACGGCCGAGGCGCCGGCCAGCGTCAGGCCCGCAACCACCGCCAGAATGGTGGCGAACGCCACCGCCGAGATAAAGCCGAGGAAGAAGTTGCCGCCAACGGCATTGGCCAGGTGCACCGCAGCCATGTTGGTGCCGCCCAGCAGCGCGCCGGTGGCGTCTTTGAACGCCGGATTAGCGCTGACCAGCAAGATGGCGCCGAAGCCGATGATAAAGGTCAGAATATAGAAGTAACCGATAAAGCCGGTGGCGTAGAACACGCTCTTGCGCGCTTCCTTGGCGTCACTCACGGTGAAGAAACGCATCAGGATGTGCGGCAGACCGGCGGTGCCGAACATCAACGCCAGGCCAAGCGACAGCGCGGAAATCGGATCGGACACCAGCCCGCCGGGGCTCATGATGGCGATGCCTTTCGGATGCACCTTCACCGCTTCGGCGAACAGGGTATTGAAGTCGAAGTTAACCGACTTCATCACCATCAGCGCCATAAAGCTGGCGCCGGCCAGCAGCAGCACCGCTTTGATGATCTGCACCCAGGTGGTGGCCAGCATGCCGCCGAACAGCACGTACAGCACCATCAGGATACCGACCAGGATCACCGCCACATGGTAGTTGAGCCCGAACAGCAGCTGGATCAGCTTGCCGGCGCCGACCATCTGCGCGATCAGATACAACGCCACCACCACCAACGAGCCGCAGGCCGAGAGGGTGCGGATCGGTTTCTGCTGCAGACGGTAAGAGGCGACATCGGCGAAGGTATAGCGGCCGAGATTGCGCAGGCGTTCCGCGATCAGGAACAGAATGATCGGCCAGCCGATGAGGAAGCCGATGGAGTAGATCAGGCCGTCATAGCCCGAGGTATAGACCAATGCGGAGATGCCGAGGAACGAGGCGGCGGACATGAAGTCGCCGGCGATCGCCAGCCCGTTTTGCAGACCGGTGATGCGTCCGCCCGCAGTGTAGTAGTCCTGACGGGAACGGGTGCGTTTGGAGGCCCAATAGGTGATGTAGAGCGTGGCGCCGACAAACAGGATAAACATCACGATAGCCTGAATGTTCAGCGGCTGACGATGCACCTCGCCGCTAATGGCGTCGGCGCAGGCCAGGCCCGGCAGCAACAGCAGCGCGGCGGCGGACAATAAGCGCTTCATTGTTTCACCTCGCGCAGAATCTCTGCGGTGAGGCGATCGAATTCGCCGTTGGCGCGAAACACATAGATCCCGGTCAAGACGAAAGAGATCACGATCAGCCCGACGCCGACCGGGATCCCGCGGGTAATGGTCGATCCGGCGGCGATCGGCGTGCCGAGCCATTGGGGATCGAAGGCGATCAACAAAATGAAGCCGACGTACAGCGCCAGCGTAATCAGCGAAAGCAGCCAGGCGAACCGGCCGCGTTTTCTCACCAGCTCTTTAAAGCGCGGGTTTTCTTCAATCCCTTGATAAATGGTGTCATTCATCAGAGTGTCTCCAGTAGGTATTGATAGAGTACGCCGCGCCAGGGCCGCTCAACGGCGTGTTATCCGAATGAGCGGCCTGAAGCGGCGTAAATTATGACGGCACTTTCATTGATTGTTTTTCTTCCAACAGCTTGTCGACTACAGCCGGATCCGCCAGCGTGGAGGTATCCCCCAGGTTGCTGGTGTCGCCGGCGGCAATTTTGCGCAGGATACGCCGCATGATCTTGCCGGAGCGCGTTTTGGGCAGCGAGTCTGTCCAGTGCAGCACGTCCGGCGTGGCGATCGGCCCTATCTCTTTGCGCACCCAGTTGCGCACTTCGGCATAGAGCTCCGGCGTCGGTTCTTCGCCGTGGTTCAGCGTGATATAGGCGTAGATCGCCTGGCCTTTGATGTTATGAGGAATGCCGACCACCGCCGCTTCGGCGATTTTCGGGTGAGATACCAGCGCGGACTCGATCTCGGCGGTGCCCAAACGGTGGCCGGAGACGTTCAGCACGTCGTCGACGCGGCCGGTGATCCAGTAGTAACCGTCCTCGTCGCGGCGGGCGCCGTCGCCGCTGAAGTACATGCCTTTGAAGGTCGAGAAGTAGGTTTGCTCGAAGCGGTCATGATCGCCGAACAGAGTGCGCGCCTGGCCCGGCCAGGAATCGACGATCACCAGGTTGCCTTCGCAGGCGCCTTCCTGCGGCGTGCCGACATTATCGACCAGCGCCGGCTGTACGCCGAAGAAAGGCCGCGTGGCGGAACCGGCCTTCAGCTCGGTGGCGCCCGGCAGCGGGGTAATCATGAAGCCGCCGGTTTCGGTTTGCCACCAGGTGTCGACGATCGGGCATTTGGCGTTGCCTATCTTGTTGTAGTACCACTCCCAGGCTTCCGGGTTGATCGGTTCGCCGACCGAGCCCATGATGCGCAGCGAATCGCGCCGGGTGCCTTCGATCGCCTTGTCGCCTTCGGCCATCAGGGCGCGAATGGCGGTCGGCGCGGTATACAGAATATTGACCTGGTGTTTGTCGATCACCTGCGACAGGCGGTTAACGCCCGGATAGTTAGGTACGCCTTCGAACATCAGCGTGGTGGCGCCGCAGGCCAGCGGGCCATACAGCAGATAGCTGTGACCGGTGACCCAGCCCACGTCGGCGGTGCACCAGTAAATGTCGCCGTCGTGATAGTCGAACACATACTTAAAGGTCATCGCGGCGTACACCAGGTAGCCGCCGGTGGTGTGCAGCACGCCTTTTGGCTTGCCGGTCGAGCCGGAGGTGTACAGGATAAACAGCGGATCTTCGGCGTTCACTTCTTCCGGCGGGCAATCGGCGGAAACGCCCTGGGTCAGCTCATGCCACCACAGATCGCGCCCTTCCTGCCAGTAACCCGGTTTGCCGGTGCGCTGGAACACCACGACGTTGGCCACGCTGACCACGCCGGGGTTTTTCAGCGCATCGTCGACGTTCTTTTTCAGCGGCACGGCGCGGCCGGCGCGCAGGCCTTCATCGGCGGTGATCACCAGTTTGGCGTTGGAGTCGATAATGCGCCCGGCGACCGCTTCCGGCGAGAAGCCGCCGAAGATCACCGAATGTACGGCGCCGATGCGCGCGCAGGCTAGCATGGCGACCGCCGCTTCCGGCACCATCGGCATATAGATAGCCACCACGTCGCCTTTTTTCACGCCGAGCTTTTTCAGCACGTTGGCGAATTGGCAGACATCATGGTGCAGCTGTTTGTAGGTCACTTTCTTGGATTGGGTCGGGTCATCGCCTTCCCAGATAATGGCGGTCTGGTCGCCGCGCTCGGCCAAATGACGGTCCAGGCAGTTGGCCGCCAGGTTCAACGTGCCGTCTTCAAACCAACGGATGCTGACGTGGCCCGGATCGAACGAGGTATTTTTGACTTTGGTATAGGGTTTGATCCAGTCCAGGATTTTGCCATGCTCACCCCAGAAAGCTTCTGGGTCTTGAACCGACTGTTGATAATACTGTTGGTATTGTGCCGGATTTATCAGGGCGCGTTCTGCAATTGCAGAAGGAATAGCGTGTTTATGCAGTTGGCTCATAGCTTTTCTCCTTGAAGTTGTTAATGATATGTCAACTGAAGGTTAAGTATAGTTTGCTACGATTCTTTGTTTCTTTTTTGCGCGGCAGATCACGCAACAAAGATATTGATTTGTAATAGTTCTGTCGCATTTGCAGTACGTATCTATCTCTTTGGCGTTTAAATCATCATAAACCCGCTTTTTTAGCCAAAAACACTTATCTAAAGAACAAAAAAGAATAAACAAAGGCGAGGGTATTTGCCTTGCGCTTAATAAGGGTGGGAGAGACCGACATTATTTCGCGCTATAAATCTTTTTTGATTATTTTTCGCGATTAATATTCTAAGTTGGTATTAACGCGATATAACGATGGACGGCATATCGTGAAATAACGTTCTATTAACGTTTAATTCCTGATGAAAACTCGGGAAATACCGTGTGGCATTCATCCTGCGGGATCGTTCGATTTTTAATCGAAATATAAAACGGCGCTGCATTTATGGGTGAAAATGTCACTCGGCTAATTCCCATTTATTTGACTTTTGAGTAACAAAATATAAACATTTGATGCGGACTAAATATGCAGAATGGACGAAAAATAACGCATTTTAATCGCGTTCAAAAAAACGCCACCGGCGCGGTTATGTGCTTCATTATATGAAAAATTATGTTTTTAATAACAAGCAATTATGCCATTTGAAATAGTTGCGCGAATTTTTTGTGATTCGATTCAGCGCTCAACCCTGACAAATCAAGGCTTGCAGAGCATGCCGCCCGGATGATACAGATTTATACTGCGTCGCACCCAGGGCAGGTGAACGCTTCCACTGAATTAACATAAGCCTGTAATAAATGATTAAGTATTCTTTTCGCCGTGTTGCGACTTTGTACGGCGCAAAGAGTCTTTGAGGACTTTTTGGGTATGAAAAGTGTAAAAATTAGCCTGGCTTGGCAAATCCTGATCGCGTTGGTGCTGGGTATTATTGTTGGCGCGGTATTGCACAACCAGACCGAATCTCGTGAGTGGCTGGTGAGCAATATTCTCAGCCCGGCGGGTGATATCTTTATTCGTTTGATCAAGATGATTGTGGTGCCGATCGTTATTTCCACGCTGATCGTCGGTATTGCCGGCGTGGGGGATGCGAAAAAGCTGGGCCGCATCGGATTGAAAACCATTATTTACTTCGAAGTGATCACCACCGTCGCCATCGTGGTGGGGCTGACGTTAGCCAACGTCTTCCAACCGGGCCACGGCATCGATATGTCGACGCTGACCACGGTGGACATTTCGCAGTATGAGAAAACCACCGAACAGGTGCAAAGCGGTTCGCACAGCCTGGTGGCGACCATTCTGTCGCTGATCCCGTCGAACGTCTTCTCGTCGATGGCCAAGGGCGACATGCTGCCGATTATCTTCTTCTCGGTGCTGTTCGGTCTGGGGCTGTCGTCGTTGCCGAAAGAGACCAAAGAGCCGTTGCTGAAGGTGTTCAAGGCGGTGTCCGAGAGCATGTTCAAAGTCACCCACATGATCATGCGCTATGCGCCGATCGGGGTGTTTGGCCTGATTGCGGTCACGGTGGCGAACTTCGGTTTCGCTTCGCTGCTGCCGTTGGCCAAGCTGGTGGTGCTGGTGTACTTCGCCATCGCGTTCTTCGCCCTGGTGGTGCTGGGGGCGGTCGCTCGGCTGTGCAACCTGCGCATCTGGACGCTGATCCGCATCCTGAAAGACGAACTGATCCTGGCTTATTCCACCGCCAGTTCGGAAACGGTACTGCCGCGCATCATCGAAAAGATGGAGGCTTACGGCGCGCCCAAGTCGATCACCAGCTTCGTGGTGCCGACCGGTTACTCCTTTAATTTGGATGGTTCGACGCTGTACCAGAGCATCGCCGCCATCTTTATCGCCCAGCTGTACGGCATCGAGCTGTCGTTGGGGCAGGAGATCGTGCTGGTGCTGACGCTGATGGTGACCTCGAAAGGGATCGCCGGCGTGCCGGGCGTCTCGTTCGTGGTGCTGCTGGCGACGTTGGGCAGCGTCGGCATTCCGCTGGAAGGCCTGGCGTTTATCGCCGGCGTGGACCGTATCCTGGATATGGCGCGCACCGCGCTGAACGTCGTGGGCAACGCGCTGGCGGTGCTGGTTATCGCCAAGTGGGAGCACCAGTTCGATCGCAAGAAGGCGCTGGCCTACGAAACGGAGTTCCTGGCGCAGAAGGTGAAGCCGGCCAATCAAGGCTAATCACCGGCTAGCGGGATATGAAAATCGCCCCGGGCATCCGTGCCCGGGGCGTTTTGTTTTTATGCCCTTTCAGCCTGCCACTTTCTTTTCTCTGCCCCCAATGCGTCGCTTGCATCCCCGCTTAACAGAATCTAAAGTGTTACCAAATTATTGGAAATGATAATGGATGTTATTATCATTTTCATTTGATGATGTATGGAGACACGCAAAAGCCGTTGAACGGCGGGGTATCGCCCGTTCGGCGCTTTTATTCAGGCTTATCAAAGGTAGGTAACATGTCGGACACCGCTTTGGCCTCTGAATGGTTGCCGCTGGCGCCAGCGCAGCTTGATTTCTGGGAAGAATACACCTTGCACCCTGGGCAGACCTTATCCACCGTCGCCCATTGCACCGAACTGTGCGGCGCAATAGAGGAAGCGGCGCTCTGCCGGGCGATCGCCGCCACCCTCGCCGAGACGCAGGCGTTTGCCCTGCGCTTTGGCGAACGGCGTGGCGACCATCCTCCGTCGCTACGGCACGAGCCACAGCGCATACCGTCATTGCAACGTATCGATCTGCAAACGCATCGCGATCCCTGGCAGGCGGCGCAAAACCTGATGCACGAGGATATCGCGCAGCACCGGGCGCTGCACAGCGAACCGTTAGCCGCTGCCTGGCTGCTGAAGCTGGGACCGGAGCGTTACCTCTGGTACGTGCGTGCGCACCATATTCTGGTCGACGGTTTCGGCATGGCGCTAATCGAACACCGCTGCGCCGCGCTATATGCGCACTACCTCGGCCAGGGGAGCGCGGGCATCCCTTTGGGTGCTTTCGCCCCCTTTCAACAGGCCGAGTTGGCCTACGTCAATTCTGAACGCTGCGAGCGCGATCGGCGCTTTTGGCAGGCCTATCTGCCGCCGTCGCAGGCGCTGCCGACGGTGCGTAAGGGCGGCGGGGAGTATGGCGTGCGACGCCTGAGCGTCAACCGTCGGTTGCCGACAGAAGTCGCGCAGCGTCTGGCGCAGCAGTCGGAACGCAGTGGCATCAATTGGCCCGACTTGCTGGTGGCGCAGTCGGCGGCCTGGCTGTTTCAGGTCATGCCGCACCACGCCCGGCAGGGCGATGCGTTGCCGATGTGGATGCCGGCGATGAATCGCCGCGGGCAAGCCGCCACCAACGTCCCTTCGTTGGCGGTTAATACCCTGCCGCTGCTGGTATCACCGTCGCCAACGGAGACGCTGGGGAGCTTTCTGACCACCCTGACGCAGCAGCTGCGCGAGCTGCGCAGCCACGCCGGCTATCGTCTGCGTCAACTGGCCGCCGATCGCGGCGTGGATCCGAACTCGCGCTTCTTTATTTCTCCCTTCATCAACGTGCAACCCTTCGATGCACCCCGTTTTGTCGGCTGTCGCGGCGCCCGGCGCGTATTGGCCGGCGGTTCGGGCGACGGTTTCAACCTGACGTATCGCGGCCGCACCGACGCCCGCGATCTGCAGGTGGATATCGATATTTATCTGGAACAGTTCCCGACGGAGGATGCGCTGGACTATGGCGAGGCGCTGCAAGAATTTCTGCTGCGCGCGCTGCAGCGGGAAGCCTGGGAGCAACCGCTCGCGGCCCTGACGGCATTGCCCGCCTGATAAGATGCGGGCGGGGGATGTCCCCGCCCGAGTGATGTGGCTTCAGCTGGTCAGCAACGCCGCCACTTCGCGCGCATTCTTGCATGGCAAGAGCGCACTGCTCACCAGCCGGGTGCCGAAAGCGTCATTGAGGCGCTCCGCCACCTGTTTGATATGCGGCAGTTTCAGCCCCATGGCGATAAATGCCGTCTCTTCTCCCCATTCCGGGCGCGGCGTCACGCCGATCGCCTGCCAATAGATGGTCAGGATCTCTGCGCTGCGCGCCAGAGGCGCGTTCGGCGGCGGGGCTGCGCAGGCGTTCAGCGCCGGCGCGGTTTGCTGGTGGCTCAGGTCGGCGCGGATGCGATGGCGGTCGGTTTTGCCGTTGGCAGACAGCGGCAGCGCCTCGGCGTGGATAAAGCGCGTGGGAATATGGGTACAGGGCAGATAGCCGGTGGCGAAGGCGCGGATCTCGGACAGCGGCAGCGGCTTGCCGTCGCGGGTCAGATACAGGGCGCCGAGCGCCGCCTCGTTGTTTTCTCCGCTGGGATAATCCACCACCACCATATCCCGGATCGCCGGATGGCGGCGCAGCACGTCTTCGATTTCCGGCAGCGAGACGCGCACGCCGCGGATCTTCACATAGCCGTTCACCCGGGTGGCGAACATGATGTTGCCGTCCGGACGGTAATAGCCTTGATCGCCGGTGCGGAAAGCGCGCAGCGGCTGCCCGTCCGGGCCTTCGAGGGTGATGAAATCGTGCTGCCTCAGCTCACCCTGCTCCAGGTAGCCCAACGCCAGGTTCACCCCGGCGGTATGGATGCGGCCGACCACGCCGGCCGGACAGTGGCTGCCGTCGTCATGGCAGATGAAATAGCGGTTGGCCGGCAGCGGGCGGCCGTAAGGCACGGTGCCGCTCTCCTGCGGGGCGATCGGGTGCCAGATGCTCCAGATGGTGGTTTCGGTCGGCCCGCCGAGTGAGAACAGAGTGAGATCCGGGCGCAAGGTGCGCAGGGTTTGCACCGTCGCCGGCTTGATGTAGTCGCCGCCCTGCGCCACCAAGCGCAGCGAGCGCAGGCTGTCGGCCGTTTTACAGGTGAGTAGCATCTCCAGAATGGCGGGCACCGAGCACCACAGGCTGACCCGATGTTTTTCCACCAACTGGTTCCAACTGATGGCGTCTTTTTCCTGATGCGGCGCCGGCAGCACCAGCGTGGCGCCGGCGCACAGCGAACCGAACAGATCGAACATCGACATGTCATGGTGCGGCGGCGTCACGGAAATAAAGACGTCGTCGGCGGTGACTCTCCAGCGCTGTTGGGTTTGGTGCACGACGTTGGCGGTGGCGCGGTTGTTGAGCACCACGCACTTGGGTTTACCGGTGGTGCCGGAGGTATACAGGTAATAGCTCGCGGCCTGGCTGGCACTGCGTTCCATCAACGCCTGTTCATCCGGCAGCGCGGGTGCGCGATCCGTCGGCGTCAGCAGGGTAGCCGGCGTCACGCCGATCGGCGTCTCCAGATCGCCGCCGTGCACCACCAGCGTCGGCCGGCAGTTCTCCAGCAGATAGGCGGTGCGCTCCGGCGGCGAGTTGATGTCGATAGGCACCCAGATCACCCCCTGCAGGGCGCAGGCGAGGCTGAAGATGATCTGTTCCGGGCTGCGCGGCAAATACAGCGCCACCACGTTGCCCGGCTGTACGCCGCGGCTCTGCAGGTTGGCGATCGCCGTGGCGATCCGCTGGCCCAGCTCATTATAGGTCAGCGTCTGCTCGCCGCAGATCAGCGCGTTGCCGCCGTTATGTGCGCCGAACAGCCGCTCGGCCAGCTGCGCCAGATAAGGATAAGGCGCGTAATTCGCTTCGCTGTCATTGTGGCGGTAATGCGCCAGATCGATGAAGTCTCGCGGGGCGATCGCCAGATCGGCGCGTTGGCAACTGTGCAGGATGCGCCGCTGCAAGGCCGCCAGCATGGCCTCGACCTGCTCGCCGTGCAGCGCCTGCTCGGCGTAATCCACGCACAGCTGCAGGTTTTTTTCGCTGTCCAGCGTCAGACGGATATCAATGGCGACCTGCGGCGTTTGGGTCAGGCCATCGTGGAAGCGCACCGGCGCCTCGGCCGGCAGCGTTTCCCAACCTAAACAGTTGGTCAGGATCACCGGCAGCGCCGGGCCGCCCTGGCTTTGGCCGAGCAACTGACGCGCCAGATCGACGCCGGAAAACGCCAGGTGATCGAGCGCGCCGAGCACATCGTCCTGCAAGGCTTGCGCGCGCTGGATAAAGTCTTCGCCATAGCGCGAATAGCGCACCGCCACGAAGCTGGAGGCGTTGCCCAGCGCGCCGTCGGCGGCGGGGAACGCCACCGGCACCCCGACGCACAGCTCTCCGTCGGTGGTCCAGTGGGCCAGCGTATCGAGGATCAGCGCCGAGAGCAGGCTGTTGCGCAGCAGCGCATGCGGCGATCCCAGGCGGCCGAGTTGTTTGACCGTGTCGTGCGGCAGCGTCAGGGTGGCGCGGCGATAGCGTGATGCGGTGAGATTGGCGAGCGGGGCGCGCCACGGCAACGCCGACGGGGTGGTGACATCCTGCAGCTTGTCGCGCCAATAGGCGGCATCGGCCTGGCGCTGCGCCGCCGATGCCGCAGGGGGCGGCAGCGCGGCGGCGGTCGGCGTCAGAGGGCGATCGTCGAACAGGCGCGCGATCACGGTGGAGATCCCCTGGCCGTCGAGGATCAAGGCATCAAAGCTGGTAAAGATCAGCGTATCGTACGGCGATCCCGTCGGATCCTGCTGTTCGGCAAGTTGGATCACGGCGATGCGCCACAGCGGTTGGCTCGGATCGTGGCGCTGGTGGGAGTAACGCTCGCGCAGTTGTTCCGTCTGGCGCTGCGCCGCTTCGTCATCCAGCGAGCGCAGGTCGTGGCGATCCAGATGCAGCGTGATTTCCGGGCGCACGTGCTGCGTGCCGCGCTGCACATCGATGCAGGTGCGAAGCGCCGGGTAGTGCTGTACCAGCTCGGCCAGGCGCGCTTCAAGGCGCGGCACATCCCGCTGTCGGGCGCGGTATTCGCGGAAGTCGTGCATCGCCACGCCGCCGAGCGGCCATCGATCGCTGCGGCCGAGAAGATAGGCCTGCTGCAGTGCGGTTAATGGTGTCTCCATGGTGCTTCCCTATAGTCGCTAACCGATTAAAACGTGCCGGACGTCGCGCGCCCGGAAACCGATCTCAGTGCTGCGGCGCCAGCGCGGCGAGCAGCGTTTTCGCATGCCGTCCTGCCTCGGGCGATCGTTGGCAGATCAATGCCGCCAGCGCCGCCGGAGAGGGATGCGCCGCCAGATCCTGCGCCGTCAGCGCCGCCGCCAGATATTTGTTGAGCACCGCCAGCAGCGCGTTCACCCCAGCATCCGGCAGGGCCAAGCGGTGGATATCGTCGTGGTCGTGCAAGCTGGCCTCGGGAGCCACCCGTGCCAGCAGCCGGTGCAGCACCTGGCGCACCGGTGCCTGCTGCGCCAGCGCGTCGGGCGTGCATTGCGCCAGCAGCTGCGACAGTGGGCGATCGAACACCCCCGCTTGCCGCGCGGCCAGGTGCAGCAGCGCCCGGTAACAGGCCAGCAGGCGTGGCAACACGTGCTCGGGAAACGCGTCCAGCCGCACGTCCCAGTTGATCAAAATGCCGTCGTCGACGTGGGCGACCTGCGCATCCAGCGCCACCTGTGGCCCCTGAGAGATGACCCAGCCGAGAGGACCGAAGGTGTCGGCGACCCGTTCGGAAAACAGCGTCTTGCCGCGGATGCCGAAACCGGCGGTAAATACCACCGGCGAAGGCTGCAGGCTGCCGTGCAGGCGTGACAGATCGCGCATCACACTGACGCCGGGATAATCCGCATGCTCGATCAGCTCCGCCAGCTGCGCCATCAGGCGTTGGCAGAAGGCGTTCAGGTTTTCCGTCGGGTTCAATTCCACGCCGAGCAACACCAGATTAGAGAAGTCGCCGACGAGGCGATGCGCGTCTTCCCGTTCGCTCTCGCGGTGGAACAGCGGCACGTTGAGCCGGAAGCGCGTCATGTTCCAACCCTGGCCGACGGCCAGCGCGAACAGCGCCAGAAACAGCGTCGAGAGGGAGGTGTGGTGCCGCTTGGCCACACTCTCCAGCGCGCGGCTTTCTTCTGCATTCAACTGGATGGCCAAACGATCGCTGCGGCAGCGGTCCGGCGTGCGCAACAGGCGCGGCGCCGGCGGCACCTGCGCCAGGCGAGCACGCCACCAACGCTGGCCGCGTTCGCGCCGCTGGCGCAGCGCGTCGTCGGCGTCGCGTTGCGCGAGGTGATCGAAGTAGGCCGGCGGCGCGTCATGGGAGGGCGCCGTCGGACACTGGTGATAAAACGCCGCCAGATCCTCCATCAGCAGGCGAAAGCTCATGGCATCGCCGGCGATCATGTCGAGATCGACGTGCAAGCGGCTGCGTCCCGCCGGCAGCAGGCTCAGGCTGATATCGCAGGGAACGCCCTGTTCCAGCGGCAGCAGCTGGGTGCTTTTCGCCTGGCGTTTGGCGGCGAGCGCGGCCGCCAGCGTCGCTTCATCGGCGTGTCGCCAGTCGTCGAGATGCAAGGTATGCCGGGGACCGGGGGGCGCGATCGTCTGTCGGCCATCGTCGGTAATGCGCAGGCGCAGCAGCGGATGATGCAGGTACAACATCTCTACGGCCTGGCGGAGCCGAGCGGTATCCAGCTCGCCGCCGTCGAACTCCGCATACAGATGGGCGGCCATGCCGCCCAGAGGGGGAGCGGACTGTCGGCCAACCCAATAGGCGGCCTGCATCGTGGTTAACGCTTTCATCGGGTATCCATTTTGATTCAGCCAACGAGACTGCAAGAATATATCCAAATGTTAATAGGAATGAAAATTATTATTATTTGATCCATTTGGCGCACGGGTGTTATCTATAAGGTGTTTTAGCAATACTGAGCAGAGAGGCCGTTGGGTGTGAATAATTTATCTATATTATTCTTAGTATTGAAATGATCGCTTGTTATTGCAGCGCTCGTTTTTCCTGCAAAAGCATAAGGGTTTCTGGCAGTTATCTTGTCAGGCTTCACACCTTTATTGATAATGATTTGCATTAGAAAATGCAAAATATTATCATTCTTAACATTATTTTACGTTTTTATACAAGCTGCCGGCCGCTCCGCCGGCGGCTTGGCCGTGGACGGGGCCGCGCCCGTTCGGCCGCGAAAGACATGGGTTTGCCGCAGGGATAAGCAACAGCAAGGCCGGGAAGGCCACAGCGTCATGATCTGTGTGAGTGTCGATGTAGGTTGTGTAAAAAAAAATCAAATTTTGTGCACCTCTGGGATGAAAGGAGAAGACATCTATGGGCAAGCATTTTGCGGCTCAACGGCATGAAAGCGTAGGAAACGGGGAAAAGACGGGGTTGAAAGCCATTGGGGCATTTTCCTCCGTATTTTTAGGGGTTTGTTCACTGGCGATCGGTAACGTCAACGCGGCGGAAACGAAGAGCAACGAAACCTACCAGGACGCGGAAACGCTGCTGGTCACCGGTGAGAAGATCAAACGGTCCATTTTCGACACCGGCTCCAGCGTGCAGGTGTTCGACAGCAACCGCATCGCCTCGATGCCCGATGCGGTGCAGATCCCCGATCTGCTGCGCATGACCCCCAACGTGGTGGATCTGGGCATCGGCAACGAACTGCCGACCGTGCGCGGCATCGACGGTTCCGGCCCGAACGTCGGCGCCAACGCTTTCCTTAGCGGCACCCGCCCGCGCCTCAATCTGTCGTTGGACGGCCGTTCGCTGACCTATAACGAACAGGCGTTCGGCCCGCAGTCGCTGTGGGATCTGGATCGTGTCGAAGTGTTCCTCGGCCCACAAAGCTACATCCAGGGGCGCAACGCCATCGCCGGCGCCATCGTCATGGCCAGTAAGGATCCGACCTTCGAGTGGGAAAGCGCCTTCAAGGGCGGGGCCGGCAACCAGCACTCGTCACAGTTGGCCGCCATGGCGTCCGGCCCGCTGGTGGAAGATCAGCTGGCGTTCCGCGTCAGCGTCGATCGCCAGCGCCGCCGCAGCGAAGTCGATATGCCGTCGTATGCACCGGTGGGCGATCCGCGTGAAGTGGAAGCCACCACCGCCCGCGCCAAGCTGTTGTTCAACCCGGCCGGCCTGCGCGATCTGACCACCAAGCTGACCTTTACTCACTTCGGCAGCAACGCGCCGCAAAACGAAAGCCTCAACCCGCAGCCGCATCCGACCAACCCGCGCTACGAGTCGCGTCGGCCGATATTCAAAAGCAACATGAACAGCACCATCTGGGATCTGGCCTGGGAGCAGTCCGATGCGCTGACGTTGGAAAACCGCGTGATCTACACCGACTTCAACATCAACCGTCCGACTGCCTACAACATGCCTTATGCCGCCGATATCCAGGGCCAAGAAGTTCACGTGGAACCGGTGGTGCGCTTCGGCGGTGCGGACAGCCGCCTGCACGGGCTGGCGGGGCTGCGTTATTTCCACGGCACGCAGGATGAGTACGTCAATATCTATGGCGGTTCGCGCTTCAAGGATAAAACCGATACCCATTCGGCGTTCGCCGAGCTGACCTATGCGCTGACGCCGCAGGTGGACGTGACCGCCGCCAGCCGTCTGGAACGCGAACACCGTCGCCGCGACGGCGGCAGCCAGGCGGTGCGCATCGATTTCGATGAAACCTACACCGTGTTCCTGCCGAAGCTGGACGTGGCCTGGAAGCCGACGGATACCCAAACCTACGGCGCCAAGATTGCACGCGGCTATAACGCCGGCGGCGGCGGGATTACTTTCGGCACGCCGGTGGTCAGCTACACCTACGGTTCCGAGTATGTCTGGAACTACGAGCTGTACACCCGCCATCACCTGAAAGACGCCAACGTGGTGCTGACGGGTAACATCTTCTACAACGATTACAAGGATATGCAGCTGCCGTACTCGCTGGGCGAGAACTCCAGCGTGATCCGCAACGCCGACAAGGTGGAAACCTACGGCGCGGAAATCGGCGCCACCTGGCAGCCGCGCTGGGATTTCGAACTGTTCGGCAACCTCGGCCTGTTGAAAACCGACATCAAGAAGTTCTCGGGCAGCGGCGTGGAAGGGCATGAGCTGGCGCGCGCGCCGGCTTACACCGCCAACATGGGCGCCAAATATCAGTTCCTGAAAGGGTGGGAGCTGAGCAGCAACGTGGCGTTTACCGACTCCTACTATTCGCAATACGACAACGACTCGCGCGGGCGCATCGGCTCCTATTGGACGGCCAACGCCCAGCTGGCTTACACCTTCGACTACGGTCGCGCCACGCTGTATGCGAAAAACCTGTTTGATTCCGACCGCCGCGAGATGGTCAGAAGCAATGACATTTACACGGCGACGCTCCAGCGAGGCCGCCTGGTCGGCGCAGCGGTTGAGCTGACTTTCTAACGCTATCGCGGTGACGGGGGACGAATGTCCCCCGTTTTATGCGCTATCCCGGCACGGCCGGGCAAAGGAGATAACGCAGTGATCGGTGATTTTGACAGCATTCTGAGCGATGAAGAGGCCCAGCGGCTGGAGAGCGCGTTTCAGGCGCTGGGCGCGGAATCGGCGAACGGCGAGCGGCCGGTGAGCGAAGCCGAAGAGCGGGCATGGTTTGCCCATCTGCAGCAGGGTGACGCACGCGGGCAGCGGGCGTTGGCCTGGCGCCTGACGGGGGAAGTGGATATCGCCCGGCTGACGGCGGCGCTGCAGGCGCTGGTGCGGGAGACGCCGGGCGTGGACGTGCGCTACGTTTTTGATGACGAAAACGGTCTGATTAAACGCGCCGCCGATTCGGCGCCGTTGCCGGTGAGCCTGCGTCAGGTGGCGGATGAACAACACGCCATGGATTGCCTGCTGCAGGCGCAGGCGGCGCCGTTTGAACTGGAAGGCGAAGCGCCGCTGCGCTTCCTGCTGTTGCTCACGCCGGGCGGTGACGTGATGTTGGGCGCAGTATTGCATGACATCCTGGCGGAAGCGCTGCCGTGGCGCCACCTGCCGGTGATGCTGTCCGCCCGCTATAACGGAGATGCGATGCCTCTGCCTTTCGCCGCGGAGCCGGTCGAGCTGCCGGAAAGCCCGGAGCCGCAGCTGCCTTGGCTGCGCCAGGCGGTCTCGCTGCAGGATTACCGCAGCCCGGCGCAGCGTGCTGAAGCCTTGCCGCCGGTGGGCGCGCGCGTGGTCACGCGCATTGCGCGCTCGCTGTTGCCCGCCAACGACACGCCGCAGGCCTTGCTGGCGGCGGTGGCGGCGCGTTTTGCCGAGTTCATCGCCGCGCAGGCCGGCGGGCAAGCGGTGCAGCTGTGCGTGCCGGCGGCAGAAACGACGGCGTTCGTCGGCCTGGAGTTGGGCCTGACGGCAGCGCCGCTGATGCGCCTGACCGTACGTCACGGCGACGGCGATGCCGGGCAACGGCTGCTGGCGCAGACCGTGTCTGAACAGCCGGACCCGCAGCGGGCGCAGCTGCTGGTGGCCTGGCGCGACGATCTGGCTGCAGAGTGGCGGTTGGAAGGCGTTCACGCCGAACGCCTGTTGCTGCCGCCGCTGCATACGCCGTTTGAACTGGCGCTGCTGCTGGGCTTGCCGGAAGCGGAGGCGCTGACGCTGGAGCTGGTTACCGATCCGCGTTTGTCCCCACATGCCGCGCCTTTCCTGCTGGAGCAGTTCAGCGCCTTCCTGGCCGGGCAGCAAATTGCCGTCGCATTGCCGGTGGCTGAGGCCGCTTCCCCGGCGATTACCGCGCCGGCGGCGAACGGCGATGCGGACGAAAGCGTTGCGCCGCTGATTTTGCAGGCGTTCCGCGAGGCGCTGGTGGCGCCGGAAATGAGCCTGGATGAAGACTTCTTCGATCGCGGCGGTCATTCGCTGGTCGCCACCCGGGTGATCGGCCGCTTGCTGAGCCTGCATCAGTTAGAGATCAACATTAACGACCTGTTCAGCCATCCGACGGCGCGTGGGCTGGCGGGGTATGCCAAACGCCTGAACGTCGCGCAGCCGAATGCCGCGGTGGTGACCGCCGACGATCATGATCGGGCGCAGGCGCCGCTGTCGTTGGCGCAGGAATCGCTGTGGAAGGTGTATGAAGCCTTTGGCCATGACGAGATCTTCAATCTGCCATTCTCTCTGCGTTTCTTCGATGAGGTGGATGAAACGGCGCTGCGTCAGGCGTTTATCGACGTCATGACTCGCCATACCGTGCTGCGTTCACGCTTCGTCGAGCAACAGGGCGAGGTGGTGCAGGTGGTGGTGCCGGCTGCCGAACTGTCGGATTACCAATGGTTCCGCTTCTCTCAGGAAACGCCGGCGGGCAACGCCGCCGCCCTGTTGGCCGATGCCGGCCAGCACCGTTTCGATCTGGCCGCCGAGCTGCCGCTGCGCGTCACGCTGCTGCGCGATGCGGACAACGGCCAGCAGCTGCTGTCGCTGCTGTTCCACCACGTGGTATTGGATGAATGGTCGCTCAATCTGATGATGGATGAGCTGGGCGTCGCCTATCGCCATCGCGTCGTCGGCCAGGCGCCGCAGTGGCATGGGCAACCGCCGCAGTTCCACACCTTCGCCCGGCAGCAGCGGGCCTCCGGGGTGCAGCAGCAACATCTGGATTACTGGCTCGACGCGCTGCGCGGCGCGCCGGTCGGCCAGCCGATCTTCCGGCAAGAACCGTCCACCCATCCGGCGGTGCCGGCGCCGGCGGATGTCAACGGCGGCTGGCTGGAGTTTGAGGTCGATCCCGCCGTGGCGGAAGGCCTGTATCAGCTCGCTCGCCGCAACAACGCTTCGCTGTTCAACGTAGTGTATGCCGGGATTACCTCGGCGCTGCGCCTGCTGGGCGGCCCGGCGGATCTGCTGGTGGGCACCTCGACCTCCGGCCGTAACGATGCCGAGTTCTTCGATACCGTCGGCTACTTCACCACCGTGGTGGTGCACCGCGTGCGCTTTGACGAAGGGCTGACGGTCGCCGGGTTGGTCAGTCAGGTGAAAAACACCATCAATGGCTCGCTGCCGTACACCGACATTCCGATCGACCTGGTGGAAGAAGGGCTGTTCGGCGTGGACGCCGACCGCAAAAACCACATGTTCGAAGTGTTCATCCAGATCCACAGCCGCATCAAGCTGAACGGCGAGTTCCGGCTGCAGGACGGCCGTGCGATCGCCTACCGTCAGGTGGAGCCGGAAAAAGCCGAATCGCTGCTCGGCCTGCAGTTTGAGGTGATGGAAGACGATCTGGCCGGGAAGAAATCCCTGCGGGTGATGATGACCTATCGCCAGGATCACTACAGCAGGGAGCAGGCCACTCTGATCGCCGACGGCGTTCAGCACGTCTTTACCCAGTTTGCGCAGCACATCGCTGGCGATATCGCTCTGGCGGCGCTGCCGCCCGGGCCGCAGGCATGACGTTGTTTCACTCTAACCGAAAGCATGATTTTCAAGGAGATAAAAGGATGTCTGGAACCCTAGCAACCCCGCGCGCGTTACTGTCGCTGCTGGTGGCGGCCTCTCTGGTGGTCGCCGGCGCCGCGCAGGCGGACGATGCCGGCATCAAACCGCAGGACATCAAGCGCCAGACGCTGTCGTCGGCGGTGGTGGAGATGGCCTACAGCACCTCGCAGCAGGCGCTGTTCGTCAGCGCGCCGGACTGGAAGGAAGAGGCGCGCTCTCGCGTGCTGCGGCTGGATCCCAACACCCTGGCGATCAAGGCGGAGATCCCGCTGAAGGTGAAAGGCTTCGGCGTGGCGCTGAACGATGCGGGCAATCGCCTGTACCTGACGCAGGCCTTCAACGGCGAAGTCGGGGTGGTGGACACCACCACCAACCATGCGCTCGGCAGCATCAAGCTGCTGGACAAAGCGGTGCTGGAGCAGGCCTACAAACAGGCGGGCATCAGCGGCAAGCGCCTGGATTTCCTGCTGGCGGAGCTGAAGAAGTTCAAGATCACTGAGGACTACCTGTACCGCCTCCGCGAGCTCAAGTATGACGCGCAAAGCGGCCGCCTGTTCCTGCCGGGGCTGGGCTTCGGCGTCGACAGCGTGCTGTACGTGGTCGATACCAAGGCCGGCAAGCTGGAGAAAGTGATCCCGGGCTTCGGTTACAACGCGGTGGGCATCACGCTGGATGAGAAGGGCCGCAGGGTGTTCGTCTCCAACATGCAGGGGCAGGTGATCACCCTGAACGCCGACACGCTGGCGATCGCCGCCACGCACGAGGTGCAGGCCGATCAGTTGCTGAACCTGGTGTATGACCCGGCGAGCAACCGCCTGTTGGGCGTCGATCAGGGCATCGACCGCGACGACTACCGCAACCATCATCTGGGGCGCGACTACGTGAAGCGCAGCAGCGGCCACCGAGTGTTCGCGCTGGATGCGGACAGCGGCAAGGTGCTGGCCAGCGAACTGACGGATGAAGTGCCGATCGGTCTGCTGCTCGACGAGCGCAGCCAGCGGCTGTATGTCGCCAACCGCAAGGGCGTGCGCGTGGATCACGGCGCCGGGACGCTGACGGTGTTCGACGCCAAGACCCTCAAGCGTCTGCAAACCGTGGACCTGCCGCCGCACCCTAACAGCCTGGCGTTGGATCCGAAAGGCGATGCGCTGTTCGTAACGGTGAAAAACGACGGCGCTGCCACCAAGGCCGGCAAAGCCGAAAGCGTGGTGCGCATTCAGCTACACACCAAATAACTGAATGGAAAGATAAAAAAAGGGGTGCTGAGCACCCCTTTGTCGTTGGTTCATGTCATCAGAAGTGGGTGTTGATGCTCATGTAGTAGGTGCGGCCCGGTTCGTTGTAGGTGGCCGCGCCCGCACCGGCGATGTTGATCGCGCCAGTGTTCGGGTCGCCGACGTTCTGCGCGTTGCCGGCGCGGAACTGTCGCTTGTCGAACAGGTTGTCGATGCCGGCGGTGAGGCTGACGTTTTTGGTCAGATCATAGGTCGCGCTGGCGCCGACGACGGCGTAAGGGCTAACCTCGCGGGTTTCGCCGCCGGTGGCCGGTTTACCCTGGTAGTTGTACTTCTTCGGCTTCTGCCGGCCGTACCAGGTCAGGGTGGACTGCATCGACAGATCCTGCGTGGCCTGCCAGCTGAGGGTCGAGTTGACGGTGAACTTCGGGATCACCGACAGGTAATCGCCGGTGGTCTTGTTCTTGTTCTCGATCATGTAGGTGGCGTTGTTGCTCCAGGTGACGGTCTCGCTGACCGGCACGTTCAACGAGCCTTCCAGCCCTTGCACCACCGCCTTAGGCACGTTTTCCCACTGATAGACCGCCGTGCCGGTGCTGCTGGTGGCGATGCGGGAGTTACCCGCTTCAATCTTGTTGTGGTAATCGTTGCGGAAGTAGGTCACGCCGGCCAACCAGCCGTCGTTATGGAACTCCAACCCGATCTCTTTGTTGACGCTGGTTTCCGCCTTCAGATCGTCGTTGCCGAGCAGGTAGCAGCCGTTTCTGGTATCGCTACCGGCGCATCCCTGGCCTTTGCTGTACAGCAGATAGTTGCCGTTGGTCTGGAACAGGGTCGGCGCCTTGTAGGAACGGGCGATGCCCATCTTCAGCGTGAAGTAGTCGCCCAGTTCCTGCGACAGGTTCAGCGCCGGGCTCCAGTTGTTGCCGGATTCGGAGTGCAGATCGTAACGCAGCCCCGGCGTCAGCATGGTGGTGTCGGTCAGCTCGATATTGTCTTCGGCGAACAGCGAGAAAATATGCGCGGAAGCGTAAGGGCTGCGCGTACCGGTCGTCATGCCGGGAATGGTGCCGCCCATCAGCGTTTGGCTGGTGGAGGTGCCGTCCTTCATGCGTTGTTGGCTCCACTCGGTACCCAGCGTAGCGGTTTGCGCGACGCCCAGCTCGAACGGCACGCTGACTTCGCTGTGCGCCAGGAAGTCATCCAGCTTGGTAGTGCCGAAACCAGTGTTCTTGGTATCGAAGATGCCTTCGGTACCGCCGGCCAAGCCTTCGTTCAGGCGGGTATTGCGGGTGCGTTCGAACTGCACGTAGTTGTTGGTGCTCACGCCGTTGTCCCAGGCGCCGCGGTGGGTCAGGCCGAAGGTTTCACGGTAGATGCGGTTGGTCTCTTTGCCGTAGTTGCTCTGCACCAGGGCGTTGGTGTTGGTGTTCTGAGTATCGCCGGCGTACAGGTTGCCCTGGCGGCCATAGGCGTATTCGAACTCCAGCGACTGCAGATGAGCGAAATCCCAGTGCAGCAGGGCGTCGATGTTTTTATCGACCACCCCTTCGCGGCCAGCGGGCACGCTGTTGGCGTAGGCGCCGACGCGTTCGGATTTGTGCGATTCGTTAATGTCCCAGGCATCGGCCTGCGTTTTGCTGTAGCCGCCGAACAGGCGGAAGCTCAGGGAATCGCTCAGCGGCCCGGACAGGCTGAAGTCGGTGCGCTTGGTGGCGCCTTCCTGCTTGTGCTGCGGCACGTCGAAGTAGCCGTTCAGCGAGCCGTGCAGCGCATCGCCGGCCTTCTTGGTGATGATGTTGACCACGCCGCCCGCGGCGCCGTTGCCATAGCGCGCCGCAGCCGGGCCGCGTAGCACTTCGATGCGTTCGATCATTTCCGGCGGCACCCAGGCGGTATCGCCGCGTGAGTCGCGTTCGCCGCGCCAGCCCTGACGTACCGAGTTGCGGCTGGAGGCCGGTTTGCCGTCGATCAGAATCAGGGTGTTTTCCGGGCCCATGCCGCGGATATCGATCTGGCGGTTGTTGCCGCGCTGGCCGCTGGTGGAGTTGCCGGTCAGGTTAACCCCGGGCATGGTGCGGATCAGCTCGCTGATGTCGCGCGCCGGCGGACGTTTCTTGATCTCGTCGGCGGTGATAGTGGATACCCCCGGCGCCTGCAGGTTCTGCCGGGCGGCGGTCACGACGATGGTGTCTTCGCCGCGCGGCTTTTTATCCGCTGCGCCGCTGTTTTCTTCCGTGGTGGGGGGGTCGGTCTGCTGCGCGGCGTTGGCGAACGCGGACGCGCCCAATCCCAAGCCGATAAGAGTGGCCAAAGAATAACGTGATAGCTTGCTTTTCATTTGAGTGTCCTACCTTGCTGCCCTCCCTCGCCGAATGGGGGAAAGGCGGTTGTAGTTTTTGTGTAGTCGGAATAGAAAATCGGCTGCGGCAAGGGATGCCATTGATGTATCCCCGATCCCTGTCCGTTGCGCGCAATACCAGCACGATCTCCAAGCCTTACACACTATTGCAAATGCAAATTATTATCAATAGTATTTGACCTACAGTGTGTTCGGGCGGTGGCCGGCGATAGGGAAAAGTCGACGTTCCCGGTGCCGCCAACTACAAAATGGGTAGGCGTTGTGAATACAGAACTAGAGTCAGAAAGCAGCAGATTATTGGCCAGCAGCAATGCGGGCAGTCCAGGGTGGTGGTTGACGGTGGCACGACGCGGTACGCCATGGGTAGAACCGGCGGGTAACGGCCGGTGGCGAACCACCTTTTTCTGGCGCGATCCGCAGGGATGCGAATTGACTTCCGCCTACCGCCGGGTGTGGATCAACATCAACTGCCTGACCGACCACCATCAGCCGAATCCGCCGCAAAGCCTGCTGCGTTTGGCCGGTACCGACGTATGGTACTGGCAGACCGAGCTGAACGGCGCCTGGCGCGGCAGCTACTGCTTTATTCCTTGTTTTGACGAGCGGCCGCCGGCGTTCAGCGACGACGACGCGCACGCCAACATGCACAACCTGCGTCACTGGTGGCACCAGGTGTTCGCCTGCGCCACTCCCGATCTGCTCAACCCCTATCGCTCCTGGCAAAGCGCCAGCGGCCACAGCGTTTCCGGTCTGCACATGCCGGATGCGCCGCCGCAGCCGGTGTGGCGCTCGTTCGATGAGTATGAGATCGCCAGCGGGCGCTGCACGCCGCCGCTGCCGGCGCGTTTGCAGCGCCATACCTGGCAGAGCGAGCGTCTGGGCAACAGCCGCGATGTCTGGATCTACACCACCGGCGACAGCAAGCCGGCCGAACGCCCGCTCGCGATTCTGCTCGACGGCCAGTTCTGGGCGAAGCAAATGCCGGTCTGGGCGCCGTTGATGCAACTGACCCGCGAGGGGGCGTTGCCGGAGGCGGTGTATGTGCTGATCGACATTATCGATCTGCCGCACCGGGCGCGTGAGCTGACCTGCAAGGACGATTTCTGGCTGGCGGTGCAGGAAGAACTGATGCCGCAACTGGCCGAATGGGCGCCGCACAGCGACAATCCGGCCGAGACGGTGGTGGCGGGGCAAAGCTTTGGTGGCCTGGCCTCTCTGTACGCCGGGCTGCGCTGGCCGCAGCGTTTCGGCGCGGTGATCACCCAGTCCGGCTCCTATTGGTGGCCGCGGCGCGACATGCTGCAGCTGCCGAGCATTCCCGACGACGCCTGCTGGCTGATGCAACAGGTCGAACGCCACGGCCTGGGCAACCACGGCGCGCTGAAGGTATTTATGGAAGCCGGTACGCAGGAAAAGCTGGTGCATCAGGTCAGCGGGCAAATGGCGGCGCGCCTGAGCGAAGCCGGCCATCGGGTGCACTACCGGGTGGTGGAAGGCGGGCACGACGCGCTGTGCTGGCGCAGCGGCCTGACCGACGGGCTGCAGGCGGTGTGGGCTTCCGCTTTCGCCACCGCTTATCCGGCATCGGTAACGACGGCGGCACAAGGAACGCAGGATGGAAAGCCTGAATCCGTTCGATGATCAACAGCAGCGCAGCCTGGTGCTGCGCAACGTACAACAACAATACAGTTTGTGGCCGGATTTCCGCGCCATTCCACCCGATTGGACGATCGTATTTGGCCCGGCGGCGCGCACCGAGTGCGCCGAGTGGCTGGAACAGCATTGGCAAGATATTCTGCCGGTCGCAGCACGCAAGGCGTGACCGGCGCCTGGTAATCACGGGAGCAATAAGCAGTGTCACACACCCCTAACTCTCTCAGCGGCCCGGCGCTTGCGGGCGAATGGCCGCTGGTCGCGGCGCAACCCGGCATCTGGGTCGCCGATCAAATCTCTCCGCATCGCAATGCTTACGCGGTGGCGCATGCCATCGAACTCAACGGCCCCGTCGCCGTGGAGCCCCTGCTGCAGGCCATCACCCAGGGTCTCGGCGAGGTGGACATGCTGCGGCTGCGTTTTGCGGAACGCGACGGCGTGCCGGTGCAATGGCTGGATGACTCGCTGGCGGTGCACGCGCCGGAACTTGTCGATCTGACGACGTCGCCAGATCCCGAAGCCGCCGCGCGCGCGCTGATGGACATCGATCTGGCGAGCGACCTGCGCGCCGGCAGCGGCGCACCGCTGTATCGCCATGTGGTGATGCGCCTGGCGGACGATCGCTGGTTCTGGTATCAGCGTTATCACCATCTGCTGGTGGACGGTTTCAGCTTCACCGCCATCGCTCGCCGCGTGGCGGCGATTTATACCCACCTTTGCCGCGGCGACGCGCTGGAGCCGACGCCTTTCACGGCGTTCAGCGACGTGGTGGCGGAATACCAGGCTTACCGGCAGGCGCCGGCCTGGCAACGCGACGCCGATTTCTGGCGCGAAAAAGCGCGGCAGCTGCCGCCGCCGGCCACGATCTGCCCGCAGCCGCTGGCCGGGCAAACGCCCACGCCGCGCATCCACCGGCTGGAACAGCGCTGCGATCCGCAGGCCTTCGCCGAACTGGTGCAGCGTGGCGCGCAGCAGAAGCTGAACGCCGCCGATATGGCGGTGGCGTTGGTGGCGCTGTGGGTGTCGCGTCTGAGCGGCCAACCGAGCTTCAGCGCCGGTTTTATCTTCATGCGCCGTACCGGCTCGGCCGCCCTGTGCGCCGCCGGCCCGGTGATCAACGTGCTGCCGATGGAGATGCATCTCGAGCCGCAGGCCACGCTGTATGAGGCCGCCGCCCGCATCAGCCGCGAGCTGAAAACGGTGCGCCGCCATCAGCGCTACGACGCCGAACAGGTGCAGCGCGATCTGGGGCGCATCGGCGACGGCGAACCGCTGTACGGCACGGTCTTCAACTTCAAAATGTTCGATTACCAGCTGGATTTCGCCGGCATCGAGGGCATTACCCACGATCTGGCCTCCGGGCCGGTGCGCGATCTGGAGATTGCGCTGTTTATCGATGAACACCACCAATTGAAGGTGGAGCTGCTGGCCAATGCCGAACGTTACAGCCGCCAGGAGCTGCAGGCGCATCTGCAACGGTTGCCGCTGCTGCTGGCGCAGTTCGCCGCGCAGGCAACGTTGCCGATCGGCGAGGCCGATATGCTGACCGCCGACGATCGCGCGCTGCTGGCGCGGATCAACGACACGGCGCATCCGGTGCCGGCGACCACGCTGAGCCAATTGCTGGCGCAGCAGGCGCAAGCCACGCCGGACGCGCCGGCGTTGGCGGATGCGCATTTCAGCTTCACCTACCGCGAAACGCGCGAGCAGGTCACGGCGCTGGCGCGCCAGCTGGTGGCGCAGGGCGTGCGGCCGGGCGACATCGTGGCGGTGGCGCTGCCGCGCTCGGTGTTCCTGTCGCTGGCGTTGATGGCGATCGTCGAAGCGGGCGCCGCCTACCTGCCGCTGGACACCGGTTATCCGGACGAGCGGCTGGCGATGATGCTGGAAGACGCCGCGCCCCGCTTGATCATCACTCACCCGGCGCAGCAGGCGCGTTTCGCCGACAAGGGCGAAATCTTGCTGTATGACGCGCCGCTGGCGGCCGATCACGCCGCCGGGGTGGCGATCGCGGGCCCGACGCCGGACCATGCGGCCTATATCATCTTTACCTCCGGCTCCACCGGGCGTCCGAAAGGTGTGCTGGTCGGCCATCAGGCGATCGTCAACCGCTTGCTGTGGATGCAGCACCAGTATCCGCTGGGGGCGGACGACGCGGTGCTGCAGAAAACGCCGTGCAGTTTCGACGTCTCGGTGTGGGAATTCTTCTGGCCGCTGATGGTCGGCGCACGGCTGGTGATGGCGCCGCCGGAGGCGCACCGCGATCCGCAGCAGCTGCAACAGTTGATCGCACAACACCGCATTACTACGCTGCACTTCGTGCCGTCGATGCTGGCGGCCTTCGTCGCTGCCCTGGACGACGACGCAGCGGTGGCGAGCTGCGCCGCGTTGCGTCAGGTGTTCTGCAGCGGCGAAGCGTTGCCGGCGGAGCTGTGCCGCCTGTGGCAAAGCCGCACGGCGGTGCCGCTGCACAACCTCTACGGCCCGACCGAAGCGGCGGTGGACGTGACCTGGCATCCGGCCTACGGCGAGGCGCTGGCGAAGGTGACCGGCGCCAACGTGCCGATTGGCCTGCCGGTGTGGAACACCGGGCTGCGCATTCTGGACGCGCGCCTGCGGCCGGTGCCGCCGGGCGTGGCGGGCGATCTGTATCTGACCGGCGTTCAGTTGGCGCACGGCTACCTTGGCCGGCCGGATCTGACCGCCAGCCGCTTTGTTGCCGATCCGTTCGGCGAGGGCGGGCGCATGTACCGCACCGGCGACGTGGCGCGCTGGCTGCCGGACGGCGCGGTGGAATATTTGGGCCGCAGCGACGATCAACTGAAGATCCGCGGGCAGCGTATCGAGCTGAGTGAAATCGACCACGCCCTGCTGTCGCTGCCGGGCGTGCGCCAGGCGGTGACGCACGCGTTGGTGCTGCAGGGCACGCCGGTGGACGCCGGCGGCGATGCGCGCCAGCTGGTGGGCTATCTGGTGATGCAATCCGGCGCGAGCTGGGATGCGGAAGCCCTGCGCGCGGCGCTGGCCGACCGTCTGCCGCCGCACATGGTGCCGGTGGCGTTGGTGGAAATGAGCGATTTGCCGCTGAGCGCCAACGGCAAGCTGGATCGCAAGGCCCTGCCGCAGCCGCAGGGCGGCGAGCGCAAGGCGGGGCGGCCGCCGCAGGCCGGGTTGGAAAGTGAGATCGCCGCGGTATTTGCCCGCCTGCTGCAGCGCGAGCAGGTGTTCGCCGACGACGATTTCTTCGCGCTGGGCGGCCATTCGCTGTTGGCGATGCGCCTGGCGGCGGAGCTGCGCCGCGATCTGGGCAAGGCGGTGTCCGTCGGCCAGGTGATGGTGGCGTCGCGCGTCGAGCAACTGGCCGCCTTGCTGGCGGAAGATCGCACGCAGGAAGAGGCCGATCGCAGTGGCTTCGACAGCGTATTGCCGCTGCGCGTCACCGAGGGGCCGACGCTGTTCTGTCTGCATCCGGCGTCCGGTTTCTCCTGGCAGTTCAGCGTATTGCCGCGCTATCTCGATCAGCACTGGTCGCTGGTCGGCATCCAGTCGCCGCGGCCGGACGGCCCGCTGGCGCTGAGCGAAGACATGGACCAGGTGGTGGAGGCGCACCTGCAGACGGTGCTGCAGGTGCAGCCGCACGGGCCGTACCACTTCATCGGTTATTCGCTCGGCGGCACGCTGGCCCAGGGCATCGCCGCCCGGCTGCAGGCGCGCGGCGAGCAGGTGGCGTTTCTCGGCCTGCTGGATACCTATCCGCCGGAGACCCAAAACTGGGACGTGATGCTGGACGACAACGTGTTGAAGGAAGTGCAGCGCGAGCGCGAACAGTTCCTGGCGGTGTCGCAGGATACGCTCGATCCGGCGCTGGGCGAGACGCGCACCATGATGTTCGACAACATCGAAGCCAACTACGCCGATTCGGTGCGGTTGCTGTCGCACACGCGGACCGCCCGCTTCCACGGCCAGGCGACGCTATTCGTCGCCAAACGCACGTTGCAGGCAGGGATGGACGTGCAGCAGACCTGGTCGCAGTACGTCGATGCGCTGCAGGCGCACGAGCTCGACTGCGCGCACGTCGATATCGTTTCGCCGGCGTCGTTCAAAGTGCTGGGGCCGCTGCTGAACCGGATTTTGCGCACGCTGTAATGACGCCCGTCATCTCGCCGCCAGGCACGGGGATTGCCCCGCGTTTGGCGGCGTTTCTTGCGTCCGCTCACAATTGAATATCAATGATTTCTATTATCATTATTGATTTCGTTATCTGTGCTAGCATAGCGCTCCGCAACTGCAGAATCCCCGTTTAAAGATGTGGTGAACAACCGATGAGTAGCAAACCCTCCATCCTGCTTGATTTTAGCCTGCTGAAAACCCACCGGGCCTTTCGCGCGGTATTCTGCGCGCGTTTCATCTCCATTGTGGCGCTGGGGCTGATGGCGATCGCCATCCCGGTGCAGATCCAGGCGCTGACCGGTTCCACCCTGCAGGTCGGGTTGGCGGTGACGCTGGCCGGCAGCGGTATGTTCGCCGGGCTGCTGATGGGCGGCGTATTGGCCGATCGCTATGAGCGGCGCCGGTTGATCCTGTTCGCGCGCTCCACTTGCGGCATCGGGTTCGTCGGCCTGTGCCTCAACGCCCTGTTGCCGTCACCTTCGCTGGCGGCCATTTATCTGCTGGCGGTGTGGGACGGTTTCTTCGGCGCAGTGGGGGTGACGGCGCTGCTGGCGGCCACGCCGGCGCTGGTGGGCCGCGAAAACATCGTGCAGGCGGGCGCCATCAGCATGCTGACGGTGCGCTTCGGCTCGATTCTTTCCCCGGCCATCGGCGGCCTGGTGATCGCCCATATGGGCATCGCCTGGAACTACGGCCTGGCGGCGTTCGGCACCTTGCTGACGTTGCTGCCGCTGCTGAGCCTGCCGCAGTTGATGCCGCCGCCGCAGCCGCGGGAACATCCGCTGCGCGCGCTGGCGGGCGGTTTCGCCTTCCTGTTTCAGAACAAGGTGATCGGCATGGTGGCGCTGATCGGCGCGTTGCTGACCATGGCCAGTGCGGTGCGCGTGTTGTACCCGGCGATGGCGGAAAGCTGGCGCATCGACGCAGCCCACCTCGGTTATATGTACGCCGCCGTGCCGCTCGGCGCGGCGATCGGTGCGTTCACCAGCGGGCGCGTGGCGCACGTGGCGCGCCCCGGTTGGGTGATGCTGCTGACGGCGATCGCGGCGTTTGCCGCCATCGGCCTGTTCGGCCTGATGCCGTGGTACAGCCTGGCGTTGCTGTGCCTGGTGGCGTTCGGCTACCTGAGCGCGCTGAACTCGTTGCTGCAATACGGCCTGATCCAGAGCCTGACGCCGGACAATTTCCTTGGCCGCATCAACGGCCTGTGGACGGCGCAGAACGTGGTGGGCGATGCGCTGGGCGCGTTGCTGCTGGGGGCGATGGGCGCCTTTATGCTGCCGGCGATGAGCGCCAGCGGTTTCGGCTTTGGCGCGGCACTGCTCGGCATCCTGTTGCTGTTCGCCATGACCGGTTTGCGCCAGGTTACGCTGCACAAACCGGAGCCGCAGCCCGCCACAGAAAAGTAGTCGAACGCGTTAAAACAACGCTGTGGGATCAAATAGCAATGCTTATCATCGGCATGCGTAAAACCCACAGCGTTTATGTCATGATTTCGAAATGAAAGAAGTGCTTACGTTTATTGACATAGCAAATATCGGCGAGTAATTTAGCGCGGAATCAACTCAAATGATAATCATTATTATATTGGTTATCACTTCAAATTCTTGAGGGCGAAGCGATGGTTACTGCCGTGAACGACATCAATCGAAAGGAAATGCAGGAGCGCGAAGAACACCGGTTCGCCGCTGATTTTTCTCCGGCGTCGGGCTTCTTCTTTACCTCCCCTTACCGCAGCTTGACCACCACCGGTTGTTTCAGCCGCATTCGCCTGCCGGCCGCAGACGGCGCCAATCTGAACGGTGAGTTCCAGCGCAGCGTACGGCAGGCGTTTGCCGAGGCCCGTCAGGCCGGCATCAAAAAGCCGCTGCTGTGCGGCGCCATCCCGTTCGATACCCGGCAGCCTTCGGCGCTGTTTATTCCGCAGCAGAGCCGTTGGTTCGATCGCGCCGCCTTTATGGCCGGCGTTCGGCCTTCGGCGGACGGGCCTGAACTGGCCGGGGTGACAGAGCTGCCGCCGCAGCAGACGTTCATGAACATGGTCAGCGACGCCGTTGCCGCGATGAAGGCCGGTGAGCTGGATAAAGTGGTCTTGTCGCGCCTGCTGGAGATCGAAACGCGCCAGCCGGTGGATCGCCATGCGCTGATGGCGCGCGTGATCGCCCAGAACCCGCACGGTTTCCACTTCCATGTGCCGCTGGAGCAGGGCGCGCTGTTGGGCGCCAGCCCGGAGTTGCTGCTGCGCCAGGACGGCGGCCGTTTCTATTCCAACCCGCTGGCCGGTTCCGCCCGGCGCGAGGCCGATCCGCAGCGCGATCGCGAAGTGGGGGAGCGGCTGATGGCCTCGGCGAAAGATCGCCACGAGCACCGCATCGTCACTGAAAGCATGCGCGACGTGCTGGCCGGCCGCTGCCGCTATCTGAACGTGCCGCACACCCCTGAACTGCTGACCACCACCACGCTGTGGCATCTCTCCACGCCGATCGACGGCGAGGCGGCATCTCCCGACGAAAACGCCCTGTCGCTGGCTTGCCTGTTGCACCCGACGCCGGCGCTGTGCGGCATGCCGACGGCCCAGGCGCACGCCCTGATCGGCAAGCTGGAGCCGTTCGATCGCGGCCTGTTCGGCGGCATCGTCGGCTGGTGCGACGACGAAGGCAACGGCGAGTGGGTAGTGACTATCCGCTGTGGCACCGTTGACGGCAACCGGGTACGGCTGTTCGCCGGCGCCGGCATCGTGGAAGACTCTTCACCCGAATCTGAATGGCATGAAACAGGTACCAAACTCAGCACCATTCTGCGTGCCTTTGGTATGAATCAAGGATAACGACAAGATGAGCATTGCCTTTACCCCCTGGCCGGCGGAGTTCGCCAGCCGCTATCGCGAGCGCGGCTATTGGATTGACAAGCCGCTGACCGAGATCCTCGACCGCCAGGCCAACAACGACGCTCCGGCGATTATCGACGCCCAGGGCAGCCTGACCTACCGCGAGCTGCAGCAGCGCTCCGATCGCCTGGCGGCCGCTTTGCTGCGCCGCGGCGTAAAATCCGGCGACACCGCGCTGGTGCAGCTGGGCAACGTGGCGGAGTTCTATATCGTGTTCTTCGCGCTGCTGAAAATTGGCGTGGCGCCAGTAAACGCGCTGTTCAGCCATCAGCGCAGTGAGCTGAACGCCTATGCCGAGCAGATCAAACCGGCGCTGCTGATCGCCGATCGCCAGCACGCGCTGTTTGCCGACGATCAATTCCTGAACGCCTTCCGCGATGCGCATCCTTCGCTGCGCGTCGTGGCGCTGCGCAGCCAGGCCGAGGGCGAGCTGGCGCTGGCCGCCTGGCTGGACGAAGCGAGCGACGGTTTCGTCGCGCAGCCTTCCGCGGCCGATCGGGTGGCGTTCTTCCAGCTTTCCGGCGGCAGCACCGGCACGCCGAAGCTGATCCCGCGCACCCACAACGATTACTACTACAGCATTCGCCGCAGCGTGGAGATCTGCCGTTTCGACGCGCAGACCCGCTATCTGTGCGCGCTGCCGGTGGCGCACAACTACCCGATGAGTTCGCCGGGCGTGCTGGGCGTGTTTTATGGCGCCGGACTGGTGGTGTTCGCCGCCGATCCGGACGCCGCGCAGTGCTTCCGCCTGATCGAACAGCATCAAATCAACGTGACGGCGCTGGTGCCGCCGGCGGTCACGCTGTGGCTGCAGGCGATCGAAGAGTGGGGCGGCAATGCCCAGCTCGCCAGCCTGAAACTGCTGCAGGTGGGCGGCGCCAAGCTGGGCGAAACGCTGGCGGCGCGCATTCAGAACGAAATCGGCTGCCAACTGCAGCAGGTGTTCGGCATGGCGGAAGGGCTGGTGAACTACACCCGGCTGGACGACGACGAACGCCACATCCTGACGACGCAAGGGCGGCCGATGTCGCCGGACGACGAAGTGTGGGTGGCGGACGACGACGGCAATCCGTTGCCGGCGGGTGAGATCGGGCGGTTGATGACGCGCGGGCCTTACACCTTTCGCGGTTACTACCAGAGCCCGGCGCACAACGCCGACGCCTTCGACGCCGACGGTTTCTACTGCTCCGGCGATCTGATCAGCATTAGCGAAGACGGTTACATCACCGTGCAGGGGCGGCAAAAAGACCAGATCAACCGCGGCGGAGAGAAGATCGCCGCCGAGGAGATCGAGAACCTGCTGCTGCGTCATTCGGACGTGATCAACGCCGCACTGGTGTCGATGCCGGATGCGCTGATGGGGGAGAAGAGCTGCGCCTATATCATCGCCAACGCGCCGCTGAAGCCGGTAGTGCTGCGTCGCCACCTGCGCGAACAGGGCGTGGCGGACTTCAAACTGCCGGATCGCTTTATTCAGGTGGACAGCCTGCCGCTGACTCCGGTCGGCAAAGTGGACAAAAAACGGCTGCGCCAGCAGCTCGACGCGCAACTACAGACTCAGGCTCAGGGAGATTAATTGATGGCCATTCCAAAACTTAATGATTACGCGCTGCCGACGGCGGACGAACTGCCGCAAAATAAAGTCACCTGGCAGGTAGAACCGCAGCGCGCCGCGCTGCTGATCCACGATATGCAGCAGTATTTCCTCAATTTCTGGGGCGAAGACAGCGCGCTGATCAAACAGGTGGTGGAGAACATCGCCAACCTGCGTCGCTACTGCAAACAGCAGGGCATTCCGGTGTTCTATACCGCGCAGCCGAACCAGCAGAGCGATGAAGATCGCGCGCTGTTGAACGACATGTGGGGGCCGGGCCTGAACAAGCACCCTGAGCAGCAGGCGGTGACCGCCGCGCTGGCGCCGGACGAAGACGACACGGTGCTGGTGAAATGGCGCTACAGCGCTTTCCACCGCTCGCCGCTGCAGGAGATCCTGCAGGAGTCCGGCCGCGATCAGCTGATCATCTGCGGCGTGTATGCGCACATCGGCTGCCTGACCACCGCCATCGACGCCTTCATGCGCAATATCCAGCCGTTCATGGTGGCCGACGGCCTGGCGGACTTCTCGCGTGACGAGCACCTGATGGCGCTGCGCTACACCGCCGGCCGCTGCGGCCGGGTGGTGACCACCGCGTCTCTGCTGCCGGCGGCCGGCATCGCCAGCATCGACGCGTTGCGTCAGCAGATCCTGCCGCTGCTGGATGAAGACAGCGAAGAGATGGGCAACGATGAAAACCTGATCGATTACGGTCTGGATTCGGTGCGCATCATGGAGCTGGCGACCCGCTGGCGCAAGATCCGCGGCGATATCGACTTTATCGCGCTGGCGCGCAACCCGACCATCGACAGCTGGTGGGCGCTGCTTTCCGAAGAGAAAGCCTGATTTTAATAATGAAAAGAGGGCGGCCGCGCGGTCGCCCCGTTAGCTCTATAAGGAAATCTCGATGAATGCTTTGATCACCAAGGGAAAACGTGCAGCATTCCCGCTGATGCTGCTGTCTACGCTGCTGTTCTCCAACACCTTGCAGGCGCAGACCGCGCCGGACGTGCTGCGCAAACCGGTCGGCAAAGGCGCTTATGAAATGGCCTACAGCCCGAGCGAAAACGCGCTCTACCTGGCGACCTCGCAGAGCCGCAAGCTGGATAAGGGCGGCATCGTCTACCGCCTGGATCCAACCACGCTGGACGTGACCCAGATTATTCATAACGACATCAAGCCGTTTGGCGCCGCCATCAACGCCAAGAGCGGTACGCTGTTCTTCGGCAACACCGTCAATAACTCGGTAACCGCCATCGACGCCAAAACCGGTGACGTGAAAGGCCGCCTGGTGCTGGACGCGCGCCAGCGCTCCGAAACCGTCAAGCCGCTGGCGCCGCGCGAGCTGGTGGCGGATGCCGACAGCGACACGCTGTACATCACCGGGCTGGGGGATTCCAGCGTGGTGTGGGTGGTGGACGGCAAGGATCTGACCCTGCGCGCCACCGTGGCCGACACCGGCAAATACGGCACCGGTCTGGCGCTGGACGCCGCCGCCAAGCGCCTGTTCGTCACCAACGCCGACGGCGAGCTGGTGACCATCGATACCCAGAGCAACAAGGTGCTGTCGCGCAAGAAGCTGGATGAGTCTAAAGAGCACTTCTTCCTGAACATCAGCCTGGATACCGCCACTCACCGCGCCTTCATCACCGATTCCAAGCAGCCGCAGGTGCTGGTGGTGGATACCCGCAACGGCAACATCCTGAGCAAGATCGAGGTGCCGGAATCGCTGGCGGTGCTGTTCAACCCGGCGCGCAATGAAGTTTACGTCACCCACCGCCAGGCGGGCGAAGTGAGCGTGATTGACGCCAAGAGCTACAAGGTGCTGAACACCATTAAGACGCCGACCCATCCGAACAGCCTGGCGCTGTCGCCGGATGGCCAGACGCTGTACGTCAGCGTCAAACAGGCTTCCAGCCGCGAAAAAGAGGCGACCGCGCCGGACGACGTGATCCGCGTCGCGCTGAAGTAATCCCGCGCAGAATAACCCTCCTCGAACAGGCGAAGCGGCGACGCTCCGCCTGTTTTTTTTTGCCGTGCGATCTGCGGTATAAAGTGTGGATTGCCTTATTATCCGAAGGAACGTTGGTTATGCCTGCCTCACGCACACCGCGGTTGTTGTCCGTTATCACTCTGCTGCTGCTGGCCGCGCTGATCCACAGCGGCATCAGCCCTTACGATCGCACCACCTGGTTGATGGAGGTGGCGCCGGTCTTGATTGTTTTGCCGCTGCTGTGGCTGACCCATCGCCGTTACCCGCTGACGCCGCTGCTCTATACGCTGATTTTCTTCCACGCGCTGATTCTGATTTTCGGCGGCATGTACAGCTACGCCCGCGTGCCGCTGGGGTTTGAGGTGCAGCAGTGGCTGGGTCTTGGCCGCAACCCGTACGACAAACTGGGGCATTTCTTCCAGGGGCTGGTGCCGGCGCTGGCGGCGCGCGAGATCCTGCTGCGCGGCGGCTATGTACAGGGGCGCAAGATGCTGGGCTTCGTGGTGTGCTGCATCGCGCTGGCGATCAGCGCCCTGTATGAGCTGATCGAATGGTGGGCGGCGCTGGCGCTGGGCCAGGGCGCCGACGAGTTTCTCGGCACCCAGGGCGACCCGTGGGACACCCAGTCCGACATGTTCTGCGCGCTGCTCGGGGCGATGTGCGGCCTGTTGCTGTTTGGGCGCTGGCAGGATCGGCAAATCGTTCGCTTAGGCTGATAAACCTCAAATGATCACATAGCAATAGCCCGCCGTATGGCGGGTTTTCTATGAAAAAAACGTAAAGTAACCAGGCGGGGCTGAAAGGCGCCGCCTTTTCACTCTTCTTTCGCATAGAGATACACCGAAGCGCGGGAAACGCCAAGGTGCTGTGCCACGATTTCCATCGCCTTTTTCACCTCGAGCAGACCTTGCTCCCTCAGTTCTTGAATCAACCGCTTTCTCTCCGGCGTTTTCAGCGCGCGCGGCGTGGTGGCGTGGCGTGCGGCGAAGCGATCGATACGGTTGCGGATGGCCTCCGCGCCGCTGGGTTCCAGATGCTCCGTCACTGCGCCGTCCGCCGTTTGCGTGAACTGCGCCAGCGCGCTTTGCATGCCGCGGAACAGCGTCATATCAACGTTCAAACAGAGTGCGGCGACGTAGTCGCCCTGCGCATTCTTGATGCCGATCGAGGTGCTTTTCGCCGGGCGACCATCGGCGAACTGGTTGCCGTAGTTGGCGATCACGCTGGGAAACTCCGCCGAAGCGATGCGAGCCAGGCCAAGTTCCGTCGCCGCTTGGCCGACTTCTCGTCCGGACAGGTTGTTGTGGATCGCCAAAATGGCGTGTTCTGGATTTTGCAGATCGTGAACCACCACTTCGCAAAACGGCGCGAAGGTGGCGCTCAGCCCCTCGGCAATCACATTCAACTGGGATAACAGTAAATTTTCCGGCACTTCAGGCATAGGGCACTCCGATCACTCTCTTGGCGGCGTTGGCTCATTTCGAGCCAGATGAAGAACATACCACAAGTGCGGCGCACGGCGGTTTTCATCTGGCGCCTGGCGACACTAAAAATGATCCTGCTCCCAATTCTGCACTTCCCGCTTGGCATTTGACTGTCGCACAGGTATATAACATCATTATTAGACTTATTTTCTAATTTTAGATTATTTGTTTTGAGTATGACAATGTTCGTGCGTTAAAAGCCGTATCGCACACACCGGGGTTTTTCAGCGCTAGTTTCAACGGCCCGCAAGGGCATGGAGAACAATAATGTCTGCAACTTCAGTCGTCGGTTCTGCACGAAAACCTTTTTACTCCACGCTGACCTTTCAGTTAGTGGTAGGGCTGGCGGCCGGTGGCGCGCTGGGCCTGTTGTGGCCGCAAATTGGCGCTCAGCTCAATCCGCTGGCGGCGGCCTTCGTCAAGCTGATCAAAATGGTGGCCGGCCTGATTGTGTTTCTTACCGTGGTGGCCGGTTTTGCGCAGGTTAAACGCGGTGCCGGCGTTGGTCGCCTGGGCATGATCTCGGTCTGTTATTTCGAAGCGGTCAGTACGTTGGCACTGCTGATCGGCCTGGTGATGGGCAATCTGTTTGAGCCGGGCAAGGGGCTGGCCTTGCATGCTGATGCTGCCACGGCGCTTAAACCGGCGGAGCCCCTGCAAGGCGTGGATTTCGTGATGAGCATCATCCCGAAAACGGTGGTTGATGCGTTGGCCGGCGGCGTTATGCTGCAAATCTTGTTGGTGGCTCTGCTGTTTGGCTATGCGCTGTACGCGATGGGCGATAAAAGCAAACCGGTGGTTGATTTGGTGAATCTGCTTACCGACGCCACCTTCAAAGTGGTCAATATCATCCTCAAACTGGCGCCCGTTGGCGTATTTGGCGCGGCGGCGTTCATGCTGGGCAAATACGGCATCGGCGCGCTGATGCCGTTGATGAAATTGGTGGGATTGGTCTATCTGGGGTGTCTGTTCCTCATTGTGGTGGTGTTTTCCGTGGTGGCCTGGTTGACCCGGTTTAGCCTGTTCGGTTTCTTAAAACTCATCAGGGAAGAGCTGATCATCGCCTTTACCACCACCTCATCGGAAGCCGCTTTGCCGGGCCTGATGAAAAAACTTGAATTGGCCGGCTGCAGTAAAGCCACCGTCGGTTTTGTCGTGCCGACCGGTTACTCCTTGAATCTGGACGGCTCTTCAATCTACATGACGTTAGCGGCGCTGTTTATCGCTCAGGCCGCCGGTTTGGAGCTGAGCCTGGCGCAACAGGCCGGTCTATTGATGGTGTTTCTGCTGACCTCGAAAGGCGTAGCCGGCGTGACGGGCGGCGCTTTCGTCACGCTGTCCGCTTCGCTGTTGATGTTTCCAGAGATACCGATGGAGGGGCTGGCGCTGATTCTCGGTGTGGATCGCTTGATGGATACCATGCGTACGTTGACCAACGTGGCCGGCAACGGCGTGGCGACCATGGCGATTTCTTACTGGCAGAAAGAGCGTGTGGGTTTTCAGGCGAGGCTGCCTGAAGCTGCCGTGCGCAAACCCGTCTGAATGCCGCCCTGCGCGGTTGCCGCAGGGCTTTTCGAACCTGTGCAAGGATTAAATATGAAGCATGATGTGGTTTACAACGCCTCCGGGGGCTTTCCTCCCGCCGGTCATTATTCACCCAGCTGCACGGCCAATGGGACGGTCTATATCTCTGGCCAATTGCCGATCGCCTTTTCCGGTGAGAGTCTTGCCGACGAACCTTTCGCGCGGCAAGTCCGTCAGGTGCTGGACAATCTGGATGCCTGCCTGGCAGGGGCTGGCGTCGGCCGCGCGCAGCTGGTTCAAGTCCGCGTCTATCTGACGGATATCGATTTGTGGCCGACCTTCAATGCGCTGTATGCCGAATGGATCGGCGAGTTTCGCCCTGCGCGCGCGGTGGCCGGCGTATCGCAACTGCATTATGGCGCCGCCGTGGAAGTGGAAGCTGTCGCGTTGGCCGCCCTTTAACCCTTACTGACAGGTAACGCTATGACCGATTTGATTTTACCCGTTTATGACGACGTGGCCGCCGCTGCCGCGCGTATCAAGGATTATGCTCACCGCACGCCGGTGCAGACTTCACGCACGGTTGACGACGATTTCGGCGCCAGCGTATTTTTCAAATGCGAGAACCTGCAGCGCATGGGCGCCTTTAAATTTCGCGGTGCGATGAATGCCTTGCTGCAGTTTTCTCCGGCGCAGCGCAAGGCCGGAGTAGTGGCCTTTTCTTCCGGTAATCATGCGCAGGCGATCGCGCTGGCCGCCAGGCTGCTCGACATTCCCGCCACGATCGTCATGCCGCACGACGCGCCGGCGGCCAAAGTGGCTGCGACGCGCGGCTATGGCGGCACAGTGGTGGAGTACAACCGTTATCATGAGGATCGCGAGCAGATCGGCCGGGATCTGGCGCAGCAACAGGGATTAACGCTGATCCCGCCTTACGATCATCCGCAGGTGATCGCCGGGCAGGGCAGCGCGGCTAAAGAGCTGTTCGACGAGGTCGGCGAACTGGACGCGCTGTTCGTTTGTCTGGGCGGCGGCGGGTTGCTGGCCGGTTCTGCGCTCGCCGCGCGTCGGCTGTCGCCGGGTTGCCGAGTCTATGGCGTAGAGCCTTTGGCGGGCAATGACGGGCAGCAATCCTTCCGCACCGGCCGCATCGTTCACATTGAGACGCCGCAGACCCTCGCCGATGGCGCGCAGACGCAGCACCTGGGCCAATATACTTTCCCGATGATCCGTCGCGACGTTGACGACATTCTGACGGTGACCGACGATGAGCTGATTACCGCTATGCGCTTTTTCGCCGAACGGATGAAAATGGTGGTGGAGCCAACCGGCTGCCTGGGGTTTGCCGCCGCCTGCGCGCAGAAATCGATGCTGCGGGGAAAACGCGTCGGTGTGATCATCAGCGGTGGCAACGTCGACATTCGCCGCTACGGCGAGTTGCTGACAGGTCAATAGAAACAGGCGGATGACGAGAGAGAACCATGGTGACAGACAAGACGGTATTTGAGCAGGTCGTGGCGCTGCTGAGCGCCGGAGAGGCCGCATTCCGGGTGATAGAACATCCGGCGGAGGGGCGCTGCGAAGCGGTAGCGGCATTGCGCGGCACCGAACAGGGGCAGGGCGCCAAGGCACTGGTGTGCCAAACGCGCATCGACGGAACCAAGCATTACATTTTGGCGGTGCTGGCGGCAGA
Source organism: Serratia sp. X3 (assembly GCF_014982455.1). Lineage (NCBI taxonomy): Bacteria > Pseudomonadati > Pseudomonadota > Gammaproteobacteria > Enterobacterales > Yersiniaceae > Serratia > Serratia sp. X3. The sequence goes on from NZ_JADCNB010000003.1 coordinate 39,406, forward strand.
CCGTCAGGCGGATCTGCAGCGGTTGGCGTCCGAGTTGGGCGGTAAAAAGGCGTCGTTGGTCAGCCCGGCGGAAATCACGACCCTGACGGCCTGCGTGCCGGGGGCGATCCCGCCGTTCAGCTTCCACCCGCAGCTCAGACTGGTCGCCGATCCGGAGCTGTTTGAGCGCTACGATGAAATTGCGTTTAACGCCGGCGATCTGCAACGCTCCGTGGTGCTCAATGCGCAGGATTATCTGCGTATTGCGGCGCCTGAGTTTATTCATTTCGCGCGTACGGAGACGATGGAGGAGTGAGAAAAAGAGGGGCTGTTCAGACGAGTTGAACAACAACGCTGAACTGCCGTTTACCGCCGGTTCAGCGTTTTTATGCTATATCCTTTGTTCGGAACCGCTGGCTGAACGAGAGACTGAGTTTGATCACCAATCCCCTATCCCGCAAAGAATACGCAGTATGGATGTCGTTAACGATAGGGTTCAGCTTTGCGTGGTTAAATCTTTTAGAGCTCTATAACAACGACGCATTATTCTTTCAGAAATTGACGATTTCCGTCATCAATAACGTTTCGTTCGCCGATGTCATCGCCTCTTATCTGAGGCTGATTCTGTATCTTCCTTTCGGGGTGTTGGCGATCGTGCTGACGCTGCTGTTTTGCGCCCAGCGGTTATGCGATACCCGGTTCTTCGTGCTCGCCTGGCCGGTTTCTCTGGCGATCTTCCTGGCCTTTTGGTTCATCAACGTCGCTTTCCCCGGGCATCTCAATCTGGTGCTGGCCGCCAAATCCTGTGTGCTGGCGCTGATTGGGCTGATCCCACCGAGGAAGCGGAAGACCGAATAATCGAACGCAGTTCGATGGAGAGTCCTGTCCCTGAAAAGCAAAAAACCAGCCATAGGCTGGGTTCTCTAAATAGGGCGACCGGACTCGGACAACCGGCGCTGGCGCCGCGTTGAACAGCGCTTCAGCGCTGGCCCACAGGGTGAGGCCCTTGGCCGAATAATCGAACGCAGTTCGATGGAGAGTCCGTACCCCAGAAAGCGAAAAACCCGCCATAGGCGGGTTCTTCTGAATATGGTGCCCGGACTCGGACAACCGGCGCTGGCGCCGCGTTGAACAGCGCTTCAGCGCTGGCCCGCAGGGTGAGGCCCTTGGCCGAATAATCGAACGCAGTTCGATGGAGAGTCCGTATCCCAGAAAGCGAAAAACCCGCCATAGGCGGGTTCTTCTGAAGATGGTGCCCGGACTCGGAATCGAACCAAGGACACGGGGATTTTCAATCCCCTGCTCTACCGACTGAGCTATCCGGGCAACGGGCAGCATTAAACCGTATTGGCCGAAAGCCGTCAACGGCTTTATGCGTGAAATACGCGAAAATGCCTCCGGTTGCTGGCTTTTCAGGCAAAGGGCGCAAAAAATGCGCCTGTTGGGGCTATCGCCTCGGGTTGGTGGCGCTGCCAACCCTGCCGATTCAGCTCAACGCCCCGTTGCGGCGGCACTGCGCCACCTGCAAGATGTCTTCCGCCAGCCGTTTGGCGACCGATACGTCCTGGAGCTGGCGTTTTACCAGCAGTTTGCTCAGGCAACCTTCCTGAATCAGCTCCATTTGCTGCGCCACCATGTCGGCGTCGTCGGCGTCCATGTCGCGCAGCAGTTCGCGGGTCAGCTCCAGCGAGGTCAGCTTCTGTTGCTCCGCCAGTTGGTGGATCGGATGATCCGTTTCCGGGAAGAAGCTGCAGGCGGCGATAAACAGGCAGCCGGGGTAGCGGTCTTGCTGCACGTATTCCGCCAGCACGTCATAGCGCGCCAGCAGTTTTTGCTGCGGGCTCAGGTTTTCGTCCAGCAGCAGTTGGCGGCGCCAGGTGTCGATCTGTTGGCCGTGGTAGCGCAGGCAGTCGTACAGCAGCGCTTCGCGATCCGGCCAGAACCGTTTGAGATCGCCGGGCTGAACGTCGAGTTTTTCCGCCAGCATCTCTAATGTGGCGGTCGCCAGGCCCTGTTGTTCCAACAGGCCCAGCGCGGTATCAAGGACGTGTTCACGTTGCACTTGTGCTTCCTCCCATTCGCTTCCGATCTTCAGTGTCAGTTATCACATCACTTTCTGCAAATGCGCGTTGAAGGCTTCCGCCTTCATAAAACCGGTGACACGCTCGGCCGTTAGCTCGCGGCCAGCCGGATCGAAGAACAGGATGGTTGGCAGCCCCAGCACCTGCAGGTGCTTCAGCAGCGCCGCCTGTTCCGCACCGTTGGCGGTCACATCCGCCTGCAGCAGCACCGCGTTGGCCAGGCTTGCCTGCACCGCGGCGTCGCTGAAGGTGTATTTTTCGAACTCTTTACAGGCCACGCACCAGTCGGCGTACAGATCCAGCATCACCGGCTTGCCCCGCGCCTGTTGCAGCGCGAGATCGAGCTGTTCGACGTTGTTGATGCGGGTAAAGGCCAGGTGCGGCTGAGCCGCTTGCTGCGCCTGGTCGGCGCCGAAAGCCCAGTCCTGCAGCGGCCGTGCGGCGATCACCGCCGCCGCCAGCAATAGCAGTTGCAGGGCGCGCGCCCAGCCGCGTGCGCTTCTCAGGCTCAGGGCGAAGGCCCAGCCGAAGAATGCCAGGCCGAGCAGGCTCCACAGGCGCATGCCCCACAGATCGCCGATCACCCGCTCCAGCAGGAACACCGGCAGCGCCAGAATGACGAAGCCGAAGGCCTCTTTCACGTACTGCATCCATGGGCCGCTGCGCGGCAGCAGGCGGTTACCGAACAGGGTGACGATCACCAGCGGAATGCCCATCCCCAGCGCGTACAGGTACAGCGTGCCGCCGCCGGCCCACAGATTGCCGCTCTGGGCGATATACAGCAGGATGGCGCTGAGCGGCGCGGTGGTGCAGGGGGAACAAATCAGCCCGGCCAGCGCGCCCATCAGGAACACGCCGGTCAGCGAGCCGCCGCGCTGGGTGTTGCTCCAGTTCGCCAGCCGGGTTTGCAGCGCCGAGGGCAGCTGTAGGGAATAGAGGCCGAACATCGACAGCGCCAGCGCGATGAACAGCGCCGACAGGCCAATCAGTACGTAAGGATGCTGCAGCGCCGCCTGGAACTGCAATCCGGCGGCGGCCACCACCAAGCCCAGCAGGGTGTAGGTGAGCGCCATGCCCTGCACGTAAACCACCGCCAGTGCCAGAATGCGGCCGCTGCTTTGCGGCCGGTCGCGGCCGAGGATGATGCCGGAGATCAGCGGGTACATCGGCAGCACGCACGGCGTGAAGGCGATGCCGATGCCGATCAGCAATGCCCACAGCGGCGAAAACGGCAGGCTGGCCGGTGTTGCGGATTGTTCGGCTGGTTCAGAGGCAACCGCCGGGAGCGGCGCGGCTGCGGCGGCGCTGACCGCGTCCAACGGGATCACCCGGGTTTCCGGCGGGTAGCAAAAACCGGCCTCGGCGCAGCCCTGATAGGTGACGCTGAGGCTGGCGTTGGCCGCCGCCTGTTGCAGCGGCACCTGCAGATTCAGCTGTTGTTTGAAAATCGCCACTTCGCCGAAGAACTCGTCCTTGTGGCTTAACCCTTCGGGCAGGGTTAAGGCGCCGAGCGTCGCCTGCTGCGGCACCAGTTTGATCTGCTGACGATACAGGTAATAGCCGGGGCGGATCTGCCAGTTCAGCGTCACCTGGCTGCCTTGCTGTTTGAAATCGAAGGCGAAGGCCCGATCGACGGGCACGAACTGGCTGCCGCCCGTCGGCGCGAACAGCGAGGCCTGCGCCGCCTGTGGCAGGAAGCACAGGCTGCACAGCAGCAAAATCAGTTTAATGAAGCGTTGATCCATAACAGGTAGTCTTTATCTCCGGCCATCACCGGCAAGACCAGCAGCTCAGGCGTCTGGTAAGGGTGATGTTGTTTCAGGGTGTCGAGCAGGGCCTGCTGACGGCGGCGATCGCTTTTGAACAGCATCTGCACTTCGTATTCCTGTTCCAGTTTCCCTTCCCAGTAATAGAGCGAGGTGGCACCGGGCAGCAGCGTGGCGCAGGCCGCCAGCTTATCGCCCAGGACCCGCGCCGCCAGTTCCTGGGCGCTGGCTTCATCGGGTGCGGTACAGAGTATGACGACAGCTTCGCAATCAGACATCTTCAGCCCTCTCATCGGTTCGAATGGGCACTATACCCTGAAGGCGGATTGGCTAGAAGGCGAGTTTATCGCCAGAAGGAAAACCGGGGCCGCAGCCCCGGTCGAAGCGTTACAGCATGACGCTGCCGAGCAGGAAGCCGAATACCACCGCGAAGATCACGCCCATGGTGCCGGGAATGAAGAACGGATGGTTGAACACGAAGCGGCCGATGCGCGTGGTGCCGGTATCGTCCATCTGCACCGCGGCGACCAATGTTGGGTAGGTCGGCAGGATGAACAGGCCGGAAACGGCGGCGAAGGAGGCGACGGCGGTCAGCGGCGACACGTTCAGCGCCAGCGCCATCGGCATCAGCGCCTTGGCGGTGGCGGCCTGCGAGTACAGCAGCGCCGAGCAGAAGAAGAAGATCACCGCCAGCAACCACGGGTGCGCCTGAATGACGCTGCCGGCCGTCTCTTTGATCCAGTCGATGTTGGCCTGGACGAAAGTATCGCCCAGCCAGGCGACGCCGAGGATACAGATACAGGCGCTCATGCCGGCCTTGAAGGTGCTGGAGTTCAGCACCATGTCGGTGTCGACGCGGCACAGCAGGGTGGTCAGCGTGGCGACGCTCAGCATGATGATCAGAATGGCGTTGGTGGTGTTCATCAGCGGCTTGGTCACCAGGCCCAGGCCCGGGCTGTTGATGATGGCGTAGGCGACCACGCACAGCACGCCGAGCAGGAACAGCAGCACCGAGGTTTTGGCGCGTGGTTTGATCGCCAGCGCGTTGTTGCCGCGCAGGGTGATCAGGCCTTCTTCCAGGCGTTTCAGGTACACCGGATCGTTAGACAGCTTGGAATCGAACAGCCAGGTCACCAGCAGCGACATCAACAGCACGGCGCAGAAGGTGGACGGGATCACCACCATCAGCAGGTGCAGGTAGCTGACGCCGTGGCCTTCCATCACCGAAGACATGTACACCACCGCGGCGGAGATTGGCGAGGCGGTGATGGCGATCTGGGCGGAGACCACGGCGGTCGACAGCGGGCGGCAAGGCTTGATGCCCTGTTCTTTCGCCACCTCGGCGATCACCGGCAGCGCCGAGAGTGAGATATTGCCGGTGCCGGCGAAGATGGTCAGGAAGTAGGTGACGATAGGGGCGAGAATGGTGATGTGCTTGGGGTTCTTGCGCAGCAGTTTTTCGGTCTGCTGCACCAGATAGTCCATCCCCCCGGCGACCTGCATGGCGGAGATCGCCGCAATCACCGCCATGATGATGGAGATGACGTCGAAGGGAATGTTGCCCGGTTTAACGCCGATCAGCGCCAGCGCCAATACGCCCAGTCCCCCCGCGAACCCGATACCGATACCGCCCAATCTGGCCCCTAAAAAGATGGCCAGCAGAACGATAACCAATTCTACGGCTAGCATAGTGTTTACTCCTTAAAATGAGAGAAATTGAAAATCAAACGTTAAAATTTTGTGGGCGCCTAAAAGTAAAAAGGCACGCTATCCAGAGGATTTAGCGTGCCTTTCAGGGCTACCGGGTAGGTCTGTTATTGTTCATTTTCATCCGTATAGCGTTTGGCTTTATAGGCCGGGTGCATCAGGTTCTCCACGGAGAAGATGTCATCCAGCTCGGCTTCTGTCAGCAGGCCGCGTTCCAGCACCACTTCGCGCACGCTCTTGCCGGTTTCGGCGCAGATCTTCCCGACGATGTCACCGTTGTGGTGGCCGATGAACGGGTTCAGATAGGTGACGATACCGATCGAGTTGAAGACGTAGTGTTCGCAGACTTCTTTATTCGCGGTGATGCCGTTAATGCATTTTTCCAGCAGGTTGTAGCAGGCGTTGGTCAGGATGTGGATCGACTCGAACATCGCCTGGCCGATCACTGGCTCCATCACGTTCAACTGCAGCTGGCCCGCTTCGGCCGCCATGGTAACGCAAGTGTCGTTGCCAATCACCTTGAAACACACCTGATTGACCACTTCCGGCACCACCGGGTTCACTTTGGCCGGCATGATGGACGAACCCGCCTGCAGTTCCGGCAGGTTGATTTCGTTCAGGCCGGCGCGCGGGCCGGAGGAGAGCAGGCGCAGGTCGTTACAGATTTTGGACAGTTTTACCGCCAGGCGTTTGAGCGCGCTGTGCACCATCACGTAGGCGCCGCAGTCGGAGGTGGCTTCGATCAGGTCTTCCGCCGGCACCACCGGCAGGCCGCTGACTTCCGCCAGTTTTTGCACCGCCAGCGGTTGGTAGCCTTCCGGGGTGTTGAGCGCGGTGCCGATGGCGGTGGCGCCGAGGTTCACTTCCAACAGCAGCTCCGCGGTGCGGTGCAGGTTGCGGGTCTCTTCGTTCAGCAGCACGCTGAAGGCGTGGAATTCCTGGCCGAGGGTCATCGGCACCGCGTCCTGCAGCTGGGTGCGGCCCATTTTCAGGATGGTTTCGAACTCTTTCGCCTTGCGATCGAAGCCTTCGCGCAGCTGGTTGATGGCGTCGATCAGTTTCTGGTTGGAGGCGTACACCGCGATGCGGAACCCGGTCGGATAGGCGTCATTGGTGGACTGGCATTTATTGAGGTGATCGTTCGGGTTCAGGTACTGGTATTCGCCTTTTTGATGGCCCATCAGCTCCAGGCCGATGTTCGCCAGCACTTCGTTGGTGTTCATGTTCAGCGAGGTGCCCGCGCCGCCCTGGAATACGTCCACCGGGAACTGATCCATGCACTTGCCTTTATCCAGCACCTCGTCGCAGGCCTGGATGATCACGTCGGCGATTTTGCGCGGGATGGTTTTGAGTTCTTTGTTGGCCATCGCCGCGGCCTTTTTCACCATCACCATGCCGCGAACGAATTCGGGGACATCGCTGATTTTGCTGTTGCTGATGTAGAAGTTTTCAATCGCACGCAGAGTGTGAACTCCGTAGTAAGCGTCTGCGGGGACTTCACGTGTTCCTAACAGGTCTTCTTCGATACGAATGTTGTTTGACATGAGAACCTTCTCTATGTGTTGCTGCCGAATTAATAATTTGTCAGGTCAAGGCTAGTAAGGGCACAGCCTAAATTAATATTGCCGAAGGCTTGGGGCGTGAAACGATTAACCAAATCGCCCGTAGCTGCCCAGATCATATGCTGGTTGGTAAGAAATGACTGAATCCAGATCACCTTATGGTGTTTAAGGATATGCCCTTTTTCGGTTCTGTGACTTCTTTCACGTTTGTGAACTTTAGCAATAAAAACCGGCTCTCGGTTGAAATGGTGGGGGGATGCCCTCATTGTAATGGTGTCGGCCGTTTACGGCCTCTTTTTTCGCTCCGTCGCCCCGTGGCGGCCGTGCCTTACCTACCGATAGGAGAACCAGGTGCGCTGGTTACCGCTACTGCTGATATTTCTGTTGGCTTACATAGAAATATCCATCTTTATCAAAGTCGCCGCCGTGCTCGGCGTGGCTGTCACCCTGCTGCTGGTGGTGTTCAGCTCCTGCGTCGGCATTTCGCTGGTGCGCAATCAGGGCATGAAAACCTTCGTGCAGATGCAGCAAAAACTGGCGGCCGGTGAAAGCCCGGCGGCGGAAATGGTGAAAAGCGTTTCGCTGGTGCTGGCGGGCTTCCTGCTGCTGATACCTGGCTTCTTCACCGATTTCCTCGGCCTGTTGCTGCTGCTGCCGCCGGTGCAAAAATCGCTGACGCTGAAGCTGATGCCGCACCTGTCGGTGTATCGCCCCGGCGGTTGGACGGGCGGCGACGCCGCCAACGGCAATACCTTCGACGGCGAATTCCAGCGCAAGGACGATGAACGCCCGGTGCTGGAACACCGCCCGGACGAGGATCGCAAACCTCACGATCGTTAAGCAAACGCGGCTCAGGCCGCGTTTTTCATCTCTGCGGCACTCGTCGGACCAAAAATGCGAAATTTTTTTTGTTCGCCCCCTTGAAGGGGGCTGGAACGCCCCCATCTCAAATGCCACGAGGCCGGTAATAACAACCATCCGGTGTACAACCCTAAATCTGATAGAGACCTTCTTACAGGAGAGCGTTCAATGAGTATTCGTCCATTGCATGACCGCGTTATCGTCAAGCGCAAAGAAGTTGAATCAAAATCTGCTGGCGGCATCGTCCTGACTGGCTCTGCTGCGGGTAAATCCACTCGCGGTGAAGTGGTTGCAGTGGGTAAAGGGCGTGTGCTGGAAAACGGCAACATCCAACCGCTGGATGTGAAAGTTGGCGATATCGTGATTTTCAACGACGGCTACGGCGTGAAAGCAGAGAAGATCGACAATGAAGAAGTGTTGATCATGTCCGAAAGCGACATTCTGGCAATTGTTGAAGCGTAATTGCGCTTTATCTTCTGAACTGAACGAGTTGAAGGGAAATACCAATGGCAGCTAAAGACGTAAAATTCGGCAATGACGCTCGCGTGAAAATGCTCCGCGGCGTGAATGTTCTCGCTGATGCAGTAAAAGTGACCCTGGGCCCGAAAGGCCGCAACGTAGTGCTGGATAAATCTTTCGGCGCACCGACCATCACCAAAGATGGCGTTTCCGTTGCGCGTGAAATCGAACTGGAAGACAAGTTCGAGAACATGGGCGCACAGATGGTGAAAGAAGTGGCCTCCAAAGCGAACGACGCGGCGGGCGACGGCACCACCACTGCAACCGTACTGGCTCAATCCATCATCACCGAAGGCCTGAAAGCGGTTGCTGCAGGCATGAACCCGATGGATCTGAAGCGCGGCATCGACAAAGCGGTTGTCGCTGCGGTTGAAGAACTGAAAAAACTGTCCGTACCTTGCTCCGACTCCAAAGCTATCGCTCAGGTCGGCACCATCTCCGCCAACTCCGACGAAACCGTGGGTAAACTGATCGCGGAAGCGATGGAGAAAGTGGGCAAAGAAGGCGTCATCACCGTTGAAGAAGGCACCGGCCTGCAAGACGAGTTGGACGTGGTTGAAGGTATGCAGTTCGACCGCGGTTACCTGTCCCCATACTTCATCAACAAGCCGGAAACCGGTTCTGTTGAGCTGGAAAGCCCGTTCATCCTGCTGGCTGACAAGAAGATCTCCAACATCCGCGAAATGCTGCCGGTGCTGGAAGCCGTTGCCAAAGCAGGCAAACCGCTGCTGATCATCGCTGAAGACGTAGAAGGTGAAGCGCTGGCGACCCTGGTGGTCAACACCATGCGCGGTATCGTGAAAGTGGCTGCCGTTAAGGCGCCTGGCTTCGGCGACCGTCGTAAAGCCATGCTGCAGGACATCGCGACCCTGACTGCCGGTACCGTTATCTCTGAAGAGATCGGTCTGGAGCTGGAAAAAGCCACCCTGGAAGACCTGGGTCAGGCGAAACGCGTTGTGATCAACAAAGACACCACCATCATCATCGATGGCGTGGGCGACGAAGCGACCATCCAGGGCCGCGTTGCTCAAATTCGTCAGCAGATCGAAGAAGCGACCTCTGACTACGATCGTGAAAAACTGCAGGAGCGCGTAGCGAAACTGGCCGGCGGCGTTGCCGTTATCAAGGTTGGCGCAGCCACTGAAGTTGAAATGAAAGAGAAGAAAGCCCGCGTTGAAGACGCCCTGCACGCGACCCGCGCTGCAGTGGAAGAAGGCGTGGTTGCCGGCGGCGGCGTAGCGCTGATCCGCGTTGCAGGCAAAATCGCCGCGCTGAAAGGCGACAACGAAGACCAGAACGTGGGTATCAAAGTTGCGCTGCGCGCAATGGAAGCCCCTCTGCGTCAGATCGTGATCAACGCCGGTGAAGAAGCTTCCGTTATCGCCAACCAGGTGAAAGCGGGCGAAGGCAGCTACGGCTACAACGCTTACTCTGAAGAATACGGCGACATGATCGCGATGGGTATTCTGGATCCAACCAAAGTGACCCGTTCTGCTCTGCAGTACGCGGCTTCCGTGGCTGGCCTGATGATCACCACCGAATGCATGGTCACCGACCTGCCGAAGGCTGACGCACCGGATCTGGGCGCAGCAGGCGGCATGGGTGGCATGGGCGGCATGGGCGGCATGATGTAATCATCCCCCACACGCTTGTGTGCTGAGAACCCCGGTCAAATGACCGGGGTTTTTTTTAGCTTAAAAATCAATAAAAAGAATGTTTGTTTAGCTTGTTATTAGTTTATTGAATGAATTATTGCATTATTTTGTTTTTGCCCTAAACCGTTGTCGTTTCGTACCGATATAGCCCCTACCAGGCGGGGAATTTTCCCTCGCCGGTGTGACTGTCAACGGAGACGACTTATGCTGAAAAATATGAAAATAGCCACCTGGCTGATGTTGATGCTGTTGCTGTTGGGCTTGATGCCCATGGGAACCGGCGCCATCGCCTTCTATTTCATGCAGCAAAACGGCAACAGCATCGGCAGGATGAGCACTTTTTCCGACGAGGAAGCCGCGCTGAACCGCAGTTGGCGTGCTCTGCTGCAAACGCAGACGCTGATCGACAACATGGCGTTCGAGCGTATGGCGCAGACCAGCAGAGCCGATATTCAACAGGGTATCGATGAGGCGCGCGGTGAGCTGCGCAGCGCCGACGTCGCGTTCAACCTGTTTTGGGAGACGCCGGGTTTGACGGTATCGCACCCGGATCTGGGCGAGGCGATGAAAAAGGTCTACCTGGCGCAGCAGGCGGTGCTGAAGCAAGAGCTGACGTTGTTGGCCGATACGCCGCAGGCGGCGCTGATCGAGCGGCTGCACGCTATGGCGGCAGAGAAGCGCCAGGTGCGCCAGCGGCTGGATAGTCAGTTTGCCGACTACATGCGGGCCACGGTGGCCGCCCACCGTCTGGCAGTGGAAGAGGCGGAGCAGACCCAAAAAGTCTTCGCCCGTCTGCTGAGCGGCACTCTGGCGGCGATCCTGCTGTTGCTGGTCGCCGTGCAGCGTGATTTCCGCCGGCGCTTGATCCTGCCGCTGCGCCAGATCGCCGCACACTTGCAAAAGGTTGGGCGCGGCGATCTGCGCAGCGAGATCGCGGTACGCAACAACAATGAGATCGGCATGCTGTTCGCCAGCCTGCGAACGATGCAGCTGGAGCTGAGCGCCACCGTGCAGCAGGTGCGTGATGGCGTGGAGTCGATCAACCAGGGTACGCACGAGATCGCCGTCGGCAACGCCGATCTCTCCAGCCGCACCGAAGAACAGGCCAGCGCGCTGACGGAAACCGCCGCCAGCATGGAACAGATTACCGCCACGGTGCGGCAAAACGCCGATAACGCCAATCAGGCCGCCGGCATGGTCAATCAGACTGCCGGCATTGCCCGCAACGGCGAAACGCTGATGGCCAGCGCAGTCGACAAGATGCGGGCGATCAACGACAGTGCGCGTCAGGTGGGGGATATCACCGGCGTGATCGACGGCATCGCCTTCCAGACCAATATCCTGGCGCTGAACGCCGCCGTCGAGGCCGCGCGCGCCGGTGAACAGGGGCGGGGTTTTGCGGTGGTGGCAGGCGAAGTGCGCAATCTGGCGCAGCGCTGCGCGACTTCGGCCAAGGAGATCAGCAGCCTGGTCGACGGCGTGACCGGCGATATCGCCGCCGGCGTGCGGCTGGTGGAGCAGGCGGGCGAGACGATGAATGCCATCGTCGGCTCGGTGAACCAGGTGACGTCGCTGATGGATAACATCTCCTATGCGTCGCAAGAGCAAAGCAAGGGCGTTGAGCAGGTCGGGATTGCGGTAACCCAGATGGATCAGGTGACTCAGCAGAACGCCGCGCTGGTGGAGGAGGTGGCGACCACCGCCGTCGGCGTGGAGGAACAGGCGGCCCTGCTGGCGCAGGCGGTGGCGACTTTCCAACTGGCGGAGGAGGAACCGCGCCAGGGCGAAGTGGAGGTACCGACGGCGGCCGCCGGTTGGGCATAACGCCGCCGCACTGTATTTGATGATATTTTTGCCGCCCGGGGCGATTTAGCTGGTAAACTGGTAAGTCATCAGCTGTCGCTCAAGACGTTGGCCCGCTCGCGTGGCAACGGATGCTTAAGAGATGGCATCGCTTTCTGATAAGCTTTTGCGTAATTCTCAACATCGAATGGGGAACAAGATGCGGATTAAAGCCTTACTGGGTCTTTCGGCAGCGATGCTGCTGGCGGGTTGCAGCACCACTCATGAACTGACCGCTGCGGGTCAGCAGATCAAGTTCACCGACAGCAAGCCGGCGGCGGAATGCCAGCTGCTGGGGGAAGTGACCGGCACCCAGAGCAACTGGCTGTCCGGCAACGGCGGTGAAGGCAGCTCCATGCGCGGTGCGGCCAACGATCTGCGCAACAAGGCAGCGGCGATGGGCGGCAACGTCATTTACGGCGCCAACAGCCCAAGCCAGAACCTGCTCTCCAGCTTCGCGCCGCTGGACAGCAAAATGGTCGGCCAGGTTTACAAGTGCCCGTAAGGCGCTGAGGCCAAACGCCGCGAAGAGATAAAAAAAGAGGAATGCCACGGCATTCCTCTTTTCGTTCCATCAGGCCATGTGGCGCGCATCACCCCTGCATCAGGCGCAGGTCGATCGGTGTTTTGCTCGGTTCGCCGCCCACTTCACGCGTCAGGCGCGGCACCAGATAACCGGACACCTTGCTCAGCAGCGCCTGCATGATGACGCGCGCTTCATCGTCGCTGACCATGAAATGCGCCGCGCCCTGCACCTTGTCCAGCACGTGGATGTAATAGGGCAGGATGCCGGCGTCGAACAGCGCGTTGCTGAGCGCCGCCAGCGTATCGGCATCGTCGTTGACGTCGCGCAGCAGCACGCTCTGGTTGAGCAGCGTGACGCCGGCGAGGCGCAGCTGGGCCATGGCGCTCTGCAGCTCACGGTCAATTTCGTTGGCGTGGTTGATGTGCGTGACCATCAGCACCTGCAGACGCGAGGCCGACAGCAGGCGGCACAGCGCCGGCGTAATGCGCGCCGGGATCACCACCGGCAGACGGGTGTGAATGCGCAGGCGTTTCAGGTGCGGGATGGCCTCCAGCTCGCCGACCAGCCACTCCAGCTCACTGTCTTTGGCCATCAGCGGATCGCCGCCGGAAAAAATGATCTCGTCCAGTTCCGGGTGTTGGCGGATATAATCCAGCGCCTGCCGCCAGTTGTTCTTGTTGCCCTGATTATCCTGATAGGGGAAATGGCGGCGGAAGCAGTAACGGCAGTTGACCGCACAGCCGCCTTTGACCAGCAGCAGCGCGCGATTGCGGTATTTGTGCAGCAGGCCCGGCACCACGCTGCGCTGTTCATCCAGCGGATCGGTGGTGAACCCTGGGGCGTTGATGAACTCCTCTCTGGCGGTCAGCACCTGGCGCAGCAGCGGGTCGTTGGCATCGCCGGGGCGCATGCGCGCAGCGAAGGCGCGCGGCACGCGCAGGGCAAACAGCCGACGGGCATCGCGCCCCTGCGGCAGTTCCGGGTGCGTATTCAGTGACAAAAGCTGCAGTAATTCATCGGGATCGGTAATAACATCGGCGAGTTGATGCAACCAATCTTCTCTATGTGCCGTACTTTGGGTTATAATGTGTGCCATTTTTTTGGCTAAGCTACCAGTTCAAATATTCAGAGGGCCATCATGGCGACTTATTCTAGCAACGATTTCCGTCCGGGTCTTAAAATCATGTTCGAGGGCGAACCTTACGCCGTCGAAGCCAGTGAGTTCGTTAAGCCGGGCAAAGGCCAGGCGTTCGCGCGCGTGAAAATGCGCCGTCTGCTGACCGGCACCCGCGTGGAAAAAACCTTCAAGTCTACCGATTCTTGCGAAGGCGCAGACGTGATGGACACCAACATGAACTACCTGTACAGCGACGGTGAGTTCTACCACTTCATGCACCCTGAGTCTTTCGAACAGCATCAGGTTGACGGCAAAACCGTCGGCGACGCGGCCAAATGGCTGCAGGATAACGCAGAGTGCATCATCACCCTGTGGGATGGCCGCCCAATCGCCGTTCAGCCGCCGAACTTCATCGAAGCGGAAATCACCGATACCGATCCTGGCCTGAAAGGCGATACCGCAGGGACTGGCGGCAAGCCGGCTACCCTGAGCACCGGCGCCGTGGTAAAAGTGCCGTTGTTCGTCCAGATCGGCGAAGTGATCAAGGTTGACACTCGCTCTGGCGAATACGTCTCTCGCGTCAAGTAAGTTTTAAAACAGAGGAACCTCCGCGGTTCCTCTGTTTTATCCCATCCCCGTTCGTTGGCAGAAAATCCGCATGTTCAAGAAAACGCTGTTGGCCGTGCTCTCCCTGTTGTTCCTTTTCTCCCTCAGCAGTTGCAATACGTTTCGCGGTTTCGGCGAAGACGTTCAGCATCTCGGCGGCGCCATCTCCCGCACGGCCAGCTGATCCCGCCTTTAACCCGATGTATTTGCGCCACAAAGCCGGTCACGATCCCACACCCTCCGTCAATTTTGACTACGCTTAGAAAGCCGTACTTTTTCATCAACGACAAATAAGGACTTTCTTATGCTGAAGAAAAGTATTATCGCGATCTTCTCTTTGATGATTTTGAGCTCGCTGACCGCCTGCAATACCACCCGCGGTGTGGGTGAAGACATTCAGGCCGGCGGCAAGGCTATTCAGCGCAGCGCGGAATAATCCGCATTCCACCCGGCGGCGTTCCGGCAGCGGAGAGCCGCCACATTTCTATCCCTTGCCTGAGCGTTAACGCTGCTGCTATCCTGCCGCAGTGCGGGTGAGGTTACCCGTCATGCATCACCTCGCTGAACGGGACGGCCCGTTTACGCGTCATTTTATCGGGGACGACCCCAGTGGTAGGGAGGCCGTCTCATGGCCTGGATTATTCTGCTTATCGCCGGTTTGCTCGAAGTGGTTTGGGCTATCGGTCTGAAATACACCCACGGTTTTACCCGGCTGACGCCGAGCATTATCACCATCGCCGCGATGGTGGTCAGCATGTTGCTGTTGGCCAACGCCATGAAAACGCTGCCCGCCGGCACCGCCTACGCGGTGTGGACCGGCATCGGCGCGGTGGGCGCGGCGATCATGGGCATGCTGCTGTTGGGGGAATCGACCAATATCGCGCGCATCATCAGCCTGTGCCTGATCGTGGTCGGCATCCTCGGGTTGAAGTTCAGCAGTCACTGATCGGCGGACTGCTGCACCCAGATCAGCTTGTCGGTGGCGAAACCGTAGCCTTTGGCTGTCTGCAATAAACGGTCGCGCACGGCGGCGTCAAGCGTCGGCGTGCGCGACAGGATCCACAGATAGTCGCGGTTCGGGCCGCAAACCAGCGCGTAGCGGTAGTCCGGGTCCAGGGCAATCACGTTATAGCCGCCGTAGAAGGGGCCGAAGAACGACACTTTCAGCGCCGCGACCTGCGGTGAACCGATAAAGTAGGCTTTGCCTTCGCTTTCTTGCCATTGCTGTTTCTGCGGATTGAAGCCGCGATTGATGACTTTCAGTCCGCCGTCGGCACGCGGGCTGTAGTGGGCGGTCACCTGCTGCAAACCGCGTTCAAAGCGATGATCCAGACGTGCAATCTCATACCAGGTGCCGAGATAGCGCTGGCTGTCGAAAGGGGTCACGACCTTGATGTCTTTAGGCGGGGAGACGCTGCAAGCGACGGAGAGCAGGGCGGAAAGCATGACGCTAAGCTTTGACCATAAACGCATCGGTGACTCCTGTTTACCGGGGGCGAGTAGACAGTGTAGCCGATGAGAAAAGGGCGGCCAACGGGCGTTGGCCGCCTGAGCGGTTTACAGCGTGACGACGCCGATGACGGTGACCACGCTAAGGATCGCCGCCAGACCGTAGAACACCCACTTGCCGGCCGGCACGTGGATCTTCAGATCGTGCATCGCATGGTGGATGCGGTGCAGGCCGCACCACAGCGGCAGAATGATCATCAGCAGCAGGAACAGGCGGCCGATCAGGCTCTGGCAGAACGCCAGCACGCGCTCGTAACCCAGCGCCTCACCGGGGAACAGCCCCAGCGGCAGCAGAATGCCGACCAGCAGTACGATGGCCGGCGCGACGATCGCGCCCCACATGCCGCCGGCGCCGAACAATCCCCAGAAAACCGGCTCGTCGGAACGTTTAGGTGCTTGATTTATCATGTTTCCTCCGGATTAGATCAGGGCCACGGCCAGGATGACCACGCTGACGACGATGGTGACGGCCCACAGCCCTTTCACGATGGGGCCCGGCCCCATTTTCTCGCTGTTGACCACGATATTGGCGGCCTTCGGCGCCAGATCGAACCAGGTTTTGGTGTGCAGCGCCGCCGCCAGCAGGGCGACGACGTTGATCAACAGCACCAGCGGATTCTGCAAGAAACCGACGAAGCCGGCCCAGCTCTCGGCGCCGCCCTTCAGCGCAAACACGCCGTAGAGCAGCACGATGCTGAACCACACCGCCAGCACCGAGGTGCCTTCGCGCAGCATGTAGAAACGGTAGAAGCCGAGCTTTTGCCACCAGGTGGGCGTCATGGTGCGCACATAGGGCTTACGTTGAGTTGTCATGGCAATTTTTCTCCCTTATTGCGGCTTCAGCATGGCGATCATGAAGTCTTTGGCGCTCTCCACCTTGCCCTGCTGGATGGCGGCGGCGGGATCGACGTGTTTCGGGCAGACTTCAGAGCAATAGCCGACGAAGGTGCAGCTCCAGACGCCGTTTTGGCCGTTGAGCTGCGGCATGCGCTGTTTCTTGCCGTGGTCGCGGTTGTCCAGGTTATAGCGGTGCGCCAGCGTGATCGCCGCCGGGCCGATAAACTCGGGGTTGAGGCCGAACTGCGGGCACGCGGCGTAGCACAGGCCGCAGTTGATGCAGCCGGAGAACTGGTGGTATTTGGCCATCTGCGCCGGGGTCTGCACGTTCGGGCCATCCTCCGGTTTACGATCGTTGCCGATGATGTACGGTTTGATCGCCTCCAGGCTTTCGATGAAGTGGGTCATGTCGACCACCAGATCGCGCTCGATCGGGAAGTTGCCCAGCGCTTCGACCTTCATGCCGCCGACGTAGTCGCGCAGGAAGGTTTTGCACGCCAGCTTCGGCACGCGGTTGACCATCATGCCGCAGGAGCCGCAGATCGCCATGCGGCACGACCAGCGGTAGGAGAGATCCGGCGCCAGGTTATCCTTGATGTAGCCCAGCGCGTCGAGCAGCGAGGTTTGTTCGTCGTAAGGCACGGCGTAAGTGACGAAATGCGGCTCGGCGTCGCTTTCCGGGTTATAGCGCATGACGTCGATCTTCAGGGTTTGCATCTCAGCCATTTGCCTGCTCCTTATTCTTTTTCTCCTGCGCTTCGGCTTCTGCGCCGTAGACGCGTTTGGCCGGCGGCAGCTTGGTGATTTTCACGTCGCTGTATTCAAGACGCGGCGCGCCCTGCGGATTGTGGAACGCCAGCGTATGCTTGAGGAAGTTGACGTCGTCACGCTCGGTGCAGCCTTCGTCCAGGCGCTGGTGGGCGCCGCGCGATTCTTTGCGGTTAAACGCCGAATGCGCCATACACTCGGCGACGTCCAGACCGTAGCCCAGCTCGATGGTGTACAGCAGATCGGTATTGAACACGCTGGTGTTGTCGGTGATTTTGACGCGCTTGAAACGTTCTTTCAGCTCGGCCAGCTTATCGATGGTTTTTTGCATCAGCTCCGGTGTACGGTAGATGCCGCAGCCTTCTTCCATCGACAGCCCCATCTCGTCGCGGATCTTCGCCCAGTTTTCGTTGCCTTCCTGCTTCATCAGGTTGCTCAGGCGGGTTTCGACGTCGCGGGTTTGCGCATCCAGCGCGCTGCCGTTGGCCGGCGCGGTTTCCAGCGCGCGGCGCGCGGCGTGTTCACCGGCGACGCGGCCGAATACCACCAGTTCCGCCAGCGAGTTGGAGCCGAGACGGTTGGCGCCGTGCAAGCCGACGGAGGAACATTCGCCGACCGCGAACAGCCCCTTGATGCGGGTTTCGCAGTTCTGGTCGGTTTCAATGCCGCCCATGGTGTAGTGCGCGGTAGGGCGCACCGGGATCGGATCTTTCACCGGATCGACGCCGACGTAGGCCTTGGCCAGTTCACAGATGAACGGCAGCCGCTCCAGCAGCTTTTTCTCGCCCAGGTGGCGCAGATCGAGGTAGACCACGTCGCCGCGCGGGGTGGCGATGGTGCGGCCGGCGCGCCATTCGTGCCAGAAGGCCTGGGACACTTTATCGCGCGGGCCCAGCTCCATGTATTTGTTCTTCGGCTCGCCCAGCGGGGTTTCCGGGCCCATGCCGTAGTCTTGCAGGTAACGGTAGCCGTCTTTGTTCACCAGAATGCCACCTTCGCCGCGGCAGCCCTCGGTCATCAGGATGCCGGAACCGGGCAGGCCGGTCGGGTGATACTGCACGAACTCCATGTCGCGCAGCGGTACGCCGTGGTGGAACGCCATGCCCATGCCGTCGCCGGTAACGATGCCGCCGTTGGTGTTGTAGCGATAAACGCGCCCGGCGCCGCCGGTGGCCATCACCACCGCGTTGGCGCGGATCTGCACGCGGGTGCCTTCCATCATGTTGAGCGCCACCAGGCCGCGCGCCTGGCCGTCATCCACCAGAATATCCAGCACGAAGTGCTCGTCGAAGCGTTGGATTTGCGGGTATTTCAGCGAGGTCTGGAACAGGGTGTGCAGCATGTGGAAGCCGGTCTTGTCGGCGGCGAACCAGGTGCGTTCGATCTTCATGCCGCCGAAGCGCCGCACGTTGACCGAACCGTCCGGTTTGCGGCTCCACGGGCAGCCCCACTGCTCAAGCTGGGTCATCTCGCGCGGGCACTGATGCACGAAGTGATCGACCACGTCCTGCTCGCACAGCCAGTCGCCGCCGGCGACGGTGTCGTGGAAGTGATAGTCGAAGGTATCGTGATCCTGGGTGACGGCGGCGGAGCCCCCCTCGGCGGCGACCGTGTGGCTGCGCATCGGGTAGACCTTAGAGATCAGCGCGATTTTCAGTTGGGGATTGGCTTCCGCTGCGGCTATTGCTGCACGTAAACCAGCGCCCCCGGCCCCAATAATGGCAAGATCGGCGTTAAAGGTTTGCACTGCATTCCTCCAATGTTCTTATCAAGAACGGCAAGTTAAATATCTATGCTTAAAATTTAGCGAACTCTTCGGGTGCTAACTAATTGAACCGATTAATGTTGCTTAAAGGTTAAGGATAGATATCTCCCACCAATAATGGGGAATTAACTATACCTAAAGTTAAGTAGTGGAAATTTGATGTGATCGATTGTTTTGTCGATTAACGCTCGCTCAACAGGCCTGTCTGCCTTTTCGCGTGTTCGGCGTGCTTTACCCTTTTTAACGCGCTTTTGCCGCCTATTTATCGGAAATTGGCGTTATCGCCGGTTGCGCATCGTGAAGAATTTGTTTGGCTGCAAGGATGCGAGTAGACTGCATCCCCTGTTTGATTTCGGAGTTAATTACCATGAGCGAAACGGCAAGCTGGCAGCCTAGTGCACCCATCGCCAATTTGTTGAAACGCGCAGCGATTCTGGCTGAGATCCGGCGTTTCTTCGCCGATCGTGGCGTGCTGGAAGTTGAGACGCCCACCATGAGCCAGGCGACGGTCACCGACGTTCACCTGTTCCCGTTCGAAACGCGTTTCGTCGGGCCGGGGGCGGCGGAAGGCCTGACGCTATACATGATGACCAGCCCGGAATATCACATGAAGCGCCTGCTGGCGGCGGGCAGCGGCCCGATCTACCAAATGGGGCGCAGCTTCCGCAATGAAGAAGCCGGGCGGCACCATAACCCCGAATTCACCATGCTGGAGTGGTACCGTCCGCACTACGACATGTACCGCCTGATGAATGAGGTGGACGATCTGCTGCAACAGGTGCTGGACTGCGAGAGCGCGGAGACTCTGTCCTATCAGCAGGCGTTCCTGCGCCATCTGGACATCGATCCGCTGTCGGCGGAGAAGGCGCAGCTGCGCGAAGCGGCGGCCAAACTCGATCTGAGCAACATCGCCGATACCGAAGAAGATCGCGATACGCTGCTGCAGCTGCTGTTCACCGTGGGGGTGGAGCCGCATATCGGCCGTGAAAAACCGGCGTTCGTGTACCACTTCCCGGCCAGCCAGGCGGCGTTGGCGGAGATCAGCACCGAAGACCACCGCGTGGCGGAGCGTTTCGAGGTGTACTTCAAGGGCATTGAGCTGGCGAACGGTTTCCGCGAGCTGACCGACGGCCGTGAACAACAGCAGCGCTTCGAGCAGGACAACCGCAAACGCGCGGAGCGCGGCCTGCCGCAGCAACCGATCGACTACAACCTGTTGGCGGCGTTGCAACACGGCATGCCGGAGTGTTCCGGCGTGGCGCTGGGCGTGGATCGTCTGGTGATGCTGGCGCTGGGCGCCGAGAGCCTGAGCGACGTACTGGCCTTCCCGGTTGGGATCGCCTGACGTTTCAGGCGGTAAGAAAAGCAAAAGGGTCGGCATTTGCCGGCCCTTTTTTTATCGCGAGAAACGCTTACAGCCCCCCGGCGTCGCGCTTGGTGTTCGGCGCCGGCGTGGACGGCGGCGTGCGGCCGTTGTTGGTCAGTCGCGACAGCGTCTCGGTACGTACCTGGAATGGCGGGTACGGCAGCGTGATGCCGTGCTCGCGGTAGCCCGCCAGGATCAGCTGGTGGATCTCATGGCGCAGCGGCATACGGTGGCCCATCTCGGCGGCGTAAATACGCATCTCGAAGATCTGAATGCCTTGCTGCAGATCGACCAGATAGACCTCCGGCGCCGGGTTATCCAGCACCAGCGCGCAGCGCTCGGCGGCGTTCATCAGGATCTTGGTCACTTCTTCGCTGTTGGCCTCGCCCGGCGCCGGTACGGTCAGCACCACACGGGTCAGGGTGTCGGATAGCGACCAGTTGACGAACTGCTCGGTGATGAACGCTTTGTTCGGCACGATGATCTCTTTGCGGTCCCAGTCCGAGATGGTGGTGGCGCGGGTATTGATCTTGGTGACGGTGCCGGTCAGGTTGCGGATCGTCACGGTGTCGCCGATGCGGATCGGTTTCTCGAACAGGATGATCAAGCCGGAGATGAAGTTGGAGAAGATCTCCTGCATGCCGAAGCCCAACCCCAGACTGAGCGCGGTAACCACCCACTGCAGTTTCGACCATTCGATGCCGATCCAGGCGAAGCTGAGCACCGCGCCGAACAGCAGCAGCAGGTACTTGGTGATGGTGGTGATGGCGTAGCCGGTGCCCGGCGACAGATCGAGGTGCTGCAATACCGCCAGCTCCAGCAGCGCCGGCAGGTTGCGCACCAGCTGCATGGTGATGATCAACACCAGAATGGCAATCAGAACCGCGCCGAGGGTGATCGGATGGGCGGTTTCCACGCCGTTCACCGTCGAGGTCACGTCCCACAGCGAGATGTTTTCCAGGAAGGCGAACGCGGAGTGGATCTCCGACCACAGCACGATCACCGACACCAGTGCGATCAGCGTCAGGATCGAACGCACCAGCCGCAGCGACTGGGCGCTGATGGTGTCCAGATCGAAATCCGAATCGTCCGGATCGATGGATCCTTCGGTGCTGTTCGGGGTGTGCGAAGTTTCGTCTTCGCCGCGGGCACGCTGTGCCAGGATGTCGGCACGGCGCTGTTTGGCGCGATCGAAGGCGATGCGCCGCCGTTGGATCAGCATCCAACGGCGGATGATGTGGTAGACGACCAGCAGCAGGAACCAGATCGCCACCGAGGTTTCCAGACGCGCCAACAGCGCCTGCGCGGTGGTGAGGTAACCGACGGTCGACGCCAGCGCCGCCAGCAGCGGCGCCGACAGCAGCAGCCCCCAGAAGGCGCTGTTGAGCATGTTGTCGCCGGAGCCGTTTTTATCCAGATACAGCGGAATGCCGGCGCGTTTCAGGCTGTGGGTGACCAGCGCCAGCGCCAGACACAGCAGGATGAAGCACAGCCGCCCCAGGGTGTTGGCGAACTCACGTTCTTTCAGGCTATCGAAGGTGATCAGCGCCATGATCAGCGGCACGATCAGCCAGATCGACATCTTGTAGTAGCGCATGGCGCGCGAAACCTGCTTCGCCGGCCAGCGGAAGTGCACGATGAACAGCCCCTGCGGGTGGGCGAAGGCGGCGCAGATCATGCAGATCCACAGGATCGGCAGCGTGGCGGTTACCCCTTTGCCGATCGCTTCCGCCACCGGGTAGTTCCAGGCGCTTTGCAGGCCGTAGCCGAGCGCGGCCCACAGTACCGGCAGAGGCAGCGCCACCAGAATCGACCAGAACACGGTGCGCACCGTCAGGAAGAATTCATCCTGCGTCACCTTGCCGACGCGGCTGCTGGCGCGCTCGAGGAAGGCGTGATAGTGCTTGCGCGAGCTGATGCTGAAAATCACCAGCAGCAGGGCGCCGAAGATCGGGATCAGCGTTTCGCGGCTGGTCACCATCATCATGAAGGCGCCGCCGAGCTGCGACAGCGTGTCCAGCGACAGGACGCGTGTCAGATCGTGCGCCACGTTGAGCGGGTAGGAGAAGTTGATCGGATTGACGTCCGGCACCCAGAACAGGTAGCGGTGGGTGGCGTCGCGAATTTCGTTCAACGCTTCGATCAGCTGGGTGTTGGCCACCTTCAGCTTGGTCAACTCGAGGATTTGGGTGTCGCACCCGGACAACAACGAGTTGAGCAGCTCGCGCTGGGTGCGCAGCTGGGCATCGACGATGCGTTGCTCCTGGTTGGTCAGCGCGCTGCCGTCGTCGCGTTTGAATTCGCGCTGCGACAGTTTTTCCAGCTGATTTTCAAACTGCAGGCGCTGCACGCGCAGCTGAGCCATGTCGCCGTCCAGCTGTTGCGGCTTGGGCATTTCCGGCAGTGTCGCCACCTGGGCGCGCAGGGTTTCCCCCAGCGCCGACGACGAACCGAGCCACTGGGCCTGCTCGATGATGGTGCTCAGCGCCTGGCGCACTTGCAGCGTCTGCGCCGCCGCCTGCCGCTGCTGCGATGAAATCAGATCCATGCGCTGCGCCTGGCTGTTCAGCGCGGCGGACAGTTCGCGGTTGATCTGCAGCTGCTGGCTGATGCTTTTTGGCAAATCGCCGTTCTGCTCGGCCAACTGCTCGGTTTTTTCCAGCGCCAGCTCCGCTTCGCGTTGGCGTTGGGCGTTGAGGTTGTTGCGCAGCGCCTGCAGCTGAACGTCTATTTTCTCGTGGCGCTTTTTATAGACCTCGGCGCGCATGCGCGCCAGCTCCTGACGGTTGTTGGCCGACAGCTGCGCCAGTTCCAGTTCGTCCACTTTGGCTTTGCGCGCCGCGGCTTCGGCCTGCAGCAGGGCCAGGGCGGCCTGCGCATACGGCGTGGTCGGGTTGGCGGGCTGCGCCTGCAGGCGGCGCTGCACTTCCGTCAGCGCACGGCGGGCGTCGGTCTGCTGCTGCGGCAACTGGCCGAGCGAATCGCTGATCTCCCGCGTGCGATCCTGTTCTTGCTGCAGCAGGCGCGCCTGTTCCAGCAGCAGGCTGCTGGTTTGCAGGATCTGCTGTTCCAGCTCGGCGGCCGGCAAATCGTCGCCGTTAGGCAGGATCTTGTTGCTTTCCAGCACCAGCTGACGGCGCAGCTCCTGCGTCATCTTCGGAAAATCGTCGATCACCCTCTGATACTGCTCGGAGCGGGTCTGCGACTCTTTGCGCTCCGTCAGCCAGTTGAGGGCGCTTTGCAGCGCCTCGGTGGTTTCCGCCTGATTCGGCGCGTTTTTGCTGCTTTCCGCCTGCTTCAGCTCCTGTTTGAGCTGGCTCTCGGTCGGCACGGGGGCGGCCAGCGCCGGTTGCCACAGCAGGCAACCGAGCAAAAGCGTGATGAAAAGGCGCACGGCGTCGATTCCTTTAGAGCGGGGTCTGTGGCGTTTCAGCGGCGGCCGGGATTTCGGCGAAGGCTTCACCCATGCGGGTGACGGTGCCGTTATGCAGCTGCGGCGCAAACTGCACGCTGCCTGCGGTAAACAGGTTGATCACCGTGGAGCCGAGTTTGAAACGGCCCATCTCGGCGCCTTTTTCCAGCGCGATGGCGCCTTCTTCACCGGCGGCCGGGTAGGTCCAGCGCTTGATGATGCCTTCGCGCGGCGGCGTGACGGTGCCGGCCCAGACGGTTTCGATGCTGCCGACGATGGTGGCGCCGACCAGGATTTGCACCATCGGCCCAATGTCGGTGTCGAATACGCAGATCACGCGCTCGTTGCGCGCGAACAGGTTAGGCACGTTGGCGGCGGTGAGCGGGTTGACCGAGAACAGATCGCCCGGCACATAGATCATTTCGCGCAGCACGCCAGCGCACGGCATGTGTACGCGGTGATAGTCGCGCGGCGCCAGATAGGTGGTGGCGAACAGGCCGTTGCGGAACGGCTCGGCCAACAGATAGTTGCCGGCCAGCAGCGCTTCGAGGCTGTAGTGGTGGCCTTTGGCCTGGAAGATTTGATCCTCGCGGATCGGGCCGAGCTGGCTGATGGCGCCATCGGCGGGCAGCGCCAGCCAGTTGGCGTCGGCGACGATCGGGCGCGCGCCGTCGCGCAGCGGGCGCACGAAGAAATCGTTGAAGGTGGCGTAAGACGCCAGGTCCGGATTTTGCGCTTCCTGCATGTCCACGCGGTAGTAGCGGGCGAAGGTTTTGACCACCAGTTGGGTCAGCCAGCCGGCCCGTTTGTCGGCGCCCCAGCCCGCCAGGCGGGTCAGCGCCAGCTTCGGCAGCCAATATTGCAGTTTAATCTTGATGCTATCCAGCACGTTAACCTCGTGAATCAGGGTAAAGGGCGCGCATTGTAACGAGGGCTCCGCCGTCGTCAATGCCCGCTCGTCAGTGTCAGTCTGCGGCGTCCGTGAAGTTCTTGCGAACCTTCACCTGCGCCATGCTTTCCAGAATGCGGTGGTAGTTGTCGAACCGCTCTTGCGCGATATCGCCTTTCTCCATCGCCGCGCGAATGGCGCAGCCGGGATCGGTATCGTGGCGGCAGTCGCGGAATTTGCAACCGCCTAAATAATCACGGAATTCGACAAAGCCGCGGGTGATTTGTTCCGGCTCCAGGTGCCACAGGCCAAACTCGCGCACTCCCGGGGAGTCGATCACGTCGCCGCCGTGCTGGAAATGGTACAGCCGCGCGGCGGTGGTGGTATGTTGCCCGAGGCCCGAGACGTCGGAAACCTGATTTACCAGAATTTGCTCTTCAGACGGCGGCAGCAGCGCGTTCAGCAAGCTGGACTTGCCGACCCCGGACTGACCGGCGAAGATGCTGATACGCCCGGCCAGCGCCTGTTCGAACTCCGCCATGCCTTCCCGCGTTTGGCTGGAGACTTCCAGCACCCGGTAGCCAATCTTGCGATAGATATCCATCATGCCGTCGACCAGCTTGCGCGCTTCGGCGTCCAGCAGGTCAATTTTGTTGAGCACGATCAGCGGCTCGACTTCGAGCGTTTCGCAGGCCACCAGATAACGGTCGATGATGTTCAGCGACAGCTCGGGCAGGATCGCCGACACGATGACGATCTGATTGATATTGGCGGCGATCGGCTTCACGCCGTCGTAGAAGTCCGGGCGCGTCAGCACCGAGGTGCGTTCGTGCACCGCTTCCACAATGCCTTTTACCCCTTCATGGGCACCCAGACCGGGGCGCCATACCACGCGATCGCCGGTGACCAGCGAACGCAGCGTGCGGCGGATGTTGCAGCGGTGCTGAGTGCCATCCGGCGCCTCAACGTCGGCGTGCATGCCGAAACGGCTGATGACGACGCCTTCCTGCGGCTCGCCCAGTTGGGAATCATCAGGTTCCGGTTTGTTGTCAGCGCGCTTCAGACGGCGCTGATGGTTCGCCTGCACGCGGCGTTGCTGACCTTTGGACAGTTTGTTCTTACTCACTGCGCCTCACTTGAATCGGTTTTATACCTTTACGTATACGCACAGCCGCGGCGGGGGACTTGCCCCGGGCGCAGCCTTGAACCCGTCAGGGTATATGTCGCCCATGGCGACCAAAAAGACTATGATACACGCTATTTTATATTAAATAACCGTTGTTAGCCGCCGGCTGCGGCGTGTCGCCATCGGCGGCGGCCGTCGTCTCGTCCGTACAGCGTTTTTCTCTCGGCTTTTAGGCAGGAAACATCATGACAGCAAACGAAAATAACCTGATTTGGATCGATTTGGAGATGACCGGGCTGGATCCCGAGCGTGACCGCATTATCGAGATCGCCACGCTGGTCACCGACGCCAATCTGAACATCCTGGCGGAAGGGCCGGTGATCGCCGTGCACCAATCCGACGAGCAGCTGGCCTTGATGGACGAGTGGAACGTGCGCACCCATACCGGCAGCGGGCTGGTGGAGCGGGTGAAAGCCAGTCGGCAGGACGATCGCGCCGCCGAGCTGGAAACCATCGCCTTCCTGCAGCAATGGGTGCCGGCCGGCAAATCGCCGATCTGCGGCAACAGCGTGGGCCAGGATCGCCGTTTCTTGTTCCGCTACATGCCGGAGCTGGAGGCCTACTTCCATTACCGCTACCTGGACGTCAGCACGCTGAAGGAACTGGCGCGCCGTTGGAAGCCGGAAATTCTCGGCGGCTTTAAGAAGCAGGGCACCCATCAGGCGCTGGATGACATCCGCGAATCGGTGGCCGAACTGGCTTATTACCGCGAACATTTCATTCAGCTTTAAGGCGATGGCGGCCTCTGCGGGGAAAAAACGCCGTTTTTAGGCGCTTAATTCGCCAATCTGGCGCTTTAATCGGCAATCAAACAAAAATCGCGTTTTTTTGCTTTCAGGGGCTTGCGACAAAAAGGATTTCTCGTATAATGCGCACCCCGTACCGATGAAGAATTTCGTAAAGTTCCACCATCGATACGCCGGGCGGGAATAGCTCAGTTGGTAGAGCACGACCTTGCCAAGGTCGGGGTCGCGAGTTCGAGTCTCGTTTCCCGCTCCAAATTCAACAATGTCGCGATGCGGCATGATGAATAAATAAAGCAGTATCAAGCAGTACCTATGCGACGCGGGAATAGCTCAGTTGGTAGAGCGCAACCTTGCCAAGGTTGAGGTCGCGAGTTCGAGCCTCGTTTCCCGCTCCAAAAATTCAAAGGTCACGCCAGTGTTTGGTGACCGGATGCCAAAAGCATCTCAATGCGGGAATAGCTCAGTTGGTAGAGCACGACCTTGCCAAGGTCGGGGTCGCGAGTTCGAGTCTCGTTTCCCGCTCCAATTTTCTCTTCGTTTCAAACTCAAATCCAACGCCTTATCCGGCGCGGGTTTTTGTCCTGTTTTACACACCTGCTAAAAACGTTGTGAACAGAGTTATCCACAGCCTCTGTACATAAACCCACCAGCCTGAAAAATCAACGTCATACAAATTAAATATTTATACATTTGATTTATAAGCTTATTTATTTATCCCAAAACGTTATGCCGATCACTTGCTCTTTTTGTTGCAGTTGAAAGACAACGTGTTTTTATTTTTATGCACAAATCCACAGAGTGAGATTTCGGGCGATACGCCCGCGCGGCGCACCCCGTCAGGCATCCCTTGGCAAACCTTTTTCCACAGCCCGTATCAACCGTTTTTTCTGCGCCGTTTGCACCTCGATGCCCTGCGCTTCACGGCGAGCGAGCTGTTGCGCCAGCGCCCAGTGGATATGTTCGTCCAGCATGGCGTCTTGGCCCAAGCGCGTGCGCAGCGCGAGCACGATGCTGTCCTCATAAGGTGCATTGCCCAGCGCCACGGCGATATTGCGCAGCCAGCGCAGGTGACCGATGCGGCGTATCGCCGAGCCTTCGGTGATGCGCAGGAATTTTTCTTCCGTCCAACTGAACAGATCGATCAGCTGCGGCGCATGCAACGCGGCGCGCGGGCTGAAATCGTCTTCGTCGGTGAGTTGTGAAAAGCGGTTCCACGGGCAGATCAGCTGGCAGTCGTCGCAGCCGTAGATACGGTTGCCGAGCAGCGGCCGGAATTCCTCCGGGATCGCGCCTTCCAGCTCGATGGTCAGGTAGGAAATGCAGCGCCGGGCATCGACGGTGTAGGGCGCGACGATGGCCCCGGTCGGGCAAGTGGTGATGCAGGCGACGCAGCGGCCGCACTGCTCTTCCTGCGGCTGATCCACCGGCAGCGGCAGGTCGATCAGCAGTTCGCCGAGGAAAAACCAGGATCCGGCTTCGCGGTTAAGAATTAGTGAGTGTTTACCAACCCAGCCGATGCCCGCCTTGGCGGCCAGCGCGCGCTCCATGACCGGCGCCGAGTCGACAAAGGGGCGGAAATTTAGTTCGCCGCAGTAGGCCTGGATCTGATCGCCCAACTTTTTCAGGCGCTGACGCAACAGCTTGTGATAATCGCGCCCCAGCGCATAGCGGCTGACGTAGCCCAATTGCGGGTTCTGCAGGGTGCTGGCGAATGCCGCCTTGGCCGGCAGGTAGTTCATGCGTACGCTGATCACCCGCAGCGTGCCCGGCAACAGCTCGTGGGGGCGCGCGCGCAGCATGCCGTGGCGCGCCATCCACTCCATCTCGCCGTGGTACTGTTTGTCGAGCCAGGCCTGCAACTTCGGCTCTTCCAGGCTGAGATCGGTATCGCAGATGCCAACCTGCTGGAATCCTAGCGATTGCCCCCATTGCTTGATATGTTGGGCGAGTTGATGGAGATCGAGGGGGTGCGTCATGACGGGCCACAGTGAAAAAGCATACGCCGACAGTTTATCACACTCTGTCTGGCCTGCGGATTGGATCCGTCGTTCGGAACCTGCGGCGGCGGCCTCGCTCGGTCTTTCTCTTTACGATTTAATGCTGCGCGCCGGTCAGGCGGCCTACGTACTGGCGCGCGGCACTTATCCCTGCTGCAACCACTGGCTGGTGCTCTGTGGCCACGGCAACAACGGCGGCGACGGCTATGTGGTGGCGCGTTTGGCGAAGGCGGCGGGCGTGCAGGTGACGGTGATCGCCTGTGAAGGCGCACGCCCTTTGCCGCCGGAGGCCGCAGCGGCCCGCGAGGCCTGGCTGGCCGCCGGCGGCGATATTCTGCCGGCGAACAGCCGCTGGCCGGCGTCCGTCTCTCTTATTATCGACGGTCTGTTAGGCACCGGCCTCGCCAGCGTGCCGCGCGCGCCTTTTGATGCGCTGATTGAGGCCGCCAACCGCCATTCGGCGCCGGTGGTGGCGCTCGATATCCCGTCCGGGCTGCTGGCGGAAAGCGGCGCGGCGCCGGGCGCGGTTGTACGTGCCGCGCACACCGTCACATTTATCGGCCTCAAGCCGGGGTTGCTGACCGGCCAGGCGCGCGACTGGGTCGGGCAACTTCATCAGGATACGCTAGGCTTATCGGATTGGCTGGCGAAGCAACCGGTGCAGATTCAGCGGCTTACCGCCGAGGCGTTGCCGCGCTGGCTGCATCCGCGGCGCCCCTGCGCCCATAAGGGCGAACATGGTCGTCTGCTGCTGGTGGGCGGCGACCGCGGATTCGGCGGCGCCATTCGCATGGCGGCGGAAGCGGCGCTGCGCAGCGGGGCTGGATTGGTGCGAGTGCTTACTCACATTGAGCACGTCGCGCCGCTGCTGGCGGCCAGGCCGGAGTTGATGGTGCAGGCGCTGGACGAGACGACTTTGCGGCAGGCGATGCAATGGGCGGACGTGCTGGTGATTGGCCCGGGGCTGGGGCAGGCTGAGTGGGGCAAAAACGCCTTGAACGTGCTGCAAACCAGCGATAAACCGGCCTTGTGGGATGCCGATGCGCTGAACTTGCTGGCATTAAATCCCGAGAAACGGCAGAATCGCGTGATGACTCCGCATCCCGGAGAGGCGGCGCGGCTGTTGAGCTGCAGCAGTGCCGACATCGAAAGTGATCGCTTACTTGCCGTGCGTAACCTGACGGCGCGCTACGGCGGCGTGGCGGTGCTGAAAGGCGCCGGCACGCTGATCGCCGATGAGCAGGGCCAGATGGCGATCGCCGACGTCGGCAACGCCGGCATGGCCTCCGGCGGCATGGGCGATGTGCTGTCGGGCATCATCGGCGGTTTGCTGGCGCAAAAGCTCTCGCTGTATGATGCCGCCTGTGCGGGCTGCGTCGTACACGGTGCGGCCGGCGATCGCGTAGCGGAAAGACAAGGAACAAGAGGCATGTTGGCGACCGATTTACTGCCGGACATCCTTCATTTCGTTAACCCTGAGTGGGCAAAATAGACTTTATCGAATGAAAGAACTCGTTTTACCTCTGCCGGACGAGGCAGCGACTGTCGCTTTGGGTACCACTTTGGCCAAGGCCTGCGATCGCGCCAGCGTCATCTATCTCTACGGCGACCTGGGCGCCGGTAAAACCACCTTCAGCCGTGGCTTCCTGCAGGCGTTGGGGCATCAGGGCAATGTCAAAAGCCCGACCTACACGCTGGTGGAGCCCTATGCCTTGCAGCCCTTGGCGGTATATCACTTCGATCTGTATCGCCTGGCCGATCCGGAAGAGCTTGAATTTATGGGCATTCGCGATTACTTCGCGCAAGACGCCATCTGCCTGGTCGAATGGCCGCAGCAGGGCACCGGCGTGCTGCCGGAGCCGGATCTGGCGCTGCACCTCAGCTATCAGGGCGAGGGACGAGAGGCGAAGATCGAGGCGATTTCTGCTTACGGCAGCCAGCTGTTAGACCGTATTCATGGATCACAGGGATGATGCTGCAATGACGCATGCGTTGAAAAAATTTGCGGTCATCATGCTGATCGCCGTGCTGGGGCCGCTCGGCGCGTTGAACGCGCTGGCGGCGTCCTCGCTGTCCGATATCAAAGTGTCCAACGCCCAGCGCGAAGCGACGGTTTCGGTGAGCTTCAATGGCCCGCCGGACTACGCGTTTTTCCCGCTGCACGGCCCGGAGCGCGTGGTGCTGGACGTCAACCAGAAAGGCAAGGTCGGCGGGCTGCCGCTCAATTTCAGCGGCCAAAACCTGGTGAAAAGCATTCGCTCCAGCGCGCCGAAAGACGCTCAGAGCGTGCGTCTGGTGTTTGATCTGACTCAGCGCGCCAAAACCCGCGTCTCCACCCGCCAGAACGGCGGCGTGCACACCGTGGTATTCACCCTTACGGCCGAAGGCGGCGCCAATACCGTGGCGCGTAAAGCGCCGGTCCAAACGCCTGCGCCGGTCGCCGTCAGCCAACCGCCGCGTCAGGCGCCGGTCGCGGTGCGTGAAGCGCCGGAGCCGCCGCTGCGCAAAGCGCCGACGGGATCGAATCCCTTTACCAATAAACAGAGCGTAGTCGCGGGCACCGCCACTGAGGTGACGCCGCGCAGCAGCCGTGTTTCCGCCGGTTCCGGCGATCGGGTGGTGGTGGCGATCGACGCCGGCCACGGCGGCCAGGATCCGGGCGCCATCGGCCCGAGCGGGTTGAAGGAGAAGAATGTCACTATCGCCATCGCGCGTCGCCTGCAGGCGATGCTGGACGCCGATCCGCAGTTCAAGCCGGTGCTGACGCGTAACGGCGACTATTTTATTTCGGTGATGGGGCGTTCCGACGTTGCGCGTAAACAGGGCGCCAACGTACTGGTCTCCATCCACGCCGACGCCGCGCCAAACCGCAGCGCCAGCGGGGCTTCCGTTTGGGTGCTGTCCAATCGCCGCGCCAACAGCGAAATGGCCGGCTGGCTCGAACAGCATGAGAAGCAGTCCGAGCTGCTCGGCGGTGCCGGCGACTTGCTGGCCAACAGCCAGGCCGACCCTTATCTGAGCCAGGCGGTGCTGGATCTGCAGTTCGGCCACTCGCAGCGCGTTGGCTACGATGTGGCGGTGAAGGTGCTGCAGCAGCTGCAGAGCGTCGGATCGTTGCATAAACGCCGGCCGGAACACGCCAGCCTGGGCGTGCTGCGTTCGCCGGATATTCCATCGCTGCTGGTGGAAACAGGATTTATCAGTAATAGCACGGAGGAGCGGCTGCTGGGCAGTAGCGCGTATCAGGAGAAGATTGCCAAGGCCATTCATAACGGCCTGCGCAGCTACTTCCTGGCGCATCCGCTGCAAGCCGACCCAAAGGTGGAAAACCGACCGCTGGACGTCGCAGCGGCGGTTAACACCTCAACACCAGACGTGCGCCAGCCTGAGCCTATCGTCAACTCGGCCGGCGCGAGCCGCAGCGTAAGCGGCAAGACCCAGATCCACGTGGTTAAACGGGCGGAGACGCTTTCCGGCATCGCCGACAGCTACGGCACGACCATGGCGGCGCTGCGGGATCTGAACAAACTGAAGAAAGACGGCGTGTGGGTCGGGCAACGCCTGAAGGTGCCGGCGGGGAAAACCGCCGCCGTCACCGCCGTCGCCAAAGCGAAAACGCCGGCGAAGAAGCCGTCTAAACATAAAGTGGCCCGTGGGGACACGCTGTCCTCTATCGCTTCTCGTTATGGGGTCAGCGTCGGCGATCTGAAACGGGTCAATAATCTGAAGTCGGACGTCGCGCCGTTGGATCGGACGCTGACCATTCCGCAGGCCTAGCGCCACCGCTACAGGAGTCAGCATGCCTATCCAGGTGTTACCGCCACAGCTCGCCAACCAGATCGCCGCCGGAGAGGTGGTCGAACGCCCCGCGTCGGTCGTCAAAGAGCTGGTGGAAAACAGCCTGGACGCCGGTGCGACGCGCATCGATATCGATATCGAACGCGGCGGCGCCAAGCTGATCCGCATTCGCGACAACGGCTGCGGTATCGGCAAGGACGATCTGGCGCTGGCGCTGGCGCGGCACGCCACCAGTAAAATCAGCACGCTCGACGACCTGGAGGCGATCGTCAGCCTCGGTTTTCGCGGCGAAGCGCTGGCCAGCATTAGCTCGGTTTCCCGTTTGACCCTGACGTCGCGCACCGCAGACCAGAGCGAAGCGTGGCAAGCCTATGCCGAAGGGCGCGAACAGGCGGTGACGATCAAACCCGCTGCGCACCCGGTCGGCAGCACGCTGGAAGTGCTGGATTTGTTTTACAACACGCCGGCGCGCCGCAAGTTCATGCGCACCGAGAAAACCGAATTCGGCCATATCGATGAAGTGGTGCGGCGCATCGCGCTGGCGCGCTTCGATGTGGCGATCAACCTTAGCCATAACGGCAAACTGATCCGCCAATATCGGGCGGCGAAGGAAGAAAGCCAGCACGAGCGCCGTTTGGGCAGCATCTGCGGCCCGGCGTTTTTGCAGCATGCGCTGAACATCGACTGGCAGCATGGCGATCTGAACATCCGCGGTTGGGTGGCGGATCCGGACGGGGCGCGCCAGCTGGGTGAAATGCAGTATTGCTACGTCAACAGCCGCATGATGCGCGATCGCTTGATCAACCACGCCATTCGTCAGGCCTATCAGGATCAGCTGAAAGACGATCAGCAGCCCGCTTACGTGTTGTATCTGGAGGTGGATCCGCACCAGGTGGACGTCAACGTTCATCCCGCCAAGCACGAGGTGCGTTTCCATCAGGCGCGGCTGGTGCACGATTTTATCTACCAGGCGGTGACCACGGTGCTGCAACAGGCCGGGCAGACGCCGTCGCTGCCGCTGGCGGAAACGCCTGACGAGGCGCCTGCGCCGGTCTGGCAGCAGGAAAACCGCGTCGCCGCCGGCGGCAACCATTTTTCTCAGCCTGCGCCGCGTCGCGAAACGCCGCCACCGGCCGGCGCTGCCCGCGAGCGCCCCCCCCAGCAGGGCTGGCAAACGGCGGGCGGTTACCAGAAACGCGAAGGCGAGCTGTATGGCAAACTGATGCGGCCTGCCGCCGAGCCGCAGGCTGAGGCCGCGCCGGAAGCCCCGAGTCGGCCGCCGCTGTTCCCGTCGGTGAAAGCCGCCGTGGAAACGCCGTTGGCGAGCGGGCAACACAGCTTTGGCCGGGTGCTGATGATCCATCCGCCGTGCTACGCACTGATTGAACAGCGTCAGCAGCCGGCGTTGCTCAACCTGACGGTGGCCGAGCGCTGGCTGCGCCAGGCGCAGCTCAATCCGCCGACGGAAGGGCTGCGGCCGCAGCCGCTGCTGATCCCAGTCAAGCTGACGTTGGACAAGAACGAAGCGGCGGCCATCGCGCGGCATCAGGCGCTGCTGACGATGATGGGGCTGGATTTGCAGACGGATCACGGCCGTGTGACGTTGCGCGCAGTGCCTTTACCATTACGCCAACAAAATTTACAAAAACTGATACCCGAACTGTTAGGCTATCTGGCCGAGCATCAGGAGATGTCGCCCGCGGTGTTGGCCACCTGGCTCGCTCGCCATCTCGGCAGTGAACATGAACAGTGGAACACCTCGCAAGCGATACAATTGCTGACCGACGTTGAACGACTTTGCCCGCAGCTGGTCAAATCGCCACCGAGCGGACTTTTACAACCTGTTGATTTACAGGCCGCACTGGCGGCCCTCAAGCATGACTAACACTGAAATGACATCACGTCCCCCGGCTATTTTCATTATGGGGCCGACCGCCTCGGGCAAGACCGCGCTGGCGATCGCGCTGCGCGAGCGCCTGCCGGTGGAACTGATCAGCGTCGATTCCGCGCTGATTTATCGCGGCATGGATATCGGCACCGCCAAGCCGAGCGCCGAAGAATTGGCGCAGGCGCCGCATCGGCTGATCGATATTCGCGATCCCGCTGAAGCTTACTCGGCTGCGGAGTTCCGCGCCGATGCGCTGAAAGAGATGGCCGACATCACCGCCGCCGGCCGTATTCCGCTGTTGGTGGGCGGCACCATGTTGTATTTCAAGGCGTTGCTGGAAGGATTGTCGCCGTTGCCGTCCGCCGATCCCGCGGTGCGCGAGCGCATCGAACGGCAAGCGGCGGAGCAGGGCTGGGAGGCGCTGCACCGTCAGTTACAGGCGATCGATCCGGTCGCGGCAGTGAGAATTCATCCGAATGATCCGCAGAGACTGTCCAGAGCACTGGAAGTTTTTTTTATTTCGGGTAAAACTTTAACGGAACTGACTAAAATTTCGGGTGAATCGTTACCGTATCAAGTTCACCAATTTGCGATAGCGCCGACCAGCCGTGAGTTGATCCATCAACGCATCGAGCTGCGGTACCATCAAATGTTGGCGGCGGGTTTTGAGACGGAAGCGCGTGCACTTTTCGCACGGGGTGATTTGCATACGGACTTGCCCTCCATTCGCTGTGTCGGTTACCGCCAGATGTGGTCATACTTGTCTGGTGAAATTAGTTACGATGAGATGGTTTATCGTGGTATTTGCGCAACACGTCAGTTGGCTAAACGCCAGATGACCTGGTTACGGGGTTGGGAGTCGGTCCATTGGTTGGACAGTGAAAAGCCGGGAGAGGCTTTGGACTCGGTGACACAGGTTGTTAGTGCATAGGTTGGGTGATTGTGTACAATTGCTGAGTATTCAGCGCGCAAATTTTTTACGTCGTTTATTTTAGAGCCGACAGGTTCTTAGTTACAAACAACAAGCAAATAAGGAAAAGATAGAATGGCTAAGGGGCAATCTTTGCAAGATCCGTTCCTGAACGCATTGCGTCGTGAACGTGTTCCGGTTTCTATTTATTTGGTGAATGGTATTAAGCTGCAAGGCCAGATTGAGTCTTTTGACCAGTTTGTCATCCTGTTGAAGAACACGGTTAGCCAGATGGTGTACAAGCACGCTATCTATACCGTTGTCCCGTCACGCCCGGTCTCGCATCACAGCAACAATCCGAGCGGCGGTTCAAGCAACTATCACCATGGTAACAATCCGTCTGCGCAGCAACAGCCGCAGCAGGAAAGCGATGACGCTGAATAAAGCGCGTTGCAAGTCAACCATGACGGGGAGCATAAGCAGCCGCGTGCTGTTTATGTCCCCCAAACTCACGGTGAGTGTCCGTTTGAGAGGTTGCACGCTTGTTTGACCGTTATGAAGCCGGTGAGCAGGCCGTACTGGTTCATATCTATTTCTCGCAAGACAAAGATACGGAAGACCTCAGCGAGTTCGAATCGCTGGTCTCCTCAGCCGGTGTCGAAGCTTTGCAAGTGGTGACTGGTAGCCGCAAAGCCCCGCATCCGAAGTACTTTGTCGGCGAAGGAAAGGCCGAAGAAATTGCAGATGCGGTGAAAGCCAGCGGCGCGTCTGTTGTCCTGTTTGATCATTCCCTTTCCCCGGCGCAGGAAAGAAACCTCGAGCGCCTGTGCGAATGCCGGGTGATCGATCGCACCGGGCTGATTTTAGACATTTTCGCCCAGCGTGCCCGCACCCATGAAGGTAAGCTGCAGGTGGAGCTGGCGCAGCTGCGTCACATCGCCACGCGTCTGGTACGCGGCTGGACGCACCTGGAGCGGCAAAAAGGGGGGATAGGCCTGCGCGGGCCGGGGGAAACCCAGCTTGAGACCGACCGTCGCCTGTTACGCGATCGCATCAGCTTGATTCTGCGCCGCCTGGAGCGGGTAGAGAAGCAGCGTGAACAAGGCCGACGCGCGCGGACCCGCGCCGATGTGCCGACCGTATCGCTGGTGGGCTATACCAACGCCGGCAAATCCACCCTGTTTAACCGAATAACGTCTGCCGAGGTGTATGCGGCGGACCAGCTATTTGCCACCCTGGATCCTACGTTGCGGCGCATTGACGTGCCGGACGTGGGGGATACCGTGTTGGCGGATACCGTAGGCTTTATCCGGCACCTGCCGCACGATCTGGTGGCCGCCTTCAAGGCGACGCTGCAGGAGACGCGCCAGGCTTCTTTGCTGCTGCACGTCATCGACGCGGCGGATCCGCGCGTCGACGAGAACATCGACGCGGTGAACACCGTGCTGGCGGAGATAGACTCGGATGAAATCCCTACACTGTTAGTGATGAACAAAATAGATATGCTGGACGATTTTGTGCCGCGTATCGACCGCAACGATGAAAACCTGCCGATCCGGGTGTGGCTGTCCGCCGCCAGCGGAGAGGGTATTCCGTTGCTGTATCAGGCGTTGACGGAGCGCTTATCGGGGGAGATCGCGCATTACGAATTGCGCTTACCGCCACGGGCAGGCCGTCTTCGCAGCCGTTTTTACCAGCTTCAGGCGATTGAAAAAGAGTGGAACGAAGAGGACGGCAGCATTGGCGTGGTGGTGCGAATGCCGATCGTCGAATGGCGTCGTCTCTGCAAGCAAGAACAGGACCTGATTGACTTTATCGTATGATCATATCCTGTTACATTTATGCTTCGCGAAAGCCTGAAGTACCCAATCACAGAATATGGAGCTAAAACATGGCGTGGAATCAGCCCGGTAATAACGGACAGGACCGCGACCCGTGGGGGAGCAGCAATAACAATGGCGGCAACTCTGGCGGTAACAACAAAGGCGGTCGTGATCAAGGGCCACCTGATTTGGATGATATCTTCCGCAAACTGAGCAAGAAATTGAGCGGTTTTGGCGGGGGCAAAGGCTCCAATAGCAATAGCGGCGGCACCGGGGCCTCCGGCCCGGGCTTCAGCGGCCGCATTATCGGTATCGCGGCGGTCGCCGTGGTGGTGATCTGGGCCGCCAGCGGCTTCTACACCATCAAGGAAGCCGAGCGCGGCGTCGTGACGCGTTTCGGTAAGTTCAGCCATCTGGTGCAGCCGGGCCTGAACTGGAAGCCGACCTTCATCGACGACGTGCGTCCGGTGAACGTGGAATCCGTGCGTGAGCTGGCGGCGTCCGGCGTGATGCTGACCTCCGATGAAAACGTGGTGCGCGTGGAAATGAACGTGCAGTACCGCGTGACCAACCCGGAAGCGTATCTGTTCAGCGTCGTCAATGCCGACGACAGCCTGAGCCAGGCGACCGACAGCG
The DNA here is from genome assembly GCF_014982455.1 of Serratia sp. X3. Taxonomy (NCBI): domain Bacteria; kingdom Pseudomonadati; phylum Pseudomonadota; class Gammaproteobacteria; order Enterobacterales; family Yersiniaceae; genus Serratia; species Serratia sp. X3. The sequence goes on from NZ_JADCNB010000003.1 coordinate 77,157, forward strand.
CCCTGCGCGGCGTGATCGGCAAATACTCGATGGATCGCATCCTGACCGAAGGCCGTACCGTGGTGCGTAACGATACGCAGCGCATGCTGGAAGAGACCATTCGTCCTTACAACATGGGCATCACGCTGCTGGACGTCAACTTCCAGGCGGCACGTCCGCCGGAAGAGGTGAAGGCGTCGTTCGACGATGCGATCGCCGCGCGTGAGAACGAGCAGCAATACATCCGTGAAGCGGAAGCTTACGCCAACGAAGTTCAGCCGCGTGCGAACGGCCAGGCGCAGCGTCTGCTGGAAGACTCCAAGGCTTATAAAGACCGCACCGTCCTGGAAGCTCAGGGTGAGGTGGCGCGCTTTGCCAAGCTGTTGCCGGAATACAAGTCCGCACCGCAGATCACCCGCGAGCGTTTGTATATCGAAACCATGGAAAAAGTGCTGGGCCATACCCGTAAGGTGTTGGTGAGCGACAAAGGCAACAACCTGATGGTGCTGCCGCTGGATCAGATGCTGCGCGGCCAAGGCGCGGCGACGGAGAGCGGCAACAAGGATACCAGCCTGATTCGCCTCAATCCGAATCCAGCGCCGGCTGCCAACAGCAGCACCCCGCGCACCAGCAGCGGATCGGTTATGGATCAGCGCCGGGCGAATGCGCAGCGTGACGACACCACTCGCGTAGGGAGAGAGTAATCAATGCGTAAGTCTTTTGTAGTTATTGTCCTCGCGGTGCTGGTGGTGCTGTACGCTTCGCTGTTCGTGGTGCAGGAAGGCCAGCGCGGCATCGTGCTGCGCTTCGGCAAGGTGCTGCGCGACGGCGAAAACAAGCCGCTGGTGTATGCGCCGGGTCTGCACCTCAAGATCCCGTTCATTGAGACCGTGAAGAACCTGGATGCGCGTATCCAGACCATGGACAACCAGGCCGATCGCTTCGTGACCAGCGAGAAGAAAGACCTGATCGTTGACTCCTATCTGAAGTGGCGCATCAGCGACTTCAGCCGCTACTATCTGGCGACCGGCGGCGGCGACGTCTCCCAGGCCGAAGTGCTGCTGAAGCGTAAGTTCAGCGACCGTCTGCGTTCCGAAATCGGCCGTCTGGACGTGAAAGACATCGTGACCGACTCGCGCGGCAAGCTGATGTCTGACGTGCGTGACGCGCTGAACACCGGCACCGTGGGTGACGGCGAAGAAGTGGCGACCACCGAAGCCGATGACGCTATCGCCTCTGCGGCGGCGCGCGTTGAGCGGGAAACCACCGGCAAACAGCCGCAGGTGAACCCGAACAGCATGGCGGCGTTGGGCATCGAAGTGATCGACGTGCGTATCAAGCAGATCAACCTGCCGGCCGAAGTCTCCGACGCCATCTACCAGCGTATGCGCGCCGAGCGTGAAGCGGTAGCCCGTCGCCTGCGCTCGCAGGGCCAGGAAGAAGCCGAGAAACTGCGCGCCAGCGCGGACTACGAAGTGACCCGTACCCTGGCGGAAGCCGAGCGTCAGGCGCGCATCACCCGTGGTGAAGGCGATGCTGAAGCAGCCAAGCTGTTCGCCAACGCGTTCAGCCAGGATCCGGACTTCTATGCCTTTATCCGCAGCCTGCGTGCCTATGAAGCCAGCTTCAAGGACAACCAGGACGTGCTGGTACTGAGCCCGGACAGCGATTTCTTCCGCTACATGAAGTCGCCTGATACCCTGCGCAAATAAGCGCGGCAGGCAATCTGATCGAGGGCCCGTTTTCGCGGGCCCTTTCTCGTTTTTGGGGGATGCATGAACTCAACGATTTGGCTGGCGCTCGGGCTGGTCCTGGTGCTGGAAGGATTGGGGCCGATGCTGTTTCCGCAGGCCTGGCGCAAAATGATTGTGGCGATGTCGCAGCTGCCGGACGCGACGCTGCGGCGATTTGGCGGTGGAATAGTGGTTGCGGGCTGCGTGATCTACTACATGTTGAGCGGCCGCACGGGTCTTTAAAGTCTAGCTCAAAATTTATGCAATCGTATGCTAAAAGTGCTGAAAATCGAAAATTACGGTGGTAGAATCCATTTTTAAGCAATCGGTGATTTTGAAAAATGGGTAAGAACGTCGTCGTACTGGGCACCCAATGGGGTGACGAAGGTAAAGGCAAGGTTGTAGACCTGCTGACTGAACGGGCTCAATATGTTGTGCGCTACCAAGGTGGCCATAACGCTGGCCACACTCTGGTAATCAACGGTGAAAAAACCGTTCTTCATTTAATTCCTTCAGGTATTCTGCGTGAAAACGTCACCAGCATCATCGGCAACGGTGTTGTTCTGGCGCCGGACGCATTGATGAAAGAAATGGGTGAACTCGAAGCGCGTGGCATCCCGGTACGCGAACGTCTGTTACTCTCTGAAGCTTGCCCGTTGATCCTGCCTTACCACGTTGCGTTGGATAACGCGCGTGAGAAAGCGCGCGGCGCGAAAGCGATCGGCACCACCGGTCGCGGCATCGGCCCGGCTTACGAAGATAAAGTGGCTCGTCGCGGTCTGCGCGTCGGCGATCTGTTCAACAAAGAAACCTTCGCCGTTAAGCTGAAAGAGATCGTCGATTACCACAACTTCCAACTGGTCAACTACTACAAAGTTGAAGCCGTCGATTATCAGGCGACGCTGGACTACGTGCTGTCTATCGCCGATATCCTGACCGCGATGGTGGTTGACGTTTCCGAACTGCTGGACGGCGCGCGCAAGCGTGGCGATCTGATCATGTTCGAAGGCGCTCAGGGTACCCTGCTGGATATCGACCACGGTACTTACCCGTATGTGACCTCTTCCAACACCACCGCCGGCGGCGTGGCTACCGGTTCCGGCATCGGCCCGCGTTATGTGGACTACGTGCTGGGCATCGTGAAAGCCTACTCCACTCGCGTGGGTGCAGGCCCGTTCCCAACCGAACTGTTCGATGAAACCGGCGAGTACCTGTGCAAGCAGGGTAACGAGTTCGGCGCCACCACCGGCCGTCGTCGTCGTACCGGTTGGCTGGACGCGGTAGCGGTGCGTCGCGCGGTGCAGATCAACTCCCTGTCTGGCTTCTGCCTGACCAAACTGGACGTCCTGGACGGCCTGAAAGAAGTGAAGATCTGCGTGGGTTACCGCATGCCGGACGGCCGTGAAGTGGACACCACTCCGCTGGCGGCTGAAGGCTGGGAAGGCATTGAGCCTATCTACGAAACCATGCCGGGCTGGAGCGAAACCACCTTTGGCGTGAAAGAGCACAGCAAGCTGCCTCAAGCTGCGCTGAACTACATCAAGCGCATCGAAGAAGTGACCGGCGTACCGGTAGACATCATCTCTACCGGCCCGGATCGCAGCGAAACCATGATCCTGCGCGACCCGTTCGACGCATAATCAGGCTTTGCGGCACTAAACAAACCGGGCGCGTCCCGGTTTGTTTTTATCCTGACTCCCTCCGATTGCGGTTTCACGTCAAAAAATCCTTTCATAAACCCGCCTTAGGGCGCGGGATTCGCTAAATAATTAGCGACGAACTCTCCGGCTGGTTTATTATCCAATGAGTAATCTTTTGAATAGCGCCGAAAAGCGGCGTATCAGACGGGTAAAGTCATACCCAGAGGTAAGATGTGCAGTTAACAAGTTTTACTGATTATGGTCTGCGGGCGTTGATCTACATGGCCTCGTTGCCGCAGGACAAGATGACCAGTATCTCGGAAGTGACCGAGGTGTATGGCGTGTCTCGCAACCATATGGTGAAGATCATCAATCAGTTGAGCCGGGTCGGTTTTGTCACGGCGGTGCGCGGCAAGCATGGCGGCATCCGTTTGGGCAAACCGGCCGAGAGCATTCGCCTCGGCGATGTCGTGCGGGCGCTGGAGCCGCTTGCGCTGGTTAACTGCAGCAGCGAGTTTTGCCACATCACCCCTGCCTGCCGATTGAAGCAGGTGCTCCAACAGGGCGTACAGAATTTCCTTGAAGAGCTGGATAAGCATACGTTGGCCGACATGGTCGAAGACAATCCGCCGCTCTACAAGCTATTGCTTGTCGAATAAAACGACGTTGAGAAGACAAGGCTCAACGTCATCCTGCTGATGACAACGGAGGAACCGCAATGTCACAAGATCCATTCCTGGAACGAGAAGCAGAAAAATACGAATCTCCCATCCCCAGCCGTGAATATATCCTGGCCCATTTGGCGAAACGAGAAACGCCGGCCAGCCGCGAAGAACTGGGCAACGAATTGGGCCTCAGCGGCGAAGAACAGCTGGAAGCGCTGCGCCGCCGCCTGCGCGCCATGGAGCGCGATGGCCAGTTAGTGTTTACCCGCCGCCAGTGCTACGCGCTGCCGGAGCGTTTGGACCTGCTGCGCGGCACGGTGATCGGCCATCGCGACGGCTACGGCTTCCTGCGCGTTGAAGGCAGCAAAGACGATCTCTATCTGTCCGCCGAACAGATGAAAATGGCGATCCACGGTGACGTGGTGCTGGCGCAGGCGCTGGGCGCGGATCGCAAAGGGCGTCGCGAAGCGCGCATCGTGCGCGTGCTGGTGCCGAAAACCAGCCAGATCGTCGGCCGCTTCTTCATGGATGCCGGTACCGGCTTCGTGGTGCCGGACGACAGCCGTCTGAGCTTCGATATTCTGATCCCGGCGGACAGCGTCAGCGGCGCGCGCATGGGGTACATGGTGGTGGTGGAGCTGACTCAGCGCCCAACCCGCCGCACCAAAGCGGTCGGCAAGATCGTCGAGATCCTCGGCGACAAAATGGGCACCAGCATGGCGGTGGATATCGCGCTGCGCACCCATGAGATCCCGCATACCTGGCCGCCGCAGGTGGAAAAGCAGGTGGCCGATCTCAGCGAACAGGTGCCGGAAGCGGCCAAGAAGGGCCGCGTCGATCTGCGCAAGCTGCCGTTGGTCACCATCGACGGTGAAGACGCGCGCGACTTCGATGATGCCGTGTACTGCGAGAAAAAACGCGGCGGCGGCTGGCGCCTGTGGGTAGCGATCGCCGACGTCAGCTACTACGTGCGTCCACGCACCGCGCTGGATGACGAAGCGCGCAGCCGCGGCAACTCGGTCTACTTCCCGTCGCAGGTGATCCCGATGCTGCCGGAAGTGCTGTCCAACGGGCTGTGCTCCCTGAACCCGCAAGTCGATCGCCTGTGTATGGTGTGCGAGATGACCATCTCCGCCCAGGGGCGCCTGTCCACGGCCAAGTTCTACGAGGCGGTGATGAGCTCCCACGCTCGCCTGACCTACAACAAGGTGTGGCACATTCTGCAGGGCGATCAGGAGCTGCGCGAGCATTACCACCCGCTGGTCAAGTACCTGGAAGAGCTGCACGCCATGTACAAGGTGCTGGATAAGGCGCGCGCCGAGCGCGGCGGCATCGCGTTTGAAACCGAAGAAGCCAAATTCATCTTCAACGCCGAACGCCGCATCGAGCGCGTGGAGCCGACGGTGCGCAACGACGCCCACAAGCTGATCGAAGAGTGCATGATCATGGCCAACGTGGCGGCCGCGCGCTTCGTCGAGAAACGCAACGAGCCGGCGCTGTACCGCGTGCACGATCGTCCGAGCGATGACCACATCTCCGCGCTGCGCAGCGTGCTGAGCGAGCTGGGGCTGACGCTGGGCGGCGGCAACAAACCGCAGCCGAAGGACTATGCGGTGCTGATGGATGAAGTGTCCGAGCGCCCTGACCACGAAATGCTGCAAACCATGTTGCTGCGTTCGATGAAGCAGGCGATTTACGATCCGGAAAACCGCGGCCACTTCGGCCTGGCGCTGGCGTCTTATGGCCACTTCACCTCGCCGATCCGCCGTTATCCGGATCTGGCGCTGCACCGTGCGATCAAATATCAGTTGGCCAAAGAACACGGCGAGCAGAAAGAACGCTGGACGCCGACCGGCGGCTGGCACAGCGAGTTCGAAGAGATGCTGCAGCTGGGCGAACACTGCTCGATGACCGAGCGCCGCGCGGACGAAGCGACGCGCAACGTCGCCGACTGGCTGAAGTGCGACTTCATGCAGGATCACGTCGGTGAAGTGTTCAGCGGCATTATCTCCAGCGTGACCGGCTTCGGCTTCTTCGTGCGCCTGAACGATCTGTTCATCGACGGGCTGGTGCACGTATCAACGCTGGATAATGATTACTATCGCTACGATAATATCGGCCAACGTCTGATCGGCGAGTCTTCCGGCACGGTCTATCGCCTTGGGGATACGGTGGAGATCCGCGTGGACGCGGTGCACATGGACGAGCGCAAGATCGACTTCGCGCTGGTGTCCAGCACCCGCAAAGCGCGCGGTGAAGGCAAAACCGAACGCGATCGCGCCAAGAAAGGCGGCCAGCGTACGCTGCGCGACAACGGTAGCGCAGGGCGCGGCAAGCGCCGCGGCGGCAAACCGCCGGCCAACTTCGAGCCGGACAGCGCCTTCCGCAAGCAGGATGACGCCAAGCCCGCCGACAACGTGAAGAAGGCGAAAAAGAAAGCCAAGAAAGCGTCCGACAAAACGCGGAAAATCGCGGCGGCGACCAAAGCCAAACGCGCAGCCAAGAAGAAAGGTGCCGAGCAGGCTTAACCTGCCGCACATCGTTACCATCGGCCGGTTATCGCCGGCCGCACGACTTTAAAAGAGCATCATGAGCGAAATTATTTACGGCATCCACGCCGTCAAAGCCCTGTTAGAGCGCGATCCGCAACGCTTCCTGGAAGTGTTTATCCTGAAAGGTCGCGAAGATCGCCGCCTGCAGCCGCTGATCGCCGAGCTGGAAGCGACCGGCATCGTGATCCAGGTGGCGAACCGCCAATGGCTGGATGACAAGGTTGAAGGCGCGGTGCACCAGGGGATCATCGCCCGGGTGCGCGAAGGGCGTCAGTATCAGGAGAACGATCTGCCGGGCCTGTTGGAGAGCGTGGAAACGCCATTCCTGCTGGTGCTGGACGGCGTGACCGACCCGCATAACCTCGGCGCCTGCCTGCGCAGCGCCGATGCGGCCGGCGTGCACGCGGTGATCGTGCCGCGTGACCGTTCCGCCCAGCTGAACGCCACCGCCAAGAAAGTGGCCTGCGGCGCGGCTGAAAACGTGCCGCTGATCCGCGTGACCAACCTGGCGCGCACGCTGCGTCTGCTGCAAGAGATGAATGTCTGGGTCGTCGGCACCGCCGGCGAAGCCGACCATACGCTGTATCAGAGCAAAATGACCGGCCCGATGGCGCTGGTGATGGGCGCGGAAGGCGAAGGCATGCGCCGCCTGACCCGCGAACACTGTGATGAGCTGATCAGCATCCCGATGGCCGGTACCGTCTCTTCACTGAACGTGTCGGTCGCCACCGGCATCTGTCTGTTTGAAGCGGTGCGCCAGCGCGGCTGATTCTTCTGACGGGAGCGCCGTGCTCCCGTTAATTCCCCCTCTTGTGATCCCGCCTGCGGCAGAAATCTCTGCGCCGACCATACTTACCCCTGACGCTTTTTTCAGGGAGCACTCTCATGGTCTGGACTACGCACACCGTTTTTAACCAACCCAAGCCGCTGGGCAACAGCAACCTGTTTCTCTCCGATACGCCGCTGCGCGAAGCGTTGCAGCGCGAGCAGGGCGGTTGGGACGCCGAGGTATTGGCTTCGCTGGGCCAGCAGCTCGGCACGCAGGAGTCGCTGGAGCTGGGGCGGCTGGCCAACGCCAACCCGCCGGAGCTGCTGCGCTACGACGCCACCGGCCAGCGGCTGGACGACGTTCGCTTTCACCCGGCCTGGCATATCCTGATGCAGGGGCTGATCGCCAACCGGGTGCACAACCTGCCCTGGCAGGAGGATGCGCGCATCGGTTCCTTCGTGGCGCGCGCCGCGCGCTTTATGCTGCATGCGCAGGTTGAGGCCGGCACCCTGTGCCCGGTGACCATGACCTTCGGCGCCACGCCGCTGCTACAGCAGGCGTTACCGGCCGAGTTTCGCGCCTGGCTGACGCCGCTGCTGTCGGATCGTTATGACGCTCACCTGCTGCCGGGCGGGCAAAAACGCGGCCTGCTGATCGGCATGGGCATGACGGAGAAACAGGGCGGCTCCGATGTCTTGAGCAATACCACCACCGCCACGCCGCTCGGCGCGCGCGGGCCGGGCGAAGCCTACCGGCTGGTGGGGCACAAGTGGTTCTTCTCGGTGCCGCAAAGCGATGCGCACCTGGTGCTGGCGCAGGCCGAAGGCGGGCTGTCCTGTTTCTTCCTGCCGCGCATTTTGCCGGACGGCAGCCGCAACGCCATTCGCCTTGAGCGGTTGAAAGACAAGCTGGGCAACCGCTCCAACGCCAGCAGCGAGGTGGAGTTCCAGGACGCCACGGCCTGGCTGCTGGGCGATGAGGGCGACGGGGTGCGGCATATCCTGAAGATGGGCGGCCTGACCCGTTTCGACTGTTCGCTGGGCAGCCACGGCCTGATGCGCCGCGGGCTGTCGGTGGCGCTGTATCATGCGCTGCAGCGGCAGGCGTTCGGCAAGTTGTTGATAGAACAACCACTGATGCGCCAGGTCTTGGCGCGCATGGCGCTGCGGCTGGAAGGGCATACCGCGTTGCTGTTCCGGCTGGCCCGCGCCTGGGAGAGCCGCAGCAATGAAGGCGAACTGATCTACAGCCGGCTGCTGACCCCGGCGGCCAAATACAGCATCTGCCGGCAGGGCATGCCGTTCATCGCCGAGGCGATGGAGGTGCTGGGCGGCATTGGTTACTGCGAGGAGAGCGAACTGCCGCGCCTGTACCGTGAGATGCCGGTGAACAGCATCTGGGAAGGCTCCGGCAACATCATGTGCCTGGACGTGTTGCGCAGTTTGCATAAACTGCCGGGCGCGCTCGAGATGTTGCAGTTCGAGCTGCAGCCGGTGCGCGGCCAGAATCGGTTGTTCGATCACGCCTGGCGGCAGTGGCAGCAGCGTGCCCGGCAACCGAGCGAGGAGATGGGGCGGTTGCTGACCCAGCAGCTGTTCGATCTGTGCTGCGCCGCGCAGCTGTTGCAGCACGCCAGCCCGCAGATCGCCGACGCCTGGTGTCACCTGACGCTGGATCACCGCGGTGAGAGCCTGCTGTCGGCCGAGGTGTGCGAGCTGTTGTTGAACCGCGCCATCGGCGGTTAGGGAAAAGGGTGGCGCCCGGCGGCGAAAACCTTTTTAATTCAGCCTCACTCTGACAGGAAAATGCACATGGATATTCTCAGCGCGTTGGCGGCGTTCGCCTCTTACTTCTTCAGCGGCTTCGCCATGATTTTGGTGTTTCTGTTCGTCTATACCCGCATCACCCCGCACGACGAATGGGCGCTGATCAAGGCCGATAATCAATCCGCCGCCTTTGCTTTCATCGGCGCCTGCCTGGGGTATGTGATCCCGTTGGCCAGCGCGGCGATCAACTCGATCAGCCTGCTGGATTACCTGCTGTGGGGCGTGGTGGCGCTGGTGGTGCAACTGCTGCTGTTCGCGGCCGTGAAGATCTACATGCCGCGCATCAGCGACAAGATAGAAGCGAATCACCTGGCCGCCGGGATTTTCCTGGGGGGCGTCTCCGTCAGCGGCGGCGTGTTGAATGCGGCTTGCATGAGCTACTAAAGGTATAAGATCGCCGAGGCGCGCCAGCCAGGCGGGTGCGCCTGCTCTTCCATGCGCAGGATGCGGTAATAGCTGGCGCCGTGTTGGTCGGCGGTGCGGGCGATGGCCAGTTCCGCCTCCTGCGGTGAGCCGGGCAGATCGTTGAAGGTGATCTCGGCGATTTCACTGAGCGGCGTCACGCGATCGGCGGGCGCCAGCTCGGCGGACTGTGCGCCGGTGCTGAGCAACCCCATGGAAAGCAAGAGGGAGGTGAGTGCGGTGGAGCGTTTCATGGCGTTCCCCTTCGTCAGATCCTGATTCGACACCCGCAACATGCGGCATGCTGTCACTCAGTGTGCAACACCCTGCTTCAGCCAGTGCAAAGCCAGTGTAAATCTGCTTAAAAAATCCCCGCCTTAGCGATACAGGATCGCCTGGGAATACCATTGGCCCGGCACGACGGTCTCGCTGTTCATGATGATCACGTAATAACGGGCGCCGGCGGCGGTGGCCTTGCGCTGGATCTCCGCTTCCACGTCCATCGGGCTGCCGCGTACCACGGCGGTGACGGTGCCGATTTTCACCAGCTCGGCGGTTTGCGCGCGAACGATCTCCTGCGCCTGAGTGGTGGGGGGCGGCGGCGGTTTCGGCGTGGTGGTCATGATGCCGCAGGCGGAAAGCTGTGCGGCCAGCGTCAGGGTAATGAGTGTGCGGACAATCGTCATGGTGACCTCGGAAGCGCCGGTGCGATGGCTTCAGTGTAACGCAATATAAGCTGTAACAGATTGAGCTATCGCTGCTTCGCGCAAGTTTGTCATGATGAATGCCAACAGGTGAGTTGAGGATGAACGGATGATCGAAATTCATGACGAGCGGGCGGGCGATATTGCGGTGATCCATGCGGTGCCGGCGGGGCAGTATCATCGGCCGCTGCCGACGGTGTTCTTCTGCCATGGCTATACCTCGTCGAAAGAGGTGTACGCCTACTTCGCCTATGCGCTGGCGCGCGCCGGTTTTCGGGCGGTGCTGCCGGATGCCGATCGGCACGGCGAGCGGTTCGACGGCGATGAGGCGCGGCGCCTGGCGTCGTTCTGGGAGATCCTGCGCAGCAATATCGACGAACTGCCGCAGATCAAGGCGCATTTCGAGCGGCTCGGCCTGATCGCCGACGGCCGCATCGGCGTCGCCGGCGCCTCAATGGGCGGCATGACCGCGCTCGGTGCCTTCGCGCGCTTCCCGTGGATCCGGGCGGCCGCCAGCCTGATGGGCTCCGGCTATTACCGTGCGCTGGCGCAAACGCTGTATCCGCCGTTGGGCGAGACGGGCGAGGCGCTCTCGCCGGCCGCGTTTGCGGCGCGAACCGCCGTACTGGCGGAGTATGAGCTGGAAGGACGTTTGGTGCAGATCGCCGGGCGGCCGCTGCTGCTGTGGCACGGCGAGACGGACGACGTGGTGCCGGCGGCGGACAGCCTGCGTTTGGCGGCTGAACTGCGGCAGCAAGGTGCGGACGGCCGTTTGACATCGCTCGTCGAGCCGGGCGTGAAGCACCGCATCACGCCGTTGGCGCTGTCCGCCACCACCGATTTCTTCCGCCGCGAATTGTAATGCGCCTCCGGGCGCGATGCGTGGAATTACAGCGCTCTGCGCAGGCTATTTCGGCCATCGTTTGGCCGCTCGAAGGGGAGAATGTCAGCGTGAATTCTTTCAGGGGCGGCAAGGAGCAGAGCATGATAAAGGGTATCAGCAAGACGGCCGAGGCCGATCGCAGTTTGATGGGAACGATAAAAGCGCGCGCCGATCTTAACTCAGCGGCCTTCAGCGAGCTGTTGGGCGCCGCCGACGGCAAGGCGCGGCAAAACAAGGCGAATCCGCTGTCGCGCATCACCGCGCAGACGGTGCAAAACATGACGGCGCTGTTCGCCTCTGCGCCGAAAGCGGCGGCCGCGCAAACCGCGAAGGCCGGCTCGCTCTCCTTCGAGCAGCGGGCGACGCTGGAGGAAAGCGCCGAACTGCTGCAGGTACGGACAAACTATCTGCGGATGGCGCTGCAATTGCACAATCCGGGCAAGGCGTTCAGCGCGCCGACGTTGCTCAAACTGTGATGGGTGAGGAAGTGGAGCGCCCGACAGGCGGCGCTCCGGTGCGGACTGAACGGGCTTTCTGATGAAGCCCTGGGGATTTCCCTGGCGTGGCGCGTCTTTTTAACGGTACAGCTCGGCGCTAACGTGCATCGTGCTGTTGTCGCTCGGTTCGTGCAGGGCGATGATGCGATAAGAGCTTGCACCGCGTTGATCGGCGATTTTACTGACCTGGCTGCTGGCGTCATCCGGCGAGACCACGTTCTGGTTCAGGGTGACGAAGCCGACGCTCTGGCGTTGATCGGCCTGGTGCGAGGAGATCTCCGTCGCGGCCATCACGTTGGCGGAGAACAGGGCGGCAAGCGCCGTCGCGAGAAGGATGCGTTTCATAGTGCCTCTCTTACTTTTTGCCGTTACGGCCTGACAGCGAGTGTCGCTGCGGCAAAAAGTCATTTATCTGCATTGAATAACCTGGAGTCTTTTTCGTCGCGCTGTCTGCGGCGGATAAGGTTAATTTTAGTCGGTTGCGGCGGATTAAAAAGCCGGGCGTTTTGATGACCTCTTTCAAAAAAAATGAAATAGATTTGTGACTCAGCGCTGATTTCATTGAAAGATTTTTGAAACTGATGGATCGGCGTACATAGGTTTCCTCGCCAGCAAATCGTGCTATTTCCCATACCCCCTCTCAATAATGCGAATAAAACCCACGCAGTCCTTGAGTTTCCCGCCCTGCGTCAGTATGATTACGCGTCATTTTTCAGCCGCACACTAAACACGTTCCTTGCTTCCATGGGCCGCGGTTGACCCTGACAGGAGGCTGAATAATCCGTAAGGAGCAATTCGATGCGTCATTACGAAATCGTTTTTATGGTCCATCCTGACCAAAGCGAACAGGTTCCGGGCATGATCGAGCGTTACAGTGCTACCATCACTAACGCGCAAGGTCAGATTCACCGTCTGGAAGACTGGGGCCGCCGTCAGCTGGCTTATCCGATCAATAAACTGCACAAAGCTCACTACGTTCTGCTGAACGTTGAAGCGCCGCAGGAAGCGATCGATGAGCTGGAAACTAACTTCCGCTTCAACGACGCCGTTATCCGCAGCATGGTTATGCGCGTTAAGCACGCGGTAACTGAAGCATCTCCGATGGTTAAAGCGAAAGACGAACGTCGTGGCGATCGCCGCGAAGACTTCGCTAACGAAACCGCAGATGATGCAGATGCTGGGGATTCTGAAGAGTAATTGCCGCCGTGACGGCTAATCGTCTGGTTTTGTCGGGCACTGTGTGCAAGGCACCGGTTCGAAAAGTGAGTCCTTCCGGGATACCGCACTGCCAATTTGTGCTAGAGCACCGTTCGCAGCAGATGGAAGCCGGATTCAGCAGACAAGCATGGTGCCGAATGCCCGTGGTTGTCAGCGGACAACAGTCACAAGCACTAACTCAAAGATTAACGGTCGGCAGTCAGATTACCGTGCAAGGCTTTGTAAGCTGCCATCAAGGGCGCAACGGGCTGAGCAAATTGGTTCTGCATGCCGAGCAGATTGAATTGATAGATTCTGGAGACTAGCCAAATGGCACGTTATTTCCGTCGTCGCAAGTTCTGCCGTTTCACCGCGGAAGGCGTTCAAGAGATTGACTATAAAGACATCGCTACGCTGAAAAACTACATCACCGAAAGTGGTAAAATTGTACCGAGCCGTATCACCGGTACTCGTGCAAAATATCAGCGCCAGCTGGCCCGTGCTATCAAGCGCGCGCGCTACCTGTCTTTGTTGCCGTACACTGATCGTCATCAGTAATCGGCCACTGTCCATTAACGACTTTGAGAGGATAAGGTAATGCAAGTTATTCTGCTTGATAAAGTAGCAAACCTGGGCAGCCTGGGTGATCAAGTTAACGTTAAAGCGGGCTACGCTCGTAACTTCCTGGTACCACAGGGCAAAGCTGTTCCTGCTACCAAGAAAAACGTTGAGTTCTTCGAAGCACGCCGCGCTGAACTGGAAGCCAAACTGGCTGACGTTCTGGCTGCTGCTGAAGCTCGCGCAACCAAGATCAACGAACTGGGTTCAGTGACCATCGCTTCCAAATCTGGCGACGAAGGTAAACTGTTCGGCTCTATCGGCACCCGCGACATCGCTGACGCAGTGACTGCGGCAGGCGTTGAAGTTGCCAAGAGCGAAGTTCGTCTGCCGAACGGCGTTCTGCGTACCACTGGTGAGCACGAAGTGCACTTCCAGGTACACAGCGACGTGTTCGCACAGCTGAATGTAGTTGTGGTTGCAGAAGCGTAATTTACGCTGCTGTTAACCCGGTTAAAACGCCAGCCTCGCGCTGGCGTTTTGCTTTTCTGCGCCCGGCAAAACGCGCTACGCTTGAAGACGGGATGAAAAGGGAGAGCGTGCGATGGCAACGATTACGCTACAGCGGGTTTACGACTTCAGCGCGCCGGCGCCGGCGCATTGCTATCTGATAGACAGGCTATGGCCGCGCGGCATCAGCAAGGAGAGGCTGGCGGGCGTGCAGTGGTTGAAACAGGTGGCGCCGGATGATGAGCTGCGCAAGTGGTTCCATCAGCATACCGACCAGTGGGAAGCCTTCGAGGCGCGTTACCGCCAACAGCTGGCGGCCAACGACGCCTGGCAGCCGCTGGTGGCGCTGTTGCGGCAGGGGGAGGCGCTGACGCTGCTGTATGGCAGCAAAGATACCGCGCACAACCAGGGCGTGGTGCTGCGCGAGTTTCTGCTGGCGCAGCTTTAGCGATTAACGTTCCCGGCGGTAGCTGCCGTCGGCCTGGCGGCGGAACAGCGCCTGGCTGTTGTCCACGGTGGTGACCGACAGCGCGCTAATCACGCCGTTGGCGTCGCGTTCGATACGCACTTCCTGGCCGGCCTTCATGTTGCTCAGCGGCTTGTCGCCGCCTTCTACCTGCGCCATGGCGAACACCTCATTCACCGGCAGATTGTTGTCGCGAAACAGCTGGGCCAGCGTCTGGCCGGGCTGGATCTGATAACGCTGCCAGTTGCCCGCCGGCGTCGGTTCGTCGGCCGGCGTGGCGGCGCCACCGCCGTTTTGCAGCTCAGCCTGCAGCGGCACGCTGGTTTCCTGCTGAGAGACCGGGAACGGCTGTCTTTCGGGCGAGTAGGGCCACAGCAACGCCAGCAGCAGAATGATGCCGAAGATCAGCACCCAGCGGCGGTGAAAGTAGGGCAGTGGTTCCATCCAATGGAAACCGTCCGGCAGATGCCAGACTTTGGCCAGCAGCGCTTTGACCTGCTGCATTTTGTCGTTGGCCGACGGCGGTTCCGATGGCGGCTCCGCGCCTTCAGACGCAGGTGCGGCGCCCGGTTTCAGGCGCTGGCTGATGTTCAGCCAGGTGCGCAGCAGCGGCTGGTAGATGCGGGTGGTTTTCCTTCTCCTGGGCGCGATTCTGCCCATGGTGACCTCTCTTCGACGGCGTAATAATAAGCGCGGCGCGGCAAGCGCGTCGCCTGCCCGATATCCTGCTTTCAGTATAGTCCGCTAACTGATTGAAGTGAAAGGCGGCTGAGCGGCAGGGCCGGGGTTTGCGGCTGCGGGCGTTAACAGAAGGTTATTGTTTCTTTTTCTACGACAAAAGTCATCATTCTCCACACAAGATTTTACCCGGCATTGACGCGCTGTTATGCTGCGCTTTCGACTTTTTACAGACTTAAGGAAAACCCCATGACAACCCCTTCTTTTGACAGCGTTGAAGCGCAAGCAAGTTACGGGATTGGTTTACAGGTCGGCCAGCAGCTGCAAGAGTCCGGGCTGGAAGGTTTGCAACCGGAAGCTTTGCTGGCGGGTCTGCGCGACGCGCTGGAAGGGAATGCCCCGGCGGTTCCGGTAGACGTGGTGCACCGTGCGCTGCGTGAAATCCACGAGCGTGCGGATGCGGTGCGCCGCGAGCGCCAGCAGGCGATGGCCGTTGAAGGCCAGAAATTCCTGGACGACAACGCCAAGCGCGACGACGTGACGCTGACCGAGTCTGGCCTGCAGTTCTCCGTACTGGAGCAGGGCAACGGCCCAATCCCGTCCCGTCAGGATCGCGTGCGTGTGCACTACACCGGCCGTCTGATAAACGGCGACGTGTTCGACAGCTCGGTTGAACGCGGCCAGCCGGCAGAATTCCCGGTCAGCGGCGTGATCCCAGGCTGGATCGAAGCGCTGACCCTGATGCCGGTCGGTTCCAAATGGCAGCTGTATATCCCGCACAACCTGGCCTACGGCGAGCGTGGCGCAGGCGCGTCCATCCCGCCGTTCAGCGCGCTGGTGTTCGACGTCGAGCTGCTGGAAATCCTGTAATCCCACCGAGGATTACTCTGGGCGCCTTCGTGGCGCCCTTATTTTATGCGCCGCGCAAACGGGCGATGAATGGCCGGGCGAGCCGGCCAGTGACAGTGAGTTACTTACCGCTTAAATCGATGCGATAAACCGCGAAGCCGATGCTGTCGCTGCCTGCGGCGCTCATCGGGTATTGGGCGTGCTCTTTGATAAACTTCGTCGCTTTGTCCGAAGGCGAGGTCTCGAAGCGGATATCCAGCGGCTGCGTGCTGCTGAAGTTAGCCAAACGCCAATTGTTGTCCGCCTGCGGGCGCACCGCGCCATGCCGCTGGGTTTCGGCGCTGATGTAGGCCGCCAGCACCGAGCGGTTTTCATCCGGCGAAGCGAAGGCGATATGTTTGTCGCCGGTGCCGGCAAACTTGCCGCCGTAGGCGCGGTAGTTGTTGGTGGCAACCAGGAAGGTGGCGTTCGGATCGATCGGCTTGCCGTTGAAGGTCAGCTGCTTGATGCGCTCCGCCTTAGCGTTGATCAGCTGGCATTCGCCGTCGTAGCGCGCCGGCTGGCTGACGTCGATCTGGTAGTTGACGCCGTCGATCACGTCGAAGTTGTAGGTGCGGAAGCCGTCCCAGTTGATCAAGCCCTGCGGCTTGGCGCTGTTGACGTCGATCTGGTTGAACTGGCCGGCGGAGCACTCCAGCCACTCTTTCACCTCTTTGCCGCTGGCCTTCACCACCACCAGCGTATTGGGATAGAGATAGAGATCGGCGGCGTTGCGGAAGGTGAGCTGGCCTTTTTCCACTTCGACGAAGCTGGCGGGGTCGTTCTTGCGGCCGCCGACCTTGAACGGGGCCGCCGCTGACAGCACCGGCAGATCGGCCAGGTCCGGGTCGCCCTGGATGTAATGTTCGACGTAGGCCTTCTGCGCATTGTTGACGATCTGCACCGTCGGATCGTCCTGCACCAGCGCCAGGTAGCTGTACATGTTGCCGTCGGATTTACCGATCGGCTGGCTGACGAACTCGCGCGTGCCTTTGTGATCGTCCGCCAACACCTTCACCAGCGCAGCATCTTCCGCCGCCAGCGATTTCTTGTTCTCTTTGTCGTAGATCGGCCGCGCTTCCGCTTTGGCGGCGGTCACTTTCCAGCTACCGCCATCGTTGTTGAGCTGCAGATCGACCACGCCGAGATGGTCGCCCCATTGGCCCGGCATCACCGCCGGTACGCCATTCAGCAGACCTTTGTCGATATCCGCGCCTTTGATGTTGGCGAAGTCCTTGCTCGGGAACACCGCGTGGGCGTGGCCGAACATGATGGCGTCGATGCCGGGCACCTGGCTGAGGTAATAGACCGAGTTTTCCGCCATCGCCTTGTAAGGCTCGCTGGACAGCCCGGAATGCGGGATCGCCACCACCAGATCGGCGCCCTGTTTACGCATCTGCGGCACGTAGCGCTTGGCGGTGGCGGTGATGTCGTCCACCGTCACTTTGCCCTGCAGGTTGGCTTTGTCCCACACCAGGATCTGCGGCGGCACGAAGCCGATGTAGCCGATGCGCAGCGTATGCGCCTTGCCATCACGATCCTTCACCGGGGTATCGACGATGATGTAGGGCGCGAACAGCGGTTTTTGCGTTTTGGCGTCGATGACGTTGGCGTTGATGTATGGGAATTTGGCGCCGGCGATGGCGTTCTGCAGGTAGTCCAGCCCGTAGTTGAACTCATGGTTGCCGATGTTGCCGACCACATAGTCCAGCGTGTTCATCGCCTTATAGACCGGGTGCACGTCGCCCGGTTTCAGCCCCTTGGCCGCCATGTAATCGCCGAGCGGGCTGCCCTGAATGATGTCGCCGTTATCCACCAACACCGCGTTGGCGGCCTGCTGGCGCGCCTGTTGGATCAGGCTGGCGGTGCGCACCAGGCCGAACTTGTCGGTCGGCGTGTCCTTGTAGTAATCGAAGTCCATCATGTTGCTGTGCAGATCGGTGGTTTCCAGCACGCGCAGATCGACGGTGGCCGCCTGCGCCGAGGCGCATACCAGCAGCGCAAGCGCGGACAGCGTCAGTGGATGCTTCATCATTTGGGGTTCTCTCCATTCCATTATTCGAGTGTTATCGCAGAGGGAAATGTAATTAACACTGCTTGCCACAGTAAACTGTGAAGTGTGGCAGAAAACGGCGGCGGGTAACGCGGGGAAGTTCACAGTTGTGCCCAACAGGATCTGAGGAATTCCCGTGGCTTAGCCGGTTGAGATGGATATTCGGCGTAAAAAAAACTAGTCTGCTAGCAGAGACAGAGGGAAATTTCCCACGGAGATGCAGAGTTGAGGTGCATGATGTTAGAGCGAATTTGCCAACTGTCCCGCGAGGCGGGGGCGGCGATCATGGCGGTGTACGACGGTGAACAACCGCTTGATGTCGCACAGAAAAAAGATGACTCACCGGTGACGGCGGCCGATCTGGCGGCGCATCACATCATCAAGCGCGGCCTGGCGGCCCTGACGCCGGAGGTGCCGCTGCTGTCGGAAGAGGATCCGCCGGCGTGGGAAGAGCGCCGCAGCTGGACGCGCTACTGGCTGGTCGATCCGCTGGACGGCACCAAAGAGTTCTTGCATCGCAATGGCGAGTTCACGGTCAATATCGCCCTGATTGAAGACGGGCAGGCGGTGATGGGCGTGGTGTACGCCCCGGCGATCGACGTGTTGTATCTGGCGGAGCGCGGCAAGGCCTGGAAAGAAGAGAAGGGCGTGCGGCAGGCGATCGGCGTCAGCAACGCGCATCCGCCGCTGGTGGTGGTGAGCCGCTCGCATATCGACGACGAATTGAAAGACTATTTGCAGCAGCTGGGCGAGCACCAGACCGTGTCCGTCGGTTCCTCGCTGAAGTTCTGCCTGGTGGCGGAAGGCAAGGCGCAGCTCTATCCGCGCTTCGGGCCAACCAATATTTGGGATACCGCCGCAGGACATGCGGTGGCGGTGGCCGCCGGGGCGCAAATTCACGATTGGCAGGGCAAGCCGTTGCTTTACACCCCGCGTGAATCTTTCCTCAACCCCGGCTTCCGGGTTTCGCTGTTCTGAATCAGTTCGCCAACAGCTGGTGCAGCTTGGACATCACCTGCTGCACCTCTTCCGGCGTCAGCGCGCCGTCTTTGGCGAACTGAATGCGCCCTTGCTTATCCAGCACCACGATAGCGGAACCTTTCGGCTGCAGATCCCAGGCTTTGCGTACGTTGCCGTCGCTGTCGACGATAAACTGCGACCACGGGAACTCTTTCTTGCTGTCTTCGATGCTGCTGCGCACGAACATGGCGGTGCCCATCAGGGCATCGTCGGTGTTGACGATTGTCGTCGTTTGGTAACGATCGTGTGGTAGCTTCGCCTTCTTAATCGCTTCAATCAGTGGGTCGTTCATGTCTTTGGCGGAGCTGCGGCCGGCAATGTGCTGTATCACCCGCACTTTTCCACTGAGCTGCGCGCTGTTCCAATTCTGGTAGCTAAAATTACCGTCAGCGTAATTGAGCTCTCCTTTATCGCTGACGCCAACCGGCGCCACGCGCTGCTGGAGCTGGAAGTTGTGCGCGGAAGCGAAAAGCGGGGCGAGCAGCAGGGATACCATCAGCATGCGACTTGTTTTCATGCTTTCTCCTTGTAAATGGGGGAATTTGTGCGACAGCACTTCGACAGCCTAAAGCATAGGATGTGATAAGAGGTCTGTCCTGTTAACCGGATCGCAGTTTTTCCCTTGGTTCGCTAATCATCAGATTTTGAAGGGATATCCTGAAAACGTTATAAATCATCATATACAATTCTGTCAAAAAGTGTAAATCCAGTGCAGATCACCGGGCGGAAGTGAACGATCTGGTCTTTACTGGGTCTACTACATGCAATCAAGTTGCGTTCTGAATTTCGAGGCTGCCACCTTTGGCGGCTCGCTGAGCGCATGGATCAACGGGAGGAGCGTAAAAGAATGAGAATCTTCCAGCGTTATAACCCTTTGAAAGTGGCGAAGTACGTTAAGACCCTGTTTCGCGGAAGGCTGTATATCAAGGACGTGGGCGCATTTGAATTCGACGAGGGGAAAATCCTGCCGCCGAAGATTCGCGATAAGCGCCATTTCAGCGTGATGTCCGAAGTGAACCGCCAGGTGCTGCTGCTGCAGGCCGAGGTCGGCTGAACACGGCGCTGACAGCGGTAAAAAAATGCGGCCCCGATGGGGCCGCTGATGTTTTTGTCCTTCGCGCCGTCAGGCCGCAGGCGTGTCGTCCGGCGCTTTCGGCAGCACCGCCGCCGGTTTGTCGCTCAGCCGGGTGACCAGCAGCTGATCTATCTTGTAGCTGTCGATATCCACCACTTCGAACTTGTAGCCGGCGTATTTGACGAAGTCGGTGCGTTTCGGGATCTTGCGCAGCATGTACATCATAAAGCCGCCAATGGTTTCGTAGTTGCCCGCCTGCGGGAACTCGTCGATATCCAGCACGCGCATCACGTCGTCGATCGGCGTGCCGCCTTCAATCAGCCATGAGCTTTCGTCGCGCGCCACGATCTGCTCTTCCTGGCCCTGGCCGACCAGATCGCCCATCAGCGTGGTCATCACGTCGTTAAGGGTGATGATGCCCACCACTAACGCATATTCATTGAGGATCACCGCGAAGTCTTCGCCGGCGGTTTTGAAGCTTTCCAGCGCTTCGGACAGCGTCAACGTGTCCGGCACGATCAGCGCCGAGCGGATCTGCACGCCGCTGCTCAGCACCAGACTTTGGTTGCCCAGCACGCGGTTCAGCAGGTCTTTGGAATCGACGTAACCCACCACCTGATCGATATGGCCGTCGCATACCAGGAACTTGGAGTGCGGATGGGTCGAGACCTTCTCCTTGATGCTCTCTTCACTTTCGCGCAGATCGAAGTACACCACGCTTTCGCGCGAGGTCATCGAAGACGGCACGGTGCGCGATTCCAGTTCGAACACGTTTTCAATCAGCTCGTGCTCCTGCTTGCGCAGCACGCCCGCCAGGGCGCCGGCTTCCACCACTGCGTAGATGTCATCGGAGGTGATGTCGTCTTTACGCACCATCGGCAGCTTGAACATGCGGAAGATCAGGTTGGCCATGCCGTTGAAGAACCACACCAGCGGGCGGAAGATCATGATGGAGAAACGCATCGGGTTGATGATCCGGACGGCGACCGTCTCTGGTGCAATCATACCGATGCGCTTCGGGGTCAAATCGGCGAACAGGATAAACAGGCTGGTCACCAGCACGAAGGAGCAGATGAAGCTGACCTGTTCCGCCAGCTCGGGCGAGAGAAAACGGTCGAATAACACTTTGAAGTAAGGCGAGAAAGCCGCGTCGCCGACGATACCGCCGAGGATGGCCACGGCGTTCAGGCCGATCTGCACCACGGTGAAGAAGATGCCCGGGGTTTCTTGCAGTTTAAGCACTCTGGCGGCGTTGACGTTGCCTTCGTCCGCCATCAGTTTCAGTTTGATCTTGCGCGAGGCGGCCAGAGAGATTTCCGACAGTGAGAAAAACGCACTCACCGCGATCAGAAAAAGAATCAGTAAAATACTGTTTAACATAATCTATCCATACGTGCCGACGGGATGCCGGCGCTCTTGAGGAAGGGTAGTACATAGTAAAAAAAGCAGCGATAACAACCAGAAGGGAAGCTATCGGGCCGCAGAAGCGGCCCGCACAGTATAGCAGTTGCCCCACAGGGGCCGCCAGCGGTTAAAAAAGTGCCGCCGGCCGGCATCGGATCAGCCCTGCGGCGGCAGGCAAACGCCGATGCCGCCCAGCCCGCAGTAGCCCTCCGGGTTTTTGAACAGGTACTGCTGGTGATCGTCTTCCGCATAATAGAACGGCAGCGCCGGCGCGATCTCGGTGGTGATGACGCGCTTGTCGCCCGCCGCCGCCATCGCCTGCTGGAAGCGTTGCAGGCTGCTTTCCGCCTCGGCCTGCTGCTCTGGGCTCAGCGTGTAAATCGCCGAGCGGTACTGCGTGCCGACGTCGCCGCCCTGGCGCATGCCCTGCGCCGGATCGTGATTTTCCCAGAACACCTGCAGCAGCTGCTTGTAGCTGACGACCTGCGGATCGAACACCACGCGCACCACTTCGGCGTGGCCGGTCTGGCCGCTGCACACTTCGCGGTAGGTCGGGTTCGGCGTGTAGCCGCCGCTGTAGCCGGCGGCGGTGCTGTAGACGCCCGGCTGTTGCCAGAACAGACGCTCAACGCCCCAGAAACAGCCCATGGCGAAGATCGCCACTTCCATGCCGGCCGGCACCTGAGTCATCGAGTGTTCGGTGACGACGTTGAGCGTTGCGACAGGCATTGGCGTGGTGCGGCCAGGCAGCGCGCTTGCCTTATCGACGGTTTGTGATTTATCAAAAAATGGCACCACGGTTGACTCCTGTTGTCACAGTAAGAATTGACCCTACATGGCGGCGGTTCGGTTGTATCTCACCGCGTCTTTGCCCACAATAAGCGGCAAGTGGGATTTTGTATAAGCTTAACGCAGTATTTTGAGCGCCAAAAGTGAAGAATTCGCCTGTTGCGCGGCGGCAAAGCGCGGCGGGCGGCGTCCGGAAGAAGGTTGAAGAGGGCTGCCGTCATGATAGCGCGGAGTCTGCCCTGGCCCCGGAGCGAACACCATAACAGGAAAGTAAAATCAATAAGGAGAACACGTGCCAAAGTACCCGGTCATGTGCTTGATATCTGTGTTGCTTGCGGCACCTGCAGCCTATGCGGCCAACGTGCGGCTGCAGGTGGAGGGGTTAAGCGGAGAGTTGGAAAAAAACGTCCGGGTGCGGCTGTCGTCGATCACGCCTGAAGAGGTCGGCACCGACGGTCGCTTCCGCGCACGGGTGGATGAGGCGGTGCGCCAGGGGCTGCGCGCGCTCGGCTATTACCAGCCGACCATCGAGTTTACGCTGGACGATCGGCCGGGGATGTCGCGTCCGGTGCTGCATGCCAAGGTCAATCCGGGCGAACCGGTGCGCATCGCCGGCGCCAACATCGTGCTGGAAGGCGGCGCGAAGACCGATGAGGACTACCTGGCGCTGGTAAAGAAGGATCGGCCGACCATCGGTGAGATCCTCAACCACGGCAAGTATGACAGTTTCAAAGGCTCGCTGACCGGCCTGGCGCTGCGCAAAGGCTACTTCGACGCCGACATGACCAAAAGCCAACTCGGCGTAGCCGAAGATCTGCACAAGGCGTTTTGGGATATCGATTTCAACAGCGGCGAACGTTACCGCTTCGGCAAGGTGAAATTCACCGGTTCGCAAATCCGCGAAGACTATCTGCAAAATCTGGTGCCCTTTCATCAGGGGGATTACTACAGTTCGGAGGATTTGGCCGAGCTGAACCGCCGTTTGTCCGCCACCAACTGGTTCAACTCGGTGGTGGTGTCCCCTGATTTCAACGATGCCAAAGAGAACAAGATTTTGCCGTTGGACGCGCTGGTGACGCCGCGTACGCGCAATACCATCGAAACCGGTATCGGTTACTCCACCGACGTCGGCCCGCGGGTGAAAGGCACCTGGAAAAAGCCCTGGCTCAACGATCGCGGTCACAGCCTGGAAACCAGTGCCAGCGTGTCGGCGCCGGAACAGCAGCTGGATCTGACCTATAAGATCCCGCTGCTGAAGAATCCGCTGGAGCAGTATTACCTGTTGCAGGGCGGGCTCAAGAACGTCGACCTTAACGACACTAAATCCGTGACCTCCAAAGTGGTGGCTTCGCGCAACTGGGATCTCTCCAGCGGCTGGCAGCGGGCGATCAACCTGACCTGGCGCTGGGATAACTTTACCCAGGGCAACGTCAGCAACACCACCATGCTGCTGTACCCCGGCGTCAGCTTCAACCGCACCCGCTCGCGCGGCGGCCTGATGCCGACCTGGGGCGACAGCCAGCGCTACTCGATCGACGTGTCCGACACCACCTGGGGCTCGGGCGTGGACTTCGCGCTGATGCAGGCGCAGAACGTCTGGATCCGCACCTTGGCCGACAAGCATCGTTTCGTGGCGCGCGGGCAGGTGGGATGGATCGAAACCAACGACTTCGACAAGGTGCCGCCGGATTTGCGCTTCTTCGCCGGCGGTGACCGCAGCATTCGTGGCTACAAGTACAAAGACATTTCGCCGCGCGGCGACGACGGCAAGCTGACCGGCGCCTCCAAGATGCTGACCGGCTCGCTGGAGTATCAATACAACGTGACCGGCAAATGGTGGGGGGCGATGTTCGTCGATTCCGGTGAAGCGGTGAACGATATCAAGCAGAGCAACTTCAAGACCGGCGCCGGCGTAGGCGTGCGCTGGCAGTCGCCGGTGGGGCCGGTGAAGCTGGATATCGCCGCGCCCGTGGGAGACAAGGACACTCACGGGATGCAGTTCTACATCGGTTTGGGGCCTGAACTATGAGCCTGGTTAAAAAGATTTGTCTCGGATTTCTGGTCGTTCTGCTGCTGCTGATCGGCGGGCTGGCCTTTCTGGTGGGGACCACCACCGGTTTGCATATGGTCATCAACGGCGCGGCGCGCTGGGTGCCGGGGCTGGAGATCGCCGGCGTCAGCGGCGGCTGGCGCGATCTGACGCTGAAGGGCGTGAAGTATCAGATGCCGGGCGTGACGGTCAACGCCGGGCAATTCCATCTGTCCCTCGATCTCTCCTGCTTTAAACGCAGCTCGCTGTGCGTCAACGCCTTGACCGCTCAGGACGTGGACGTGGCGGTGAACACCAAAGAGATGGCGCCTTCCGCGCCGGTGGAGGAGAGCAGTGAGCCGACCACCAATCTCAGTACGCCTTATCCGATCACCCTGCGCCTGCTGGCGCTGAACAACGTCAAGGTCACCGTCGACGACACCGCCATCTCTCTGGCCGAGTTCCGCACCGGCGCGCAGTGGCAAGAGCGCGCGCTGACGCTGATGCCGACCAAGATCGGCTCGTTGCTGATCGCCTTGCCGAAAACGCCGCAAAATCCGTTGCCGGAAGCGGTGCAACCGGCGGTCGAGGTGGCGAAAAAGGTCGGTGAGCAGGTTACCGACGCGGCGAAACCGGCGCCGCAGCCGGAGGAGAAGCCGCTCGGCGAAACGCTGAAGGAACTGTTCGCCAAACCGCTGTTGCCGGATCTGCCGGACATCCGCCTGCCGCTGGATATCACCGTCAAAGAGATCAGCGGCGAACAGCTGCGCTTGACCGGCGATACCGACGTGCTGATCACGAGTCTGTTGCTGCAGGCCAGCACGCAGGATCAGCATATCCAACTGGACAACTTCGACGTGAAGTCGCCGCAGGGCACGCTGTCGGTGCAGGGACAGGCGACCCTGACCGGCGATTGGCCGGTGGCCCTGACCGCCAACAGCGCGTTGAACATCGACCCGCTGAAGGGTGAGAAAGTGAAGCTGAACATCGGCGGTGGGTTGCGTGATGAGCTGAAGGTCGCGCTGAACCTGTCCGGCCCGGTCGGCGCCCAGCTCGATGTGCAAACCCGGCTGGCCGAAGCCGGCCTGCCGCTGGCGCTGACGCTGCAGAGCAAACAGCTCAAATGGCCGCTGAGCGGCGAGGCGCAGTACCAGGTTAACGATTTCCGCCTGCGCTTTAACGGCAAGGCGACCGACTACGCGCTGTCGACGCGCGCCAATCTGAAAGGCCAGGATCTGCCGCCGGCGGTGTTGACGCTGGACGGCAAAGGCAACGTCGAGCAGTTCAAGCTGGAGCGCCTGCGCCTGGCGGCGCTGCAGGGCAATACCGATCTCACTGCGCTGGTGGACTGGAGCAAGGCCATCAGCTGGAACTCGCAATTGACGCTGAGCGGCATCAATACCGCCAAGCAGTGGCCGGAATGGCCAGCGAAACTCGACGGCAAGATAGCTACGCGCGGCAGCCTGCACGGCGGCAGCTGGCAGCTGCAGGTGCCGGTGCTGCAGCTTGACGGCAACGTGAAGCAGAACAAGGTCACGGCGCGCGGCACGCTGAGCGGCAACGCCGCCGGGCAGTGGAAAATCCCCGGCATCGATCTGACGTTGGGGCGCAACCAGCTGAACGTTAAAGGACAGCTGGACGAGAAGAGCTGGAACCTGGACGCCAACATCGACGCGCCGCGTCTGGACGGCGCGCTGCCGGGCCTGGGCGGCACCGCCAAAGGGCTGCTGAAGCTGCGCGGCAATCTGCAGGCGCCTCAGCTGCTGGCGGATTTGACCGCTTCCGGTTTGCAGTGGCAGGCGCTGCGCATCAACCGCGTGAAAATCGACGGCGACGTGCGCTCCACGGATCAGATCCAGGGGCAGTTGGCGGTACGCGTCGAGCAGCTGAAGCAGGACGCGCTGGAAGTCAGCTTGCTGACCCTCGACGCCAAAGGCAGCGAGAAGCAGCATCAGCTGCAGCTGAAGATCGACGGTAAGCCGGTCTCCGGCCAGCTGGCGCTGCAGGGCAGCTTCGATCGTCAGCAGCAGCGCTGGCGCGGCAATCTGAACAATACCCGCTTCGATACGCCGGTGGGGGAGTGGCGCCTGACGCGCGCCATCGCGCTGGACTACCTGAACACCGCACAGAAAATCAGCATCGGGCCGCACTGTTGGCAGAACCCGAACGCCGAGCTTTGCGTGCCGAAGACCATCGAAGCCGGCCAGAGCGGCCAGGCCAGCGTGGTGCTCAACCGCTTCGATCTGGCGATGATCAAGCCGTTCCTCGGCCCGGAAACCGCCCTGAGCGGCGTGTTCACCGGCCGGGCCGACGTCAGCTGGAAACCGGGCGGCGCGCTGCCGGAGGCGAAGGTCACGTTGGCCGGCAACGGCGTCAAGGTGGTACAGCAGGTGCAGGGCAACGCGCTGCCGATCGCCTTCGATACGCTGACCCTCAACGCCGGTCTGAACAACGGCCGCGCGCAGGCTGACTGGCGGATCAAACTGACCAACAACGGCCAGTTCGACGGCAACATCCAGGTGGTGGATCCGCAGGTGCGGCGCACCATCAGCGGCAACGTCAATATCACCAACATCTCGCTGGCGCTGATCAACCCGGCGCTGATGAAGGGCGAAAGCGCGGCGGGCATGCTGAACGCCAACCTGCGCCTGGGCGGCAGCGCGCAGAAGCCGCTGGTGTTCGGCCGCCTGGCGTTGGATCGGGCGAAGGTGCAGGGGCACTGGATGCCGTTCGATATGACCGACGCGCGGCTGGCGGTGAATTTCAACGGCATGACCTCGACGCTGGAAGGGCTGCTCAGCACCACGCGCGGCCAGCTGAATCTGGCGGGCGATGCCGACTGGCGTGACATCAACGCCTGGCGCGCACGCATCGCCGCCAAGGGCGACAAGCTGCGGGTGACGGTGCCACCGATGATCCGCATCGACGTGTCGCCGGATCTGGTGTTCGAAGCCACGCCGCAGCTGTTCTCGCTCAACGGCAAGGTCGATATTCCCTGGGCGCGCATCACGGTGCAGGAGCTGCCGGAAAGCGCGGTAGGCGTCTCTTCCGACGAGGTGATGCTGGACGATCAGCTGAAGCCGATTCAACCGAAGACGGCGTCGATCCCCATTAACAGCAACCTGATGATCCACGTCGGCAACGACGTGCGGCTGGACGCCTTCGGCCTCAAAGCCCGCTTGAAGGGCGATTTGAAAGTGGTGCAGGACAAGAAAGGGCTGGGCCTCAATGGCCAGATTGACATCCCTTCCGGTCGCTTCCATGCTTATGGTCAGGATTTGATCGTGCGTAAAGGGCAGCTGATGTTCTCCGGCCCGCCGGATCAGCCGCTGCTCAATATCGAAGCAATCCGCAACCCGGAATCCACCGAGGACGACGTGACCGCCGGCGTGCGCGTGACCGGCCTGGCGGATGCGCCGAAGCTGGAAGTGTTCTCCGATCCGGCCAAATCGCAACAGGAAGCCCTGTCTTATCTGCTGCGTGGCCAGGGCTTGAACAGCTCAGGCGCCGACGGCAACGCCATGACGTCGATGTTAATCGGCATGGGGGTTGCACAAAGTGGTCAACTTGTGGGTAAAATCGGCGAGGCATTCGGCGTGAGTAATTTGGCTCTGGACACTCAGGGGGTTGGCGACAATTCTCAGGTTGTCGTGAGCGGCTATGTCCTCCCAGGCTTACAAGTAAAATATGGGGTGGGCATTTTCGACTCACTGGCCACGCTGACGTTGCGTTATCGCCTGATGCCTAAGTTGTATCTTGAAGCGGTGTCTGGTCTCGACCAGGCATTAGATTTGCTCTATCAGTTTGAGTTTTAGCGATGCGAATAATTGTCTACGGCAGTTTACGGCGCAAACAGGGAAACAGCCATTGGATGACCAACGCCCAATGGCTCGGCGAGCACGAGCTCGAAGGCTATCAGATTTATAATCTGGGCCATTACCCGGCGGCGATCCCTGGAGAGGGCACGATACATTGCGAGGTGTATCGTATTAACTCATCGATTCTGGCAGAGCTGGACGAACTGAAAAGCAACACCAAGGACTATAAGCGCGAGCTGATTCAGACGCCTTATGGGAGTGCGTGGATCTACCTGTACAAACACAGCGTGGACGGTTACCCGCGAATTACCAGCGGTGACTGGCTGAAGCGTCTCGAAGAACAGTAAGAAAAAAAACACCGCTCAATGAGCGGTGTTTTTTCATCGGACGGCGGCTGGAATTACTTCTTGGCAGCGCGTTCGAAGGAGGCGATGATTTCCGCTTTAGCTGCGGCAGCGTCTGCCCAGCCTTCCACTTTCACCCATTTGCCTTTTTCCAGATCTTTGTAGTGCTCGAAGAAGTGAGCGATCTGGGCTTTCAGCAGTTCCGGCAGGTCGTTCACGTCTTTCACGTGATCGTACTCTTTGGTCAGCTTGCTGTGCGGCACCGCAACCAGCTTGGCGTCTTCACCGGCTTCGTCGGTCATTTTCAGCACGCCAACCGGACGGCAGCGGATCACGGAGCCCGGCTGCAGCGGGTATGGGGTTGGAACCAGCACGTCAACCGGGTCACCGTCCAGAGACAGGGTGTGGTTGATGTAGCCGTAGTTGCACGGGTAGAACATCGCGGTGGACATGAAACGGTCAACGAACAGTGCGCCGGTTTCTTTGTCGATTTCGTATTTGATTGGATCGGCGTTGGCCGGGATTTCGATTACTACGTAGATGTCTTCCGGCAGGTCTTTGCCAGCTGGGACCAGATTCAAGCTCATGTCGGTTTCCTTTAATCATCAAACCAGAAATGGAGTGGCGGCTATTATAGCGGACTCTTTTGCGATTTCCTGCCCTTTTCATCGTCGAAAACCCTGTGTCTCTGCGCGCGGAGAATTTCCAGATTAATCCCGCCGCGGCATGAAGTTTTGCCTCCGCCTGCCGATAACTTCAACAAACAATAATGAGCCAGCAAAGCTGGCTCCGCGTTTTGCCACCCCTACTACGTCTGATCTCACTATTCTGAAGCCGGGAAGAACTCATGCTAAAAAAGATTACGGTGAAGGCTGGGCTGATCGCCCTGCTGAGCCTGATGACCATGCTGCTGATCATGGTCAGCGTTATTGGCGTCAACGCGATTAACGAAGGATCGCGCTCGATCCATACCTTAAATCAGATCCTCGGCGAAGAGCTGGGCTCGCTGGCCAACAGCTCCAACCTGACGCTGCGCGCCCGAACCGCCGCCTCGCTGGCGGTGCGCCAACGGGAGATCGGCCAGACTGATGTCGCCGATGCCACCGTGGGCCGCATCTACGGCTACCTCGAGCAGTCGAACCAGGAAATGGCGCGCTTTGTCGGCGTCGGCACCGTGACCGATCGCGGCCGCGAACTCTCCAGCCGCCTGCAAAACAGCTATCGCGCCTATCTGGAACAGGGCGTGAAGCCGATGGCCGCCGCCATCAAGGCCGGCAAGATCGATGAGTATTACCATATCCAGGAGACGCGCATCTCCGCATTGAGCATCGCGTTTGAAAAGGATCTCACCGATTTCCGCAGCTTCGCCATGAAGCTCGGCGCCCAACAGGTGCATGACGCGGAAAGCAACGCCAGCACCAAGATCTCGCTGATCGTGGTGGCGGGCATGCTGAGTGTGCTGCTGGCGGTGCTGGCCTGGTTCGCGCTGCGAGTGATCATTCTGCGCCCGCTGGACGAGTCCATCGCGCAGCTGGAACACATCGCCGGCGGCGATCTGACCCACGAGATCCGCGGCGAGGGCGATACCGAAATGGGGCGCCTGATACGCGCGATGCAGCGCATGCAGCAGGCGTTGGCCAGTTCGGTCAGCAAAGTGCGCGACGCCAGCAGCCAGATCGACACCGGTTCACGCGAACTGGCGGCCGGCAACCTGCATTTGGCGCAGCGCACCGAAGAATCGGCCGCCTCGCTGGAAGAGACCGCCGCCAGCATGGAGCAACTGACCTCGACGGTGAAAATGAACGCCGAGAACTGTGAACAGGCCAACCAGCTGGCGCTGAGCGTGTCCGATATCGCCAACCAGGGCAGCGAGGTGGTCAGCCAGGTGATGAGCAAGATGCAGGCGATCACCGACAGTTCACGCCGCATCGCCGATATCATCAGCGTGATGGACGGTATCGCCTTCCAGACTAATATTCTGGCGCTGAACGCGGCGGTGGAAGCGGCGCGCGCCGGTGAACAGGGCCGCGGTTTCGCGGTGGTGGCCGGTGAAGTGCGCAACCTGGCGCAGCGCAGCGCCCAGTCGGCGAAAGAGATCAAAGGGCTGATCGAAGCGTCGCAAAACCGGGTGCAGGAAGGCGAACAGATGGTGGAGTCGGCGGCGCAGACCATGAGCGGCATCACCGGTGAAGTGGGCCGGGTGACGGCGTTGATGCGTGAGATCTCGGCGGCGACGCGCGAACAAAGCAGCGGTATCGAACAGGTGAACCTGGCGGTGGCGCAGATGGATCAGGTGGCGCAACAGAATGCGGCGCTGGTGGAGGAGTCTGCGGCGGCGACGCGCTCGCTGGAAGATCAGGCTCAGCTGCTGGCGCAGAGCATGGCGGCCTTCAAGCTGTAAGGCAATAAGGGTTCGGCAAGGCGCCGAACCCTGGCAAAGAACGCGTTACTCGTCCGGGTTTTCGGCGATGAAGCGTTCTGCGTCTTCCACCATCGACTTGGTGCCGACGAAGAATGGCGCGCGCTGGTGCAGTTTCACCGGCGTGATGTCCAGAATGCGGTTTTTGCCGTCGCTGGCCTTGCCGCCGGCCTGTTCGGCCAGGAACGCCATC
Organism: Serratia sp. X3; assembly: GCF_014982455.1. Lineage (NCBI taxonomy): Bacteria > Pseudomonadati > Pseudomonadota > Gammaproteobacteria > Enterobacterales > Yersiniaceae > Serratia > Serratia sp. X3. The sequence goes on from NZ_JADCNB010000003.1 coordinate 108,248, forward strand.
GGGTTGCATTCGTACAGCAGGCGCAGCTTGCCTTGTGGGTGGCTGGCGGTGCTTGGGTAGATGTAGATGCCGCCTTTCAGCAGGTTGCGGTGGAAGTCCGCCACCAGAGAACCGATGTAGCGCGAGGTATAAGGGCGCTGCGTCGCTTCGTCCTGCTCCTGGCAGTACTTGATGTATTTCTTCACGCCGAGAGGGAACTTGATGTAGTTGCCTTCGTTGATGGAATACATGTTGCCGCTCGCCGGGAAGCGCACTTTCTCGTGAGAGAGACAGAACACGCCCAGAGACGGATCGTACGTGAAGGCGTGGACGCCGTAACCGGTGGTGTACACCAGCATGGTGGACGACCCGTAAACCACGTAACCCGCTGCGACCTGGGCGCTGCCCGGCTGCAGGAAGTCTTCTTCGGTCACCGGCGTGCCGACCGGCGTGATGCGACGATAGATAGAGAAAATCGTACCGACCGAGACGTTGACATCGATGTTGGACGAACCGTCCAACGGATCCATCAATACGACATACTTGGCATTTTCAGCACGCTCGCCGTCGAATATCACGATTTCATCTTCTTCTTCGGAAGCGATACCCGCAACTTCACCGCGCGCTTTCAACGCCGCTTTCAGTTTTTCGTTCGCGTACAGGTCCAGTTTCATCTGAACTTCGCCCTGTACGTTGGACACCCCGCTGGTCCCCAGAATATCAACCAGGCCGGCCTTGTTGATGTCGCGGTGGATGATTTTGGCGCCCAGTTTAATGGCAGAAAGTAACGCGGTCAGCTCGCCGGTGGCGTGCGAGAAGTCGTGCTGTTTCTCGACGATAAATTCGCCTAACGTTTTCATGACACAATCCCTGAATCTACGGATGGATAGCGGCCTGTTAACAAACCGCCAACGTTTTCGCGAGCAGTGTAGCCCAAAGATGCGCGCCATTCATAGGCAAATCCATTTCTTCTGGACGATTCTGAGCGTTAGAATATGCCGACATTCGATGCACTCACATGAGAAACCTATGCGCATTCACATTCTTGGGATCTGTGGCACCTTTATGGGCGGGCTGGCGATGCTGGCGCGCTCACTGGGGCATGACGTCACCGGTTCGGACGCCAACGTCTATCCGCCGATGAGCACGCTGCTGGAGAACCAGGGGATCGATCTTATTCAGGGTTATGATCCAGCCCAGCTGGATCCGGCACCGGATCTGGTGATCATCGGCAACGCCATGACGCGCGGCAACCCGTGCGTGGAGGCGGTGCTGGAGCGTGGCATCCCTTACGTTTCCGGTCCGCAGTGGCTGCACGACGCCGTGTTGCGCGATCGCTGGGTATTGGCGGTCGCCGGCACCCACGGTAAAACCACCACCGCCGGCATGGCGACCTGGATCCTCGAGGCCTGCGGCTACCAGCCCGGCTTCGTCATCGGCGGCGTGCCGGGCAACTTCGACGTCTCGGCTCGCCTCGGCGGCAGCCCGTTCTTCGTGATCGAGGCCGACGAGTATGACTGCGCGTTCTTCGACAAGCGCTCCAAGTTCGTGCACTACAGCCCGCGCACGCTGATCATGAACAACCTGGAGTTCGACCACGCCGATATCTTCGACGATCTGAAAGCCATTCAGAAACAATTCCACCACCTGGTGCGTCTGGTGCCGGGCAAAGGCAAGATCATCCTGCCGGACAACGACAGCCACCTGAAGCAGGTGATGGCGATGGGCTGCTGGAGCGAGCAGGAGCTGGTGGGCGAAGAGGGCACCTGGCGCGCGCAGAAGCTGACGCCGGACGCCAGCCATTACGCGGTGTTCCTCGACGGCGAGCAGGTTGGCGAAGTGAACTGGGCGCTGGTGGGCGAGCACAACATGCATAACGGCCTGATGGCCATCGCGGCGACCCGTCACGTCGGCGTGCAGCCGGCGGACGCCTGCCGCGCATTGGGCGATTTCATCAATGCCCGCCGCCGCCTGGAGCTGCGCGGCGAAGCCAACGGCGTCACTGTTTACGACGACTTCGCACACCACCCGACGGCGATCCTGGCCACCCTGGCCGCGCTGCGCGGCAAGGTAGGCGGCACGGCGCGCATTCTGGCGGTGCTGGAGCCGCGATCCAACACCATGAAAATGGGCATCAGCAAAAACGATCTGGCGCCTTCGCTCGGCCGCGCCGATGAAGTGTTCCTGTTCCAGCCGCATCACATTCCGTGGCAGGTTGCGGAAGTGGCGGATGCCTGCGTGCAGCCGGCGCACTGGAGCGCGGATCTCGACACGCTGGTGGAGATGGTGGTGAAAACCGCACAGCCGGGCGACCACATTCTGGTGATGAGCAACGGCGGTTTCGGCGGCATTCACGATCGCCTGTTGAACGCGTTGGCGAAAAAGCAGGAACCGAAGGTGACCTACTGATCGTTCAGCCGCATAAGCCAACCTAAGGGCCGCATTCGCGGCCTTTTTTACGCCCATAAAAAAGCCCTCGCGAGCGAGGGCAACGGGGTTCGTCGGATAGGACGACGAGAGGGTCTCTGGGAAATCGGCGTTTGCGTCAGAACTCGGCAGTGGCAGTGACGAGGGTAATCAGCTCTGCAAAACCGTTCCCAGAGTTGTTATTTGTAAATCTCGGCGGTGGCGTGATAGTTGCCTTCGTTACGCGCTTCGATCACGCGGTAGGCGGTCGCGCCTTTCGCGTCGGCTTTCTCCGACAGCGCCTGGCGTATGTCGGTCGGTGCGCCGTCGATGCCGCTGACGGTAATGGTGCCGATAGATTGCAGATTGGCGGTCTGATAGTTAGTCACCAACTGGGCGGCAGACGCGCCGAAGGAGATGACGGACAGCAAACCGAGTGCAGCGAGAGTAGTTTTCATGTTCATGATAGCGATCCTTGGTCATAACAGCCTGGAAGGGCTTGGCAGCGATTTTTATTCTTGAAGGCCGTTATGACAGCGTTTGATTCCAGAGATGTATTGCCCGTTGCCGGGTAATGCCGGTACTTATTTGTAGATTTCAGCGGTCGCGTGGAAGTTGCCGTCGTTGCGCGCTTCGATCACGCGGTAAGCGGTCGCCCCTTTGGCGTCGGCTTTATCGGACAGCGCCTGACGAATGTCGGAAGGTGCCGCGGCGACGCCGCTCACAGTGATCACGCCGGCGGGCTGCAGTTTTGCGGCCTGGGTTGCATCAACAGATTGTGCTGCGAATGCGCCGAAGGAAAGCATGGACAGAACGCTCAGGGTTGCAACGGTAGCTTTAATTTTCATCATCTCACCTCATCGTATTCTTTTATCAGTTCCAACGAACTGTGACTTAGTTCACGGAAATGAGTATACAGCTAGTAACTCGAAAAATTAATAGTTCGCTAACAGTTGCTAGTGAAACTTTAAACCGATGAACCTTATTTTTTATAACTACAAGGAATAAAAAACGCTCATAAAACGATCTTTTGATGTTAAATTTATGTAATTTCAATAAGGTAAGTGCTTTTGACCAAAAGTGCGGAAGATCACAGTGGGTACTGCTGGTTACATGGATATGTCATGGAAATGTGTTGTTGCGGGATAAAAAAGCAGTGTTAAACGCGGTTGAAGGCCGGAAAGGTAACGCGAGGGTTAAAGAAGCGCTAACAAAATGCGGGCGGTAGCCGCACTTTGTTAGCGCCAGGTTTCACAGCTCTTGCTCGAACACGCCCAGGATCGCTTCATGCAGCTTCTGAGCGGTAAAGCCGCTGGACGGGGTGACGAAAATCGTGTCGTCGCCGGCGATAGTGCCGAGGATGCCTTGGGATTTGCCCAAGGAGTCAAGCAGGCGGGCGATCAGCTGTGCGGCGCCCGGACTGGTGTGGATCACCACGACGGCGTCGTTATGGTCGACGTCCAGCACCAGGTTCTTCAGCGGGCTGGTGGTGGTCGGCACGCCGAGTTCGGCAGGAAGGCAATACACCATTTCCATTTTGGCATTGCGCGTACGTACCGCACCGAACTTGGTCAGCATGCGCGATACTTTGGATTGGTTAATGTTTTCGAAGCCTTCTTCTTGCAGCGCCAAAACGATCTCGCCTTGAGAACTGAATTTTTCTTCTTTCAATAACGCTTTGAACGTCTTGATCAGATCTTCCTGTTTTGCGGGATTACGCATTTTGCACCGTGGAATGTTGATAATGGAAGTCATGATTATGCATATAGATGAATTTTTATGCAACAAGGGCCGACCCAAAGAAAATAAACATGACCGGGCGGCGAGGAAAGGGCGGCATTTTAACAAAATCCGGCCGTGATGAATATGCCCTTTTGACGTCGGAAAATCGGCCTGCGCTGGTAAATAAAATGTTATTAAAATGATGTTGTTCTGATGTTGCGTAAGGGTGTAATGTAACGGCCGGTTAACTTGCTCGTGAATAACCTCGCACTATTTTTGATTAGTGTGCGCTATGCCCTTCATGCGTAAGCGATTTAATCTAAAATGGGCGCGACAGCGGTCATTTTATTGCACCTGCAGGCAACAATTAGCTAATTTATTGTTTTTAAAGGTGTAATAATTTAAGGTCCGTCACCAACACATTCACGGCGCTTTATATATTTAAGACAATAAAGGAGTATAGGATGAAAGTTGCAGTTCTCGGTGCTGCTGGCGGTATCGGCCAGGCCCTCGCCCTTCTACTCAAAACCCAGCTTCCTTCAGGTTCTGAACTCTCTCTCTACGACATTGCCCCCGTTACCCCAGGCGTTGCCGTCGACTTAAGCCACATCCCAACCGCAGTTAAAATCAAAGGCTTCAGCGGCGAAGACGCGACCCCGGCTCTGCAGGGTGCGGACGTGGTGCTGATTTCCGCCGGCGTGGCTCGTAAGCCAGGCATGGATCGCTCTGACCTGTTCAACGTTAACGCCGGCATCGTGCGCAACCTGATTGAGCAAGTGGCGAAAACCTGCCCGAAAGCCTGCATCGGCATCATCACCAACCCGGTTAACACCACGGTCGCCATCGCGGCGGAAGTGCTGAAAAAAGCCGGCGTTTACGACAAGAACAAACTGTTCGGCGTGACTTCGCTGGATATCATCCGTTCCAACACCTTCGTGGCCGAGCTGAAAGGCAAGCAGCCGGAAGAGCTGAACGTGCTGGTGATCGGCGGCCACTCTGGCGTGACTATCCTGCCTCTGCTGTCGCAGATCCCTGGCGTGAGCTTCACCGATCAGGAAGTGGCGGATCTGACCAAACGCATTCAGAACGCCGGCACCGAAGTGGTGGAAGCCAAAGCCGGTGGCGGGTCTGCTACGCTGTCCATGGGCCAGGCGGCCGCGCGTTTCGGTCTGTCTCTGGTGCGCGCACTGCAGGGCGAGAAAGGCGTTGTGGAATGCGCTTACGTTGAAGGCGACGGCAAATACGCCCGCTTCTTCGCACAGCCGTTGGTGCTGGGTAAAAACGGCGTTGAAGAGCGCAAGGATATCGGCACGCTGAGCGCCTTCGAACAGAAAGCGCTGAATGAGATGCTGGACGTGCTGCACAAAGATATCGAACTGGGCGAGAAGTTCATCAATAACTGATCGTCGCCGATAGTCAGCCGATAAACGCCGCCGGACGCTGTTCCGGCGGTTTTTTTTGCCCCGCGTTCACGATTTGATGCGGGCTTTTCGATCCAGCAGGCAATCGCTATGCGGATCATAATAGCGGCTTGGCCAGATCTCCGATGGGTGGATGCCGATTGCTTCGGCGATCAGCCATTCCCCCTTCGGCCAGGGACGCGACAGCGCGTTGGCCAGCGTTGATGAGCTTAATCCGGCCTTGCGCGACACCGCCGCCAGCGTGGTGCCCTGTTTGCGTAACGCCGCGATGATATCTGCCGGATGCCAATCTGGGTTCCTTGAATTCATGTTTACATTCCTTTTCTGATTAGCCAAAGTTGCGTTAGTGGTATAACTAACGGATCAGGGTTAGGCGTTTGAACAACGTGAAACGCTTATTCGGAAACAAGAATACCATTAAATTTCCTAAAAAATACCCAAGTAATTTCCAAAAATGACTTTGCCCACTATTGCCCAGAGATGATGGCTATGAAAAACGAGTGGTTTGCCGCCAAGGAACTGACAGGCATCGCAGGATTACCTTCCTCACCACAGGGAATCAATCTGATGGCCCGGCGCGAAGGCTGGATAAGCCGCAGGCGTAAAGGCGTGCAGGGAAAAGCGTTGGAGTATCATATCGACAGCCTGCCGCCTGGCGCGCGCAACCTGCTGATGCTGAAAGAAGATGGGGCGGCGTATGACGTAGAACGCCAGGATCCGTTAGCGGTATGGATCGAGTATTACTACCATTTGACGGAGAGCGAGCGCGATAAAATGGTGGCTTTCCTGATGCGGGAAGGGATAGGCGGCCTGCTGGCGCGCATTGACGAAGAGAACAATACCTAGACAGGCCCGCCTCAGCGGGCCTGATAAGAACGTTAAGAAACTTTTGTTTCTTAAAAGTCGCGTTGCACTGCCAGATGCGCCAGGCCTTCCAGCGCCGTGCGGTGCTCCGAGGCCGGCAAGATCTGCAGCGCGGCGATCGCCTTGTCGGCCTCTTCCTCGGCGCGTTGGCGAGTGTATTCCAGCGAACCGCATTGTTGCATCGCCTGCAATACCGGCTCCAGCAGGTGACGACCGTTGCCTTGCTCAATCGCGCCGCGGATCATCTCACGCTGTGCGTCGTCGCCGTTGTGCATCGCGTGCAGCAGCGGCAGGGTCGGTTTCCCTTCATTCAGATCGTCACCGGTGTTTTTGCCCAGGGTGCTGCCGTCGGCGCTGTAGTCGAGCAGATCGTCGATCAGCTGGAAAGCGGTGCCGAGGTAGCGGCCATAATCTTGCAGCGCCTTCTCTTGCTCGGCGTTGGCGCCGGACAGGATCGCCGACGATTGCGCCGCCGCCTCAAACAGACGGGCGGTTTTGCTGTAGATCACCCGCATGTAGCTTTCTTCGCTGATGTCAGGATCGTGCACGTTCATCAACTGCAGCACTTCGCCTTCGGCGATGACGTTGACCGCCTCCGACATCAGCGCCAGCACGCGCAGCGATTCCAGGCTGGTCATCATCTGGAAGGCGCGGGTATAGATAAAGTCGCCGACCAGCACGCTGGCGGCGTTGCCGAACGCGGCGTTGGCGGTGGCTTTGCCGCGGCGCATGTCCGATTCGTCGACGACGTCGTCATGCAGCAGCGTGGCGGTATGGATGAATTCGATCAGGGCGGCGACGGTGACGTGCTTGTTGCCTTCATAGCCCAACGCTCGCGCCGCCAGAACGGCGATCATCGGCCGGATGCGTTTACCGCCACCGCTGATAATGTAATAGCCAAGCTGATTGATGAGCGTGACATCGGAATTCAGCTGTTCGAGAATTGTTGCGTTCACGGCCGCCATATCTTGCGCGGTTAACTCGGTAATTTGCTCTAGGTTCATTGTGTTTTTTTCAGCTGTGTTTCTCTTCACCGCGTTGAGATCGCTGCTCACATCGGTACATGGCGGTAACTGTCCCTATGATTGTACTTGAAAAACGGTTCAGATAAACGCCACGAGAGAAACTGTGTTTTTTTTCTTCTTTTTTGTACATCTGGTCTTATTCTGCTCTTGTCATGCGCCGCTTTTTTGCGTAGAATTCGCGCCCTATTGTGAATATTTATAGCGCGCTCTGAACTAACACAGTCGGGCACGCGGAAAGCGGAGTTTTATATGTACGCGGTTTTCCAAAGTGGTGGTAAACAACACCGAGTAAGCGAAGGTCAGACCGTTCGCTTGGAAAAGCTGGACATCGCAACTGGTGAAGCGGTTGAGTTTGACCAGATTCTGATGATCGCTAATGGCGAAGATATCAAAATCGGCGTTCCTTTCGTCGATGGCGGCAAGATCAAAGCTGAAGTCGTTGCTCACGGTCGTGGCGAGAAAATTAAGATTGTTAAGTTTCGTCGTCGTAAACACCACCGTAAGCAGCAGGGCCACCGTCAGTGGTTCACTGACGTTAAAATCACCGGCATCAGCGCTTAAGTTAGGAGAGCGGATTAATGGCACACAAAAAGGCTGGCGGCTCGACTCGTAACGGTCGCGATTCAGAAGCTAAACGTCTGGGCGTAAAACGCTTTGGCGGCGAAGCAGTACTGGCAGGCAGCATCATCGTTCGTCAGCGCGGCACCAAATTCCACGCTGGTACCAACGTGGGTTGCGGCAAAGACCACACTCTGTTTGCTTTGAAAGACGGTAAAGTCAAATTCGAAGTTAAAGGCCCGAGCAATCGTAAATTCATCAGCATCGAAGCTGAATAATTTTTCGAGCCTTACGAAATAGATGTAAGCCCCGCAATTCGTTGCGGGGCTTTTTACATTTATGGGTTGCCTGCGGGCAGCCCCGTCAGCGTTGGCGAAGGTAATATGGATACGAAGCAGCAGGTCGGCGTGGGTATTTCCCTGGCGTTAACCACGGCGGTTTGCTGGGGCGCGTTGCCGATCGCAATGAAAGAAGTGTTGGCGGTGATGGAGCCGTTTACCGTCGTTTGGTATCGCTTTACCATGGCCGCCATCGGTTTGGGCGTGATCCTCGCGGTACGCGGCAAGCTGCCGCCGCTGAAGATGTTCCGTCAACCGCGTTGGCTGCTGCTGTTGGCGATCGCCACGGCGGGGCTGTTGGGCAACTTTGTGTTCTTCAGCTCATCGCTGCAATACCTGAGCCCGACGGCGTCGCAGGTGATTGGCCAGCTGTCGCCGGTGGGCATGATGTTCGCCAGCGTGCTGATTTTAAAAGAGCGCATGCGCATCACCCAGGTCATTGGCGCCTTGATGCTGATTTGTGGACTGATGTTGTTTTTCAACGTCAGTCTGATAGAGATCTTTACCCGGCTGACGGACTACACGCTGGGCGTCATGCTGGGCGTGTGTGCGGCGATGGTCTGGGTGAGCTACGGCGTGGCGCAGAAGGTATTGCTGCGACGGCTGGCTTCGCCGCAGATCCTGGTTATGTTGTACACTTTATGTGCGATAGCGTTGTTCCCTCTGGCCAAACCCGAGGTGATTTTCCAGCTTAGTGGCTGGCAATTGGCGTGTCTGCTGTTTTGCGGCGCCAACACGTTGATCGGCTATGGCGCGCTGGCGGAAGCGATGGCGCGCTGGCAGGCGGCGCAGGTGAGTGCGTTAGTGACGCTGACCCCGCTGTTTACCCTGCTGTTTTCAGATTTATTGGCGCTGGCCTGGCCTCAGGCGTTCGCCGCGCCGACGTTGAACCTCGTCGGCTATGTTGGCGCGTTTGTGGTTGTGGCGGGCGCTATGTTTTCCGCAATTGGTCACCGGTGGTGGCCGCGACGGGCAGAACCCCCCCAGGTTGCTCCTTTGAAGCAGCCCGGTGAATGATTTACGGAGACGGTAAATGAAGTTTGTAGATGAAGCAGCGATTCTGGTCGTTGCAGGCGATGGCGGCAACGGATGCGTCAGCTTCCGCCGCGAAAAATATATCCCTAACGGCGGGCCTGACGGCGGCGACGGCGGCGACGGCGGCGACGTCTACCTGCTGGCGGACGAGAACCTCAATACTCTGATCGACTACCGCTTTGAGAAGTCTTTCCGCGCCGAGCGCGGTCAGAATGGCCAGAGCCGCGACTGTACCGGTAAACGCGGTAAAGACGTCATCATCAAGGTGCCGGTCGGCACGCGCGTGAAGGATCAGGGCACCGGCGAGATCCTCGGCGACATGACCCGTCACGAGCAGAAACTGATGGTCGCCAAGGGCGGCTGGCACGGTCTGGGCAACACCCGTTTCAAATCATCGGTCAACCGTGCGCCGCGTCAGAAGACGCTGGGCACCGCCGGCGAAGCGCGCGATCTGTTGCTGGAGCTGTTGCTGCTGGCCGATGTGGGCATGCTGGGGCTGCCGAACGCCGGCAAATCGACCTTCATCCGCGCGGTGTCCGCCGCCAAGCCGAAGGTGGCCGATTATCCGTTTACCACGCTGGTGCCAAGCCTGGGCGTAGTGCGCATGGACCACGAGCAGAGCTTTGTGGTCGCCGACATTCCGGGGCTGATCGAGGGCGCCTCCGAAGGCGCGGGCCTCGGTATTCGCTTCCTGAAACACCTGGAGCGTTGCCGCGTGCTGCTGCACCTGGTGGACATTGCGCCGATCGACGAATCCGATCCGGTGGAAAACGCCAAAGTCATCATCAACGAGTTGAACCAATACAGCGAAAATCTGGCGCAGAAGCCACGCTGGCTGGTATTCAACAAAATTGATGTGATTGGTGAGGAAGAAGCTGCCGAACGTGCCAAGGCGATTGTGGAAGGCATGGGCTGGGAAGGAAAGTACTACATGATCTCCGCCGCCAACCGCGAAGGCGTCAACGCGCTGTGCTGGGACGTGATGAACTTCATCAACACCCAGCCGAAAGCGATGGCGATCGAAGAAAGCGCGCCGGAAAAAGTCGAATTCATGTGGGATGACTACCACCGCGAACAGCTGGCGGAGATGGAATCGGAAGCGGATGACGACTGGGATGACGACTGGGACGAAGACGACGACGAAGGCGTCGAAATCATTTACCAGAAGTAATTCGGTGATAAAGGGCTCAGCAACGCTGGGCCCTTATTATTTGAGCGCCTTTTCCGGCAGCCAACACTGGGCATTCAGGCCGCGCGCATCGCGGCGGTTTTCCAGCGTCAAGCGCCCCTGGTGCAGCTGCACGATGCGGATCACGATATTTAAGCCCAGTCCGCTGCCGCCATAGCGTTGATCCATGCGGCGAAACGCCTGCGTCAGCTCCCCGACCATCTCTTCCTTGATCCCCGGGCCATCGTCGATGACCTGCAGCAGATAACCGCGGTCCTGCGGCGTTAACTGCACCTGTATCGCGCCGCCTTCCGGGCCGTATCGGTGGGCGTTTTCGACCAGGTTGCGCAGCAGCAGCCGCAGCAGCACCGGATCGCCGTTCACCGCGGCGGCGGCCGGCAATTGCCAGGCCAGCGTTTGCCCGCGTTGGGCGGTCATTTCGTCGAGCTCTTCACGCAGCGGCTGGATCACATCGGCTACCCAATCGAAATGCTGGTAATGGCCGCTGGCAAAGTCTTGCCCGGCGCGCGACAGCATCAGCAACTGCTCGACGGTGTGCATCAGCTGATCGATGCGGGCGATCAGCGCCTGGCTGCCCTTGACGCCCTGTTTTTCCATCAGTTCCAGATGCAGGCGGATGCCGGCCAGCGGCGTGCGCAGCTCGTGGGCGGCGTCGGCGGTGAACAGACGTTCCTGCTGAATGGTGTTGTCCAGCCGCGAGAACAGCTGATTGAGCGCATTGGTGACCGCCACCATTTCCTGGCTGTCGCTGGTGATCGGCAGCGGCGTCAGGTTATCGGCAGAGCGCTTTTCCAGCCGCTGCTGCAATTGGTTGAGCGGGCGGGTGATCCAGCTGATGGCCCAGAAAGACGCCAGCAGGGTCACGATCATCATGATCAGCGAAGGCGCCAACAGCGAGGCGATGGCTTCGGCGATCTCGGTATCGACGCGCTCGCTGCGCACTTTGGCGGACAGGGTTTCGTCCACCAGGAAGCTGATCTGTTCCTGGCTTTCGTGCCACAGCCAGAAGGCGCTGATGAGCTGCGTGACCAACAGGATCAGCGCCAACATCAGCAGCAGGCGGCGGCGCATGCTGATCATGAGGAAGGTTCCAGGCGGTAGCCGATGCCGCGCACGGTGCGGATGCGATCCTTGCCCAGTTTGCGGCGCAGGTTGTGGATGTGTACTTCCAGCGTGTTGGAGCCCAGATCGTCTTGCCAGGTGTAGAGATCTTGCTGCAGGAGTTCACGGTTGACCGTCTGCCCGGCGCGCATGATCAGGCGCGACAGAATGGCGAACTCTTTTGGCGTGACTTCCACCGGCTGTTGCTGCAGGTAGACCTGCTGGCTGGAGAGGTTCAACTGCAGGTCATCCACCTGCATTAGATTGTCGCTGTGGCCCTGGTAGCGCCGCAGGAGGGCGCGCACGCGCGCCTGCAGCTCAACCAGCGCGAAGGGTTTGACCAGGTAGTCGTCGGCGCCGGCGTCCAGCCCGTCGACGCGATCTTCCAGGGCGTCGCGGGCGGTCAGGATCAGCACCGGCAGATCGATCTGCTGGCGGCGCCACTGCCGCAGCAGCGCCGCGCCGTCCATGTCCGGCAGGCCGAGATCCAGGATCACCATGCTGTATTGGCTGGTGATGAGCAGGCTGTTGGCCTCCGCCGCCGTGGCGGCGCAGTCGCAGACGTAACCCTCGCCGGTCAGCGCCAACGCCAGCCCCTGTTGCAGCAGTTCATCATCTTCAACGACCAGCAGCTTCATGACGACCCTCAGTTGTTTTGGTAAATATCCCGATACAGGCGGCTTTCGAAGCGCACCAGCGGCGCGCGGCGCTGTTTCTGATCTTCCGGCGGCACGGCGTAGCCGGAGAGATACTGCACGAAGGCCATGCGCTGGCCGCTGGCGGTCGTGATGAAGCCCGCCAGGTTGTAGACGCCCTGCAGCGCGCCGGTCTTGGCCGACACCTTGCCGTCGACGCCGGCTTCATGCAGGCCGCCGCGGTAGCGCAGGGTGCCGTCATAGCCGGACAGCGGCAGCATCGAGATAAAGTTCAGCTCGTTGTCGTGCTGCGCGATGTACTGCAGCGCTTGCATCATGGTCGCCGGGGCCAGCAGGTTGTGGCGCGACAGGCCGGAACCGTCGGCGATGATGGTATTGCCCAGATCGATGCCGGCCTTTTGGCGCAGCACCTGGCGCACCGCATCGGAGCCCGCTCGCCAGGTGCCCGGCACGCCGAAGCGCTCATGACCGATGGTGCGGAAGACGGTATCGGCAATCATGTTGTCCGACTTCTTCAGCATGATCTTCAACAGATCGTGCAGCGGTGCCGACTGGGTTTGCGCGATCACCGTGCCGGTAATGCCGGGACGCGTCTGGCGTTTCAAATGCCCGTCGATCTGGATGCCGGCCTGCGTCAGTTCGTCTTTCAGGATCGCGCCCGCATAGCTGGCGCCGTCCTGGATGGCGAAGGCCAGCGGCAACGGCTCGCTGCGCTGCGTCAGACAGCCGGTCAGGGTAAAGCGGTTCAGCTCGCCCGGCACCACGTCCAGCTCGCAGTACTGCGCGTCTGCCGAGCCGCGCGCCAGGGTGCGCACCTGGCTAAACATATTAACCGGATAATAGGAGGCGACGCGGATAAACGCCATGTCGCCCGGGTTCGGCGCGCTGTACAGCGAGACCGAGAAACAGTTGCGATCGACGATGGCGGCGGCCGGCGGCGCGCTGAAGCACTGCGTCAGATCGTTCCATGGCCAACCGGGCGCTTTGTCATGGCTGGCGAAGACCGAAGTATCGACCAGCACGTCGCCGCTGATTTGGCGCACGCCCTGCTTTTTCAGGACGGCCACCATATTGCGCAGGCTCTGGCGTTTGAAGGTCGGATCGCCGCTGAAACGAGCGATCAGGTTGCCGCGCAGCACGCCGTCGCGGATATCGCCCTGGCTCTCCAGCGTGGTGGTGAAACGGTAATCGGGCCCGAGTTGCAGCAATGCCGCCAGCGCCGTCAGCACTTTTTGGGTACTGGCCGGCAGCGCCATTTGCTGAGAGTGGTAATCGATCGTCGGCGAGCCGGCGCCGATCTTCTGAACGACCAGGGCAAGGTTGGCCCCATCAGGCAGATATTGTGTGTACTCTTCAACCGGGGCCGCATTCGCATTCAGAACAAATGCGCAAGCCAATGCACTGACAATTCGTGAAAAACGCATAATCTCGGGATAACAGCTGGATAACGTGCCGTCATACTACGGTGCAATCAGGGAAAAAGTAAACGATGACCCTCAAGGAACTCTAGGCTAAAATGCGTATCAAAATGCAAAACCGATCTTGGCTTGGGCTCCGTTCCGAGTCAGGTTTCTTTTGTTTGTCGCCTGGAGGCGGGGGGCGGTATGCCAACCGTGTTTTCATACGAATACGTCAGGATGACGGTTATTTGAACAGGAAAGATTTAGAGGTATTTATACGATGAACCAAATTCCGATGACCTTGTTTGGCGCTGAAAAACTGCGCGAAGAGCTCGAATATCTTAAAAGCGTGCGCCGCCCGAAAATCATTGCGGATATCGCTGAAGCGCGTGAACACGGCGACTTGAAAGAAAATGCCGAGTACCATGCCGCCCGCGAACAGCAGGGTTTCTGTGAAGGCCGCATTCAGGAAATCGAAGCCAAGCTGTCCAATGCTCAGGTGATCGACATCACCAAGATGCCGAACACCGGTCGGGTGATCTTCGGCGCCACCGTATCGGTGATGAATCTGGATAGCGAAGAAGAAGTGACTTACCGCATCGTTGGCGACGATGAGGCCGATTTCAAGAAAAATCTGATTTCGGTAAACTCGCCGATGGCGCGCGGCCTGATCGGCAAAGAGCAAGACGATGTGGTGGTGATCAAAACCCCAGGCGGCGACGTGGAATACGAGATCCTGAAGGTCGAGTATCTCTGATCGGGACCGTTGGTCATTAATGCGCCAACGTTTTGTAAAGATAGGAAAAAGGCCGCAAGCGGCCTTTTATCTTGGTCAGGCGCATGGCACCTTTTCGTTAACCTGATGGTTATTAACGCGGTAGACTGATCTTGCGCTCTTTCGACGGGCGGTAAAGAATAAGCGTACTGCCGATAACTTGCACATTGCAGGCGCCCGTTTCACGCACGATAGCGTCGGCGATCAGGGTCTTGGTTTCGCGATCTTCAGCGGCGATTTTTACCTTGATCAGCTCATGATGCTCCAGAGCCTGTTCAATTTCAGCCAGCACCCCTTCGGTAAGACCGTTATTGCCCAGCATCACCACCGGTTTTAACGGATGCGCCAGGCCTTTCAGGTGCTGTTTTTGTTTATTATTCAGATTCATTGTCTTTTTTGCTTAAGTTGGGATTGAAAACGGTACATTCTACCGCCATCTCATGTATATCACCAAATCGGTCTTCACCGGTGTGAGTCTACGTGAGCAGCGACCCTGACATAAGACTCTTTTTATGATAGTTGGAAAACGAGATGGCTAATAAAAAGCGTTCGGCTAGCTCCAGTCGCTGGTTACAAGAACACTTTAGCGATAAATATGTACAGCAGGCGCAGAAAAAGGGACTGCGTTCCCGTGCCTGGTTTAAACTTGATGAAATACAGCAGAGCGACAAACTGTTCAAACCGGGCATGACCGTGGTTGACCTGGGCGCCGCACCGGGCGGCTGGTCGCAGTATGTGGTCACCCAAATCGGCGGTACCGGGCGCATCATCGCCTGTGATATTTTGCCAATGGATCCTATCGTTGGCGTCGATTTCCTTCAGGGCGATTTTCGTGATGAACTGGTGCTGAAGGCACTGTTGGAACGAGTAGGCGAGAGTAAGGTTCAGGTGGTCATGTCCGATATGGCCCCGAATATGAGTGGCACCCCGGCGGTCGATATTCCAAGGTCGATGTATCTGGTGGAGTTGGCGCTGGATATGTGTCGTGATGTCCTCGCACCAGGCGGAAGTTTCCTGGTGAAGGTGTTCCAGGGAGATGGCTTTGACGAGTACCTACGGGAAATTCGCTCCCTGTTTACGAAGGTTAAGATTCGTAAGCCAGACGCTTCCCGCGCCCGTTCGCGCGAAGTGTACATTGTAGCGACAGGGCGCAAACTGTAGTACCCTAACGCTGTTTGTTAACACAGTTGTAAGATGAGGTTAATCCCTTGAGTGACATGGCGAAAAACCTAATTCTCTGGTTAGTCATCGCGGTAGTGTTGATGTCTGTATTCCAGAGCTTTGGGCCCAGCGAGTCGAATGGCCGTAGGGTGGATTACTCTACCTTCATGTCCGAACTGACCCAGGACCAGGTTCGCGAAGCGCGAATCAACGGACGTGAAATTAACGTTACCAAGAAAGACAGTAACAAATACACGACCTACATCCCTGTCAACGATCCTAAGTTGCTGGATACGTTGTTAACGAAGAATGTGAAAGTTGTCGGCGAGCCGCCTGAAGAGCCGAGCCTGCTGGCTTCTATCTTTATCTCTTGGTTCCCGATGCTGTTGCTGATCGGGGTCTGGATCTTCTTTATGCGGCAAATGCAGGGCGGCGGCGGCAAGGGCGCGATGTCCTTCGGCAAGAGCAAGGCCCGCATGCTGACGGAAGACCAGATCAAGACCACTTTCGCCGATGTTGCCGGGTGTGACGAAGCGAAAGAAGAGGTGAGCGAACTGGTGGAATACCTGCGCGAACCGAGCCGTTTCCAGAAGCTGGGCGGCAAGATCCCGAAAGGCGTGCTGATGGTTGGCCCGCCGGGGACCGGTAAAACGCTGTTGGCGAAAGCGATCGCCGGCGAAGCGAAGGTACCGTTCTTCACCATTTCCGGTTCCGACTTCGTCGAAATGTTCGTCGGCGTGGGTGCATCTCGCGTGCGCGACATGTTCGAACAAGCGAAGAAAGCCGCGCCGTGCATCATCTTCATCGATGAAATCGACGCCGTCGGTCGCCAGCGTGGCGCCGGCCTGGGTGGCGGTCACGATGAGCGTGAGCAGACCCTGAACCAGATGCTGGTTGAGATGGACGGTTTCGAAGGCAACGAGGGCATCATCGTCATCGCGGCGACCAACCGTCCGGACGTGCTTGACCCCGCGCTGCTGCGCCCAGGCCGTTTCGACCGTCAGGTCGTGGTCGGGCTGCCGGACGTGCGTGGCCGCGAGCAGATCCTGAAGGTGCACATGCGCCGCGTGCCGTTGGCGGCCGACATCGACGCCTCCGTCATTGCGCGCGGTACGCCGGGCTTCTCCGGTGCCGATCTGGCCAACCTGGTCAACGAAGCGGCGCTGTTCGCCGCCCGCGGCAACAAGCGCGTGGTGTCGATGGTGGAGTTCGAGAAAGCCAAAGACAAGATCATGATGGGGGCGGAACGCCGCTCCATGGTGATGACTGAAGCGCAGAAAGAGTCGACCGCGTATCACGAAGCGGGCCACGCCATCATTGGCCGCCTGGTTCCTGAACACGATCCGGTGCACAAGGTCACCATCATTCCTCGTGGTCGGGCGCTCGGCGTGACCTTCTTCCTGCCGGAAGGGGATGCGATCAGCGCCAGTCGTCAGAAGCTGGAGAGCCAAATCTCCACCCTGTACGGCGGTCGTCTGGCGGAAGAGATCATCTACGGGCCGGAAAAAGTCTCTACCGGTGCGTCGAACGATATCAAAGTGGCGACCTCCATCGCCCGCAACATGGTGACCCAATGGGGCTTCTCCGAGAAGCTGGGGCCGCTGTTGTATGCGGAAGAAGAGGGCGAGGTGTTCCTGGGCCGTTCCGTGGCCAAGGCGAAGCACATGTCGGATGAAACCGCGCGTATCATCGACCAGGAAGTGAAGTCGCTGATCGAACGCAACTACACGCGTGCTCGCTCGCTGCTGATGGAAAACATGGACATCCTGCACTCGATGAAGGATGCGTTGATGAAGTATGAAACCATCGATGCGCCGCAGATCGACGATCTGATGAACCGCAAAGACGTGCGTCCGCCGGCGGGCTGGGACGATGCGAACAAAGGCAACAGCTCCGACAACGGCGGCACCCCAAAAGCCCCGACGCCGGTAGATGAGCCGCGCACCCCAACGCCGGGCAACACCATGTCCGAACAGCTCGACAAGTAACAGCGGCTGTGTAATAACATCAAACCCCGGCATGCCGGGGTTTTTTTTGCCCGGCGGGCAGTGAACCAGGCAACAGTAAGGTGGACCAACCATGCAGTTAACCGTGCGCGACATGACGCTCAATCTCTCCCATCCGCAGGTGATGGGCATCCTCAACGTGACGCCGGATTCGTTTTCCGACGGCGGCCGCCACAACACCCTGAATCAGGCGCTGGTGCATGCGCATGCGCTGATTTCGGCCGGCGCCACGATGATTGATATCGGCGGCGAATCGACAAGGCCGGGGGCGGCGGAAGTGAGCGAAGAAGAGGAGCTTGAGCGGGTCGTGCCGGTGGTGGAAGCGCTGGCGCAGCGCTTTGAAGTCTTTATCTCGGTCGATACCTCGAAAGCGGGCGTGATCCGCGAATCGGCGCACGCCGGCGCACACTTGATCAACGACATCCGCTCGCTGCAGGAGCCGGGCGCTCTGGCGGCGGCGGCGGAAAGCGGTTTGCCGGTCTGCCTGATGCACATGCAGGGGCAGCCGCGCACCATGCAGCAGGCGCCGCACTACGACGATCTGATCGCCGACGTTCAGAGGTTTTTCGAGCACCATATCCGGCGCTGTAACGAGGCGGGGATAACAAATCAGAAATTGCTGCTCGACCCAGGCTTCGGTTTCGGTAAAAATTTGGCGCACAACTATCAGCTTCTGGCCCGGTTGTCGGAATTTCATCGTTTCGGTTTGCCGCTGTTGGTCGGCATGTCGCGCAAATCGATGATTGGACAACTGCTGAACGTGCCGCCGGATCAACGGGTTATCGGCAGCGTGGCCTGCGCGGTGATCGCGGCGATGCAGGGTGCGCAGATTGTCAGAGTGCATGACGTTAAAGAAACCGTCGAGGCGATGCGTGTCGTCGAGGCAACACTTTCAGCTAAGGGACAGTAGAGACATGAGCGAGCGCAAATATTTTGGCACCGACGGCATCCGTGGCAAGGTCGGGGACAGCCCCATCACGCCTGACTTCGTGCTGAAGCTGGGCTGGGCGGCCGGTAAAGTGCTGGCGCGTCACGGTTCCCGCAAGATCATCATCGGTAAGGATACGCGCATCTCCGGATATATGCTGGAGTCTGCGCTGGAAGCCGGCCTGGCGGCCGCCGGATTGTCCGCCTCCTTCACCGGGCCGATGCCCACGCCGGCGGTGGCCTACCTGACGCGCACCTTCCGCGCGGAAGCGGGCATTGTCATCTCCGCTTCGCACAACCCGTTCTATGACAACGGCATCAAGTTCTTCTCGATCGACGGCGCCAAATTGCCGGACAACGTCGAAGAGGCGATCGAAGCCGAAATGGAAAAACCGCTGACCTGCGTGGAGTCCGCGGAGCTGGGTAAAGCCAGCCGTATCATCGACGCCGCCGGCCGCTATATCGAATTCTGCAAAGGCACCTTCCCGAGCGAGCTGAGCCTGAAGGGGCTGAAAATCGTGGTTGACTGCGCCAACGGTGCGACTTACCACATCGCGCCGAGCGTGCTGCGCGAGCTGGGCGCTACGGTGATCGCCATCGGCGTTGAGCCGGACGGGATGAACATCAACGAAAAATGCGGCGCTACCGATGTGCGTCAGCTGCAGGAGCGCGTGTTGCAGGAAAAAGCGCACGTCGGCCTGGCGTTCGACGGCGACGGCGACCGCGTGATGATGGTGGATCACCTGGGCAACAAGGTGGACGGCGACCAGATCCTGTACATCATCGCCCGTGAAGGCCTGCGTCAGGGCCAGCTGCGCGGCGGCGCGGTCGGCACCCTGATGAGCAATATGGGGTTGGAGCTGGCGCTGAAACAGCTGGGCATTCCGTTCGCTCGCGCCAAAGTGGGCGACCGCTACGTGCTGGAGAAGCTGCAGGAGTTGGGCTGGCGCATCGGCGCGGAAAACTCCGGCCATGTGATCCTGCTGGACAAAACCACTACCGGCGACGGTATCGTGGCCGGGCTGCAGGTGCTGACCGCCATGGTGCGCAACCACATGAGCCTGCATGACCTGTGCAGCGGCATGAAGCTGCTGCCGCAGATCCTGGTCAACGTGCGCTTCGCCGGCGAGCACAACCCGCTGGAGTCCGACGCGGTGCGCAAAATCACCGAGCAGGTGGAGGCCGAGCTGGCCGGCCGCGGCCGGGTGCTGCTGCGCAAATCGGGCACCGAGCCGCTGATCCGCGTGATGGTGGAAGGCGAAGACGAGCAGCAGGTGACCGCGCTGGCGCATCGCATCGCCGACGCGGTGAAATCCGCAGGTTAAAACAGACAGTTAGCCGCCGGGCTTGGCATCGCTGAGCCCGAA
The DNA here is from genome assembly GCF_014982455.1 of Serratia sp. X3. Lineage (NCBI taxonomy): Bacteria > Pseudomonadati > Pseudomonadota > Gammaproteobacteria > Enterobacterales > Yersiniaceae > Serratia > Serratia sp. X3. The sequence goes on from NZ_JADCNB010000003.1 coordinate 128,178, forward strand.
CAGGCGATTGTTGGCGTTTTTTTCCGCAAACGCGCCGGCGGCTGCAAATTGCCCTTGCGCGGGTTGGCGGCTTTGGTTAGTATTCACACCCGCTTCAGTAGGCAGTTTATAAAAACGCCTGCTTGATGAGTGTGAAGCATTTGGCATGCGGTAAGGCCGCAAGGATACGGGTACTACTATGTACGAAGCTCTTCTGGTAATTTTCCTGCTGATCTCAATCGGGCTGGTTGCTCTGATTATGTTGCAGCAAGGTAAAGGCGCTGATATGGGAGCCTCTTTCGGAGCAGGTGCATCAGGCACATTGTTCGGTTCGAGTGGTTCCGGTAACTTTATGACCCGCATGACTGCTGTGCTGGCGACGCTGTTCTTCGTCATCAGCCTGATTCTGGGCAACCTCAGCAGCAACCAGAGCAAGAAAGGCAGCGAGTGGGAAAACCTGGGTCAGCCAGTGAAAACTGAGCAGACGACCGCGCCGGCGGCACCAGCCAAGCCGAGCAGCGATATCCCACAGTAAGCCGCAACAAAGTTTGAAAACGGTGGTTGTGAACTCGAAAGAACAACGGCCGTTAGCAGTAAGAATCAGTACCGAGGTGGTGGAATTGGTAGACACGCTACCTTGAGGTGGTAGTGCCCTAACGGGCTTGTGGGTTCGAGTCCCATCCTCGGTACCAAATCCCAGAGATAACTTGCAATTTTGCGATTATCGGCGTAGTATTTGCCACGTTTTCGGACGCGGGGTGGAGCAGCCTGGTAGCTCGTCGGGCTCATAACCCGAAGGTCGTCGGTTCAAATCCGGCCCCCGCAACCACTTTCCTTTAAGTGTTTATTTTCAAATACACTTTTCGATTGAAACCCGCTTTTCTCGATCAACATTTGAAAATGACACTTGCTCGAAAGTTGTACCGAGGCCGCCTAGCGGCAAACAGGGTCCAGTTGCATAAAGCCCCGATTTTTCGGGGTTTTTTGTTATTTGGCAACAGAATCACTGGGCTATTTAGCCCTTTTTTTATGTCTTGGGGGTGGGCTTGTCCACATTAGAGCAAAAGTTAACAGAGATGCTTTCGGCACCGGTAGAAGCGTTGGGCTTTGAGCTTGTAGGCATCGAATTCATTCGTGCGCGCCAATCGACGCTCCGCATCTATATTGATAGTGATAACGGCATCAATGTTGATGATTGCGCTGATGTCAGCCACCAGGTCAGCGCTGTATTGGACGTCGAAGATCCAATCACGGTCGCTTACAACTTGGAAGTCTCCTCTCCTGGCCTTGATCGCCCGATGTTCACCGCAGAACACTATACGCGTTACCTCGGTGAAGAAGTCAGCCTGGTCCTGCGCATGGCGGTACAAAACCGTCGCAAGTGGCAGGGTATTATCAAGTCTGTCGAAGGCGAGATGATCACGGTTACTGTGGAAGGGAAAGATGAAGTGTTCGCGCTGAGCAACATCCAGAAAGCGAACCTGGTACCCCACTTTTAAAGTTTGGAAGAGGCAACTAGGATGAACAAAGAGATTCTGGCTGTTGTTGAAGCAGTTTCCAATGAAAAATCCCTTCCGCGCGAGAAGATTTTCGAAGCGCTGGAAACTGCATTAGCCACCGCAACCAAGAAAAAATACGAGCAGGAAATCGACGTGCGCGTCAGCATTGACCGCAGAACCGGCGATTTCGATACCTTCCGCCGTTGGGTCGCCGTAGACGAAGTGACTCAGCCGACGCGTGAAATCACGCTGGAAGCCGCTCAGTTTGAAGATCCGAGCATCGAGCTCGGCGGATATGTCGAAGATCAGATCGAATCCGTGACCTTCGACCGCATCACCACCCAAACCGCCAAGCAGGTTATCGTGCAGAAAGTGCGCGAGGCCGAGCGCGCGATGGTGGTCGACGCTTTCCGTGAACACGAAGGTGAGATCGTCACCGGCGTGGTGAAGAAAGTGAACCGTGACAGCATCGCGCTGGATCTGGGCAACAACGCCGAAGCGGTCATTGGCCGTGAAGACATGCTGCCGCGCGAAAACTTCCGTCCGGGCGACCGCATTCGCGGCGTGCTGTATGCCGTACGTCCCGAAGCTCGCGGCGCGCAGCTGTTCGTCAGCCGTTCCAGCCCGGAAATGCTGAAAGAGCTGTTCCGCATCGAAGTGCCGGAAATCGGCGAAGAAGTGATCGAGATTAAAGCGGCAGCCCGCGATCCAGGCTCCCGTGCGAAAATTGCAGTGAAAACCAACGACAAGCGCATCGATCCGGTCGGCGCCTGCGTAGGTATGCGCGGTGCGCGCGTTCAGGCTGTGTCGAGCGAGCTCGGCGGCGAACGCATCGATATCATCCTGTGGGATGATAACCCAGCGCAATTCGTCATCAACGCCATGGCGCCGGCCGACGTCGCGTCGATCGTGGTAGACGAAGATAACTGCACCATGGATATCGCCGTTGAAGCCAGCAACCTGGCGCAGGCGATCGGCCGTAACGGCCAAAACGTGCGTTTGGCTTCCCAGCTGCTGAAACAACACCGCGGCGACGATCGTTGGGAACTGAACGTGATGACGGCGGACGACCTGCAGGCCAAGCACCAGGCCGAGGCTCATGCCGCTATTGATACCTTCACCAAGTATCTTGATATCGACGAAGATTTCGCCACCGTACTGGTTGAAGAAGGCTTCTCCACGCTGGAAGAGCTGGCCTACGTGCCGATCAAAGAGCTGTTGGAAATCGACGGTCTGGATGAAGATACGGTTGAAGCATTGCGCGAACGCGCCAAAGCTGCATTGACCACGCTGGCCCTGGCACAAGAAGAAAGCCTGGGCGACAACAAACCGGCCGACGATTTGCTCAACCTGCCGGGTCTTGAGCGCAGCATGGCCTTTAAACTGGCCGCGCGTGGGGTTTGTACGCTGGAAGATCTTGCCGAGCAGGGTGTTGACGATCTGGCTGATATTGAAGGGCTTAGCGATGAGCAAGCCGGCGAGCTGATCATGGCTGCACGCAATATCTGTTGGTTTGGCGACAACGCGTAATAACTGTAGCAGGAAGGAACAGCATGACGACAGATGTAACCGTAAAATCGCTGGCAGCAGAGATTCAGACTCCGGTTGATCGCCTGGTACAGCAGTTTGCTGATGCAGGGATCAACAAGTCCGAGTCGGACTCTGTTACCCAGCAAGAAAAAGAAACATTACTGGCGCACCTGAACCGTGAACACGGCAGCGCGCCGGGTAAACTCACTTTGCAGCGCAAAACGCGCAGCACCTTGAATATCCCGAGCACCGGCGGTAAAAGTAAATCGGTGCAAATTGAGGTCCGCAAGAAACGCACTTATGTAAATCGCGATACGCAAGAAGCCCAGTTGGCTGAAGCGGCAGAGCAGGCACAGCGTGAAGCGGAAGAGCAGGCACGGCGCGAAGCGGAAGAGCTCGCAAAACGCGAAGCGGAAGCGAAGCGCGCAGCCGAAGAGCAAGCCAAACGTGAGGCCGCGGAGATTGCTAAGCGTAATTCAGCGGAAAAAGAAAAAGTGACCAATCAACATACCGACGAAATGACCAAGCCAGCTCAGGCGGAAAAAGCACGCCGTGAAGCCGAAGCCGCTGAACTGAAACGTAAAGCGGAAGAGGAAGTGCGCCGCAAGGTTGAAGAGGAAGCCAAGCGCGTGGCGGAAGAAGCCCGTCGCATGGCCGAAGAGAACGGCGAGAAGTGGGCTCAGGCCGACGCGGCTAGCGCTGCGGTTGAAAGCGCCGACTATCACGTGACCACCTCTCAGCACGCCCGTGCCGCTGAAGATGAAAACGACGCCAAAGTTGAAGGCGATCGTCGCAGCCGCACCCGCGGCGGCAAAGCCACCAAGCAGAAGAAAGGCAACAAGCTGTCCGAATCCAAAGCGGATCGCGAAGAAGCGCGTGCCGTTACCCGTGGCGGCAAAGGCGGCAAACGCAAGCCTAGCGCTCTGCAGCAGGGCTTCAACAAGCCGGCGCAGGTGGTTAACCGCGACGTGGTGATCGGTGAAACCATCACCGTGGCCGAGCTGGCCAACAAGATGGCGGTTAAAGGTTCTCAGGTCATCAAAGTGATGATGAAACTGGGCGCTATGGCCACCATCAACCAGGTTATCGACCAGGAAACCGCACAGCTGGTTGCCGAAGAGATGGGCCACAAAGTTATCCTGCGTCGTGAAAACGAGCTGGAAGAAGCGCTGATGAGCGACCGTGATACGGGCGCTGCGGCCGAGCCGCGCGCGCCGGTCGTGACCATCATGGGCCACGTTGACCACGGTAAAACCTCTCTGCTGGACTACATCCGCTCCACCAAAGTGGCGGCGGGCGAAGCCGGCGGCATTACCCAGCATATCGGTGCCTACCACGTAGAAACCGAGAACGGCATGATCACCTTCCTGGATACCCCGGGCCACGCCGCGTTTACCTCGATGCGTGCTCGCGGTGCTCAGGCGACTGACATCGTGGTTCTGGTGGTGGCGGCCGACGACGGCGTGATGCCACAAACCATCGAAGCTATCCAGCACGCGAAAGCGGCGCAGGTGCCATTGGTGGTTGCGGTGAACAAAATCGACAAACCGGAAGCCGATCCGGACCGCGTTAAGCAGGAACTGTCCCAGTACGGCGTTATGCCGGAAGAGTGGGGCGGCGAAGCACAGTTCGTACACGTGTCCGCGAAAGCCGGTACCGGTATCGACGAACTGCTGCAGGCTATCCTGCTGCAGGCCGAAGTTCTGGAACTGAAAGCGGTACGCAGCGGCATGGCGAGCGGCGTAGTGATCGAGTCCTTCCTGGATAAAGGCCGTGGCCCGGTTGCCACCGTGCTGGTTCAGGAAGGTACGCTGAACAAGGGCGACATCGTCCTGTGCGGCTTCGAATACGGCCGCGTGCGTGCGATGCGCGACGAATTGGGCCGTGAAGTGACCTCCGCCGGTCCGTCTATCCCTGTGGAAATCCTGGGTCTGTCCAGCGTGCCTGCAGCGGGTGACGAAGCGACCGTGGTGCGTGACGAGAAGAAAGCGCGTGAAGTGGCGCTGTACCGTCAGGGCAAGTTCCGCGAAGTCAAACTGGCGCGTCAGCAGAAGTCCAAGCTGGAAAACATGTTCGCCAACATGACCGACGGCGAAGTGTCCGAGCTGAACATCGTACTGAAATCCGACGTTCAGGGTTCTTGCGAAGCGATCAGCGACTCGCTGCTGAAACTCTCCACCGACGAAGTGAAGGTGAAGATTGTCGGCTCCGGCGTAGGCGGTATCACCGAAACCGACGCGACGCTGGCTGCGGCTTCCAACGCCATCATCCTGGGCTTCAACGTGCGTGCCGACGCTTCTGCGCGCCGCGTGATCGAAGCGGAAAGCCTGGATCTGCGTTACTACTCCGTGATCTATAACCTGATCGACGAAGTGAAGCAGGCGATGAGCGGCATGCTGGCGCCGGAATACAAGCAGCAGATCATCGGCCTGGCCGAAGTGCGCGACGTGTTCAAATCGCCTAAGTTCGGCGCTATCGCCGGCTGTATGGTGACCGAAGGAACCATCAAGCGTCATAACCCAATCCGCGTACTGCGCGACAACGTGGTTATCTATGAAGGCGAGCTGGAATCCCTGCGTCGCTTCAAAGATGACGTTAACGAAGTCCGTAACGGCATGGAATGTGGTATCGGCGTTAAGAACTATAACGACGTGCGCGTCGGCGACATGATCGAAGTGTTCGAAGTCATTGAGATCCAACGCACCATCGCTTAACGATTGCACATCTGCTTATATCTGTTTACGGGGGGCCTTTGTGCCCCCCGATTTGTCTGGAGAATCCAAAATGGCAAAAGAATTCAGCCGCGGTCAACGCGTGGCGCAAGAGATGCAGAAAGAGATTGCGATCATTCTGCAGCGTGAAGTGAAAGATCCGCGCGTCGGCATGGCGACCGTTTCCGGCGTGGAAGTGTCCCGCGACCTGGCGTATGCCAAGGTTTACGTCACCTTCCTGAACGTGCTGACCGAGAACCACGATCCGGATCTGGTCACCAACGGCATCAAAGCGTTGCAGGACGCTTCCGGCTATATCCGCACCCTGCTGGGCAAAGCGATGCGCCTGCGCGTGGTGCCGGAGCTGACCTTCGCTTACGACAACTCCCTGGTGGAAGGCATGCGCATGTCCAACCTGGTGACCAACGTGGTGAAGAACGACGCAGAGCGCCGTTCCGCCTCAGGCGATGACAAGGAGGATTAATGAGTCGCCCTCGTCGCCGCGGCCGTGACATCCACGGCGTGCTGTTGCTGGACAAGCCACAGGGGTTGTCGTCCAACGATGCGCTGCAAAAAGTAAAACGTCTGTACAACGCCAACCGAGCGGGCCATACCGGTGCGCTCGATCCGTTGGCGACCGGCATGCTGCCTATCTGCCTGGGCGAAGCGACCAAGTTTTCGCAATACCTGCTCGATTCCGACAAGCGCTATCGGGTGATCGCCAAGCTGGGGCAGCGTACCGATACCTCCGACGCCGACGGGCAGATCGTGCAGGAGCGCCCGGTGAACTTCACCCAGGCGCAGCTCGACGCGGCGCTGGACACCTTCCGCGGCGACATCCAGCAGGTGCCGTCGATGTATTCGGCGTTGAAATATCAGGGCAAGAAACTCTACGAGTATGCGCGCCAGGGCATCGAAGTGCCGCGCGAAGCGCGCAGCATCACGGTGTACGAGCTGCAGTTTATCCGCTGGGAAGGGGATGAACTCGAGCTGGAGATTCACTGCTCGAAAGGCACCTACATCCGCACCATCACCGACGATCTCGGCGAGCTGCTGGGCTGCGGCGCGCACGTGATCTATCTGCGCCGCCTGCAGGTGGCGACTTATCCCATCGCGCGCATGGTGACGCTGGAACAGCTGAACGCCTTGGTGGCGCAGGCGCAGGAACAAGCGATCGCGCCCGGCGAGCTGCTCGATCCGCTGCTGATGCCGATGGACAGCCCGGTTGAGAACTATCCGGAAGTGAATTTGCTGCCGGTGGTGGCGGGTTACGTCAAGCAGGGGCAGCCGGTGCAGGTGGCCGGTGCGCCGGCATCCGGTCTGGTGCGCATCACCGAGGGTGAAGAGCGGAAATTCATCGGCGTTGGCGACATCGCCGAGGATGGTCGCGTGGCGCCGCGCCGCCTGGTGGTCGAACATTTCGACTGACGGCGGGGCACTGCGTCGCCTTGCGATCGCACTGCGCTAAGAGTAGAATGGCGCAGCTTATGCATTGGGTTGCTGAATTAGAGATCGGCGCCTGTTTTTATTATCTATAATCTGGAGTATTACAATGTCTCTAAGTGTTGAAGCTAAAGCTCAAATCGTAGCTGATTTCGGTCGTGGTACTAACGACAGCGGTTCTACCGAAGTTCAGGTTGCCCTGCTGACTGCGCAGATCAACCATCTGCAAGGCCACTTCTCCGAGCACAAAAAAGATCACCACAGCCGTCGTGGTCTGCTGCGTATGGTTTCTCAGCGTCGTAAGCTGCTGGACTACCTGAAGCGTAAAGATGTAGCACGTTACACCAGCCTGATCGAGCGTCTGGGTCTGCGTCGCTAATCTAGCAAGTTTCAGTGGAAAGGGGCCTATTTTGGCCCCTTTCTTCTAGGAAGCATAAGCAAATCAGGTTAATGTATTACTGATGTTTCCAAACAGGTTCTTCCGTTACAGAGGTTCGCGCGGCTAATGAGAGGCTTTATCTCCCGCCTGAGATAAGGATTGTCATTAGTCGCGAGGATGTAGTGAGAAGGCAAATCGAGTCACAGGCGTGTCGAGTCGTCAATGCGATTGCGCGCCGTTAATCAAGGATATAATTTTGCTGACACCGATCATTCGCAAATTCCAGTATGGCCAGCATACCGTCACCATCGAAACCGGTATGATGGCTCGTCAGGCCACCGCCGCCGTTATGGTGAGCATGGATGACACCGCCGTATTCGTTACCGTCGTTGGCCAGAAAAAAGCCAAGCCGGGCCAGAGCTTCTTCCCGCTGACCGTTAACTACCAAGAGCGTACCTACGCCGCCGGCCGTATCCCGGGCAGCTTCTTCCGTCGCGAAGGCCGTCCGAGCGAAGGCGAGACCCTGACTTCCCGTCTGATCGACCGCCCGATCCGTCCACTGTTCCCGGACAGCTTCCTGAACGAAGTTCAGGTGATCGCGACCGTGGTTTCCGTTAACCCGCAGGTGAACCCGGACATCGTTGCGATGATCGGTGCCTCTGCCGCCCTGAGCCTGTCCGGTATTCCGTTCAACGGCCCAATCGGCGCAGCGCGCGTAGGTTACATCAACGATCAGTACGTACTGAACCCGACGACCGACGAGCTGAAAGAAAGCCGTCTGGATCTGGTGGTTGCCGGTACTGCCGGCGCGGTGCTGATGGTGGAATCCGAAGCTGACGTGCTGAGCGAAGATCAGATGCTGGGCGCCGTGGTGTTCGGCCACGACCAGCAGCAAGTGGTTATCGAAAACATCAACGCGCTGGTTGCCGAAGCCGGCAAGCCGAAGTGGGATTGGCAGGCGCCTGCGGTCAACGAAGCGCTGCACGCGCGCGTGGCTGAACTGGCCGAAGCTCGCCTGGGCGACGCTTACCACATTACCGAAAAACAAGAGCGTTACGCTCAGGTTGACGCGATCAAAGACAGCGTGGTTGAAACCCTGCTGGCGCAGGACGAAACGCTGGACGCCGGCGAAATCCAGGACATCCTGGGCACCGTCGAGAAGAACGTGGTGCGCAGCCGCGTACTGCGTGGCGAGCCGCGTATCGACGGCCGTGAAAAAGACATGATCCGTGGCCTGGACGTGCGCACCGGCGTACTGCCGCGCACCCACGGTTCCGCGCTGTTCACCCGTGGCGAAACTCAGGCGCTGGTTACCGCGACCCTGGGCACCGCGCGGGACGCACAGAACCTGGACGAGCTGATGGGCGAGAAGACCGACAGCTTCCTGTTCCACTACAACTTCCCTCCGTACTCCGTAGGCGAAACCGGCATGGTCGGTTCTCCTAAGCGTCGTGAAATCGGTCACGGTCGCCTGGCGAAACGCGGCGTATTGGCTATGATGCCTAAACCGGAAGATTTCCCGTACACGGTTCGCGTGGTGTCTGAAATCACCGAATCCAACGGTTCTTCTTCCATGGCTTCCGTGTGCGGCGCGTCTCTGGCGCTGATGGACGCCGGTGTGCCAATCAAGGCTGCCGTTGCGGGTATCGCGATGGGCCTGGTGAAAGAAACCGACAACTATGTGGTTCTGTCCGACATTCTGGGTGACGAAGATCACCTGGGCGACATGGACTTCAAAGTGGCCGGTAGCCGCGACGGTATCACCGCGCTGCAGATGGACATCAAAATCGAAGGCATCACCCGCGAAATCATGCAGGTGGCTCTGAACCAGGCCAAGGGCGCGCGTCTGCACATCCTGGGCGTAATGGAGCAGGCTATCAGCACCCCGCGCGGCGATATCTCCGAATTCGCACCGCGTATTCATACTATCCGCATCAACCCGGATAAAATCAAAGACGTGATCGGTAAGGGCGGTTCCGTTATCCGCGCGCTGACCGAAGAGACTGGCACTACCATCGAAATTGAAGATGATGGTACAGTTAAAATCGCTGCGACCGACGGTGAGAAAGCGAAATTCGCTATCCGTCGCATCGAAGAGATCACGGCAGAGATCGAAGTGGGCCGTATCTACCAGGGTAAAGTGACCCGTATCGTTGATTTCGGCGCATTCGTCGCTATCGGCGGTGGTAAAGAAGGCCTGGTGCACATTTCTCAGATCGCCGACAAGCGCGTTGAGAAAGTGACCGACTATCTGCAGATGGGTCAGGAAGTGCCGGTTAAGGTACTGGAAGTTGACCGTCAGGGCCGCGTGCGTCTGAGCATCAAAGAAGCGATGGCGCCGGAAGCAGGTTCACCTGCGCCTGAAGCAGAATAACTGTATAGATAGTTTTACAGCTCCCCGCCACGGGGTTGGGAGCTGTTCGTATCGCGCGGGTAGGATGCCCGCGTTTTAGCAAACGGAGGACAGGACGTTCATCCAATGTTTGTCTTCGGGAGTGGGAAATGAAGCCTTTCTTGCGCTGGTGTTACGTTGCGACAGCACTCATGCTGGCAGGATGCAGCAACCATGATTGGCGTAAAGACGAAGTTTTGGCAATCCCGTTGCAGCCAACGTTGCAGCAGGAAGTGATCCTGGCGCGCATGGAACAAATTCTTGCCAGCCGGGCACTGACGGATGACGAACGCGCACAGCTTTTATATGAGCGCGGTGTGCTGTATGATAGCCTCGGGTTACGTGCGTTAGCGCGCAATGATTTCTCGCAGGCGCTGGCGATACGTCCCGACATGCCGGAAGTTTTCAACTACCTGGGCATTTACTTAACGCAGGCAGGCAATTTTGATGCTGCCTATGAAGCGTTTGATTCTGTACTAGAGCTTGATCCAACTTACAATTACGCGCGTTTAAACCGGGGCATCGCACTGTATTATGGCGGCCGCTTCCCGTTGGCGCAGGATGATCTGCAGGCGTTTTATCAAGACGACCCAAACGATCCCTTCCGTTCGTTATGGCTGTATCTGGTGGAGCGAGAAATCGATCCCAAGAAGGCCGAGGTAGCGCTTCAGCAGCGCTATGACAAAGCGGACAGAGGGCAATGGGGATGGAATATTGTCGAATTCTACCTGGGCAAGATCAGCGAAAAAACGCTGATGGAACGCCTCAAGGCAGATGCAACGGATAACACTTCGCTCGCTGAGCATCTCAGTGAAACTGACTTCTATTTGGGTAAACACTACCTGAGTCTGGGGGACAAGGACACCGCTTCGGCGCTGTTCAAACTGACGGTGTCTAACAACGTTCACAACTTCGTTGAGCACCGCTATGCATTGTTGGAATTGGCGCTTTTGGGCCAAGAGCAAGACGACCTATCGGAATCGGACCAGCAATAGCTGACGAACACCTATCAGCCTGATGGACATTGGTTTTTAACCAAAGTTATCGCCTTCACGGGCGAGGGCTTTTTTGTTCGTTTTATAATCTAATTTGAGCCGGTTCACACTTTTCAATGAAAATGACTGAAAATTTTCTCGACGAGTTATGTAGACTGGCTGCCATTATTAATGAGGCACGTGTACATGACGACTGAGTTTGAAACCTCTTTTGCCGATCTGGGGCTGTCTGCTCCAATCATTTCCGCCCTGAACGATCTGGGCTATGAAAAACCATCTCCGATCCAGGCTGAGTGTATTCCTCACCTGTTGAACGGCCGCGACGTGCTGGGCATGGCGCAGACCGGTAGTGGTAAAACCGCAGCGTTCTCGCTGCCGCTGCTGCACAACCTGCAGGCAGACCTGAAAGCACCTCAGATCCTGGTGCTGGCGCCGACCCGCGAACTGGCGGTTCAGGTTGCCGAAGCGATGACCGATTTCTCCAAACATATGAACGGCGTTAACGTGGTAGCCCTGTACGGCGGCCAGCGTTACGACGTGCAGCTGCGCGCTCTGCGCCAGGGCCCGCAAATCGTTGTGGGTACCCCAGGTCGTCTGCTGGATCACCTGAAGCGCGGCACCCTGAACCTCTCCAACCTGAGCGGTCTGGTGCTGGATGAAGCCGACGAAATGCTGCGCATGGGCTTTATCGAAGACGTAGAAACCATCATGGCTGAGATCCCGGCTGAACATCAGACCGCGCTGTTCTCCGCCACCATGCCGGAAGCGATCCGTCGCATCACCCGCCGCTTCATGAAAGAGCCGCAGGAAGTGCGCATCCAGTCCAGCGTGACTACCCGTCCGGACATCAGCCAGAGCTACTGGTCGGTCTACGGCATGCGTAAAAACGAAGCGCTGGTGCGTTTCCTGGAAGCCGAAGACTTTGACGCGGCGATCATCTTCGTTCGTACCAAGAACGCGACCCTGGAAGTGGCCGAAGCGCTGGAGCGCAGCGGTTACAGCAGCGCCGCGCTGAACGGCGACATGAACCAGGCGCTGCGTGAGCAGACCCTGGAGCGCTTGAAAGACGGTCGTCTGGATATCCTGATCGCCACCGACGTTGCGGCCCGTGGCCTGGACGTTGAGCGCATCAGCCTGGTTGTCAACTACGACATTCCGATGGACTCCGAGTCTTACGTTCACCGTATCGGCCGTACCGGTCGTGCGGGCCGCGCCGGCCGCGCGCTGCTGTTCGTGGAAAACCGCGAACGCCGCCTGCTGCGCAACATCGAACGCACCATGAAGCTGACTATCCCGGAAGTGGAGCTGCCGAACGCAGAACTGCTGGGCGAGCGTCGTCTGGCCAAGTTCGCCGCGAAAGTTCAGCAGCAGCTGGAAAGCAGCGATCTGGATCTGTACCGCGCACTGCTGACCAAACTGCAGCCGGAAGAAGAGCTGGATATGGAAACCCTGGCCGCAGCGCTGCTGAAAATGGCTCAGGGCGAGCGTCCGCTGATCCTGCCGCCGGATCCGGTCTTCAAGCCGCGTCAGCGTCGTGAGTTCAACGACCGTGACGATCGCCGCGGCGACCGTCGTGACAGCCGCGACAGCCGTGACGGCGATCGTCCGCGTCGCGAACGTCGTGACGTTGGCGAAATGCAGCTGTACCGCATCGAAGTGGGCCGTGACGATGGCGTTGAAGTTCGTCACATCGTTGGCGCCATCGCTAACGAAGGCGACATCAGCAGCCGTTACATCGGTAACATCAAGCTGTTCGCTTCCCACTCCACCATCGAGCTGCCAAAAGGCATGCCGGGCGAGATCCTGAATCACTTCACTCGCACTCGCATCCTGAACAAGCCGATGAACATGCAGCTGCTGGGCGATGCACAGCCGTTCGAACGTCGCGAGCGTCGTGACGGTGGCAACGGTGGCGAGCGTCGCGGCAACGGTCGTCCGTTCAACGGCGAACGTCGCGAAGGCGGCCCACGTCGTTCCTTCGGCGAACGTCGTGAAGGCGGTAACGGCGGCGAGCGTCGTGGCGGTAACTACAACCGTGACGGCAAGCCGGCGCCACGCCGTGATGACGGCGCTCCGGCGGCACCACGTCGTCGTTTCGGCGACGCGTAATCGCTGATTCACCGTTCGCGGTGAGCGCTCTGAAAAACCAGCCTGCGGGCTGGTTTTTTTATGCCTGAAAATTGCCGTCAAACGCCCCTGAATGGCGTATCATTCATAAGGTTTTTTCTTACGGATGATATGCACGGGAGATGCCATGAGTTGGCAGCAGTTCAAATCTCAATACCTGGTGCGCTTTTGGGCGCCGCTGCCGGCGGTGATCGCCGCCGGGATCCTCTCTACCTACTACTTCGGCATGACCGGCACCTTCTGGGCGGTGACCGGCGAATTCACGCGCTGGGGCGGGCATGTGCTGCAGTGGTTCGGTCTGCACCCTGAGCAGTGGGGCTATTTCAAGGTGATCGGTTTGCATGGCACGCCGCTGGAGCGCATCGACGGGCGCATGATCATCGGCATGTTCGCCGGCTGCATCGCCGCCGCGTTGTGGGCCAACAACATCAAGCTGCGTCAACCGCAGCACCGCATTCGCATCGTGCAGGCGCTGCTGGGCGGCATCATCGCCGGTTTCGGCGCGCGCCTGGCGATGGGTTGTAACCTGGCGGCATTCTTCACCGGCATTCCTCAGTTCTCGTTGCACGCCTGGTTTTTCGCGCTGGCGACCGCCGCCGGCTCTTACTTCGGCGCCAAATTCACGCTGCTGCCGATGTTCCGCATCCCGGTCAAATTGCAAAAGGTGAAGGCCGCCGCGCCGCTGACGCAGAAGCCTGAGCAGGCGCGCCGCCGCTTCCGGCTGGGCATGGCCGTCTTCGGCCTGGCGGTGGCCTGGTCGCTGTGGACACTGTTCGATGCGCCGAAGCTCGGCATCGCCATGCTGTTCGGCATCGGTTTCGGTTTGCTGATCGAACGCGCGCAGATCTGCTTCACCTCGGCGTTCCGCGATCTGTGGATCACCGGCCGCACCCATATGGCGAAAGCCATCATCATCGGCATGGCGGTGAGCGCCATCGGCATCTTCAGCTACGTGCAGCTCGGCGTGGCGCCGAAGATCATGTGGGCCGGCCCGAATGCGGTGCTGGGCGGTTTGCTGTTCGGCTTCGGCATCGTGCTGGCCGGCGGCTGCGAGACCGGCTGGATGTACCGCGCCGTGGAAGGGCAGGTGCACTACTGGTGGGTGGGGCTGGGCAACATCATCGGCGCCACGCTGCTGGCCTATTACTGGGACGACCTGGCGCCGGCGTTGGCGACCGACTACGACAAGATCAACCTGCTCGATACCTTCGGCCCGATCGGCGGCCTGCTGGTGACTTACCTGCTGCTGGCACTGGCCTTCGCCGCCATGCTGTGGTGGGAGAAACGCTTTTTCCGCGCCCGGCCTGAGGCGCAGGTGGTGAATTTGAGGAGCATGCCATGAAAGCGACGACGATAGTGCCGGACTACCGGCTGGACATGCTGGGCGAGCCTTGCCCGTACCCGGCGGTGGCGACGCTGGAGGCGATGCCGCAGCTGAAGCCGGGGGAAATCCTGGAGGTGATCAGCGATTGCCCGCAGTCGATCAACAACATCCCGCTCGATGCGCGCAACCACGGCTACAAGGTGCTGGATATCCAGCAGGACGGGCCGACCATCCGCTATCTGATCCAGCGTTAACGCCAAGGCGGTGGGATTCCCACCGCCTTTTCGCTTTTTAGCCCTTCACGATGTCGCCCTTCACGCTGGCGACGATCTCGAACGAACGCAGCCGCGCCTGATGATCGAAAATCTGGCCGTTGACCATGATCTCGTCGGCATCGGTTTCACGCAGCAGCGTTTGCAGCCCGTGGCGCACCGTTTTTTCATCGCCGACGATCGACATCCGCAGCGCCTGCTCGACGCCGTATTGTTCACCGGCGGTCCACAACGCGTGAATGTTATCCACCGGCGGCGGCAGCGGGCCGGGCGAACCGCGGCGCAGATTGATGAACTGCTGCTGCATCGAGCTGAACAGGAAGCGCGCATCGCGGTCGCTGTCGGCGGCGATCACGTTGACGCACACCATGGCGTGCGGCTGCGCCAGCTGTTTGGACGGTTTGAAGTTCTCGCGGTACAGCTGCAGCGCCTGGAACAGCATATCCGGGGCGAAGTGCGAAGCGAAGGCGAACGGCAGGCCGAGCTGCGCCGCCAGCTGTGCGCTGTAGACGCTGGAACCGAGCAGCCAGAGCGGCACATGCAGCCCCTGGCCCGGCACCGCCTGCACCGGCTGGCCGGGCTGCGCATCGCAGAAGTAGTTTTGCAGTTCCTGCACGTCGCGCGGGAAGGTATCCACGTCGCCGGACAGGTGGCGGCGCAGCGCCATCATGGTGCGCTGATCGGTGCCGGGCGCGCGGCCCAATCCCAAATCGATGCGGCCGGGGTAGAGCGACTCCAGCGTGCCGAACTGCTCGGCGATCACCAGCGGCGCATGGTTCGGCAGCATCACGCCGCCGGAGCCGAGGCGAATGCTCTGGGTGCCGGCGGCCAGATAGCCCAGCAGCACCGAGGTGGCGGCGCTGCCGATGCCGGTCATGTTGTGGTGTTCGGCCAGCCAGTAGCGCTGGTAGCCCCAGCGTTCGGCGTGCTGCGCCAAATCCAGCGAACAGTGGAAAGCATCGCGCGCCTTGGCCCCTTGCGGGATTGGCGATAAATCCAGTACCGAAAGCGGTACGGCAGTGTGTTCAGTCATGACATCGTCCATCAGAGAGTGGATCGCTTAAAGGGCGATTGCAGGATTCTGCATACTAAAAGGCCGAAAAAAGATGCTTTTTAGTGTTAAAAGCATAATCCAATTTATAGTTATAAAAGAGGAGATATGTGCTTGTGATATCCTCATGAGTGCAATGGTGTTTTTTGGAGCAATTTGAGACATGGAAATGATTATCCCCGCCCGCCGCTTACCGTTCCGGGAGCTGACATAATGAAAAAAAAGACGCTGTTTACCCTGTTGCTGATGTTGGCGGCGATCGCATTGGCGATCCTGTTCCGCGCGCACAATCAGGATCTGTTGCTGCAGGGTGAAGTGGATGCCCCCGAAGTGATCGTTGCATCCAAGGCGAAAGGCCGGGTCGTTGAACGCCTGATTGAACGCGGCGACGACGTGAAAAGCGGCCAACTGATCATTCAACTTGATAGCCCCGAGCTGATGGCGCAGCTGCGTTCCGCACAGGCGACGCGCGACGAGGCCAAGGCGCAGCTTGAGCTGTCGCTGCACGGCACCCGTGAAGAGAGCATCCGCAACCTGCGCGCCAACCTGGCGCAGGCCGAGGCGCAGTACCGCAATGCGCAAAACGACTACAACCGTAACCTGAGCGTGGCCGGCAAGGGCTATATCTCGAAGTCCGAACTGGACGCTTCGCGCCGGTCGCGCGACACCGCCTTCCAACAGGTGCAGGCCGCCAAGGCCAATCTGGATGAAGGCATCAACGGCGATCGGGTCGAGCAGCGGCAGCAATATGCGGCGGCGCTGCGGGCGGCGGAAGAGAACCTGCTGCAGATCCAGGCGCAGAGTGACGATCTGCAGGTAAAAGCGCCGGTAGACGGCGAAGTGGGGCCGATCCCGGCCGAAGTGGGCGAATTGCTGAACGCCGGCAGCCCGCTGGTGACGTTGATCCGGGTGCCGGACGCCTACTTCGTGTTTAACCTGCGTGAAGACATCCTGGCCCACGTGCGCAAAGGCGACAAGGTCAAGCTGCGGGTGCCGGCGCTGAAGGACAAAATGATCGACACCGAGGTGCGCTACATCGCGCCGCTGGGGGATTACGCCACCAAACGCGCCACCCGCGCCACCGGCGACTTCGACCTGAAAACCTTCGAAGTGCGCCTGTATCCGTCACAGCCGGTGGACGGCCTGCGTCCGGGGATGAGCACCTTATGGCAATGGAAAGAGTAAGGGCCGGCTGGCGCTGCTTCAGTCACGCGTTCGACAAAGAATGTCGCGTCGCCTTTCGCAGCCCGGTGGTGCACTGGCTGAGCTGGATCTTTCCGCTGATCCTGTTTGCGCTGATCAGCAGCAACTTCTCCGAAGGCACGCTGCTCGATCTGCCGGTCTCGGTGGTGGACAGCGATCACAGCCCGCTGTCCAAATCGCTGACGCGGCGGCTGGACGCCGGTTCGCACGCCCACGTCGAGGCTTACGGCGGCGGGTTGCCGGAGTCGCTGAGCCGCCTGCGCAGCGCGCAGGATTACGCGTTGCTGTATATCCCGCCGGATCTTGAGGCCAACGCGCTGTCGGGCAAACAGCCGAGCGTGGTGATGTACTACAATGCGTTGTTCTACGGCGCCGGGCTGTACTCCACCCAGGACTTTGGCGGCCTGATGAACGAAATCAACGCCAGCACCCGCAGCATCATCGCCACCGAGATGGGCAAGACGCTGCCGCCGTTGGCGGACGTGACGCTCTCCTACGGCAGCCTGTTCAACGCCAGCGGCAGCTATATCTATTACCAGCAGTTCGCCGCCACCATCCATCTGCTGCAGCTGTTCGCGGTGACCTGCATGATCTACGTGCTGGCGCGCAGCAAGTCGCTGCTGCAGGCCAAGCCGTTCAGCCTGGCGCTGCTCGGCAAGCTGGCGCCGTACACGCTGTGTTTCACCACCCTGCTGATGGTCGAGATCGCGGCGCTGGTGGGCATCTTTGACGCCCGCGTCAGCGGCAATCCCCTGTTTATGCTGATGATCGGCCTGTTCTACGTGATGGCGGCGCAGAGCATCGGCCTGCTGCTGTACACCTTTACCGGCAGCACCATCACCGCGTACAGCCTGATCGGTATTTTGGTCAGTATCGCGATGACCTTCTCCGGCATGGCGGTGCCTGAGCTGTCGATGCCGCTGCCGGCGCGCATCATTTCCAACATCGAACCGCTGACCCACGCGCTGTACGCGATGTTTGACGTGTTCCTGCGCCAGGTGCACGCCAGCGCCATCTTCAGCGTGTGCGCGCTGCTGGCGATCTATCCGCTGGTGGCCGCGCTACTGGTGCGCAATCGCCTGCCGGCGCGGCTGGCAAAAGAGGGGAACGCCGGATGAAGCTCTATTGGCAAACCTTCGTTAAAGTGCTGCTCGGCATGCTGGAGCGGCCGGTGTGGCTGATGCTGATCCTGTCGCTGTGCATCATGAGCCTGGTGTATGCCAACCGCACGGTCTGGGATCTGCCGGTGGGGGTGGTCGATCAGGATCACAGCACCGCCAGCCGGCAGCTGATCCGCCAGCTGGACGCCACGTCCAAGATAGCGATTGAAACCTACGACAGCCTGGAACAGGCGCAGCGCGATCTCAGCTGGCGCAAGCTGTTTGCGGTGATCATCATGCCGGTGGATCTGGAGAAGAAGATCCTCAGCGGGCAGAACATCGTGGTGCCGGTCTACGG
The DNA here is from genome assembly GCF_014982455.1 of Serratia sp. X3. Classification (NCBI taxonomy): domain Bacteria; kingdom Pseudomonadati; phylum Pseudomonadota; class Gammaproteobacteria; order Enterobacterales; family Yersiniaceae; genus Serratia; species Serratia sp. X3. The sequence continues at coordinate 146,541 of NZ_JADCNB010000003.1, forward strand.
CGACGCCACCAACCGCCTGGCCAACGGCCAGATCCAACAAGACGTGGTGGCGGCCTATCAGCAACTGCTGACGGAGTACAACAACGGGCTGCTGCTGCGCAGCGGCTTCAGCGAACGGCAGGCGCAGATACTGCTGACGCCGATACTGGGACAAACGCTGGACGTGTTCAACCCCGGCATCAGCTTTGCGGCGATCATCTTCCCCGGCCTGCTGGTGATGCTGTTGCAGCACTCGCTGCTGATCGCCTGTATCCGCGTCAATATCGCCATGAAGAGCATGCCCGGCGGCAAAGCGCCGCTGGCGGCGCACCTCGGAGGGCTGACGGCGCTGCTGCCGATCTGGCTGTTCCTGTCGATCGTGCTGTTCGTGTTGTGGCCGTGGGTATTGGGTTATCGGCAGACGGCGAACATTGCCGAGCTGCTGCTGCTGACCTTCCCGTTCCTGCTGGCGGTATTGGGGCTGGGCAAGCTGGTGACCGAGTGCCTGCGCAGCGTCGAGATGATCTACCTGACGCTGGCGTTCATCACTACGCCGGTCTTCTACCTGTCCGGCACCATCTGGCCGCTGCAGTCGATGCCGGCCTGGGTGCGCGCCATCTCGTACAGCATCCCCTCCACCTGGGGCACCAAGGCGATCGCCGGCGTCAACCAGATGGGGCTGTCGCTGAATGAAGTGTGGGGCGACGTGGTGATGATGTTGATACTCGGCGTGGTCTACACCCTGCTGGGCTTCGGCGTGGCCTTCTTGCGCAACAGCGTGGCGCTGCGCGGGATGTTCAGGAAGCGGCGGGTGTAAGGGGAGGCATTGATGCCTTTCCCGGTGACGTCAAAAGATAATTAATCCAATGGGTTATTGCGTTATCCCTGCGGCCGGCGGGGATAACGCAAAGCGACCACAACCCGGCAATCTGGTTTCGGCCGCGCATAAACTCTACTCGCTAACGGCACGCAGCAACCCCTTCTTGATATTCGGTCTGGCCCGCCACAATCACGCACACCTTCAATCACGCCTGTTTGTGTTGCAGTGTTATGTGCTCTTTTTGATAAGGCTATTCCTAATTCTTTCAAACTTATCATCCCTAAAAAATAACCATTCGACTATTTAGCCAAAAGTGATATTTGCCGGGATAGAACATTGCTTATCCAATTTTAATTGTTATATTTCTATTTCGCCCAAAATGATTAAGTTTTCTTAATTGTTGATGTGTGTGACGAACTCCTCGGGCGTTACGATCTTAGCGTGTGGAAATCATTAATTGCAGGATAATTAAATGGATTGCTCGCTCATGGTCATGAGATTGGTCTGTAAACGGGATGTTTCAGATAGGTACCGTTATGTAGTAAATATGAAGGAGCATGATGTATGACGGGTAAATTAAGCGTTCAAACGGTTCTGTTTGAATATCATGGACAAAAATATAAGGTCTTCCTGGCATGCGATAAACGGCATGTTGGGTGCAACGAATTAAATCCGTTGTATTTTTTAGATGCCAACAGACACTTTGAGACCCTCATTAAGGCGGGTTGTCACGGTGATGATGTATCCCCTGTGCTTTATATTGGCATCGGTTATCAGGAGGGGATAGATATTAAGGCGGCTCGCACATTTGACTATACGGTGAGCGATGGCAGCGAGCGCTTTAAAGACGGGGGCGGAGCGGAGCAATTTTATCGATTTATTCAGGATGTCGTCAAACCGTGGGTCGAATGTCGTTTTAAGGTCAATAAGCAAATGCAAACGCTGGCGGGACATTCGTTTGGCGGACATTTCACCCTGTATGTGGCATTTAATCATCATACGGCTTTTCAGCGTTATGTTGCCGCCAGCCCTTCGCTCTGGTGGGCGAATGGCGCGGTGCTGCCCGAAGGCGACGTCAGGCTCGCCAACGGTATTGATTGGTTGTCGCTGCTATTAGGCAGCCGCGAGGAGCGGGCGGAGCCAGACAGTACCGATCTTGAGAAAGAGATCTTCCAGCGCATAGAGGATAACCCAAGGTTGAATGTCAGGAATCTGGCGTCGCAGTTAGTGAAAGACGGCGAGCGCTGCAGCTTCGAGTTTCTTCCCGGGCGCAAACATCCGGCGGTGGCAAAAGATTATGCACGCATAGCGAATTTCGTTGCGAGCCAAAAACCACTGCCAACCGGGCTGTGACAGGAGAGATTAAATGGATTTTAAAGTGACGAGAGGGTTGCTGCTTTTGGCTGGATTATTTTTATCTATCACGGCGGTGGCAAAGCCTATTCAAACCGAGGAGACCGCCTCATTGATTAACCAGCGATTGTCTTACATGAAAGACGTTGCCGGGTATAAGGCAAACAACCATCTGGCCATTGAGGACTTGCCTCAGGAGGCCAACGTATTGGCCAACTCAGTCCGCGAGGCGGAAGCATTGGGATTGGATGGCAAGTCGGTGGCTCCTTTTATACAGGCGCAAATGGATGCGGCCAAAGCGATTCAGTATCGCTACCGGGCAGACTGGCTGGCGGCACCGGAAAACGGCTGGCAGCCTGAATCGCTGGACAGTGTGAGGGCGAAAATCAGCCGGTTGAATACCCAGATTTTGACCAGCGTCAGCAATAAATTGAAGAAAGGCGAGCGCTTTAACGACAGGTTTGTTCTTATGAAATCCCTGGAACAAACCCAGCTGAAAGTTGGCGATAAAGAACGCCTGTGGCAGTCATTACAGCGAATTGCGTTGAAAGGGTAATCGCCTGCCGTTGTTCTGGCTGAATGCGCCCGATGTGTGGTTTCGGGCGCATTCTCCTCGCGGGAGGCCAGCTGAATAATGGCGCGAAAGGCCCCTCAGGCGAGGGAAAGCCCGGCGGCGGCCTCCATCATCCCACCAATTCCAACCCCGCCACGCGGCGCCAGTAGCCGTTGCAGTCGGCATGGTCGGTCAAGGCCAGCGGCTGTTCGCCGCGCTCGTTGGCGCGGAAGGCATCGATCTGCGCCAGCGTCTCGGCGCCCTGCGGCGACAGCCGCACGATGTCCACCAGCCCCTGCATGTTCGGCAGCTCGTTGCCGAGGTTATAGCAGTAACCGCTCATCGTCTGGATGCCGTTGAGTACGAACACCTGCTGTTGTTCCTGCGAACGCATCATGCGGCCCTGCGGATACTTGATGCAGCAGGTTTCGCACTCGTCCTTGCCGCGGTTCTCCGAGCGGGCGGTGAAGCAGCGCGCCGAATAGGCCAGCGGCAGATGGCCGTAGCTCAGCACCTCCACCTCGAAGTCGTGGCGGAAGCCCAGCTCGTCGCACTGCGTCAGCAGATTGGCCAGCCAGTCGCGCGACAGCTCGACCGGCATGCACCAGCGGATCATGCCCTGACGGCGCAGCAGGCGCAGGGTATAGGCGTTGTAACAGTTCAGCGCATGGCCGGCGACGAACGGCAGGCCGCGCTCCGCCGCCATGTTGACCGCGCCCAGATCGTTGGCTTCAAACAGGAACTCGCCGTTTTCCACATAGCGTTTCAGCTCATTCAGTTCGGACGGCGCCTGCAGCAGCGCCAGCGTGGAGATCACCACCTGTTTGCCGCTGCGGGCGATTTCGCGCGCCAGCGCCAGCCAATCGCCGACCTTCATCTCGCGGCGCTTGGCGCAGACGCTCTCGCCGAGATAAATGATGTCGGCGCTGCTGTCCGCCGCCTGTTGATAGAACGTTGCGATGTCGTTTTTCGGCCAGTAGTAGAGTACCGGCCCGAGTGCGTATTTCATGTTTCCTCCGGCTACTGCCATTTGCGGTGATAGGCGCCCAGCGTGGTTTGGGTGCCTTCGGACATCGCGCCCAGCGTCTCCATCCAGGCGGCGTCGGCGCGGTAGGCGGCCGGATCGGCCTGGCAACGGTCGATCGCCTGGCGCCAGACGCGCGCCACCTGGCTGACGTAAGCCGGGCTGCGCTGGCGGCCTTCGATCTTCACCGAAGCGATGTTGGCGGCCAGCAGCGCCGGCAGCAGCTCCAGGGTATTGAGGCTGGTGGGTTCTTCCAGCGCGTGGTAGCGCACGTCGTCCACCAGATAGCGGCCCTTGCACAGCGTCGGGTAACCGGCGTTTTCGTGGTCCTGATAGCGGTCGATCAGCACGTCGTTCAGGCGCGACTCCATGCCCTGTGCGGTTTGCTGCCAGCGCACGAAACGCGCCGGCGAACAGGCGCCGACGGTGTTCGGCGACTCGCCGGTCAGGTAGGAGGAGAGGTAGCAGCGTCCCTCGGCCATGATACACAGGCTGCCGAAGGCGAACACTTCCAGCGGCACCGGGCTGGTGCGCGCCAGCTGTTTCACCTGGTGCATCGACAGCACCCGCGGCAGCACCACCCGGCCGACCTCGAAGTTGCGCTGGTAGAAACGGATCGCCTCCTCATTGGTGGCGGAAGCCTGCACCGAAACGTGGCGCTCCAGCTGCGGGTAGCGCTGGGCGGCGTATTCCAACATCGCCAGATCCGCCAGAATCAACGCGTCGGCGCCCAGTTGGGCGGCCATATCCACCGCGCGCTGCCAGCGGGCGTAGCCGTCGGGATGGGCGAAGGTGTTGATGGCGATATGCAGTTTGCGGCCGTGGCGATGCACGTAATCGACCGCTTCCTGCAGCTTTTTCTCGGTGAAGTTGAGGCCGGCGAAGTGGCGCGCGTTGGTATCGTCTTTCAGCCCGATGTAAACGGCATCGGCGCCGTTATCCACCGCGGCCTTCAGGGCCGGCAGGTTGCCGGCGGGACAAAGCAGCTCCATAGATTTATCCTGGCTTAGCCGTACGCCCGGCCGGGCGCACGCTGTCTTTAAAGGTTGCCGACGACGGTGTTCCGCCGGCAAACGCGAATCGGGGAGACCATTTTAGGCAAAGGGGCGCGCACGGGTTTTGATTTGAGGCAGCTTATGGCGTATTGATAAACATGGCGGTGAAATGCACTATTTGTTGATATAGACCGCTGAAGCCGCGCGTCAGTGTGGCAAAATAGCGGTAGTCCGTATTGAAAGGAGTGGATGACCGTGTTGGAACAACTACGAGCACGTCTTGTGCGCCAGGGGCCGTCGCTGCTGCGCATCCCGCTGAAATTCACGCCGTTCGCTCTGCAGCGCCAACTGCTGCAACAGGTGCTGAGCTGGCAGTTCCGCCAGGCGTTGGCGGATGGCGATCTGGTATTTCTCGAATCGCGCTGGTTAAAGATCGAAGTTCGCGATCTGGCGCTACAATGGTTTATGACGGTAGAAAACGACAAACTGGTGGTCAGCCAGCACGCCGAAGCGGACGTCAGCTTCAGCGGCGACGCCAACGATCTGATCCTGATCGCGGCGCGTAAGCAAGATCCGGATACGCTGTTCTTTCAGCGTCGGCTGCAGATTGAAGGGGATACCGAATTGGGCCTGTATGTGAAAAATTTGATGGACGCCATTGAGCTGGAAAGCATGCCTGCGCCGCTGCGCATGGGGCTGTTGCAGTTGGCTGATTTTGTTGAAGCAGGGCTGCAGGAGGGCACGGCGTCGGCTTCCCGTGTGGCGACATCATGCTGATCCGCGTAGAGATCCCGGTAGACGCGGCGGGTATCGATGCCTTGCTGCGCCGCGCCTTTGGCCGAGATGAAGAAGCCGACCTGGTGCAGCAGCTGCGCGAAGACGGCCTGCTGACGCTGGGCGTGGTCGCCACTGACGACGAAGGCGGCGTAGTGGGTTATGCCGCGTTCAGCCCGGTAGACGTGGCCGGCGAAGACCGCCAATGGGTGGCGCTGGCGCCGCTGGCGGTAGATGAAAGCCTGCGCCGTCAGGGGCTGGCTGAAAAGCTGGTGTACGAGGGGTTGGATTCGCTGAACGAATTCAGCTACGCCGCGGTGGTGGTGCTGGGCGATCCGGCCTATTACGGCCGCTTCGGTTTCAAACCGGCCGCCGCCTATGGCCTGAATTGTCGCTGGCCTGACACGGAAAGCGCATTCCAGGTGTATCCGCTGGCGCAAGACGCTCTGAATGGCGTCAGCGGCGAAGTGGCTTTTTCGGCGCCGTTTAATCGTTTTTAACCACCGGCAACAAATACTCAAGCGACAGCGGCGGGTGATTCATCAGCCGCTCTTTTTGTATTTTGCTCAGCTGTTTGAGTTGGCAGTTCAGCTCTTCTGTGGTGTCTATGTGTCTGAGTGAAGCGGATGGTGACACCAAACAGGGAACTCAATAATCGCCCCTAAAAATGCAGCAATGCCTTTTTACTCAGTTCTTGGTTGCCGAACCCTTTTTTGAGTGATTTACATAATTTCTTGATTTTATGTGATGTTTTTAGACGCTTTGAAAAAGGGTTTTTTAAAAGATATACCGATTTTCTTCCAACAATCAGATGATTAGCGCTAAGATTCAACGGTGCACTGCCGTACAGGCAGCTTAGAAAGTGGGCGTTGGTGCCCCCGAGGCCGGGGCCGTGTGCACTGCCGTACAGGCAGCTTAGAAAAAAAAACGACAGGAACATCCTTCACTTCGACGGTGCACTGCCGTACAGGCAGCTTAGAAAGTCAATGCCGATATGCTGCACGTTATAGCGATGTGCACTGCCGTATAGGCAGCTTAGAAAAGTTCGCCACCACGCCCGTATATGCCCCGCGAGTTCACTGCCGTACAGGCAGCTTAGAAACACTCCCCCCAGATGTTGTAACCGCTGTTCCAGTTCACTGCCGCATAGGCAGCTTAGAAAGGGCATAGATTTGGACGTGAGCAGCGTCCGCGGTTCACTGCCGTCCAGGCAGTTTGAAATAGAAGGGATAACACTTTACTGACACGTGTTAATCAGGCAACAAATACTCAAGCGACAGCGGCGGGTGATTCACCAGCCGCTCTTTTTGTATTTTGCTCAGCTGTTTGACGCGGTATTCCAGCTTCAGCGCCGTTGAGCGATCCCCCACCTGGCAGTGAAACGCCAGCGTCAGCTCCCCTTTACCACGCAGCGCCTTGGCGCCTTTGCCGGCTTGATGTTGCGCCAGGCGGCGCGCCACGTCGGTGGTGATGCCGGTATACAGCATGCCGCTCGGTAAACGCAGCATGTAGAGGTGCCAGGGAGTGGGGGTAGTGTCGGTCATCGTACGCCGTTTCGGTGGCCAGGGTCGGCGTATGATGGCATGTTCGCCGTCACAATCCCATCCCCGGCCGCCGGAGCCTTACCGCTTTACCCCTTTTTTCCCGCCAGCTCGAAGCGCGGCGAGACGATGCCGTACAGCGTCCAGCCGAGGAAGGTGGCGATGGCGCCCCACATCATCGCTTCCTCACCGGAGCTGTAAAGCGCATAGAAGCTGTACAGCGCGCCGATGCCGGCGATGATATTGGCGATGCGCGCCTTGTTGTCCGGCACCTTCGCCACTTTTTGAATAATGACCAGCGCCGCCATCGACAGGATGTAAGGGATGATGTTGGTCACCACCGCCAGGTTCACCAGCACGTTGAACTGCTTGTTCAGCGACGGGCTGATGGTCATCAGAGACAAACCGCTCTGGATGACGACGATGGTCAGCATGCCTTTAACCGGCGCGTCGGCCTTGCTCAGCCTGGAGAAGATTTTCGGGAAGAAGCCGCTGTCGGCGGAGGATTTGAACACCTGGGCGATGGTGAACTGCCAACCGAGCAGCGAGCCGACGCAGGACATCACCATCAACGCCATGATGATCTTGCCGACCGTCGGATTGAACATGTGGGAGAACGCCAGCCCGAACGGGGCGGTGGAGTTGGCCAGATCCATGTTCGGCACGATGCCGGCGATCACGTTGGTCGAAACGATATAGATCACCGCCGCGCTGAGGGTGCCGCCCAGTACGGCGATCGGCACGTTGCGCTCCGGATTTTCCACCACGTCGGTGTTGGCGCAGGCGGATTCCAGCCCCAGGAACGCCCACAAGGTCATTGAGATCGAGGCGCCGATGGCTTCGAAGGTCGGCACCTGATGCGGGTTCCAGGCGGCGACGTAGGCGCTGCCGCTGAACCAGTACCAGCCGATGACCGAGATGCCCACCACCGGAATGATCACGCCCCAGACGGTGATGCCGCTGATTTTGCCGGTGATGCGCGCGCCGCCGAAGTTAGCGACGGTCGCCAGCCACAGCACGCCGATGGTGGCGATACAGATACCGAGCGGGCTGAGCGTGGTGTCGAACAGCTCGGTGCCGTAGCCGACGGCGGAAATGGCGATGGCGATGTTGGCGATCAGCAGCGAAACGCCATAGGTGTAGTTCGCCATGAAGTTGCCTGATTTACCGAAGGCGTATTCGGCGTAGCCGCCCATGCCGCCGGATTTACGGCTGAACATGCCGCATTTGGCGAAGGCGTAGGCCAGCGCCATCGAGCCGACGGCGGTCACCAGCCAGGAAACGATCGAAATCGTGCCCACTTCGGCCAGCTTGGTCGGCAGCATAATTATGCCGGAACCCATCATATTCACGGCGGTCAGGATCGTTAATTGCACGACCCCCATTTTATTGTTGGACTTACTCATGATCATTTTCTCTTTTAGGATGCGATCCGGGCGGCGAGAATAATCGCCGCCCCGTAAGGTGATTAATTTTTCATGACGTAGCCGTAAGCGCGGTTCCAGCCGTCCTCATCCTGTTGGATATAAACGCCCTGCAATTCCGGCGCGAATCCCGGCAATAAGTTGATGCCTTCTTCCAATGCCAGGAAATAACGCTGTGCGGCGCCGCCCCAAATTTCACCGGGCACGACGCACAGCACGCCAGGAGGGTAAGGCAGGGCGCCTTCGGCGGCGATGCGGCCCTCGGCCTTGGCCAGCGAGACCAATTCCACGTTGCCGCGAACAAACTCGGTATTGGCGTCCTGCGGATTCATCACCACGCGTGGGAAATAACTTTTGCGGAACATCTCTTTTTGCAGTTCTTTAACGTCATAGCTGACGTAAAGGTCGTGCATTTCCTGACACAGCTGGCGGATGGTGTAGTTTTTGTAGCGCTGCTGGTGGTTTTTATAGACCGCAGGCAGCACCTCGCTGAGCAGGGAGTTTTGCTCGATGTGCTTCTCGAAGCGGGCGATCAGGGCCACCAGGTGTTGCATCTTGGCGATGTCTTCCGCCGGCGTCAGCAGGAACAGGATCGAGTTGAGATCGCATTTTTCCGGCACGATGCCGTTTTCGCGCAGGTAGTTGGCCAGAATGGTCGCCGGGATGCCGAACTCGCTGTAGCTGCCGGTCGCGGTATCGATGCCCGGCGTAGTGAGCAGCAGTTTGCACGGATCGACGAAGTACTGCGATTCGGCATAGCCCTCAAAAGCGTGCCATTTTTCGCCGGGCACGAAGTTGAAGAAGCGCAGATCGTTGGCCATCGCCGCGGTGTCATAGGCTTGCCACGGCTTGCCGTCGATCTGATCCGGCACGAACGGTTTGGTCATCGTGCAGGTATCCAGCAGCATTTTGCGCGCTTCGATGCCCACGCGCACACATTCTTGCCACAGGCGCTGGCCGCTCTTGCCCTCGTGCATCTTGGCGTTGACGTCCAGCGCGGCGAACAGCGGATAGAACGGGCTGGTGGAGGCGTGCAGCATAAAGGCGTTGTTGAAGCGCTTGTGGTTGCAGTAGCGGCTCTGGCCCTTGATATGCTTGTCTTTTTTGTGGATCTGCGAGGTCTGCGAGAAACCGGCCTGCTGCTTGTGCACCGACTGGGTGACGATGATGCCGGGATCGTTCTCGTTCAGCTCCAGCAGCAGCGGCGAGCAGTCTTTCATCATCGGAATGAACTGCTCATAGCCCACCCAGGCGGAGTCGAACAGGATGTAATCGCACAGGTGGCCAATCTTGTCGACCACCTGACGGGCGTTGTAGATAGTGCCGTCGTAGGTGCCGAGCTGGATGATCGCCAGGCGGAACGGGCGGGCTTCGTTGGCGCGTTCCGGCGCCACTTCGCGGATCTGCTGGCGCAGGTAGCGCTCGTCGAAGCAGTGCGCGTCGATGCCGCCGATAAAGCCGAACGGGTTGCGCGCGGTTTCCAGATACACCGGCGTGGCGCCGGCCTGGATCAATGCGCCGTGGTGGTTGGATTTATGGTTGTTGCGGTCAAACAGCACCAGATCGCCGCGCGTCAGCAGGGCGTTGGTCGCCACCTTGTTCGAGGCCGAGGTGCCGTTGAGCACGAAGTAGGTCTTGTCGGCGTTGAACACCTTGGCGGCGTGCTGCTGCGCCGCGCAAGGCGCGCCTTCGTGGATCAACAGATCGCCCAGTTTGACGTCGGCGTTGCACATGTCGGAGCGGAAAAGCGTTTCGCCGTAGAAGTCGAAGAACTGGCGGCCCGCCGGATGTTTGCGGAAGAACTCGCCGCCCTGGTGGCCGGGGCAGGCGAAAGTGGCGTTGCCCATTTCCACGTACTGCGTCAGCGTGTTGAAGAACGGCGGCAGCAGCTCGCTCTCATATTTGGCGGCGGCGGCCTCCAGCTGTTTGCCGTAGAACTGGGTATTCTTGCCGCACAGTTCAAACACGCCGTGCAGCGCCGGCAAGACGGCGTTATCCAGCTCTTCTTCGCAGCAGACGGCGACGAACAGCGGAATGTTCAGGCCGTGCTCTTCGATGCGCGCCACCATGCCTTGCGCGACGTCTTCTACCGACAGCACGATGGCGGCGACGTCATTGAAATCGCTGTGGTGCACATCGACGATGTCGCGTTCAGTTTCAAAGCAGCCGAGGGTTTGGGTGTTGGCGGCAATTTTTAATTTTTTCATTTTTCTCATTCTTCAGGCAAAGGCGCGCCGTCGGCAAATAATTCCATTTGCCGCTAACGCCCTCACGAAAATAAAGGTGTACGAGAACCCAGCGATGCCCTAAGACATTAACTGTGTTCTTTGTTTTATTTTTCTTGGAGGCTCTTTGACGGTATTAAAAATGTATTGCGCGCCCTTCCCGGTTTGCGAGGGAAAGACATTATCACCGGAGTGCGGAGAATAAAGTGAAACGCAAAGACACTCTTAACAACGGCGTAAGAGCGAGGGGTGAGGGTTATCTGTAGTTGAAGAATGCGAAGCTAAAGCAGCTGCGATGAGCCATCATCATAATATGGGTTGTGCGCCTGATGTGCGCCATTTTTCGGTTATTGTTTTCCATTTTCTAATCCACCTTGCTGAGTGAAAAGATGGCGCTATTTTAACGCAAGATGCGCCAAAAATTGTGATGATAGTCACATAAATGCCGGTTTTGATAAATAACTATTCACCGGTTATGCAATATGTTGCATAACTATCATCCTGGCGCAGAGATTGGCATGTAAATGAATTGCTAATGCTCGCGGGCCTTAATCGCTTAATTTCAATGCCGCTCTGAAAGGAATAAAAAAAGCGGCCAAATAACCGGCTACATAACGATCAAATAAATCCGTCTTGTATTTTTTATGTTATCAATCTGATTTATGTGAAAAATAAATAAAAATTCACAATTGATGTATTTGTATTCATGCGTGGTTTTTGATGATTATCGTTATTTGTGACTCGCTTCAACAACGCAGGGTAAGATGAAGTGAGTGAACCGGGAGGCGAGTAACCTTGAATACCCCAGAACAATGGCAACAGATTGCGGATTTCATCGGCAAACAACATGTCTTGACGCTGTGCGCCGGCGACGGTCTCGACATGTGGTGCGCCAACTGTTTTTACGTGTTCGACGCCGCGACGATGGCGCTGTGGCTGATGACCGAACCGCACACCCGCCACGGCGGGCTGATGCTGAACAACAGCCGGGTGGTCGGCACCATCGCGCCGAAACCGAAAAGCATCGCGCTGATCCGCGGCGTGCAGTACCGCGCCGAGGCGGTGCTGCTGAGCGGCGAAGAGGCCGAGGCGGCGCGCGCGCGTTACTGCAAGCGCTTCCCGATCGCCAGGGCGATGAAGGCCTCGGTATGGCGGCTGGATCTGCATGAGGTGAAGATGACCGACAACACCCTCGGCTTCGGCAAGAAGCTGCATTGGGCGCGGTCTATACTTTAAGTCGACGTATTGATTACAACGGGAGATTGCATGGCGCGAGCACTGTTAGTCGGCGCAACCGGGCTGGTGGGGCGCGAGTTGTTGCAGCTGTTGCAAAGCGATCCGCAGGTAACGGCCATCGTGGCGCCGACGCGTGCGCCGCTGCCGCCGCACGGCAAGCTGACCAATCCGGTCGGCGATGCGCTGTTCGAGCTGCTGAGCGGCCTGCAGCAGCCGGTCGATCTGGTGTTCTGCTGCCTGGGCACCACCCGCCAGGCAGCGGGCAGCGCCGATGCCTTCCGCTACGTCGATTACCAACTGGTGGTGGAGAGCGCGCTGACCGGTCGCCGGTTGGGGGCGCAGCACTGTCTGGTGGTGAGCGCGTTGGGTGCCAATGCGCATTCCACCTTCCTGTATAACCGCACCAAAGGCGAGATGGAGCAGGCGCTGCGCGAACAACACTGGCCGCGCCTGACGCTGGTGCGGCCTTCCATGCTGGTGGGGGAACGCCCTGCGCCGCGCCTGATGGAGCGCCTCACGCTGCCGCTGTTCAGGCTGCTGCCCGGCAAATGGCGCGCCGTCTCCGCCAAAGACGTGGCGCAAACGCTGCTGCAGCAGGCGTTTACGCCGGGCGAAGGGGTCAGGGTGTTGGAGTCGGATCGGCTCCACTGCTACCGAGACTGACGCTGAGGTGGTCGAACGCCAGCTCCAGCCCGGCGGGCAGCTCGTTGTCCAGCAGCCATCGATCGAGATGATGGCTGATGTGCGTTAGCAGCGTGCGTTTGGGCTGCAGCAAGCGCTGCGTCTCCTGCGCGCGGGTCAGATCGTTGTGGTTGCGCGGCGTCTGCGGCTGAGGCGGCAGGCTGCAATCGAGCACCAGCAGATCCAGCGCCACGTTCTGCAGATAGTCGGCGGTGGCCGGCGGCAGGCCGACGGTGTCGGTCAGGTAGGCCAGCGCAGCGCCCCCCGCCTGGATCAGATAGCCGTGGGTCAGTTTGGAGTGTTGCAGCGGTAGCGGGGTGATGCGCATGCCGCCCAGCTCGACGGTGGTGAAGGGCGCCAGCGGCGGCTGAAACGCCAGAATGCCGGGGTGTTTGAACAGGTCGTCGCAGCCCTGTTCATCCGGCGGGCCATACACCGGAATGGAATTTCCGCACCCCCAACGCAAAGGAAATAACCCCTGAACGTGATCCATGTGGTAATGTGTCAGTAAAAAACGTTGAATTTGCCCCGCCGAAAATCGCCGCTCCAAAGCCGGCAATCCCGCATCCAATAAGGTCGTTTCTCCCTGATAGTTAAGCATGGCGCTGCACGCTCGCCGCCGAAATGCCGGCTCGCGCCGCGCCCGTTGGCAGATCAAACAGTCGCAGCCGAACGCCGGCACCTGCTGTGCGCCGCCGGTGCCGAGAAAGGTCAGTTGCATCGCTCCCCCCCTCCGTTAAAGGTACTTCTGGGCAAAGCGGTTGATGTCGCGAAAATCCGCCAGCCGCGCCTGCAGCGTGGCGTGATCCCAGTGCCACCACTGGCTGCGTTCGATACGCTCTATCAGCGCATCGTCGAAGCGCATGCCGATCTTTTTAGCCGCCACGCCGGCGACGATGCTGTAAGGCTCCACGTCCTTGGTGACCACCGCTGCGCTGCCGATCACCGCGCCGTTGCCGACGCTGACGCCCGGCATCAGGATGGCGTTATGGCCGATCCACACGTCGTGGCCGACGGTGACGTGGTGCTCGCGCCGCCAGTCGAAGAACGCCGCGTCGTCTTCCCCCAGCCCGTATTCGGAAGCGCGGTAGGTGAAGTGGTGCTGCGCGATACGCTGGTAGGTCGGGTGGTTGCCGGGATTGATGCGCGCATAGGAGGCGATGGAAACGAACTTGCCGATAGTGGCGTAAAAGATCTGGTTGTGCCCGGCGGTGTAGGAGTAGTCCCCCATCTCCACCTCTTCCAGGATCGCATCGTCGGCCAGGTGCACATACTGGCCGAGCCGGGTGCGGTTAAGGGTCACGTTGTCGCCGATTTTCGGCTGGGCAAAGTCGTTCATAGCGTCGCATCCTGAGCTTGTCGGGTAGAGGTCGGCAGCAGCGCCAGCAGCGCCGCCAGGGTATCGTCGAGTGGGCCGTCGTTGTGCAGCACCCGGCAGCCGGCGGGCAGGCTCTGCTGATATTCCGCCGCCCGCGCCAGCCGCTGCGCGATCTGCTCGGCGCCTTCTCGCCCGCGATCCTGCAGGCGTTGGCGCAGGATTGCGGCGCTGACCTGCAGGCACACCGGCAGCAGCTGCGCACCGTAGCGCTGCTGCGCCTGCGGCAGGTGGGCGCGTGAACCGTTGACCGCCACGTCGATCCCCTGCAGCAGCCAAAGATCCACCTCGATCCCAAACGCGTAGCGCTGCTGGTGCGCCTGCCAGTCGAGCGCGAACAGCCCCTTGGCGCGGCGACGCAGAAATTCCGGTTCGCTCAGCGCGATGTGATTCTCGCAGCCGGCGTCCGCCGGCCGGGTGATATAGCGGTGCGCCACCAGCGGCGCGCGGTCGGCGTCGGCCCGCAGCGCGGCCAGCAGGCTGTCCTTGCCTGCGCCGGAAGGCCCCATCAGATAGATGAGCCGCGCCATCAGAACACCTGCCTGCCCTGGCGCCACACGTTCTGCACGTAAACGTGCTCGCCGTGCGGCCGTGCCAGCACCAGATCCGCCCGCAATCCTTCGGCGAGGGTGCCGCGATCCTGCAGATCCAGCGCCCGCGCCGGGTTACGGGTGATCATGCGCACCGCCTGGGGCAGATCGTAGGCGTTGCGCTCGTCCGCCGCGAGGCGAAACGCCGCGTCCAGCAGGCTGGCCGGGTAATAATCGGAAGAGAGGATATCCAGCACCCCCAGCGCCGCCAGGTGGTGCGCCGCCACGTTGCCGGAGTGAGAACCGCCGCGCACGATGTTCGGCGCGCCCATCAGCACCTGCAGGCCCTGCTGGTGCGAAGCGCGGGCAGCCGCCTCGGTGGTGGGGAACTCGGCGATGGCGCTGCCCAGCGCGCAGGATTCCGCCACGTGGGCGGCGGTGGCGTCATCATGGCTGGCCAGCGAGATGCGGCGCGCGCGGCAGTGGGCGGCGATCGCCTCGCGGTTCGGTGCGGCCCAGCGGGCGGACAGGGCGACCTGCTGCTCCTCGTACTCGCTCATCTGCTGGTCGTTGAGGTGGTATTTGCCCTGATAATATTCGCGATACTTTTCGCGCGAGGCGAACTGGCGCTGGCCCGGCGAGTGGTCCATCAGCGACACCAGCGACACGCCCGGCTTGTCCATCAGCTGTTCGAACAGCGGCAGGGTGCTCTCGTGCGGCAGTTCGCAGCGCAGGTGCAGCCGGTGCTCGGCGCGGTTCACCCCGGCGCGCTGGCTGTGGATCACCGCGTCGATCATCTTCTGCAGGTTTTCCAGCCGGTGGCCGCCGTCGCGCACGTCGCCGATCGCCACCGCGTCCAGCACCGTGGTGATGCCGTTAGCCACCATCAGCGCGTCGTGGCTGCTCATCGCCGAATGGGCCGGCCAGTCGACGTTCGGGCGCGGGGTGAAAAACTTGTCCAGGTTGTCGGTATGCAGCTCGATCAGCCCCGGCAGCAGCCAGCCGCCGTCGCCGTCCAGCGCCTGTGGCAGCCGGCTTGGGCCGTCGGCGAAGCTGCGGATCACGCCGTCCTGCATCTCCAGCGAGCCTTGCACCACCTGGTCATCCAGCACCAGCTTAACGTTATTGACGATCATCAGAGGGCCTCCAGCGCCTGCGGCGCCTGCATGTCATAAAGCCGGTCGGCGACCTGTCGGCGGACGCCTTCATCATGGAAAATGCCGACGATCGCCGCGCCGCGCGCCTTGGCGCGTTCGATAAGCTGCACCACCGCCGCGCTGTTGCGGCTGTCGAGCGAGGCGGTCGGTTCATCCAGCAACAGGATCGGGTAATCGACGATAAAGCCGCGCGCGATGTTCACCCGCTGCTGTTCGCCGCCGGAGAAGGTGGACGGCGCCAGCGGCCACAGGCGCTGCGGCACGTTGAGCGCGGCGAGCAGCGCTTCGGCGCGTTCGCGGCATTCGGCGCGCTCGACGCCCTGTTCCAGCAGCGGCTGCATCACCACCTCCAGCGCGCTGATGCGCGGGATCACCCGCAGGAACTGGCTGACCCAGCCCAGCGTATGGCGGCGCACCGCCAGAATCTGGCGCGCATCGGCACTGACCATGTCCAGCCAGTCGCCCTGGTGGTTGATCCAGATATGGCCGCTGTCCGGCAGGTAGTTGGCGTACAGCGAGCGCAGCAGGGTGGATTTGCCGCTGCCGGAGTGGCCGTGCAGCACCACGCATTCGCCGGCGTGGACCGTCAGGTTGGCGTCGTGCAGCACCGGCAGGCGGGTGCCGTACTGCTGGTGCAGCACAAAGGTTTTACTGAGATGTTCAACTCGGATTTGCATAGTCATCTGTTATCGCCTTGGGTTACGACAGCACCGAAGAAACCAGCAGCTGGGTGTAGGGGTGGTGCGGATCGTCCAGCACCCGGTCGGTCAGGCCGCTCTCCACCACTTCGCCCTGTTTCATCACCAGCAGGCGGTGGGCCAGCAGCCGCGCCACGCCGAGATCGTGGGTGACGATCACCGCCGCCAGCTGCATCTCCACCACCAGGTTGCGCAGCAGATCGAGCAGGCGCGCCTGCACCGACACGTCCAGCCCGCCGGTCGGCTCGTCCATAAACACCAGCTTGGGGTGGGTGACCAGGTTGCGGGCGATCTGCAGCCGCTGCTGCATGCCGCCGGAGAAGGTGGTCGGCAGATCGTCGAGGCGCGACAGTGGGATCTCGACGTCTTCCAGCCACTGGCCGGCCTGGCGGCGAATGTCGCCATAGTGGCGCTGGCCGATAGCCATCAGCCGCTCGCCGATGTTGCCACCGGCGGAGACCTGCGGCCGCAGCCCGTCGAGCGGATGCTGGTGCACCACGCCCCAGTCGGTGCGCAGCAGGCGGCGGCGATCGCTCTCCGCCATGGCGTACAGATCGTGTTCCTGGCCCGCCTGCGGGCGGTAAAGGATCTGCCCGCGCTGCGGCGCCAGCCGCGCCGAGATCGATTTCAGCAGCGTGGTTTTGCCGGAGCCGGATTCGCCGACGATGCCCAGCACTTCACCGGGGTAGATATCGAACGACACGTCGCTGAAGCCCTTGCCGGGGGCGTACAGGTGGGTGAGCCGGTTCACCGACAGCAGCGGGGTGGTGCTCAAAGGGGTGGAAGTCATCAGTGCTGCGCCTCTTGCGAAGATTGCGCCAGCTGCTGCCGGCAGTAGTCGGTGTCCGAACAGACGAACATGCGGTTGCCCCGATCGTCGAGCACCACCTCGTCCAGATAGCTGTGGCGCGAGCCGCACAGCGCGCAGGGTTCGTCCCACTGCTGCACGCTGAACGGATGGTCGTCGAAGTCCAGGCTCTCCACCTTGGTGAACGGCGGCAGGGCGTAGATGCGTTTCTCGCGCCCGGCGCCGAACAGCTGCAGCGCCGGCATCATGTGCATTTTCGGGTTGTCGAATTTCGGGATCGGCGACGGATCCATCACGTAGCGATCGTTGACCTTCACCGGATAGGCGTAGGTGGTGGCGATATGGCCGTAGCGCGCGATGTCCTCATACAGCTTCACCTGCATCACGCCGTACTCCTCCAGCGCGTGCATCTTGCGGGTCTCGGTTTCGCGCGGTTCGATAAAGCGCAGCGGCTCCGGGATCGGCACCTGATAGATCAGGATCTGGTCTTCGCGCAGCGCGGTTTCCGGAATGCGGTGGCGGGTTTGGATCAGCGTGGCCTCCGGCGTGCGCTCGGTGGTGGCCACCCCGGCGACGCGCTGGAAGAAGCGGCGGATCGACACCGCGTTGGTGGTGTCGTCGGCGCCCTGATCGATCACCTTCAGCACGTCGGCGCGGCCGATGACGCTGGCGGTGAGCTGAATGCCGCCGGTGCCCCAGCCGTAGGGCATCGGCATCTCGCGGCCGCCGAACGGCACCTGGTAGCCGGGGATCGCCACCGCCTTGAGGATGGCGCGGCGGATCATGCGCTTGGTCTGTTCGTCCAGATAACCGAGGTTATAGCCGGTCAATACTTCACTCATCGCGGGCCTCCTGACGCTCGCTGTATTCCTGCCGCAGCCGCTTGAGCAGTTCCAGTTCGGCCTGGAAGTCGACGTAGTGCGGCAGCTTGAGGTGGGAGACGAAGCCGGCGGCCTCGACGTTGTCGGCGTGGGCCAGCACGAACTCTTCGTCCTGTGCCGGGCCGGCGACGCCTTCGCCGTAGTCCGGGCTTTGCAATGCGCGATCCACCAACGCCATCGCCATCGCCTTGCGTTCGGCGCGGCCGAACACCAGCCCGTAACCGCGGGTGAAGTGCGGCGGATGGTCCTTTGGATCGACGAAGCCGTTGACCATTTCGCACTCGGTCAGCAGGATTTCGCCGATATCGATGGCGAAACCGAGCTCTTCAGGCACGATCTCCACCGAAACGTGGCCGGTGCGGATCTCGCCGGCGAACGGGTGGTTGCGGCCGTAGCCGCGCTGGGTGGCGTAGCCGAGCGCCAGCAGAAAACCTTCGTCGCCGCGCACCAGCTGCTGCAGGCGCGCCGAGCGCGAGCAGGGGTAAACCGGCGGGTTGCGGGTGATGTCGTCCGGCGCGCTGCCGTCGTCCTGTTCCTCCCGCGCCAGCTGCTGGCGACACAACAGATCAAACACGTGGCCGCAGTTGTCCGGCAGCGGTTCGTCGGCCTGCGGCGCACGCGGCGCCTCGCCTTCCGCCAACAGCGCGAAGTCCAGCAGCCGGTGGGTGTAGTCGTAGGTCGGCCCCAGCACCTGCCCGCCGGGCAAGTCCTTGTAAACCGCCGAGATGCGCCGCTCCAGCCGCATGTTTTCGCTGGCCAGCGGCTCGCTGACCGCCAGGCGCGGCAGGGTGGTGCGATAGGCGCGCAGCAGGAAGATCGCCTCCACCAGATCGCCGCTGGCCTGTTTGATGGCCAGCGCCGCCAGCTCGCGATCGTAGATGCCGCCTTCGGTCATCACCCGATCCACCGCCAGCCCCAGCTGCTGTTCGATTTGTTCCGCGCCGATCGCCGGCAGCGCCTCGTCGCCGCGCCGCAGCTGTTCCTGCAGCTGATGGGCGGCCTCAATGGCTTTTTCGCCCCCTTTTACCGCTACGTACATCAGCACACCTCCACGCGGGTGGTCCGCGGGATCGCCAGCAGGCGATCGCCGCAGGTCAGCAAGATATCCAGCCCCAGCGGGAAGCGCTGCGGGCGGTTGACGAGATAATCCAGCAGCGCCGGCGGCAGGCGCGGCGCTATCAGGCGTTGGCTCTCGATGCCGGGGCCGGTCAGGCGCAGCGCGGCGCCGTTCTCCAGCTCAGCGAGCTGCACGATGACCGTGGCGCCGCATTCCGGCGAGATTTCAGTGCCGTGCGGCAACGCCTGCAGATCGGCGGCCTGCACGTGCTCATCGAACAGGGCAAAACAGACCTCCTGCGCCGTGGCGGCCAGCGGCGCGCCGCTGTGAAAACGAATGTTTGTTAGCACTTGCTCACTTTTAAGCGCAGCGCACAGCTGCAGCGGCGTTTCCTGATCGGCCAGCGTCAGCAGCGCGGCGGTGCTGGCGGCGTTCAGCGGCGCCCAGGCCGGGCCGTTCGTCAGCGTCACCCGATGGCCCGGTTCGCTTAAGGCTTTAAGAATCAAACGGAAAGCGTGCTGCGATTGGTCTATCGGTTGCTCAAAACCGGTCAATAAACTCATGGCTTAATCCCCTCGCACCAGCGTAAAGAAGTCCACCCGGCTGGCGGCGATCGCCCGGGCGCGCAGCTGGCGCTGTTCGTGCTGCAGCGCGGCCAGCGGCGCGATCAGCTGTTGTTGCAGGCGTTCGCCGTGTTCCGGCTGTTGCAGCAGCGCATCGGCCAGCGCGCACAGCTCGGCGTGCGCCTTGTCGCGCCCGGCGATATAGCTGTAGCCGTAGCCGCCGTTGTCCAGCTGCACTACCGCGCGGGTGACGGTCATGTCCCCCAGCACGAAGCGGCGGCCGGTGGCGCCCATGCGCCCCTGCAGCTGGGCCAGGCCGATCTCCGGCGCGCGGATGCTGCGGTAACCCGGGCTGAGGTTCAGCGCCTGCCAGTGGCTGTGCAGCTGCTCGGGCCGGCTGTGCGCCAGCACCGACATCCAGCGTTGTCTCGACTTTAAGGCGTGCATTCAGTGCTCCATCGTCAGTTCAATCATGTCGGCGCGGGCCAGGCTGACGGAGTATTCCGCCACGTCTTCGCCGCCGCTGCGGACGTTAAGGGTGCGCACGCACAGCAGCGGCGCGTGGGTAGCGATCTCCAGCAGCCGGCTCTCTTTGGCTTGCGCGCGGCGCGCGCTGATGCGCGTCTGGCGGCGGGCCAGCGGCTGCCGGAGGTGCTGTTCGATAAACTGGTGCAGCGAACCGCTGTGGAACTGCTGCAGCGCCGGCCACCACTCCAGATCGGGCAGATAGTGGTCGATCACGCTCATCGGCACGCCGTTGACGCGGCGCAGGGTGCGCAGGTGGATCACCATTTCGCCTTCTTCACGCGAGAGCGCGCTGGCAACATGCCCATTACACGGGCGCAAGACAGCGAGTAAGCGCTCACTGGTGGGGTGGCTGCCCTGCTCGAACAGGTTCTGGCTGAATCGGGTGTTGGCGTGCAGCGGGTAATCGTAAGGCCGCATCAGCACCAGGATGCCGACGCCGTGGCGGCGCTGCAGCCAGCCGCGCTCTACCAGCTGATCCACCGCGCGGCGCAGGGTGTGGCGATTGACCTGGTAACGTTCGGCCAGCTGCTGTTCCGAAGGCAGGTAGTCGCCGCAGCGGTATTGCGTGCGCAGCTCCTGTTCCAGCTGTGCGGCGATCTGCTGATAGCGGGTGGGGTAAGTGGTCGGATGTCTAGATAACTCCATCATAATAAAAACCTCGTCATGCCGATGGCGGTGCGATGAAGGCCGAAGCGGTGCGTTTCATCGTGCGTCTACCCTGTGGTTTTCACGTTGGCATCATGGTGACGGGCGCAGATGACAATCGCGTTACGCCTCGGTGGCGAACAGATGAACTATTTAGGACAGCCCGAACGTGCACGGACGGCGGCGGCGCGCTATGCTGGCGCCACTGTTGACTGACTCTGGCCGCGACCATGCTGCAACCTCTGAACGCCCCTGAACCCGCCCCACGCGCCTGGCCGCTGTGGAAACCGATCCTGTTTCTGCTGGTGGTGGCCGTCGGCCTCTACTACGTGAAATGGCAGCCTTACTACGGCAAGGCGTTCGTGGCGGCGGACAGCCACTCGATCGGCAAATCGATCCTGGCCGACGGCGCCGCGAGCCCCTGGCTGGCGGCCTGGCAATATGCGCTGGTCTACTTCACCGCGGTGTGGAAGGCGGCGCTGCTCGGGGTGCTGTTAGGTTCGCTGGTGCAGGTGCTGATCCCGCGCGACTGGCTGGCGCGCACGCTCGGCCACCGGCGTTTTTCCGGCACCGTGCTGGGGGCGCTGATCGCGCTGCCGGGCATGATGTGCACCTGCTGCGCCGCGCCGGTTGCCGCCGGCATGCGCCGCCAGTCGGTATCCAGCGGCGCCGCGCTGGCCTTTTGGCTCGCCAACCCGGTATTGAACCCGGCGACGCTGGTGTTTATGGGGTTTGTGCTCGGTTGGCCGTTCGCCGCCATCCGCCTGGCGGCGGGCGTGGTGATGGTGCTGGGCATCGCCTGGCTGGTGCAGCGCGTGACCGCCAACGATCCGCAACCCGCCGCGCCGCAGCCGCCGGTGGTGATGATGGCGCAGAACGACGAGCAGCCGTTCCTCGCCCGCTGGGGCAAGGCGCTGTGGGCGCTGTTTTGGTCGACCATCCCGATCTACGTGCTGGCGGTGCTGGCGCTGGGCGCGGCGCGCGTCTGGCTGTTCCCGCACGCCGACGGCGCCGTCGACAATAGCCTGCTGTGGATCATCGCGCTGGCGATCGTCGGCTGCCTGTTCGTTATCCCTACCGCGGCGGAAATCCCGATCGTACAGACCATGATGCTGGCGGGCATGGGCGCCGGCCCGGCGCTGGCGCTGCTGATGACCCTGCCGGCGGTCAGCCTGCCTTCGCTGCTGATGCTCAACAAAGCCTTCTCCGCCCGGGCGCTGTGCCTGACGGCGGTGCTGGTGGCGCTGTGCGGCGCACTGACCGGCGTAGTGGGGATGGAGTTGGTGTAACTGATTTGTGACCCGGTGCTGTCTCAAGGGAGGAGATAGAAATGGAACAGCGGAATAAACCTGAAAGGGACGTACAGGCGATGTTGCTGGAGCAAGCGCTGCGTGAGAGGGTGGATGCCGCCTTTGAACGTTTAAGAAACGGCACCGCGGTTTATATAAGCCATTCGGAGGTAGAAAAACGAATGGCTTTATTTAAGGTGAAAATCCGGGGGCGCTATCGGCGGGGGTATTGAGTTGTACTAGAACACCCAGAAATCCTTGTCGGGTTTGTGAAGGGTTGAGCAAGCCTACCAACTCGATAGCGTTCTTCATTCTGGTCAGCAATGGCCCTCCTGAGAGGCCATTTACCCCTGACTATTCCACATCAATGGCTAACCGATACATAGCTTCCAGTGCAGCAGGAGATTTGAGCACCATTCTCCGTTGATCGTAAGCCAGCTGACCAAGTTCTAGGTATCTGGACTCATACATAGCCTGCCAGAAGTACGTACCGTGTAAACGGTATTGCTCACGAGCATGAGCTGTAGCCATTACGAGTTCATTCAAGGTGATTGCTGTTTTCATAAAATGTTTCCTAAGGTGACGTGGGAGAGTCCCCCGTCTTCCTGAAAAATCTTGTGATCACGACGTTTTTGATACCAACAAAATAATCTGGCTCAGCCATGCCAAATCTGTACCCACAATATGTAGGGTAAGTGGCCGAAGACCAGAACGTCTGGGCGTATTTTTGCAGAACAGCTACATCAGTAAACGTGGACTTATCCGTTCTCTGGCCAACGTCGGTCTGGGGGGCGTTTCGGCAATGGTTGCCAGTTGGCCTGGAGAAAAATATGCTAACTATCCGGACAGGCAGGAAGATCGCTATTGCCAGTGGTTTCTGACATAAGGAAGGTTTTCTGATGAGTTATTCTGATATTTCGCATGCAGCTCGTAAAGCTCTTAAAGCCATTGATGAAAGTGAACTAGAAAAATGTATCGAT
Source organism: Serratia sp. X3 (assembly GCF_014982455.1). Lineage (NCBI taxonomy): Bacteria > Pseudomonadati > Pseudomonadota > Gammaproteobacteria > Enterobacterales > Yersiniaceae > Serratia > Serratia sp. X3. Next base: position 169,657 of record NZ_JADCNB010000003.1, read on the forward strand.
AAATGCCTGTATGAAGAACAGTCTTATTATCTTCAGGGTCTTAGACTCTATGATTGTGGACCCTATGTCACGCAGCAATTATTTTGCTTTGAAAAAGCAGTTACTGCACTTCGGATATCCAAGTCATCCAAAAAACGCGAAGAAGCAAGATACGCAGCCCTGAAAGCTGGCCGTGATCTGACAGCTGCATTTTCGCAAATGAGGGCAGGGGTTTCTGAGGTTGAGGCAGAAGAAGTTACATTTAGTGTCGATGAGCAAAATTTTCCGCCAACAACGTTCAGTGAACGCCTTTTTGTTCGGATAAGCTACAGCTGGCGAATCGATCAGAATGCAGACTGGCAGTTCGGAAACATTACATTCTCTTACCTTGCAGAAGAACAGCCAAGCTATTTTTCAGTCGAGCCGGCACGCAAGGTTAGCGCTGCCAGACAAAAGCAGGCAAAACAAGAAGATCTGTACCGGACTTGGGAGCACCTAAAAGCAATATGTAAGGAATCTGTCCATAACTATCTGAAGGATGGGCGAGATGGCTCGCAGATCCCAAAGACTTTCACGGTTAAAAGTCTGAATAATTTCGGGGCGAATTTTTGGGATAGTACCGATACTTAGATGCTCCAGTTGCAGGAACTATTCCAGTTATACAACCAAGTCTGCGGAAAGCGTCTTGATATGGGTAATATTTAAAGAACATTGTCCGGATAAGATCTGACTAACCAGAGACTTTGAACCGATCTCTTCTTTAAGATCAGAGTAGGTTAGCTTGTAGTGGTCCGTCAGGAGGCGTCGTAGCGTAGCGGTGAGCGGCATTTCATCGATCGCGGTGTTAGGCTCAGCGAAATAATCGCTGTTGCACTCATAGGTAGCAATTTTGTTCGATAGAAAGTCGATTAGCGGGTTTCCATTATCGTTCTCGAGCAGGTAGTGCTCACCAAAGCCAGCGCGTCACGATAATCCCTCTCGAGAGAACCACCTCCAAGGAAGGAGACTTGCGGGTCGGGTTTGTGAAGGGGAGAGTAATCTCACTGGCATTGATAGTGGGCTTAACTTAAGGGCCGTTTTGAGCGAGGAACGGACATTGCTAACAGCATTTTGTGTGAATCAACAGGGAGCAGGTCAGTATAAATATATAAGTCTTTTTCCTTAGATCTTGGATTGATTTGTTGAAGTTTCACGAAAATAATGATAAACAAAAAAAGTAGCAATAATAATGGATTTAATTATGGAATGGAGATTTTTAGGTTCTATATCAGAGGCTAGGAAATCTGGCTGTAGTGGAGTTTATCTTATTGTCCATAAAGGACTTTTCAATCGTGTGGTTTACGTTGGGGTAAGTTGTAATGTAGGTAGAAGGATAAACGAACATTACGACGGTTACCTGAGAGGAAACCGAACAATTTACGCCGCGGGTCACGATGATGATGTGTATCGCTTCATGTCAGCTTATAAAATTCATAACCACACAAAGCACTATCAAGCCTTGGCGAAGGATTATAAGATATGGGCATCTACAACATTATATTCTGATTTGCCGAAAAACATGCTAGCAAAAAGCCAAACCTTTGATACTGACTGGCAGAGCATTGCATTAGAAAAATATATTCCTCAACTGGTAGTATGGGCCCTTCCAATGGCAGGTTACTGTTATTCAAATGCAAGCAGGATTGAAAGTGTAATCCAATCAAAGCTCATTAAATCTTTTGATTTGAGAGGGTTTTTTAATATAAAGCAACTAAGCATATTGGGGAAAATTGAATTCCCGCATATGGAAAAGGCCAAGGTTTTTATTATTGATACGCCTGATTTAGATCCGGCATCCCAACTTATTTTTAGTAATCTGTATAACAAGAAAACTGATGAAAATTTCTGTAAAGAGTTCCGCTCACAGTTTAAAAACGAGATTTCTCAGAGGGAAAGTGAAATTCAGAGAAAGCGAACTATCAGAGAGCATAAGGTATCTCTTTATGAAAACTTTGGCAAACCCTGGACTTTAAAGGAAATGGAAAAACTTAGAGTCATGCTTGTCGATTTTGATTTATCCCCGACAGAAATATCTGAGTATCTAGGAAGAGAACCTCGCTCTATCTCTAAAAAAATAAGCGAAAATGATAAAGTTACTAATTATAAATGGAGAGAGAGCGTCGGCTGGTTGTGACGTTACGTTTTGATCGAAATAACCCCATTTTGCAAGGTCCGCTCCTGGCACAAAGCAGCCCATCAGATTAACGCCGTGCCGTAGCGCTGCCAGATCGAGTCTGTGCAGCTAGCTCATCGCAACCTATGCACCACCTGGTTGCTGCTGCCGCGCCAGATCAGCGCCGGGTCTTTCAAATCCTGCACGAACTTGCCGTCGATCAGTACGTTGATCCTGTCCACCACCTGCATTTGCTGTGCGTCCAGCTCCGCCAGCCGGTAGCCGGTCCACAGCCAGATATCCTTGCCGGGGCACTCGGCGCGCACCCGTTTCACCAGCTTTAAGATGCTCGGCACGTTGGCCGGATGCAGCGGATCGCCGCCGGAGAGCGACAGCCCCTGGCGTGGCACGCGCGGATCGTTCAGATCGGCGATGATGCGGTCTTCCAACTCCGGGGTAAACGGCTGGCCGGAGTTGAGCCGCCAGGTGCTTTTGTTGTAGCAGCCGGGGCACTGGTGCACGCAGCCGGCGACAAACAGCGTGCAGCGGGTGCCGGGGCCGTTGACCACGTCGATTGGATAGTACTGGTGATAATTCATGTGAGGCCTGCCCATCAGGCTATTTTACTGGCCATTTTGCCTCCGGGCAGTGCTGCCAATCCTCACGTACTGCGTGTACGCTGCGGTTGGTGCGCGCTGGCCGAAGGCAAACTGGCTGCGACAATCACGCCTGTTGAACAGGCTTCTGCCTAGGTTGCACGGCGTTTCTCAGCCAAGCTGCCCGTTGCCGAGGTGTTTTACCCGGCGTTTCACCTCTTCCTGCTTGCCGGCGTTGAACGGCCGGGCATCGGGGCTGCCGAGATAGCCGCACACCCGGCGGGTGACCGAGACCTTGGCCGAGTCGTGATTGCCGCATTTCGGGCAGGTGAAGCCTTTGCTGGTGCAGGAGAATTCACCGGTGAATCCGCATTCGTAGCACTCGTCGATCGGCGTGTTGGTGCCGTAGTAAGGTACCCGGGTGTAGCTGTAGTCCCACACGTCTTCCAGCGCCTTCAGGTTGTGCTGCAGGTTCGGGTATTCGCCGTAGCAGATGAAGCCGCCGCTGGCCAACGGCGGGTAGGGCGCTTCGAAGTCCAGCTTGTCGTACGGATTGACCTTCTTCTCCACGTCGAGGTGGAAGCTGTTGGTGTAATAGCCCTTGTCGGTGACGCCCGGCACCACGCCGAAATCGGCGGTGTCCAGCCGGCAGAAGCGATCGCACAGGTTCTCGCTCGGCGTACTGTAGAGGCTGAAGCCGTAGCCGGTCTCGTCTTTCCAGGCGTCGACGGCGGCGCGCAGCCGCGCGACGATCGCCACCGCTTTGGCGCGCAGCGCTTCGTCGTCATACACGTGGTTTTCGCCGCCGAACAGCGCGTTGATGGTCTCGTGCAGGCCGATGTAGCCCAGCGAAATCGAGGCGCGGCCGTTCTTGAAGATGTCGGCGATGTTGTCGTCGGCCTTGAGCCGCACGCCGCAGGCGCCTTCCATGTACAAGATTGGCGCCACCCGCGCCTTGATGCCTTCCAGCCGGGCGATGCGCGTCATCAGCGCCTTTTTCGCCAGCTGCAGGCGCTGATCCAGCAGCGTCCAGAAGCGCGACTCATCGCCCATCGCCTCCAGCGCGATGCGCGGCAGGTTGAGGCTGATGACGCCGATGTTGTTGCGGCCGTCGTGCACCAGCTCGCCGTCCTGCTCGTAGGTGCCGAGGAAGCTGCGGCAGCCCATCGGCGTTTTGAACGAGCCGGTGACTTTCACCACCTGATCGTAGTTGAGGATATCCGGGTACATGCGCTTGCTGGCGCACTCCAGCGCCAACTGCTTGATGTCGTAGTTCAGATCGCCGTACTGGTGGTTAAGGCCGTCGCGGATGGCGAACACCAGTTTGGGGAACACGGCGGTCTTGCGGTTTTTGCCCAGCCCGGCGATGCGGTTTTTCAGGATCGAGCGCTGGATCAGGCGCGACTCCCAGCTGGTGCCGAGGCCGAAACCGAAGGTGACGAACGGCGTCTGGCCGTTGGCGGTGTGCAGGGTGTTGACCTCGTACTCCAGCGACTGGAAGGCGTCGTAACACTCTTTCTCGGTGCGCGCCATGGCATAGCCTTTGGCGTCCGGGATCTGCCATTCTTCCGCCACCTGCAGGTGTTTGCGGAAGCTCTCGTCGACGAACGGCGCCAGAATTTCATCGATGCGGTTGATGGTGGTGCCGCCATAGATATGGCTGGCGACCTGAGCGATGATCTGTGCGGTCACGGCGGTGGCGGTGGAGATCGACTTCGGCGGCTCGATTTCGGCGTTGCCCATCTTGAAGCCGTTGGTCAGCATGCCTTTCAGATCGATCAGCATGCAGTTGAACATCGGGAAGAACGGCGAGTAGTCGAGATCGTGGTAGTGAATTTCGCCGCGTTCATGGGCCAGCACCACGTCTCGCGGCAGGATGTGCTGCTTGGCGTAGTGTTTGGCGACGATGCCCGCCAGCAGGTCGCGCTGGGTGGGGATCACCTTGCTGTCTTTGTTGGCGTTTTCGTTCAGCAGCGCGCGGTTGCTTTGCTCGACCAGGCCGCGAATTTCCTGATTCAGGCGGCCGCGCAGCTCGCGCGCCACGTCGCGATCGTGGCGGTATTCGATATAGGCGCGCGCCAGCTGTTTGTACTCGCCGGCCATCAGCTGGTTTTCCACCGCCTGCTGGATCTCGTGGATATCGACGCGCGGCTGTTGCTGCATGCGCTGAGCGACCACGCGGGCGACGGTGGCGCAGTAGTCGGCGTCGACCACGCCCACCGCCAGCGCGGCGCGCTCGATGGCCTGCGCGATGCGCGCTTCGTCAAAAGGTACCTGGCAACCGTCCCGCTTAATCACTACTGGTTTCACGTTGTACTCCTTGTTCCCCGAGGGAGCGTTCATACCCGCCAGGCGTGGCGAGCAACCGTCAAATTTCGCTTATCCACAGGGCAAAGCCGCAGCGCGCAAGGGCTGTGGCGACGTGTGGATGATTTTGTGGATAACTACTATATATAGGTGTTCTCAATTCTTAATGCACTATATATAGATATTGACGCGATTCTTTTGATGTAGAACAAGGAAAACGGAAGAGCGTGTGCAAGCTGAACAGTCGTCAATCGCCCGCTGGCCGATCGCGAAAATGTTCCAGCAGAAAATCCACCCAGACGCGCACCCGCGGCGGCAGATCCGCCGAAGCGTAATAGAGCCACAGCTGCACCGGGCGCGGCCAGCATTGCGCCAGCACCGGCCGCAGCGTGCCCTGCTCGAAGTGTTTCTCGACGTACCAGCGCGCCAGGTTGACGATGCCCAGCCCGGCCAGCGCCGCATCCAGCAACATCTCCGGGCGGCTGGCCACCAGCCGCCCGTTCAGATCCAGCGCCAGCGTTTCGCCCTGATGGCGCAGCTGCCATTTGACGTGGCGGCCGTTGGCCGGGTTGCGGTGCAGCAGGCAGTCGTGGCGCAGCAGATCGTGCGGCGTTTGCGGCTCACCGCACCGCGCCAGATAGTCCGGCGACGCCGCCAGCACCATGTGCATCGGGTAGAGCGGGCGAGCCACCAGCCGGCTGTCGGGATCGACCCGGCTGCCGATGCCGACGTCGAAACCTTCGCCCACCAGATTTACCACCCGGGCATCCAGCGACAGATCGAGATCGATCTGCGGATAGCGCGCCAGAAATTGCGGGATCAACGGCATCAGCATCCGGCGGCCGAAGCCGGGGATCATCGTGACGCGCACCACGCCGGCCGGCGCCTGCCGTTCGCCGCCGGCGCTCTCCAGCGTCGCCGCCAATGCCTGCCACAGAGGCGCTACCTGCGCCAGCAGCGCTTTGCCCTCGTCGGTCAGCAGCACGTTGTGGGTGTTGCGCTGAAACAGCCGCAGCGCCAGCTTCTCTTCCAGCGCGCGGATGTTTTTGCTGACCGCCGCCGGCGTCACGCCCAGCTGGCGGGCGGCGGCGGAGAAATTTTGCGCCTGCGCGGCGGCGAGGAAGGCCGGCAACAGGCGGTGTACGTCAAAGGGCAGCGACATAGTGGTTGATACTTTCAGTTGAAATTGAAGTGACCTCTAACAGCCTACACCCGCCGCGGCGGAAATGGAAAAATGCCCTCATCTTCTTATGACCGAGGAATCATGTATGTCGCGCATTTTAGTGTTAACCGCCCACCGCACCCCCGACGAGTCGCGCATTAATAAGGCGCTGATCGAGGCCGTACGCCCGCTGCCCAACGTGACCGTTCACGAACTGATCCGCGCGTACCCGGATTACCGCATCGACGTGGCGCGCGAACAGGCGCTGTTGCAGAGCCATGATGCGGTAGTGATGCTGTTCCCGTTTTACTGGTACAGCTCGCCGGCGATCCTCAGCGAATGGCAGGATGCGGTATTAACCTACGGTTTTGCCTACGGCAGCGAAGGCACCCAACTGCACGGCAAGCCGCTGCAGCTGGTGGTGAGCACCGGCGGCAACGCGCAGGCCTATACGGCGCAAGGGTACAACCGTTACCCGGTGCAGGATCTGCTGCTGCCGTTCCACGCCATGGCCAACCTGACCGGCATGGATTATCTGCCGCCTCATCTGGTGCAGGGCGTGAGCGACATGAGCGATGAGCAGTTGGCGCAAGAGGCCGCCGGCGTGGCGGCGCTGCTGGGGAAATGGTAGGGCGCAGCGTTCGCCGCGCCCTGCGGGGTCAGTCTTCGAGCAGCCACCACACCGCTTCGAACGGCCGCAGCGTCAGCGCCTGCGGCTGGTCCGCCGAATCGGCGTAGTTGCTCATCAGCGGGCGCCATTGCGCGGAGGCTTCCACGCCTTCCGCCGCCCAGGCCAGCGGTTCGCGGCTCAGGTTGGCCGCCACCAGCAGGCGCTGGCCGTTCCAGCTGCGCTGATAGCACCACAGCGCCGGGTGTTCCGGCGCCAGATCCTGATAGTCGCCGTGGGTCAGCAGCGGATACTGCTTGCGCAGGGTGATCAGCTGGCGATAGGCGTAAAACACCGAGTTGAGATCGGCCAGCGCTGCGTCGGCGTTGATCTGCGGGTAGTTCTCGGCGCAGCCGATCCACGGCGTGCCGGTGGTGAAACCGGCGTGCGGTGCGGCGCTCCACTGCATCGGCGTGCGGCCGTTGTCGCGCGATTTGTCGGCCAGGATCGCCAGCAGCTCGGCGTCGCTGCGGCCCTGGGCGCGCAGTTCGGCGTACATGTTCAGGCTTTCCACGTCGCGATACTGCTCGATGGCGCGGAAGCCGGGGTTGGTCATGCCGAGTTCTTCGCCCTGATAGATATAAGGCGTGCCCTGCATGCCGTGCAGCACCATCGCCAGCATTTTGGCGGCCGGCACCCGCAGTGCGCCTTCATCGCCGAAGCGCGACACGATGCGCGGCTGATCGTGGTTGCACCAGAACAGCGCGTTCCAGGCGCGGTTATGCATCCCTTGCTGCCAGTGGCGGAAGATCTGCTTCAGTTCCACGTAATCCGGCGCCGCCCGCGTCCATTTTTCGCCGCCGGCGTAGTCCACCTTCAGGTGGTGGAAGTTGAAGGTCATCGACAGCTCTTCGCCGCTCTGCGCCGCGTATTGCTGGCAATGTTCGAGCGTGGTGGAGGACATCTCGCCCACCGTCATCAGGCCGCGCGGCTGAAACACGTCGCGGCTCATCTCCTGCAGGAACTCGTGGATGCGCGGGCCGTCGGTATAGAAGCGGCGGCCGTCGCCCTGGCTGTCGGACGGGAAGTCCTGCTGTTTGGACACCAGGTTGATCACGTCGAGACGCAGGCCGTCGACGCCTTTGTCCGCCCAGAACTGGCACACTTTCTTCAGCTCTTCGCGCACCGGCGGGTGCTCCCAGTTGAGATCCGCCTGCTCGGCGGCGAACAGGTGCAGGTAGTACTGGCCGCTGTCGGCGTGCCACTGCCAGGCGTTGCCGCCGAACTTGGAGCGCCAGTTGTTCGGCGGCGTTTCACCGTCGCCGTCGCGCCAGACGTAGAACTGACGATACGGGCTGTGGCGATCCTGCGCGGCCTTGAACCACGGGTGCTCGGTTGAGGTGTGGTTGAACACCATGTCCATCACGATGCGGATGCCGCGCTGGTGGGCGGCGGCGACCAACTGCTCGAAGTCTGCCATCGTGCCGTAAGCCGGATCGATGGCGCAGTAGTCCGCCACGTCATAGCCATTGTCCACCTGTGGCGACACGTAGACCGGCGTCAGCCAGATCGCGTCCACGCCCAGCTCCTGCAGATAGTCCAGCCGCCGCGTCACGCCGGCCAAATCGCCGTAGCCGTTGCCGGTGCTGTCCTGAAAACTCTTCGGATAAATTTGGTAGATGACGCCGTTCTGCCACCAAGGGGTTGGGTTGCTCATAGCTGTATACCTTTGAATCGTGACAACGAGCCTGCGCGAGCAGGCTCCTACATTCATCTTGCGTCAATCAAACCGGCAGCTCGCCGCGGGCGGCCTTGCGTTTATAGACCATGATGGTCAGCACCAGCGGGATGACGATCGCCACCAGAATCGCCAGCGAGTAAATCAGCCAGAACTGCGGCTTGATAGACAGGATGCCCGGTAGGCCACCGACGCCGATGCCGTTGGCCATCACGCCGTCCAGCCCGCAGATAAGGCCGGCGATCGCGGAGCCGATCATCGCGCACAGCATTGGGAAGCGGTATTTGAGGTTGATGCCGTACATTGCCGGTTCGGTCACGCCGAGGTAGGCGGAGATCGCCGCCGGCACCGAGATTTCACGCTCGTTGGCCTTGCGGCTGATGATGATGATGCCGAGCACCGCCGAGGCCTGCGCGATGTTGGACAGCGCAATCAGCGGCCACACCGGGGTGCCGCCCATGCTCTGGATCATCTGCATGTCGATAGCCAGCGTGGTCTGGTGCACGCCGGTGATCACCAGCGGCGCATACAGGAAGCCGAACAGCGCGGCGCCCACCGGCGCGAAGCTGCCGGTCATCACCGATTTCACCGCCCAGGCGACGCCGTCGCCGATCATGCGGCCGAACGGCCCGATCAGCGCGTGCGCCAGGAACACCGCCAGCAGCAGCGAGACCACCGGCACCACCACCAGATAGAGATAGTCGGGAACGATCTTTTTCAGCCGGGTTTCGATCCAGCCCAGCGCCATGCCCGCCAGGATCGACGGGATCACCTGCGCCTGATAGCCCACTTTCTGGATCACGAACCAGCCGAAGTTCCACACTTCCGGCGTTTGCTGGCCGAGCAGGTAGGAGTTCATCAGTTGCGGCGACACCAGGGTGACGCCCAGCACGATGCCGAGCACCGGGGTGCCGCCCATCTTTTTCACCGTCGACCAGCAGATGGCCACCGGCAGGAACATGAAGATCGCTTCACCGAGCAGCCACAGGAAGTCGTAAACGGTTTTCCACGCCGGGTGCATCTGCGCCAGCGTTTGGCCGCCGGACATCGGGATGTCGCCGATCACGTTGCGGAAGCCGAGGATCAGACCGCCGCTGATCAGCGCCGGCAGCAGCGGGAAGAAGATCTCGGCGAAGTGGGAGATGGTGCGCTCGGTCCAGGTCATGTTCTGGCGCGCGGCCACCTTGGCCTGTTCCTTGTCGGCCTCGTTGACGCCGGTGCTGGCGATCAGCGCCTGATAGTAGTCGCCGACGTCGGTGCCGATCACCACCTGGAACTGCCCGGCGTTGGTGAAGCAACCCTTGACCATCGGCAGCTCTTCGATCTCTTTCGGTTTCGCCTTATTGGGATCGTTGAGGACGAAACGCAGCCGGGTAATGCAATGGCTGACGGTGGCGATGTTCTCGCGGCCGCCGACCAAAACAATCAGGCGATCAATATCCTGCTGTTTTACTTTGCTCATTATGGGATACCTGCAGAGGTGTTGACTGAGTAATGATCAAAGCTTAGCCACTCGGCTTTTTGAATGAAATGGGAACGTTCCCGGTTTGGGGCGAGGATCACAAAATGACAAAAAATGGTCAACTTCTAAGCAGATCGTCAGGAAAGTTTGCTGGGCACCACCAGGCGGCGGATCCCCTGTTCGCCGCTGAGCTGCGCCAGCAGCTGCTGCGCCGCCAGCAGGCCGGCGCTGCCGTAGCCGAACTCCACCGACAGGGTGTCGGGGAACAGGAAGCTGAGCAGCGGGGTGTTGCCGATGGCGCATACCTGGATGGCGCGCGTCGGCTGTTGTTGCAGGTATTTGATCGCCCCCAGGGCGATGCTGTCGGAGGCGCAAATCAGCGCGCTGGTGTGCGCGTCAATCACTTCGGCGGCGTGCTGGAAACCGCTCTGGTAGCTCAGTTCGCCCAGCGTGGCGCGCGGCGTGAGCGTGAGGCGTTCACAGGCGTCGAGATAGGCCTGATAGCGGCGCTGGCCGGTGGTGGCGTCGCTGAGCTGCACCCCCAGATAGCCGATATGCCGATGCCCTTGCTGATACAGGCGATCCATCAGCAGGTTCACCGCGCCGGCGTCGTCGTAGCAGACGGACGAGAAGCCGTCGTATTCGCGCACCATCACCACCATTTTTTCCTGCCACGGCTTGAGCATCGCCGCGGTCAGGCCGGTGAAGCCGAACAGGATCACGCCGTCGACGTTGCGCTGATGCAGTACGTGCAGATGCTCCTGCACCAGGCGGGTTTCGAACTGGCTCTCCATCACGATCGGATCGAAGCCTTGCTGATACAGCAGCGGCAGCATGGTGCCCACCGCCTGGTTTTCCGACGGCGAGTCGAGACGGGAAACGATGATGCCCACCACTTTGTCGCTTTGGCCGCGCATGGCGCGCGCCGACTTGGAGGGCGTAAACCCTTGCTGACGGATCACCGCTTCCACCCGTTCACGGGTTTGCGGGCTCACGCTGCCTTCATTGTTCAGCACACGTGAGACGGTGGATTTGCCTACGCCGCTCAGGCGCGCGATGTCCTTGATGGTCAGCCGGTTTTGCATGGTTTACTTTTCGTTGAGGTGGACAGGCGTAACATAAAGGCCTGTAAAACAATGCCCGTCAGCATAGCTCATTTTCCGACGCGGATCTTGATGCAAAACGGGATTGTGACATTGCGATGAACGGCCGCTCCTGCCGCTCTGTTTTTCCCTTTACCGGAGGTTATGCCCCATATGGACCCCGACCCGACTGCTTTAGACACTCACTCGGTTCTCCGGTAAAACCTCTCCGCCTGGCGCTGCTGTTTTACCGGTGAAGTACATCACGGTAACCGGTAGCGCGCGCTTTGTCGTTCGCTCCTGCTGCTGAAAAAAAGAATAAGGATCTGCGTTGGCAGAGGCTTTTTGGCGCACCCGCCATCCGCCCGGCCGATGACGATCCCCGTTTACCCGCTGCCGTGAGGCACCGGGCGACGAGGTGCGAACCATGAAACTGAAAAAACTCCCCCGTCAGCTGCTGGGCCTGTTCGCCCGCGGCCTCCCGCGCCGTTTGGTGCGCCGCGACAGCCTGCTGGACAGCGTCGGCGGCGCTGCGCGCGATATGCCGGCCGGCCTGGCGCAGCAGCGGCTGGAATGCGCCGCCGCAGAAACGATGCAACTCTTTGAGCGTTTTCACAGCCACCCGGAAGGCATCACCGCCCATGAGGCGGAACAGGTGCGCCAGCGCTGCGGCGAGAACGTCATCGACGATCAGCAGAAAGAGGCCTGGTGGCAACACCTTTGGCACTGCTACCGCAACCCGTTCAACCTGCTGCTGACCGCGCTCGGCATGATCTCTTACGCCACCGAGGATCTGACCGGCGCCTTGGTGATCGCGCTGATGGTGCTGATCTCCACGCTGCTGAACTTCATCCAAGAGGCGCGCTCCAACCGGGCGGCCGACGCGCTGAAGGCCATGGTGAGCAACACCGCCACGGTGATCCGCAGCGATGCGCTCACCGGCAAGAGCGAGCATGTGGAGCTGCCGATCGCGCAGCTGGTGCCGGGCGACATCATCAAGCTGGCGGCCGGCGACATGATCCCGGCGGATCTGCGCGTGCTGTCGGCCAAGGATCTGTTCATCAGCCAGGCGGCGCTGACCGGCGAATCGCTGCCGGTGGAGAAATCCGCCGCGCCGCAGTTGCCGGCGGCCGATCCGCTCGACTGCCAGAACCTGTGCTTCATGGGCACCAACGTGGTCAGCGGCACCGCGCTGGCGATGGTGATCGGCACCGGCGGCGGCACCTATTTCGGCCAGCTGGCGCAGCGCGTCACCAGCCAGGATGAGCAGCCGAACGCCTTCCAGAGCGGCATCAGCAAGGTCAGCTGGCTGCTGATCCGCTTTATGCTGGTGATGACGCCGATCGTGCTGCTGATCAACGGCTACACCAAGGGCGACTGGTGGGAGGCGGCGCTGTTCGCGCTGTCGGTGGCGGTCGGGCTGACGCCGGAGATGCTGCCGATGATCGTCACCTCGACGCTGGCCAAAGGGGCGGTGAAGCTGTCGCGCCAGAAGGTGATCGTCAAACGGCTGGACGCCATCCAGAACTTCGGCGCGATGGACATTCTGTGCACCGACAAGACCGGCACCCTGACCCAGGACAAGATCGTGCTGGAGCGCCATACCGACGTGTTCGGCGCCAGCAGCGAGCGGGTGCTGCGCTACGCCTGGCTGAACAGCTTCTACCAGACCGGGCTGAAAAACCTGCTCGACGTGGCGGTGCTGAGCTGCGCGGAGCAAAATCAGCAGCCGCAGGCGCTGCAAAACTACCGCAAGGTGGATGAGATCCCGTTCGACTTCGTGCGCCGCCGCATGTCGGTGGTGGTGGCCAAAGACAACGACTATCACGAGCTGGTGTGCAAGGGCGCGCTGGAAGAGATGCTGGCGATTTGCAGCCACGTGCGTCACGAAGACGAGGTGATCCCGCTGAGCGAGGCGCTGCTGGCGAGGATCCGCCGCATCACCGACGATCTCAACCAGCAGGGGCTGCGGGTGGTGGCGGTGGCCAACAAGATCCTGCCGGCGCAAACCCATGAATACGGCGTGGCGGACGAGTCGGATCTGATCCTCGAAGGCTACGTCGCCTTCCTCGATCCGCCGAAGGAGAGCACCGCGCCGGCGCTGGCGGCGCTGAAACAGAACGGCGTCACGGTGAAGATCCTCACCGGCGACAACGAGCTGGTGGCCGCCAAAGTGTGCCGGGACGTCGGGCTCGAGGCCGATCATCTGCTGCGCGGCAGCGAGATCGAGCAGATGGACGACGAGCAGCTGGCGCAGGCGGCGGCGCGCACCACGGTGTTCGCCAAGCTGACGCCGCTGCACAAGGAGCGCATCGTCAAACTGCTGCGCCGCCAGGGGCACGTGGTGGGCTTTATGGGCGACGGCATCAATGACGCGCCGGCGCTGCGCGCGGCCGATATCGGCATCTCCGTCGATTCGGCGGTGGACATCGCCAAGGAGGCGGCGGACATCATCCTGCTGGAAAAAAGCCTGATGGTGCTGGAGCAGGGGGTGATCGAAGGGCGCCGCACCTTCGCCAACATGCTGAAATACATCAAGATGACCGCCAGCTCCAACTTCGGCAACGTGTTCAGCGTGCTGATCGCCAGCGCCTTCCTGCCGTTCCTGCCGATGTTGCCGCTGCACCTGTTGATTCAGAACCTGATGTACGACATCTCGCAGATCGCCATCCCGTTCGATAACGTCGACGACGATCAGATCACCCAGCCGCAGCGCTGGAACTCCGCCGATTTGGGGCGGTTTATGGTGTTCTTTGGGCCGATCAGTTCGATCTTCGACGTGCTGACCTTCAGCCTGATGTGGTGGGTGTTCAAGGCCAACACGCCGGAAATGCAGACGCTGTTCCAGTCCGGCTGGTTCGTGGAAGGGCTGCTGTCGCAAACGCTGATCGTGCACATGATCCGCACGCGCAAAATTCCGTTTATCCAGAGCCGCCCGTCCTGGCCGCTGTGCATCATGACGCTGGCGGTGATCGCCACCGGCATCGGCCTGGTGTTCTCGCCGCTGGCCGGCTTCCTGCAGCTGCAGGCGCTGCCGCTCGCCTACTTCCCGTGGCTGGTGCTGATCCTCGCCGGTTACATGGTGCTGACCCAGTGCGTGAAAGGCTGGTTCGTGCGCCGCTACGGCTGGCAATAACCCGTTCGCCCCCTCCGGCCGGGAGGGGGCAACTGTGATCCCGTCCGCTTTTTCACCGCAACGGTTGGACATCTGTTCTGTGCTGAGTCTTTATCTACAGCGTTGGCTGTTTTCCCCTGCGCCTTTCAAGCCACCGCGTTGTTGGCTGTACGCCCGCCCCCCAGTTACTTAGCAGACCTAAGCGCCTGGGGATGCGGACGCTTGCCGCCTAGCGGTGGTTTGAAATTCATTGGGGATATTTTGTTTTTTTTCCTCTGAGGAATTTCCGATGCACAGACCTTTCCGTTATACGCTACTGGCTTCATCGTTATGGTTTTCTTGCGGCGCGCTGGCGCAGCCGGCGGGGGATTTGCCGCTGATGCCCTGGCCGCAGCAGGTGGAAGTGACGCAACCGGCGGGCAAACTGATTTTGGATCACCGGCTGTCGTTAAGCCTCCAGGGCGATGATTTGGGCGACGCGCTGCCGCGCTGGCGCCAGCGCATCGAACTGCAGACCGGCTGGACGTTGGCGCCGAGGGAAGAAGCAAACGGCGCGGCGATCAAGGTGGTGATCAAGGATCGGGTGGCGGCGCAGCCGCTGCCGGGCAGCGATGAGAGTTACCGGCTGGCGGTCACGCCGCAGGGCGCCACGCTGACCGCCAACACCCGCTTCGGCGCGCTGCGCGGCATGGAGACCCTGCTGCAACTGCTGCAGACCGACGGGCAAAACACTTTCCTGCCATTGGTGGACATTCGCGACGTGCCGCGTTTTCCGTGGCGCGGCGTGTTGCTGGATTCGGCGCGCCATTTCCTGCCGCTGCCGGACATTTTGCGCCAGCTTGACGGCATGGCGGCGGCCAAGTTCAACGTATTCCACTGGCACCTGAGCGACGATCAGGGCTGGCGCTTCGCCTCCGAGCATTACCCCAAATTGCAGCAGCAGGCCAGCGACGGCCAGTTCTACACCCGTGAGCAAATGCGGCAGGTGGTGGCTTACGCCACGGCGCGCGGCATTCGCGTGGTGCCGGAGATCGACATGCCGGGGCACGCCTCCAGCATCGCGGTGGCCTATCCCGATCTGATGAGCGCGCCGGGGCCGTATCGCATGGAGCGCGAGTGGGGCGTGCATAAGCCGACGCTCGATCCGACCCGCGACGAGGTTTATCAGTTTGTCGATACGATCGTCGGCGAGCTGGCGGCGATCTTCCCCGATCCTTATCTGCACATCGGCGGCGACGAAGTGGACGCCAGCCAGTGGCGGGCGTCGCCGTCGATTCAGGCGTTTATGCAGCAAAACGGGCTGGCGGATACCCATGCGCTGCAGGCCTACTTCAACCAGAAGCTGGAAAAAGTCCTCGAGAAGCACCAGCGGCAGATGGTCGGCTGGGACGAGATCTATCATCCGTCGCTGCCGCGTTCGATCGTCATTCAGTCCTGGCAGGGGCAAGACTCGCTGGGCGCCAGCGCGCAGGATGGCTATCAGGGCATTCTCTCCACCGGTTTCTATCTCGATCAGCCGCAAAGCACCGCCTATCACTACCGCAATGAAATTCAGCCGCAGCCGCTGGGGGTCGAAACGGCGGTGCAACCCGGCGAGCAGGCGCAAAGCTGGCGTTTCAGCATGCCGCGTCTGAAGGGCAGCGCGGTGGAGGGCAGCTTCACGCTGATCGAGGGCAAGCAGGGCTGGCGCGGCTTTATCGATTTCAACGGCAAGTCGCGCCGCGCGGTGCACGACATCGTCTGGCGCACGCCGCAGCAGGTGACGTTCCGCGTCGATACCTGGATGGGCGACACGCGGCCGGTGTTCACGCTGCAACAGGACAAGCTCAGCGGCTATACGTTGGTCGGCAACGTGCGTTACCCCACCAGCGGCGAGAAACTGGCGGCGGCGCCGGCGGGCAAGATGCCGGTGGTGCCGGATGAGAAGGGGCAGGCCAACATTCTCGGCGGCGAAGCGGCGCTGTGGGCGGAAAACGTGCGCGCGCCGCTGCTCGATCTCAAGCTGTGGCCGCGCGCCTTCGCGGTGGCGGAGCGGCTGTGGTCGGCGCAGGACGTCACTGACGAAAGCAATATGTACCGGCGGCTGGCGGCGATCGACGCCTGGTCGGTGGTGTCGGTCGGCCTGCAGCAGCACGCGGAAACGGCGCGCGAATTCACCCGGCTGAGCAACAGCGTGCAGATCGTGCCGCTGCAGATCCTGGCCGAGGCGGTGGAACCGGCGCAGTATTACACCCGCCAGCACCTGAAGTTCCAGGCCGGCAACTATCATCAGTTCGAACCGCTGAACCGCTTTGCCGATGCGCTACCGCCGGAGAGCGAGGCGGTGCGCGACATGCATGCGCAGGTCGCGGCTCTGCTGAAGGATAAGCGCGATAAGGCGGCGGCGCAGGCGCTGCGCGAACGGCTGCAGCGCTGGCAGGCGAACGGCGCGGCGCTGCAGACGGCGATCGCGGGCAACCGCACGCTGCGGGAGCTGGCGCCGGTGGCGCAGGACGTCGATGCCCTGGCCGCATTGGGCTTAACGCTGCTGGAGCGGTATCAGCAGGACAAACCGCTGAGCCGGGCCGAGGCCGAGCAAGCGCAGCGCCGGCTGGATGCGGCGGCGCAGGCGCGCGACGAAGTGGTGATTGCGGCGGTATACCCGCTGGAGGCGTTGCTGCGGGGGTTGCAGGTGCAATGAGGCGGACGGGCTCGTGTGAGCCCGGATCCCTACAGTTGCAGCGGCGGCAACTGGGTGAAAATGCTGACCAGCCCTTCGCCCCAGCCCTTGCGGATGGCGCTGAAGTACGGATGGTCTTCGGTAATGCGGTATTGCCGGGCATGGCTGAAGCTGTCGCGCGGGTAGATCATCACGTCGAGCGGCAGCCCGACGGACAGGTTGCTGCGCAGGGTCGAATCCAGTGAAATCAGCGCGCATTGCATCGCTTGTTCCAGCGGCGTGTCGTAGTGCAGCACCCGGTCGATGATCGGTTTGCCGTATTTGCTTTCGCCTATTTGAAAATAGGGCGTGTCGCGGGTGGCTTCGATAAAGTTGCCTTGCGGGTAGATATGGAACAGCCGCATCTCTTCCCCGCTAATTTGGCCGCCGAGCAGCAGGTTGCAGCTGAAATCGGTGGTGCTGCCGCTTTGCTGCGCCTCGCTGTCGCGCTGGATCACCTCGCGCACCGTTTCCCCCACCAGCGTGGCGGCGTCGTAGAGGCTGGGAGCGTTGAGCAGGTTGGGGCGTTCGGCGTCCTTGCTGCGGTGCAACAGCAAACTGATGATGCTCTGGGTGGTCGCCAGGTTGCCGGCGCTTTGCAGCACCAGCGTGCGATCGCCGTCCTGTTGGAACACGTGCAGTTTGCGGAAGGTGGAAATATGGTCCACCCCGGCGTTGGTGCGCGAATCGGACGCAAAGACCAGCCCGGACGACAAACGCATGGCCACACAGTAGGTCATACTACAATCCCTCAAAACAAGACCGGCACGCCGCCAACGCGCAGCGTGCCCGAAACATTTTCCATCGGCAAGCGGCTACTGGCCGGTTGGCATCATTTGTACGGCGGCGATGGCGCTCATGTCTTCGCAGCCGCCGCCCAATCGCATGCCGCGCACCGGGCAGGCGTCCAGATAATCGATGCCGACCGCCAGCTTAAGGTGCTGATTCGGCATGCGCGTATTGTTGGTCACGTCGAAGCTGTGCCAGCGTTCCTCCACCCACACTTCCGCCCAGGCATGGGTGGCGACATGGGTCGAGTCTTCGCTGTACAGGTAGCCGCTGACGTAGCGCGCCGGGATGTTCAGGCTGCGGCAGCAGCTCAGGAAGACATGCGTATGATCCTGACACACGCCGCTGCCGGCGGCGAAAGCCTCGGCGGCGCTGTCGGTCACGCGCGTGGAGCCAGGGCTGTAAGGCATTTTCAGCAGCAGTTCGCCCATCAGATGTTCCAGGCCGCTCAGCACCGCCTGCGGTTGATGATAACGCAGGGCGAAGGCCTGAATGGCGTCATCGGGCTGAGTCAGTGGGCTATGGCGCAGAAATACCAGCGGCGACAGGTGCCCGAGCGCTCGATCTTCGACGCCGTCTTCAATCTCCACTTCCCCGAGCACCCGAATGGTGATGGCCTGATGCGGTTCATCAAGCGTCAGCACGTGCAGTACATTGCCGAAGGCGTCGGTGGTGCGCACCGCGTCATCCGGCAACGACAGTTGCCAGGAGAGGATGCGCTGATGGGGCGAATCCTGCGGCGTCAACCGCAGATATTGGGTGCTGCGCTGCACCGGCTGGGCGTAGCGATAATGGGTGTTGTGCTCAATATTCAGTTTCATTGCGCCTCCAGATAAGTGTGATGGATGCTTTCGGCGATGCCGTTCACCTGGCCGAGAAAGGCGCTCAACCACTCGCCCAGGCCGATCTTGTTCAGGTCCTTCATGCTGCTGAAGCGCAGCTCGGCATGCAGGGTGTGCGCCAGACGTCGCGGTTGGTTGGCGCCGCCGCCGATCAGTTCCAATTGCTGCACCATGTCGCCGACGCAGGCCAGCAGTGAACGCGGGATTTCATTGCGCAGAATCATCAGTTCGGCGATGGTCTCGCGGCTCAACGGCTGCTTGTAGATGCTGTGGTAGGCTTCGCGCGCGCTCACCGCCCGCAGCAGCGTGTCCATGCGGTAATATTCGCGCACCGGGTCGCCGTCGATGTCCATCAGCGTGTTCTTCACTTCCAGCAGACGGGCGGTGCCGTCGGCCCGCTCCAGCAGGGTGCCGAGACGGATAAAGCGCATGGCGTCGCTGCGCAGCAGCGTGCCGAACATGGCGCCGCGAAACAGATGGGCGCGCTCCTTCACCCAGTCGAAGAAGGCATCGGCGCCCACCGAGCCGATGCCCTGGCGGCGGATCAGTTTCATCTCTATCCAGGTGGCGTTGATGCACTCCCAGACTTCGGATGACAGGCTGCCGCGCACCGCGTGGGCGTTGTTCCAGCCCATTTGCAGGCAGCTGAAGATGCTGCTGTGGTTACGGTTGTCGAGCGCGAAGAAACTGACCAGATTGGGCATCGTCAATTCCGGGTAGGCGGCGGCATACAGCTGGCCGGTGCCGGTCAGGTTGAGCGGCACCTGCAGATCCTGATCGCCGCCGTCGCGGATCGGCATCATCGACAGCTTGTTGGTGACGTCCAGCACCCGGGCGATGCTTTCCGCCCGCTCCAGATAGCGGGCCATCCAATAGAGTTCACTGGCGGTGCGGCTCAGCATAGGTCGTCCTCCAATACCCAGGTGTCCTTGGTGCCGCCGCCCTGCGACGAGTTCACCACCAGCGAACCTTCCGCCAACGCCACCCGGGTCAGGCCGCCAGGCACCAGGCGGATCTCCGCGCCGCTGAGGGCGAACGGCCGCAGATCGATATGCCGCGGCGCCAGACCATCGTTGACGAAGGTCGGGCAGGTGGACAGCGCCAGCGTGTTTTGCGCAATGTAATTCTGCGGGCGAGACAGCAGCAGAGCGCGGAAGCGGGCGAGCTCGTCCTTGCTCGCCGTGGGGCCGATCAACATGCCGTAGCCGCCGGCGCCGTGCACCTCTTTCACGACCATCTGTTCGAGGTTGGCCAGCACATACGACAGTTCGTTTTTATGTCGGCACTGCCAGGTCGGCACGTTGTTGAGGAGCGGTTCCTCTTGCAGGTAGAAGCGCACCATATCCGGCACGTAGGGGTAGATCGATTTGTCGTCGGCCACGCCGGTGCCGATGGCGTTGGCCAGCACCACATTGCCGGCGCGATACACCGACAGCAGCCCCGGTACGCCGAGCATCGAGTCCGGCCGAAACGCCAGCGGATCGAGGAAGGCGTCGTCCACCCGACGATAGATCACGTCCACTTTGCAGGGCCCGGCGGTGGTGCGCATGAAGACCGCGCCGTCCTTGACGAACAGATCGGCGCTTTCGACCAGCTCCACCCCCATCTGCTGCGCCAGGAAACTGTGCTCAAAATAGGCGCTGTTGAAGCGGCCCGGCGTCAGCACCACCACGGTGGGATCGTTGATGGGCGAGCTTTCGCGCAGCGTTTGCAGCAGGTGCGACGGGTAGCGCTCCACCGGCGCGATGCGTTGCCGGGCGAACAGTTCCGGATAGAGACGCATCATCATTTTGCGGTTTTCCAGCATGTAAGAGACGCCGGACGGGGTGCGCAAGTTATCTTCCAGCACGTAGTATTGGCCGTCGCTGTTGCGGACCATGTCCACGCCGACGATATGCGCATAGATATCACGATGCAGATCAACGCCTTGCATACAGGGTTGATACTGATCGTTGGCCAGCACCTGCTCCGCCGGAATGAGGCCGGCCTTCAGAATATGCTGCTGGTGGTAAATGTCATGCAGGAAGGCATTGAGCGCCTGTACGCGCTGGCGAATGCCGCGATCGAGCATCGCCCATTCGGCGGCCGGAATAATGCGCGGCACGCTGTCGAACGGGATCAACCGCTCGGCGCCGTCATCGTCGCCGTAGACGTTGAAGGTGATGCCCACCCGGTGAAACAGCAGCGCAGCCTCTTCCCGCTTGCGTTGCACGGCCTGGTGATCGGCCTGCTGCAGCCATTGCCAGTAGGCGTCGTAGTGGCCACGGTGTTTTCCCTCAGCCAGAAGCATCTCATCAAAAAACGGTGAAGCGGAAAGATTGATATTCAGCATCGTCACCTCGTCGACATTGCAGGCTGTCAATCAATCGAGCATAAAACGTGCCAAGGCGATAACGGGCGAAAATGGCGCAGAACGGGGCTGCCGCGGTGAAAAATGCCCGTTTGCGGTGCAGACGCGGCGTAGCGACGCCTTAATATAGGGCGAAAAGGCGGCGGCGGTGAGCGCTAAAGGCGCAGGGACGGCAGGCTGTCGGGGCAGAGCAGAAATAAAAACGGCCAGTCTGCACTGGCCGTGATGCGCGTGAGCGTCGATTAACGACGCACGGCGATGGCTTCGATTTCGATCTTCACGTCTTTTGGCAGACGCGCCACTTCCACGCAGGAGCGGGCCGGGAACGGCGCGCTGTGCTCGGTGAAGAAGGCTTCGTACGCGGCGTTGACGGTAGCGAAGTCGTTCAGGTCTTTCACGAACACGGTGGTTTTCACGATGTCGGCAACGTTCAGGCCGGCGGCTTCGACGATCGCTTTGACGTTTTCCAGCGACTGGCGCGCCTGAGCGGCCACGTCGTCGGCGACGGCGCCGGTTTTCGGATCGACCGGGATCTGGCCGGAAGTGATGATCATGCTGCCCAGATCAACGCCCTGCACATAAGGACCAATGGCTGCCGGGGCGAGTTCAGTGCTGATGTTACGTGACATGTTTTCTCCTGATAGACCCGTTGTCTTTCACGCCGCCGCGCGGTCGGCCGCAGCGTAAAATTCGGTGGGTAGCAACGTGGGTAGAGTTATTTTCAGGCATCCATTATAGGGAGTGACGCGCAGATTAACAGCGCCGCTCCCGCAAAGGGGCAGAATTCAGTCCGCCTGCAGCACCACCTGGTGCTCGAACTCTTTTTCGCAGTAGCGGCACTTCAGGTGCACTTCGCCGTCGCGCGGCTTCACGCTGAAGCTCGACGCCACCGGCTCGCTGCGGCTGATGCAGTTGCCGTTCGGGCAGGTCAGCACGCCGTCGATGTGGTCAGGCAGGCTGAGAGTCAGCTTGCGCACCACTTCATAGTTATCGATGCGGTTCACCGTGGCCTTCGGCGCGTACATCGCCAGCTGGTTGGCCTGCTGCTCGGTCAGGAAGGTGTTCTCTATCTTGATCAGATCCTTGCGGCCCAGCTCGTTGGAAGGCAGGTTCAGGCCGATGGTGATGCGCTGGTCGGTGGCGGTCAGCTTGAACAGCGTCAGCAGTTTGAAACCGATCTGCGCCGGAATGTGGTCGATCACCGTGCCGCATTTGATCGCTTCGACCTGCAGTTTGTTGTCATGAGTCATGGCGGTTCCCCCTTAAAGAGCCAAATCTGCGTTGAGCACCAGCGCCAGCAACGCCTGGCGGGCGAAGATGCCGTTGCCCGCCTGCTGGAAGTAGTAAGCGTGCGGCGTTTTATCCACGTCGGTGGCGATCTCGTCGATGCGCGGCAGCGGGTGCAGCACCTTGAGGTTGGCGCGCGCGCCGGCCAGATCCGCGGCGCGCAGCACGAACTGCGCCTTCACGTTGGCGTACTCGGACGGATCGAGGCGCTCTTTCTGTACCCGGGTCATGTAGAGAATATCCAGCTCCGGCACCACTTCTTCAATGCTGCCGTGCAGGCTGTACTCGATGCCTTTCTCTTCCAGCATTTTCAGGATGTAGGCCGGCATCGCCAGCGCGTCCGGGGCGATGAAGTAGAAACGGTTGCCTTCGAATTTGGCCAGCGCCTGGGTGAGCGAGTGCACGGTGCGGCCGTATTTCAGGTCGCCGACCATGGCGATGCTGAGGTTGCTCAGGCGGCCCTGGGTTTCCTGGATGGTGAACAGATCCAACAGGGTTTGGGTCGGGTGCTGGTTGGCGCCGTCGCCGGCGTTGAGCACCGGCACGTTGCCGGAGAACTCCGAGGCCATGCGCGCCGCGCCTTCCTGCGGATGGCGCATCACGATGGCGTCCACATAGGTGCTGATCACCGAGATGGTGTCGGCCAGGGTTTCGCCTTTTTTGCCGAGCGAGGTGTTGCTGCCGTCGGCGAAACCGACCACCGAAGCGCCGAGGCGGTGCATCGAGGTTTCGAACGACAGGCGGGTACGGGTCGAGGCTTCAAAGAAGCAGCTGGCGATCACCTTGTGTTTCAACAGTTCCGGCTGCGGGTTGGCTTTCAGACCGGCGGCGGTGCGCAGCACCAGCTCCAGATCCTCGCGGCTGAGATCGTTAATAGAGATGATGTGTTTGTGATACAGCGGGTTGGCCATTTTTCACTCCTCCTCGACGCGTGCCCGTGGCGCGGGACTTTTTAAGGCAAAAAAAAGCCCCTCAACGAGGGGCTTGAAACGATCGGTTTAGCAACAGGAGAAACAACGGCAGCTGGCCGCCGATAGGCAGTCGGTTTTGTCGATTGTGGCTAACAAAACAAACGTCGTTTTTCATGCTTTCTCCTGGCAAATTGTGGCGCATTATACTCGCGCTTTTCGCCACTGCAAGCGTTAAAACGCCGTTTTTTGCCGCTCCGCAATCGATTGGCCGGCGATGGCCGCCCGCGAGCTATTTGCTGACGCGATCGTAGTAGACCATGTCGGCGTTCAGCCCCTGCTGGTAGCCTTTGACGTTGTCGCGCAGCACCACTTCGGTTTTGGCCTGATCGATAAACACGTACGGCGAACTGCGCTGCAGCTCCTGCTGCATGGCGGTGTACAGCGCGCGGCGCTTGGCCGGATCGGCTTCGGCCAGCGCAGCCAGCGTCTGCTGGTTCAACTGCGGGATCTGCCAGCCGTTCAGCCCGGCCACCGTACTGCTCTTGCCGTCGTTGTAGGCGAAGGCGCTGGCGTTGGAGTGGGCGTCGAAGTAATCCGGGATCCACAGGCGGATTGCCGCCTGATGCTGCCTGGCGCGCACGCGGGAGTAAACCTGGCTGCCCGCGGCCGGCAGCAGCTCGACCTTCACGCCGGCGGCGGCGAAGCTGCCCTGCAGCGCCTGCGCGATGGTGATGAACGGCGGTTTGTTCTCTACGTCCAGCGTAAAGGCGGCGTGGGTGATGCCCGCCTTGGCCAGGATGGCTTTCGCCTTGGCCGGATCGTAGCGGAACGGGTTGGTCTCCAGCGCGCCCGGCAGCCCGACCGGCAGGAAGCTCTGATGCACGAAATATTGGCCCTTCAGCAGATCCTTCGTGATGCCCTGATAATCCACCAGATAGCGTGCTGCCTCCCAGAAGGCCGGGTTGCTCAGCAGCGGATTGGCGCCGTTGCCGGTGTTGAATACCAGGTAGTTTTGCTCGGCGGACGGGATCTCCAGCACCTTAACCCCCGGCTGGTTCTTCAGCGTGTCGGTCTGGTCGGCGCCCAGTTCGCGGGCGATATCGGCGTCGCCCTGCTGGACCAGCAGGCGGCGGGTGGCCGGATCCGGCACGTTCTTGATGATGATGTTTTTCAACTGCGGTTTGTCGCCCGGCGTCGTGGGGTTGGCGTCCAGCACGATCGCCTGGTGCGGCTGATAGACGCGCATCTTGAACGGGCCGCTGCCGGCGGAGTGCATCTTCAGCCAGGCGTTGCCGAAGTCGCCGTCTTTGACGTTGGCCAGCGCCGCTTTGCTGTCGACGATCGAGGCGATCGGCGTCGAGAGGATATTCAGCGCCACCGCCGGACTGACGTCCGCTGTCCAGCGCAGCTGCACGGTATGTTCGTCGATCTTCTTGAGCTGCGTGTCGATATTGTCCGGCTGCCAGCCGAGCACGTTGAGGATGAACGCCGGCGACTTGTTCATTTTCACCGCGCGGCGGTAGGAGAAGATCACGTCGTCGGCGGTCAGCGGGTTGCCGGAGGCGAACGCCGCCTGCGGCCGCAGTTTAACCGTCAGCGTTTTGGCCGCCGCATCGCTCTGCCAGCTTTCCGCCAGCACCGGCGCCACCTTGGCCGGATCGTCGCGATCCGCCTGCACCAATCGTTGATACAGGCTGGGCACCGTCTGGATGCTGGAGAGTTCGTTGGCTTCCGCCGGATCGAGGCTGACGATGTCATCCAGCGATTGCACCACCACCAGCGTATTCGGCGGCGTGGCGGCTAACGCGGCGGCGGGCAGGGCGGCGAGCAGGAACAGCGGCAAGAGTTTGGCTTTCATCGGTGTGTATCCCCTGAAGGCGCCGCAAGGCGGCGCTGCGAACGGTTTGTTATCGTTGGTTTTTACGGCGCGGGCGCCGTCGGCCTGTCACGGTAGAACCTTTGCCGGCTGCGGGCAAAGGCCAATGCGCTATTTGATATTCCAGGAATATATTAGCCGCCCTGGCCGGGGGCGCCAGGGCGGAGGGAGAGGCGTGTCAGAGCGTTGTGCTCAGCGTGGCGACCAGCACCGCCTTGATGGTATGCAGCCGGTTTTCCGCCTGATCGAACACCACGCTGTGCGCCGACTCGAACACCTCGTCGGTCACTTCCATGCCGCCGTGCAGATCGTACTGCTGCGCCATCTGCTTGCCGAGCGTGGTTTGGTCGTCGTGGAACGCCGGCAGGCAGTGCAGAAACTTCACGTTCGGGTTGCCGGTGAGTTTCAGCATCGCCATGTTGACCTGATACGGCCGCAGCAGCGCGATACGCTCCTGCCAGGTCTCTTTCGGTTCGCCCATCGACACCCACACGTCGGTGTAGAGGAAATCGGCGTCTTGCACCCCTTCGGCGATGTCTTCGGTCAGGGTGAGTTTCGCGCCGGTTTTCTGCGCCAGTGCCTGGCATTCGGCCACCAGCTCCGGCTGCGGCCAGCAGGCCTTCGGCGCCACCAGCCGCAGATCCATGCCCGCCAGCGCGGCGGCTTCCAGCAGCGTGTTGCCCATGTTGTTGCGCGCGTCGCCGACGTACGCCAGCTTCACCTCGCTCAGCGCCTTGCCCGGCAGGTGTTCCTGCACGGTGAGCAGATCCGCCAGCAATTGGGTAGGGTGGAACTCGTCGGTCAGGCCGTTCCACACCGGCACGCCGGCGTGTTGCGCCAGGGTTTCCACCAGCGCCTGGCCGTAGCCGCGGTACTGAATACCGTCGTACAGGCGGCCCAGCACCCGGGCGGTGTCTTTCATCGACTCTTTATGGCCGATCTGGCTGCCGCTCGGGCCGAGATAGGTCACCTGTGCACCCTGATCGAATGCGGCAACTTCGAAAGAGCATCGCGTGCGGGTCGAGTCTTTTTCGAAGATGAGCGCAATGTTTTTGCCCTGCAGCCGGCGCTGTTCCCGCCCCAGCTTTTTGGCCTGTTTCAGATCGGCCGAAAGCTGCAGCAGCGCCTGCAGCTCGGCGGGGGTGAAATCCATTAACCTCAGAAAGTGACGTTGGTAGAACGCATTGCCGGTGCTCATAGTCCGATTCCCTGATTGCTTAATTGAATTAAAATTCACTTTATATGTATGAATATTCAATTTCAACCCCGACGAGGAAATCTTTCACGTTTATCGTGGAAGCAACGTCGGCGGTGTGTGAAAATAGAAGGAATGAAGGCCATTTGACTTGAGGATATAGGCATGGCAAACCGCGAATTGCTGGAAGAACAACGTGAAGAGACCCGCCTGATCATCGAAGAACTGCTGGAAGACGGCAGCGATCCGGACGCGCTCTACACCATCGAGCACCATCTGTCCGCCGAGAAATTTGAGGTTCTGGAGCAGGCCGCCGTTGAAGCCTTCAAGCTGGGCTACGAAGTGACCGACGCCGAAGAGCTGGAAGTGGAAGACGGTTCGATGGTGATGTGCTGCGACGTGATCAGCGAAGTCGGCCTGAACGCCGAGCTGATCGACGCTCAGGTCGAGCAGCTGGTGGCGCTGGCGGAGCGCTGCGGCGTCAACTACGACGGCTGGGGCACCTACTTCGAAGATCCGAACGGTGAAGACGGTGAGGATGACGAAGACGGCGACTACATCGACGAAGACGACGACGGCAAACGCCACTGATTAACCCCGCTTATTCACATGGGCCGGTTCTCGCCGGCCCCTGATATCCCCGTCGTCTTTCAAGCTGCAGCGTTGTTGGCTGCAACTTGAAATACATAGGGCAATGACGCCATGACATACCAATCTCTGCTAGCCCCGATTTTAAGCTTCCTGCACTGTGAAACTCCCGACGCCTGGATCGACGCCGCGCGCCGTCCGGAAAACCTGCAGCTGTTGCTGACCGACCACCTGGTGTGTGAGCTGAAAGCCGCGCAGACCGGCATGTGGCTGATCCGCCGCTACGTGGCGGACAAAGAGAGCGGCGACGCGCTGTTGGCGCTGCTGCGGCCCTACGAGGCGTTTCTGCACGAAGCGCAGGGCGCGCCCGACACATTGTTCCGCCAGGGCCAGTTCACCCGCAAGATCCTGCCGAAAAACGGCTCGGCCTACGGCCAGGATCTGGCGGATCGCATGGTGCTGCTGATCAAGGAAGAACTGCATCACTTCTCGCAGGTGCTGGAGATCATGCAGGCGCGTGGGATCCCGTATCGCAAGATCACCGCCAGCCGCTATGCCAAGGGGATGATCCGCGAGATCCGCACTCACGATCCGGCGACGCTGATCGACAAACTGATCTGCGGCGCCTACATCGAAGCGCGATCCTGCGAACGCTTCGCTAAACTGGCGCCGCACCTGGACGACGAGTTGAACCGCTTTTACGTTTCGCTGCTGCGATCCGAAGCGCGGCATTATCAGGACTACCTGACATTGGCCGAGCAGATCGCCGGCGGCGACATCAGTGAACGGGTGGCGCATTTCGGCCGCCTCGAAGCTGAACTGATCCTGTCGCCGGACAGCGAGCTGCGCTTCCACAGCGGCGTGCCCGCCGCCGCCTGACGTTGAAGCGCCCTTACTGCGGCGCGCCCAGCAACAAATCTACCGCCTTTTCCGCCAGCATGATGGTCGGCGCATTGGTGTTGCCGCTGGTGAGCTGCGGCATCACCGAGCCGTCGATCACCCGCAGCCGTTCAAAACCGTGCACCCGCAGCTGCGGATCGGTCACCGCGTCCTGCGGCGACGGCCCCATGCGGCAGCTGCCCACCGGGTGATACACCGTCTTGCAGAAGTTGCGCACGAAGGCTTCCAGCTGCGCGTCGTCGCGCGTCCACTCCGGCTGCGGCATCAGCAGATCCTTGATCAGCGGCTTTAGCGCCGCGGTTTGCAGGAAATCCAGGCCGAACTTCACCGCGCGCACGCTGCCGGCCAGATCGTCCGGGTGGCCGAGGTAGTTGGCGTGCAGCTTGACCGGATCGCGCGGGTTGTTGCTGCGCAGCAGCACTTCGCCGCGCGCCTTCGGCTGCAGGTAGCCGACCTTGAGCGTGAAGCCGTGAATGTTCGGCAGCGGCTCGCCGGGCACGTCGTCCCAGCTGTCCAGCATCGGCAGGAAGTGGATCTGCACGTCCGTGCGGCCATCGCCCCGGCTGTCGGTGAAGGCGGCGCCTTCCAGCACGTTGGACGAAAGCACCCCGCTGCGAAACGCCAGCCACTGCGCGCCGTGGCTCAGCGCCTGCAGGCCGCGATCGGCACCGAACAGGCTGATCGGCTCGCGGGTGCTGACGTTGATCGACATGTGCAGATGGTCGTGGAAGTTTTTGCCCACCGGCAGATCCGCCCGCACCTCGATGCCCAGCTGCTGCAGGTGGTCGCGCGGGCCGATGCCGGACAGCATCAGCAGCTTCGGCGAACCGACCGCACCGGCGCTGACGATCACCTCTTTGGTGGCGTGCGCGGTCACTTCCGCGCCGCCGTTCTGGCTGTAGACCACGCCGGTGGCGACGTTGCCCTCGAAGGTCAGCCGGTGCGCCAGGGCGTTCAGTTTCACCACCAGACGCCGTTCGTCGCGCACCGCCTTCAGGTAGGTGCGGGCGGTGCTGGCGCGCTCGCCGTTGCGGGTGGTGGTTTGGTAGAAGCCGACGCCGTGCTGGCTGTCGCCGTTGAAGTCGTTGCGATAGGGCAGGTTCAACTCCTGGCCGGCGCGGATAAACGCCATGCTGAGCGGGTGGCGGTAGCGGTTTTCGCTGACCGGCAGTAGCCCGTCGGCGCCGTGGTAGTCGTCGGACAGGCTTTCGTTGGCCTCGGCGCGTTTGAAGTAGGGCAGCACCTCTTGGTAGCTCCAGCCGGCGCAGCCATAGCGCTCGGCCCAGTCGTCGTAATCTTGCGGCTGGCCGCGCAGGTAGATCATGCCGTTGACCGAACTGCTGCCGCCCAGCACTTTGCCCTGTGCGATCTGCATGCGGCGGTTATTGGCGTGCGGTTCCGGTTCCGTTTCGTAGGGCCAGCTCTTTTTGGCGATGATCTTGGCCACCCCGGCCGGCATCTTGATGAACAGGTTATTGTCGTCGCCGCCGGCTTCCAGCAGCAGCACCCGCGCCTGGGTGCGGCGGATCAGCTGCGCCGCCAGCACGCAGCCGGCGGAACCGGCGCCGACGATGATGTAATCAAAGGTGTTTTCCGACATGACAGCTCTCCGTGCGCGATTGGGATACTGGCAGAGTAGCGCGGGGGCGCAAGCGGTCAATTTACGATCGTTAATTTATTAACGAACTTCACATTAAATTTACATCTTGGTTTTTAACGTCAGTTTATCTGCTTGAAAAACGGCGTTATAGCGAGTTTTACTGATTGATTGCGATATTAATAAAAAGGCGCAGCAAGCTGCGCCCTGATGGAGAGGCGGGGGATGATTACAGCGTTTTCAGCATGGTGACTTCGCAATCGACGTGGCCGGTGGCGCCCATCGCGTGGTCGATGTGTTCGAAGCCCAGGTGTTCGTACAGCGCGACGGCCTGCGTCAGGCTGGCGGTGGTCTCGAGGTAACAACAGCGGAAGCCGTGCCGGCGGGCGAAATCCAGCGCCTGCAGCGCCAGGCGTTTCGCCAACCCCTTGCCGCGCAATACCGGCAGGAAATACATCTTCTGCAATTCGCAAATATCGTCTGCGCCGCCCTGCAGCGGCGCGATGCCGCCGCCGCCGGCGACCTGGCCGTCCACCTCGATCACCCAGTAAGCGCTGCGCGGCAGGCTGTAGAGTTGATACAGGGCGTCCAGATTGGGATCGGAGACGGTATAGCCTTTATCCGCCGTCAGGCCGTGCTCGGCGGAGACTTCGCGAATGACGTGAGCAATGGCGGGATTGTCTTCCGCCGTGATGGGGCGCACCAGCAGGCGCGCCGGGGTTGCTGTTGTCATGTTTACACTCGCCATTGAAAGAGACCACGTTCGTTTTTCATTTTTATCGCAGCGCGAAACGCGCCGGGGGTTATTTCCCGGCGGCGTCCCTGCGGCAGTAATATCTTGTAATAACATCTAACCCGGCCCGGATGCAACGGCGATAAAAAAACAGCGGGGAAGACCCCGCTGTTTTTCATGCGTTGGCGTGAGCCGGTGGATTACAGCGCGGCGATGGTCGCCTGCTGTTCCTGCAGCTTCACTTTGCCTTCTTTGCAGGCCGCCAGACGATCGCGTTCTTTGGCGACCACCGCTTCCGGCGCGCGCGCCACGAAGCCTTCGTTCGCCAGCTTGCCTTCGATCGAAGCGATTTCCGCATCCAGCTTGCCCATCTCTTTCGCCAGACGCGCGATCTCGGCGTCCTTGTCGATGAAACCGGCCATCGGGATCAGCAGCTCGGCGCCGTCCACCAGCTTGGTGACGGAGACCGGGCCTTTCTCACCGGCCGGCAGCAGCGCGATGGATTCCAGGCGCGCCAGGCGGGCGATAAAGCTTTGGTTCTCCTGCACGCGGCGCTGGGCGTCGGCGCTGCAGTTGCGCAGCAGCACGTCGAGCGCTTTGCTTGGCGCGATGTTCATCTCGGCGCGGATGTTGCGCACGGCGATGATGGTTTGTTTGATCCACTCCAGATCGTTCAGCGCCTGTTCGTCTTCCAGCGCGGCGTCGTAGGCCGGGAACGGCTGCAGCATGATGGTGTCTGCGGTCGTGCCAGTCAGCGGCTTCACGCGCTGCCAGATGGTTTCGGTGATGAACGGAATGATCGGGTGCGCCAGGCGCAGCAGCGCTTCCAGCACGGTGATCAGCGTGTGGCGGGTGCCGCGCTGTTCCGCTTCGCTGCCGTTGTTCACCACCGGCTTGGTCAGCTCCAGATACCAGTCGCAGAACTGGTTCCAGGTGAATTCGTACAGGATGTTGGCCGCCAGATCGAAGCGGTAGGTGTCCAGCGCTTCGCGGTAGGCTTTCACCGTGCGGTTGAATTCGGCCAGGATCCAGCGATCCGCCAGCGACAACACTTTCTCGCCGCCGTTGAAGCCGCAGTCGTGCGCTTCGGTGTTCATCAGCACGAAGCGGCTGGCGTTCCACAGCTTGTTACAGAAGTTGCGGTAGCCTTCCAGGCGCTTCATGTCCCAGTTGATGTCGCGGCCGGTCGAGGCCAGCGCCGCCAGGGTGAAGCGCAGGGCGTCGGTGCCATGCGGTTCGATGCCGTTCGGGAACTGCTTCTCGGTGCGCTTGCGGATTTTCTCCGCCAGCTGCGGCTGCATCATGTTGCCGGTGCGTTTTTCCAGCAGATCTTCCAGCGAGATGCCGTCGACCATGTCCAGCGGATCGATCACGTTGCCTTTCGACTTGGACATCTTCTGGCCTTCGTCGTCGCGGATAAGGCCGGTCATGTAGACGGTCTTGAACGGCACCTGCGGCTTGCCGTTTTCATCTTTGATGAAGTGCATGGTCAGCATGATCATGCGCGCGATCCAGAAAAAGATGATGTCGAAGCCGCTGACCATCACGCTGGTCGGGTGGAAGGTTTTCAGCGCCTCGGTCTGCTCCGGCCAGCCCAGGGTGGAGAAGGTCCACAGGCCGGACGAGAACCAGGTGTCCAGCACGTCTTCGTCCTGGGTCAGCACCACGTCGGCGCCCAGGTTGTTCTCGCTGCGCACTTCTTCTTCGCTGCGACCCACGTAGACTTTGCCGTTCACGTCGTACCAGGCCGGGATGCGGTGGCCCCACCACAGCTGACGCGAGATGCACCAGTCCTGAATGTCGCGCATCCAGCTGAAGTACATGTTTTCATACTGCTTCGGCACGAACTGGATGTCGCCCTGTTCGACCGCTTCCACCGCCACTTTGGCCAGCGGCGCGGTGCGTACGTACCATTGGTCGGTCAGCATCGGCTCGATCACCACGCCGCCGCGGTCGCCGTAAGGCACCGTCAGGTCGTGCGGTTTGATCTCGTCCAGCAGGCCCAGATTATCGAAGGCGGCAACCACCGCTTTACGCGCCGCGAAACGCTCCAGGCCGCGGAACTCGGCCGGGATCTCGTTGCAGTAGTCGGTGCAGACTTCGCCCAGGGTGTTGAACACTTCTGCTTCCTGACGGATGTCGCCGTCGAAGGTCAGAATGTTGATCATCGGCAGGCCGTGGCGTTTGCCGACTTCGTAGTCGTTGAAATCGTGCGCCGGGGTGATCTTCACGCAGCCGGTGCCTTTTTCCATATCGGCGTGTTCGTCGCCGACGATGCGGATGCGGCGGCCGACCAGCGGCAGAATGATCTCTTTACCGATCAGGTCTTTATAGCGCGGATCTTCCGGGTTGACCGCCACGCCGGTATCGCCCAGCACGGTTTCCGGACGGGTGGTGGCGACCACCAGGTAGTCTTTGCCCTCGGCGGTTTTCGCGCCGTCGGCCAGCGGGTAGCGCAGGTGCCACATGGAGCCTTTGGATTCGCGGTTTTCCACTTCCAGATCGGAGATGGCGGTGCGCAGTTTCGGATCCCAGTTCACCAGGCGCTTGCCGCGGTAGATCAGATCTTC
The DNA here is from genome assembly GCF_014982455.1 of Serratia sp. X3. Taxonomy (NCBI): domain Bacteria; kingdom Pseudomonadati; phylum Pseudomonadota; class Gammaproteobacteria; order Enterobacterales; family Yersiniaceae; genus Serratia; species Serratia sp. X3. The sequence goes on from NZ_JADCNB010000003.1 coordinate 202,193, forward strand.
TTTGTGCAGACGGACAAACACTTCGCGCACCGCGTTCGACAGGCCTTCGTCCATGGTGAAGCGCTCGCGCTCCCAGTCCACGGAGTTGCCCAGACGGCGCATCTGACGGGTGATGGTGCCGCCGGACTCCGCCTTCCACTGCCAGATTTTGTCGATGAACGCGTCACGGCCGTAGTCGTGACGGGTTTTGCCTTCTTCCGCGGCGATCTTGCGCTCCACCACCATCTGGGTGGCGATGCCGGCGTGGTCGGTGCCCGCTTGCCACAGGGTGTTTTTACCCTGCATGCGCTGATAGCGAATCATGGTGTCCATGATGGTCTGCTGGAACGCGTGGCCCATGTGCAGGCTGCCGGTGACGTTCGGCGGCGGGATCATGATGCAGAAGCTTTCCTGGCTGGTGTCGCCGTTCGGCTTGAAGTAACCCTGACTCTCCCAGTGATCGTACAGCTTCTGTTCGATCTGTTTTGGGTCGTATGCGGTGTCGAGTTGACTGTTTGTCTTTTCCATTCTTTATCGTATTCAGTGAGTTGGCGGCGTAGCCGTGGTCAAATGGAAGCCGACGCTGCGATAGGCCTTGTAACGGTCGCGCGCCAACTGTTTCAGAGTGTCTTCGTAAGGAACGAAGTCTACCACTTCATGGAAAGCGGTAGCAAAATCGGCAAACTGCGGCAGCAGGGCGATCAGCAGATCGCGCGGGGCGTTGCCGCGCTTGCCGGGCCAGCACAGTTCCACCGGCGCGCCGTAGTGCGGCCCTTCGCCGGCCAGGTTGTGCGGCACGAATTCATGCGGCTCGCGCTGCCACAGCGCTTCGTCCAGCCGCTGGGCCTGCTCCTGGCTCTCGCAGGCGATCAGCACCCGCTTGCCAGAACGGAAGCCGTTGGCGGCAACGGCGCAGGCCACGGCCTCATGGGCGCTGAGTGCGCCTGACGGTTCCGCGTTGTCGAGCAAATAAAACGTCGCCTGTTTCATTAAGGATCCACCGCTGCCGATAAAAAAATGTAGGGGCACAGCATGCTGTGCCCCTTGGGATTATACCTGAATTACCGCTCAGATTTAATCGTCGCCGTTCAGGCCTGCACGGTTCAGTAAGAACTGCGACAGTAGCGCTACCGGGCGGCCGGTGGCGCCCTTGGCTTTACCGGAGCGCCAGGCGGTGCCGGCGATATCCAGGTGCGCCCAGGTGTACTTGCGGGTGAAGCGCGACAGGAAGCAGGCGGCGGTGATGGCGCCGCCAGGGCGGCCACCGATGTTCGCCATGTCGGCGAAGTTGGAGTCCAGCTGTTCGTAGTACTCGTCGGCCATCGGCAGGCGCCAGGCGCGGTCGCCGGCCTGCTCGGAAGCGCCCAGCAGCTCGTGCGCCAGCGGGTTGTGGTTCGACATCAGGCCGGTGATGTGGTGGCCCAAGGCGATCACGCAGGCGCCGGTCAGGGTGGCGATGTCGATCACCAGCTCCGGCTCGAAGCGCTCGACGTAGGTCAGGGTGTCGCACAGCACCAGGCGGCCTTCGGCGTCGGTGTTCAGCACCTCGACGGTCTGGCCGGACATGGTGGTCAGCACGTCGCCCGGACGATACGCCCGGCCGCCCGGCATGTTTTCACAGCCGGCCAGCACGCCGATCACGTTCAGCGGCAGGTTCAGCTCCGCCACCACGCGCATCACGCCGTACACGGTGGCCGCGCCGCACATGTCGTATTTCATCTCGTCCATGCCGTCGGCCGGTTTGATCGAGATGCCGCCGGAGTCGAAGGTCAGCCCTTTGCCTACCAGCACGATCGGCTTAGCGTCCGGATTTGGGTTGCCCTTATATTCCATCACCGACATCAATGATTCGTTCTGCGAACCGGCGCCGACCGCCAGATAGGCGTTCATGCCCAGCTCTTTCATCTGCTGTTCGCCGATGACGCGGGTGGTGATGTTAGTGCTGAAGGCGTCCGCCAGTTGGCGGGCCTGCGAGGCCAGGTAGCCGGCGTTACAGATGTTCGGCGGCATGTTGCCGAGATCTTTGGCCGCCTTGATGCCGGAAGCCACCGCCAGGCCGTGCTGGATGGCGCGCTCGCCGCTGGTGAGCTCACGGCGGGTCGGCACGTTGAACACCATTTTGCGCAGCGGACGACGCGGCTCCACCTTGTTGCTTTTCAGCTGATCGAAGGTGTAGAGCGTCTCTTTGGCGGTTTCCACCGCCTGACGCACTTTCCAGTAGGTGTTGCGGCCTTTCACGTGCAGTTCGGTCAGGAAGCAGACCGCTTCCATCGAGCCGGTGTCGTTGAGGGTATTGATGGTTTTCTGGATCACCTGCTTGTATTGGCGCTCATCGAGCTCGCGCTCTTTGCCGCAGCCGATCAGCAGGATGCGCTCGGAGAGAATGTTGGGCACATGGTGCAGTAGCAGCGTCTGCCCGACCTTGCCTTCCAGTTCGCCACGGCGCAGCAATGCGCTGATATAACCATCACTGATTTTGTCGAGTTGTTCTGCGATAGGGGACAGGCGGCGCGGTTCGAAAACGCCGACTACAATACAGGCACTGCGCTGTTTTTCCGGGCTACCGCTTTTTACACTGAACTCCATGCACTCTCCTGAATCTTAAAGACAAAGGCGGACGCTACGGCTAGAATAACCGACTCCGTAACGATCTCCTGCCATTTGAGTTAACGGATTATGTTAACCTGAACGGCATAAATTGCTCTGTTTTGGCGACTATAAGCAAGTTCCTATAGGACACCCAAACGGCTTGATGTTGTAATACTATTTTAGCTGTGAAGGTTGCCATATGATGAGAATAAATGGCGGATTAACGATGAAATTATCGATTTTCCTGCAAAAAGACAAGTTTTCACAGGCGTAATAAGCGTGATCATCATAAGATATCTGGTACGGGAAACGCTCAAGAGCCAAATCGCCATCCTGTTCATCCTGCTTCTGATCTTCTTTTGTCAGAATTTGGTCAGGGTGTTGGGCGACGCGGTGGACGGCAATATCCCGACAAACTTAGTACTCTCTCTGCTCGCGTTGGGCGTGCCGAAAATGGCGCAGCTCATCCTGCCTTTGAGCCTGTTTCTCGGCTTGCTGATGACGCTTGGGCGGTTGTATACCGAGAGCGAAATCACCGTCATGCACGCCTGCGGGCTGGGCAAACGCACCCTGATTACCGCCGCCATGATCCTGGCGCTGCTCACCTCTGCGATCGCGGCGGTGAACGTATTTTGGGCCGGCCCCTGGGCCTCGCGCTATCAGGACGTGGTGGTGAACGAAGCCAAGGCCAACCCGAGCATCGCCGGGCTGGCGGAAGGGCAGTTCAAACCCTCGCAGGACGGCAACGCGGTGCTGTTTATCGGCAACGTGAAGGGCAGCACCTTCAACGACGTGTTCCTGGCGCAGCTGCGGCCGAACGGCAACCAACGCCCGTCGGTGGTGGTGGCCGAGCACGGCAACATCGTGCAGCAGAAAGACGGCTCGCAGGTGGTGACGCTCGACAAGGGCACCCGCTTTGAAGGCACCGCGCTGCTGCGCGACTTCCGCATTACCGACTTCACTGACTACAAGGCGGTGATTGGCCACCGTACCGTGGCGGCGGACAACACCGAATCCGAACAGATGTCGATGCAGACGCTGTGGGAATCCGACGATCCGGACGCGCGCGCCGAATTCCACTGGCGCCTGACGCTGGTGGTGTCGGTGGCGCTGATGGCGCTGCTGGTGGTGCCGCTCAGCGTGGTGAACCCGCGCCAGGGCCGCGTGCTGAGCATGCTGCCGGCCATCCTGCTGTACCTGATCTTCTTCCTGCTGCAGACCTCGCTGCGCTCCAACGCCGGCAAGGGCAAGCTGGATCCGATGCTGTGGCTGTGGCTGGTTAACGGCGTTTACTTCGCGATCGCGCTGGCGCTGAACCTGTGGGATACCGTGCCGATGCGCAAGCTGCGCGCACGCCTGAGAGGAGCGGCCTGATGTTTGGCGTATTAGACCGTTATATCGGTAAAACGATTTTCAACACCATCATCATGACGCTGTTCATGCTGGTGTCGCTGTCCGGCATCATCAAGTTCGTCGATCAGCTGCGCAAGGTCGGCCAGGGCGAATACACCGCGCTGAGCGCAGGCATGTACACCCTGCTGAGCGTGCCGAAAGACATCGAGATCTTCTTCCCGATGGCGGCGCTGCTCGGCGCGCTGCTCGGCCTGGGCCAGCTGGCGACGCGCAGCGAACTGGTGGTGATGCAGGCTTCCGGCTTCACCCGCCTGCAGATCGCCGGCTCGGTGATGAAAACCGCCATTCCGCTGGTGCTGCTGACCATGGCGATCGGTGAGTGGGTGGCGCCGCAGGGCGAGCAGATGGCGCGCAACTACCGCGCCCAGCAGATGTACGGCGGCTCGCTGCTTTCGACCAAGAGCGGGCTGTGGGCGAAGGACGGCAACGACTTCATCTACATCGAGCGCGTCTCCGGCGATAAAGAACTCTCCGGCGTGAACATCTACCACTTCAACGATCAGCGTCGCCTCGAGACGGTGCGCTATGCCGCCACCGCCAGTTTCGAGAACGGCCTGTGGCAGCTTTCGCAGGTGGATACCTCGGATCTGACCAACCCGAAACAGGTGACCGGCACCCAGACGCTGACCGGCGAATGGAAAACCAACCTGACCCCGGACAAGCTGGGCGTGGTGGCGCTGGATCCGGATTCGCTCTCCATCAGCGGGCTGCACAACTACGTGAAGTACCTGAAGCAGAGCGGCCAGGAATCCAACCGTTACCAGCTCAACATGTGGAGCAAAATCTTCTCGCCGCTGTCGGTGGCGGTGATGATGCTGATGGCGCTGTCGTTCATCTTCGGCCCGCTGCGCAGCGTGCCGATGGGCATCCGCGTGGTGACCGGCATCAGCTTTGGTTTCCTGTTCTACGTGCTGGATCAGATCTTCGGCCCGCTGAGCATGGTTTACAGCATGCCGCCGGTGCTGGGGGCGCTGCTGCCGAGCATGCTGTTCCTGCTGATCAGCGTGTATATGCTGCTCAAACGCAAGTAGCGGGGCGAGCGGTATGGGAAAAGGCGTGGCCGCGAGGCCGCGCCTTTTTTGTGGGTGCTGTATGCCCCGGTGAACCACTCCCCCGACCTGTCGCTTTTCGTCGTGCTATAGTCAACCCTGCGGCATGCGGATAGAGGGAGCGGGCAGTCAATGGAAGACGAATACAATCTCAGCAATATCATCGGCAAGCGCCTGGAAGCGGCGTTGGGGGAGTTGGGCGAGCTGCTGTGGGCGTATGTGGTGTTATCCAAAAAAGACATTTCCTGTATTTTTGGCGTCACCAACTACCCGACTGAATGGGTCAACAAGTATCAAGAGCAGGGTTTGCAGTACATTGATCCGGTGGTGATTACCGCCCGCAACCGCCTGACCCCCTTCGCCTGGGACGAGCAAATCATGGCCGACTCAGGGCTGCATTTTCCCGAACTGTTCGAGCAGGCTCGCGAGTTTGGCGTGACGCACGGCTATACCTTCGTATTGCACGATTACAACAACAATCTCGTCACGCTTTCCTTTGCCTTCAGCGCAGAACAGAAAGCGGAAATCATCCCGGCGCTCATCGAACGCAAAGGTGAAATCTCGGTATTGCTGGCCTCAATCCATGAGTCGTATCTGGCGCTGGCCCCACCGTCAGATAAAAACGCCGCAGCGCTGGAGGGCAACGCCCGCTTTACCGACAGGGAAAACGAAATCCTCTATTGGGCCAGCGTGGGTAAAACCTACCAGGAAACGGCGATGATCCTGGGCATAAAGACCGGCACCATCAAGTACCATATGTCCAACGTCGTCAAAAAGTTGGGGGTAACGAACGCCCGACATGCCGTGCGCCTGGGGATGGAGCTGCGGCTGATTAAGCCGGTGGATGGATAGGCTGCTCGCTCACGGCAGCTTTCGAACCGGGAAATGACGGGCGTTAATCGGTATTGAGTGGGCAGCGTGGCGGCTCACGAGAGGGAAGCAATACAGCACCGGCCCCGATTTCTACGATGTGAAATAATAACCTGCATGAACTGATAAAGGTCTAGTAAGGGACTGTACTTTAGTCTAACTAGTTTCTCACCCCTTAAGGCGATACACTTTCCCGGTAATGTTTTGATAAAAAATATAAAAAAAAACCTGACCGCGTAGGTCAGGCTGCCAATATTGGCCAACACCAGGGAAAATTTTCTTACATCATCTTAAAGCTATTAACTCTGCAGAGGCAAGTGTTCTCTGCTGGTTTTTACGCCTTGAGTTGCTATTTTGTTACGTATGTACGCTATTTTCTGGTGATTTTAGATAACCCCCCATCTAACCGAAATAGCGCCTCTCCCCTGAAGGCAGCATTCCGCTTCTTTATTTCCCCATCTGACATTCATTAATGAAAAAATAGTGTTCTCGGAATGTTGCGCAACCTCATTCTTTATTCGCTGACACATTGGCGTGCAATTATTTGCAGCATTGCCATTGCGGCTGGGGATTATTTTGTTTTTGCCAGGCGCAGGGTGAGACAGTGGCGATGGGGGAGGCGGTTGCGGCCTGCGGCGTGCCGGGCTCCTGAACCTGTTTCGCTAGCAGGGCGAGCGGTTCTGGCTAGTGGGAGTGAATGACGTTCGGCACAGGAGCTATCATTGTGCTGTGCAACGATGCTAGAACCTGGAATCGGATGGTATTGCGTGAGTGTGGCGCCTTATCCTGGATGCTCGTTGCAATAGCCTGTGGATGTAGCATGCCCATCATCAACGCAGTTATGGAGGGCGTGCAGCGGTAAGGCGAGGCGGACAAACGCGCGTGGCGGCGGTTTTTTCGACACTTAACTCATTGAACAACGGATAAGTGTTGCGTGCTGGTCGCGGGAAGGTATAATTCACCCGTTTTCCGCATACTACTTCAGTGCCGAAGTGGCGAAATCGGTAGACGCAGTTGATTCAAAATCAACCGTAGAGATACGTGCCGGTTCGAGTCCGGCCTTCGGCACCATTCCCCCTTCCGTAGTCGTCCGACGAAGTCCAAAAAATCCTTTAAAATCAATAAGAGTAGCCTTTCTGGCGTCTGCCGTTGTCCGAGACCGTCCGTTGAAATCCAGGGGGCACTGGGGGCACTGGGGGCATAATTGGGGGCATCTCCACTTCGATAGAAAATGTGCCCCCAAAATGAAGCTAAACGCCCGCCAGGTCGAGACCGCAAAGCCCAAAGAGAAAACCTACAAAATGGCCGATGGCGGCGGTTTGTATCTCGAGGTTACGACGAAAGGTTCCAAGTATTGGCGAATGAAGTACCGCCGCCCTAACGATAAAAAAGAGGATCGGCTTGCTTTCGGTGTTTGGCCGACAGTCAGTCTTGCCGAAGCACGTAGCAAAAGAGACGAAGCCAAAAAGCTGTTGGTACAAGGATTGGATCCAAAAGCAGAAGAAAGGGAAGCTCAGGCTGAAACTGCGGGCGCATACACGTTCGAGACCATTGCCCGAGAATGGCATGCCAACAACAAACGTTGGAGTGAAGATCACCGAGCGAGAGTGCTTCGTTATTTGGAACTGTATATTTTCCCGCACATTGGTGCAGCTGATATTCGTGGTCTTAAAACCAGCCATCTCTTAGCACCGATTAAGGCCGTTGACGCCAGCGGTAAGCACGACGTAGCGCAGCGCTTACAGCAACGTGTTACGGCCATTATGCGTTATGCAGTTCAGAACGATTACATTGATTCTAATCCTGCCAGCGACATGGCCGGAGCATTGGCAACAACCAAAGCTCGGCATTATCCTGCACTGCCGCCTCATCGTTTCCCTGAGTTTCTCGCAAGGCTTGCCGCTTATCGGGGACGTCTCATGACACGCATCGCCGTAGAGCTTTCTTTACTCACCTTTGTGCGTTCTAGTGAGCTGCGCTTCGCCCGCTGGGATGAGTTCGATTTTGATAGAGCTTGCTGGCGCATACCGGCGCAGCGTGAAGAAATCAAAGGTGTACGCTACTCACACCGTGGCATGAAGATGAAAGAAGAACATCTTGTCCCGCTAAGCCGTCAAGCGTTGGTCTTGCTGGAGCTTTTGAAGTCTTTGAGCGGCGATAACAAACGGTTATTTCCCGGCGATCACGATCCCGATAAAGTCATGAGCGAAAACACGGTGAATAATGCACTACGTGCAATGGGATACGACACTAAAACAGAGGTGTGCGGCCATGGTTTTAGGACTATGGCTCGCGGTGCTTTAGGTGAGTCTGGGTTGTGGAGCGATGATGCGATAGAACGTCAGCTAAGCCATTCTGAGCGAAATAATGTGCGCGCTGCCTATATTCATACTTCTGAGCATTTAGATGAACGTAAACTTATGGTGCAATGGTGGGCTGATTACCTGAGTCGTAACAGTGACGGATATATTACGCCATATGACTTTGCAAAATCATTATCTTATGGAAATAAACACTCTTGATAATGGATGCGTTGTTTATTACTAGCGAGCTCATTGTCATTTTAGTGAATTAATTGATTATAAATGGGGTTTTAGATGAGTATCAAATCAGAAGAAATAAAAAATTGCATAGGTAAACTTGCTAATAATATTCGCGCTGAGCGAATAGACTACAACAGCTATTTAGAACTCTACTCAGGCGAAGAAAATATAAGAAACATTAATAATATAAACAATACTGTAATATATGGTCGAAGAGGGTCAGGAAAAACACACCTTCTAAAAGCACTCTCGGAAAATGTGATTAACCAGTATCCAGAAGATAAAGTATTTCCTATTTATGTTGATTTTAGAAGAATCATTCCTCTAGTCTCACCTGAAGTTGAGAACAAAGAAGTTGATGCTTTGTTAATATTCAAGTATTTAATGCAAGAAGTTTCTTTTAATCTTTATAGTAACATTTCCTTCCTTTTGGGTAAAAATGAATTTGACGTTGCTAATACTCAATTGTTTGAAATAAAAAAAGCTGAATTAGCGAAGCATTTTGAGTCTTTATATTTAGAGTTCAATGGAAGAGAGTTGAAGAAAGCTAATGATTTGACAGTTTCTGAAGAAGAGGTCAAAAGCCTTAGTGGAGAGGTCAACTTATCAAAAGTCCCAAGCGCAAAAGTGTCAGCAACAGGTACAGTTAAGGAAAATAAACAAACTGGGCGTAGAGGCCATGTGTCTATTTTGCACATTACTAATGCACTTGATGAAATTTTGAACTATCTGGACGTTAGGTTTTTAATGATTCTTGTTGATGAATGGTCTGAGATTCCCCGAGAAATACAACCTTCATTAGCCGAAATATTCAAGAAAACATTTTCCGCGATAAGTGTTGTTACTAAAATAGCAGCTATTCCAAACAGAACAACATTAGGGATAAAAACTGAAAGTAAGTTCTTTGGGCTTGAAGAGGGCGGTGATATCTTTGGATATCCATTAGATATGAGATATGTTTTTGAAGTCAATAAAAACCAAACAAGAGATTTTTTCAATGATCTTCTGTATAAACATTTGTCTTCAATTAATAAATCAGCTATTGATAACCTGGTTAAAAAAGAGAAGAAAACAAAAGATAGCTTCATTAATATTATTTTTGCCAACGTCGCTTTGAATGAAATATTAATAGCTTGCGCTGGTATACCAAGAGATTTTATGAATCTTTTCCTTAATAGCTATGATAAATTTATTCTTTCGTCAAGCTCGACAGCAACGAGAGTTAGCGTTAAAAATTTAAGATTAGCTAACGCCGAGTGGTATGAATCTGATAAAAAAGAGCAGGTTGATAAAAATGAAGTTGAGAAAAAGCTCTTAACAGAAATAGTTAAAGAGGTAATTGAAAAAAGGAAATCGATGCATTTCTTAATCCCTGAAAAATACTCAAATAATAAGCACATTCAGAATCTCATTGATCTTCGCGTTATTCATTTGCGAAAAGGAGGGTATTCTCATAAAGATCACCCTGGCGTTTCATATAATGTTTATTCCGTGGATTATGGTTGCTATAACTCTCTAAATATAACTAAAAATAAGCTTGATACGTCCATGCTTAATGATCTTAATGTAAAAGATCTACGGGATATTAGACGAATTTCTTTAGAGGATACATTCTTTCATTCCTTTATGATGGAAATAGGTGAGGCTTTTAGATGCCCGCACTGCAAAGCCACGATTGATGTTAATCATGCTGCTTATATAAAAAGGAATTTGTGCAACCACTGTTTCGAGTATGTAGCACAGGATACTAAGGGGCCATAGATCTTTATTTGACTATATTGGAATATATCAGAAGGCTTAAATGGATACGTAAGAATGACGGAGTTAAGTGTTCTTTAGGGTTTCATCTGATTATTCTGATTATAAGGAATAGATATATTTGCCGTCTCCGGACGGCTGTTCTTTTTCATTCATCTAGCCACCTTAACAGCTTGTCTCATCATCGATTTACCTGCTACCAGTTCCTGGCTGCCTCGCAAACTCACACGGCGTAGGGATGTGCTCTAGCCTTGAAAATAAAGTATCGTATCTGTGTTCGCGCGCAATACTTCCCCCGCCTCGCCTGCGCACTTCATGTGTCGCTTTTCATGCAGTTGCATGAACGGCCGCAGGCCGCGCCAGTACTGGTGCGGCAGGGGATGAAAAGTGCATTTTCTTGCATGCAAAATCATGCACCCTATGCATGCACGCGCAATTTGAGGCTGGCTAGCCAGGGAAAAGGTTGTTTTGGGCGAGGTGAAAAGGGAATGCCCTGCGATGCTGTCGAGAGCGGCGGAGCGGAGAATGCTTAGTGCAGGGTAGGATTGCTGTTGTAACGGCGATAGCGGTTCAATGTCCGTTTCTCCAGTGGTGGCAAGGCGTTCTCATCGACCGGTTGCGCTTGTATCGGCTGGCACAGGATTTTATCGACGCTTTCCACCGTCTTGAATGTGCAAGAACAGGTCAGGCTCTGACATTGGTAATACGCCTCTTTCGTCCGCTCCGTGATATAGCGACTGGTGCGGGTATAGGACGCATGAGTGCACAGCGGGCAGCGCATCATGATTTGGCCCCTTTCTGCTGCAAGCGTTGACGTTTTTCCGCTAATTCTGTTACCCCTTGCATCTGGCGCATCGGGCATCTTTGTCGCTCCTGCAATGCGCCGGTTTGTTCCGGTATCGTCAGGCCAATCTCATTCAGCACCGGGTGGTCGATATTTTGTGTAGCCATGGTAGCGCGAATGCGGCCTTGTAGCGTGCCCAGTACCTGTTGCTCAATCATCCTCATCGGATTGTCCGCATAGACGGCGTAAGACCGTGAAGCCAGTGCGCACGCCTTGATAACGTCAGGGCTGATAAGCGCCTTGCTCAGCGCATCCACCGCCTGATGCATCGCATGAGCCGCAAAGGTCGTGAGGGCGTCTTTGTGTGCGGCCACCACCTTCGGGGGCGTGCCGCCGCAGCTGAGGTGAAGTGGCATTTTGTCCAGCTTCATCTCCTCAATCAAGCCGTCGAACTCTTTCGCCAGCTCCCGCTTGGAAATCCGACTGTGGTGCTGCGCTTGCCGTTCCGGCATCATTTCTCCGCGCAGTTTGCGAAACAGGATGCGCCACTGGCTTTCTGCCTCCTGGCTCTGCACTTCGGTGTCTTTCTTCTGTTGGTGGCAGCGGGCAATGCCTGTCACGACGTCGGTCAATGCCTGGTAGTTTTTGTCGTGGGCGGCGCGAGCGTCACGCAGGGCTTGCAGTTTATCGGTGATGTATTTCGGTAAGGCGGTGGTGCTCATGGTCGTGTCTCCGGTGTCAGTCAATGTGAGGCTATTCTGCTGACCGCCGTACAACATCGCCATTCATCCCGGTTGGACTGTCCCCAGGACAACAGCCTTGAGCGCTGATGAGAAAACCATCAAGCCGTTTTTAGTTTTACCTAAAACTATTCACTACTGTTCACCTAAATAAAAAATATAGATAAATCAGTAAATAAGACGGTGAACAGTTTTCTATAAACTCTTCACCCGGTGTTCACCACTGTTCACCCGGCCCAAAACGACCTTTTCCCTGGCTAGCGGTGTTTGGCGGTTTCTCCCTATTAATCAACCGTCCATTCATCGCTCAGGCTTTTCGGCCGGTTTGCCAACAACGGTCAATAAATGCCAATAAAGGCCAATATTGGCCAGCGTTGTCCACTTGATTGAAAAGTAGGCATAAAATCTGTTCCACCACACAACAACGCCTTGTTGCCACCCCGGTAAATATTCACATAATAGGGCGCTACCGAAGTTCACACAGTCCCGGCCAGCGTTGGCCGGACACAAAGAGGTAGCGTTTTATGTTGACCGTTTCCACCCCCGCCCCATCCACCTCGTCGCCGGTGCATCCTGGCGTCTATACCCCGCGCGAGCGCTTTATCCGTCTACCGGAAGTGCTCTACACCACCGGCCTGTCCCGCTCCACCGTGTACGAGATGATGAGTCGCCGGCAGTTTCCGGCTCAGGTCTCCCTCGGTGGTAAAAACGTCGCCTGGCTGGCCTCCGAGGTTGAGCTGTGGATGGACGAGCGTATCGCCAATCGTCACCAGGGGGGCGCCGTATGATGCGATTAACCTTTGGTCGCCAGAACTTTACCCTGAGCGACAACGACGCACTGTTTATCGCGGAAGCCATCCTGTTACAACGCAAAGAGCCTGGCGTCGTCTTGCCGGATCACCGCAGCGAAAAACACGGCATTATTCGTCTGGCGAGTAGCCAGGCTGAGCCGCACCTGTTCCGTGCCGGGCCGATGCCGCTGACCTGTGCGGTGACCGATACCCGCAACGACCCGCTTACCGACTGTTGATCACTATGCGATCGATTGAACGTCCGGGGGCGTCTTACGGCTTGCCCCTTTGTCCGGCCTTGCGCTATAGTCCTCCCGCTGCCGCACAATCGGCAGTCGGGCGTGGAAACCCGTGTAACTCAATGGCGACACAACACGCGCCAGGCGTGTTTTTTTATGTCGCGGCCTTAGTGTGCTCATTTTTTGCACAGTGGTTTTTATGCTACTGTGGCTATCAAACAATGGTGGCTCAGGCGGGGCTGACTTCGGTCAGGCCGGTATCCATTGAGGCCGGTATTTCCACCCCCGTCTGGGCTACCACCCATAAGCGTGGAAACTTCGGTGGTAGCAATAACCATGACTCAATGGAGGCTGCCACCATGGCTACGACCCTCACCCCGACTCACCCTACATTCTGCTTTTTGTTTGCGGCCGTACGCCGTTCTGCGCTGACCGCTTCGCCGCGTATCGTGCGCACCGTGGCGGATTCTGAGCACAATGCTCGCCGCCTGCTGGCTCGTGATTACGTGTTGCCCTTTGCCGGTCGTCTGCCGGTTAAGGCGGTAGCATGAATACCCTGGCCGACCGCTACTACCGCGATACCCATTATCCTATCCCGCACGCCGATTTTCTGCGTCTCCAGCATGCGCACGCCACCGGCGTGCTGTTCCTTGACCTGCTGGACACCCTCGACCTCAGCGGGCAGCGCCCCGATGCCGTGCAACAGGCATCGTTTGCCTCGGTCATTGCCCTGCTGACCGACCAGCTCGGCCACGTCGTCAACACCTGTGAAACCCAAATCCTTGCCCGCATGGAGGCCACCGCCGCATGAACACTGCATCCTGTTTACCGATTGAAGTCCGTACCGCCGTTTTCCGCCGCGCCGTGGCGCAGGCCTATCTGGACACCTGCGCCTTTTACCGGGTGAGCCTCGGTTACACGCTGGACGAGCTGCAGATGACGATTGCCCTGCGCCTGGAAGGGCACTTTGTGCGTCAGTACGGCGCAGAGGACGGCATGGATATGGCGTGCACCATGCTGAGTGACATGGTGCAGCCGGACGTTCTGGTGGCCGCACCGCGCTTGACCACGCTGGGGCAAAAGATGATGGACGAGCTGTGCTGTGAGCGCCTGTCGGCGGCACAGCATGCCACCGTACACTGAGGAGAAGAGCATGAGCGCCCAGTTCGTTTCCCAGACCGTACGCACCGCCACCGGCCAGTGGCCGGTGATACTCCCAGCCCTCGGTATTGCCTTGCAGCCGAACGGCAAGCCGCAGCCGTGCCCGACCTGCGGCGGCAAAGACCGCTTTCGCTTCGACAACCAGGATGGACGCGGCACCTGGTTCTGCAATCAGTGCGGGGCCGGTGACGGCCTCAACCTGGTGGAAAAAGCCCTGTCGCTGTCAGCAAAGGCCGCCGCCGAACAGGTGGCTGCCGTGATGGGAGGAAAAGCCAACGCTTTGCCACCGGCCGCTGAGATCGGCCATGCCTCACAGAAGACCGGCGGGCAAGACAAGGCCGAGGCTCAGCGCAAAGCCGCGCGACAGGCACAAGCTCTGGTGGCTGCCGCTCAGTGCAAAAGCGGCAACGCCTATCTGAGCGCCAAAGGCTGGCCGGAGGCAGAAACCCTGACCTTGCAGGGTCAGCCGCTGCGCGTCGGCGGTATTACCTTCCAGCCCGGCGACCTGTTGCTGCCGCTGTACAATGCCGGGGGTGAGGTGATTAACGTGCAGCTGATTAACGCCAGCGGGGACAAGCGCATGCTGGCAGGCGGGCAGGTGAAAGCCGCCAGCCACATCCTGAACGGCCCGGACAACGCGGTTATCTGGCTCACCGAAGGCTACGCCACCGGCCTTACCGTGCATCGCCTGACCGGCGAGACGGTGTGCGTGGCGCTCAGCGCTAACAACCTGGCCGCCGTGGCAGAGCAGCTGCGCAGCCACTACCCGGACGCACGGCTGCTGCTGGCGGCCGATAATGACCGCAGCGGCACCGGGCAGACCCGCGCAGCCGAGGCGGCCACACTCACTGGCGGCATCCCGGCGCTGCCGCCCACGGAAGGTGACTGGAACGATATTTACTGCCAGCAAGGCGCTGAGTCCACGCGCGCGCAGCTCCAGGTGTTTAGTCAGCCACCGCAGCCCAGCCCGTTCGACACGCTGAGCGATGCCGACCTCAAAGCCATGAGCGCCAGCGAGAAAGCCGAACTGCTGGCGGAGCATTACGGCAATACCCTGGCGGTGCCGCCGGTGGGGGAAGAGCTGTGCCGCTATACGCGCGGCGCCTGGCAGGTGCTGCCCCACCGACAGCTGAGCCGGGAGATTGCCGCGCTGTTCCAGAAGGTACGCGCGCCGTTCTCCGCTGCCGGTATCAACAGCATTTTGGACACCCTCAAGCTGATGGTGCCGCAGATGGGCGACCCGGCTCGCCGGTTGATAGGCTTTCGTAACGGGGTGTTTGATACCGTCAGCGGGCAGTTCAGCGCCCACCGGCAAGAGCACTGGCTGCGCACCGTCAACAGCGTGGACTATACGCCGCCGCGTGCCGGGGAGAACCTGGCCGACCATGCACCGCACTTCTGGCAGTGGCTGACGCGGGCCGCCGGGGGCAAGCACGACAAGCAAGAACGTATCCTCGCGGCGCTCTTTATGGTGCTGGCCAACCGCTACGACTGGCAGTTGTTCCTTGAAGTGACCGGCCCCGGCGGCAGCGGCAAGAGCGTAATGGCGGCCATTGCCCGGCTGCTCGCCGGGGCTGACAACACGACCTCGGCCACCATCGATAACCTGGAGTCGGCGCGCGAGCGGGCCAGCGTGGTGGGTTACTCGCTGATTATCCTGCCTGACCAGGAGAAGTGGAGCGGCGACGGCGCGGGTATCAAGGCAATCACCGGCGGCGATGCGGTCGCCATCGACCCCAAATACCGCGACGCCTACGCGGCGCACATCCCGGCGGTGATTTTGGCGGTCAACAACAACCCGATGCAGTTCAGCGACCGCAGCGGCGGCATCTCGCGCCGCCGCGTTATTCTGCCGTTCCCGGAGGCTATCGCCCCCGAAGGGCGCGATCCGCTGTTGCTGGCGAAGATCACCGAAGAGCTGGCCGTGATTGTGCGTCACCTGATGCAGCGCTTCGCCAACCGGAATGATGCGCGTGCACTGCTCCAGGCGCAGCAGAGTTCGGCGGAAGCCCTGGAAATCAAACGGCATGCCGATCCGCTGGTCGATTTTTGTGGTTACCTGACGGTGCTGGGTACCCCGGAAGGGATGATGATCGGCAACGCCAACATCACCCCGCCGAATCCACGCCGCTACCTGTATCACGCCTACCTGTCGTTTATGGCCGCACGGGGGTATCAGCACGTGATGAACCTGACGGCGTTCGGCCAGGCGGTGCCGCAGACGCTGAAAGAGTATGAGCATACGCTGCTGAAACGCCGCACCAAGCAGGGAATACAAACCAACCTGATATTGAGCGAAGAGTGCGAAGCGGACTGGTTGCCGAAGTGTGGCGCCGTGTGACAATGAGCGAGTCGATCGGCCGTGCCGATCAATAGACATTGATCTGCCGAACCCATTGGACGCTCAATCGCTGCGCCGCCTATAGTGGAAGTGACCTTAATACACGCAGCAACACCAGGGCATCCTATCGGCCGCTGAACGGTCAATATCATAACGACAAGCGCTCCCCCAAACCGGCTCAGGCCGGTTTTTTTTGTGCCTGTAACTCAGACTGTTCACCCTGTAGGTGAATAAGTTGCTATAAATATTTTAGACTTTGTCTGCCTACAATGCCTGCAACCACTGTCCTGTAATGCTATCCCACATTGCTCTATTGGTCGCTCTTACTTTTGGTGATGGGTGTGCGGACACAATTATTTTCACTGGTTTCATTTTGACTATTGGTAAAGCTTTCTCAGCCTTACGACCTACTAGCACAACTGTGGTAAGATTTGGTAGGAGAGCTAATAAATTGGCAAGTTCTGATAGGCCTTCTTTTTTTTCTGCAGATGTCAGCTTAATCGTTCCATTCCAACCGGGGATAGTGTTCCACAGCACAGTACGCTTTCGTGGGATACCTGCTGCGTTCATGAAATTAAAAATAGCTTCAGCAGTGGCATCATTATTATCTCTTGAAATAAAACCTGAGCCGCCAAGAGCCGGGGATGTTTTCGGGCCGGGTTTTTCAAGTAGAAAAAGGATATTAGCGCCTTGCCCACCATCATGTGGGTCAAAATAAGGGAACTCCCATTCAGGATGTTTTATCTTTAGTCCTTCAACGTATTTAGTAAGCTGTTCAATATGAGGATCATTCAATAAGGAGTTCTTTGCGCTTATAGCATCGGCTGAGCGTAGAGATCTTGGAGATGAAAAGTTTTCAGATTGCATAGAATATTTCTCTAGTTATCATTTTAGATGTGGGTGTTGCATCTTTATACAAAAAGATGGTTACGTCACTAAATTACTTACCCAGCCATCGCATTTTTGCTTAACGTATCGCACACACAGTCATCACTCAGCCGAAAAGTTGGCAGTGAACATTATGCATATACAGAGTAGCAGGGTAGCGACCGACATCATAACGACAAGCGCTCCCAAAACCGGCTCAGGCCGGTTTTTTTGTGCCTGCGGTTAAGGCTGTTCACCCTGCAGGTGAACAGGGGTGTACACCGAGAAGGTGGCTATACACCCATTAATGCATTGAAATAAAGGGATAAAATAAAAATATGTATAGAGTGAACAGTTTTCCTATAAATCTTTTTTTCTGAGCAAAATGGCAGATTGGCTCTATCATGGGGCAGAGTCAAAACAGACTCTTTGATGGGATAACCGTTAAGATGGAAACGACCAAAACAATAATTTTGGAAGGTTTAGAACGGCATGATTTAAGCGAACTACCCGGCCGTCCTTATGATTGCTCCTTCGAATTGTTAGCAGCTAAACCAGCAAGAAAGCGCTTAATCATGGTCGGGTTCAACGGCTCATCAGCAGATGGCGGTTTTACAAATGCTGAAGCAGTGATAAACGGTTTTAATTCACCTTGTTTCTCTAATGTTCAGGCTGGTGCCGAAGGTGAATGGGGCATCAAACATTTGGCAAGCCGCCTGCAATCCGTCCCTGAACAGCTAGGCTTTAGATGGCAAGATACTGTCTATACCAATGCACTACTCTTGTGTTCTAAAGATGCCCTGTCGCTCAAAAAAAGGGCTCAAGAGAGCGCGATTGGCAGTTTGGATCGACTGATTGAAAAATCGATGGGTTTCTTTGAAAACATTACCGTCCCCCTATGCAAACCTGAGCTAATTATTGCTTACAGTAACGGAATGAACTCTCACTCAGCAGCTCGCTTGCTTTTAAAAGCATTCGGCGATGGCGATGAGCCCGAGTACATAAGCCGAAACCGCTACTACTCTACGTTCTACTTTACAGCACGGTTTAAACAATTGGATGTGCCTGTGGTAGGTATCCGCCACATGTCGCGTTTCAAACCTGATGTGCAGCTCATCAAACAAGCATGGGATAAAAGGCGCTAACTGGTCATGTCAGATTCTAGAATCCCCCTTTAACAGGGCGTCGCCTCCCTGCATTGGTATACGATTAGATATACCAAAAAAAACGAATTATATTTTAATTAATAATTACAATTAGTTAATTTGTTTATTCGGATTGCTGGCGACCGAAATGCCCGCTTAACCTGGAAGAGCGGGGTCATGGTGCGCTCCGATCGTGGGCGGTTTGAGTTCATCGTACCGCCGGAGCAATGAATACTATTAATTAGTACATATAATGCAGAACTTACATACACCTTATCTCTTTTCATGCGCAGAGCCTAAAAAGACAATACTCGGATCAAATATCTTATGCATAAAGGGTGTGCCGGGTAACGTCAGTATTGCTACCCTGTCGTTTTGAACCGAGCGTCGCCGGAGTGCAGCCAGCCCAGCGAATGATAATCTCTTGATGAAAAACTTAAACTTTCCTAACAATTTCCCCTTGAAACCTCACGTTGTGTGGGTTAATAATTAGTCGCTTTACATAACTTTACACGCTGTGGTTTCATCATCAAAAGGAGTTGTTTATGAAAGTTATTGATCCATCTATGCTCTACCATGTTTCTGGTGCAGGAAATTTTGGGGATAACCGTGATGGTGGCGGCCGAGTCAACAACAATGGTGGCAGCAATCGTGGTCACGATTCTGGGCGTGATGCCGCGGCAGCGGCAGCTGCAGCTGCCGGAGGTGTTATCGGAGGGATGCTCACTGGACCAGGTGCACCATTAGGTGCGATTGCAGGTACCGCTCTCGGTGGTGTTATTGGCGCGGCCGGTTTTGATGCTGCATGGAATGCCACTCACAGTAACAACGGCGGTAACGACCGTGGTGCCTTTGGCGGGGACAGCAACAAAAACAGTGTTAATGGACAATGCCACTGGTAATTCAGTGCTGGCCGGGAATACCTCCCGGCCACTCTAAAGGAGAAGCTCATTTCGCCATGAAGAAATTTATCCGTGTTTTTTTTCTTTTCCTATTTTGTTTTACCGTAGTGGATGTTGTTCAAGGGGCTGAATTTAAATCAATTTTAGTCATAAAAACCCTATGCTATTCTGCCGTTATCGCATTAGTCTATGCCTTTGTGACCAGCGCATGGTGGAAAAAAAATGTGCTGAGACTCAGGAAAGAGTGATGGGTGGAGGCCTGGTTTTCGATGCTAACGCTATGAAAAGTAATAGCTGGTCGCCATGATGAAGCCATTCATCAGCATATGTAGCAGTACCGGCATGGCCACTCCTCTCGATACAATGCGTGCAGCAATCAAAAGCAGCGATACCAGTGCCAGGATCATGAACGTGCGGATATCTGAGTACTGGGTATGCAGGATGGCAAAGACAGCTGACGTCGTGAGTGCAGACCAATAGATATTGCCTTTGAATATCTGCAACAACCCACTGAAAAGACACCCTCTGAATACCATTTCTTCGTAAATGGGAACGAGAAAGACCAACAGGAGCGTGTTCACCCAAAATACGCAGCCCCTTACCGCTTCTTGTTCGGTCATCCAGCTTTCTGCTTTCCTAATCCCCAAAATATAGGCGCCTAGGTATTGGAGCAGCAGAATGAATACCGTGAACGCAATCATTAACCGCCCGTTAATTTTTCCCACGCCCATACCGTGCTCTTTGCTAAAAAAGGCCACATATAACGGGACGATGAGCCCGAACTCGAGGAGATACAGAACGGGTAACACCAGACCTGTTTGCACAAACGCGGCGTTATCGCTCAGAAACCAGGGGTAAAAGGTCAGGCCCACCATGAGAAGAACCAGCGCAAAACAGGCCAGCGTAAATGCAAAGCGTGATTTGTTCATTGGTCCGCCTTGTGGGTCAGAACGATGACGCGATCGGCTGAGGCAATGGTGGTTTCGCGGTGGGCAATAATCACCCGTGTAATGCTGAGTGCCTTAATCGCCTGATTCACCTTCGCTTCACTGTCCTTATCCAGCGCACTGGTCGCCTCGTCCAGGAACAAAATCGCCGGTTTCTTGTAAATAGCCCGGGCAATAAACAGGCGTTGCTTCTGCCCGCCGGATAATCCTTCCCCCAGTTCGCCGATCAGGGTTTCATACCCCATCGGCATGCGCATGATCACTTCATGCAGATAACTGGCCCGGGCGCAGGTTTCCATCCAGGCGTCATCTACCTCGTCCACGAACCCGCAAATATTTTCCCGGATTGAGCCAGAGAACAGTTTGTCGTCCTGCATCACGCAGGCAATCATTTTGTGGTAGTTGTTGATGCCGAGCTGCCGAATATCGACGCCGTTCACCTCGACCTTCCCTGAATCCGGGGGAAACAGCCCGCACAGTACCTTCATCAGCGTGGTCTTGCCTGCCCCGGACGGACCCACGATGGCCACACTTTCCCCCGGTGCAACGTTGATGTCCAAGGCATCAAAGACCGCCGGTGACTGGCTGTCGTACCGGTAGCTCAGGGCATGGGTGGACAATCCCATCGGTTGCATTCCCGAGATATATGGGAGGTCGGGCTTGCGATCTTCCCGTGGGTGCAGGGCAATATCGGCAATACGTTCGTTATGCAGGCTCATCATGCGCAGCTGCAGCAGAAACGCCGTCAGGGACCCGATACGATCGGAGAACTGCCCCCGAAAGGCGCCGAACGCGACGAACATGCCGAGGGTCATCTGATTGTCGATCACCAGACTGGCCCCTAGCCACAGAATGACAACCTGGTCACAGGCCGCCACGAAGGTGTTGATCCCACCAAACAGCATGTCCATTCGGGTGATCCGGATACCGGTATTGATGCTGTCGATTTCAAGGTTGAGCCAGTGAGCGATGCGGCGTTCCGCCATGCCCTGCATCTTGACGGTGGCGATGCCATACAGTGTCTCCATAAAATAGGAACCAGCACGGGCATTTCTCACCAACGCTTCTTCGGATAGCTGGCGATAATAGCCGTAAGTCAGCAGGCGTATCAGCACATAAAGCGCGGTGAACGCGATCACCACCCAGGTCAACCAGCCACCATACAGCACCATCATCACCAACACGCCGATCACCATGATGCCGTCCATGATGGCGCCGACAATACTGGTGGTGAAAGTGCTGCGCAGCGTATCCAGTGAACTGAAGCGTGACTGAATGTCACCCAGCTTACGCCGTTCAAAGTAACCGAGCGGCAGGCGCAGCAGGTGGGTAAACAGACCGGATTGCCACTGTACGTTGATGAGTGTCGACATGACCAGTCCGGCCCAGGCGCGCACCATGCCAATGGCGGCCCGCAGCAGGATGAACAGCATCAGCCCAACGCAGATGAGCGTCAGTAACCCGCGATCCCCGGCAGGAATAGCGTGATCCATCACCAGCTGCGTGCCGATGGGCATCACCAGGTTGATGGTTTCGAATACCAGAGACAGGCAAAAGATTTTGCCGAGCGCCCCCTTGAGACCGTGTACGCTGCCAATCAGCGTACGAAGATGAATGCGGTGGCGAACGCTGTCGGCGGTGAAGGAGCTGCCGGGCCAGGCTTCAAGCGCTACGCCGGTGAAACTGTGCGACAGTTCCGTCAGGCTGATGGCCCGGCGTCCGCGCGCCGGATCATGCAGCACTGCGCGGTGGCCTTTGACGCTGACCAGCACCACAAAATGGTTGAATTCCCAGTGCAGAATGCAGGGCAGTTTCAGTGCGTTGAGTTCGTCCAGATCCAGAGACAGGGGACGGGTGCTCAACCCCAATTGCTCGGCGATACCGGTCAGTCCAACCAGTGTTGCACCGCGCGTTGACAGGTTGAACTGCCGGCGCAGCGCGATCAGGTCGATGTTTTTGCCGTAGTAACCGCATATCATCGCTAGGCAGGCCAGCCCGCATTCCGACGACTCGGTCTGGTGCACCATCGGAACCCGGTGACGTAGCCGCAGATCCAGCTGGCTGACCAGTTGTTTGAATGCAGGCTTACTCATTGACCGGCCCCGTCGCGCTGTGTTTCATGTCGTAGAACGGTGACAACATCCACTGATAAATCTTCCTTTTTTCCAGAAACAGGGTGCTTTGCGCTTTCATGCCGTTTTCCAGGCTCAGACGTTTACCGTCATAAGCAATGGCCTGTTTTTCCGGAATGACAATCACCTTGTAGTAGGGCACAGCGGCGGTCAGCGCCGCTTTTGGGGCCCCCTGATAGGTCAGCATTTCCTGCGGTGAGGCCGGGGCTTTGGAGATGACGGACACCATACCGGCAAACTGGCCGAATTTTTCCGCCGGAAAGGCGTCATAACGTACATTGACCTTGTCACCGGCAGCAATGTAAGGAATGGCATCGTTAGGTACCCACAGCACGAGGGCGTAGTGATCGATGTCGTGGGGGATCACCTGCAGCAGACTGTCGCCGACGTTAACCATTTGGCCAACCGTGACGCTCAGCGAATCGATACGGCCATCGGCCAGCGCACGAACGACGATCGCTCCACCGGCATCGATGTTGAGCCGCTCTTTCTGTAGCTCGTAGCGCTGCAGCTCCATCTGGTAGATCTGGTTGTCGAAGTTGGCGGCCTGGGTATGGATCTGGCTTTCCAGCGCGGTGATCTGCAGCGCATTCTGTTCGTTCTGGCCGGACAGGCCCAGTAGGTTGTTCTGCTGCTGGTAATACAGGGCCACTTGGTTGGTGAGCTGATCCTTGTTGATCAGTCCCTTGGTCTGATAGTGCCGGTAGTTCTCCATGTTCTCCTTCATGATGCGTATCCCTTCCTGAGCACGCCGAAGAATGTCGGTTGAGCGCGAGAACGCGGCGGTATATTGCGCCTTCTGTTTTTCCAGCATTGTGAGCGTGGCCTGCTTGCTGCTTTCCAGTCGGCTGATGATTTGCGCAATGCGTGCCAGCTGGCCATCGATATCCCGCTGCTGGTTGTCGCTGACCACTCCGCTGCGGGTGCTTTTGCTGACGTCAATCTGGTAAATGGGGGCACCGGCGGCAATCACCTGCCCTTCGGTGACGAATTGCTTGACTACTATCCCCTGGACGGCGGAATAAACGTTGGCGGCGCGCGGATAAGTGCTGATCTCGCCGGTCACGTTGACCCGCCGGGTATAAGTACCGGCGATCGCGAAGGTGAGAAAGGCGATGAAGAAAAACAGGCAGAGCCCTGTCGTGCCCCAAACGGGAATACCGGGTAGCAGGAGCGCCCTGCCACGCCATTTCATTTTCTGATTATCGATCGCTTCCTGGCGAAACACTATTTGGGATCCTTGGTTATGCGGTGATAAACATCGTGTTTTTTGCAATCACATTAACCAGTGAATAGCGACGCTGCGCACTCACCTTAGCTGAAACCAAACTTACAGCCAGTACAACGTGCTTGTCAAACCACTTATCAGCAGTGCTAATGAATATGACTCTCTGTTCGATCATGTCCTTCAAATGATAACCGTGAGCACTGGGTTAAATTCCTTAGCCTTTAAATACATCCTTGTTTTTCAATAACATCCTTCTTATTATAACATTCATTCCAATAAAAGCGCTCACGACATAGCCCACCATAACAATGAATGAGTTGTGTAATATTTCATTATTAAATTTCACATCATTTAAAAGAATGATGATAAACCATGGGAGCATGGAAATGGCCAGTACACCTAATGTATCTGACATGTTTTGCCCCAAAAATGCTTTTCGCCAGCGCTTCACTCTTTCTTTTAGTGGTAAGTTTTTCAGTTCCGGAATGCTCTTCAGCGTCCAATAAATCTTCATTTACCCACTCCAAAAATCTAAACAATAGAAATATTATGTCTGGTCATGATGGGCAGTCAAACCAATATTAAATGTTTAACTACCCAGTCTGCATTTTTACCAATGGTTATCCGTACCAATTCCCGCAGGAGTCATCGAGACGTTATCTGGCTCATGATAGTTCTCACCAATTTTTCCACCGATGTAATCACCGACACCTGAACCAATCAAAGCACCTCCAGGGCCACCGATAACACCGCCAACGTAAGCACCAACGCCACCGCCAACTGTAGAGCCAACAGAGCTCAGCAATTCACGCATCTCTTCAAGATCTCTGTCCTCATCAGATTGCTGACCGCCTGCGACAAGTAACATATCCTTCTGCGACAATATTTCCATTTCTCTATCCTCTTTAGCTAAGTTTACATGGCTTTGGGGTGAAAAAACTGACGATGTTATAATGAAACAAAATAATCTCATCCCATTCTGAGAATATCAGCGCTTGCCGCAAACGGATAAAATACCCACCTTGTGATAGATGATAAATATCATGAAGGGGAATATAGTTGTCATGGCATCGTTTCAACATGGCATTGATGAGCAATCTGCAAAATCGGCCGTTTCCGTCATAAAATGGATGGTAGGCAAGCAAGGCTGTTGAACTGATCACCGCTGAGTAAAGATTATCAAAGGGGGCATTAATAATAATGGCCCATATATTACGCAATCCATCGACCAAGTGTTTCGCATCAATAAACCGGATGTAATGCCCATTTTTATCTGATGACGTGCGCATGGCTGTCTTTCTAATACCAGGTTTTATCGGATTAATTTTGCCAGACCAGAAAGTTAAAAAGGCCAGAAAACAATCGAACTTGGCCCGCATTATCATGCGATTATAATCATCTGAGAACTGATTAATTAGTGCTGTTTCCAACAATGTTCGGCCGTCGTTTTTTATATCTTTCTGATTAGTTAGGTAATGGGCACTGAGTCGGTGTGTTAACCTATTGATCTCTTCATTAGGAAAGCCAACAACTCGATCATGCCCCTTACTTGTTTCACTGGAGAGGAGATATGTCGATACAATGGCTTCCAAAGAAGCGAGTTTCTCTCTCGTCACGGCGGAAAGCGTTGTTATATCTGGGAGTCGTAACGGTGTGAGTTGGATGACGTTCATGTCGTTTTTCCCTAAATAACCGAATCACACGGAATCGGGAAAAGCTTATCATTTTGATAATTCATGTTTGTTAATTTTTTGTGAACTTCCTATGAAACTGGTTTTATCGCCCTGCCACTTCATTTATCAACGCGATTATTTCGTGTGACGCTATCGGTAGTGTAAACCGCCAACGCACTACGCGAATGATGGCGTACACTCAGCCCGAAAGCACCGAGCTCAGTTCGGCAGTCGCACAACGTTTTCTACGGCGAAAATCAAGATAAGGGGAATTATGCGTAACTGCTGGCGTGATCCAAAAACCGGAAGTCGGCTCTTATCATTCCAGATGTCTAGAAAGACTCCTTCTTTATAGTTTTGCCTTTGTTATCTTTTCTGTTTTCAGGCGATATAATGCCGGTTAAACAAACAATGTTGGGTGAACAACATGCAAAGACCATCCCGAACGGAAGCTCTGATGCCGGTACTCAGCGCCGATGATGCTCAGGAAGAACAAATACATATCGCTTATGAACCTCTGACCCCCTCAGTCATTGAGGATGAAAAAGCGCAAAGCTATATCGAAGCACTGAATTTTGCTTGTTCTCGCCCGGATATCAGAAACATTGCTGTCACTGGCCCGTATGGTGCAGGTAAAAGCTCTGTATTACTGACGTGGGAAAAAGCAGAAAGCAATGACTTCAGGATGATGACCGTGTCTTTGGCTGATTTTGAAATGCAGCAAGCGTCATCCGGAGATACCAGTGTGGGGGATGACAAAACCGACGGTGATAAAGCTGATAAAAAAGCGGCTAAAGCTGAAGAAAAAACAATTGAGTACAGCATCCTGCAACAGCTGCTCTACAAAGAGAAAAAAAGTGTGTTGCCATATTCCCGTCTGGAGCGCATTTCTGACGTTAGCGCGCCTCAGATTGCCATGATGGCCGCCAGCCTGTTACTCATACTTGCATTGACGGCAACTGGCCTGCTTTTTCTATTCCCTGATTACATCAGTGCGAAGCTTTCTCTGCCGAAAGAGCTGAGTCAGTTTCTCCTGGCTTTGCCTATACTCGCTAGGGTTGGTGGCGCAGGGATATTTCTTTTTTTTGCCTTATTCCTTGCACTGAAGAAACTGCACCGTACAGGGGTATTTGACCGCCGCGTCAGTATTGATAAAGTTGACGTACTGAAAGGAGCGATTTCTACACGCCCCACCGCCCCCTCTCTTCTCAATGTGTACATTGATGAAATCGTCTACTTCTTCGAGCAAACGCAATACAATGTGGTCATATTTGAGGATCTGGACCGTCATAACGACGGTGCTATCTTCATCAAGCTCCGTGAGATAAATCAGCTCATCAATAACTGCCTTCCCGCTGATAAGCCGGTAAGATTTATCTACGCTGTCAGGGATAATCTCTTCAGCACGCCTGAATCACGGACAAAGTTTTTTGATTTTGTCATGCCGGTGATCCCGGTAATGGATAGTGAGAATGCTTCTGAGCATTTTTTGGGGAAATTTACATTGGATGAACTTATACAGGATGGGTTCAGAGATTGCCTTGCCAGACTGGCTCTTTTTATTCCTGATATGCGAGTGATGCACAATGTTGCAAACGAATTCCGGCTTTACAGGAATATTGTGAATAACGGAGAGGATCTTAAGCGACTGATTGCACTCATCGCCTACAAAAATCTCTGTGCCGAAGATTATCACGGAATAGATCAGAAAAAAGGATTACTTTACAGCATTGTTACCGAGTATACATCTGGTAAATTAAGAGAAGAATACTGTACTACACTTAACACAAGGATGAAAAAGCATCATACGGAACTTTCCGTTTTGCAGAATGAGAGGGTAGTATCAGAAAAAGAGTTGAGAAGAGAAATGCTTTACCAATATATTAATGAGAAAACAGAATCTACTTTGTATATTATTCGTAATAATGGCTCTCAATTTAATCTCGAAAACGTTATTGAAGATGAAGACACATTCCTCTCAATTTTAAGCGGTAATGCTTTTCATATCCGCACAAGGGTGTATGGTATAGATGTTGCTGTAGTTGAAAAAACAACAATTGAGAGTATGAAAACCGAATACGAGGAAAGGTGTTCTATTATCCTGAAAAAATCAGATGGTGGCATCACTCGTTTAGAGGAGAATATCAAAACTCTCAGATATGAGATTCAGAATACCTTCTCATATGATCTTGCCTTTTTCATCAACAAAATGGGCAGTTCAGGCTTCATTAAATGGGCCATAGCATGTGTATCACCGGGGTATGACGACGGAGCAGTCTTACCTGATAACGCTGGACAAATCGATTTCTTGTATTTCCTTCTATCTCATGGCTATCTTTCGACTGACTATATGGCCTATCGTTCTGTATTTATGCCGGGTAGCCTGAGCACGGAAGACAATAACTTTATTAGGGCTGTGACGGCAGGAAGATCACCTGATGAAACGACAAATATGCCCCTCAGCAACATTGCTAACACAGTGGTAAAATTAAGTGGACTGGGCATGCTGATGCGTGACAATGCTTGGCATCCTCAGATTCTCAGGCACCTTATGTACAATGATAAGGTTTCCCTGAAGACTATATTGGGAATGCAGGTGGAACCTGAAGCACAAGAGCGGATGGTAAGGCTAGCCAATGAGATCTTCCCTCGCTGGGAACCCACTCTGCAGCTGAAATATATCAGGTTATTGGTCGACGGGGATGGCAACTTGTCCACAATTATCCACCAGATTGGGAGCTTGAATGATATCGAAGCTCAACACACTCTGCTCCCGTTGTTACTGTCCTTACCGGCACTGCCTTGGAACGTCGTCTCTAAGAGAGAGCGGGAAGAGCTACAGCGACTCATTGATTCTCACGTTAATATCCTAACAGCCATACCTGAGGACTGTGCTCAGACTTTTTGTGAAAACCTGCGGAATTCAGACTGTCGCCTGACTAATATCCCTTTGGTCCAGAGCAACTCCGTCAAGAAAACTCTGCATTCGGTGGCACAGGAAAAACTGTGGGTCTATTCCACATCCAACCTGCAAAACCTCTGTTTTTCACTCATCCATGAGATAGAAAACAGCAGTGAAGCCTTACGTAAAAAACCTTTAAAAACAATAAAATCGCTTCATATTTCGAACCTTGAAGCCTATGTTTATGAAAACATATCATCGTTTATCCGTGATATTTTTATTCACTCCGAAGAAAGAGAGCTCATTCCTGACCTCCTTAATTCGGCATTGGTTGACTGGGATGATGCAGAGTGCCTAATAGTCAGTATGAAGTTTATGCTGGAAGATGTAACAGTTATCCTGAACAAAGAAAATAACGAAACAACAGAAACTAATCATGATAGAAACCTTTATTCACTTCTGACGCATCATAATCACATTACCCCTTTATGGAACAATGCAATTTTTTTACTTGATGAAGATGCGTCAGTTGCCGCTGATACATTTTGTGAATGGCTCAATATTAATTACGCTTTATTGCCAAATGAAACATTACCTTTGACTGAGGTTCAGCTCTCGCAGTTACTTATAAAAGTAGTATCTTCAGAAAACATCAGTAAAGATGCACTTGTCGTGGTAACCAAGACATTCAGATTATCTCTTATTAAGTTGCCTGACAGCTTGCCGCTGAACAATGCGGCAGTACTGATGGATCAGAAATGGTTAGCTCCAACCGCTAGTGTCTTTGAACAACTTTATCAGGCATTTTACGAAGAGGGTGACGGATTGACACCGCTTCTTTATGATCTGATTTGTATCCGTCCCGCCTTGTTGAATGAGAACTACGAGCTTGTTTTGTATGCTGATGAAGAATTTGACCGACGCATTACCCGGTTACTTCTGAATGGCGGTAAGATATCTGATGAACTCTGTATCAGTATCCTGAACTGGCTCTGGGATAAAGATGAGGCACTGTTCTCTGATGGGCCGCTTCTCAGCCTGCAAACCCTGACCCGGCTCTCAGTAAAACTGACCAGCGACCGACAGAAGCACGCACTGCTGATACAATGTTTGAAAGATGACAGGGCGCCGCGCACATTTATCAGGTCAGTGCTGATGACTTTCGGGCATTCGGATTATGCCGCTTTTCTCATTGAGAGGAGTCACCGCAGCATTGTGTATTCAGACTCGATGTGGCATTTGGCCACCCAGTTGGGAAAAAGTGAATTTATCAGGCCACCAAAAACCACTCACGAAAGTACACGTATCCGTATAGAGCCATTAACTAACGCTGAAAAAGATTAAGCCGAACGTAGGTGAAAGGGAGTAAGGCCGCCCAGATGACGGCCTTACTTTACTCCGCAATCTTTCCCAATCCTCCAGCGTTAGGCCCGGTACCTGCTCAAATTCTCTTACACCATTCGTCACCAACACGACACCGGATGCAGCGGCATGCCCGGTGATCGCCGTGTCGTTGGGATCGATCGGCATCCCGACCACGACCAGAGTCGCCTAATTTTTCGAGGTGGCGTCCACCGCCGCCCGGCTCTTCTAGGCCAGCACGGCATCAGGGCGGACGCAGGACGCGTCGACCAGCTGTGAGTGACGCGATGAGGCCTTCTTCTCGATGACACCGAAACGTATTTCCGAGTAGGTGATAGCCTAAACCACGCATCGGAGATGCACGCCAAATCATGATCTATCCAGATGCCATTTTGCACTAGACGGTGCCGCAGACGCTGAAAGAGTATGAGCATACGCTGCTGAAACGCCGCACCAAGCTGGGAATACAGATCAACCTGATATTGAGTGACGAGTGCGAAGCGGACTGGTTGCCGAAGTGCGGTGCTGTGTGACGGTGAGTGAGTCGATCGGCCCGGCCGATCAATAGACCATGATTGATCTGCCGAACCCATTGGACGCTCAATCGCCGCGCCGCCTATAGTGGCATTGACCTAAACACACGCAGCAACACCAGGGCATTCTATCGGCCGCTGAATGGCCAATATCATAACGACAAGCGCTCCCCAAACCGGCTCAGGCCGGTTTTTTTGTGCCTGCGATTCAGACTGTTCACCCTGTAGGTGAACAGAAGTGTACACAGAGAAGGTAGCTATACATCCAGCAATGCATTGAAATAAAAGAATAAATTAAAAGGGTGTATAGGGTGAACAGTTTTTCTATAAATCTTTTTTTTGTGGCAGTGAGTCCAAGAAATAAAGCTGCGATCAGAAAATAGCGCCAGCAAATTTATGCGTAACAAGATTTTGGGTTTGGGTTCATGACGCGGAACCTAACCGAGCTCTTTGTATGGTTGAATTTTATGCTGTTGTCAGAGCAATAGTCTAATCTTCCAGCGTTTCACGAAATTTATACTGGGGGCACAAAAGGGGGCATAATCGTGATTTTGTTTTTATAACTTTATATTTTTCAGTGGATTGCATGGAGATTTGAGTCCGGCCTTCGCACCAAAAGCATGTAAATGGACCTCAACTGAGGTCTTTTTTTATGCCTGAAATCCACGCCACACAAGGCTTTACCCGCTTTTCACCTCAACTGAAGTCAACCTGGGTCAACCCACATCAACAAGCTTGTGAGTATACTAATGAGTATATTTGCCGATTCGATATTGCTTGTATACTCACGATATACCTATGGAAGTAGGCCCATTATGGCCCTAACGGATACTAAAGTTCGTTCTGCAAAACCTGAGGAGAAAGAGTATTCACTTGTTGACGGCGACGGCATGCTCTTACTTGTAAAACCTAACGGCTCAAAGTATTGGCGATTTCGTTTCCGTTTTGGCGGTAAACAGCATTTGATGGCGTTCGGCGTTTACCCGGATGTTTCGCTGGCTGATGCCAGGAAGAAAAGGGAAGAGGCCAGACAGCTGGTAGCTGCTGGTATCGATCCTCGTGAGCATAAACGTGCTGTGAAAGAAGAGCAGGCGAAAGAGATTATTACTTTCGAGAAGGTTGCCAGAGAATGGCTCACTACCAATCAGAAATGGTCGGAAGATCATGCTAATCGCGTAAAAAAGAGCCTTGAGGACAATATCTTCCCGGCAATTGGTACTCGCAATATTGCTGAACTGGGTACCCGCGATCTGTTAATTCCCATTAAAGCCGTGGAGACATCTGGACGTCTTGAAGTGGCTTCCCGTCTTCAACAGCGCACTACGGCCATCATGCGTTATGCAGTGCAAAGCGGGTTAATTGATTACAATCCGGCGCAGGAGATGGCGGGGGCGGTAGCTTCCAGTAATCGACAACATCGTCCGGCGCTGGAGTTAAAACGCATCCCTGAATTACTTCAGAAAATAGACGGCTATACCGGCAGGCCGCTAACCCGCTGGGCAACGGAACTCACTCTGCTTATCTTTATTCGATCCAGTGAGCTGCGTTTTGCTCGCTGGTCAGAAATCGATTTTGAAACTTCAATGTGGACCATCCCGCCTGAGCGAGAGCCTATTCCTGATGTGAAACATTCTCAGCGAGGCTCAAAGATGCGTACACCGCATCTGGTACCTCTCTCAAAGCAGGCGCTGGCGATCTTGGAGCAGATAAAACAGTTCTGTGGTGTACATGAGCTGATTTTTATTGGCGATCATGATCCGCGTAAGCCAATGAGTGAAAACACCGTAAACGGTGCGCTACGGGTGATGGGATATGATACTAAGGTTGAGGTTTGCGGTCACGGCTTCCGCACAATGGCCTGTAGTTCGCTAATTGAGTCAGGACTATGGTCGAAGGATGCAGTGGAGCGCCAGATGAGCCATATGGAACGCAATTCGGTGAGGGCGGCGTATATCCATAAAGCAGAACATCTGGATGAACGCAAGTTGATGTTGCAGTGGTGGGCTGATTTTCTGGATGCCAATCGGGAGAGAGCGATTACGCCGTTTGATTATGCGAAGGTAAATCGGGGCAATGTCTAGCATATGTGTTTAATAAAATAAAACTAATCAGCCATCCTCCTAAGCGAGGATGGCTGATGGACTTTACTGGAAGTAGTGTTTCTGAGTCCACCGTAACGATTACCCCTCATCAGCAATAATAACCACGCAAACTTGTTAGCAACTAGAGTATTAATCAGGTTATTCCACTAACGGGGTATAAAGAATGGCTAACAGGGTATAACGACCAGCCCTCAATGAACACGATTCCTCGTAAACATAGCTTTAAATTGCTGAGGATTGATACGTAGTGTGCGTATGCTAATAAGAACGTGATTCTCGGAAGCTTTAGTCACTTTCGATATCTGCATGGCCCCAAGAAGATTGTGTGGTAGTATACGGATGAGATTAATGAGTTTGTCAAATGTGAGATTGCAGTAGGGGCTGTGCAAAAATAAAAACCATCAAGACATATTCAAGACTTGATGGTTTATCACTTAATAACAAAATAATATCGGCTATATCAATCGCAATAATCGGGAGAGTTCATCCAGTCTGGTCCAACCTCACCAAGGTCGATAGTTATACTTGAACTAATAACTTCAATACTATCGATTTCAATATCATTATCATCTTTGTTAAAGTTAATTATAATATCGATATCTATATCCTCTGAAGTATTGAAGATTCCTCCCCCCATACCAATAAATTCTTTATCAATACCATCCCAGGTATTGAAGTCAAGAGTAGTCTCAATATCAACGTTACAGTTCACTGTATATTGTATCGAGAAAGATTCTTCTTCAGTATCAATAATGCTTAGGTTTGAGAGGAATTTTTCAAAATCATTTATAGGTTGTTGTTGGTCATCAACCATTGTTAACTCTGAAGATTCAACGTCATAGTAGAACGATGAACTTGCTTCTACATCAACTGTTAAGTTATAAAGTTGATGTGGTATTGATTCTATTATTTCTTTATTTAGCTCATCAATATTGAAAGCTTTCAGAGCATTAATGATATTGACTGACGCATTCGAGTGGAATGCAGTTAACGCATTAGACAGTTCATCAATGAAATATAATAAAGGTGATGTTTCACAAAATTCCTTCCAGTCATTGTCTTTTGAAACGGCTAAAATTTTGGTATTGTTAGATTCAGCCCAAACTTCAAGGGCTGAAAGAGCTAAAGCATCAGGGAACTCATTTTTTTTATCTTTTTTGATAGCGAATGGTGCTAATTTATTAAAATATAGATCTATTATGTTACCTAAATTTGATAGCTTGGTGCATTTTATTTCTTTGGCGCCAGACTTCTTTTTGAAGTCATCAAATCTAACTTTAGATATTTCATCTTCATTACTCGGGAAAAGCTCTTCCATTAACTCCTGTCTGCGTTGAGGTGTAATTCCCCAAGAATTACCTATAACTTTAAGACTATTTTTTGTCTCAGTCTTGTTCTTTTTTGCCTCTTCAATAAGGTGTGATAATGTTTCATGCTGAATCATATCTACTACAATAAATTTAATTTCGGTACTTTTGAATTGTGATAATTTTGATAATATTCCGATTTCAAATCCATAGTGATGATGAATGTAAATAGAGGTGTCTAGAGTTATTGCACCTATTTCCCCATTTGATATTAATCTTTTTAATTCATCAATGTTAACATTAGGCATTTTGATTACCTTGCTTTTTGGTTTTTCAGGAAGAAATTACTTGCCAATTTATTTAATAGGTTGTTACTATTCTGTTTACGCATTGCCAATTTTGTATGGTTTATCTTTTTTACTATATTTTTATAATTTTCTTGCAGGGAAATAGACGGTAGAGATAATTCAAAGTTTAATAACTCTTTCCTGTTTAGTTTAGGTATGTTTGCTCTGTCAGGTAAGGTTTTGGTGTATTTGTTGAAAGAATCAGAGAGTAATAGTTGCCATAGAAACTCACGATTAGTTTTGCTTTTAATAGGTTTTATTGGATACATATCAGCCGAGCATAAGCCGCTGAAATCAGGGATGGCGCATTTTTTCAAATAAGGTCGAATCTTTGAATACAGCACATAGTTTTCATCAAAAAGGAATTTCTTACTGATTAAATTCTCATCTCGTGCTGTTAGCGCTGGTAAAAGTAAACCGGTTTTTTTTTCAATTCTATCGGGGCCGATATGAATTAAATCAATATACTCTTCTTCTTTCGGATCTACCATCGGTGCATCTAGAGTAACAATATCGCCTAGTTTTACTTTATTTGCACCATGTTCTAGCTGGGAGAACATTTCCAAAAACGTAACACGTAAAAAATCATCAGCCAGTTTAATAGCTTGCTCGCGTTTTTGGCGTATACCATCGGCTTTATCAAGAATAGATACGATACGTTTTTGCTCACTTAGCTGTAACGGATACTTAATATTATTTTCTTTCAGGAATTTAAAGTGCCTACTATATCCCGCTGACGGAATATCTAAATTTTTTAAAAAATAAAAAAGATATTTTTCGCTTAATCCCTTTATTGGCTTAAGAACTTTTACCCCATCAGCTCCAAGAGCAAATGGGGTATCAACATACTTTAATACTCTGGTATGATCTCCAAAAATGATACATGGTAGCTCTATATTACATAAAAGCTCTTTAGAGTTTGTATAACCACTGCAAAAGTTGCTTCCTTGATCAATTATTGGAAATCTTCCTTCTATAAGGTAATCTTTACTTCCTATCTTAGGATTTCCTGAAGTAAGGTCTTTTACAACACTACAAAAATCTTTCTCGACAAATCCTACTAATTTACTGTCAATCACAGCATCCCCTCCAGCTCATCCAAATCCGCCAGAATCTCTTTTTCCAGATCTTTTAACCGCTTCAGTATCACCTTTGGATCTTCATACTCCTCGGCCTGATACACCACCTCTTTATAGCGATTGATGGAGAGGTCATATTTCTGTGCGGCAATATCCGCTTTCGGCACCACAAATGCCGCCTGAGTGCGATCGTTAAAATCAACACTAGCAGCAATCCCTTCCGGGTACTGCTGTTTCAGTAACGAGGCTAATTTCTCGCCCATAAAGTTATCAACCGGCAGCCCACGCAGGGTTCGATAATGCTTCCAGCTTGCCAGTAGATGCGGCAGGTCGTTGTCTTTTATCGGGTTACGCTTGTCATCCAGACTATAACCGTCATTTTGCAGGTCGTAGAACCAGACCTCATCCGTCTGGCCACCTTTGGTAAAGATCAGGATCGCTGTCGCCACACCCGCATAAGGCTTAAATACACCAGAAGGCAGGTTGATCACCGCTTCCAGTTGGTTATCTTCCACCAGTGTTTTACGCAGTGACTGGTGAGCCCTGCTGGGGCCAAACAGTACGCCCTGCGGCACAATAGTCGCGCTGCGGCCACCCACTTTCAACATTTGCAGAATCCGCGCCAAGAACAGCAGTTCGGTTTTTTTGGTTTTCACCATTGCCGACAGCGTGGAGTCGATGTCTTCCTCGTCCAGCGAACCGGTAAACGGCGGGTTTGCCAGGATCAGGTTGAAGGCGTTTTTACTGGCCTGTGGGAAGTTAGTACTGAAACTCTGGCTCATAGTGTCCTGATAGTGGATATCCGGCTCTTCCACGCCGTGCATAATCAGGTTCATAGCGGCGATACGCAGCATAGTGGTGTCAAAGTCGTAGCCGTGGAACATATTGTTATCCACATGGTCACGCCACGGCGTCAGCAGATCGCCAGTAAAGATTTTTTGCTCTTCTAATTCGCCGCGTTCGTTAGTGCCAATCTCGGTATGAATGGACTCCAGTGAACTGTATTTCTCCAGCAGATATTCATAGCTGGTTGCCAGAAAACCACCCGTACCACAGGCCGGATCGCAGATCGTTTCACCACGTGCCGGGTTAGGCTCCATCATCTCAACCATCGTACGGATAATGTGGCGTGGCGTGCGGAACTGACCGTTGATCCCGGCGGTAGTCAACTTGCTTAACAGGTATTCGTAAAGATCGCCTTTGGTGTCGCCACGATCCAGCGGCAGGTTTTTGATCACCTCCACAGCTTTGGTTAACAGCGAAGGTTTGACGATCTCCAGACGGGCATCTTTCATAAAGTTGCCCAGTAGAGTTACCTTCGACGTATTAGCCTGGCCGAGCTGACGGAAATGCTGGAATACGCCATCGCGCACCACTTCCATCATCTCATCCGAGCCAAGGTTGCTGTAGTGACTGAAACGGAACTCCTGCTGTTCTGGTGTAAAACGCGGTTTAAAATCAATACCCGCGATTTGTTTACGCTTCTCGTCTCGCTGTTCCTGGGTATCCAGCATCCGGGAGTACATCAGGTAGGTGATTTGTTCGATTACGGTCAGTGGGTTAGTGATGCCACCCACCCAGAAATCTTCCCATAGTCCGTCGATTTTACTTTTTAAGTCACCGGTAATCATTGTTAGTGTTTATATCCTGTTTTAATACAAAAGCCCCGCTGTCGGGGCTTGTCATGCGCGTATTATACCGTCGCTGTGTCGGTCACAACACCCAGCTCTTCGACTATCTTTTGCAGCCGGGCGATCTGCTCGATATCCGGGAAAACGCCAGTAACGCCTTCGTTATGGATATGTGTAAACGGCTGTTCAAAAAGCTGTCGCATTTCAATGGTGCCGTAATCGCGAATGTGGTTTTTTAGCAGTGACAGGAAGCGCAGTTGCTGGCTGGTCAGGCTGTTGTCAGCTGCGAACTGTGCAAAACGTACTTCGACCGCGTCACTGTCCATACCGATGATGGTACGCAAAAGTTTATCCAGGCTGGCGGTTGCCTGTGGATAGAACTCTTTCAGCGCCCGAATATCAACGTTGGGGTTCTGGATCAGTACCAGCTTCGCCAGTTCATCCAGCTCGCTTTGCGTCACCGACTCGCCGTTGCGGATTTTCTTCAGCACCGAATTTTGCTGGAACAGCGGCTCTAGTGCACCCTGAACCTGCTGGCGATAGAGTTTGAAATCAATCGAGCGGATGTTGGTTTTGCGGGTCTCCGTCTGGATTAGGTCGGCATCTTCGGTAATATCCACCTGTATCGAGCCAAATTTTGGCGTCGCATCTTTCTCCATCAGGTGCATTATACCGCGCAGATGAATGCGGATATCCTCCAGCTCTTCTAAGGTGGCCTGCTTCCACCAGCCCAAATCACGAAGTTGATTAATCCGTTGTCCCTGTTGCTGTACCTGAGTTAGATGCGGCGGCAGACGTTCCACTTTCTCGATAATGACCGGCCAGAGCACATCCAGCTCTTCCGGGTTGCTATAACGGGCAGTTTGCGCCGCCAGAATATCCATATCGAAACGCATGGCATCGCTTTGCCCGCGCACGTCCAGCCACTGCATCAGCGGGGCCAGGACAGATAGCAGATCCTGCTGTGTTTTCGGGGAAAGCTGGCGCAGCACTTTTACATCGCTGTACTGCGCTTTTTGCTGCCACTTTTCCTGCACGGCAATCGACTTTTCATCCAGCGCGTTGATCTGCTCGCGGAGCTGGTGAGCGACTAAATCCACCGCCTGTTTGTCGAACTTACGCTGCGCGGCAGCCCCCAGCATAACCCACGCTTCGAAGCGTTTTTGCGCCAGCGATTTTGTCGTTTTCACTTCGGCTTCTTCGGTATGCAGCTCGTGATACTCAAAATTGCCCCAGTGATCGAAGATACGGAATTTTTGCTTATCCAGCGGTTTGCCGTTGTCATCGTAGCCGTACAGCCCCGCACAGAGGCGCGTACCACGGCCAATCATCTGCCAGAACTTCACTTTTGATTTGACCGGCTTGGCAAAGACCAGATTCACAATTTCCGGAACATCAATACCGGTATCAAGCATGTCAACAGAGATAGCGATGGTCAGCTCTTTGTTGGTGCTTTCATCCAGCCCTTTAAAATCGTCAATCAGTTGCTCGGCGCGGGGATCGTAGTTGTCGATGACCTGGCAGAAGCGTCCGGCAAACTGCGGGTACATGTCGTCGAACAATTCATTCAACAGCAGCGCGTGTTTGTGGTTACGGGCGAAAATGATGGTTTTACCTGGCAGTTGGCCGTCCCGATCTTTCAGGCCATTTTCCATCAGGTTACGCAGGATATAGCGGTTGGTGTCTTTGTTATAAATTGCCTCATCCAGCGCCTTGCCATCAAATTCCAGCGTATTAGGATCGATACCCTGTTCTTCAAGTTCGCGGATTTGTTCGTCGCTTAATTTCTCCCGTTTGATGCCTTCGCGCAGGAATTCTGTGGTGTGCGTGACAACCTCATAGGGAACCAGATTGTTATCGGCGATGGCATCTTCCAGGCTGTAGTTGGCGGTAGGGATACGTCCTTCACAACCAAACAGGCCGAAAGTGGTTTTACTCACCATGTCGATCGGCGTGGCCGTCAGGCCAATCTGGAGGGCATCAAAATACTTAAACAGATCGCCGTAGACGTTGTAGATCGAGCGGTGGGATTCGTCGGCAATGATCAGATCGAAATAACCGACATCGAAATGGTCCATGATTTTCATCATGCCGGGATAAGTGGCAATGTAGATCCTGGCATTCTGCCTGTCTGCTTTTTTCGATTTCCCGACCACATACAGCGGCTCATTGGTGAATTGATTGAAGGCATTCGCCGCCTGTTTGCGCAGCTCTTTACGGTCGCAAAGGAACAGAACGCGTTTTACCCAACGGGCATCAATCATCAGTTTGCTCAGTGCAATCGCTACACGGGTTTTACCAGTGCCGGTGGCCTGAACGATTAATGACTGACGATATTTATTGGTAAACCGTTCGCTGACGCGGGCAATGGTTTCAAGCTGATACAAACGTCCGGCAACGGCCTTACCTTCGTTGTCTTTTACGTGCGGCACACTGTTCAGTGGCAGACGGGTTTCACGCTGCTGAATAAGATATTGCAGGCTTTCCTTGCTGTAGAAACCAAATACTCGACGCGGGGGATAACCATGAGTTTTATGGTCGTCCCACAGCCAGATATCATAGCCGTTGGTGTAGAAAATGATCGGGCGCTGACCGTATTCTTTTTCCAGCCAGTCTGCATATAGCCGAGCCTGAATTCGTCCTTGCTCGGCATTGACGCTGGTTTTTTTTGCTTCCACCACCGCCAGCGGTTTATGCGCTTCATCCCACAAGACATAATCCGCATAACCGTCACCGGTTGCAGTAGGCTGTTCTTTAACGGGGTGTTCCTGCGTAACCTGATCGGTATTATTAAGCTCTTCCCCTACATTCCAGTCGGCGGCAAGCAGGCGTGAATCAATCAGGCGGCGGCGGGTTTCCGCTTCATCAATAGAAAGAATGTCGGCAACATGCTGGTTGCGAGCTCTGGCTTCATTCAGGCGCTGGGTGAGATGTTCGGCCTTTTCCTGCTCTTGCTGGAGTGCGCGTTGTAACGCCAGTTCGCGCTCACGGCTTTCATCCTGAGCCCTGATTGCATCTTCCAGACGTTTTTCATCTGCACGACCTGAGGATTGTGTTAACGGAGGGAGAGAGAATTTGGGGCAGTCATCAACATTACCGTGGGCATAACGAACATACAGCCAGACCCCTAATAAATATGCTTCTTTAAGCAGCCAGTAGGTATCTTTAGCTTTAATGCGTCCACCGTGCGCGGCACGGTTGCCGTGGATACGTAGCGCATCCATTTTCATGATGATGGCTTCCGGCATCATGCTGGT
Organism: Serratia sp. X3; assembly: GCF_014982455.1. Lineage (NCBI taxonomy): Bacteria > Pseudomonadati > Pseudomonadota > Gammaproteobacteria > Enterobacterales > Yersiniaceae > Serratia > Serratia sp. X3. The sequence goes on from NZ_JADCNB010000003.1 coordinate 241,864, forward strand.
AAACACATCTGCGTTCATTAAATCATACAGATTTGCTTTGATGCCTTCAGGCAGCCGTTCCTGACGATATAACCAACGCACCATCAATTCGGTGTAGTTGCGCAGCTTAACCAGACTGCTTTCCGGGTCGGTGTGAACGTAACGTTCCGCCATACACGCGAGTTCCGCCAGTTCCGGCCACTGGCTGCGCAACATTTCAAAATTGAGAGACTGCTCCATCAATCATCGCCTTATATCGTGGATACAACAGCATTTCTGGAAAGGATATCACATTACTTTTGGTAGCAAAGCGAGAGGGAGTCATAGCTGATTCATCCTAAGACAAATAGATGACTGCTGATCAATTTATTAGTCTCCAAAGCAATTTTTTATTTGAGATTGAACACACTTACTACTGATCAAAATAATCACTATCCAACTTTGGTACTTTAACCAGCGTCGAACTGACACCCACCTCATTATCCATCATCAAATGTACCAATCGGTTACCGTCGATAAGTACCATGCCTTCTACCGATTGCGCGTAGGCAACGGCATGTTTAGTAAAGCCAGAGGTCGTGATGAAGACCCCTCGTTTAGCCTTTTGTCCCACAAGTGCACCGTAGAAGGCATGCAACTCAGGGCGGCCTACGGTGTTTTGCCAGCGTTTGGCTTGTACATACACTTTTTCTAAGCCGAGCTTGTCTAAAGAAATTACGCCATCAATCCCCGCATCACCGCTGCCTCCGACACGCTTCAAATCATCGCGATGGCCGCCGTAACCTAAGCGATGCAGCACATCCAGCACGATGACCTCGAAGCGGCCTGGAGATACTTGGCTTAGGTTCTCCAGCAGTTCCGTTGCAACAGCCTCGCGGATCTCTTTGATTGATTGCTCAAGGCGATCGTCTGGGCTATTTGTTAACATTGCTTCGGTTAGAAGGGGTTCTGTAACCGGATCCAAATCCACTGCATCACTATTTTGTTGAAGTTTGACGTTGGTATAAGCCAAAGCGAGATGTTCGACTTCTGCTGCAGTAAGCGGGTTTGGATGCTGCTTTAACCAATCGATGCCTTTGGCGGTTAAGCACCATTTGCCTCTGGATAAGCTGTGCGAGAGCCCGGCACGTTTCAGACGATCGTGAGCCCAGCCGGTACGGTTCTTATAAACCAATTGGCCGCTGGCAATGGTTTCTGCTCGTTGTTCTTCGTTTAGGTTGAGTATGTCTGCTGTTGCATCTTGCACATCTCGAGCAAGTGCGCCTTCGGGCTTGGTTGCCAAAAAGCGAAGCACTGGCTCGATGAATTGGTCGTAGGTAGGTACTGACATGCTGAGATTCCCTGTTTTTCCTTATTGTTCCTATGATACTGCACAAACTCGGTTTTGAAGTTGACAGGTAGCACGCTGTTGTCGGCAACTTTTAACCGATAGCGGCCTCTTTCATCTCCAACTTCACCATCAGCTTCTTGTTCACCTCTTTCCCATCTACCCCACTATGAATCCGGCGATGGCAAGTGGGGCAGATGGCGCCCACCCACTGCGGGTGATCGGGGCCTTCGTCGGCTAAGCGTTTGGTGTGGTGAGGTTCGAGGTAGGGCTCGCCGTTCCTTTTCTTGAACGGTGCTGGCTGGTTGCAGGCTTCGCAGATACCATTGGCGCGCTTGAGCACGTATTTTTTTACGTCTTCGCTGCGTTTGAACCAGGATTTTTTGCTGTCGCTCTGTTGGCGCTTGCCCGATTGCTGTGAGGACTGCAGTGCCTTCTTGCGCAACTGTTCGAGCGTTTCTGTTAGCGTATCGGCTTCATCGGTTTCTGCATCTTCTTCAACCGCATGCAGTGACGAGACTTTGAACAGGTTAAAGGTAATGCCTTGCCGCATGTTATTTTCGAAGTCTAAGCACTGAATGTGATCCCAAGAATCGCACTCAAACATGCCAAGATAGCGGACGCCTTTTTCTTTCTTGTTGTCTTCGAACAGGAAGATGTCTTTGCCGTCTTTTTTATGGTCGCGGATGGATTTATTACCCCGAATAAATTCCATAGGGCCTTTTTGGCCTTCTCCCGTATAAGAGAAGCTGCCTTCGGGTGTCCATCCATCTTTATAGCCGTAGGTTTCGCCGTTTTCTCCGGTGAAGATAAAGATCACCGGAAATTCCCGTGGGGTCCAGATACCGCCTTGCAGCTGCCCACCGTAAAGCTCGATAAGCGCTTTGCGTGTGTACAGTTTGCCTTCGGTTAAATAGTCAAAAGGATGCGGTGTTTCGACGATCTCAAAACCGAGGTCTTTGAGAAATTGGATGGCTTTTTCTGTTCTGCTATCGGTATTTATTCCCTTAAACGGATAGCCATGCTGTTCACTGTATGCTCTAGCGGCAATGCCGCGGATATCGTACTTCTCGCCATTATAAAGAAGGGTGCATTTTTTAAATCGCTTTATTTTATGTTGTTTTAAGAATTCATCTCGGCCAAGTTTTTTATATTCTTCGATGGCTTTTAAAACGGATTCTTTTGAAGATAACGCTTCTATTGCAGTTGCCAAAACCACTCCCTCACATTGCCGAGTAGACTCTGAGCAATGTGCTTGCTGACGAGAGCAGTATGCATCAATACCCAGCAGTTAACTCATCGATTTACCGAATGCGTTAACTATGCCAGGTAGGGGAGGAAATGCCTACCTTGATGAATGTTTTTGTTGTGATATGTCAGTCAGATCTATTGGAAATCATGGGTGGGAAGGGCGATGAGCATCGCCCTGATTGCCATTTACGTTAGCCGCAGGCTTCCATCTCCCGCAGTGCCCGCCCATAAAGATTACACAACGCAGGAACCAGATGCGCCGTGGCGTTGAGATAGTGATTCAGCTGTTCCCAGCCTTCAGTGTCCAGCTGTGGGTGCTTTTGCAGCAAGTGGCCGAACAACATCAGGCCGTGGCACAGCCCTTCAGCCTGCTCGGCAGAGAGTGCGGCCAGGTCTAAGAGTTCTGAGGGATTGTAAGCGCTGAGATCGAGGTGGTTAAACAGTTGGCGATAGAGGGTAAGGGTGTTGGGGATGGTTTCAGAAGCGTTGGGTAAGTTTGTGTTTTCCATATCGGCTATTTCCATTGGGAGAGAAATACCGCTACCAGAAGAGACGCTAAACTCGGGTGGTAGCTCGAACGGCGTTAGCGTACCGGCCCCAACGGATACCGGCCTTCCCGGAGGAAGCACCGCCCGAGCCACCATTGTTTGGGTGCGCATCGGCATGCTCGAATTTATACCATATTCGAACAGGGTTGGGGGATTCGGAACGCTAACTCCGGCTGCGGATTTTGCCGCAACGGAAAAACTATAGCGTTATCAGCAAAGGGAAAAAATAAGCTGTATGGAATTACAGTTTATTTACTTTCAGGATTGGAATGCAGCTCGCAATTCGCCATTCTCTCGGTATTAAATGATTAGTCATAAATTCATAGGCGATATTTATTGGTTAAAGCTAATAAAATGGAATGTGATGGTAGTAGGTTTATTATCGCAAGAAAAAACAGGCAGGAAACAAACTACGGCTAATACCACTCCCTCCACCCCGTTAGCGCCATAAGCCCATAAAGGAGCCCTCACAGGCTCCAATATCCCAACCCCGCTTACCCCAACGCCCCAATCCGCTCCCGAATCTCCTCCTCCGGCAGATCCATGCCGATGAATACCAAGGTACTCCGACGTTCCTCACCAGGCAGCCACTCCCGATCCCAGTCGGCGTTATACAGCCGCTGCACGCCCTGGAACAGCAGGCGGCGCGGTTCGTCTTCGATAGACAGAATGCCTTTGTAGCGCAGCAGGTTGTCGGCGTATTCCAGCAGCAGGCCTTCCATCACGTCGGAGATTTGCATCAGCGGCAGCGGGCGTTCCAGCGTCACGACAATTGAGCGGATGTCGCTCTGCGGCTGCGGGATGCGGCGGAACAGCGGGGTGGCTGGCGTCAGGTGCAGCTTGTCGTTCAGCGTGAAGCCTTCGATGTCGAACAGCACGCTCAGATCGATATCGCCGTGCGTCACCTTGTAGACCGGCGCGCGGGCGTTCATCCGCTGCAGCCGCTGGATCAGCGCCTCGCAGTCCGGCGCCACGTCGGTTTTGGTCAGCAGGATGCGGTCGGCGTAGCCCACCTGCGCCTGGGCGATGCTGAACTGGCTCAGCTGTTGGTCGGCGTGCGCCGTGTCCACCAGGGTGATGATGCCGTCCAGCAGGAAGCGCTCGCACAGGATCTCGTGCGAGAAAAAGGTCTGGGTAATCGGGCCGGGATCGGCCATGCCGGTGCATTCGATGATCAGCCGATCGAACGCCAGCTGGCCGCTGTCGACGCCGTCCAGCAGATCCAGCAGCGCGTCCGCCAGCTCGTTGGATTTGCTGCAGCAGATGCAGCCGTTGCTCAGAGTGGTGATGCGGCTGGCGCGATCGCCGATCAGCGCGTCGTCGATCGGCACTTCGCCGAACTCGTTCTCGATGACCGCGATTTTATAGCCGTGGTTGGCGTTCAGGATATGGCGCAGCAGGGTGGTTTTGCCGGCGCCCAAAAAGCCGGTCAGGATGGTGACTGCAATGGGTTTCATACGGATCCTTGTGACTGCGGGTTAACAGCAGCGCATGCCGCCTTTGCCGTCGCCGCCGTAGCGCGCTTGCTGGCGCTCGCGGAAAAATTCTTTATAGGTCATCACCGGCTTGTCCGGGTGGTTGTCTTTCATGTGCTGGACGTAGGTATCGTAGTCAGGCACGCCCACCAACATGCGCGCCGCCTGCCCGAGATATTTCCCCGCCTGGCCGAGATTTCCGAACATAAGCCTTCTCCAACTCTACCCAGCATCACTACAGCGCTTGCTTTAGCCTGATATTAGGGGAAGCCGGGGGATGGGGTTCCCGCAGGGATGCCCCACCTCCGGGTCGCCCCGGGTATCTCGATTGTATCGCGCCGCACGGCTGGCATCTTGCGATACGCTGGCCGTGCGGCTTTGGGTACTACTTAACGTTTATTATGCAGGGTATCCGTTAAATCACATCAATGCTGGGTCGAAACTTTGACCTCCCCCTCAGTTACGCCGTCGGCGGGCGCGGCCTGCGGCACTGGCACGTAAGGCGTTTCCTGGTCGGTGCGTTTCGGGTTTTTGTGCGCCGCCAGCGCGGTTTTCACCCCGTAGAAGATGATGCTGTACACCACCAGCAGGAACAGAATGCTCAGCCCGGCGTTGGTGTAGTTGTTCACCACGATGTGGTTCATGTTGGCGATCTGCTGGGCGCTCAGCTCGGCGCCGCCTTCGGCGATTTTGCGTTTGTACTCGCCGGCCAGGAAGAAGAAGCCTTCCAGCTGTGGGTTGTCGCTGAACAGCTTCAGGCCCAGCGCGTAGGTGGTGCAGATCAGCAGCCACACCGCCGGCAGCACGGTCACCCAGATGTATTGGGTGCGCTTCATTTTAATCAGCACCACGGTGCCCAGCACCAGCGCCACGGCGGCCAGCATCTGGTTGGAGATGCCGAACAGCGGCCACAGGCTCTTCACGCCGCCGAGCGGATCCACCACGCCCTGGTACAGCAGGTAGCCCCACAGCCCGACGCAGCCGGCGGTGCCGATGATGCCGGCCACCAGTGAGTCGGTTTTCTTCAGGAACGGCACGAAGTTGCCCAGCAGATCCTGCAGCATAAAGCGGCCGGAACGGGTGCCGGCGTCCAGCGCGGTCAGGATGAACAGCGCCTCGAACAGAATGCCGAAGTGATACCAGAAGCCCATGTTGGCACCCGGAATGATCTGGTGGAACACGTGGGCGATGCCCACCGCCAGCGTTGGCGCGCCGCCGGCGCGGTTCAGCACCGAAGGTTCGCCGATGTCGGTGGCGGTCTGCAGGATCTGTTCCGGGCTGATGACGAAGCCCCAGGAGCTGACCGCCGCCGCCGCGTGCACGGTCACGTCCTTCAGCGAAGCCATGATCATCGGCGCGTCTTCGGTGCCCAGGCGGTGCAGATCCGGCATGGTGATGCCCAGCGCCGCCGGCGGGGTGTTCATGGCGAAGTACAGGCCCGGCTCGATGATGGAAGCCGCTACCAGCGCCATGATGGCGACGAAGGACTCCATCAGCATCGCGCCGTAGCCGATAAAGCGCGCGTCGGTCTCATTGGCCAGCAGCTTCGGCGTGGTGCCGGAGGCGATCAGCGCGTGGAAGCCGGAGACCGCGCCGCAGGCGATGGTGATGAACAGGAACGGGAACAGGGTGCCTTTCCACACCGGGCCGGTGCCGTCGACGAACTGGGTCACCGCCGGCATTTTCAGCTCAGGGTTGAGGATCACGATGCCGATCGCCAGCCCGACGATCACGCCGATTTTCAGGAAGGTGGCCAGGTAGTCGCGCGGCGCCAGGATCAGCCACACCGGCAGCAGAGCGGAGACGAACGCGTAGCCGATCAGCGTGAAGGTGATGGTGGTGTCTTTAAAGGTCAGCGCCGGGCCCCAGTACGGGTCGTGCGCCACCACGCCGCCGAACCAGATGGCGGCCACCAGCAGCACGATGCCGATGATTGACACTTCACCCACGCGGCCAGGGCGCAGGTAGCGCATGTAGATGCCCATAAACAGCGCGATCGGCACGGTGGAGCAGACGGTGAACACGCCCCACGGGCTTTCCGCCAGCGCTTTCACCACGATCAGCGCCAGCACCGCCAGGATGATGATCATGATCAGGAAGCAGCCGAACAGCGCGATGGTGCCCGGTATCGGCCCCATCTCTTTTTTGATGATCTCACCGAGCGAGGCGCCGTTGCGGCGCGAGGAGATGAACAGCACCATAAAGTCCTGTACCGCCCCCGCCAGCACCACGCCGCCCAGCAGCCACAGCGTGCCGGGCAGATAGCCGACCTGCGCGGCCAGCACCGGCCCCACCAGCGGCCCGGCGCCGGCGATGGCGGCGAAGTGGTGGCCGAACAGCACGTTCTTGTTGGTCGGCACGTAGTTGAGGCCGTCGTTGTTGACCACCGCCGGTGTGGCGCGGCTGGCGTCCAGCTTCATCACCCTGGTGGCGATGTACAGGCTGTAGTAGCGGTAGGCCACCAGATACACCGCCACCGAAGCGACGACGATCCACAGCGCGCTGATGTGTTCGCCGCGGCGCAGCGCCACCACGCCGAGGCAGGCTGCGCCGAGTATCCCCAGCAGCATCCACGGAATGTGCTTTAAAATCCCCTCTCGTTTCATGAGGTATCCTTAATTCCAGTCTGCAAAATATGAATGAACTCATCCGCTTGTAAGAGATGTCAGAGTGGCGCGGTGAGCCGTAGCGTCTTTCCCGAGGTAAGGCGGGTTTAGGAACAGCTCATCATCGCCGGGGGTAAGGGGGGAAGACAGGCGTATTTCGCTCAGCGGTCAGATCCGCCGGGTGAACGGTTGGATTGGCGGGGTGAGCGGTTTGTTGCATAACCAACAGCCGCCCGTCAGCCGCTGTTGCCAATGCAGCACCCGCCCGCACCCGCCGGCTTTAAACGCCCGGTTTTTCAGCCAGATGCCTTAACGCGGCGGTTGGCACGCATCCTGCTATCGGTTTTATAACCAAAACAAGGTTTTCAATATTTGGAAATCAATAATGGTTATATGCGCGCCGCATAACGGCGCCGACGGTCAGAGGGAGAGAAGCATGTCAGCAGCAAACCACTCGCAGCAGCCGATTCAATTCGCCTACTGGGTGCCGAACGTTTCCGGCGGCCTGGTGATCAGCAATATCCCGCAGCGCACCGGTTGGGACATCGGTTATAACCGCAAGCTGGCGCAGATCGCCGAGCGCGCCGGTTTCGACTACGCGCTTACCCAGATCCGCTTCACCGCCGGTTACGGCGCGGAGAACCAGCACGAATCGGTGTCGTTCTCACAGGCGCTGCTGGACGCCACCGAAAAGCTGAAAGTGATCGCCGCACTGCTGCCGGGGCCGTGGAACCCCACGCTGGCGGCCAAACAGATCGCCACCATCAGCCATCTTTCCAACGCGCGCATCGCGGTGAACATTGTCAGCGGCTGGTTCCGCGGCGAGTTCAAGGCCATCGGCGAGCCGTGGCTGGATCATGAGGAGCGCTACCTGCGCTCGGAAGAGTTTATCCGCTGCCTGCGCGGCATCTGGACTGAGCCCAGCTTCACCTTCGCCGGCGATTTCTACCGTTTCCGCGACTACTCGCTGAAGCCGAAGCCGCTGGCGCCGTTGCCGGAAATTTTCCAGGGCGGCAGCTCACGCGCGGCGCGCGACATGGCGGCGCGGGTCTCGGACTGGTATTTCACCAACGGCAACAGCGTGGAGGGCATTCGCCGGCAGGTGGAGGACATCCAGAGCAAGGCGCAGGCCAATCACCATCGGGTGAAGGTGGGGGTGAACGGTTTCGTCATCGCCCGCGAGAGCGAACAGGCGGCGCAGGCGGTGCTGCAGGAGATCATCGATCACGCCAACCCGGAGGCGGTGCAGGGTTTCGGGCACGAGGTGAAAAACGCCGGGGCGGCCTCGCCCGAGGGCGAGGGCAACTGGGCCAAGTCCACCTTCGAAGATTTGGTGCAGTATAACGACGGCTTTAAAACCAACCTGATCGGCACGCCGCAGCAGATCGCCGAGCGCATCATCGCGTTGAAAGACGCCGGGGTGGATCTGCTGTTGCTGGCGTTTCTGCACTTCCAGGAAGAGGTGGAGTACTTCGGCCGCGAAGTGATCCCGCTGGTGCGCGAGCTGGAGCGCCAGCGGGCGGCGGCCTGAGCGTTCAACCCGTTTGCAGGGTTTGCAGCAGGTGGATAAAGGCGGCGCTGAGCGGCGGCGTGGCCGGCTCATGGCGGGTAAAGACATAAAAGCGCGCGCTGATGTCGATCCCCTGCGTCGGGATTTTCTGCAGGTGCAGCTGCGGGGCATAGTGCGCGACGACCCGATCGCTCAGCAGCGCGATATAGCCCTGCTGCCTGACCAGGCACCAGGTCGCCAGAAAGGAGTCGGTCTCGACGATCTGGCCGTGCGGCGTGTAACGCTCGGCGATCTCGCGGATGGCGGCGTGCCCCACCGAGCAGGAGCGCGGCACCACCCATTTGGCTTCGGCCGGCGGCTGCCCGGCGGCGGTCAGGTCGCCCCCTTGATAGAGCGAGAAGCGCTCGCTCTTCAGCGCCTGCATGGCCAGATCGGCGCCGCCCGCCGCGCCGTTCAGGCTGCTGACCGCCAAATCCAGCTCGCAGTTTCTCAGCCGGGCGAGCAGGCCTTCCGGGCCGTCTTCCACCACCGTCACCCGGGTATGCGGGTAGCGGCGGTTGAAGCCTTCGAGCACCTGAGGCAGGTAGCACAGCAGCGGATCGACGCTCATCCCCACCCGCAGGCGCTTCTCGCCGCCGGCGCTCATGCCGCGCAGCTCGTCAAACGCGCTGAGCAACTGATTGGTGGCGGCGTCAATCCGCCGGTAAAACAGCTCGCCGACCGCCGTCAGGCGCACGCCGCGGTTGCTGCGCTCAAGCAACCGCGCGCCGATGGACATTTCCAGCTCTTTGAGCACCCGGCTGAGCGTCGGTTGCGAGACGGCCAGTTTTTTCGCGGCATCGTGCAAACTTCCGCAGTGAACGATGTCTTTGAACATCGTCAGATGAGCCAGTTTCGGCATGGTTTTCATGGTGGATCTCCCTGGAAGTGAACGGCATTAGCCGGAGCCGGCGATGCGGCTGTAATAGGCCTGTTTCATCATGCTGTCGTTCAGCAGTTTATTGATGGTCTGGTCGAGCACCGGCGTGGTGACGGAGGCCGGCATCAGCGTGGCGGTGATCTCCACGTCGTCGTCGCCAAAGGGTTCGATATCCAGATGCGAGATAAAGCAGTTTTCTCCTTGCAGCACCTGTTTGAATTTGGCCAGCGCTTCACGCTGCTCATGCTCAAAGGCAATGACGCAAATCTGGTAGGTGGATTCGCCGTTAACGTCATTGAAGGGTTGTTTGTTGACCATATTGACCAGCGGGCGCAGCAGGGTGTTGGCGGCGAGCACGAACAGCGTGGCGGCCAGCGCATCGCCGTACAGGCCGCAGCCGGCGCAGGCGCCGACCGCCGCGGAGCCCCAGAGCGTGGCGGCGGTGTTCAGGCCGCGGATGTTCATCCCTTCTTTCATGATGGCCCCGGCGCCGAGAAAGCCGACGCCGGAGACCACGTAGGAGATGACGCGCACCGCGCCGCCGCTGCCGTCGATGGTCATGGCCAGGTGGACGAAGATCGCCGCGCTGGTGGCCACCAGCGTATTGGTACGCAGCCCGGCGGTGCGCTGGCGGAATTGTCTTTCGTAGCCGATGGCGGCGCCCAGGACGGACGCGGTCAGCAGCGTCAGCAGTGTATGAATGAAATGCATGATAATAACTCGATGTATTATCCGCTTATCATGAGCCACCCGTGGTGGGGTGACTCTTGATAAACAGGTAGCTAAGGTGGCGGGATCCATCCCGCCAGGCCAGGGCGGTGCTCAGTGCGCGGCGGCGATCTGCCGGCTGAGCGTCTCGCTGATTTTGTCCGTCAGCGGCTGCATCCCCTCGCGGGTGCGCGTCTCGCGGCGCTGCGCGATGTGATAGCAGCCGTCGAGGATGCCGGCGCCCAGCAGGAGGATGCGATCAGACATCATCACCGCCTCCTCTACGCTGTGGGTCACCAGCACGATGGAGCGGGTTTTGATCTGGCGCGTGCTCCAGATGCGCAGCAGATCGCTGCGCAGGTGTTCGCCGGTATAGACGTCCAGCGCGGAAAACGGCTCGTCCAGCAACAGCAGCATCGGTTCTACCGCCAGCGCGCGCGCAAAGCCGACCCGCTGGCGCATGCCGCCGGAAAGCTCGCGCGGGTAGGCGTCGCGGTAGGGCGCGAGCCCGACCAAATCGAGCATTTTCAGCGTCTGGGCTTCGACCACCTGCGGCGGCAGATCCTGCGCCTGCAGCCCGAAGGCGATATTTTGATAGACGTTCAGCCACGGGAAAATGGCGAAGGTCTGGAACACCATGTTGATCTGCGGATTCGGCCCCGAGACTTTTTTATCCCCCAGCATCACGGTGCCCAGATCCGGCGCGATCAGGCCGGAAAGCATGCGCAGCAGGGTGGATTTGCCCGAGCCGGACTGCCCCAAAATGCTGACGACCTCGTTATCGTAGAGGCGCAGGTTGATTTCATTCAGCACCAGGCGTTTTTCTTTACCGGTAGGCTGAACGCTTTTGCTGACGTTATTAACCGTCAGCAGTGTGGTTTTTTTTACCATCATGATGTTTCTCCACTCAATTAAAAATATGAGCATGGAAAAATGGCCGATAGTTACCGCCGCGCAGGGGTAAAATAAATGCGAGCGCAAATAAGCCTGAGCGTTATCGGACTGTTAATAAGCGTATGCTGGAAGGATTAGCCTGTCAGGCGCGCCGGAGCGGCGTGCGCGGAGGCCATGCGCTGAAGGGGTAAAGCGAAGGGATGTGGTAACTGACGCATATCCTGACACTTTCAGGATGCAATGGGATGACTATTGCTCCTGTGACCTCAGCGATTCCAACAATAAAATAAACAACCAACTGTCGCCGTCCATATCATTCCCCCGTTATTTTTCGTATGGCCATAATACGCGTGATATCGCCTGTGATTCAATGTGGTTAGGCGGAATTATCGCGGCAAAATGTAATTTAATATGAATGCGGGAAAGTTTTTCTTTATTTATTAAACGGGGCGTCAACGAAAAACATGAGAATGAATATAGGCGCTATTTTATGGAAATATAAACCTGAATTAAACGAAAGAATAACAGGACGGGCGCAAGACAAATAATGAACCGGCCGCAGCGCGCTGCGGCCGGTATCCGGTCAGAACTGATACATGATGCCGGTTTCGACAATGTCGTCGGCGCCGGCGCCGACGGCGTTCTGCTGTTGCAGTAGGTTGAGCTTGTACTCCACGTAGGTCGACATATTGGCGTTGAAGCTGTAGTTCAGCGCCAGATCCAGGTATTTGACCAGATCGGCGTCGCCTATGCCGGGCAGGTTACGGCCGCGCGTTTGCAGGTAGGCCACCGAGGGCGTGACGCCGGAATCGAAGTGATACTGCGCGACCGCCTCGACGGCGTCCGCGCGGGGGGCGAAGCCGGCGTAGCGATCGCCGTCGACATAGGTCATGTTTTCGGTGCGTGCATAGCTGGCCGCCAGGTAGAAGTTGTCCAGATCGTATTTCAGCCCCAGCGTCCAGGCCCGGGCGCGATCGCCGTCAGCCAGGCCGAAGCGCTGCTGCGCCAGGGTGCGCGCAGAGTTGGCGTAGGCGGCGCCAAAGTTTAGCCCCGCGCCGGTGTCGTAGGTGGCGGAAAAGGCGTAGCCATCGCCGTTTTGCGTCTGAATATCCTTCGCCCGCAGAGCGTCGTCCCCCCGATTCTTCCCCTGATATTGCAGGCCGAGATCCAGACCGTCCAACAGCCCGCCCAGGCTGCGGTTGTGGTAGGTCAGCAGGCCGTTGGCGCGGCCGGTCATAAAGTTGTCGGCCGCTTCGTAGCTGTCGTTGCCGAATTCGGGCAGCACGTCCGTCCAGCCGGCCACGTCATACAGCAGGCCGTAGTTGCGGCCGTAGTCCAGGCTGCCCCAGCGGCCGAACGTCAGCCCGGCGAAGCCCAGCCGGGTATAGCTATTTCCCGGCCCGGCGCTTTCCGGCTGATCGAGCCCCGCCTGATATTCCCATTGGCCATACCCTGTCAGCCCGTCGGCGATCTGCGTCTCGCCTTTGAAACCGAAACGGGTGTAGGAGCGATCGCCGTTATTGTCGGCATCGCTGCTGAAGTAATGCACCCCGTTCAGTTGGCCGTAGAGATCCAGTTTATTGCCGTCTTTGTTGACGATTTCTGCCCCGGCGGCGGCCGCCGGCATCAGGATGACCAGCGCCATCAGTAAGCTTTTATGTTTCATTTCACTACCCTGAGTTAACGAAAATGCGGCCTTATCCGGCCGGTTGCGCCTGCGCGATTTTTTTGTACAGGCAGCTGCGGATCCGATCGGTGAGGTGCCGCAGGCTGTCCCGGTTGCGCGCCGCGCGGGGAATATTGATGCTGAATTCGTCATCGATCCGTTTGCTGGTCGCGTCCAGGATCAGCACCCGATCGGACATCAGCACCGCCTCTTCGACGTCGTGCGTCACCATCACCATGGCGCGCGTGCGCAGCCGGTTGTCTCCCCACAGCACCAGCAGATCGCTGCGCAATTTTTGCGCGGTAAAGATATCGAGGGCGGAGAAGGGCTCGTCCAGCAGCAAGACATCGGGCTCTACCGCCAACGCCCGGGCGAAGCCCACGCGCTGGCGCATGCCGCCCGACAGCTCGCGCGGCCAGGCGTGCTCATAGCCGGTCAGCCCCACCAGGCGCAGCAGCGCCTCCAGCCGCTCGGCGATCGTCTGCGGCGGCAGCTTTTGCGCCAGCAGGCCGAAGGCGATGTTGTCGTACACCGTCAGCCAGGGGTAGAGCGCGTAGGATTGAAACACCATGCCGGCGTTGGCGCTCGGGCCGTCGACCGGCTTGCCCGCCAGGGTGAGCGTGCCGCTGTCCGGTGGGATCAGCCCGGCCAGCATGCGCAGCAGCGTGGACTTGCCCGAACCGGATTGCCCCAGAATGGTGACGAACTCGCCGGCGTGCACGGTCAGCGACACGTCGCGCAGCACGGGTTTGGGGCATTTGTTTTCGCCGATAAACGTTTTGTTCAACCGACGGGCGCTAATAATCACGTCTTGAGTCAGCATGTTGTTCCCCCTTGATCAGTCATATTTGAATTTGGTTTCCGCGATGCGATACAGCGGTTGCCAGACGAAGATGATGCACAGCGCCACCAGCGCACACATCGCGGCGCAGCCCAGTGCGGACTCCGGGTTTTTGCCGGCGTCGGTGACGACGGAAATGAACGCGCCCAGCCCGGTGGCGCTGAGGGTGGTGCTGCCCCACTGGATCACTTCGGCGGCGATGGCGCTGTTCCAGGCGCCGCCGGCGGCGGAGATGATGCCGGTCACGATGTAGGGGAAGATCGCCGGCAGCATGTAGTAGCGCCACCAGCGGAAACGGCGCAGCCCGAAGGTTTCGCTGACCTCGGTGATCTGCGTCGGAATGGCGGAAACGCCGGCGATCACGTTGAACAATACGTACCACTGGGTGCCCAGCATGATCATCGGAATGGCCCACCAGCCGAGATCCTGATGATAAATGGCGATGAAGGCGGCGATCAGCGGGTAGAAAATGTTGGGCGGAATGGCCGCGAGGATCTGGATGATCGGCTGGAAGATCTTCACCAGGCGCGGATTCAGACCGATCCACACCCCCAGCGGCGTGAAGATCGCCACGCTGAGCAGCATGGCCGCGGCCACGCGCGCGGTGGTGAGCAACATCCACTCCGGCAGCATGGCGAAGTACTGTTTGGGGAAGTATTCCCACAACTGATAGCCGAACCACACGCAGGCCAACACCACGCCGAGATACCACAGGCTGCGCCACAGCCAGTTGCCTTTGGCGGCGAGCCTGAACAGGCGGTGCAGACCGAGGGCGTACCACAGCCGCGGCAGCTTGAACAGCCACAGGTCAGCCAGCGCGCGCAGCGTGCGGCCGAGCGCCGCGCCGACGTGCGAGAAGGCCAGGCTGTTGTAAAACCACGGATTGCCGAGCGCCCGATTGGCGGTGACGTCTTCGTATTTGAAGCGGGCGGTGTAACGCACCAGCGGGCGGAACACCAGCTGATCGAGCAGCACGATGTTGGCGGCCAGCGCGACGATCGCATACAGGATCGCCGGCACGTTCTGCTGCGCCAGCGCTTCGGCGATATAGGAGCCGACGCCGGGCAGTTCGACCGAGCGATCGCTGACCGGAATGGCTTCGGAGGCCACCAGGGCGAACCAGGCGGCGGATTGCGACACCATGGCGTTCCACAGCAGGCCCGGCACTGAATAGATGAATTCCAGCCGCCAGAAGCGTTGCCACGGGTTGTAATTGAAGCTGCGGGCGGCTTCGTCCAGCTCCTTGGGCACGATGCGCAGCGTCTGATACAGCGTCAGCATCATGTTCCAGGCCTGGCCGGTAAACACCGCGAAGATGGCGGTGCACTCCAGCCCCATCACGCTGTGTGGGTAGAGGTTGAGAAAGTACACGGTCGTGAAGGTCAGGAACCCCACCAGCGGCACCGACTCCATAAAGTTGACGAAGGGCAGGATCACCCGGCGCAGCGGCGCATAGCGCGCGGCCAGCACGGCGAACACCACAGAAAACAGCAGCGACCAGGCCATACCGAGGAGAAAACGCATGCTGGTTCTGAGCGAATAATAAAGCAGGTTCCAGGCATCGAGACTAATGGCAGAGACGTTTTGTTCATTGAAGTCGCCGTGCATGTCGCCCCATGCGCGAATAAAAAAGGCAATGAAAAAAACGCCGATGGCGATAACGATAAAGTCATTTAAATAAGACTTTCTGAAAACAGATGTACCCCGGTTATTTTGCATAACGCAATACCTTATTTTTCCCATAAGAAATCCGTCGGCGCTCGGGGAATAGTCCCGGCGACATCAGATAAATACCGCCACAGCGGTTGAGACAAACGTTGTTTTCGCAGCGGGGCGATGGGCGGGCAGGCAGAGCGGGAAAGGCCGTCAGAAGGGGAGCGGTTGCCGCATTCCGTATCTTTCAGAATGCAACGTGGATGGCATTACTGAAAGGTGCCCAATAGCATTAGCGTAAAACTAAAACTTTCATCGCCCATAGGGCCCTCCTCGGTTTAAATATGGCATGGAGAGGGTAATGTGTTTTGCTAATAAAAAGCAATTGGCGGCGCGCGGTTTTTACGGTTGATATGTAACAGGATGAATATTCATTTTTTAATTGCTATATTCAGAAAATAAAATAACCTATTTTGATGGCGGTAAATGTGCTGGAAATAAATCGCAGCGAAATAAAACGGCGCGCCTGAATACCGCGCGCGCCGTAACATTAATAAACATGCCTGCCGTTGATGCCGGCGGGGAAAATGCCGGTGGCGAAGAGATGCCCGTTGGCCTGGATCTGGTCGTCGGGCAGCATCTCCAGCGGAAACTCGGCCGCCAGGCAGCTGAGAAAGGCGTTGCGATCGTCGGTGGTGGTAAAGCCGATCAGATCGTAGAACAGCAGCGAAGCGATCAGTTGGCGATGTTCCGGGATGCGCCGCAGCAGCGCCGCCGACGGGAACGGCAGGTGGAAGAAGAACGCGCAGGCATTCAGCAGCCCCTGCTCCTTCAACGCCTGGGCGCAGGGCAGCAGCTGGTAGTCGTCGATACAGACGATGTCGCCCGGGCACAGGTGCTCGCAGGCGATATCGGCGAAACGGCAGTTCAACTGCCGGTAAGCGCGGTAGTTTTCCGGCGTGAAGTGCGCCTTCTCCGGCTGGTTGTGGAACACCGGCCACAGGCCGTCGTGGTAGTAGCCCTGATAGTGGCGGCGAAACTCCTCGATCGACAGCGGGAAGGTCACCTGATCGTAACCGGCGCGTTGGCGGCAACTGATCGGGCGCTGCGCGAAATTCTGCACGTCGCCGTTCCAGCCGAGCCACAGCCCCGGTTCGGCGTCGGCCGCCAACGTCCGGCCGGCGCAGGCCAGATCCTTGCCGTCGCATTGTTTGTTGGAAATCAGCACCAAACGAGACATCGGACTCTCCTTATCAGTGCAGGGCGCGCGGGGCGTGCACCGAACCATCGGCGCGCCAGGGCGCTTGCAGCGCGGGCAGCGTGACGCGCAGGCCGCGCAATGCCGGGTGCGCCAGGCAGCAGCGCGTCAGCCAACTTCCCAGCCCGACGCCGCGGTATTCGGCGCTGACGAACAGCTCACTCACCGAGGCGAAGGTGGCGTAATCGGTCACCATGCGGGCGAAGCCGAGCTGGTGGCGTTTGCGGTACAGGCCAAAGCACAGGCCGTGGCGCGCCAGGCGTTCCGCCGCCGCCCGATCCGGCAGGCTGAGGAAACGCTGGATCGCCTCGATATCCAACAACTGCCGATCGGTGCTGATATGAAAAACGCCTTTGCGCCAGCAGAGCAGCGGCTGTGCGGTGGCCCGTTGCGGTTGCATGTTCATGATTATCCTTAAGTTAACGAATCAGTGGACGGTTACAGCATCCAGCCGAGTTCGGCGGCGGTGACCTGTTCCTCGAAGCGGCGCAGTTCGGCGCTTTTGCAGGTGTGCCACAGGGTGCAGAACGCCGGGCCGAGCAGTTCGCGCAGCGGATCGCTGTGGCGGAACAGCGCCAGCGCCTCCTGCTGGCCGAGCGGCAAGGGCGCGGCGTTGTCGCTTTCGCAGCCGTTGGCGGCGGGCGGCAGCGGCAGCGGGTGTTCCAGCCCGTGCAGCAGGCCGCCGAGCATCACCGCCAGCGCCAGATAGGGGTTGGCGTCGGCGCCGGCCAGGCGGTATTCGATGCGCTGGTTGGCGCTGTCGGCGCAGGGCAGGCGCAGCGCCACCGTGCGATTGTTGTGGCCCCAGGAGGCGCGCAGCGGCACGTGCATGCCGGGGCGGAAGCGGCGAAACGCGTTGATGTTGGGCGCCAGGATCGCCATCGATGCCGGCATCAGCGCCAGCATGCCCGCCATCGCCTGCTGCATGTTGTCGCTCAGTTCACCCGGCGCGCCGGTCAGCAGGTTCTCGCCGTGCTCGTTCTGCAGGCTGATGTGAAAATGCAGCCCGCTGCCGGCGGCATGGGCGCAGGGCTTGGCCATAAAGCAGGCGTGCTGGTGATGTTGCTCGGCAATCTGCCGCGTCAGGCGCTTCAGCGCCATGATCTGGTCGCAGGCTTCCAGCACGCGCCGGCTGTGATGCAGGTTCAGCTCGTACTGGCCGGAAGCGGCTTCGGCCACCACGCCGGTCAGCGGCAGGCTTTGCAGCCGCGCGTGCCGTTCGATGTCGCTCAGCAGCGCATGGTGGCGCTCGGGCGCATCCACCGCGAAGCTCTGCGTCGGGCAGGCTTCCGCCTCGGCGGGGCGCTGCGGATCCTGCAGGTAGAACTCCAGTTCGGCCGCCACCACCGGGAAGCAGTTGCGCTCGTGCAGGAGCTTCAGTACCCGTTGCAGCACCACACGCGGCTCCAGCTCGCAGGCGTCGCCGTCGGCGTTTTGCATCGTCAGCAGCAGCTGGGCGTGGCGTTCGGGATCGCGCGCGCAGGGGCGCAGCGTGCCGGGCACCGGCAGGCACAGCCGATCCGGCTCGCCCGCCCGTTGCCCCAGCCCGCTTTCTTCAATCACCCGGCCGTGCAGATCCAGGGCGTAGATCGACAGCGGGAAGTAGCAGCCTTTTTCCAGGCCAAAGGCTTCGGCGATCGGCAGGCGCTTGCCGCGCAGCTGGCCGTTCAGATCGTGCAGATAAATATCCAGCTGTTCGGTATCCGGATAGCGTTGCAGGTAGTGTTCCAGCTCTTTGCGGAAGGTGCGCGTCGGCGATGCGGGCAGCTCCGCCAGCAGAGGATTGAAGCCGATGATATTAGCATGCATGGCGTGCTCCAGAACGAAGACCGGTCACGGCCAGAGGCAGGGATAAACGCATGAGACAACTCTCTTGTGAGGCCATAGCGGCGATGTGAAAAGGGTATCTGCGGCGGCAAAAACTGTCTGTAAAAACGCCGTAACGTTAACGGGGCGCGGAATAAAAATGCCGTAAAGAGCGCGGCGGGTTGGCCGGGGCGGCACGGTCTATACTGGCGAGACGGGCCGTAGAAGGAGAGATAACGATGAAGAGAATAGGGCTGCTTATCGCTGCGCTGGCCGCGTTCCACGCCACCGCGTCTTCCCCACAGGCGTGGGCCGAGAGCGAACGGGCGATGCGCGCCGCCTGCCTGAAAGCCAGTGGGCTAAAAAACGCCAGGGTGGAAGGGGAGATTATTCACTACGGTGATGACGTCGGCTATTCGGCGCTGTTTATCGGCGGGCGCTACCCACAGCCGTTTATGAAAAACCAGCCGGGCAGGGAGCTGTGCTTATATCAGCGCGCCACGCAGAAGGCGGCGGTGCAGGCGGTGGAAGGGAGCAGCGCGTCTGCTCAACCTTGATGTTTGATGAGATAAATAAAAATACAGCCCACGGTGGTAATAATGGCTTCTACGAGCAAAAGTATAAAGTCCATCGTCAGCCACTTCTGTAGCTCAGGAGAGGCGGTTTTTTGCACGAAATCGTAGGTTTTCGCATCGAGCCAAACTTGATCCCTTATTTTTATTTTTTTCCTTTTCAGGATCCAAAGAAACCACTGTGCTTTCAATGAGGTTCCAAGCATGCCGAGGCCGTCGGCAAAGGCGACGTAGGGCGGAATAAAATGTCCGCTGCCGGCGTAACGCTGATAGAACGCGTCAAACTCTTTTTTATGGCGCCGGTAGCCAATGAACTGAATGAAGGCGCTTAAAACCAGCAGCGTTAAGCATAATATGACAAGGGTTTTCATTGAGTAGCCTGAATCACGATATTCTCGCTATCAACATAAAGATCAATGCCATGATGAAGAGCAGTCCTTCCAGCGCCAAAAGCGTGCCGTTGTTTTTCATCCAGGTCTGCAAGCGCTCAGATGATGAAAGACGAACAAATTCATAGGTCTTGGCGGGAAGATATTGGTTTTCCTTCACCTTGATTTTCTTGCCGCAAAGGGTCCATCTGAACCATTGGACTTTGATGGAAGTACCTAAAGAGCCAAGGCCATCGGCAATTGCGAGGTGAGCAGGCACAAAGTGGCCCTGTTGGGTATAGCGTTGATAAAAAACATCGAACTCGCGTTTATAGCGACGAGAGTAAATATATTGAGCAAGCCAACAAAGTAAGAGCAGCACGGCTGCAATAAGTGATGCTGTTTTCATAAGCCACCGGCTAAGGTTCAAGGGGCGTTATGCCTTACTCAAAAAAACAAAAATACACATCAACGCCAAACACCCCATTTTCAGCACGCTTAAGATGAAGTCTTTCCGAATCCAGCTCTTCAGATGTTGAGATGTGTTTTCATTCACGAATTCGTAGGTTTTTGGGCCCAGAAAAGCGTTTTTCCCTATCTTTATTTTTCTGCCATTCAATATCCAACGGAACCATTGTGCTTTGATAGATACACCAAGCAAACCAAGGTTATCCGCGAAGATGACAAATGGAGGCAAGGGGTGAGCGCTTTGCACATAACGTTGATAGAATTCTGCAAATTCGTCTTTATAGCGCCGATAGTAAAGGTACTGAACCAGGGCGCTAATCAATGTCAGAGTGAAGAATAGGACGATAGCGATTTTCATTATTCACCAAAAATGAAACCAGTAATGCTGTCGGCGGCTACACCGCCACCCCAACTGCCAGCTGCGCCACCCAGAGCAGCGCCTGCTATACCACAAGCTAAAATACCGGTACCAAACGTGGAGGCGCCTAAGACGATACTGCAAGCCGTCATTGCTAACATTGCACCGCCTTCACCCCCCAAAATCCCCACCGCAGTACTTGCCGCAAAATGACTGTATCCCTTCACCGCGATCTTGGCGCACTCCTGTTCGCGGCCGGTGGTGCAGGCGCTGTAGACGTCGTTGGTGGTATTCAGCCCACTCAATCCGATGCCGATCCAGCCGCCGGCTTTCATAAACTTGGCCGCCCGGCTGGCGCTGTCGACGTAGTTCGAATAACCCTTGATGGCGCCGACGCCGGCGGTGCTCCATTCATGCACCAGCGATTTACTGGAGAGCCCTAGCGCGTGTTTGATTTGCGCATACTCTTTCATATTGAGTTGAGCACGAGTAAGGCGATTCAGTAACGGTTTTAATGTACCGAACAGCCGCGCTCGTTCCACCTGAAACTGGGTGCCAATCAACGCGCCACTCGTGCGGAACTGATTTTGGTAGGTTTTTTCAATCTCAACCAGGATATTCTTGATCTGGCTGAAGTAGCGTTCTCCGGCATCCGAAGCCAGCCCGACGACCGTTTCCCCATAGCTGGTGAAGGCGGCGATAGCGGCGTAATTGCGGTGCAAGAAGGTGGAGAAATCGCTGTCACCGGCTTTCACCGCTTTGCTGGTGCGGCTCTTGGCCTGCATCAGGGCGGCGATCTGCGTAGATTGATTATGATTGCGCGGATCGGCGACGATCAGCATTTGCCCCGGTTGAACCAGCGGCGTATCGGCATTGAGCTGCATAAAAAAACGTGCCGCTTCCGATGGCTTGCCACCGAACAGGTAGTTGGCGTGGAAGGCGAGCGGGCCGGTTTGTTGGGCGATGCAATAGCCCGGTGCGATGCTGCTGGACTTCTGTTCCATGTCGAAAAGCCTCCTTATTTTTAGGAAACTTAACATTTTCTACAGGGTGGTAACAGGTTCTGGCTCACGCTCTCGATCGGAGAATCATCTGAAAATGCTGGTGCCGCCTTACCCGCCACTCCCCGCCATCTCCCGTTCGATTACCGTCGCCAGCGCCTGCGCGGCGGAAGAGAGTTGGTGCTGCGCCAGGCGGATCAGGCCCACGCGCCGTTCGATGATCGGGCCGATCAGCGGCACGCACACCGCCCCCAGCTCATCCATCTGTTGCTCGCACAGCGCCGGCACCGCGCTGGCGCCGAGGCCGTTGGCTACCATGCGCCCGACCGTCACCAGCTGGTGGCTCTCAAACGCCACCTCCAGCGTTCGCCCGCTGCGGGCCAGTTCCTGCTCCAGCAGCAGCCGCACCGCCGATGGCCGCTGCAGGGTGATGAAATCCAGCGTTAGCAGCTCCTTCCAGCTCACCTGCGCCTTGCGCGCCAGCGCCGAATCCTTCGGCACCACCGCCAGAAAGCGATCGCGGCACAGCGGGGTGAAGTGCAGGGTGTCGCTCGGCTCCGGCTCGAAGGCGATACCCATCTCCACCCGGCCTTCGCGGATCATTTCAAACACCTGTTCGTTGATGACGTCGTGCACCGCCACGTTGATGCCGGCATAGCGATCGCGAAACGCCTTGAGGATCGGCGGCAGCGGGTTGCCGGCGAATGACGGCATGGCGGCGATCGCCACCTTGCCCATCTGCAGGGTGAAGCGCTGACGCATCGCCTCTTCCGCGTTGTCCCAATCCGCCAGCAGCTGGCGCGCCATCGGGAAGAAGGTTTCGCCCTCCGGCGTCAGCGCCACCCGGCGGGTGGTGCGCAGCAGCAGCGGCCCGCCCAGCGCGTCTTCCAGCCCACGGATCGCCAGACTGAGCGCCGGCTGAGAAATATTCAGCCGCTCGCTGGCCTGGGCGAAATTCAGAGTGTGAGCTACCGCTAAAAACGCGCGTAACTGTTTGATGCTCATTTTCATTTTGGTTGGCGTTAACTCTTTGTTAATTGTCAGTTAACGAGTAATTAATAAAAATTCTAAATGAATGCGGCATAAAAACAAAATTAACAAATCATTTTTGTGACCTGAAGATGCCCTCACGCAAGCCAGGGCATTTCGCCCTGCGCCGCAACATGCAGGGGCAACGATATGGCAGGGCTCGACAAACGCGTCGGCAGCTACCAGGAAGCGCTGGCAGGCCTGACGGACAACATGACGGTGCTGGCGGGCGGCTTTGGCCTGTGCGGCATCCCGGAAAACCTGATCGAAGAGATCCGCCGGCGCGGCGTGCGCGGCTTGACGGTGGTTTCCAACAACTGCGGCGTCGACGGGTTCGGCCTCGGGCGGCTGCTGGAAACCCATCAGATCCGCAAGGTGGTGGGATCTTACGTCGGTGAAAACGCGCTGTTCGAGCAGCAGGCGCTCAGCGGCGAGCTGGAGGTGGATCTCACGCCGCAGGGCACGCTGGCGGAGAAGATCCGCGCCGGCGGCGCCGGCATCCCGGCGTTCTTCACCGCCACCGGTTACGGCACGCCGATCGCCGAAGGCAAAGAGGTGCGCGAGTTCAACGGCCGCCCTTACATCATGGAAACCGCCATCACCGGCGATTTCGCCATCGTGAAAGGCTGGAAGGCCGATCACTTCGGCAACGTCATCTACCGCCACACCGCGCAGAACTTCAATCCGCTGATGGCGACCGCCGGGCGCATCACGGTGGTGGAAGTGGAAGAGATCGTCGCGCCGGGCGAGCTGGATCCGGCGGCGATCCACACCCCCGGCATTTATGTCGATCGGCTGATCCAGGGCACCTTCGAAAAGCGTATCGAACAACGCACCCTGCGGGCATAAGGAGAATTCGCATGCTTACCCGTGAACAAATGGCGCAGCGCGTGGCGCAAGAGCTGAGGGACGGTTACTACGTCAACCTGGGCATCGGCATCCCGACGCTGGTGGCCAACTACGTGCCGGCGGGCATGGACGTGATGCTGCAGTCGGAAAACGGCCTGCTGGGGATGGGCGAGTTCCCGACCGAGCAACAGCTGGACGCCGACATGATCAACGCCGGCAAGCAGACGGTCACCGCGCGCCTCGGCGCGTCTATTTTCGATTCGGCGCAGTCGTTCGCCATGATCCGCGGCGGCCATGTCGATCTGACCGTGCTGGGGGCGTTTGAAGTGGACGTCGAGGGCAACATCGCCTCGTGGATGATCCCCGGCAAGATGGTCAAGGGCATGGGCGGCGCGATGGATCTGGTGGCGGGGGCGGAGAACATCATCGTGGTGATGACCCACGCCGCGAAGGGCGGCGAGTCCAAGCTGCTGCCGCGCTGCACGCTGCCGCTGACCGGCGCCAACTGTATACGCAAGGTATTGACCGATCTGGCCTACCTGGAAATTGAAGACGGCGCTTTCGTGCTGCGCGAACGCGCGCCGGGCGTCAGCGTGGCGGAGATTGTCGCCAAAACCGCCGGCCGGTTGATCGTGCCGGAGCAAGTGCCGGAAATGCGTTTCTGAAACGGGAGGTGAATGTGCAACAACGTGAAGTGGTGATCGTGGCGGCGACGCGCACGCCGGTCGGCAGTTTTCACGGCGCGCTGGCGCCGTTGACGGCGGTGGAACTGGGCGCGGCGGCGGTGCAGGGGCTGCTGGCGCAAAGCGGCGTGGCGCCGCAGCAGATCGATGAAGTGATCCTCGGCCAGGTGCTGACCGCCGGCTGCGGGCAGAATCCGGCGCGCCAGACCGCGCTGAACGCCGGACTGCCGTTTACGACGCCGGCGCTGACCATCAACAAGGTGTGCGGCTCCGGTTTGAAGGCGGTGCATCTGGCGGTGCAGGCGATCCGCAGCGGTGACGCCGACGCGGTGATCGCCGGCGGCCAGGAGAGCATGAGCCGGTCGCCTTACCTGATGACCGGCGCGCGCGCCGGCCTGCGCCTCGGTCACGCGCAGATGGTGGACAGCGTGATCCACGATGGCCTGTGGGACGCGTTCAACGACTACCACATGGGCATCACCGCCGAGAACCTGGCGGAGAAATACGCCATCAGCAGAGAAGAACAAGACAGATTCGCGCTGCGCTCGCAGCAGAAGGCGCAGGCGGCGCAGCAGGCCGGGCGTTTCGCGCAGGAGATCACGCCGGTGACGGTGCCGCAGCCGAAGGGGGAGGCGCTGCGGGTAGAGCGCGACGAACAGCCGCGCGACACCAGCCTGGAGGCGCTGGCGCGGCTGCGGCCGGCGTTTCGCAAAGAGGGCACGGTGACCGCCGGCAACGCCTCGTCGCTCAACGACGGCGCCGCCGTGGTGCTGCTGATGAGCGCGGAAAAAGCCGCCGCGCTGCGTTTGCCGGTGCTGGCGCGCATCGCCGGTTACGCCTCGTCGGGCGTCGATCCGGCGATCATGGGCATCGGCCCGGCGCCGGCCGCGCGCCGCTGCCTGGAAAAAGCCGGTTGGCGGCTGGAGGAGGTCGATCTGATCGAAGCCAACGAAGCCTTCGCCGCGCAGGCGCTGGCGGTGGGCAAAGAACTGGGCTGGGAGGCGGAGCGGGTGAACGTCAATGGCGGAGCGATCGCGCTGGGGCATCCGATCGGCGCATCCGGCTGCCGCATTTTGGTGTCGCTGCTGTACGAAATGCAGCGCCGCGAGGTGAACAAGGGGCTGGCGATGCTGTGCATCGGCGGCGGGCAGGGCGTGGCGCTGGCGGTAGAGCGCCCATAAACAACCGAGGAAGGCACGATGCAGTCATCTGACTATGCGGTACTGGGCGCCGGGCTGATGGGGGTGGGCATCGCCACCCACTTTATTCGCCACGGCCATGAGGTGCTGCTGTATGAACCGGATCCGCAGCGCCGGGCGGAAGCGTCGGCAGTGGCGAGCGGCATTCTGGCCGAGCTGAGCGACGTCGGGCAGTTTGATCGCGGCGAACGCGAAGCGGCGCTGGCGCGGCTGCGCGTGACCGGCGATCTGAACGCGGTAGCGCGCGCCCGGCTGCTTATCGAGGCGATCCCGGAACGGCTCGAGCTGAAGCACGCGCTGTATGAGCAGTTGGAAGGGCTGATCGCTGACGACGCGGTGATTGCCAGCAACACCAGCGGCCTGCCGCCGGACGAGCTGGCGGCGCGCATGACCCATCCGCAGCGGCTGCTGATCGCCCACTTTTGGCATCCGCCGCACCTGATCCCGCTGGTGGAGATCGTGCCCGGCAGCGCCACCGAGCCGCGCCATCTGGCGGCGGTGCAGGCGCTGCTCGGCGAGATGGCGCTGGAGGCGGTGCTGCTGGAACGCGCCGCGCCGGGGTTTGTCGGCAACCGGCTGCAGTTTGCGGTGCTGCGTGAGGCGCTGCACATCGTCCACAGCGGCATCGCCAGCGCCGAGGTGGTGGATCAGGTGATGCGCGCCTCGCTGGGGCGGCGCTACGCCATGGTCGGCCCGCTGGAGGCCGCCGACATGACCGGGCTCCCGACGGTAGCGGACATCGCCCGCCACCTGTTGCCGGAACTGGCGACCGGTGACGAGATGATGGCGCTGGTGGAACAGCGGCTGCAGCGCGGCGATACCGGCCAGCGCAGCGGCCGGGGATTTTATCTTTGGGATGAAGCGCGCAGGGAACGCATCCAACGGCGACGGGCGCATCAGCTGCGCTTTGCGCTGAAACCGTAATTTCGCACGCCGTACCTGACAATAACAACGATAGCGAGGTGCCTGATGAGCGTTTTGATTGCCCTGGCAGCACTGGGATTACTGATGCTGGCCGCCTACCGCGGCTACAGCGTGATTTTGTTCGCTCCGATCGCCGCGCTGGGCGCGGTGCTGTTGACCGACCCCGGCGCGGTGGCGCCGACCTTCACCGGGCTGTTTATGGAGAAGATGGTCGGCTTTGTGAAGCTCTACTTCCCGGTATTCCTGCTGGGGGCGGTATTCGGCAAGCTGATCGAGCTGTCCGGCTTCTCCCGTTCGATCGTCGCGGCGGCGATCCGCATTCTCGGCCGACGCCACGCCATTCCGGTGATCGTGCTGGTGTGCGCGCTGCTGACCTACGGCGGGGTGTCGCTGTTTGTAGTGGCGTTCGCGGTTTATCCGTTCGCCGCCGAGCTGTTCCGCCAGAGCGGCATCCCCAAGCGGCTGATCCCGGCCACCGTGGCGCTCGGCGCCTTCTCCTTCACCATGGACGCCTTGCCCGGCACGCCGCAGATCCAAAACATCATCCCGACCAGCTTCTTCGGCACCAACGCCTGGGCCGCGCCCTGGCTGGGGCTGATCGGCTCGCTGTTCATCATCGCGGTCGGTCTGCTGTATCTTGAACGCCAGCGGCGCAAGGCGCAGCTGAAGGGGGAGGGGTACGGCAGCGATCTGCTGAACGAGCCGGAAACCCCGGACGACATCAACCTGCCGAACCCGCTGATCGCCATCCTGCCGTTGATTCTGGTCGGGGTATTCAACCTTGCCTTCACCCATTGGATCCCGCAGTGGTACGGCGCCAGCCACGAGCTGACGCTGCCGGGGCTGGCCAAGCCCATCACCACCGATGTGGCGAAGATCACCGCCATTTGGGCGGTGGAAGCGGCGCTGGTGTCGGGGATTCTGCTGGTGGTGGCGTTCGGTTTTCGCAATATTCGCGGGCGGCTGGCGGAAGGCAGCAAGACGGCGGTCGGCGGCGCAATTCTGGCGGCGATGAACACCGCCTCCGAATACGGCTTCGGCGCGGTGATCGCCGCGCTGCCGGGCTTTTTGGTGCTGTCGCAGGCGCTGTCGGCGATCCCCAATCCGCTGCTGAACGAAGCGATCAGCGTCACCCTGCTGGCCGGCATCACCGGGTCGGCCTCCGGCGGCATGAGCATCGCGCTGGCGGCGATGGCCGATAACTTCGTGGCCGCCGCCCATGCCGCGCATATCCCGCTGGAGGTGCTGCACCGGGTGGCCTCGATGGCCAGCGGCGGCATGGACACCTTGCCGCACAACGGTGCGGTGATCACCCTGCTGGCCATCACCGGCCTCAGCCACCGGCAGGCCTATGGCGGCATCTTCGCCATCACCCTGATCAAGAGCGCCGCGGTGCTGTTTGTGATCGGCGTGTTCTACCTGACCGGCATTGTTTAAAGGAGCGATACCATGAGTGTACAAGGCAAAACCGCGCTGGTGACCGGCTCGACCAGCGGCATCGGCCTCGGAATAGCGTCGGTGTTGGCCGCCGCCGGCGCGCGCGTGATCCTCAACGGCTTTGGCGATGTGGAACCGGCGAAAGCGCAGGTTGCCCGGCAGGGCGCCACGCCGGGGTATCACGGCGCCGATCTCGGCGATGCGGCCCAGATAGCGGACATGATGCACTATGCCGAGCGCGAGTTCGGCGGCGTGGACATTCTGGTGAACAACGCCGGTATTCAGCACGTGGCGCCGCTGGATCAGTTCCCGGTAGAGAAATGGAACGCGATCCTCGCCATCAATCTGTCGGCGGTGTTCCACACCTGCCGGTTGGCGCTACCGGGCATGCGCGAACGCCACTGGGGGCGCATCATCAACGTGGCGTCGGTGCACGGGCTGGTGGCGTCGAAAGACAAGTCGGCTTATGTGGCGGCCAAGCACGGCGTGGTGGGGCTGACCAAGACGCTGGCGCTGGAAACCGCCCGCACGCCCGTCACCTGCAACGCCATCTGCCCCGGCTGGGTGCTGACGCCGCTGGTGCAGCAGCAGATCGACAAGCGCATTGCCGCCGGCATCGATCCGCAGCGGGCGCGCGATGAGCTGCTGGCGGAGAAGCAGCCGTCGCAAGCGTTCGTCACGCCGGAGCAGCTCGGCGAACTGGCGCTGTTCCTGTGCAGCGACGCGGCGGCGCAGGTGCGCGGCGCCGCCTGGAACATGGACGGCGGTTGGCTGGCGCAGTAGTGAGGGCATTTCCCCGGAGCGCGCAACGCGCTCCGTCGTTATTTCCCGCCTTTAATTAATTCCATCGCGTGACGGTTTACCTGCGGCAATAATATTTATTTGTTATTTGCTATCTTTATTCCCGGATAATCACGCCGGGTTATTTTGGGTAAAAGATGCGGATTGGTTTATTTCGTGCTGCGGTTATTACATTATTTTTCTCCGTGTTACAGGTGAACACGTTTCTGCTGAAAATAAATCCAACCCGAAATAATGGCAGATTATGACGTGAATTTTTATATCTTGCGTGCGCTGTTCACATCGGGTAATTATTTCCGCGTGGCTTAAGACCACCGCGTTTATAACAATAATTTTTTCGGGCAGGGGTAATAATGAGAAAGAATACAACGCCAATATTCATTGGCGGCGTCTTGCTGTCGGCGTTTTCCGCCGGGGCACAGGCCGAGATCACCATTCTGGATAAAAACCCGCAGAGCAATGTGTTGCTGGCGCCGCTCAGTTTAAAGGTGGGCGGCAGCATTCGCCCCGAGTGGATCTTCAATAACGGCCCGGAGCCGGGTTACTACAAAAACGGTCACGACGGCGGCACGCGTTTTCGCTTCAGCGGCGACTATGCGCTGACGCAGGACACCTCGATCATCGGCTATTACGAGTGGGGCGTCGATCTGGCGCACGCGCTCAGCTGGGACGGGCACTACAATGAGGACGGCAAACGCGACTATCAGCGCCAGCTGTACGCCGGTTTCAAGGACGATCGTTACGGCACTCTGACCTATGGCCACCAGTACGGCATCTATTATTCCGTGGTCGGCATCAAAAGCGACGTCTGGGATAACGACGGCCACGCGGGCGGCACCGGCATCGGTATTTCCGGCGATTATGACGGCGGCAATAAACCGAAAAACAGCATCAAATACACCAATGATTTCGGGCCGGTCACGCTGTACGCCAACTATTTATTGCCGGAAGACGATCTGCACACCGCGGATAACCTGATTTACCGCCGCAAGGGCGGTGGCGGGCTGGGCTTCGATTATAAGGTGACGAAGGATTTCACCTTCAGCGCCGCCTACAGTTATACCGACGCGAAGATCAAAGATAATCTGTACAACGAAAAGGATTATCACCAGCAGCTGTCCGGCACCGCGTTGACCTGGCAGCCGAACAACTGGTACATCGTCGGCACCGCCAGCTACTACAAAGATTATGTGCCGAGCACCCGCCAGCGCACGCTGTCGCACTTCTTCGCCGGTGACGGCTACGGGCTGGAAGGCTTCGTCGGTTACACCTTCAATATCGATAAGCCGTTCCTCAAATCCGTTCAGCCTTACGTCGCGGCGGACTCGCTGCGGCTGAAAGGAGACGAGGCGTATCACGCCAACCACGTCTACCTCGGCGCGGGCACCACCATCGGCTACGGTCTGTCGGTGTATATGGAGCGCACGCTGGCCAACAGCAGCGACAACGAGCCGGATTCCACCTGGATAACGGTGTTCTACGACTTCTGATCCGCCTCTTGCCGGGCCGGCGCGGGCGCCGGCCGTTCACATGCTGATCGCGCCGCCCGGAGATTGCCCGGCGGCGTTGCGTTCCGCCAGGTAGCGCGCCGGCGGTTTGCCCACCGCCTTTCTGAACATGGTGACGAAGCCGCTGGCGCTTTCGTAACCCAGATCCAGCGCCACCGTCTGTACGCTCTCGCCCTGCGTCAAGCGCTGCAGCGCCAGCATCACGTGCAGCTGACGCCGCCAGTGGCCGAAGCTCATGCCCATCTGCTGTTGCAGCGTGCGGCTAAGGGAGCGCTCGCTCATGCCGATGCGCTGCGCCCACTGGCCGAGGGTGGATTTGTCCGCCGGGCAGCTCAGCATGCCTTCGGTCAACTGGCGGATGCGCGCGTCGTCGGATACCGGCAGATGCAGATTCTCGATCGGCGCGGCCACCAGCTGATCCAGTAACACCGCCGTCAGGCGCCCTTCGGCGCCCTGTTCGTCGTAGAGCGGTTCGAAGGTGGTGGCCTGGAGCAGCAGTTCGCGCAGCAGCGGCGAGACCGACAGCGTGCAGCAACTCTGCGGCAAGCCGGCGACGACGTGTTGATCGACGAACAGGCAGTAAGCCTCGCTCGAGCCGGCGCCCTGGGCGTTGTGCAACATGTTGCCCGGCATCCACAGCGCGCACTGCGGCGGCACCAGCCACAGGCCGTTTTCCACTTCGCAGCGGATCATGCCGCGCACGGTATAGATCAGCTGCGCCTTTTGATGACGGTGCGGCTCGACTTCCCAGTCCTGCTCGATGGTGGAACTCTGCACGGCGAACAGCGGGCGCGGCACCTGATCGATATCGAGATTGCGGCGAGGGATCTGGACTTTCATGAGAACAATTCTCAATTTGGCGTAATTGAAAAGTATTATGTCCTGATTGCGCAATGTGGTCTAGCGCCGGTGCCGATAAAGTAAGCGCCAGTCCTAAACCCTTTCGCGAGGAAACTGATTATGTCACTCGATACCGCCGATTTTCCGCTGGTGTGGATGCGCCGAAACGGGCGCGATACCCAGGCCGAGCTGGCCGAATTCAGCGCGCTGTTGGCGCGCGCCGAGCCTTTTGTCCTGATGACCGATCGCAGCGTCGGCGATGAAGGAGAAGAACATGACCGCGATGCTCGCACTCAGGTGGCGCTGTGGAAGCGCGATAACCGCGCGGCGCTGAAGCGGTGGGCGAAAGGCATGGTCATGCTGGAACCGGACGACGCCAAACGCGCGGCGGCGGAAGCATTCGCCGAATACGGCGCCAAATTCTGGGGCTATCCGATACTGGTGGCCGCCGATGAAGCCGCAGGGCGGGTATTGGCGCAAACGTTATTGTTAAAATAAGGGGAACACCATGCACCAGCAACAGGTGATTGAACAGCTGCTGGCCTGGATCGAGCAGAGCCTGGATCAGCCGCTGACGCTGGACGACATTGCCGCCAGGTCCGGCTACTCCAAGTGGCATTTGCAGCGGATGTTCAAGCAGCATACCGGCCATATTCTCGGCACCTACGCGCGCCGCAGAAGGCTGACCGCCGCCGCGCGTGAACTGCGCCTGACCGGCACCAGCGTGGCCTGCATCGCCGATACTTACCAGTTCGATTCGCAGCAGACCTTCACCCGCTGCTTCCGCAAGCAGTTCGGTCTGCCGCCGGCCAGCTATCGTCGCAGCCAGGATTGGTCGAGCTATGGCCTGCAGCCGCCGCTGCGCCTGACCGAAGCGCCATTGCCGCAGGCCGATATCGTGACGCTGCCCGCCATGCAGTTGGTGGGCAACACGCAACGTCGCAGCTTTACGCTGGGGCAGTTGGCGGCTTCCAAATGCGAGCTGCGTCGCCATGCCTGGCGGCAACTGCTGCGGCCGCAGACGCTGCCCGAAGTGATGTATGGCCTTACCAGCCTGGAGGTCGACCGGCAGCGTCGGGGCTGCCCGCGCATGGCGTATACCGCCGCTTTGCCGGACGAAGGGGCGGTGGGGGAACGGGTGACCATCGAACAGGGGGAATACGCCCGTTTCACCTATCAGGGGCAGGCGGAAGGGTTACAAAACTTTATTGTCCGGCTGTATGACACCGCCATGCCGCTGATGAACGCCATCCGCCGGCCGGGGCAGGATATCGAGCGGTTCTACCCGGCGCAGGAGGGCAGTTGCCCGCTTGGCGGCGCGGCGATCCGCTGTGAATATCTGATCCCCATTCGGCGGGCGGAGGCGTTGGCCGCCGCCAGTTAGGCGGCGGTTCTCGCAGAAAATCGCCTTCGTGGCGCGTCAGGTTACAAAAAATTGCGATATTACATCGGTAATGGTTCACACTTTGATTGATGTGCACATATAATGCGCATCCGGTCAAATCCCCCCTGGTTTTTCAGGCCGCAGCGCCGTTGGCTGCCGGCTGAAATTCAACGGGGCAAAGTGGCCGTAGAAACCAATACCCATAATCGCCAGTGGCCTTGACCAACACGAAGATGAAAATGAGCATTCGCGCGTTATTAACCCTGTTTACGGCACTGGTTGCATTCAGCCAGGCTGCCTTCGCCGTCGTCTACCCGCTGCCGCCAAAAGACAGCCGTTTGGTGGGCGAAAATATCCAAATCACCGTACCGGAAGACAGCAAACTGCCGCTGGAGAGCTTCGCCGCCCAGTATCAGATGGGGCTGAGCAACATGCTGGAGGCCAACCCGGGCGTGGATCCGTTCCTGCCGAAGGCCGGCAGCACCCTGACCATCCCGCAACAGCTGATCCTGCCGGACGCGCCGCGTGAAGGCATCATCATCAACAGCGCCGAAATGCGTCTGTACTACTACCCGAAAGGTTCCAACACCGTGGTGGTGCTACCGATCGGCATCGGCCAGCTGGGTAAAGACACCCCGCTGAACTGGACCACCACCGTGCAGCGCAAGAAAGACGGCCCAACCTGGACGCCGACCGCCAAAATGCGCGCCGAATACGCGGCTGACGGCGAGATCCTGCCTGCGGTGTTCCCGGCCGGCCCGGATAACCCGATGGGGCTGTATGCGCTGTATGTCGGCCGTCTGTATGCCATTCACGGCACCAACGCCAACTTCGGCATCGGCCTGCGCGTGAGCCACGGCTGCGTGCGCCTGCGCGCCGACGACATCAAGTACCTGTTCCAGAACGTGCCGGTCGGCACCCGCGTGCAGTTCATCAACGAACCGATGAAGGCCACCGTCGAACCGGACGGCTCGCGCTACGTGGAAGTGCACAACCCGCTGTCGGCCAACGAAGAGCAGCTGCAATCCAAGGATCCGGTGCCGCTGACCATTTCCGCGCCGGTCGGCAAAGTGCTGATGGACGCCGGCGTCAACCAGAGCGAAGTGGACGCGGCGATCAAGGCCCGTTCCGGCATGCCGGTGAAAGTGAACTGATTGCCCAGAGCTTCAGTGAACGCGATAAAAAAGACGCCTGCGGGCGTCTTTTTTTATGAACCGAAGTGCTGTCAGGATATTTGCGCCGGGCGCGTCTGCGGGATTAACGGTTTTTTTATTCCCCGCGCGTCAGAAATAAAATAGCCGCCGCGCCGGCGGCCATTTTATTTCTATTACAGGCTGCCGCCGACCGAGGTCGAGGTGGAGCCGATCGTCTCGCGGAAATGTTTCGCGTAGTCGGCCACTTCCTGCTGCGTATGCGTCAGGCCATAAAGACCCAGCCCCACACCGCCTGCAACGCCGCCGATGATGGTGCCGACCAATTGGCCGACCGCGCCGGCAATAAAGCCGCCTGCGCCTGCGGATTTGCCTGCGATCAGCGCGCCGGTCATGGCGCCGTCCAACAGCCCATCCCAGGCCGCGTTCAGATCGCCACCGCTAACGTACTGTTCTTCATATTGACTAAGTACTTTCATATACAATCCTTATAAATAAAAGGGTGACTTAGTGGGTTTAATTAAATTCTAAAATAACGCTGTAGCGCTATTTCACTTTAAAAATATAACAGCTGATATTTGATTGGCAATATTCTATTCAATGACGGGTATTATTTGGTTAAATATAGGTGCATTCATTTTTGACGAGTGTTTTAAAGAGGGGGATTGGGAATGTTCTTGGGAAAAATAGCAGATATCGCTGGAAGGTGAGAGGCAAAGCCGCCGCCGGTGGGCGCAGCTTGTCACTATTTTCACATTTATTGTCTCGTCATCCGCACGGCGTTAGGCCCACATTGCAATTATTCCGATAAAAACTATCGCTAATTAATGGGTTATATAGCCCTTGCCGTCGTCAGTCATTGAAAAAATTCTCGCAAAAAATCCGCACTGTGAAAATAAGATCACACAAGCGTAACAAAAGGTAAACAAACCCCTCCTATATTGGCTGCTTCGCTTTTGTGAGGGAGTGTCATGCGTAACTGGAACGAACCGAAAAAGAACAAAGCGCACATCGAACTGATCCCGATGATCGACGTGATGATGTTTTTATTGGTGTTTTTCGTCTTGATCAGCCTGAACGTCATTCCGGCGCTCGGGTTGAAAACGCAGCTGCCGTCCGCCGGCAGCGCGCAACAGCTGAAACCGCAGAAGAAAGCGATTATCACGCTGGGGGCCGACGAACAGCTGCAGCTGGATGGCCAGCCGATCGCGCTCGACGCGTTGGTCACGACGCTCAAGCAACAGCAGCAGGCCAACCAGACCACCACCATCATCGTCAACAGCGACAAAGGCGTGGCGGTCGAGCGGCTGGTGGCGGTCATGGATAACCTGCGCCAGGGCGGTTTCTTCTCCGTCTCCATCGCGACACGGAAGCTGTGACATGTATCTGCTCTATCGCTCACGTCATCTTTTCAGCTGGTTGCCGGCGCTGATTGTCGCCGGCTGCCTGCTATTCGCCAGCCAGCAGGCGGCGCTGAAGATCCAGCCGCGCTACGACGAAACCGCCATCGAACTGGCGCTGGTGGAGCCTGAACCGGCGCCTGAACCTCAACCGCAAACGCCGCCGGACCCCCAGCCCGAACCGCCGCCGCCCGAGCCGGAGCCGATCCCCGAACCGGTGGTGCCGGCGCCGGAACCGATCGTGGAAGCCAAGCCGGTGCCGAAACCGCAACCGAAGCCCAAACCCAAGCCGGTGAAAGAGAAAGCCAAACCGGTGGAAAAGCCTAAACCGACGCCGGCGCCCGCCGCGCCGCGCACGCCGGTCAGTAAACCGGCGGCGCAACCCGCACCGGCCGCCCCGGCGGCGCCGAAGGTGAATGCGCAGGCGATTGAAAACGGCTATCTGCTGGCCTTGCGCCGCGAACTGGAACAGCGCAAGCGCTACCCGACCGGCCGTCAGGCCTCCCTCGAGCGCCCGCAGGGCAACGTCGAGGTATGGCTGGAGGTCGATCGCAGCGGGCGGGTGGTCTCTTCCGGCATCGCCAACAAAGCCGCCAGCATGCTGCTGAATCGCGCGGCGATGAGCAGCCTGCAAAGCATCAGTTCAGTGAAGCCATTCCCGAGCGACGCGTTCGCCGGGCAAACAACCAAAAGATTTACCGCGACGTTCAATTATCAGGCGCCTTAGCGCAAGGGTTAATCGTTTGATTTTTAAGGGATGCACACCATGAAATCGTTCAATCGTTCTGGGATCTATCTGGCGGTGATGTCGGCGATGCTGCCGGGCGCCGCGCTGGCGGCCGACGCCACCGATGTCGGCACCATCAGCGTCAAGGGGCAGTCGCTCGGCGGCGGCATGATGGTGCAGGACGACAGCGCCAAAGCGCGCTCCACCGTCACCAAAGAGGCGATGGATAAAATGCCGTCGGCGGCCAACGCCATCGACAAGCTGAAGTTCACGCCGGGCCTCAACGTCAACAGCAATGACGCCAGCGGCCTGAGCGGCGTGGACTACACCATGCGCGGCATGAACTCGGATCAGATCGGCCTGTCGATGGACGGCATCCCGATCAACGACTCCGGCAACTACGCGGTCTACCCGAACCTGCTGGGCGATGCGGAGAACCTGGAGGAGGTGTTCGTCACCCAGGGCTCCTCCGAAGCGGACGGCCCGCACATCGGCTCCAGCGGCGGCAACATCGGTCTGGTGACGCGCCGCCCGGCGAAAGACTTCGGCGGTTTCGTCAAGCAAACGCTGGGCAGCAACAGCCTGAGCAAAACCTTCGCCCGCCTGGACACCGGCGAGTACAACGGCTTCAGCAACTGGCTCTCCTATTCGCACACCGAGGCGAAGAAGTGGCGCGGCGAGGGGCGGCTGTACTCCGACAAGTTCGAGATGAACTCGCTGTATGAAGACGGCAACGGCAACAGCAGCAATCTGGTGATGAAGTACAACCGCCAAAACAACACCAACTACAACACCCTGAGCAAGGCGCAGTTCCAAAACGACGGCCGCGACACCGACTATGCCACCACGCCGGAGTACAACAGCCGCGGACAGTTGAACAAGTATTACAAGCTTGAGCGCAACCCGTTCGAGAACTTCACGCTGTCGTTCACCCAGAAGCTGCAGCTGCGTGACAACCTGTCGCTGACCCTGCAACCGTATTACTACTGGGGCAACGGCGGCAGCTTCAACGGCCAGACCGCGTCGGTATTGTCCAGCACGTCGGACAGGGCAGGGCAATACGATCTCAGCAACCTGAAATCCAACACCTACTACCGCCCGTCGTGGACGCAGACCTGGCGGCCGGGCATCACCACCAAGCTGAAGTGGGACATCAACGATCAGCACAGTCTGGATATCGGTTACTGGTATGAGCGCGCGCGCCAGCTGCAGACCCAGCCGTTCATCAGCATCAAGGGCGACGGCAACCCGTCGCAGATTTGGGGGCCGCCGGGCGGTTCCGATCAGGTGAAGGACGCCAACGGCAACACCGTTCAGGGGCGCAACCAGTACACCATCACCCCGGCGCAGAAGGTGTGGCTGCAGGATACCTGGTTCGCCACGCCGGACTGGACCTTCGTCGGCGGCCTGGCCTATCAGTACGTGGAACGTAAAGGGGACAATCGCGGCAGCCTGTACAACGCGCCGGAGAAACGCAAAGCCACCTATCACGAATTCCTGCCGAACTTCAGCGCCAGCTATAAGGTGAATCAGGAAAACCAGGTGTTCTACAACCTGACGCGCAACATGCGCACGCCGCCGAACTATGTGCTGTACAACGTCGGCGATTCGCTAAGCACCAAGCCGGAGCTGAGCTGGAACCACGAGCTGGGCTGGCGCTTCCAACAGGAAGACATGCTGCTGAGCGCCACGCTGTTCTACATGCGCTACAGCGACCGCCAGATCTCCACCACCAACGCGGCCGGCGACTACGAGATGATGAACATCGGCAACGTGGAGAACAAAGGGCTGGAGCTGGAGTGGAGCGGCCAACTGCCGCATAACTTCAACTACTACACCTCCTATACCTATACCCAATCGAAGCAGAAGAGCGACATCGTCAGCAACGGCGGGTTGCCGCTGCCGACCTCCGGCAAAGAGGTGCCGAACGTGCCGAAAAACCTGCTGAACATGACGCTGGGTTATGACGACGGCCTGTACTACGGCAGCGTCAGCGGCAAGTACGTCAGCGCGTTCTATGGCGATCTGACCAACGACGAGAAGATCGGCGGGCGCACGGTGTTCGATCTGGCGGCGGGGGTGCATCTGCCGGTGGACAAGAAAATCGTCAAAAGCGCCGCGCTGCGTTTTGGCATCAGCAACCTGTTTGACAAGGAATACCTGACCTCGGTGCGCACCACCACCTTCAACGCGGCGCCCTACGGCGGCGTGAAGGCCAGCACCCCGTATTACAACGTCGGCGAAGAACGCACCTTCAGCGTCTCGCTGGAAGCCACCTTTTAACTGAATGCCCCGCCGTCTGCCCGGCGGCGGGGAAGAGGAACCCTGTATGGACGCCAATCTGTTGCACGACATTATTTTCTACGTGATGTACGCCGCGCTGGCGATCGCGCTGGTGATCATCATCGAACGCACGCTGTACTTCGCCTACACCCAGCGTCAGGCGCGCCGGCTGGAGCAGGCGCTGACGCCGGAGGTGCGCCGAGCGGCCGATCTGCCCGACGCGCTGACGCAGCGCAACAGCCTGCCGATGGCGGTGATCGCGCCGGTGCTGGCGCAGAAACACCGCGCCGGCGACCGTGAGGCGATCGGCGATCTGATCGACGCCCAGTATCTGCTGAGCAAGCCGCCGATGGCGCGCGGCCTGTGGCTGCTGGAAACCGTGGTCACCGCTGCGCCGTTGCTGGGGCTGCTGGGCACGGTGATGGGGATCATCGAAACCTTCAAGGCGCTGGCCGCCTCGGGGGTGTCCGAGCCGAGTCTGGTGTCGGCCGGGATGGGCACCGCGCTGTACGCCACTGGTCTCGGTATCGCCATCGCGCTGCTGTGCCTGGTGGCCAACAACTTCCTGCAGAGCCGCATGGAGCGCATCAACGAACTGCTGAAGGTGCTGCTGATCCGCGCCGGTCAACCGGCCAGCCGTCCGGAGAGCGGCAGCGGCGAACAATGGGTTGACAGCGGAGCGCCGCGCTATGCCTAATGGCCATCCAGTACGGCGGCCGAGAGGCCGCCTTTATACGGCATTGTGGAGCGGTTGTTTGTTGATGTTGAGCCAGAGCGCTGCGGCGCGTTTTGCGATTCCCGGTTACGAGCTGGTGTACACCGCGCCGGTGGAAACCGCGCTGCAGGCCGACGACCTGCGCAACACCGCCGAGGTATGGCGCGAGATGTTCGACGCGGCGAAAACCCGCATCGATCTGGGGCAGTTCTACGTGGCGAATCAGGACGGTTCGCTGCTGGACGGCGTGCTGCAGCACCTGAAGGCGGCCGGTGAGCGCGGGGTAAAAATCCGCTTTTTGCTGGAAGAGAAGGGCATTCGCCTCTCCACCGCCGAGACGCTGGAACAGCTGAAGGCGATCCCCCATCTGGAGCTGCGCATCATCCCATACCAGAAGCTGAGCGGCGGCATTCTGCATGCCAAGTATCTGCTGGTGGACGGCGAGCAGGCGTTCGTCGGCAGCCAGAACTTCGACTGGCGCGCGCTGGAGCATATTCACGAAACCGGGCTGCGCATCAGCGACGCCAGGGTGGTGGGGCAGATCCAGGCGATCTTCGAACAGGACTGGCGGGCGCAGGCGCTGCTGGCGCAGGATAAGCCGGTGCCGACGCTGCCCAATACGCCGCCGACGGCGCAGCCGCAGGGCAACTATCTGGTGGCCAGCCCGCGCGCCTACAACCCGGCGGGCGTGCTCGATTCGCAGGCCGAGCTGCCGCGTCTGCTGGCTGACGCCAAGCGGCGGGTGCGGGTGCAGGTAATGGATTACGCGCCGCTGTCGTTTGGCCCGGAGCGCAGTCGCCCCTTCTATGCGGTGATCGACAACGCGCTGCGCGGCGCGGCGGCGCGCGGCGTGCAGATCGAGTTGATGGTAGCCAACTGGAACACCAAAAAGCCGGATATCGCCTGGCTGAAGAGCCTGGCGCTGGTGCCGAACGTGCAGATCAAGGTGGTGACCATTCCGCCGGCCAGCAGCGGCTTCATCCCGTTTGCCCGGGTGATCCACAGCAAGCTGATGACCATCGACGATGAGATTGCCTGGGTGGGCACCAGCAACTGGACCGGCGGCTATCTGGACAACTCGCGCAATCTGGAGCTGGTGCTGCACAGCGCGGCGATGAGCGGGCGGTTGGACAGGCTGTACCAACAGCTGTGGGACAGCGTCTACGCCGAGCCGTTGAAGCTGGATTACGATTACCCGACGCCCAAACCGGGCGGCGAATCCTGACGGTCAGGGCGCGTTAACCCGCGCCCCGCGTTGTTTACCGCCGCCAGCCGGCCTTCTCCAGCGCCGTCACCAGCTGTTCGGCGCTCAACCCTTCCGCCCGATGGCCGTTGCCGCTGACGGTATTGGCCGCCAGCAGCGCATTGACGATCGCCTCTTCCACCGCTTCCGCCGCTGCGGCGAACAGCGCCGAAATGTAGTCGTTGTTCACCATGCGCAGCGGTGTGGTGAAAGCGCCTTTATTGGCGTAGTCGGCGGGCGGCAGGCCGTCGTTGCCGGTAGCGAAGGCGATAAAGATATCGCCGCTCGAATCCTCGGTACCGCCGCCGGTGCGGGCGATGCCGATGCTGGCGCGCTGCGCCAGCCGCGCGCACTGGTGCGGCAGCAGCGGCGCGTCGGTGGCCAGCGCCACCACGATGGAGCCCATGCCGGGATGCGGCAACTGCGGCGTGAACGGCGAGGGGATATGCCCCAGGTGGCGGCCCACCGGATAACCGCCCACCAGCAGCGACTCGCGTTTGCCGTGGTTGGCCTGCACGATGGCGCCCACCGTCCAGCCGCCTTGATCGGCGGGCAAGCGGCGCGATGCGGTGCCGCTGCCGCCCTTGAACTCATGACAGATCATGCCGCTGCCGCCGCCGACCGCGCCTTCCTGCGGCAAGCCGCCTCGGGCCGCCTGCTGCGCCTGGCGTACGTGCTCGGCCTTGACGTGAAAGCCGTTGATGTCGTTGAGCAGGCCATCGAAGGTTTCCATCACCACCGGCATATTCCAGTACACCGCGTTGTCGCTCGCGGGCAGCGTTTCACGCTCCAGCGCGATCAGCGCATCGCGCACGACCCCCACGCTGTGGGTGTTGGTGAAGGCGATCGGGCTGGTCAACAGGCCCGCTTCTCGCACCCATTCCAGGCCGGTGGCGTCGCCGTTGCCGTTCAGCACGTGCACGCCGGCGAAGCAGGGCGCGTGGCGAGCGGAGCCGGGGCGCGGTTCGATCACCGTCACGCCGGTGCGCACGCTGCGCCCGTCCGCCAAATCGGCATGAAGGCTGGCATGGCCGACGCGCACGCCGGGCACGTCGGTGATGGCGTTCAGCGGGCCGGGCGTGCCCTGGCCGATGGTGATGCCCAGATCCTGAGCGCGCTGCGTCATGGTTATTCTCCTTCTATTGAGGGGGTGGCGAGGGGCGCCGTCTGGCGGCCGCGCAAGTGGTTCAGCGCCAGCCCGAAGCCGATGATGCCGGCAATGATAATAAAGTCTTTCAGGCTGCTGGCGATCAAAATCGTCCACAGCACGTACAGGCAGCACAGCAGCGCCGCCGCCACCGGCAGCGGCCACAGCGGCATCAGGTACGGGTGATGGAAATGGCGGCGACGGCGGCTGATCAGCGCCGCCACCGCCATGATGATGTACACCAGCAGCAGCAGGATCACGGTGAATGAGGTCAGCGATTCGAGGTCGGAGCAAAACGCCAGCAGCGCCGAGGGGACGCCGAACAGCAGGGTGGCGATCCAGGGGGTGCCGAAGCGCGGGTGGATGATTTTCAGCGCGCGGTTGAACGTCGGCAGCCAGAAGCCGTCGCGCCCGCTGGCGAACATCATGCGGCTGAACTGCGCCACGATGGCGATGATGGCGTTGAATACCGACAGATAAATCGCGCCGCTCACCACCCGCGCCAGCGTCGGGCCGCCGAGCTGGGTGACCACATAACCGACCGGGTCGGCCTGTTTGGCCATCTCCGCCAGCGACGGCGAGCCGATCAGCAGGGCGGTGAACGGCACCAGTTCCACCAGCACCACGATGACCAGCGTCAGCATGATCGCGACCGCCATCGGTTTGCCCTGCTCGCGCATATCTTCCGCCATGTACACCGCCGCGCCGTAGCCGTTGTAGGAGAACAGCGCGACCCCGACCATGGCGACGATCAGCGGCAGCGAAACCGGCGCCAGGCTGCCCTGCGCGTCCAGCATCACCGGCGCGGTGAGGATCTCCGCGCTTTGATGCGGATGGCTGAAACCGAGCCAGGCGATCAGCGCCAGCACCGCCACTTCCACCACCAGAAAGGCGCCGGTCAGCAGGGCGTTGGCCTTGATGTTGAAAATGGCGCAGGCGCCGCCGATCAGCACGGTGATCATGCCGGCGGTGGAGGCGTCGAATGAGGTGCCCAGCGCGGTATTCAGATAGGGCACGGCGCCGGTGGCCAGCACCGCCGGCACGAACAGCGCGGCGCTGAGAATAAACAGATAGGTCTGCAACCCGCACAGGGTGCCGAACAGGCGTTTGATGATGCTGTATTCGCCGCCGGCGCTGGGGTGCGCGGCGCCGAGCTCGGCATAGCACAGCGCGATGGTGGCGGCGACGCAGGCGGCGATCAGAAACGACAGAAAGGCGCCGCTGCCGGCGCTGGCGATCGCCAGCGGCGCGATGACGAAGATCGAGCTGGCGGGCGTCACGCCGGAAGCGGTAATCATCACCACGTCGAGGACGCTGAGATTGCCTTTGAAAGTGTGTTCAGGGGCGGACTCTTGCATGGTTAACGACTCCATTAACGTGTGAGTGAGTAATTGTTTTGCTGCACAGGCTGTACGCAGAAATCAAATGGAGCGCGCGAAATGCCGGGGAGCTTTGCTCCCCGGAAGTTTATTGTTCTTATGTGTTACCCCTGCCCCGACGGGAAGCTGAAGCTGGCGCGGCGGGCATCGCCGGAAGCCGGCCAGCGCTGGGTCACGGTCTTGCGTTTGGTGTAGAACCTGACCGCGTCCGGGCCGTAGGCGTGCAGATCGCCGAACAGCGAGCGCTTCCAGCCGCCGAACGAGTGGTAGGCCACCGGCACCGGCAGCGCCACGTTGATCCCCACCATGCCGACCTGAATGCGGCTGGAGAAGTAGCGCGCCGCTTCGCCGTCGCGGGTGAACAGGCAGGTGCCGTTGCCGTATTCGTGGGCGTCGATCAAGGCCATCGCCTCCGGCAGCGACGCCGCGCGCACCACGCCGAGCACCGGGCCGAAGATCTCCTCCTGATAGATGCGCATGTCGGGCGTCACGTGGTCGAACAGCGTCGGGCCGAGGAAGTACCCCTGGCTGGGGCGGCCGTCGGCGTCTGTCACGCTCAGCTCGCGGCCATCCACCAGCAGCTCGGCGCCTTCGGCCACGCCCTGATCGATATAGCCTTTCACCTTCTGATAATGCTGTTGAGTCACCAGCGGCCCCATGTCGTTGCGGTTGTCGCTGCCGGGGCCGACGCGCATGGCGGCCATCTGTTGCCGCAGCCCGGCGATCAGCGCGTCGGCGGTGCCGTCGCCCACCGCGACCACCAGCGGGATGGCCATGCAGCGCTGGCCGCAGGAGCCGAACGCCGCGCCCATCAGCGCGCCGACCGCACCGGGGATATCGGCGTCCGGCAGCACCACCGCGTGGTTTTTGGCGCCGCCCAGCGCCTGCACCCGTTTGTTCTGGCCGCAGCCGGTGTGATAGATGTGTTCCGCGACCGGCGTCGAACCGACGAAGCTTATCGCCTTCACGCGTCCGTCATGCAGCAGCGTCTCCACCGCTTCGCGATCGCCGTTGACCACGTTGAGCACGCCCGGCGGCAGCCCGGCCTCCGCCGCCAGCCGCGCGATATACAGCGCGGCGGAAGGGACGCGCTCGGAAGGTTTCAGCACGAAGGTATTGCCGCAGGCGACCGCCATCGGCCACATCCACAGCGGCACCATCGCCGGGAAGTTGAACGGGGTGATGCCCGCTACCACCCCGAGCGGTTGAAACTCGCTCCAGCTGTCGATGCCCGGGCCCGCCTCTTTGCTGTGTTCGCCTTTCAGCAGTTCCGGCACATAGCCGGCGTATTCGATATTCTCGATGCCGCGCTGCAGTTCGCCCAGGGCGTCGCTGAGCACTTTGCCGTGCTCGGCGGTGATCAATTGGCAGATGGCGTCGGCGTGCTGCTCCAGCAGATCCTTGAGCTTCATCATGATGCGCGCGCGCTTCAGCGGCGGCGTGTCGCGCCAGGCGGGGTAAGCCTGCTCGGCGGCGGCGATGGCGCGCTCCACCGTGGCGCGATCGGCCAGCAGCACCTCCTGCGCCGATTGGCCGGTGGCCGGGTCGTAAACCGGCTGGCTGCGTTCGCCGGCGGCGGCGGGTTCGCCGTTGATCCAATGGGTAATGGTCATGGTTCGCTCCTTATTCGGTGGCGTTGAGGGCATCGCCGACGGCGTTGATCAGCGCATCGATCTGCGCTTCGCTGCTGATGAACGGCGGCGCCAGTTGCAGGGTGTCGCCGCCGTAGCGCACGTAAAACCCGCTTTCCCAGCAGCGCATCGCCGCTTCAAAGGGCCGCCGCGCCGGTTCGCCGGGCCGCGCCGCCAGCGTGATGCCGGCCGCCAGGCCGATATTGCGAATGTCGGCGACGTGTTTGGCCCCCTGCAGGCTGTGCACTGCGCGCTCGAAGTAGGGCGCCAGCGCCTGTACGCGCTCCACCATCTGTTCGCGCTGCAGGATGTCCAGCGTCGCCAGCGCCACCGCGCAGCTGACCGGGTGGGCTGAGTAGGTGTAGCCGTGCGGGAATTCGAGCTGGTAGTCCGGCTCGCCGCCGTTCATGAAGGTTTGGTAGATCTCCGGCCGCACCACCACGGCGCCCATCGGCTGCGCGCCGTTGGTCACCTGTTTGGCGATGTTCATGATGTCCGGCGTGACGCCGAACGCCTCGGCGCCGGTCATCGCGCCGCAGCGGCCGAAGGCGGTGATCACTTCGTCGAAGATCAGCAGAATGTCATGCTGGGTACAGATCTCGCGCAGGCGCTGCAGATAGCCGACCGGCGGCACGATCACCCCGGCGGAGCCGGAGAACGGTTCGACGATCACCGCGGCGATCGTCGAGGCGTCGCGCAGCGCGATGATGCGGTTGAGCTCTTCCGCCAGCTCCGCCCCCTGTTGCGGCATGCCGCGCGAAAAGGCGTTGCCGGCCAGCAGGGTGTGCGGCAGATGGTCCGCCTCGGCGCCGGCGCCGAACGTCTTGCGGTTGCCGGCGATGCCGCCGACCGAGATGCCGCCGAAGTTAACGCCGTGGTAGCCCTTTTCCCGGCCGATAAA
Source organism: Serratia sp. X3 (assembly GCF_014982455.1). Lineage (NCBI taxonomy): Bacteria > Pseudomonadati > Pseudomonadota > Gammaproteobacteria > Enterobacterales > Yersiniaceae > Serratia > Serratia sp. X3. The sequence continues at coordinate 286,303 of NZ_JADCNB010000003.1, forward strand.
GCAGGTTTTGCCCGCCTGGCCTTTGGCGCGCCAGTAAGCGCGCGCCATTTTCAGCGAGGTGTCCGCCGCTTCCGAGCCGGAGCCGGTGAAGAACACGTAATCCAGCCCCGCCGGCGTCAGCGCCTTGATTTTGTTGGCCAGCTCGAACGACAGCGGGTGGCCGAACTGAAACGCCGGCGAGTAATCCAGCGTCGCCAACTGGCGCTGGGCGGCGTCGGTGATTTCCTGCCGACCGTGCCCCAATCCGCAGCACCACAATCCGGACAGGCCATCGAAAATCTTTCTGCCGTCGTGGCTGGTGTAATACGCCCCTGCGGCCTGAGTAATGATGCGCGGCTGCGCTTTAAAATTGCGGTTGCCGGTAAAAGGCATCCAATGGGCTTCTAACCCTTCGGCATCGAGACGATTAAGCGAATAATTTTCAGCGGCCATGTTTTCCTCCGGGCAGGAAAATAAGTGCGATTAATTAAATAAAATGAGTTGTTAACGAATTGTTGTACGAAATTGACTATGTACCGCTTGTTCTCTACTGTGAATAATCATATGTCGAAACTTACTTAAGGTTTTATGCAAGTAAAAAAGCGCGCGTTGCTGGGACAATTGTCGGATATGGATCTGCGTTTGCTGCGGGTATTCAAGGCCGTGGTCGACTGCGGCGGCATGAGCGCCGCCGAACTGGAGCTGAATATCAGCCTGTCGACCATCAGCAAGCACATCAAGGATCTGGAGCAGCGGCTGGGCCTGACGCTGTGCCAGCGCGGGCGCGAGGGCTTTGCGGTCACCGACGAGGGGCTGATTATCTACCAGGAAACCGTCAACCTGCTGGCGGCCACCGAGGCCTTCCGGCGCGGGGTGGACGAGGTGCACCAGCGCATGGGCGGGCAGCTGCACGTGGCGATATTCGACCATACGGTCAGCAATCCGCAGGCGCAGATCGGCCGGGCGATCGCGTTATTCAGCGAGCGCGCGCCGGAGGTTTCTTTGCAAATGTACGTGGAGCCGATTAATACCATTGAACGTGGCGTTATTGACGGGCAATTTCAGGTTGGTGTTATTCCCATGCACCGCAGCGCGGAAAGTTTATCTTATCATTCGTTATTCAGTGAGAGGATGTTCTTATATTGCGGCGCGCAGCATGAATTATTTTCCGCCAGTCATGAAACATTAAATTGGGATCTGCTGCACAATTATGCCTTCGCCGGATTGGGCTACCATTCGCCGAATATGGAACTGAGCCTGCAGCAACATTTGCATCGCAAGGCGACGGGATTTGCGCAGGAATCGATAGCGACGTTAATTCTGTCCGGCAAATACGTCGGCTTTTTGCCGGATCATTACGCGGCGTTTTTTGTGGCGCAGAACCTGATGCGGGCGATCAAACCGGCGCTGTTCCGCTATCACTGCGAATATTCCAGCGTGCTGCGCCGCTCGCCGGTGCCGCAACGGGTGGTGAAGCTGTTCCATGAGTGCCTGCTGGCGGCCCACGGAATGGAATGAGGATTACTCCCTGAACGCGATGCCACGCCAAAAATCCTCGACCAGTTGTTCAATGCGCTCTGGGGTTTCCCGGGTATTTTGCGAGACAATCGCATCGACAATTTTATGGCTTTGCAGCGACAATAATTGAGCGGCAGTAATGCCGTGTGAACTTTGTTGCAGAAGTGCGGCAATATCGAGACCAAGCAGAAATGCACCCATTCTCTCCGGATCCGCGTCCAGGTCATCCTCTTCAAGCGGGGCGTCCCAAATGCGTTCTTCTTCAATGTTGCCATATTCGCTAATGATGGTGAAAAGGTCGATGGCGTCCTTCCCGTTCCCATGTCCGCGAGCTTGCCAGGCGAAAATTTTTAGCATGGCTAACCCCGGTAAAGAGCAAAACGGCAGTTCGGCACCGTTAAACAGGCGCACGACGACCGTATGCTCAAAGGCTTCCCGGAAGCCGTCGACATTCATGACTATCGCTCGGTCGGGAGGCCAGGCGATTTTATTCTCTTCCGCTACGCCGCCGAAAGGAATGATATCCAGGTGGTTTTCCGCCCAGATAAAATGGTGCGGGTTGCCTTTTGTGGTTGTTGCACCTTCGACGATGAAAGCCGCCTGCAGTTCCGTAAACGACGGCCAATCATCGACAAAGATGGCGATATCAATGTCACTGGTCCTGCGTCCAGGCTTTCGGCCATGGATATGATGTATCAGCACTTCGCGTGCCGTTGCGCCCGCAACGAAAAAAGCCACATTTTGCTGCGCGCAAACGGTGGCAATTTTCGTGAGCAGCTTTTCAGTCTCTGAAGAGAGCGCTGTCTGTAAGACCAAGGTACTTGTCATTTATCATCCTGGCGACTTCGAGATTACGGCTATCTCGGCTGGCGAGTAATTCAGCGATGCTGAGCATGGCCTGAGAACGTAGAGAGAGTTTCAGCGTCTCACCCCAGAATGCACCGGTCATTTGCAGGCTGCCATGTTGCTGAGGATGCATACCCAGCTCCTTTCTACGCTGCTGCAATGGGGTATGGGTAAACAGCATCAGGGTTTCGGGATAAAGATAACCTTCGGTTAGCAGCGCCGCGGCCGCTTCTCCTCCCCAAATCTCGCTTGGCTTCAACGTCAGGTCTTGCCAGTTTGTTGGCGCTACCAGATTGAGCCTTTTTAACTTTGGCCGGATCATGACGGCATATTCACGAAGCCAAAGTGCCGTTAGCGATTCAGGTGACAGTAATCTGCGTCCGCCTTTCGATTTGCGGTAATAACGCTGACTTTCCAGATACTCGAACGCCTTACTGACCATGCCCAGCGATATGCCGGCAGCGGCGGAGAGTTCACGATAGGTTGCATTGATCGCCTGTTCGTCGTTTAACAACACCAGCAGCAGTTTTAGTGTTCCTTCACTGATTCTGGCTGCACTATTATCACTATTAGTGAGGGATTTAACCGGCTTTTTGCCGGAAATACGCAGAAACAGCCCTTTAGTTACGATGCTGGCATTACCGGCGGCATCAATGAAATTGAGGCGCAGTTCTTCACAAATCTCGGCTTGAGCGGCGGTCAGGTGAGGGCAGATGAGCAGGCGTTGATCTGTTGCATTGTCGTGCCATGCTTTTTTCAGCAGAAAGAGATTTTCTTTCCGGTGAATCGATTTTATCTCTATCTTGAAGTCAAAGGTTTGATCGCGTCCGACAGTCAGGGTTGCCAGACCGTCGTAGTCCTCGTTGTTCGAAGAGCGTTTCACCGTCAGGCGCAGGTTGGTCGGCAAATTTTCGCTTACTGCGGTCAAAAGCGCATCTTCGGTTCCTGGTTTAGACATTTGTTCATGCTCTCCTTTTGTTCATGAGTCGTGAACAAAATAATATTATGAACAAAAGAGGTGTGCTGCAAGTGATTACTCGACAGGTGAGGAAGGATGATTACCGAATTGGCCAAGAATGAACAGGGGCGAGATTTTGCCGTTGGCGATCTGCACGGCTGCCTGGATGAGTTACGTGTGCTGCTTGAGCATGTCGGGTTCGACACACGCCGTGATCGTCTGGTCGCCGTGGGTGACTTAATCGATCGTGGTACGAACAGTTTGGGGTGTCTGACATTACTTGAGCAGCCCTGGTTTTTTTCTGTGTTGGGCAATCATGAGAAAGTGCTGCTTGATTATAGGCAAGCGACCGAGAGCCAGCGGCAAAGTGAGATCGCGCAGAGATGGAAGATGATGGGCGGAGATTGGTTTTTTGAACTGGACGATGCGATGCGGTACCGCTGCCAGCAGCTCGCCATGATGCTCCCTTGGGTGATTAAACTCACCGTCGCTCAAGTCGATTATTGCGTGATTCATGCTGAGGTGCCTCCTGAAATAGATTGCCTCGAAACGTTCCTTACAGGGTTGAAATCTGGAGACCCGGTGAGTACGCATAGCTGTCTTTTTGGGCGCCGGCGTAACCGTGCCAAATACGATGGGCCAATAATGGATGTCGGTTATGTACTGTGCGGGCATACGCCAGGTGAAGGCGCGCGCCAATTGGGCAATATGTGCAACCTGGATTATGGTGCGTTTGATATCGCCAACCATGGGGCGCTTTGCCTGCTCGAACTGGGAACACACCGCCGCTATTTGTTGAGAAAAGACGGTATTGTCGAGCAGGCATTTGATGCTGCTTAAAGTCGCTTACTGTTCTTTCTTCTTGCCGAAGATTCTGATCAGCGCGCCGACCAGGATGCCGACCGCGATGCCGGCGAAGATCCAGCCGATGATGCCCATTTCCTTAACTCCTGCTAGTGCGTTGATCTGATTATATAATCATTCGACGCGAAACGCCTCTTCGATCATCCGTTGCCGCTGCGCCGGCGCATAGTCGATCCAGGAATTCTTGCTGTTGGATTTCTCCAGCGCCACCGCCAATTCCTGGCCGGAAATCGGCAAATCGTCCTGCCAGAACGGCGCGATGGCGTGGCGGGTGATGAAATCGGTCAGGTAGCTCTCCGGGCTGCCCTGCCAGTGCGGGTACAGTCTGGCGGCCAGCTCGGCCATCAGCGCGCGCTGCTGCGGCTGTTCGCTGCTTTCCAATAGGGCGAGGAACGGCAGCAGCAGGCGACCGCAGACCTGCCCGTGGTGGTAGTCGCGCAGCGCGCCGATCTCGCCGGCGATGCCGTGAATGACCCCCAGCCCGGCGGCGCTCAGCGTCAGTCCGCCGAGGTAGGAAGCTTGCATAATCGCTTCGCGCGCCGCGTCGCTGCGGTTAAGCGCCGGCCAGGCGGCGAGGAAGTGGCGGATGCCGCTCAGCGACATATCGCGCGTCATGGTGCCGGCGGTTTTCGACAGATAGGCCTCGAACAGGTGGGTGAAGGCGTCGATGGCGCAGTAGGCCAGCACCTTGTCCGGGGCGCCCGCCAGCAGCTGCGGATCGAGAATGGCGGTGTGCGGTACGAAGTTGTTATGGCGCAGCGAGGCTTTCACCTTGCTGACCTGGGTATCGGTGATCACCGCGTTCTGCGTCACCTCGCTGCCGGTGCCGGCGGTGGTGGGAATGGCGATCAGCGGCAGGGTGGCGCCGCTGATTTTGCTGTCGCCCACCTTTTCCATATAGCGCAGCGTTGGCAGCGGGTGCTCAACCAGCGCGGAGAACGCTTTGGCGGCGTCCAGCACGCTGCCGCCGCCGATGGCCACCACGCGCCGCGCCTGGCCGCGCCAGCGCGCCACCCAGGCGTCGATTTCCTGCGGCGACGCCTCATGGCTGACGATTTCGGTGCCGATGAACAGCGGTGCCAGCGCTTCGCGCAGGCCGGCGTACACCGGGCCGTTGAGAAAAGAGCGGCAGCTGAACAGCAGCGTCGGCTGCGGGTCGGCAAGCAGCAGCGGCGGCAGCTGCTGGATGCTGCCGTGGCCGAACCAGGTCTGGCGGTTGGCGATGATGTGGCTGACGGACATGAGGTCTCCTTGACGGCGTTGCGGGGCGCGATGCCACAGCATAAGCCAGCGGGCGCGGAGCGGCCACCGCTTTCCCCGCCGCGGCAACCTGTGAGTTGTTTAACATGTAAACGATCGCGTTCTTGCATTTCGGCGCTGCGGATGCTTTTTTTAACAGTACTGGCCGTCGTGCGGCCAACCCCATCCGAAATCGGTAGATTGTTAATGTGTTAATAATGGCGAGGCGGGTATGGAAATTCAGGTTGAACGCTTGTCTGCGGTGATCGATGCGGTGGCCAGCCCACGCTTTTATCCCAGCCTGTTGAACTGGCTGGAAGGGTTTTTCGCCTTCGACAACGCCATCGTCTATGCCTTCGAACGCGGCCGGCCGCCGCGCTGCCTGATTAAAACCGAGCGCGAAAACAGCGACGCGGTCAATCAGCTCTACCAGCAGGGCGCCTACCTGCAGGATCCGTTTTACCGCGCGCTGAACGACGGCGGCGAAGGCGAGGTGCTCACGCTGCGCCAGCTGGCACCCTGCGGGTTTTATCACAGCGACTATTACCGTAATTTTTATCGCAAGACCGGCTGGCACGACGAGGCCGGCGTGCTGCTGCAGCTGACGCCGGAGCGCGGGCTGGGCGTCTTTTTCGGTTCGGCGCGCCGCACGGTGGCGGTGCGCTACCCGCAGCGGGCGGATCTGCGCAGCGCGTTGACGCTGGTGAAAAGCGTGGCGCGGCTGCACGGCGAAGTGGTGGCGGCGCCGGCCGAGGCCGCGACGGTGAACGATGACGGCGCTCAGGCGCGCTATCTGCTGACGCCGCGCGAGCGCGAGATTGTCGATCTGATCCTCGCCGGCTGCGGTTCGCAGCAGATCGCCGACCGGCTGTTCATCAGCCTCGGCACGGTAAAAAACCACCGCAAGAACATCTACGGCAAGCTGAACATCGGTTCGCAGGCCGAACTGTTCAGCCTGCTGCTGGCCGCCCCGCAGCGGCGCAGCGCGTGAATGTTAATTTTTTGTAGCGAATGTCCCTAAGGGGACATAGCGGCACGGCTGCCGCCTCCCGATAATCCGATGTCATGGCATAGGCAATCGGGAGTGCGGCAGTGAACAACGAAATCGAGTCCTTAACCTACTACGCGGCGACCAAAAAATACGATCTGCGCTTCCCGACGCTGGAAGAGGAGCTGGACGTTGACGTGGTGATCATCGGCGGCGGCTTCTCCGGCATCAACACCGCGCTGGAGCTGGCGGAGAAGGGCATCACCAATATCGCCATTCTCGAGGGCCGCTATCTGGGCTACGGTGGCACCGGACGCAACGGCGGCCAGGTGATGGCCGGCATCGGCCACGATCTGGAGAAGATCAAACGCCACGTCGGCCCGGCCGGGCTGGAAACCATCTTCAAGATCAGCAACCTCGGCGCCGGCATTATCCGCGAGCGCATCAAGAAATATGACATCGACGCCGACTTCTGCTTCGGCTACGGCTACCTCGGCAGCAACGCGCGCCAGGAGAAGACCCTGCGCGGCTGGCTGAAGGAGTTCAGGGCGGTGGCGCCGCAGGAGGAGATCGAGCTCTACACCGGGGCGGAGGTGAAGCAGGTGGTGGGCTCCGACGCCTACACCTGCGCGCTGAAACACATGGGCGGCGGCCACGTGCATTCGCTTAACCTGTTGCTGGGCGAGGCCAAGGCGCTGAGCGGCTACGGGGTGAAAATCTTCGAGAACAGCAGCGTGCTCAACGTCGAGTATGGGCCGCGCATCACGGTGCGCACCGCCATGGGCTCGGTGCGCGCCAACAAAATGCTGTGGGCCTGCAACGGCTTCCTCAACGGCATGGAGCCGCAGATCTACCGCAAGACTATCAATACCTACGCCTTCCAGCTGGCCACCGAGCCGCTGTCTGACGATCTGATCCGTCAGATCAGCCCGATCCGCGGCGCCTACAGCGACATCCGCCCGGTGATCGACTATTACCGGGTGACCAACGAAAACCGGCTGCTGTTCGGCAGCGCCACCCGCCTGATCGAATATTTCCCGTCGGATCTCAAGGCCTGGAACCGCAATCTGATGCTGAAGGTGTTCCCGTACCTGAAAGACGTGAAGATCGATCTGGCCTGGGGCGGCCCGCTTTGCTGCAGCGCCAACCTGTTCCCGCAGATCGGCACACTGCCGGATCGCGACAACGTGTTTTACGTGCAGGGCTACTCCGGCTTCGGCGTGACGCCGAGCCACATCGTGTGCAAGGTGCTGGCGGAGGGCATGAGCGAAGGATCCGATCGCTACGATCTGATGAGCTCGATCCCGCACGTCAACATTTTCGGCAAGGACAAGCTGCGGCGGGTGATGACCACCGCCGGCAAGGTTTGGCACCAGACATCCGGCTACTGGAAAGGCCGCCGTTAACCCTCAGAGGAGAATCACATGAAACCGTTACTGCTTAAACAACCGCTGCCGGAACTGCTGGAGATCGGCAGCGTCAGCAACCTGGGCGCCACGGTGATCGCCGGCACGCCGAACGTCGGCGTGGCCAGCATCTTCGGCGAACCGACCGACAACCTGAACTGCGGCGTGTTCAGCTGCACCCGCGGCAGCTTCGTGATGGAGTACCCGTTCGCCGAGCACGCCACGGTGTGGGAAGGCAGCGCCACCCTGACCAACGAACGCACCGGCGAGTCGGTGCAGTATCAGGCCGGCGACTCCTGGTTCGTCGAAAAGGGCACCCCGGTGCGCTGGGACATCACCTCGGATCGCTTCGTCAAACACTACCTCGCCATCGTCGAGGGCTGACGCCGTCATGTCCCCCTCAGCCCGCTGAGGGGGAACGCCTTAATCTAACGCCCGCGCAATAAAATCGGTCACCCGCTTGAGGATCTGATCCTTATTGGTTTCGTTAAAGCTCTCGTGCCGCCCGCCTGTGTTGATCAGCTGTTCGAAGTCGTCGCCCCGCAGACGGTCGAGCGCGGTTTGCGTTTCGCTCATCAGCACCAGCCGATCGTCGTCGCCGTGGATCCACAGCGTGGGCAGCGCGCCGAACCCCGGCCCGGCGTTGATGGCGGCGAGCATCCGCTGCATGGCGCGCAGAGTGGGGCGTTTGAACGGCCCGTGCCACACCAGCGGATCTTCCTGATAGGCCACGCCGACGGCCGGATCGCGCGCCAGGGTGGCGGTATCCAGCGGCGCGTCGGGGATCGTCGGCAGTTCGGCCAGATCGGAAATCGCCGTTCTGTCGCCGAGCAGCGGGCCGGACAGCACTAGCGCGCGCACTTCCTCGCCATGGCGCTGCACGTAGCGGGTGGCGATCATGCCGCCCATCGAGTGGCCGATTACCACCAGCGGCAAGGTGGGATATTGCCGCCGGAAATGGCTGACCACGCGCTGCACGTCGTCGACCACGGCGTCATAATCTTCGATCAACACGCGTTCGCCCTGCGACAGGCCGTGGCCGAGATGGTCGGGGCCGAACACCCGCGCGCCCTGCGTCTGCAGCGTGCGCGCCACGTATTGATAGCGGCCGAGGTGCTCGCCGTAGCCGTGCACCAGCAGCGCCAGATAGCGCGGCTGGTCGTTTCCCCAGTCGTGCACCGCGATGTCGCCGTGACGGCCTTTGATAAAGCTGACGGTTTGTTCGGACATGTTATTGTTCTCATGGTGGTAGGGTTGCCCTTCAGCGTAGCGGCTGGCGGCGAGGTTGTCAGGGGCGCCGGGTGCGGCGCCCGCTGAGAGGGAACTACAGGCCGAACTGGCGCGCCAGCGCATCGAGCGCCTCGCGCTGGAAGCGGTTGAAGGCGTCGCGCGGCTGCTGTTGCTGGATGAACGCCAGCAGCGGATCCAGCACTTCCGTGCGCACGCCGCTCAGCTGTTCCATCACCGCCAGCCCGCAGAACGGCACGTAGGATTCGGCGTAGCCGCCTTCATGCACCATCACCAGTTTGCCGCCGCACAGCCGGTCGGCGGCCTCCTGCACCAGCGCGGTCATGGCGCGGAAGCTGTCGCTGTGCAGCTGCATGCGCGCCAGCGGATCGAGCGCGTTGGCGTCGTAACCGCAGGCGACGATGATCATCTCCGGCTCGAATTTTTCCAGCGCCGGGATGATGATGCGCCGCATGGCGTGCAGGTAGCCGTCGTCGCCGGCGCCGGCCAGCATCGGCACGTTGACGTTGCAGCCCGCCCCGTCGCCTTCACCGCGATCCCGTTCGCCGGAATAGCCCGCCGGGAAGCAGCCGTCCTGATGCAGCGACAGCGTCAGCACGTCGCCGCGCCGCCAATAGATGTGCTGGGTGCCGTTGCCGTGGTGCACGTCCCAGTCGAGCACCGCCACTTTTCCGAGCCCGTAACGGGCCTTGGCGCGCTCGATGGCGATCGGGATATTGGCCAGGAAGCAGAAGCCCATCGATTGATCCGGCAGGCAGTGGTGGCCCGGCGGGCGCGACAGCGCATAGGCATTATCCAGCTCACCCTGCAGCACCGCCTCCACCGCCGCGCAGGCCAGCCCGGCGGAGAGTTTGGCGATTTCATAGCTGCCCGGCCCCAGCGGCGCCTCTTCCCCCAGCAGGCCGCCGCCGCTGTCGCTCACCTGTTTGAAGCGCTGCAGATAGTGGGCGGGGTGGATGCGCAGCAGGTCTTCTTCCGTCGCCGGTTCGGCGCTCAGCAGGGTGAGCTGGCGCGACAGGCCGGACACGTCCATCAGGTTCTTCATGCGCCGTTTGGTTTCCGGCGATTCGGCATGGCCGGCGCCCGAGGGCGGTTGCACCCAGCCGCCGACCGGCAGGGTGGTGGCGTGCAGGCCGGTGCTGTGCCAGAAACAGCGTTCATCAAACAAGAAACCGGTTGTTCTTTTCACCTTTCTCCTCCTGTTATACGGCGCGGTGCGCGCGGTGAAGCCAGCGAAATCAACAGCAGCGACAGCAGCGCACAGCCCAGCGCGCCGAACAGCAAGGCGTTGAAACCGCCGGAATATTCGATCAGATAGCCGGCCAGCGTCGGGCCGATGGCCATGCCGCCGCCGATCACCAGGTTGATGCCGTTCATCAGCTTGCCGTCGTTATCCAACCCGGCGACCCGCGCCAGAATGAATGGCAGCACGAAGGTCCAGGTGAATTTGAACAGCAGGGCCGCCAGGGCGAAGCGCAACAGCAAGGGTTGGCCAGTCAGCAGCGCCACGCTGGCCAGCAGCAGGGCGTAACCGAGCGCGATCGGGCGCTCGCCGCCGAAGCGCGCGCCGATCATCGCCGCGGCCCCCGCACCGACGATGCCGAGCAAGGTGGCGACGGCCAGCACCTGGCCGCTGTGGGACGGCGATAGCCCGGCGCCGGCGGCGATGCCGCCGATAAAGGTCCAGACCGCGCTCAGGCTGATGTAAAAGGTCAGCACCGCCAGCACGGCGCACAGCTTGCGCGCCGGCGAGGCGGCGGCTCCGCTGCGGGCGCTGCGTGCGGCGGTGAAACCGTTGGGAAACGCCGGGATGAGCGGCAGGCAGCACAGCATGATGGCCGCCAAAATCAGGTAGACCGCCATCAGGCCGAAGTGTGCGAACAACGGCGGCAGCGCCAGCAGCCCCACCGCGCCCAGCACCAGCTGGCCGAGCACCCAGAAGGCATAGACCCGGCTGGGATTGGCGGTGCCGGCGGCGCAGGTGATGCACAGGATCATCAGGGTGCCGCCCGCCAGCGAGGCGATAAAGCGCAGCGGCAGCAGCAGGGTGAAGTCCTGCACCAGCGCCGAAGCCAGGTTGCCGGCGATAAACACCAGCGCCGACAGCGTAGCGACCCGTCGCCAGTTGATGCGCCCGATCCACCACCACGCCGGCAGCGTGGCCAGGCTCATGGCACCGAGTTCGGTGGAGAACAGTCGGCCGATCTGCGCCGGGCCGAGCTGCCACTGCGCGGCGAGCTGGGCGGCCACGGCGGGGGCGGTCATCAGAATGCCCGGCGCGATGGCGGCGAAGACGATAATGGCGGTCAGCAGCCGCGGCGGGCAGGGGAGCGCCGCGCCGGCGGCGGGCGCGGAAACCGAATCACTGGACATAAACCTTATTCCCCAAGCGTTGAGTGACGATGAAATATCCCGCCCGGCCCGATTGCGGGCAGGGGGGAGCCGCGCCATAAATGGCGAATACGTTTTGGCGTTATTTTCCGGCCGCCGGCAGCGGCGGCCGTTATCGGGCGTTAACCGTGGGCGAGAAAGCCGCCGGCGACCAGTTCGGTGCGGTTCACCACGTCGGTTTTGGCGAAAATGTTGCGCATATGGGTTTTCACCGTGGACAGCGAAATGCCCAGCTTCAGGGCGATGCGCTTATTGCTGGCGCCTTCGCGCACCAGGTTGACGATCTCTTGTTCCTTGGCGGTCAGCAGCTGCGCCTCGCTGTCGGGCAGCAGATCGCGCGTCGCCAGCTCGATCAGCGGCAGCACCGCGCGCAGGCGGCCGCGCTCCAATTCGGTAAACGGCGTATCGCGGATCAACGACACCCCGGCGACGATGCGTTTGCGTTGGCGAATGAAAATCTCCGTCATGTCGCGCATGTCGTTCGGCAGCATAAAGTCGTGGTAATAGCGGCGGTTGTCGGCGATCGCCGCCGGGCTCATGCCGACCATGGTGATGTCTTGCCGATGGAAGTTGGCTGGCTGCAGCGGGTCTATCTGTTGGAAGTGGTTCAGGTATTGCTGATGCGTTTTATCGGGCATGCCGTGCAGGATGTAGTGATCCGGCCGCAGGTCGCGATCGACCAGATAAAACACCCCGGCGGACACCGGGATCAGGTGCGTAATGGTCGCCAAACAACTGTTGATAAAGGCATCGGATGCTGTGCTGTGCATGATTCGTATTCCTCCCTTTATCGTTCAATCTGGAGAATGTTGGCGGTCAATATATGAACGATACAAGCATAGTTGTAGCAATTTGGCAACACAATAAAAACATATTAACAACGTGAGGCCGATTGCAATAAAATACAGAAATAACAAGATGACACTGCGTTAATCAGGGCTTTTTTGTTCGGATTTGTCGCGATTTTCATTAATAGGTTAATGAAATAATTCGACGTTTTTCCCGCTGAATTTACAGCGCTTTTCAACGCCTGCCCGGGGGAGGCCATCGCCGCTGCGCGCGTGCTACAGCCGACGTCGCTTCCGCTGCCCCTCGTTCTTAAGAACGATAGCCAGGCTTTTCCGCCGCTTCCTACACTGCGAATTGAAGATAGCGCCAGGCGGCGCCAAACGTATAAGACGAAAAAATGATGACCTTGCTTGGGCTGAGCCGAGCCGCTTCATGCTGAGCGAGCGCGCCGCCTTGAGCGCGGCCGCAGGTTGAAAGCGTCTCGTCCTTAAGGACGATAGTCAGCATTTTCCTTTCCTCTCTATAGTGAGATGACCGCCGCTGGCGGTGAAAAACCTGCAAGCACCTGCATGCATCAGGCCAAAACTATAAGAGGAAATAACCATGAACCTGTCGTCGCGGTTGCACGCCCACCTGGCTCGAGGCAAGGTCGGCTTTCCCACCACCCTGGCCAGTTCGGTCGGGGTGATCATGGCCAGCCCGGTGATCCTGACCGTCACCAGCGGCTTCGGCATCGGCGGCGACACCTTCGCGCTGGCGATGCTGATCGCTTTTGTCATGATGCAGGCGCAGCTCACCACCTTCTCCGAAGCGGCGGCGCTGCTGCCGACCTCCGGTTCCGTTTACGACTACATTTCCTGCGGCATGGGGCGCTTTTTCGCCATCACCGGCGCGCTGTCGGCCTACCTGATCGTGCATATCTTCGCCGGCACCGCCGAGACCATTCTTTCCGGAATCATGGCGCTGGTGAACTTCGAGCACCTCAATACCCTGATGGAAAGCCACAACGCCTCCTGGATGGTCGGCGTCGGGCTGGTTGTCGTGTTCGGCCTGCTCAACGCGTTCGGCATCGAGGCCTTCGGCAAGGCGGAGATCGTGCTGACCTTCGCCATGTGGAGCACGCTGGTGATTTTCGGCATCGTCGGGCTGCTGTCGCCGCATGCGGTGCCGCTCGAGGGCTGGTTCGGCAGCACGTTGAACCTGAACGATCCCTTCGCGGTGTTCAGCCTGATCGGCATGGCGATGTTCATGTTCGTCGGCTGCGAGCTGGTGACGCCGATGGCGCCGGAGATCAAACGCTGCGATCGGGTGATCCCGCGGGCGATGGCGCTCGGGCTGTGCGGCGTGGCGGTGTGTATGGCGCTGTACGGCGCGGCGCTCAGCCACCAGGTGGAAAACGTGGTGATCGACGCCGCCAGCGGCACGCGTCTGCTGGAAACGCCGATGGCCATCCCGGCGTTCGCCGGCCAGGTGATGGGCCAGTTCGGCAAGTACTGGCTGGGCGTCGGCCTGTTGCTGGCGGGCGCGGCGACCATCAACACGCTGATGGCGGCGGTGCCGCGCATTCTGTACGGCATGGCGCTGGACGGCGCGTTGCCGCGCATGTTCGCCTATCTGCACCCGCGCTTTAAGACGCCGGTGGTCGGCATTCTGGTGGCGGTCTTGATCCCCTGCGTACATGCCTTCGCCATTCAGGGCAACCTCGACAAGATCATTCCGCTGGTGCTGGCGGCGGTGTGCGCCTGGGGCGTGGCCTACCTGCTGGTGACCTGCTCGGTGGTGCTGCTGCGCCTGCGCCGCCCCGATCTGCCGCGCGCCTATAAATCGCCGTGGTTCCCGCTGCCGCAGATCGTCTCCAGCGTCGGCATCGTACTGGCCATCGTTTACATCACGCCGCCGGGGATGAACCCGAGCGACGTTTACATTCCCTTCGGCTGGATGATCGGCCTGACCGCCGCCTATGCGCTGTTCTGGACGCTGTGCGTGCAGAAAGTGAATCCGTTCAAGCCGGTGCCGGTCGAGCAGGTGCTGGAGAACGCGTTCGCCAAGGGCGAAAACGAGGAGGCGCAGTTTGATCGGCTTACTTCCCTCACTTAATCGCGCCTGGCGGCGAGCGCCGTCGGGTTATCGGCCGGGCGCCGCGCTGGACCGTCTGGCGCGCAACCTGGAACCCTACGCGTGCGAACGCCTGGCGCCGGGCCTGCTGCGGCTGACGCTGCCGCAGGGGCCGCAGATCGAGGTCAGCGAACAGGTGCAGGGGCTGTTTATGGCGCATATCGTCAGCCACCGCTTTCGGTTGCAGGGCACGTGCACAGCGCAGCCTCCGCTGACGCTGGACGTGGTGACCGGCGGCTGGCTGCGGCGGCGCGGCGTGCGCTATCTGCTGCGCCAGCGCCATGCGGCCGCGCAGCGGCTGTTGGACGGCCTGCTGCGCTACCCGCAGATCGGCGAGACGCTGGCGCAGCTGGATTTTCGCCGCGTGCGGCTGACGGTGAACGACGGGCGCTGGCAGGCGGATATCGAGCATTTCGCCGCCTCGGAGGTGGTCAGCCGCGTGCCGGCCGGCCGCCGCTATCTGCGGCTGGATGCCGAACAGCGGCGGTTGCTGTTGAGCAGCCTGCTGATGATCGGCCAACTGATGGAGAAGCTGAATCATGAATAGAGTGGTTGTGATTACCGGCGGCGGCACCGGCGTTGGCGCCGCCTGCGCCCGTTTGCTGGCGGCGCAGGGCGATCGGGTGTTCATCATCGGCCGCCGCCCGGAACCGCTGACGGCGCTGGCGCAAGAGATCGGCGCGCAGGCGCTGGTGGGCGACGCCGCCAGCGGCGAGAGCTGGGCCCACACGCTGTTGCCGGCCATTCTGCGCGACGCCGGGCGCATCGACTGCCTGATCGGCAGCGCCGGCGGCATGGGCTTTAAGCGCATTACCGAGATGACCGACGCGCAGTGGCAAGGGGCGATGGACAGCAACCTCAACAGCGCTTTCGCCAGCGCGCGCGCCTGCCTGCCGGAGCTGATCAAGAGCGGCGGCAACCTGCTGTTCGTGGCCTCGATCGCCTCGCTGGCCGCCGGGCCGGAGGTCTGCGGCTACGTCACCGCCAAGCACGCGCTGATCGGCCTGATGCGCTCCATAGCCCGCGACTATGGCCCGCTGGGCGTGCGCGCCAACGCGGTGTGCCCGGGCTGGGTGACCACGCCGATGGCGGACGAAGAGATGCAGCTGTTGATGGACGCCCATCAGATTTCGCTGGAGCAGGCTTACCAGATGGTCTGCCGCGACGTGCCGCTGCGCCGGCCGGCCAGCGCAGAGGAGATCGCCCGCGTCTGCCGGTTCCTCTGTTCCAGCGAAGCTTCAATCATTACCGGCGCGACGCTGGTGGCCGACGGCGGCTCCACCATTGTCGATGTGCCGACCCTGGCTTTCACTTCCCTGTAAGGAGCATTCCATGAGTTCAGAAGCGGTATTCATTCAGGTTGGCGCGCTGGCGGAAGGCTTTGCGCCGCACAGCAATACGCTGGAACGCCAGCACGGCCTGGCAGGCATCACGCTGATGCTGCGTTTCAGCGACGGCGCGACGCAGCGTTGCCGGTTTACCGACGAGCAGACGCTGGAGTGGGGAGAGCGGCGCGGTATCGCCTATCGCGCCACCAGCATTCGCCCTGGCGTGCTGTTCATCGATTTTCTCGATCCCGCCCGCGCCAACGCCAGCATTACGCTGGTGTGCGACCGCAATCAGGGCAACTTCACCGCGGTATACGGCCAACTGCCGGACGAAGCGCAGGCGCGGCTCGACGCCTTCAGCCGGGTGGAACAGGGACTGCCGTTGACCGCGGTCGAGGCCGAATTCCGCTTCGGCACGCTGGATGACGCCGACGTGGCGCTGCCGGGCTTTACCGATGAGCTGATCGGCATGCGCAACATGTACACCTACAGCCCGACCGAGCGGTACGAGCACATCTACCTGAACGACAACTTCTACGCCTGGCAGTGTCTGGACGGGGTGGAGAAGGGGCTGGCGGACGTCGATCGCTGCCACTACGTGAAGGTGGCGGAGCAGCTTTATCTGTTCGTCTGGCGCGAGAAGATCATTCCGACGCTGGGTGTGGTGATGATCGATCTGCAAGGCATGCGCACCGACGGCAAGATCCTCGGCTATCAGGGCAGCGATTTCAGCGCGCTGAGCAATTTTGCGGTGGGCGCCCATGCGCAGGTGCTGAACACCACGCGCCACCCGCGAGGATAGGCCGATGAGCGCAACCTATGCGGCCGACGCCTTCGCCGGGCAGGCGGTGCTGGTGACCGGCGGCGCGCAGGGCATTGGGCTGGCGATCGTCAGCGCCTTTGCCCGGCTTGGCGCCGAGGTGACGATTGCGGACGTGCAGCTGCCGCAGGCGCAGGCGGCGGCGCAAACGCTGCGGGGCGAAGGGTGGAAAGTGCAGGCGCTGGCCTGCGATCTGGCCGAACCGGGGCAGGTCGCCGAGTTGGTGGCGGCGGTGGGCGAGCGGCACCAACGGCTGGACGTGGTGATCCACAACGCCGCCTATTTTCCGCTGACGCCGTTCGCCGCCATCGACGCGGCCCTGTTGCAACGCACGCTGAGCGTCAATCTGATGGCGCCGTTCTTTCTGGCGCAGGCGGCGCTGCCGTGGATGCGCCGCGCCGGCGGCGGCAGCCTGCTGGTGACCTCGTCGGTGACCGGCCCACGGGTGGCCTACCCGGGACTGGCGCACTACGCCGCTTCCAAGGCCGGGGTGAACGGGTTTATTCGCGCGGCGGCGCTGGAGCTGGCGGCGGAGAACATTCGCGTCAACGGCGTGGAGCCGGGGATGATCCGCACGCCGGCGATGGCCAACCTGGGCGACGCGCAGGTGAATCAGGCGATCGCCGCCGCGGTGCCGCTCGGGCGGCTGGGTGAACCGGAAGACATCGCCGCGGCGATGGTGTTTCTCGCCTCGCCGGCGGCGGCCTATATCACCGGCCAGACGCTGGTGGTGGACGGCGGCGCGCTGTTGCCGGAAACGAATGCTCAAGTTTGATTCAGAAACACTCCCGGTGATCTACAAATAAACCCCTTTAGAGGGGTTTATTTGTAGAGATATCGTTGTTATCGTATCCATCTATACATAATCCCCCAAATAAGGGGGAGTATTCGTAGGAATGACGCCGTGGATAAAATGACAGCCATTAATACGCTGGATAAATTCAGCAGGTTGGGAAAGCACATTTTCCTTACTCAGGATCTCGCCACCCTTTTCCCGGCCGAGTCACCGAAAACATTGCAAAAATCAGTCGATCGTTTAGTGGCCGCCGGTATCCTTAAACGAGTGGCGAAGGGGGTTTATGCGAATGCTCGGGCTTCTCTGGGGGGGTACCCTCTGGAGAGCATCGCGATCAATCTTCGGCGAGGAGAATACAATTACATCAGCCTGGAATCTGCGTTATCTCAGTACGGCGTCATCTCACAAATTCCTATCGATAGACTTACTATCATGTCTACCGGCCGTTCGGGAGAGTTCGTCACTCCTTGGGGCGTTATCGAAATCACCCATACCAGCAAGAAACCTATCGATATTCTTCGGGGAAGCCTCGAAGGCAGAGGCCCGTTGCGCATCGCGACGAAAGAAACGGCGATAAAAGATCTGTTTCGGGTAGGGAGAAATACGCATCTCATTCAACAGGGAGAGCTCGCTGATGTCTGACTCCGTCGATTTTAATCAACTGGTCGATGACATCGTCAGGTCAGATAATCTGGCGTCCGTCAGGCCCGTGGTGGAAAAGGAACTGCTGCATTATGACATTTTGTATGCACTCTCGAATGCGGGATTCTTAAAGTCTCTGATATTTCAGGGGGGCACGTCGCTGCGCCTGTGCTACGGCTCTAGCCGTTTCAGCGAGGACTTGGACTTTGCGGGAGGCCGTCTTTTTTGCTCTGCAAACATGAAGGAAATCAAAACGTGCATTGAGCGCTACGTTGGCAGTCGGTATGGCCTGGAGGTGACGGTTAAAGAGCCTGCGGAACTGAGGCGTGAGCCTGACTACGTTGATGTTACCGTGGATAAATGGCAAATATCGGTGACGACGTTCCCGGAGCGTAAAGAATTGCCGAAACAACGCATCAAAATCGAGATCGCAAATATTCCAGCCTATACGAGCGATCCGCGGATGCTGATAAGGAATTATTCTCAGTTGCCGGACGGTTATTCTGATTTGATTATCCAGGTTGAGACACTGAGTGAAATTATGGCTGACAAACTCGTTTCTCTGCCGGCAACTACGCGCCGCATTCGCTATCGTGACATCTGGGATCTGGCCTGGTTAAGACAGCAGAATGCGGATATTGATGCGGAACTGGTGGCGAGAAAATTGGCCGATTACGGCCTGGATCGCAAGTTTGAAGCGTTGCTGCAGGCTCGAATCGATACTTTACATGCCGTTGTTACAAGCCGGGAATTTAATGCTGAGATGAGGCGATTCCTGCCCGTTGAAGTTTATGAACGCACCATCAATCAGCCGCAGTTTATGCAATATCTTGAGGCTACGTTAGGCGAGTTGCTGACTACCGTGCAAACGCAACTCTACGGTAAGCCTGCGACCGTCCCGCCGTTCAAAATGTAGAGACAGTTTTTCAATTCAAGCCCGACGAGTTCGGGCTTTTTCTTGAGGAAAGGATAGCCGCAAATCCGAGCATCAGTGAAGCATCTCGGCCGGCCCAATCACTGCTTGGCGGGATGCGCGGTGACGTTGGCGGGCAGGCTGTCGCCCAGGGTGATCAGCTCGTCCAGCAACGTCATCAGCTGGTCCATTTTTTGCCGCGAAAAGGCGGCTTCAATCTCGGCGTAGCCTTGCTCCACCTGATGGCGCGCCACTTCATACAGCTCCTGACCCTGCTGGGTCAGCGACACGTACAGCTTGCGCTGATCGTTGACCGGTTTGAGGCGGAAGATCAGCTTATCGCGCTCCATGCGCGACAGAATGCCGGTCAGGCTGGGACGCAGGATGCAGGTTTCCGCCGCCAGTTCGTGGAATTCGATCGAACGGCTGTTGGCCAGCACGCGGATGATGCGCCACTGCTGCTCGGTGAGATTGTGGCTTTTCAGGATCGGGCGGAAGAACCCCATGGCGGTTTCACGCGCCTGCAGCAGGGCGATGGTTAACGATTCATGCATAAGTTTGGCCTTAGCTATCAAGGTGTTCGTTGTTACGGCGCTCGTTATGGGGGCGCCTGCCCCGCAAAGCCCGATTTTGTTAATAACTTAATAGTAGCCAAAGTTACCCGTAGGGATAAAGCAAAAATGCGAGGCGCAGCTAAAAATGGCGTGAAAAAGGGTTAATGCATTGAATAATCACGCTAATGTTCGTAATTTGTGAATATTTTGTTATCACGATCACAAATCACTCCAAGCGCGTTGCGTAAAAGCTGCACAGCGTATAAAAGTAATCATTAATATATTAATGAATGCCGGTTGTCATGTTTTTGCCATTGGAGGAGTTCGCATGAAAGGCACCGTATTTTCCGTTGCGCTGAACCACCGCAGCCAACTGGACGCCTGGGATCAGGCGTTTCACCAGCCGCCGTATCAAACCCCGCCCAAAACCCCGGTGTGGTTTATCAAACCGCGCAATACCCACCTCGCCAACGGCGGGGCGATCCCGTTTCCGGCCGGTGAAACCGTGCAGAGCGGCGGCACGCTGGCGGTGATCATCGGCGACACCGCGCGCAAGGTGCCGGCGGCGCAGGTGAGCCGTTATCTGGCCGGTTACGCGCTGGCCAACGACGTCAGCCTGCCGGAGAGCAGCTTCTATCGCCCGGCGATCAAGGCCAAATGCCGCGACGGCTTCTGCCCGCTGGGGGAGATGAGGCAACTGGAGAACGCCGATCGGCTGGAGATCGTCACCGAGATCAACGGCGTGGAGCAGGATCGCTGGTCCACCGCCGATCTGGTGCGCTCGGTGCCGGAGCTGATCGCCGCCATCAGCGATTTCATCACCCTGCAGCCGGGCGATGCGGTGCTGATCGGCACCCCGCACCAGCGGGTGGCGATCAAACCGGGGGATGAGGTGACGGTGCGCGCCGCCGGCCTGCCCACGTTGACCAACCGCGTCACTCAGGCAGGAGCTGCATCATGAAACATGCCCGTATTCGCCATCATGGCCAGATCGTCAACGTTCAGGTAGACGACCAGCTGCGCGTCACGCTGCCGAACGGCGAGGTGCTGCAGGAGCGTGAAGTGGAATGGCTGCCGCCGGCGCAGGGCACGGTGTTCGCCCTGGGGCTGAACTATGCCGACCACGCCAGCGAGCTGGAATTTAAAGCGCCGGAGGAACCGCTGGTGTTCCTCAAGGCGCCGAACACCCTGACCGGCCACCGTCAGGTGTCGGTGCGTCCGGCCGGCGTGGAGTACATGCATTACGAAGCCGAGCTGGTGGCGGTGATCGGCAAGACCGCGCGCAACGTCAGCCGCGAGCGCGCCATGGAGTATGTGGCGGGTTACACCCTGTGCAATGACTACGCCATCCGCGACTACCTGGAGAACTACTACCGGCCGAATCTGCGGGTGAAGAGCCGCGACACCCTGACGCCGATCGGGCCGTATATCGTCGATCGCGACGACGTCGCCGATCCGCACCGCCTGGCGCTCAGCACCTACGTCAACGGTGAGCTGCGCCAGCGCGGCAGCACCGCCGACATGATTTTCGACATTCCGTTCCTGATCGCCTACCTGAGCGAATTCATGACGCTGCAGCCGGGCGACATGATCGCCACCGGCACGCCGAAAGGGCTGGCCGACGTGCAGCCGGGCGACGAAGTGGTGGTGGAGATCGAAGGCATCGGCCGTTTGGTTAACCACATTATCAGTGAAAAAGATTACGAGGAGAGCCTGCGATGAAAACCATCAACCACTGGATCAACGGCAAGAACGTCGCCAGCAAAGAGTATTTCACCACCACCAACCCGGCGAACGGCGAGGTGCTGGCGGAAGTGGCCTCCGGCGGCCAGCTGGAGATAGACCAGGCGGTGGCCGCAGCGAAAGAGGCGTTCCCCAAGTGGGCGAATACGCCGATGAAAGAGCGCGCGCGCCTGATGCGCCGTTTGGGTGAACTGATCGACCAGAACGTGCCGCAGATCGCCGAAATGGAAACCGCCGATACCGGTCTGCCTATCCATCAGACCAAAAACGTGCTGATCCCGCGCGCCTCGCACAACTTCGAATTCTTCGCCGAGGTGTGCCAGCAGATGAACGGCAAGACCTACCCGGTGGACGACAAGATGCTCAACTACACGCTGGTGCAGCCGGTGGGGGTATGCGCGCTGGTGTCGCCGTGGAACGTGCCGTTCATGACCGCCACCTGGAAAACCGCGCCTTGCCTGGCGCTGGGCAACACGGCGGTGCTGAAAATGTCAGAACTGTCGCCGCTGACCGCCGATCGCCTGGGCGAGCTGGCGCTGGAAGCCGGCATTCCGGCCGGGGTGCTGAACGTGGTGCAGGGCTACGGCGCCACCGCCGGCGACGCATTGGTGCGCCATAAAGACGTGCGCGCGGTCTCCTTCACCGGCGGCACCGCCACCGGCCGGCGCATCATCGAAAGCGCCGGGCTGAAGAAATTCTCCATGGAGCTCGGCGGCAAGTCGCCGGTGCTGATCTTTGAAGACGCCGACATCGAGCGGGCGCTCGACGCCGCGCTGTTCACCATCTTCTCGATCAACGGCGAACGCTGCACCGCCGGTTCGCGCATCTTCATTCAGGAGAGTATCTACCCGGAATTCGTCAAACGTTTCGCCGAGCGCGCCAACCGTCTGCGCGTCGGCGATCCGCAAGATCCCAACACCCAGGTGGGCGCGTTGATCAGCCCGCAGCACTGGGAAAAAGTCTCCGGCTATATCCGCCTCGGGGTGGAGGAAGGGGCGACCCTGTTGGCCGGCGGCCCGGATAAACCGGCCGGCTTGAGCCACGGCAACTTCCTGCGCCCGACGGTGCTGGCGGATGTCGACAACCGGATGCGCGTGGCGCAGGAGGAGATCTTCGGGCCGGTGGCCTGCCTGCTGCCGTTCAAATCAGAAGAAGACGGCCTGCGCATGGCCAACGACGTGGAGTACGGCCTGGCGTCGTACATCTGGACGCAGGATGTGAGCAAGGTTCTGCGCCTGGCCCGCGGCATCGAAGCGGGCATGGTTTTCGTCAACACCCAAAACGTACGCGATCTGCGCCAACCGTTCGGCGGCGTGAAAGCCTCCGGCACCGGCCGCGAAGGCGGCGAATACAGCTTCGAAGTGTTCGCCGAAATGAAGAACGTGTGCATTTCCATGGGTGATCACCCGATCCCACGCTGGGGCGTTTAATCAGGCCCCGGCATCGTTCACGGAATCATTTTTGTTTCATGTGAGGACTTATGGGTAAGTTAGCGTTAGCCGCCAAGATTACACATGTGCCATCGATGTATCTGTCGGAAATCCCTGGGAAAAACTTTGGCTGCCGGCAGGCGGCCATCGACGGCCATAAAGAGATCGGCGCGCGTTGCCGCGAGATGAGCGTCGACACCATCGTGGTGTTCGACACCCACTGGCTGGTGAACAGCGCCTATCACATCAACTGCAGCGCGCATTTCTCCGGCGTGTACACCAGCAACGAGCTGCCGCATTTCATCCGCGATATGACTTACGACTACGACGGCAACCCGGCGCTGGGCCAACTGATCGCCGATGAGGCCTGCAAGCGGGGCGTACGCGCCAAGGCGCACGACATCCCGAGCCTGAAGCTGGAATACGGCACGCTGGTGCCGATGCGTTACATGAACGCCGACAAGCATTTCAAGGTGGTGTCGATCTCGGCGTTTTGCACCGTGCATGACTTCGCCGACAGCCGCCGGCTGGGCGAGGCGCTCAAAAGTGCCATCGAGAAATACGACGGCACCGTGGCGGTGCTGGCCAGCGGCTCGCTGTCGCACCGCTTTATCGACGATCAGCGCGCCGAAGAGGGCATGAACAGCTACACCCGTCAGTTCGACCAGCAAATGGACGAACGGGTGGTCAAGCTCTGGGAAGAGGGGCGCTTTCGCGAGTTCTGCGAAATGCTGCCGGAGTATGCCGATTATTGCTACGGCGAAGGCAACATGCACGACACCGTGATGCTGCTGGGCCTGCTCGGCTGGGACAAGTACGACGGCAAGGTGGAGTTCATCACCCCGCTGTTCGCCAGTTCCGGCACCGGGCAGGTCAATGCCGTGTTCCCTTTGCCCGCTGAAGCCTGAGGTGTGTGAATGCCCCATTTTTACGCTGAATGTACCGACAACATCCGCCGCGAGGCGGATTTGCCCACCCTGTTCGCCAAGGTCAACGAGGCGCTGGCGGCGACCGGTATCTTCCCGCTGGCCGGCGTGCGCAGCCGGGCCACCTGGCTCGATACCTGGCAGATGGCCGACGGCAAGCAGGATTACGCCTTCGTGCACATGACGTTGAAAATCGGCCACGGCCGCAGTCTGGAAAGCCGTCAGCAGGTGGGCGAGATGCTGTTTGCGCTGATCAAGGAACACTTCGCCGCGCTGATGGCGCAGCGTTACCTGGCGCTCTCTTTCACCATGGAAGAGCTGGATCCAGTGCTGAATTACAAACAGAACAATGTCCACGCGCTGTTCAATAAAGCGTGAATAAGGGGTCGTAAATGCTGGATAAAGAGCAGGTTAACCGCGCCGTACAGCGCCTGCATCAGGCGGAAAAGAGTCGTGAGCAGATCCGCGCGCTGTCGCTCGATCATCCCGAGATCACCATCGAAGACGCCTACGCCATTCAGCGGCAGTGGGTGGCGCTGAAGATCGCCGAGGGGCGCGCGCTCAAAGGCCACAAGATCGGCCTGACCTCGCGCGCCATGCAGGTCAGCTCGCAGATCACCGAACCGGACTACGGTGCGCTGCTGGACGATATGTTCTTCAACGACGGCAGCGATATTCCGATCGATCGCTTCATCGTGCCGCGGGTGGAGGTGGAGCTGGCGTTCATACTGGCCAAGCCGCTGCGCGGGCCGAACTGCACGCTGTTCGACGTCTACAACGCCACCGACTACGTCATTCCGGCGCTGGAGATCATCGACGCGCGCAGCCACAACGTCGATCCCGAGACGCAGCGGCCGCGCAAGGTGTTCGACACCATCTCCGACAACGCCGCCAACGCCGGGGTGGTGATGGGGGGGCGGCCGATCAAGCCGGATGCGCTGGATCTGCGTTGGATCTCTGCGCTGCTGTACCGCAACGGCGTGATTGAAGAGTCCGGCGTGGCGGCGGCGGTGCTCAATCATCCGGCCAACGGCGTGGCCTGGCTGGCCAACAAGCTGGCGCCGTATGAGGTGGAGCTGGAAGCGGGGCAGGTGATCCTCGGCGGTTCCTTCACCCGGCCGGTGCCGGCGCGGCGCGGCGATACTTTCCACGTCGATTACGGCCCGATGGGCTGCATCAGCTGCCGCTTCGTCTAATAAGCAGGCTCGGCGAACCGGGCCGCACTAAACCGGGCGGGGGCCATGCGCCGCGCCCGCTTGTCAGGGAGAATGTGATGTTAACCAACCACTTCAAGCGAGCGCTGCAGGAAAAACGCCCGCAGATCGGGCTGTGGCTCGGGCTGTGCAGCAGCTACAGCGCCGAACTGTTGGCCGGCGCCGGTTTCGACTGGCTGCTGATCGACGGCGAACATGCGCCCAACAACGTGCAGACGGTGCTGGGGCAGCTGCAGGCGGTCGCCCCTTACCCGAGCCAGCCGGTGGTGCG
The DNA here is from genome assembly GCF_014982455.1 of Serratia sp. X3. Classification (NCBI taxonomy): domain Bacteria; kingdom Pseudomonadati; phylum Pseudomonadota; class Gammaproteobacteria; order Enterobacterales; family Yersiniaceae; genus Serratia; species Serratia sp. X3. Next base: position 311,281 of record NZ_JADCNB010000003.1, read on the forward strand.
GCCGCCGTGGAACGACGCGGTGATCATCAAGCAGTTGCTGGATGTCGGCGCGCAAACCTTATTGATCCCGATGATTCAGAACGCCGAACAGGCGCGCGACGCGGTGCGCGCCACGCGCTATCCGCCGCACGGGGTGCGCGGCGTCGGCAGCGCCCTGGCGCGCGCTTCGCGCTGGAACCGGGTGCCCGATTACCTGCAGCAGGCCGACGAGCAGATGTGCGTGCTGGTGCAGATCGAAACCCGCGAAGCGGTGAAAAACCTGGAGGCGATCCTGCAGGTGGAAGGGGTGGACGGCGTGTTTATCGGCCCGGCGGATCTCAGCGCCGACATGGGCTTCGCCGGCAATCCGCAGCATCCGGAGGTGCAGCGCACCATCGATGACGCCATTGCGCGCATCCGCGCCGCCGGCAAGGCGCCGGGCATTTTGATGGCCAACAAGGCGCTGGCGCAGCGCTATCTGGAAGCCGGCGCGCTGTTCGTCGCGGTAGGGGTGGATACCACCCTGCTGGCGCGGGCGGCGGAAGCCCTGGCGGACGAGTTCAAACAGGGCGGGGCGCAAGCGCCTTCATCGGGAGTCTATTGAACCATGAACCACGTCGATTCGCTGCCGCCGGCCAACCCGGCGCAGCAACATAAAGCGTTAACCGCCGCCGAGCAATCGGTGATTAAAAAGTTGTTTCGGCGCCTGATTATTTTCCTGTTCGTGTTGTTTGTTTTCTCTTTCCTCGACCGCATCAACATCGGCTTCGCCGGGCTGACGATGGGCAAAGATCTCGGCCTCAGCTCGACCATGTTCGGGCTGGCGGCGACGTTGTTCTATGTCACCTACGTGATCTTCGGCATTCCCAGCAACATGATGCTGAGCCGGGTCGGCGCGCGGCGCTGGATCGCCACCATCATGGTGCTGTGGGGCATCGCCTCCACCTGCACCATGTTCGCCACCGGACCCACCAGCCTGTACGTGCTGCGCATGATCGTCGGCATCACCGAGGCCGGCTTTCTGCCGGGCATTCTGGTGTACCTCACCTACTGGTTCCCGGCGTTCTACCGCGCCCGCGCCAACGCCTTGTTCATGATCGCCATGCCGGTGACCATGGCGATCGGCTCGCTGGTCTCCGGCTATATTCTGGCGCTGGACGGGGTGATGAACCTGAAGGGCTGGCAGTGGCTGTTCCTGCTGGAAGGCATTCCGTCGGTGCTGCTGGGCGTGGTGGTGTGGTTCTACCTCGACGACACGCCGGCCAAGGCCAAGTGGCTGACCGACGAGGAAAAAGCCAGCCTGAAGGCGATGATGGAGGCCGACAAGCTGCAGCTGGTGCAGCCCAACGGGCCGAGCAGCCACCGCGCGCTGCAGCAGCGCAGCCTGTGGCGCGAGATTTTCACGCCGATTGTGTTGATGTATACGCTGGCCTATTTCTGCCTGACCAACACCCTGAGCGCGATCAATATCTGGACGCCGCAGATCCTGCAGAGCTTCAACCAGGGCAGCAGCAACGTGACGATCGGCATTCTGGCGGCGATCCCGCAGATCTGCACCATCGCCGGCATGGTGTGGTGGAGCAAACGATCCGACCGGCTGCAGGAGCGCAAGCATCACACCGCGCTGCCGTACCTGTTCGCCGCCGCCGGCTGGCTATTGGCTTCCGCCACCGATCACAGCCTGATCCAACTGCTGGGGATCGTGATGGCGTCGGTCGGTTCCTTTACCGCCATGGCGATCTTCTGGACCACGCCGGATCAGTCGATCAGCCTGGAAGCGCGGGCGGTGGGGATCGCCGTGATCAACGCCACCGGCAATATCGGATCGGCGCTCAGCCCGCTGTTGATCGGCTGGTTCAAGGACATGACCGGCAGCTTCAACTCCGGGCTGTATTTCGTCTCGGCGCTGTTGATCGTCGGCGCCGTGCTGGTGTGGCGCATCCCGATGAAGGATTCGCGCCCGAGAGCGACGCCTTGATACGCAGACAGGCAGGATTGCAGGAGGTAATGAGGTGCGGAAAAGTACCGGTTTTATCGCCAACATCGATATTTGCAAAGAGTATGACGCGCGCTACGCCGCCGACGAGGTGCACTACGAAACCTTCGCCGGGCTGGCGGCGTTCTTCGGCCGCGACATGCAGGTGCACTGGCACGACTGCTTCTTTCAGGTGCATTTTCTGGAGACCGGCAAGATAGAGCTGCAGCTCGACGATCAGCACTATTCGGTGCAGGCGCCGCTGTTCATCCTCACGCCGCCGTCGGTGCCGCATGCGTTCTTCACCGAACCGGACAGCGACGGCCACGTGCTGACGGTGCGTCAGGAGCTGATTTGGCCGCTGCTGGAGCGCCTGTATCCCGGCAGCAATCTGGCGCTGGACATGCCGGGCATCTGCCTGTCGCTGGCCGATGCGCCGCAGGAGCTGACGGCGCTCAGCCACTATTGGGCGCTGATCCGCCGCGAGTTCGCGCAGAATCTGGCCGGGCGCGAACAGACGCTGGCGCTGTTGGCGCAGGCGGTGTTCACGCTGCTGCTGCGCAACACCGCGCTGGAAGACAGCGCCAACAGCGGCGTGCGCGGCGAACTGCAGCTGTTTCAACGGTTTAACAAGATGGTGGACGAGCGTTTCCGCGAGCATCTGCCGGTGCCGGAGTATGCGCAGGCGTTGGGGGTGACCGAATCGCGGCTCAACGACCTGTGTCGGCGCTTCGCCAACCGGCCGCCCAAGCGGCTGATCTTCGATCGATTGCTGCGCGAGGCCAAGCGCATGCTGCTGTTTAGCGCCTGTACGGTGCATGAAACCGCCTATAGCCTCGGCTTCAAGGATCCGGCCTATTTCGCCCGTTTTTTCAATCGGCTGGAAGGCTGTTCCCCTTCAACCTACCGCGCGGCGCAACACGCCCTTTCGTAACCGCGATCACAGTTTGCCGCTAAAGCGGCAAACTGACCTGAAAAGTACCGGCGATTGCCGCAAAAGTCTCTTCTCGAAACCGGCTTTGGCAGCTTCAATTAAGCAACCAAAAGAAAACATTATTTTAACAAATGGCCGACTCCACGGCCTGAAAAATGCCGATTACGAGGAAGACCCGATGAAACCAGAAGACTTTCGTGCCGACAGCAAGCGTCCGTTCACCGGCGCCGAGTACCTGAAAAGTTTGCAGGACAGCCGCGAAATCTACATTTACGGCGAACGCGTAAAAGACGTCACCACCCACCCGGCGTTCCGCAATGCAGCGGCCTCGGTCGGCCAGCTGTACGACGCGCTGCACGATCCGGCCAGCCAGGATCGCCTGTGCTGGAATACCGATACCGGCAACGGCGGTTACACCCACAAGTTCTTCCGCTATGCCCGCAGCCCGGAGGAGATGCGCCAGCAGCGTGACGCCATCGCCGACTGGTCGCGCCAAAGCTACGGCTGGATGGGGCGCACGCCGGATTATAAGGCGGCCTTCGGCTGCGCGCTGGGCGCTTATCCGGAGTTCTACGGCCAGTTCGCCGACAACGCGCGCCACTGGTACAAACGCATTCAGGAAACCGGGCTCTATTTCAACCACGCTATCGTCAACCCGCCGATCGATCGTCATAAGCCAGTCAACGAGGTGAAGGACGTCTACATTCAGGTGGAGAAAGAAACCGACGCCGGCATCATCGTCAGCGGCGCCAAAGTGGTGGCCACCAACTCGGCGTTGACCCACTACAACTTCATTGGCTTCGGTTCGGCGCAGGTGATGGGCGATAACCCGGACTTCGCGCTGATGTTCGTGGCGCCGATGGACGCCGAAGGGGTGAAGCTGATTTCACGCGCCTCCTATGAGCTGGTGGCCGGCGCGACCGGTTCGCCGTTCGACTACCCGCTGACCAGCCGCTTCGACGAGAACGACGCGATCCTGATCATGGATCATGTGCTGATCCCGTGGGAAAACGTGCTGATCTACCGCGATTTCGACCGCTGTCGCCGCTGGAGCACCCAGGGCGGTTTCGCCCGGCTGTTCCCGCTGCAGGCCTGCGTGCGCCTGGCGGTGAAGATGGACTTCATCACCGCGCTGCTGCAAAAGAGCCTCTCGTGTACCGGCGTGCTGGAGTTCCGCGGCGTGCAGGCCGATCTGGGCGAAGTGGTGGCCTGGCGCAACCTGTTCTGGTCGCTGAGCGACGCGATGTGCGCCGAAGCCACCCAATGGGAAAACGGCGCTTACCTGCCGGATTCCGCCGCGCTGCAAACCTATCGCGTGATGGCGCCGATGGCCTACACCAAGGTGAAACACATCATCGAGAAGAATGTCACCAGCGGCCTGATCTACCTGCCGTCCAGCGTGCGCGACATGAACAACCCGGAGATCGACAAGTACCTGGCGCGCTACGTGCGCGGATCGGACGGCATGGATCACGTCGAGCGCATCAAGATCCTCAAACTGATGTGGGATGCGATCGGCAGCGAGTTCGGCGGGCGCCACGAGCTGTATGAGATCAACTACGCCGGCAGCCAGGATGAGATCCGCCTGCAGTGCCTGCGCCATGCGCAGGGATCCGGCAACATGGATCGCATGATGCAGATGGTCGACAAGTGCCTGGCCGATTACGATCAGCACGGCTGGAAGGTGCCGCACCTGCGGAACAATGACGATATTAATCAGTTGGATAATCTGCTGAAGTAATTCAGGAGGAGGTTGTATGTCTCAGGAAAATGAACAGCGGCTGCGCTTTCGCGACGCCATGGCCAGCCTGTCGGCGGCAGTGAATATCGTCACTACCGACGGCCCGGCGGGGCGCTGCGGCATCACCGCCACGGCGGTGTGTTCGGTGACCGATACGCCGCCGACGCTGCTGGTGTGCATCAATCGCAACAGCGCGATGAACCCGGTGTTTCAGGAAAACCGCAGGCTGTGCGTCAACGTGCTTAACCACGAGCAGGAGCTGATGGCGCGCCACTTCGCCGGCATGACCGGCGTCAGCATGGAAGATCGTTTCCGGCTGGAAGAGTGGCAGCTCGGCGCGCTGGGGCAGCCGGTGCTGCGCAATACCCTGGCCAGCCTGGAAGGGGAGATCGAGCAGATCCAGAGCATCGGCACCCACCAGATGTACCTGGTGCAGATCAAGCAGATAGCGCTGAGCGAAGCGGGCAACGGCCTGATCTACTTCAAGCGCAACTTCCATCCGGTGATTCATCAGATGGCGGTGCCGGCCTGACGCCTGGGGGCGCAGCCAGCTGCGCCCCTCATCTCAACTCTTGTTGGCCGCCAGATCGCTCACCAGGCGGTTGACCGGATCGCTCATGTTGGTGAACTTGCTCAGCTCCGAACGGGTCACCACCACGAACACCCCGACGTTTTTCGCCGGGATCATCGCCATATAGGTGATGAATCCGCCACCGCCGCCGGTCTTCTGAATGATGCCCGGCAGCCCGTCCTTCGGCGCCATATACACCCAACCCAATCCCAGCGCATCCGCTTGCCCCGGCACGTCCATGCCTTTCAGCGACACCAGATCGTGGCGCTGGAAGTACATGGTTTGCTCGCTGGCGGCGGTGGCTTTGCGCGGGCCGCTGGCGCTGGAGGAGAGGAACTGCTGCATCCAGCGCTGCATGTCGCGCGGGGTGGAGTAGACGCCGCCGCTGCCGGCCGCGGCGGTGGTGTCGCGACAGGCACTCGGGCCGGCCGCCGCCACCATCAGGCGCGAGCATTGTTCAGGGCTCGGCGTCAATGTGGTGTCGACCATGCCGAGCGGCCCGGTGATTTTCTCTTTCAGCAGCGCGTTGTAAGGCTTGCCCGCGGCGCGCGACAGCGCGTCGGCCAGCAGATCGTACGCCAGATTGGAATACGCGGCGCGCACGCCCGGCGGCACCGTGATGTTGGCATGCGCCAACCACTGCCAGCGCTGGGCCTTGGTCGGCCAGGTGAACACCGGCGTTTTCGGCGGCTTCTTGCCCGGCTGCTCGCGCGGCAGCGCGCTGGTGTGGGTCGCCAGGTTCAATAAGGTGATCGGCTGGCCGGCGCTGTAAGCCGGCACATAGGCGCCCTTGGGGGCGTACTTGCGCAGCGGGTCGGTCAGCTTGACCTGGCCTGCTGCCGCCATCTTCACCATCACTTCGCTGGTCATCAGCTTGGTGATCGAGGCGATGCGGATCAGCGAATCCGGGCGCGGGCGCAGGTTGTTGCCGGGCTTGGTGTCGCCAAAGCTGCGGTTAACCACCTGATTGCCGTCGATCACCACCAGCGCCATGCCGGTGGCGCCGCTGTTGTAGAAAATATGTTCGGCATACTGGTCGACGATTTGCGAAGCCAGCTGCGGGGGCGCGGCCTGCACGGCCAGCGGCGCGGCGCACAGGCCCAGCGCCAGCAATAAAGCGGAGACAGAGTTCTTCAACGGTCGTTATCCATTTAACAATGCAGCGGGAAAGGGCGTAATCCGTCGCCCAGTGTAATCCGCCCGCCTCCCCGCTGCATGTAGAAAAAAGAGCGGTGGCGATAAAATTTTTTAACCGCCGCGGCCTATTGCGCGCGGGCGAAAATAGCGATCACTTCGTCCAGGTGCGCCTTCATCGCCTTGCGGGCGCCGCGCACGTCGCGCGCTTCAATTGCCGCCAGGATCGCCCGGTGTTCCAGTTCGGAGCGGTGCGGCATGTCGTCCGGCGTATAGTGACGCTGCAATACGCGGAACATGCTGCCGTAACGGTGGCCGAGCAGATGGCCGATGATGAATGCGTAAGCCGGGTTGCCGCTGGCCTGGGCGATGCGGATGTGGAACAGCCGATCGCCGGGGTGGGTGGCGGAGCCGGCGCGGTTATCGCGGCAGTTCTGCTCATAGGCGGCGCGGATGCCCGCCAGCTCTTCGTCGGTGGCGTGGCGCGCGGCCAGCGCGGCGGTCTCCGGTTCGATCAACAGGCGGGTTTGCAGCAGTGAAAACGGCGGCAGCTCGGCGTTGAAATCCAGCTCGATATTCAGTTCGTCGTCGATTTCCGCCCACTGGTTGCGGCCGGCCTGGGCCATCACCGGTTCCTGCGACGCCGGCGGCGGCGTTTGCGAACGCACGATCACCCCGTTGCCCACCTTGACGTCCACCAGGCCGATCACTTCCAACGCGATCAGCGCCTCGCGCACCGACGCGCGGCTGACCTGCAACTGCTGGGCAAGATCGCGCTCCGAGGGCAGGCGGCTGCCCGGCGGAAATTCGTTATTCTCGATAAGACGTTTGAGCTGGTCAGCTATCTGTCTGTAAATCCTTGGGTTTTCCAGTCGGGTAATCGGCATTTTTGACCTTTGACGATTCTGCGTTCAGTGATTTGGCGCACAATTATGCGACAAGGCGCTTGAGTAATCGTTATTCAAGTGTAAAAAAATGGTTAATTGAAATGCGGTTTTAAGGCTGTTTTTATTAACTTCTTCCCCCAACGATAACGCGTAAAGCGTCTTTTGTCATGTTAGAGGCCTGACCTTTAACCGCCTTTATTGGCCTGACCATTAGACCTTTAGGCCGAGGAGCCAAGATGGATTTAACCGGGAAACGCGTATTGATCACCGCCGCCGGGCAAGGGATCGGTTTTACCACTGCCAGGCTGTTCGCCGCCGCCGGCGCCGACGTGATAGCCAGCGATATCAACCTTGAGCGCCTGCAGGGCTGCGCCGGGATCCGCGCGCTGGCGCTGAACGTCACCGATCCGGCCGCCATCGCGGCGGCGGCGGAAGCGATCGACCCGATCGACGTGTTGTTCAACTGCGCCGGCGTGGTGCACAGCGGATCGATCCTCGATTGCAGTGAGGATCAGTGGGCGTTCGCGCTCGATCTCAACGTGACCGCGATGTTCCGCATGATCCGCGCTTTCCTGCCGGGCATGTTGGCGCGCGGCAAAGGCTCGATCATCAACATGTCCTCGGTGGCTTCGAGCGTGAAAGGGGTGCCGAACCGCTTCGCCTACGGCGCCAGCAAGGCGGCGGTGATTGGCCTGACGCGCTCGGTGGCGGCGGATTACGTCACCCAGGGCATCCGCTGCAACGCCATCTGCCCCGGCACGGTGGAATCGCCGTCGCTGCGCCAGCGCATCAATGAGCAGGCGCGCGAGCAGGGGCGCAGCGAGCAAGAGGTGTATCAGGCGTTCGTCGCCCGCCAGCCGATCGGGCGCATCGGCACCACCGAGGAAATTGCCCAGTTGGCGCTGTATCTGGCCTCCGACGCCAGTTCGTACACCACCGGCACGGTGCAGATCATCGACGGCGGCTGGAGCAACTGAGCCGCCATTTTTGAGAGAGGAACGCATGAAACTTTTACGTTATGGGGAACCCGGGCAAGAGCGCCCCGGCATGTTGGATGCGCAGGGCCGCCTGCGCGATCTGTCGCAGCATATCGCCGACGTGGGCGGCGCCGCGTTATCGCCGGCGTCGCTCGCCAAACTGCGCGCGCTGGACAGCGCCGCGTTGCCGCTGGTCGAGGGGCAGCCGCGTCTCGGCGCCTGCGTCGGCGGCATCGGCAAGTTCATCTGCATCGGCCTGAACTACGCCGATCACGCGGCGGAAACCGGTGCGGCCATTCCTGAAGAACCGGTGGTGTTCAACAAATGGACCAGCGCGGTGGTTGGCCCCTACGACCGGGTGGAGATCCCGCGCGGCTCGCAGAAAACCGACTGGGAAGTGGAGCTGGGCGTGGTGATCGGCCTGGGCGGGCGCTACATCAGCGAAGCGGACGCGATGCGCCACGTCGCTGGCTACTGCGTGATCAACGACGTCTCTGAACGCGAATATCAAATTGAGCGCGGCGGCACCTGGGACAAGGGCAAAGGCTGCGACACCTTCGGGCCGATCGGCCCCTGGCTGGTGACCGCCGACGAAATTGCCGATCCACACAGCCTGAACCTGTGGCTGGAGGTGGACGGCAAGCGCTATCAGGACGGCAACACCCGCACCATGATCTTCCGCATTCCGCAGATCGTCAGTTACCTCAGCCGCTTTATGAGCCTGCAGCCGGGCGACGTGATCTCCACCGGCACGCCGCCGGGCGTCGGCATGGGGCAGAAACCGCAGCCCATCTACCTGCGAGCGGGCCAGACGATGCGTCTGGGTATCGAAGGGCTGGGCGAACAGCGCCAGCAAACCGTACAGGCTTAGCCGGGAGTGCCGCCATGACCACCATTACCGCACTGCGGGTTGAAGACATTCGTTTCCCCACCTCGTTGGGGCTGGACGGATCCGACGCCATGAATCCGGATCCCGACTATTCCGCCGCCTACGTGATCCTGGAGACCGATCGCGCGGATCTCAGCGGCCACGGGCTGACGTTCACCATCGGCCGCGGCAACGAGATCTGCTGCGCGGCGATCCGCGCGCTGGAGCATCAGATCGTCGGCGAGCGGCTGGAGGATATCGCCGACGACATGGGCGCCTTCTGGCGGCGCTTCACCAGCGACAGCCAGCTGCGCTGGATCGGGCCGGACAAAGGCGCTATTCACCTGGCGACCGGCGCGGTGGTTAACGCGGTGTGGGATCTGTGGGCCAAATCGGTCGGCAAACCGGTGTGGCGGCTGGTGGCGGAGATGACGCCGGAGGAGCTGGTGCGCTGCATCGACTTCCGTTACCTCACCGACTGCATCACGCCGCAGGAAGCGCTGGCGCTGCTCAAGCAGCGGGCCGAGGGCAAAGAACGCCGCCTGGAACGGCTGCTGCAGGAAGGGTATCCCTGCTACACCACTTCGGCAGGGTGGTTGGGTTATCCGGACGACAAGCTGCGCCGCCTGTGCCAAGAGGCGGTCGACGCCGGTTTCTCCTACCTGAAGCTGAAGGTCGGGCGCGATCTGGAAGACGACATCCGCCGGGTGCGCATCGCCCGCGAGGTGATCGGCCCGGATCGCCGGCTGATGATCGACGCCAACCAGGTGTGGGAGGTGGATGAAGCCATTCCGTGGGTGAAACATCTGGCGTTCGCCAACCCCTGGTTTATCGAAGAACCGACCAGCCCGGACGACGTGGAAGGGCATCGCCGTATCCGCGAAGGGGTGGCGCCGGTCAAGGTGGCCACCGGTGAGATGTGCCAGAACCGCATCATGTTCAAGCAGTTCATCATGCGCGGCGCAGTGGATGTGGTGCAGATCGACGCCTGCCGTCTCGGCGGCGTCAACGAAGTGCTGGCGGTGATGCTGATGGCGGCCAAATACCAGCTGCCGGTCTGCCCACATGCCGGCGGCGTCGGGCTGTGCGAATACGTGCAGCATCTGTCGATGATCGACTACCTGTGCATCGCCGGCACCCACGAAGGCCGGGTGATCGAGTATGTCGATCATTTGCATGAACACTTTGTCGATCCCTGCGTGATCAACGGCGCGGCCTACATGCCGCCGAGTCGGCCCGGCTATTCGATCGAAATGCATCCGGCGTCGATCGAGCAGTATCGGTTCCGCGGGTGAGGCAGGGGGATCCCATGCTGCGCATCGACGCTCACCAGCACTACTGGCGCTACCACCCGCAGCACTACCCGTGGATCGACGAGCGGATGCGTGTGCTTCGGCAGGATTTCGATCCGCCCCGGCTGCGGCCGCTGTTGCAGGCGCTCGGTTTCGACGGCGCGCTGGCAGTGCAGGCGCGCCCCAGCGAGGAAGAGACGCTGGCCCTGCTGGCGCTGGCTGAGCAGAGCGAGGGCGTATGCGGCGTGGTGGGCTGGCTGGATATCGCTTCGCCACAGCTGGCGCCGCGTCTGGAGGCCTTGCAGCATTATCGCGCGCTGCGCGGGGTGCGCCATCAGGTGCAGGACGAGGCGGAGCCGGCAACCTGGCTGGCGCGGCCCGAGGTGGGACGCGGCATGCAGACGCTGCAGCGCGCCGGGTATGTGTACGAGATCCTGGTGACGCACCGGCATCTGGCGGCCGCGGCGTCGTTCGCCGCCCGTCACGACCAACACTGGCTGGTGCTGGATCACCTCGGCAAGCCGGACATCGCCCGCGGCGCGCGGCACTGGGCGCAGCAAATCCGATCGTTGGCGGCGCTGCCGCACGTGGCCTGCAAGCTGTCGGGGCTGATCACCGAGGCGCCGGGCGGCCGGTGGCGGACGGAAGAACTGCTGCCGTTCTTCGATGCCGCGCTGGAGGCGTTCGGCCCGCAGCGGCTGATGTTCGGCTCCGACTGGCCGGTGTGCCTGCTGGCCGGCGACTACCGCCAGGTGGTGCAACTGTGCGAACGGGCGCTGGCGACGCTGGGGGCCGCCGAGCAGGCGGCGATTTGGGGCGACACCGCCCGGCGAATTTACGGGTTAACGGAGTCTGGTTATGGATCTGTATCTGCAAGATAAGGTGGTGCTGGTCACCGGCGGCGGTGCCGGCATCGGCGCGGCGATTGCTCATGTGCTGGCCGAAGAGGGAGCGATCCCGGTGCTGGTCACCAACGCCGCGCCGGAGGCGGCGCTGCTGGCTGATTTGCAGCGGTTGCAGCCGCGCACTGGGGTGATCCTCACCGAATTGTGCGACGAGGCGGCCTGCCGCCGGGCGGTCAGCCAGACGCTGGCGACCTTCGGCCGCATTGACGGGCTGGTGAACAACGCCGGGGTCAACGACGGCGTCGGGCTGGAGGCGGGGCGCGAAGCGTTCGTCGGCTCGTTGGAAAAGAACCTGGTGCACTACTACCTGATGGCGCACCTGTGCCAGGCGGCGCTGCGGGAGAGCCGGGGCGCCATCGTCAACATCGCCTCCAAGACCGCACTCAGCGGGCAGGGGGGCACCAGCGGCTACACCGCCGCCAAGGGCGCGGTGCTGGCGCTGACGCGCGAATGGGCGGTGTCGCTGCGCCATGACGGGGTGCGGGTGAACGCGGTGGTGCCGGCGGAGGTGATTACCCCGCAGTACCAACGCTGGCTCAACACCTTCGCCGAGCCGCAGCGGCAGATGGAGAAGATCACCGCGCGCATTCCGCTCGGGCAGCGCATGACCACGCCGCAGGAGATCGCCGATACCGTGGCGTTTCTGCTCTCGTCGCGCTCATCGCACACCACCGGGCAGTGGCTGTCGGTGGACGGCGGCTACCTGCATCTCGATCGGGCGCTGACGTGAGCGGCGCGGCGGCAGGGCGGCGCCGTTTCTGCCAGGCGCTCGATCTGATTGACTCACCGGCGCTGATTGCGGAGTACCAGCAGCATCATCAGCGCATTTGGCCGGGCATCGCCGCGCATTTGCGCGAGCACGGCATTCTGGACATGGAGATTTACCGGTTGGGCACCCGGCTGTTCATGATCGTGGAGGTCAGCGCCGATTTCGACGCCGCGCGTTTTGACGCCGCCAGCCTGAACAACCCCGAAGTACAGCGATGGGAAGCGCTGATGTGGCACTACCAGGCCGCCACCCCCTGGACGCCGCAGGGCGAAAAATGGGTGGAAATGGCGCGGATTTTCTCTCTGCAACAGCAATAACGCCAACATCATCATCGCCAGACGATACGAGGGTATCACCATGCTTGCTGAAAAAAGTGCGGCCTCCGCGCAGCCGGGCGTCGCCGTGACCGCCAATCTGCGCTGGGCCTTTATCCTGGTCACCAGCCTGTTCTTCATGTGGGGGCTGTCCTATGGCCTGCTGGACGTATTGAACAAACATTTTCAGGAGACGTTGCACGTTACCAAGGCGCAGTCGGGGCTGCTGCAGGCGGCCTACTTCGGCGCCTATTTCCTGGTGGCGCTGCCCGCCGGATACTTTATGGACCGCAAGGGCTATAAGGCGGGCATTCTGGTCGGGCTGTGCCTGTACGCACTGGGGGCGCTGCTGTTCGTGCCGGCGGCGTCGGCCAACAGCTTCGGCGTCTTCCTGTTCGCGCTGTTCGTTATCGCCAGCGGCCTGGGCTGCCTGGAAACGGCGGCCAACCCGTACGCCACGGTGCTGGGCGACGCGCAGGGCGCCGAACGGCGGCTCAACCTGGCCCAGTCGTTCAACGGCCTCGGGCAGTTTATCGGCCCGTTGATCGGCGGCACGCTGTTCTTCTCCGCCGGCCAGTCCGTCGGCGGCGGCGATCAGAGCGCGGTGAAGATGACCTATGTGGCGATCGCCGTGCTGGTGTTGCTGATCGCGCTGTTGTTCAGCCGCACCCGGCTGCCGGCGATCCGCGAAGAGGAAAAACCGGTGCACGGCGTGATAGCGCAGGGGTTGTGGCAGCATCCGCATTTCGTCGGCGGGGTCATCACGCAGTTTTTCTACGTGGCGGCGCAGGTGGGCGTGGGGGCGTTCTTCATTAACTACGCCACTGAGCACTGGCGCGAGGTGTCTAACCAGAGCGCCTCTTACCTGCTGTCGATCGCCATGATCTGCTTTATGGTCGGACGTTTCTTCAGCACCTGGCTGATGGGACGGGTCAAACCGGCGACGCTGCTGGCGGTCTATGCGCTGATCAATATCGCACTGTGCGGCGTGGTAATGCTGAGCGTCGACGGCGTATCGGTGGTGGCACTGATCGCGGTGTTCTTCTTTATGTCGATCATGTTCCCGACCATTTTCGCCCTGGGGGTGAAAAATCTGGGCAAGCACACCAAGCGCGCCAGCTCGTTCATGATCATGGCGATCGTCGGCGGCGCCATCATGCCTTACTTTATGGGGGCGCTGGCCGACCGTTACAGCACCGCGCTCTCTTATCTGCTGCCGCTGCTGTGCTTCGCGGTGGTGCTGGTTTATGGCCTGCGGCAGCGCCGCGCCTGATTCACCCCGGCGGCGAATCGGCCTTCGCCGCCGCTTTCGGCATCTGCCGCCGGGTTCCCATCAGGATGGCCAACGCCAGCAGCAGCACCAGGCCGGACAGCGCGCCGTTTATCGTCAGACCTCCGGCATCCACCACCAGCCCGCCCGCCAGCGAACCGCAGGAAATCGCCAGGTTAAACAGCGCGATATATAGCGAAGAGGCGACCTCGGCCGCATCGGGCGCCGCCTTGAGCATCCACGCCATCAGCGCAACGGAAACGCCGCCGTAGGCGATGCCCCACAGCAGCAGGAAGGCGCCGCCGCTCAGCGGCGTGTGGCCCAGCAGCGGCAGCAGCAGGACGGCGAGCGCCAGCCCGAGGGCGATCAGCGCCAGGGTGCGGCACAGTCGTTTGGCGGCGGCCTGGCCGGCGATAAAATTCCCGACGAGGCCGGCGATGCCGTAGGCGAACAGCAGCGGCCCCACCCAACGGCTCTCGATGCCGGAGACCGTCTGCAGCAGCGGACGGACAAAGGTGTAAGCCATAAAGTGGCCGGCGACCAGCAGAAACGTCAGCAGCAGCCCGGTCAGCAGCCGGCGATTCGCGCGTTGCGCGGTGAACGACCGCCAGCCGATCGCCTGCGTGACCGGCAGCGGCGGCAGCACGCACACCAGCAGCAGCAGGGTCAGCGCCGCCAGAACGGCGACCGCCAGAAATGCCATGCGCCAGCCCAGCGCTTCGCCGAGGAATACCCCGAGCGGCACGCCGAACACCGAGGCCGCCGCTACGCCGCCGAAGATGACGGACAGCGCCAATCCGACGGAGGCCGGCGGCACCAGGCGTTCCGCCAGCCCGCCGGCGATGGCCCAGATACCGCCGATGCAAAAACCCAGCAGGATGCGCGCGGCGAACAGCAGGGCGAGGGAGGTGGCGGTGGCGGCCAGCAGGTTGGCGGCGATCAGCAGCAGCAGAAAGCCCGCCAGCAGGCTGCGGCGGTCCGTGCGCCGGGCGCCCAGCACCACCAGCGGGGCGAACAGCGCGGCGAACAGGGCCGGCAGGGAAATCAGCAGCCCGGCGCGGCCGATCGATGCGTTCAGGGTGCTGACGATCGGGGTCAGCAGCCCGACGGGCAGCATTTCTGCGGTGACGACGGTAAAGGTGGAAAGGCCGACCGCGAAGGTCGCCAGCCACGCTTTTGCGCCGCCGTCGGCGTGTAAGGCACTCATAATGACTCTCCCAATGATGAAGAACCCCAGTGTATCCGCGCCAAAATGACTGATAAACTGGCCTTAATGCGCAACATTGGGGACAAATCGTGGCTAATTTACCGTCTATGCCGTTGGATAACCTGAGCGACCTGCTGGTATTCATTCGCGTCGCCGACGCCTGCAGCTTCACGCTGGCGGCCGAGAGACTGGGCATCTCCCGATCGGCGGCGGGCAAATGCGTGAACCGATTGGAGGCGCGATTGGCGACCCGGCTGCTGCAGCGCACCACGCGTAGCGTCAGCCTGACCGAAGACGGCGCGGTGTTTTACGAGTATGCGCAGCGCATCCTGTCGCAGGCCGAAGAGGCGGAAACGGCGCTCAATACGCGGCGGCAAACCCCGCGCGGGCGGCTGCGGCTGGATGTGCCGGTCTCGTTGGGCCGGTTGCATATTTTGCCGATTCTGCGGGAATTTTTGGCGCAGTGGCCGGAGGTGGACGCAGACGTCAGCTTCTCCGACGATTACAGCGATTTGGTGCGCGACGGCATCGACGTGGCGATCCGCGTCGGCGGCAGCGACGACAGCCGACTGGTGCGGCGGGTGCTCGCGCCGCATCGCCTGATCACCTGCGCGGCGCCGGACTATCTGGCGCGCTACGGCACGCCTGCGACACCGGAGGCGTTGAGCGATCACGAGACGCTGATCTTCAGCCACCAGGGATTGCCGGCGCCCTGGCTCTATCGGGTTAACGGCCAACTGCACGAACAGCCGGTGCGCGGCCGGATGCGTTTCAACAACGTCGAGGCATTGCGGGATGCGGCCGTCGCCGGGGCCGGTCTGTGTCAGGTGGGGGCGTTTCTGGTCGGCGAACAAATTGCGGCCGGCACGCTGGTGCCGGTGCTGGAACGCTATTGTCGCCCGGGGCCGCCGATCTGCGCTGTCTATCCCAGCCGACGCCATCTCTCCCCCAAAGTGAAGCTGTTCCTCGCGGCGATCGAACGGCGCTGGCAGGGCAAGGCGATTTGGGAAACCGTTTAGCGTGTCAATTCCTACGGTTGCAGCAGGGCGGGCTCCACGTTTTGCGCCAGCTGAATATTGTTGCGGCCGCTGTGCTTCGCCAGATAGAGCGCGGCGTCGGCTGCGCCTATCGCCGATTCGATGTCCAGTTTTTCCAGCGCGGAGATGCCGGCGCTGAGCGTCAGCGTGCCGCTGTGCTGCGGACTGGCGCCGTGCGGGATGTTCAGCTCCGCCACGCGCTGGCGCACCCGTTCGGCCAGTTGCGCCGCGTAGCCTTCGTGCACGTTGGTCAGCAGCACCAAAAATTCTTCCCCGCCGTAACGCACCACGATGTCGCGCGAACGCACCGCATCGCGGATGGCGACCGCCACCTGCACCAGCGCCCGATCGCCCATGGCGTGGCCGTAGCTGTCGTTATAGACCTTGAAGTGGTCGATATCCAGCAACAGCACGTAATGGCGGCCGGTTTGCGGTTCCAGCAGCATCGTGATCTTATTCTCCAGCCCACGCCGGTTATAAAGGCCGGTCAGAGGATCGATCATGCTCAAATTATTGAATTTATCTCGCTCGTTATACAGGTTGGCCACCAGCGCGTGAGTAAAGATTTCACTGCGTTTCAACATCAGGTGGTGAATGGAGAAAGCGATAATAGGTAATAGCGTGGTGAATAATATCCGCAGGGTATTATGCATGCCGTCTAAAGCCAGGATCACCATTGCGGAAGGCACGGCGTGTAAACAAAAGGCGGTAAAGTTGTCCGTCAGGGAAATAGCGCTGATAAAAAAGATGCTAAACAAACTAATTAATAAAAAATCTTGGTTATTCGGTAGGCAATATTGACTTTTAACGTAAATATGTGTGGCCCAGAGCAGGCCGAGCACGCCGGCGAACAGGTTGAGTTTGCACAAGTATTTGCGTGGCGTTTGCAGGGACAATAGCGCCGCTACCAGACAAAATAGCGGTATACATAATAAAGGTAGGGTAAATGCGGGCGTATCCCTAAAAGGGAACAATAACGTAAATACGGAAGAGGCGGCATTCATTACCAAAAAAAGAAATAATGCCAGGCGCTGCTTGCTGTTCAGTAATTCCTGATAAGAACGGGCGTTCATACGGAGGTCACTCTTTGCAAAGTCGTTCTGTCGAATAATTAAGGTTGAGAAGCATTCCTTTGACGCGAATATCCACTTGAATTGCATGGTTGAGGATTGTGATTATTATCATGCAAACAGGACTAGGAATTTTCTTATGTCAAATTATCATTTTTTCATGCTGGTGTCATCTGGGTTTGGTCAGCGCAGTGAAAATGATGCGGCGGCCAAAAAAGTGTTATATGATATTGGTTATCATTATCACTTGAAGGGGGTTGTCATGCTCACCGCCATGATTGCCGCGTGCGGGCTGTGGGGCGTCAGTTGGTGCCTCGGGGATCGCCTGGCCAGCGCCTGGGGCGTTTTGCTGCCTTGTGCGCTGATGCCGCTGCTGGCCTTGATCGACCTGGATATGGTGCAGTTGCGCACCCTGATCGTGATAGCGATGTTGGCCACGCTGGTCATGTTGTTCAACAGCCGGCTGCGCCACTATCTGCTGCTGCCTTCCTGTATGGCGCTGGCGGGCGGCCTGGCGGCTGTCAGCCTGAACTTCAGCTTCGGGTGAAACGCCGGAAACGGCAAAACCACGCTTAAGCGTGTGATTCATCAATGCGTTGGGATTTTTTCGAGGATACTGCCGGAGAGATCATCAATTGGTGCGAAGAGAGGGACTTGAACCCTCACGTCCGTAAGGACACTAACACCTGAAGCTAGCGCGTCTACCAATTCCGCCACCTTCGCACAGTCGATGTTGTTACTTTGATTTATATTACGTCGCCAGCGTGGTGCGAAGAGAGGGACTTGAACCCTCACGTCCGTAAGAACACTAACACCTGAAGCTAGCGCGTCTACCAATTCCGCCACCTTCGCATCGATGCTGAGTGCAATATAAATCATGTGGTTATTTGGTGCGAAGAGAGGGACTTGAACCCTCACGTCCGTAAGGACACTAACACCTGAAGCTAGCGCGTCTACCAATTCCGCCACCTTCGCGTACCAGAAACATTACCGGAGTAACGTTACCACGGAGGCGAATTCTAGAGATTTTGGCGGACACGTCAACAGTTATTTCCCCGCTTTGCGGGCGTTTGCTGGAAAAACAGCCATATCGCCGCTTTTCTGCTGGTCAAACAGCCAAATCAGCCAATCAATCAACACTCTGACCCGCGGCGCCAGGAAACGGCCGGGCGGATACATGATGTAAATCGGCATCGGCGGAGGCGGCGTTTCCGCCAGCACTTCCACCAGTTCGCCCTGTTCCAGCCAAGGGGCAAGCGAATAGCGCGCCGCCTGTATCAATCCCATGCCGGCGCGCGCGCCGGCGATATAGGCGTCGGCGCCGCTGACGCTCAGCCGGGCGGGCAGTTCGCGCAGTTCCAGCTTGCCGCCGCGGCAAAACTCCAGCGGGTAATCGCGGTTGCTGGCCAGCGAAAAATACCCCACCGCGCGGTGCGGCGCCAAGCTATCGATGTCGATCGGCGTGCCGTGGGCCTGCAGGTAAGCGGGGGAAGCGCAGGTGACCTGCGGCAGCTGGGCGATGCGCCGCGCCACCAGGCTGTCGTCTTCGGTTTCCCAGGCGCGCAACACGCAGTCCACGCCTTCGCGCAGCAGATCGACGTGGGTGTCGTTGGCGCCCAGCGCCAGCGTGATGTCGGGATAGCGCCGGTAGAAGTCGTCCAGCGCTGGAATGACGACCTCGCGCGCCAGCGAATGGGGCATATCGATGCGCACTTTGCCGGACGGCTGCAGCTTATGGTGGCTGAACAGCGTGTCCGCCTCCTCCAGCGCGCCCAGCAACTGCACGCAGCGTTGATAGTAGAGACTGCCTTCGCTGGTCACCTGCACCTGGCGGGTGGTGCGGATCAGCAGGCGCACGCCCAGCCGCTGTTCCAGCCGTTTCAGCGCGTTGCTGACCGTGGCGCGCGGTAGCTGCAGGCGCTCGGCCGCCCGGCTGAAGCTGCCCAGTTCGACGATGCGGGTAAAAATGCGCATGGCTTGAACCTGATCCATGTCCACTCCGGATTGTTGGTGATTTTTGAACAGTGATGTGCAATCTGCATTATTTATCTTTGTCACGTAAACAACCAGACTTTGCTGCGTTATCCATTCACCGCATGAGGGCAGCACAATGCAACAACGTAAACTCGGTTCCCACGGCCCCGTCGTCTCCGCCCTGGGGTTGGGATGCATGGGCATGAGCGACTTCTATTCCACCGGCGCCGATCGGCAGGAAGCCATCGCCACGCTGCACCGGGCGCTGGAGCTGGGCGTCACGCTGCTCGACACCGCCGACATGTATGGCCCGCACACCAACGAAGAGCTGGTGGGGGAAGCGATCAAAGGCAAGCGGCAACAGGTGTTCCTGGCCACCAAGTTCGGCATCCTGCGCGATCCGGCGGATCCTTCGGCGCGCGGCGTCAGCAGCCGACCCGAGTATATCCGGCGCTCCGTCGAGGGCAGCCTGCGGCGCTTGGGCGTGGAGGAGATCGATCTATATTATCAGCACCGGGTCGATCCGCAGGTGCCGATCGAGGACGTCGTGGGCACGATGGCGGATCTGATCCGCGAAGGCAAGATCCGCCACATCGGCCTGAGCGAGGCGTCGGTTGCCACGCTGGAGCGGGCGCACAAGGTGCATCCGATCACCGCGCTGCAGACCGAATATTCGCTGTGGACGCGCGACGCCGAGCAGGGCGTGCTGGCGGCCTGTGAGCGCCTGGGCATCGGCTTTGTGCCCTACAGCCCGTTAGGGCGCGGTTTCCTCACCGGCGCTATCCAGCGGCCGGAGGATCTGGCCGAGGACGACTTCCGCCGCAGCAACCCGCGCTTCCAGGGGGAAAACTTCAGTCGCAATCTGGCGCTGGTGGAGAAGGTGAGCGAGCTGGCGGCGCGGAAGGGCGTTAAACCTTCGCAGCTGGCGCTGGCCTGGGTGTTGGCGCAGGGCGAGCACATCGTGCCGATCCCCGGCACCAAACGCCGTCGCTACCTGGAAGAGAACGTCGCGGCGGCGGAGATAACGCTGAGCGCGGCTGAGCTGGCGGCGATTGAAGCGGTGTTCCCGCTGAGTGCGGCGGCCGGCGATCGCTACGGCGCGGAGTCGATGACCTACATCAACGGTTAAAAAAAAGCGCGGCCTGCTGGCCGCGCTCTGTCGTTTTCCGCCAACGGCGAATTATTTCTTCTTCGGCGCGCGCGGCGGACGGCCGACGGTCGCCTGGTACACCTTGAAGCGGCCGTTCTGCGCCAGCACTTCGTGGCTGCCGAAGGTGGCGTCCAGAATGTCCGGGTAGGGCAGGAAGGCGTTGGCGACAATGCGCAGTTGGCCGCCGATCGGCAAGTGCTTCACCGCGCCGCGGATCAGGGTTTCGGCAGCGGTCAGGCTGGTCTGCAGCCCGTCGTGGAACGGCGGGTTGGAGATGATCATGTCGAAACGGCCGGTGATGTCGGAGTAAACGTTGCTGACGACCACTTCGCCTTCGATGCCGTTGGCGGCCAGCGTCGCGCGGCTGGATTCCACCGCGGCGGCGTTGACGTCGCTGAGGGTCAATTTGACTTTCGGCGACAGCTTGGACATTACCGAGGCCATCACGCCGGCGCCGCAGCCAATGTCCAGCACCTTGCCTTTCATGTGTTTTTCCAGCGTCGACAGCAGCAGCGAGCTGCCGACGTCCAGACCGTCGCGGCTGAACACGCCCGGCAGCGTTTTCACTTCCAGATCGTGCAGCTGATAGCTGTCCCACCAGTCGTTCAGGTCGAACTCGGTCTGCGCGTCCAGGCGGCCGTGATACAGGCCACAGCGGCGCGCGCTGTCGATTTTCACCAGCGTGACGTGGCCTTCCAGCGTTGGCTCGGCGCTGCGCACGCCGCTGCGGTTTTCACCGACCACGAACACGTCCGCGCCCACCGGCAGCAGCGCCAGGATGTTGCACAGCTGGAATTGCGCTTCCTGCTTGCTCTTCGGCCAGTAGTAAACCAGCGTGTCGCAGTCGGCGACGAAAGCGGGATCGACGGTCAAACCGAACTGCACGTTATCGCCCATCGTCCGGTTCAGTAACTGCCAGTGATGGTATTGCTGAGTGTGGACGCGCACGTCCGCGGCCTCGAATTGGGCCGGCAGGCTGTCCTGCAGGTCGCCGGCAAACAGCACGCGGCGTTCGATAAATTCATCACTGTGGCGCAGCATGACTTCACTGGCGGGGGTTAATGCAGACATCAGATATTGGCTCCTGGAAATGAGACCGGGGATTATAGAGCTTTGTGGCGATATGTTCGACGGGTTTGTTGGCGCGGGCTGCGCGGGTTTGTTAGCATAGCGCGGCGCATGGCAGGCATGGCGCACCACAATGGGTAGGAATCGGCATGGCATCAAAACGCGACTGGCTGTTACAACAACTGGGTATTACGCAGTGGACATTGCGCCGCCCGGGCGTGTTGCAGGGCGAAGTGGCGGTCAGTCTGCCGCCCGAGACGCGCCTGCTGGTGGTGGCGCAGACGCTGCCGGTGCCCGACGATCCGCTGTTTTGCGACGTGCTGCGCAGCCTGGGGCTGACGCCGGCGCAAACCTACAGCCTGACGCCGGAACAGGTGGCGATGCTGCCTGAAGAGACCGCATGCAACAGTTGGCGGCTGGGCGTGACGGAACCGCTTGCGGTCGCCGGCGCGCAGCTACACAGCCCGGCGCTGGCCGAGCTTTCCCAAGACGCGGGGGCCAAACGCGCCCTCTGGCAGCAGATTTGTCATCATGAACACGATTTCTACCCTGACGGCGGCCGACCTGGCCACGGCCTTCAACATTGAGCAAGCCAGCCACGCTTTCCCCTGGACGGAAACCACCTTTGCCAGCAATCAGGGCGATCGCTACCTTAACCTGAAGCTGAGCGCCGATGGGGAGATGGCGGGGTTCGCCATCACGCAGATCGTGCTGGACGAAGCCACGTTGTTCAACATCGCCATTCATCCGCAGCACCAGCGCCGGGGCTTTGGCCGCCTGCTGCTCAACGCGTTGATCGAACAGCTGGAGAGTCGCGGCGTGGTTACGCTATGGCTGGAAGTTCGCGCCTCCAACCAGGCGGCGATCGCGCTGTATGAAGATCTCGGTTTCAACGAAGTCACCGTGCGCCGCAATTATTACCCGAGCGCCCACGGCCGCGAAGACGCGATCGTGATGGCGCTGCCGCTGGGGTAATCAGCCCGGCCGGAAAAAGCATTGATTGTCACCGGTTGGCAAATCGGCGAAAATGCCCTGCTGTTATCTTTTATTCACCGCTTTGCCCGGCGCCGCGATCGGCGCGTTCTGATGATGTCGCAGGGCGGACTAACCGTAGAACCTGAAAACCATGTCTCCTAGTGAATTTGCCCGCGAAGTCTCCAAAAGAAGAACTTTCGCCATCATCTCGCACCCCGATGCCGGTAAAACCACCATTACCGAAAAAGTGCTGCTGTTCGGACAGGCGATCCAGACCGCCGGTACGGTAAAAGGCCGTGGTTCCAGCCAGCACGCCAAATCCGACTGGATGGAAATGGAAAAGCAGCGTGGGATCTCGATCACCACCTCGGTGATGCAGTTCCCGTACCGTGACAGCCTGGTTAACCTGCTGGATACCCCGGGGCACGAAGACTTCTCCGAAGATACTTACCGTACCCTGACCGCCGTGGACTGCTGTCTGATGGTGATCGACGCCGCCAAGGGCGTTGAGGATCGTACCCGTAAGCTGATGGAAGTCACCCGTCTGCGCGACACGCCGATCCTGACCTTCATGAACAAACTGGACCGCGACATCCGCGATCCGATGGAAGTGATGGACGAAGTCGAGCGCGAACTGAAAATCGCCTGTTCGCCCATCACCTGGCCGATCGGCTGCGGCAAGCTGTTTAAAGGCGTTTACCACCTGTACAAGGATGAAACCTACCTGTACCAGACCGGTAAAGGCCACACCATCCAGGAAGTGCGCATCGTCAAAGGCCTGGACAACCCGGAGCTGGATGCTGCGGTGGGCGAAGATCTGGCGGCGCAGCTGCGCGATGAGCTGGAGCTGGTGCAGGGCGCTTCCCACGAGTTCGATCAGGCGGCGTTCCTGAGCGGCGAGCTGACCCCGGTGTTCTTCGGTACCGCACTCGGCAACTTCGGCGTGGATCATATGCTGGACGGCCTGGTGGCCTGGGCGCCGGCGCCGATGCCGCGCAAAACCGACACCCGTGAAGTGACGGCGGCGGAAGAGAAATTCACCGGCTTCGTGTTCAAGATCCAGGCCAACATGGATCCGAAGCACCGCGACCGCGTGGCCTTTATGCGCGTGGTGTCCGGCCGTTACGAGAAGGGCATGAAGCTGCGTCAGGTGCGCACCGGCAAAGACGTGGTGATCTCCGACGCGCTGACCTTTATGGCCGGCGACCGTTCGCACGTGGAAGAAGCCTATCCGGGCGACATCATCGGTCTGCACAACCATGGCACCATCCAGATCGGCGATACCTTCACTCAGGGTGAAGACATGAAGTTCACCGGCATCCCGAACTTCGCGCCTGAACTGTTCCGCCGCATTCGCCTGCGCGATCCGCTGAAGCAGAAACAGCTGCTAAAGGGGCTGGTGCAGCTGTCGGAAGAGGGCGCGGTGCAGGTGTTCCGCCCGATCGCAAACAACGATTTGATCGTCGGCGCGGTCGGCGTGCTGCAGTTCGACGTGGTCGTGGCGCGTTTGAAGAGCGAGTACAACGTGGAAGCGCTGTATGAGTCGGTCAACGTGTCGACGGCGCGCTGGGTCGAGTGCGACGACGTGAAGAAGTTCGAAGAGTTCAAGCGCAAGAACGAGATCAACCTGGCGCTGGACGGTGGGGATAACCTGTCCTACATCGCGCCGACCATGGTGAACCTCAACCTGACGCAGGAACGTTATCCTGACGTGACCTTCCGCAAGACCCGCGAACACTGATACATCGGCAGGGCGCCCGGTGCGCCCTGCCAATTCTCCGTATTCTCACTCCGCTAATTAATAAATCTTCCTCATATTTTATCCTGCGAATCGATGTCGCCCAGGCGAGACGCGATTGGCCTGCGTTTTCCGCCGCATGGTCTATCTTTAACGAGATGTCCGCACATTGCTTGAGAGTAAATCACTGTAATACGCTGATTGTTTGGTGAGTTATTCTGATGTGTTGCCGATAGGAGACAGTCTGTTTCCTTAAATATCAATGAGATGACTGTTTTACCGTTTCGTGTCACTTGGTCTGTCGTCAATAGGCGACAGTTTTTTGATTAAAAATCCGACTCAACGCTTTTTTTGTTTGATTTCTAAGGTGTTTATGGAGTTGGCACGGCGGTTGCAATATTCCTGTCGTGAACGCTTAATCGTATAGCGATGATGAAGTATTTACCGAGAGGCCGGGTGAAGGCGGCTGAAGGGTTCCGGCGCTCTGGCGCTGGGGCCCCCAACAAAAGGAAGAGATCGATGAAAAAGACCAAATTTGCACACTCGCTGATGGCTGTTGTTTTGGGTTCTGCTTTGGTGAGCGGCACTGCGCTGGCCGAAGACAGTCTGCTCAACAAGGCGTCTAACGCCGCGGACAGTGCCGGTGCCAAAATCGATAGCTCCATGAAAAAAGTTGACGGTTACATGGATGACAGCGCGATAACGGCTAAAGTTAAAAGTGCATTGGTGGACGATAAGAGCATCAAAAGCACTGACATTTCGGTGAAAACCGAAAAAGGCACGGTGACCCTGAGTGGGTTTGTCGGCAGCCAGGCGCAGGCGGAGCATGCGGTTGCGGTTGCCGGCAAGGTGGAAGGCGTCAAAACCGTCAGCGACAAGCTGCACGTGAAAGATGAAGCCAACCAGTCGATCAAATCGTATGCCGGCGACACCGCCACCACCAGCGAGCTGAAAGCCAAGCTGCTGGCCGATGACATCGTGCCGTCGCGCAATGTGAAAGTGGAAACCACCGATGGCGTGGTGCAGCTTTCCGGTGAAGTGAAAACGCAGGCGCAGTCTGAGCGTGCCGAAAGCATCGCCAAGGCTATCGACGGCGTGAAAAGCGTGAAAAACGACCTGGTGGTCAAGCAGTAATCCCGCCAGGCGCCCGTAACAAGTAACCACAAGCCGCATCTGTCGGGCCGTCAAGGCGGCCCGACGTGTACCACCAAAAAAAGAAACTGATTTGCCGTCGATGTCCCGTTGTCGGGGCGGTAGACGGCAGCGAATTTTTTCACAATGGTAAGGAGAAGCTTATGTTTCGTTGGGGCATTATCTTTTTAGTCATCGCGCTTATCGCTGCGGCGCTGGGGTTCGGTTCGCTGGCGGGCACCGCCGCCTGGGCCGCCAAAGTCGTGTTCGTTGTCGGCATCATCCTGTTCCTGGTCAGTCTGTTCACCGGCCGTCGGCGCCCTTAGCCGGCCGGCATTTTCCTGCAAACTGTAACAAAGCTTAATTCCTTTTCTCACGTCGGGGAGGGCCGGCCATGAACAGCGACATCATCGTCGGGCGCTGGAAACAGCTGAAAGGTCAGGTATGGCAGGCTTGGGCCGAATGGTCCGGCAGCGATGGTGCCTGGTTGGCCGGCAGCAATGATTTCCTCGTCGGCGTGCTGCAAGAGGATTACGGAAGAGAGCGAGACGCGGTATCCTCGGAGAAAACGTCTCACTGAGGATGCCAAGTTGGGATACAGAATACCCATCACGCTCGGCAATATAGAACCGCTGGCGTCTAAACCTTTTCGACCAGGAAAAATGGCGTTGGTCTGCGAAGGCGGCGGCCAGCGCGGCATTTTCACCGCCGGCGTGCTGGACGAGTTTCAGCGCGCGGGCTTTAACCCTTTCGATCTGCTGATCGGCACATCGGCCGGCGCTCAGAATCTGTCTGCCTATATCTGCGGGCAGATGGGCTACGCGCGCCGGGTGATCACCCGTTACACCACTTCGGCACAGTTCTTCAATCCGCTGCGCTTCGTGCGCGGCGGGCATCTGATCGATCTCGATTGGCTGGTTGATACGGCGGCGGCGCAGATGCCGCTGGCGATGGACGTGGCGGAACAGCATTTTACCGACGGGCGCGAATTCCTGCTGTGCGCCTGCCGCAGCGACGATTTCGAACCGACCTATCTGCCGGCGCAGCGCGAACGCTGGCTGCCGGCCATCAAGGCGTCCAGCGCCATTCCCGGCTTCTACCGTCAGGGCGTGGAGTTGGACGGCGTCAGCTATCAGGACGGCGGCATCAGCGATGCGATCCCGGTGGAAGAGGCCTATCGCCGCGGCGCCGACACCATCGTGGTGATCCGCACCGTGCCTTCGCAAATGTACTACACCCCGCAGTGGATGAAGCGCATGGAGCATTGGCTGAGCGACAGCAGCCTGCAGCAGATGGTGCGCATCCTGCAGCATCACGAGCAAAGCTATCACCGCATCCAGCGCTTTATCGAAAAGCCGCCGGGCAAGCTGCGCATCTTCGAGATCTTCCCGCCGAAGCCGCTGGCCAGCAATGCGCTCGGCAGCCGATTGGGGGCGCTCAATCAGGATTATCACCTGGGGCGCCGCTGCGGCCGCTACTTCCTGGCCACCGTCGGCCAGTGGATGGCGCAGCAGGAGCCCGACGGCATGAAGGTACGAAAAGCGCTGTCGCGCCGCCTGATCCAGCCGGAGAACGTCAGAATGCCTTCGCCGATCGTGACCGACATCGCCATGCCCACCGAGCGGGCGGCGCAGCCGGAGGCCGCGGTGGCGGCGCCGAAAATCATCCTGCCGGGCGATCTGCCGCCGGGTGAAGGGGGCGCGCTGTGAGTTACGCCTTTACCGACACCCACTGCCATTTCGATTTTCCACCCTTTACCGGGCATGAGGCCGAGAGCCTGGCGCGGGCGGCAAGCGCCGGCGTAAAGCGCATCATCGTCCCGACGGTCACCGCCGATCGCTTCGCGCGGGTGTTGCGGCTGGCGCAGGAGCATGCGCCGCTGTTCGCCGCGCTGGGGCTGCACCCGCTGTATATCGCGCAGCATCATGAGCCGCAGCTGGAACAGTTGGCGGCGCTGCTGGCCGAACGGCCGCACAAGCTGGTGGCGGTGGGGGAAATCGGGCTCGATCTGTATATGGACAACCCGCAGTTCGAGCGGCAGCAAAGCGTGCTGCTGGCCCAACTGAAGCTGGCGAAACAGCATGACCTGCCGGTGATCCTGCACTCGCGCCGCACTCACGATCAGCTGGCCGCGGCGCTGCGGCGCATGCAGCTGCCGCGCCGCGGCGTGGTGCACGGCTTTGCCGGCAGCCTGTCGCAGGCGCAGGCGTTTATCCGCCTCGGCTATTACATCGGCGTGGGCGGCACCATCACCTATGAGCGGGCGCAGAAAACGCGCGCCGTGATGGCGCAGCTGCCGCTTGAGGCGCTGCTGCTGGAGACCGATGCGCCGGACATGCCGCTGGCCGGCTATCAGGGGCAACCGAACCGCCCCGAACGCGCCGCCGAGGTGTTTCACGCGCTGTGCGAACTGCGGCCGGAACCTGCCGACGAGATCGCCGCCCACCTGCAACGCAATACTCAGGCGCTGTTCGCCATGCCGGATTGAGATGATCATAATGTGACGCGCGTCACGTTATAAGATTTTCATTTGCGTCTCGTTGTATACATTTGTGACATAAATCGGTGCGAGGGTGACCTCGCTCAGTATAATCCCCCCGAAACTCTCCAATAGCAGACCTCTCTTCATGAGCAGGGATGTATTTTATTTTTTGCAACAGGGAAACTTTGCATGCAACTCATCATGAGTCTGGTCGGGATGGCGGTGCTGATCGCCATTGCGGTGCTGCTCTCCAGCAACCGTCGGGCCATCAAACTGCGCACCGTGGTGTGGGCGTTCATCATTCAGGTCGGTATCGGCGCGCTGGTGCTGTACGTGCCGCTGGGCCGCAGCATCCTCGGCAGTATGTCTAACGGCGTGGCAAACGTTATCGCTTACGGCAATCAGGGCATTTCGTTCATCTTCGGCGGGCTGGTGTCCGACAAGATGTTCGAGGTGTTCGGCGGCGGCGGCTTCGTGTTCGCGCTGCGCGTCCTGCCGGTGATCGTGTTCTTCTCCTCGCTGATTGCGGTGCTGTACTACCTCGGCATCATGCAGTTGGTGATCCGCGTGCTGGGCGGCGGCCTGCACAAGCTGCTGGGCACCTCGCGCACCGAATCGCTGTCGGCGACCGCCAACATTTTCGTCGGCCAGACCGAAGCGCCGCTGGTGGTGCGTCCGTATATCGCCACCATGAGCCAGTCAGAACTGTTCGCCGTGATGTGCGGCGGCCTGGCTTCGGTGGCCGGTTCGGTGCTGGCGGGATACGCGCAGATGGGCGTGCCGCTGGAATACCTGATCGCCGCGTCCTTCATGGCCGCGCCGGGCGGGCTGCTGTTTGCCAAGCTGATGGTGCCGGAAACCGAGCAGACCCACGATAAAGACGATGCGATGAAACTGATCGCCGAAGAGGATCGTCCGGCCAACGTGATCGATGCGGCGGCTTCCGGCGCGGCTTCCGGCATGCAGCTGGCGCTGAACGTCGGCGCGATGCTGCTGGCGTTTATCGCGCTGATCGCCTTGCTCAACGGCATTCTCGGCGGTATCGGCGGCTGGTTCGATTACCCGCAGCTGTCGCTCGAGCTGATCCTCGGCTGGGTGTTCTCGCCGATCGCCTTCCTGATTGGCGTGCCGTGGAGTGAAGCGATGACCGCCGGTTCGTTTATCGGCCAGAAGATCATCGTCAACGAGTTTGTCGCCTATATGAACTTCGGCGCCTATCTGCGCCCGGACGATGTGGTGGCGGCGGAAGGCCTGCAGGTGCTGTCAACGCACACCAAGGCGATCATCTCCTTTGCGCTGTGCGGTTTCGCCAACCTCTCCTCGGTGGCGATCCTGCTGGGCGGTTTGGGCAGCATGGCACCCAACCGTCGCCATGACATCGCGCGTTTCGGTCTGAAGGCCGTGGCGGCAGGCACGCTGTCCAACCTGATGAGCGCCACCATCGCCGGTTTCTTCCTGGCGCTGTAAGCCCTCGCTGAGCCCGCGCCGGCGAGACCGATCGCGGGACTCCGCCTATACTCTAAGCAACGCGGGTGTTCGCCGCACCCGCGATCTTCAGCCGCTTCTTTAGCGAATTTGTGAACGATATCGCGTTATTTTGTGATGTTCTTCACATATAATTCCGGTCTGTTACAGTGCTATTTCATATAGTGTGACGATGAACGCGAATCGCCCCCGGCATTCGTGTTCAAATAGCTATTACTGGCCAGCCGCAAGGCGGGTGGCCATGTGCGGTGAGAAGGATCTCAGTTGCCGCCGCGGGAACGCCGTTCCCCTGCGCTATCTTCATGGAACCAAGTCCGCTCGCCAACACCCAGGTACTCAGTTGGAGAGTTTTATGACCGAATTAACCGCAGCAGCGCAACGTGCGCTGAACTTGATGGATTTAACCACGCTGAACGATGATGACACCGACGAGAAAGTGATCGCCCTCTGTCGTCAGGCCAACAGCCCGGCCGGCCACACGGCGGCCATCTGCATCTACCCGCGTTTTATCCCGGTGGCGCGTAAGGCGCTGCGCGAGCAAGGCACGCCGGACATCCGTATCGCCACCGTGACCAACTTCCCGCATGGCAACGACGATATCGACATCGCGTTGGCGGAAACCCGCGCGGCGATCGCCTATGGGGCGGATGAAGTGGACGTGGTGTTCCCTTACCGCGCGCTGATCGCCGGCAATGAGCAGGTCGGTTTCGAGCTGGTGAAACAGTGCAAACAGGCTTGCCAGGCGGCCAACGTGCTGCTGAAAGTGATCATCGAAACCGGTGAGCTGAAGCAGGCCGATCTGATCCGCAAGGCGTCCGAGATCGCCATCAAGGCCGGCGCCGACTTTATCAAGACCTCCACCGGCAAGGTGCCGGTCAACGCCACCCTGGAGAGCGCCGAGCTGATGATGTCGGTGATCCGCGATCTGGGCGTGGCGAAGACGGTGGGCTTCAAGCCGGCCGGCGGCGTGCGCACCGCGGAAGACGCGCTACATTATCTGCAACTTGCCGATCGTATTCTGGGCGAAGGGTGGGCCGACGCGCGGCATTTCCGCTTTGGCGCTTCCAGCCTGCTGGCCAGCTTGCTGGCCGCGCTGGGCCACCAAACCCAGACCGCCGGCGGCGGCTACTGATCGATATCGTTGGCGGGCGCCAGGCGCGCCCGTCTGCACCGACTCTCGGCGACACAGGGGGATGCCTTGTTCCTGGCTCAAGAAATTATTCGTAAAAAACGCGACGGCCAGCCGTTAAGCGAAGCGGAAATCCGCTTTTTCATCAACGGCATTCGCGACAATGTGGTGTCGGAAGGGCAGATCGCCGCGCTGGCGATGACCATTTATTTCCATGACATGAGCATGCCGGAGCGCGTGGCTCTCACCATGGCGATGCGCGATTCCGGCACCGTGCTGGACTGGAAGAGTTTGGCGCTGAACGGCCCGATCGTCGACAAGCATTCGACCGGCGGCGTGGGCGACGTGACTTCGCTGATGCTCGGCCCGATGGTGGCAGCCTGCGGCGGCTATGTGCCGATGATCTCCGGCCGCGGCCTGGGGCATACCGGCGGCACGCTGGACAAACTGGAAGCCATTCCGGGCTTCAATATTTTCCCGGACGATAACGCCTTCCGCAAAATCATTCAGGACGTCGGCGTGGCGATCATCGGCCAGACCAGCTCGCTGGCGCCGGCGGACAAGCGTTTTTACGCCACCCGCGATATCACCGCCACCGTGGATTCTATCCCGCTGATCACCGCCTCCATTCTGGCCAAGAAGCTGGCGGAAGGGTTGGATGCGCTGGTGATGGACGTGAAGGTCGGCTCCGGCGCCTTTATGCCGACCTATGCCCTGTCGCAAGATTTGGCGCAGGCGATCGTCGGCGTGGCCAACGGCGCGGGCTGCAAGACCACCGCGCTGCTGACCGACATGAATCAGGTGCTGGCTTCCAGCGCCGGCAACGCGGTGGAAGTGCGCGAAGCGGTGCGCTTCCTGACCGGTGAATACCGCAACCCGCGCCTGCTGGAAGTGACGCTGGCGCTGAGCGTAGAGATGCTGTTGTCCGGCGGCCTGGCGCAAGACGAGGCCGACGCGCGCGCCAAGCTGCAGGCGGTGCTGGATAACGGCAAGGCGGCGGAGGTGTTTGGCCGCATGGTGGCGGCGCAGCAGGGGCCGATAGACTTCGTCGAACGCTACGATAGCTATCTGCCGGCGGCAACGCTGAGCAAGCCGGTGTATGCTGAAAAGCCGGGCATCATCAGCGCCATGGATACCCGTGCGCTGGGCATGGCGGTGGTGTCGTTGGGCGGCGGCCGCCGTCGGGCGAGCGACGCCATCGATTACAGCGTCGGCCTGACCGAGATGGCGCGCCTGGGCGATACGGCGGATTCCCAGCAGCCGCTGGCGATGATCCACGCCAACGATGAAGAGAGCTGGCAGCAGGCGGCCGATGCGGTGCGCAGCGCGATGACGCTGAGCGATAAAGCGCCGGAAGCGACGCCGGTAGTGTATAAGCGCATCACGGAATAACCCAAGAATCAGGAACGGCTGCGGCTTTTTCGCGGCCGTCCAAAGCGTGAGAACACGCAGGAGAGCACAGATGAAACGTACATTTATTATGGTATTGGACTCCTTCGGCATCGGCGCCAGCGAAGACGCCGAACGTTTTGGCGATCAGGGTTCCGACACCCTGGGCCACATCGCCGAGGTTTGCGCGCGCGGTGAGGCCAACGTGGGCCGTCAGGGCCCGCTGACGCTGCCTAACCTGAGCCGTCTGGGCCTCGGCAAAGCGGCGGAAGAGTCCACCGGCAACTTCCCGCAGGGGCTGGATCGCAACGCCGACATCATCGGCGCCTACGGCTACGCCAGCGAGCTCTCTTCCGGTAAAGACACGCCGTCGGGCCACTGGGAAATCGCCGGCGTGCCGGTGCTGTTCGACTGGGGCTACTTCAAGGACGAGCACAACAGCTTCCCGCAGGCGCTGCTGGATAAGCTGGTGGAGCGCGCCAATCTGCCGGGCTACCTGGGCAACTGCCACTCATCCGGCACCGTGATCCTCGATCAGTTGGGTGAAGAGCACATGAAAACCGGCAAGCCGATTTTCTACACCTCCGCCGACTCGGTATTCCAGATCGCCTGTCATGAAGAGACCTTCGGCCTGGAGCGCCTGTATGAGCTGTGCGAAATCGCGCGTGAAGAGCTGACCGAAGGCGGTTACAACATCGGCCGCGTGATCGCGCGTCCGTTCGTCGGCGACAAGCCGGGTCACTTCCAGCGCACCGGCAACCGCCACGATCTGGCGGTAGAGCCGCCGGCGCCGACCGTGCTGAAAAAGCTGGTGGACGAGAAGGGCGGCGAAGTGGTGTCGATCGGTAAAATCGCCGACATCTACGCCAACGTCGGCATCACCAAGAAGGTGAAGGCGACCGGCATCGACGCGCTGTTCGACGCGACCCTGATCGAAATGGAAAAGGCCGGCGACAACACCATCGTGTTCACCAACTTCGTGGACTTCGACTCCTCCTACGGTCACCGTCGCGACGTGGCGGGCTACGCCGCCGCGCTGGAGTTGTTCGACCGCCGCCTGCCGGAACTGCTGAAGCTGGTGAAAGACGAAGACATCATCATCTTCACCGCCGACCACGGCTGCGATCCGACCTGGAGCGGCACCGACCACACCCGCGAGCACATCCCGGTGCTGGTCTACGGCCCGAAAGTGAAACCGGGTTCGCTGGGCCACCGCGAGACCTTCGCCGACATCGGCCAGACCGTCGCCAATTACTTTGGCCTGTCGCCGATGGATTACGGTAAGACCCTGTTCTAAGCCCTGTCTTTCAAGCCGCAGCGTTGTTAGCTTCACGCGTGAACCCCAGTCGCTTACTCAAGTAAGCTCCTGGGGATTCACCCGCCAGCTGCCTGGCTGCAACTCGAAATTCAAGGCTTGGATGTTTGACGTTTTTATTAAATAAGATTTCTAAAGGAAGAAAATTATGGCTACGCCGCACATTAATGCTGAGATGGGTGATTTCGCTGACGTAGTACTGATGCCGGGCGACCCGCTGCGCGCAAAATACATCGCCGAAACCTTCCTGGAAGGCGCGGTGGAAGTGAACAACGTGCGCGGCATGTTGGGTTTCACCGGCACCTACAAAGGCCGCCGCATCTCCGTAATGGGCCACGGCATGGGCATTCCGTCCTGCTCCATCTACGCGCGCGAGCTGATCGCCGAATTCGGCGTGAAGAAGATCATTCGCGTGGGTTCCTGCGGCGCGGTGCGTGACGATATCAAACTGCGCGACGTGGTGATCGGCATGGGCGCGTGCACCGACTCTAAGGTGAACCGTCTGCGCTTCAAGGACAACGACTACGCGGCGATCGCCGACTTCGACATGGTGCGCAACGCGGTCGACGCGGCGGCGGCGCAGGGCATCCCGGCGCGCGTGGGCAACATCTTCTCCGCCGATCTGTTCTACACCCCGGATCCGGATATGTTCCAGGTGATGAAGAAGTACGGCATCCTGGGCGTGGAAATGGAAGCGGCCGGCATCTACGGCGTGGCGGCGGAGCTGTACGAAGAGTTCGGCTGTAAGGCGCTGACCATCTGCACCGTGTCCGACCACATCCTGCGTCACGAAGCGACCACGGCGGCGGAACGCCAGACCACCTTTAACGAAATGATCGTTATCGCGCTGGAATCCGTGCTGCTGGGCGACAAAGCGTAATACCGCGGCGGGCGTCGTCATGGCGCCCGCCCGTCAATCTATTCATTCCGCACGGCCGTTTTTGGCTAACGCTTTACCTTCCTGTCATTTAACGCTATTACTTCCTCTATCAATCTATTCACCAATCTATTCATCCGATGCTCACCGTTGAACAAGTTTTGCGTCATGGGCCGGCCACGGCTCGTCAACTGACAGAAGCGTTGGGCATCAGCCAGCCGACGCTGTCGCGCCGTATCCGCGAATTGGCGGGCGCCGTATTGATCCTCGGTAAAGGTAAGGCGACGCGCTATGTATTGCGGCGCGGGATCGGCGGTGAGAGGCAGTTTCCGCTGTATCGGGTTGATGAACGGGGCAAGGCGCACCTGTTTGCCACGCTGTGCCCGCTGTATCCTGCCGATAACTGTGCGGTGTGCGATGAGCGCAGCGGAGAGTGGCAGCTCTATGACGGCCTGCCATGGTATCTGAATGACCTGCGGCCGATTGGCTTTCTTGGGCGAGCCTGGGGCAAAGCGGCGGCCCACGAGTTGAATTTGCCGGAGGATGTGCGGCGATGGGATGAGGGCCAACGTCTGTTGGCGCTCTGCCGTTATGGCGAAGACATGACCGGCGATTTGCTGCCTGGCGCCGACAGCTATCAGCGTTGGTTGATGCGGGATACTGCCGTCGCTATCGCGGCGGAAGATAAAATCGAGCATTACGCCGCATTGTCCGTCCAGGCGCTGGCCGGGGAGTTGGTGGGTTCCTCCGCCGGTGGCGAACAACCCAAATTTGCCGCCTATGCTGAGCTGACGCCTGGGCATCGTGCGCATGTTTTGGTGAAGTTCAGTCTGGCGCCGACGCATGTCATTGCACAGCGCTGGAGCGATTTGCTGATCGCCGAGTCGCTGGCGTTGCAGACGGTCGCCGCTGCGGGATTACCTGCCGCAACGGCGCAAATCCTGTTCGGTGCCGATCGGCAATGCTTTTTAGAGGTAGAACGCTTTGATCGCATCGGCGAAGAAGGGCGGGTGGCGATGGTGTCGCTGGAGGCGCTGGATGCCGAGTTCAGCGGCAGCGGCCACGTCAACTGGGTCGTGGCGGCTAATCGGCTATTGCAGCAAGGCGTGATCGATCATTCTGCCTGCCAACGGATTGCCTTGTATTGGGCCTTCGGCCGATTGATCGCCAATAGCGATATGCACCAGGGCAATCTGTCGTTCTTGCGGCCAACGCAGCGGCCGGTCATGTTGGCGCCTTTGTACGATATGCTGCCGATGGCTTTTGCCCCGGCAAGCAGCGGCAATCTGCGCCATGACGCGGTGGAGATCCGTTTGAGCAATGAGGTGGGCGGTGCTGTCTGGCGGCAAGCGGAGCTATTGGCTCGCGAGTTCTGGCAGAGAACGGCGCAACATGACGACATCAGCGATGCCTTCCGCGCGATTGCTGAGCAAATGCTGGCGCAACTGCAGAAGCTGCACGAACGCATTCAACGCCTGGCCTGAGTTATTCCTTCTTCGGCGCTTCCTGCTTTGTTTCCGGCGCATCCTCTTCGTCGTCTTCCACGGTATTGCCTTCTGCCAACGGCGTGTTGGCGGTCAACAGGTAGGGCGACTGCTGCCAGCGGCTGCGGCGGTGTTGCAGCAGGGTACGCGCCAGAATGATGCCGATCGCCAGCGCCAGCAGGATCATCAGGCGCAGCAGGTTGGTGGTGTTGTCCACCTGCTTGGATTCGGTCGCCAGCACGTGGGTGTCGAGGGTGATGCGGATAAAGCCGATCGGGCCGTCTTTGCCCTGAATGGATTCGACCAACTGGTGGTTGAAGTAGCTGCCGGCGCGTTTGCCGTCGAGCGACAGGCGATCGCGTATACTTATCTGTTCCCCGGCGTGGGAGACCAGCGTGCCGTCCAGCTGATACACGCTGACGTCGAGAATGCGGCTGTGATCGGTGAGCTGCTTGAGGATGGCGTCGATGCGCGGATTGTTGCCGTCGTCGTCCAGCAGCGGCGCCAGGCTGTAGGCGACCTGTTTGGTCAGCGTCTGCGCCAGCTCTTCAACCTGCTCGGATCGCGCCATTTGGTGACTCAGGCTAAAATAAGAGGCGCCCTGCATCAGCAGCACCAGCAAAGCCAGGCAAATCAGGATAATAGCGGTGCGGTGCAGGCGAAATTTCAGTTTAGCGCGAGCCATGCAGGTTCCTTGGGCATCGGGGACACTTTATGTTGCCAGAACCGCTGGCGATAGGATAGCTTGATGCGTCGTTTTATCATGCAGCGTTTTTGTCCATTCAGGAGTCAATGATGTCAAACAGTCTGACCTATTGCGATCTTCCGGCGGAGATCTCTCAATGGCCGGGTCTTCCCCTTTCGCTCAGCGGCGACGAAGTGATGCCGCTGGACTACCGGGCGGGCAATACCGGGTGGCTGTTATATGGCAGGGAGCTGGACAAGGCGCGCATTACCCAATTCCAACGCAAGCTGGGCGCGGCGATGGTGATCGTCACCGCCTGGGGCGTGGACGACTATCAGGTGGTGCGGCTGGCGGGCACCTTGACGCCGCGTGCCAAGCTGCTGGCGGCGGAGAGCGGGCTGGATGTGGCGCCGCTCGGCAAAATCCCGCACCTGCGCACGCCGGGGCTGCTGGTGATGGACATGGATTCAACGGCGATCGAGATCGAGTGTATCGATGAAATCGCCAAGCTGGCGGGCGTCGGCGAGCAGGTGGCGGAAGTGACCGAACGCGCGATGCGCGGCGAGCTGGACTTTACCGCCAGCCTGCGCCAGCGCGTCGGTACGCTGAAAGGGGCCGACGCCAACATCCTCAAGCAGGTGCGCGACGAGCTGCCGCTGATGCCGGGGCTGACCAGCCTGGTGGGCAAGCTGCAGGCGATGGGCTGGCATGTGGCGATCGCCTCCGGCGGTTTCACCTACTACGCCGAATACCTGCGCAACCGGCTGCGGCTGGTGGCGGCGGCGGCCAACGAGCTGGAGATCCGCGACGGCAAGCTGACCGGCGAAGTGCTGGGGCCGGTGGTGGACGCGCAGTTCAAAGCCGATACGCTGCTGCGGCTGGCGGAGAAGCTGGAGATCCCGCTGGCGCAGACTGTGGCCATCGGCGACGGCGCCAACGATTTGAAAATGATGCAGGCGGCGGGGCTGGGCATCGCCTACCACGCCAAACCGAAAGTGTATGAAAAAGCGCAGGTGGCGATCCGGCATGCGGATCTGATGGGCGTGCTGTGTATTCTCACCGGCAGCCTGAAACACGAAGTGCGATAACGAAAGATTGAGGTAAGACGTGGCAAAAGCGGCAAAACGGGCATTTGTGTGCAATGAGTGCGGGGCGGACTATCCGCGTTGGCAGGGGCAGTGCAGCGCCTGCCATGCCTGGAACACCATCACGGAAGTGCGTTTGGCCGCGTCGCCCGCTGCGGCGCGCAACGATCGCCTCAGCGGCTATGCCGGCGACGCCGGCGTCAGCAAAGTGCAGAAGCTGTCGGAAATCAGCCTTGAGGCGCTGCCGCGCTTCACCACCGGCTTTCTCGAGTTCGATCGCGTGTTGGGCGGCGGCGTGGTGCCCGGCAGCGCCATTCTGATCGGCGGCAACCCCGGCGCCGGCAAGAGCACCCTGTTGCTGCAGGTGCTGTGCAAACTGTCCGAACAGATGAAAACCCTGTACGTCACCGGCGAGGAATCGCTGCAGCAGGTGGCGATGCGCGCCCACCGTCTGGGGCTACCGACCGGCGGCCTGAACATGCTGTCGGAAACCAGCATCGAGCAGATCTGCCTGATCGCCGAGCAGGAACAGCCGAAGCTGATGGTGATCGACTCGATTCAGGTGATGCACATGGCGGACATTCAGTCTTCGCCGGGCAGCGTGGCGCAGGTGCGGGAAACCGCCGCCTATCTGACACGCTTCGCCAAGACGCGCGGCGTGGCGATCGTGATGGTCGGCCACGTCACCAAAGACGGCTCGCTGGCCGGGCCGAAAGTGCTGGAACACTGCATCGACTGTTCGGTGCTGCTGGACGGCGACGCCGATTCCCGCTTCCGCACCCTGCGCAGCCACAAGAACCGCTTCGGCGCGGTCAACGAGCTGGGGGTGTTCGCCATGACCGAACAGGGGCTGCGCGAAGTGAGCAACCCTTCGGCTATCTTCCTCAGCCGCGGCGACGAAGTCACCTCCGGCAGTTCGGTGATGGTGGTGTGGGAAGGCACCCGGCCGCTGCTGGTGGAGATCCAGGCGCTGGTGGATCATTCGATGATGTCCAACCCGCGCCGCGTGGCGGTGGGCCTGGAGCAGAACCGGTTGGCGATCCTGCTGGCGGTGCTGCACCGGCACGGCGGGCTGCAGATGTCGGATCAGGACGTGTTCGTCAACGTGGTCGGCGGGGTGAAGGTTAGCGAGACCAGCGCCGATCTGGCGCTGCTGATGTCGTTGGTCTCAAGCCTGCGCGATCGGCCGCTGCCGAACGATTTGGTGGTGTTCGGCGAAGTGGGGTTGGCGGGTGAGATCCGTCCGGTGCCGAGCGGTCAGGAACGTATCTCCGAAGCGGCCAAGCACGGCTTCAAGCGCGCCATCGTGCCGCACGGCAATATGCCGAAAAAGCCGCCGGCCAACATGCAGGTGTTCGGGGTCAAGAAGCTGGCGGACGCGCTGGACGTGCTGGAAGAGTTTTATTAATGTCGCCGGCGGCGAGAGAGATATGCTATTTTGTTTAGCATACTAAACGGAGGTGGCCATGCCGCAATTTGATTACCTGAAGACGTCCATCAAGCAAAAGGGCTGCACGTTGCAGCAGGTGGCGGATGCCAGCGGCATGACCAAAGGCTATCTCAGCCAGCTGTTGAACGACAAGATCAAAAGTCCGAGCGCGCAAAAGCTGGAGGCGCTGCACCGTTTTCTCGGGCTTGAGTTCCCGCGCAAAGAGGTCAAAGTCGGCGTGGTGTTTGGTAAATTTTACCCGCTGCACACCGGCCACATCTATCTGATCCAGCGCGCCTGCAGCCAGGTGGATGAGCTGCACGTCATTTTGTGCCACGACGAGCCGCGTGACCGTGAGCTGTTCGAAAACAGTTCGATGTCGCAACAGCCGACGGTCAGCGATCGCCTGCGCTGGCTGCTGCAGACCTTCAAGTACCAGAAAAACATCCATATCCACTCGTTCGACGAGCAGGGCATCGAACCCTACCCGCACGGCTGGAACGTGTGGAGCGACGGCATGAAGGCCTTTATGGAACAGAAGGGCATCGTGCCGAGCTTCATCTATTCCAGCGAAGCGCAGGATGCGCCGCGCTACCGCGAGCATTTGGGCATCGAAACCATTTTGGTCGACCCCGAACGCTCGTTCATGAACATCAGCGGCAATCAGATCCGTCAGGATCCGTTCCGTTATTGGGATTACATCCCGACCGAGGTGAAACCGTTCT
This sequence comes from Serratia sp. X3, assembly GCF_014982455.1. NCBI lineage: Bacteria > Pseudomonadati > Pseudomonadota > Gammaproteobacteria > Enterobacterales > Yersiniaceae > Serratia > Serratia sp. X3. Next base: position 350,332 of record NZ_JADCNB010000003.1, read on the forward strand.
TCGTGCGCACCGTGGCGATCCTCGGCGGCGAGTCGAGCGGCAAATCGACGCTGGTCAACAAGCTGGCCAACATCTTCAACACCACCAGCGCCTGGGAATATGGCCGCGATTACGTGTTCTCGCACCTGGGCGGCGACGAGATGGCGTTGCAGTACTCCGACTACGACAAAATTGCCCTCGGGCAGGCGCAATACGTGGATTTCGCGGTCAAGTACGCCAACAAGGTGGCGTTTATCGATACCGATTTCGTCACCACCCAGGCGTTTTGCAAAAAGTACGAAGGGCGTGAGCATCCCTTCGTGCAGGCGCTGATCGACGAATACCGCTTCGATCTGGTGATCCTGCTGGAAAACAACACGCCGTGGGTGGCGGACGGCCTGCGCAGTCTCGGCAGCACCGCCGATCGCCTGGCGTTCCAGCGCCTGCTGGAGGAGATGCTGCGCGCCAACAACATCGAGTACGTGCACGTTGAGTCCAGCGATTACGAAGAGCGCTTCCTGCGTTGTGTCGAGCTGGTGCAACAGCTGCTGGCGGCGGACGCCGGCCGGCTGGCGAATGCGCCCGCCCAGCGCCACGCCGCAGGCGGAAAAAATTAGCGTAATGTGCGATCGCGCGGCAGAAACGGCCGCTCGGACGCACATTTAACGGCTTGTTTAAACATGGTTCATTCGGTAGCGACTAAGTTAAGATTTTCTTTACAATAACGCTCAGAAGAAGACATGTCTTATCGCTTACTTGCTCTCTGGTTGGTCTGCTATGCCGCAGCCTGGACGCTGCTGACGGTTCATCTTGATCCTACCCTGCCCTACGACGCCGTCGAGGCGCTCAACTGGGGCCTCAACGGCGAGTGGGGCTCACCGAAAAATCCTTGGTTGGTCGGTGCAGCGATGCAGCCGGCGATCTGGCTGTCGTGGCTGCCGCTAAACGTTTACTGGTACGGCGGGCACTTCATCGCCATCGCCATCGGCATGTTGGGCGTCTGGCTGCTGGCGCGACGCCTGAGCGGCAGCACTTCGCTGGCCTGGATGGCGCTGCTGACGCTCAATCTGTCCGGCATCATCAATTTCGACATCATTCCATACAACGACAACTACCTGTTGGTGATGCTGTGGCCGTGGATGGCGCTGTTCTTCCACATGGCAATTTCCCGTTCGGCCAACTGGTGGCCGGCCTTCGCGTTGGCCGCCGGTCTGGCGATGATGGCCAAGTATTCGACCTTCGCCTTCGTCTATTTCGCGGCGCTGTCGACGCTGTTCGTGCCGCAGATCCGCCGCTGCTATCGCCAGCCGCAGTTCTATCTGGCGGTGGCGATCTGGCTGGCGTTGGTGCTGCCGAACGTATTCTGGCTGTGGAACCACGACTTCGCCGCCTTTAAGTGGGTGGATTCGCAGATCAAGATGCAGCTCAATCTCGACATGCTGCAATCGCTGCTGCTGGTGTTCTATCCGTCGCTGGTGCTGTGGCTGATCCTGCGCCGCAGCGGGGCGGTGCTGGCCTGGCCGAAAGCCTTGCCGATGCGGGTGCTGCTGTGGATCTACCTGCTGCCGCTCGGCATCATTACCTTTTGGTTCTCCTTCAACGTCGGCGGCCGCTTGACCGAGTGGCTGCAGCCGTTCTTCATGCTGGCGCCCGCGCTGCTGGTCGGCTGCGTGCGTCAGCCGCCGGTGCGTTCGCTGCGGGCGGCGACTATTGGGCTGATGTGCGCGGCGCTGGCGGTCTATCTGGGGTATGCCGCGGTGATGCTGGGCAACGTGCGCAATGCCGGTCAGAAGATGGTGGGCATCAAGGCGTTCAGCGCCAGGGTGGAACAGCTGTGGCAGGAGCGGTACGGCGTCAGTCTGCGTTACGTCGGCGGCGAATACCTGTCGCAGTGGATGACGGTGTATGCCGGTTCCCGGCCGCAGACCATTACGCGCTGGTCCAATCATACGCGGCCGAACATCTACAACGTCAACATCAGCTATCCGCAGATTGCGCAGCATGGCGTCGCCTTGTTCGGTCGGTTGGGTGAAGACTGCGCGCACAGCGACTTCGGCGGCGAGTTGGCCCACTGGCCGAAGATACGCCTCGACTGGCAGCAGACGCTGACGTTCCGCGCCGATCCGCAGAGCGACGAGCAGGTGTTGTGCGTCGGCTTCGTTCGCCCGCAGTAACGGCGGCGCAGAACGCCGCCGCGATGCGAACTCAGTAAGCGATAACCAGCTTGCCTTGCATATGGCCGCCGAGCAGCTGCTGGTGCGCGGCGGTCAGCGTGTCTACCGACAGCCCGTGCAGGGTTGCGCTCAGCGTGGTGCTCAGCTTGCCGTCGTCCAGCAGTTGCGCCACCTGCTGCAGGATCCGGCCTTGCTGCGCGATGTCCGGGGTGGTGAACATGCTGCGGGTGAACATGAATTCCCAGTGCAGCGCGGCGCTTTTCAGCTTCAGCGCGTTTTGATCCAACGGCTGCGCGTTCTCGACGATGGTGCAGATATGGCCGAGCGGCGCGATCAGTTCGGCCATCGCCGGCCAGTGGCCGTCGGTATCGTTCAGACAGAGGATGTAATCCACCTGCTCGATGCCGTGTTGCGCCAGGTTGCCCTTCAAATCGCGGTAGTCCACCACCAGGTCGGCGCCCCGCTCGCGGCACCAGGCGGCGGATTCAGGTCTTGATGCGGTGGCGATCACTTTCACCTTGCTGCGCAGCGCGGCCAGCGGAATGGCCAACGAGCCGACGCCGCCGGCGCCGCCGATGATCAGCAGCGTCTTGTGCTCCGGCGCGTCCTGAATATTCAGGTGTTCGAACAGCGCCTCCCAGGCGGTGAGGGCGGTCAGCGGCATGGCGGCGGACTCGGCCCAGTTCAGGCTGCGCGGTTTGTGCGCGGCGATGCGCGAGTCGATCAGTTGGTGGCTGCTGTTGCTGCCGGGGCGGGTGATGTCGCCGGCGTACCACACTTCATCGCCGGGCTTGAAGCCGCTGACGCTGCTGCCTGCGCTCACCACGACGCCGCTGGCGTCCCAGCCGAGAATGCGCGGCTGCTGCAGGCCGTTTTTCTGCAGACCGGCGTGCACTTTGGTGTCCACCGGGTTGACCGACGCCGCTTTCACTTCCACCAGCAGATCGTACTGGCCGGGCACCGGCATCTCCGGTGAGATTTCGATGAAATCGGCGGGGTTCTGCGGGTCTACGGCAATGGCTTTTATCGACATGATTGTACTCCTTTCAAATGATGCCCCCAGTGTAGACCCGCGACAGTGGGGTGATAAGATGGACAATATCTAACGGAGTGTTCGTTTAAGGTGAACAATGGAATTCAAACAACTGCAGGACATGGCGTTGTTCGCGCTGGTGGCGGAGTGCGGCAGTTTTACCGCCGCCGCGCAGCGCGTTGGGTTGCCGAAATCCAGCGTCAGCCAGCGCATCAGCCAGCTCGAGCAGACGCTGGGGCTACGGCTGCTCAATCGCACCACGCGCCAGCTGAACCTGACCTTCGCCGGCGAGCGCTATCTGGAACACTGCCAGGCGATGATGTCCGCCGCCGAGCGGGCCGATCTGGCGCTGCAGCGGCTGCGCGACAACCCGAGCGGCCGCCTGCGCATCTCGACGCCGGCCGGGCTGGGCGCGACCCTGGTGGCGCGGCTGGCGGCGGATTTTCAGCGCCAGTACCCGGACGTATCGCTGGAGGTGTCGGTATCCGACGCGATGGTGGATCTGGTGCAGGAAGGCTTCGACGCCGCGCTGCGAACCGGCAAGCCGCAGGATTCTTCGCTGATCGGCCGCCGCCTCGGGTATGCGCCGCGCTATCTGCTGGCTGCGCCGTCCTATCTGGCGCAGCACCCGCCGATCGAACACCCGCAGCAGCTGCAGCAGCATCGCTGCATTGCCCACCGCGCCTGGACGGCCTGGAACCTGCGCTGCGGCGACGATTATTACCGCTGGCAGTTGCCGCTGGCGCACACCACCGACAATCTGCTGTATGCGCGCGAATGCGCTATCGCCGGCGCGGGGATCACGCTGCTGCCGGCGTTTCTCAGCCGCGAGGTGGTGGCGCAGAAGCTGTTGGTGGAGGTGTTGCCGGCCTGGCGCGCAGAAGGGAATGAACTGTATCTGGTCTACCCGAGCCGCAAGCTAAATTCCCCGGCGCTGGCCTGTTTCATCGATGTGGTATTGCAGCACCCGGCGTTTGACGACTACGCGCGCGAGCTGACGCAGGAGTAAAAAAGGCGCCGCATGCGGCGCCTTGAGGATTACTTGGCGATCTTTTTGTACTTGATGCGGTGCGGCTCGAGCGCGTCGGCGCCCAGCGTACGCTTCTTGTACTCTTCGTACTCGGTGAAGTTGCCTTCGAAGAATTCCACCTTGCCCTCGTCCTGGTAGTCCAGGATGTGGGTGGCGATACGGTCGAGGAACCAACGGTCGTGCGAGATCACCATGGCGCAGCCTGGGAATTCCAGCAGGGCGTTTTCCAGCGCGCGCAGGGTTTCGATATCCAGGTCGTTGGTCGGTTCATCGAGCAGCAGCACGTTGCCGCCAACCTGCAGCAGCTTGGCCAGGTGCAGACGGCCACGCTCACCGCCGGACAGCTCGCCCACGCGTTTGCCCTGATCGACGCCCTTGAAGTTGAAGCGGCCGACATAGGCGCGGCTCGGCATCTCGGTGTTGCCGATGCGCATGATGTCCTGCCCGCCGGAGACCTCTTCCCACACGGTTTTCGAACCGTCCATGCTGTCGCGGAACTGATCGACGGACGCCAGCTTGACGGTATCGCCCAGCACGATGCTGCCGGAATCAGGCTGCTCCTGACCGGACATCATGCGGAACAGCGTGGATTTACCCGCGCCGTTCGGGCCGATGATGCCGACGATCGCCCCTTTTGGCACCGAGAACGACAGGTCGTCGATCAACAGGCGGTCGCCATAGGACTTACGCAGGTTGCTGACTTCGACCACTTTATCGCCCAGGCGCGCGCCAGGTGGAATGAACAGTTCGTTAGTTTCGTTACGTTTTTGGTATTCGGTGTTGTTCAGCTCTTCAAAGCGGGCCAGACGGGCCTTGCCTTTGGACTGGCGGCCTTTGGTACCCTGGCGCACCCACTCCAGCTCTTTCTCGATCGACTTGCGACGAGCGGCTTCGGCGGACGCTTCCTGCGCCAGACGTGCGTCTTTCTGCTCCAGCCAGGACGAGTAGTTGCCTTCCCACGGAATGCCTTCGCCGCGGTCCAGTTCGAGGATCCAGCCGGCCACGTTATCCAGGAAGTAACGGTCGTGGGTGATCGCCACGACGGTGCCTTCGAAGTCGTGCAGGAAGCGTTCCAGCCAGGCCACGGACTCGGCGTCCAGGTGGTTGGTCGGTTCGTCCAGCAGCAGCATGTCCGGCTTTTCGAGCAGCAGGCGGCACAGCGCGACGCGGCGGCGTTCACCCCCGGACAGATGGGCGATTTTGGCGTCCCAGTCCGGCAGGCGCAGCGCATCGGCGGCGCGTTCCAGCTGCGCGTTGAGGTTGTGACCGTCGTGCGCCTGAATGATCTCTTCCAGGCGGCCCTGTTCGGCGGCCAGCTTGTCGAAGTCTGCGCCTTCTTCCGCGTACAGTGCGTACACTTCGTCCAGGCGTTTCAGCGCGCCGACCACTTCTGCCAGCGCTTCTTCCACCGACTCACGCACGGTGTGTTCGAGGTTAAGCTGCGGCTCCTGCGGCAGATAACCGATCTTGATGCCCGGCTGCGGGCGCGCTTCCCCTTCGATATCGGTATCGATGCCGGCCATGATGCGCAGCAGGGTGGACTTACCGGCGCCGTTAAGGCCCAGTACGCCGATTTTTGCCCCAGGGAAGAAGCTCAGGGAGATGTTTTTCAAAATATGACGCTTCGGCGGTACCACTTTGCCGACGCGGTGCATGGTATAGACGTATTGAGCCACGTTGCTCTAAGCCTCTCTATATCAGTATTTATAGGATGTCTGGCGGCATGAGTGTAGCCCGTTTCGATCTTGGATCCCAGACATCGCTCAGCGATCGCTAAGTATAACCTTTTATGCGCCGATAAAGGCGCATATTGGTGGCTTATGGCGTGACGACGATCGCGACGCGGCGGTTTTCCGCGCGGCCGCTGGAGGTGCGGTTGTCGGCGACGGGATCGCGCTTGCCCATGCCGCGGGTTTCGATGTTGGCACGCGGAATACCGACGCTGGCCAGCAGATCGGCCACCGCATCGGCGCGGCGCAGGGAGAGCTGATCGTTATAGCTGTCTTCGCCGTAGTTGTCGGTATGGCCGTCCAGACGGAACTTGGTGATGCCGACGCTCAGCAGCGCGCGGCCCATCTTCTGCACCGTCTCGGTGCTTTCCGGGTTCAGCTTGCCGATGTTGTTGCCGAACAGCACTTTATCCGACAGGCCGAATTCCCAACCGTTGTCGGTCAGTTTGAAGCCCTGCGATTGCAGCAGCGCAACCTGCTCGGGCGTCAGGCCTTGCGGCTTGCTCTGGCAACCGGCGAGCGCCAGCAGGGCGACGAACGCCATCGTCAGCAGTGAAAAACGGCCTTTAAACAGTTGCTGTATCATAGTCAAAATCCCTAGTTCAAGTGTTATAGCCGGGGCTCTTATTTATGTATAGCCAGCCGCCAGCCTCCGTTATAACGATGCTTTGCCTGATACATCGCATCGTCAGCTTCGTGCAAAAGACCCTGAGGCGTCGACGCGTGATCAGGGTACAGCGCAATGCCGATACTCAGAGAGGTAATGATCGTCTCGTCGTTCGGTAAAATAACCGGTTGCCTCATGCAATCGATGATGTTGTCGGCGATCTGTAAGACATCTTCCGTGCTGTGCACCGGCGCCAGCAGTACGGCGAATTCATCTCCTCCCAGGCGTGCGACCAGATCGGTTTCACGCAGCTGCGCGCGAATGCGTCCGGCAATGGTGGTCAGCACCGCATCGCCCGCGGCGTGACCGTAACTGTCGTTTACTTCCTTGAAGCGATCGCCGTCGATAAACAGCACCGCCAATTTCGCCGGTGGCGCGATATCGCCCAGGGCGCGGCTCAGCCGGCCTTCGAAGAAGGCGCGGTTCGGCAAGCCGGTCAGGCTGTCGTGCGTCGCCCGGTGAGCCAGCGAGTCGTTTTCCTGCTTCAGATGGGCCTGCCAGGCCTCCAGTTCATCGAGCAAGCCATTGAAATCATTGCTGAGCTCATGCAGCTCGGCGATCGGCGCCGAGGGCACCCGCAGGCCGAAGGTGCGATCTCGCCGCACCGCATGCGCCACGTTGGCGATGTCGTCCAACGAGCTGACGATGCCGACCAGCATGCGGCGCGACAACACCAGGGCGCACAGGGTACTGAGCACCATGCAGGCGATCATGCCGACCAGCCCGCGCAACAGGAAACGCAACAGGCTGCCGCCGTTGCCGCTCAGCCAGACCTGGCCGACCTGTTTGCCCTCGTGGGAGATAGGCAGGATGACCGGCTCGGGCAGCGCCCAGTGGGCGATAACCTGCTCCATGCCGTGCAGCGGGCCATCTTTGGGACGATGCCAACTAACCAGCACGTCACCGGCGTTGTTCAAAATTTTGGCCTCCGACACCTCTTCTTTGGCGGCGATCAGCACCATCGCCTCGCGAATGTAGGGGCGATCGCCAAACACCACTGCCGCTTCAACCGTATAGCTGATGGAACGCGCGATCAGGTGCAGGTTGTGGTTGGCGTAGGCGCGCAGCGCGAACAGCGCCACCAGCGTCAGAAAGATGCCGGCGGTGCCGACGGCGATCAATGCCAGCCCAAGATGCACCCGCTGCAGCACTCGGCCCAACGTCGGGCGCGCATTGCCGGAACGGTTTCTACGCAACAGCCTCATAGCGGCGGGGCCTGTTTGCGCGCCAGCTGCAGCACGTTGGGGTGAACGCGCACGCCGCTGCGCGCCAGGGCGTCCAGGTTGACCTTGAAGCCGGCCTGGTCGCCGTTGATCTGCAGGCAAAATGCGCTGCCGGCGGAGCATTCGCTATCGTTCTCGCTGATGCTGAGAATGGAGTTGCCGGAAATGCGCTGCATGAAATTTTGTCTCTGCGCGGCGTTGATGTTCCCTAAATAGATGACATCGCAGCCGGTACTCAGCGTCGGGCTGTCGAACGGCACGCGTTCGGTTTTAATCGGACGCGGCGCGCTGAGCAGGATCGGATCGAACAGCCCCTCGGCATACTGGGTGGGTGCGGTCACGCACAACCGGATCGGATTGGGTTCACGTGACCAGCGGGCGTAGCTGATGATGCCTACCACCACGGTCGTCACGGCGTGCGTGCGCTGTTGATAGGGATCATCGGCGGCGCGCGCAGGCCCGGGCAACGTCAGCAGCGCCAACAAAACGATCAGCAACAGGCGGCCGATATTCAGGCGTGCGGCAAGGAAGCCCGGCACGGGGCTTTTTGCGCAACGCATCGTTATCGCGGTATTACTCGCCATCTTCACCCGCCATTCCGGCCTGATCCACCGCCCGCAGGCCGTGGCCCGACAAGTAAAAATCCGGCCCGCTTGAAGGGACAATCGTTTTGCTGAAAGCTGTCAGTCGCACTGCCTAATGAACACTATCTACCCATAATTGGCGCGGATTGTATTATAAGATGTCTTCGTTGGGCGCTTTATGTGCTGTTTTCTCGGAATTATCCTACTTATTTTTGATAGTATAAAAATGCCCTCTCGGGTTTGCCACCGCTTTTCTGCAAAGTTGGCGCGTTTGGCCAGCTGTCAGGCGATTTGCGCAATGTCGGCGTTATCTCTTAAATGCAATAATGTGATAACTAATAATTAGAAAGTATTTTACTTTTCCAATAAATGCCGCTGCGGCTAATAAAAATCCGGCCGGCGATAATATCCCGCCGCCCTGATTTGTCAGCCAAAGTAAACGTTTTTTACCTGGCTCCGATCATGGCGATACACTTCTTCTTCTACAGTATTGAATGGATGAGCGATTGCGCTGTCTATGGTAGATATCTGCGTCCGGGCCGTGCGCCCGGTTTTATTTTGTTCTGCGGCGCCGTGGCGCGGCGGTCTCCGGGGAGCTGGGCGGCTCCCGCGGCACAATCAGTGAGGAAAGAGCGAGGATGGTCAAGGTGGACAAGCGACGGCTGTTGGCGATGGGGCTGTGCCTGACGGCGTTTTCCGGCGCGGCGCTGGCGGATTCTCTGGATGCGCAACGTCAGCGCTACCAGCAGATCAAGCAAGCGTGGGACGGCAATCAGATGGACGTGGTGGCGCAGCTGATGCCGACGCTGCGCGATTACCCGCTTTATCCTTATCTGGAATACCGCGAGCTGACTCAGGATCTGAGTCAGGCGGGGTTCTCCGAAGTGAACGACTTTATCAAACGCAACCCGACGCTGCCGCCGGCGAAATCGCTGGCGCCGCGCTTCGTCAATGAACTGGCGCGGCGCGAAGATTGGCGCACCCTGTTGGCCTTCAGCCCGCAGCCGCCTAAACCGGTGGCGGCACGCTGCAACTATTACTACGCCAAATGGGCCACCGGCGATCAGCAGGCGGCCTGGAGCGGCGCCGACGAGCTGTGGCTGAACGGCAAAACGCTGCCGGGCGCCTGCGATCGGCTGTTCAGCGTCTGGCGCGGCGCGGGCAAGCAGACGCCGCTCGATATTCTGGCGCGCATGAAGCTGGCGCTGAAAGAGGGTAACAGCTCGCTGGTCAGCAACCTCTACAGCCAGTTGCCGGCCGATTACCAAACCATGGGCAACGCTCTGGTGCGCTTGCAAAACGACCCGACCACCGTGGAAGCCTTCGCCCGCAGCGTGGGGCCGACCGATTTTACCCGCGCGGCCACCGGCATCGCCTTTGAGCGCCTGGCGCGACAGGATGTGGAAAACGCGCGGGCGATGATCCCGACGCTCGCGCGGCTGCAGAAAATGAGCGACGAGGAGCGGCTGGGGCTGGAAGAGGCGGTGGCCTGGCGTCTGATGGGCAGCGACGCCACCCTGGAACAGGCGCAGTGGCGCGATCAGGTGATTCTGCGCAGCCGTTCGCCTTCGTTACTGGAGCGTCGGGTGCGGATGGCGCTGGGCAACGGCGATCGGCAGGGCGTCGCGACCTGGCTGGCTCGCTTGCCGGAAGAGTCGCGCAACAAGGATGAGTGGCGCTACTGGCGCGCCAGTCAGCTGATGGACGAAGGCAAACGCGCCGAAGGCGAGGAAATGTTGCGCAACCTGATGACCGAACGCGGCTTCTACCCGATGGTGGCGGCGCAGAAGCTGAACGCGACCTATCCGGTGATGGTGGCGGTGGCAGCCAAGCCGCGCGCGTCGCTGACCGACGGGCCGGAAGTGGCCCGAGTGCGCGAGCTAATGTACTGGAATATGGACAACCTGGCCCGCAGCGAGTGGGGTTCCTATGTCGCCAGCCGCAGCCGGCCTGAACAAGAGGCGCTGGCGCGTTACGCCTTTGAGCAAAAATGGGCCGATCTGAGCGTGCAGGCGACTATCGTCGGCAAGCTGTGGGATCATCTGGAAGAGCGTTTCCCGGTCGCCTGGCCGCAGGAGTTCCGCCGCGCGACCGATGACAAAGGGATCACCAGCAGCTATGCGATGGCGATCGCGCGTCAGGAGAGCGCCTGGAATCCGAAGGCGCAGTCGCCGGTCGGCGCCTCCGGCCTGATGCAGGTCATGCCGCGCACCGCGCAGCATACGGTGCAGATGTACAATATTCCCGGCTATGTGGGGCCGAGCCAATTGTTCGATCCGCAGACCAACATCACCATCGGCACCAGCTATCTGGAGTCGGTCTATCAGCAGTTCGGCCGCAACCGCATTCTGTCGAGCGCCGCTTATAACGCCGGCCCGTCGCGAGTGAACACCTGGCTGGGGAACAGCGCGGGGCGGATCGATCCGGTCGCGTTCATCGAAAGCATTCCGTTCTCGGAGACCCGCGGCTACGTCAAGAACGTGCTGGCTTACGATGCGTTTTACCGCTATCTGACGCACCGGCCGGCCAAGGTGCTGACCGACGCCGAGTGGCAGAGACGTTATTGATTTTGACGGCCCTATGGTATGCTGCTGTACTAGTTAAATAGTATGGTGGCTGCCATGACGCAATTATCGTTAAACGACCCCGCTCTTTCAGAACAAGGCAATGAGGATTGGCTGCGCTTCGTCGCGCTGCTGCAGAATTCGTTTGCGCAAGAACTGCATCAACCGCTGTTGCAATTGATGCTGACGCCGGACGAGCGCACCGCGCTGGGCACCCGGGTGCGGATCATTCAGGAACTGATGCGCGGCGAGATGAGCCAGCGCGAGCTGAAAAATGAACTGGGCGCGGGGATCGCCACCATCACCCGCGGTTCTAACAGCCTGAAAGCGGCTTCACCGGCGCTGAAACAGTGGCTTGAGCAGCAGCTGCTGCACGACGCGCCCTAGCAGACTCTGCGTTATTGCTGATAGATGGCGTTGTGGAACGGCACCAGCGCCAGCAGCAGCGCCTGATGATAAACGCTGGTGCGGCTCAGCCGGCCGTCGGTGAAAACGCCGATGGCGCCGCCCTGGCGCTTCACCTCGGCGTTGCCGGTGATCGTCGCCATTTCGCTGCCCAATTCGCGGCCTTCGCGAATACCTTGTAAGATGACTTCCGGCAGCATTAGGCTCGCCGAGCGGGATTCGCCGCGGATGGACGGGTTCTCGATGGTCATCCAGGCGAAGGTCATATTCTCCTCAATCCCGGCTTCCACGCCGACCCAAAAATCGGCCTCGGGCCTGACCTGGCGCGCTTCCATCACGCGTTGACGCGCACCGGTGCGCGTTTCGTGATTGCCTATCGGCTGCAGCGAAACGCCGCTGGCGACGTCGACGGGTTCAATGCGGTATTGGCCTGCGCCGAAGACGTCATCGAAGGCCAATTGAATAGCCTTGATCTTTGCCGGGTTGGTAGTTGCAGCGACAACATGGTACATAACGGGTTTGATATCCTTCTGGCCGATACGCCGGGCAGCGGCAAAAGCGTCGCCGGGCCGGGGATAAACGCAAATTTCACGCAGTATAACGGAAAACAAAAATGTTACAGGTATACCTCGTTCGCCACGGCGAAACGGAATGGAACGCGGCTCGCCGCATCCAGGGTCAGTCCGACAGCCCGTTAACCGCCATGGGGGAACACCAGGCCCGTCTGGTCGCCAGGCGCGTCAGTAAAGAAGGCATTACGCATATCATTACCAGCGACCTGGGGCGTACGCGCCGCACCGCGCAGATCATCGCCGAAGCCTGTGGCTGCGAAGTGATTGGCGATCCGCGTTTGCGTGAGCTGCACATGGGGGTTCTGGAAGAACGCCTGATCGACAGTTTGACGCCGCAGGAAGAACAGTGGCGCAAACAGATGGTCGATGGTACTCCTGACGGCCGTATCCCTCAAGGCGAATCCATGGAGGAGCTCGGCGAGCGCATGCGCGCCGCGCTGGAGAGCTGCCTGATGCTGCCGGAGGGCAGCAAGCCGCTGCTCGTCAGCCATGGCATCGCGTTGGGGTGTTTGATCAGTACGGTGCTTGGGCTGCCGGCCTATGCGGAACGTCGCCTGCGCTTGCGCAACTGCTCACTGTCGCGCGTCGATCACCAGCAGAGCCCGTGGCTGGCTTCCGGCTGGATCGTCGAAACGGCGGGCGATGTCACGCATCTGGACATGCCCGCGTTGGACGAACTGCAGCGTTAACGTCGAATCGGGATCAGGTAATCGCACTTGATCTCGGTAGGCGCCTGATGCGGACGGCGCTCGCCTTTCGGGTAGAAGCGCTCGATGTCGTGCCCTTTGCGGCGCGTCAGTTTGAGCTCCGGCAGGCAAGTGCCGTAGACCGTCAGGATAAAGTCCTGCAGGCCTCCGATGGGCCCTTCATAGCTGAACATTGCAAATTCGCCGCCCGGCAGCACCAGCGGTTGAACTTCCTGCACTTTATCAGGCACCTGATCCGGCTCCAGCGCCGTGGTGTACAGCACTTCCTGTTCGTCGTCCTTCTCCTGGCTCGGACGCGAGTGGTGCAACCCGTACAGCACCGGCGGCAAGGTTTCGACTTCGCCGAGGAACTGGCGCCAGAACTGCGAGCGCAGTTCGGTGCGCACGGTGGTGATCTGTTCCAGCGTGCAGGAGTAGCTTTGCGTCAGGCCGACCAGATGCTTATCCGGCAACGAGAGGAACTCGGGCTGCGGCAGAGTGAAGGCCCCCAGACGGATCGGCGGACAGATGCCGAACGCGTTCCAGTCTTCGGCGCGGCGGTACAGCGCCGGCGTTTGCGCAAACTGTTTCTTGAAGGCGCGCGTGAAGGTCTGCTGCGAGTCGAAGCGATATTGCAGAGCGATATCCAAAATCGGCCGGCTGGTCAGGCGCAGCGCGACGGCGGCCTTGGACAGCCTTCTTGCCCGGATGTAAGCACCGATGGCATTACCGGTAATATCTTTGAACATCCGTTGCAGGTGCCATTTGGAGTAGCCGGCCTTGGCCGCCACGTTATCCAGCGACAAGGGTTGGTCCAAATGGCTTTCCAGCCAGCTAAGCAGATCACGAATGATACCGGCTTGATCCATAGATCTTCCTCGTAAAGCTTGGGGGTAGGAACCCGAACTGTTGATTCGTCACGCTGGTGCTGCGCTATCAGACCGATCCATGAGCCATTATGCGTTGCACTCTTTGCCTCTGCTGCGCATGCCGCGCCAGAGTTGGATTGGGGTACACCGTAGTGGGCGCAAAGAAATAACGACGCCGCATCATAGCAATTTTTTTCCTCCGCGACTCTCAAAGATTTTTGTCACGCTCTGTGCTAAAACGGACGGTGCGGACCCGTAAAAACCCGATTCCGTGAGCTTAGACATAAATAATGGTGATCGCCGGGCCCATTTTCGCGGCAAGGTTATATCGGAGTTAAGTAAATGAAAAAAAGCTGGATATTTTTATTCGGTTTGGTTTGCGCAACCGTGGGAAGCGCACAGGCGGAGCAAGTGGGTTCCGTTGATACGGTGTTTAAATTGTTGGGGCCGGACCACAAAATCGTGGTCGAAGCGTTCGACGATCCGGATGTTAAAAATGTAACTTGTTATATCAGCCGCGCCAAAACCGGCGGCATCAAAGGCGGGCTGGGCCTGGCGGAAGATACCGCCGACGCGGCCATTTCCTGCCAGCAGGTCGGGCCTATCGAGCTGAGCGACAAGATCAAAAACGGCAAGGCGGAAGGCGATGTGGTGTTCCAGAAACGCACGTCGCTGGTGTTCAAGAAGCTGCAGGTGGTGCGCTTCTACGACGCCAAACGCAATTCGCTGATCTACCTGAGCTACTCCGACAAGGTGATCGACGGCTCGCCGAAGAATGCGCTGAGCGCGGTGCCGATCATGCCGTGGGCTGAGGCAAAATAAAAAAACGGGGTTCAGCATGCTGAACCCCGTTTTCATGACGGCAGGCTGGAATTACTCTTCCAGATCGCCGCAGAAGCGGTAGCCTTCGCCGTGGATGGTGGCGATGATTTCCGGCGTGTCCGGCGTCGATTCGAAGTGCTTGCGAATGCGACGGATGGTGACGTCCACGGTGCGGTCATGCGGCTTCAGCTCGCGGCCGGTCATCTTCTTCAGCAGTTCGCCGCGGGACTGGATCTTGCCCGGGTTTTCGCAGAAGTGCAGCATGGCGCGGAATTCACTGCGCGGCAGCTTGTACTGTTCGCCGGCCGGGCTGATCAAAGAGCGGCTGTTGATGTCCAGCTCCCATCCGTTGAATTTGTAGCTCTCGACCAGGCGGCGCTCTTCGCCGAGGCTGCCTAGATTCATGGTGCGCGACAGCAGGTTGCGCGCGCGGATGGTCAGCTCACGCGGGTTGAACGGTTTGGTGATGTAATCGTCGGCGCCGATTTCCAGGCCGAGAATCTTATCCACCTCGTTATCGCGGCCGGTCAGGAACATCAAGGCGACGCTGGCCTGTTCACGCAGTTCGCGCGCCAACAGCAGGCCGTTTTTGCCTGGTAGATTGATGTCCATGATGACCAGATTGATATCATTTTCAGACAGGATATTGTGCATCTCTGCACCATCATTGGCTTCATGAACAATGTAGCCTTCCGCCTCGAAAATGCTCTTCAGGGTGTTACGAGTGACTAACTCGTCTTCGACAATCAGAATGTGCGGGGTCTGCATATTTGCTACCTAAAATTGCCAACAAAATAGAAAATAGGAAGTACAGAAGTCTCTGTTTTCTTAGAGGAGGGCAGAGATAGCGCCACGTTCCCTCTCAGCAAATGACTAAAGTACGTAAACTCGTTCTTGATGCACTTTCCATCTCATGTCAACAAGATCGCTAGCCTGGTGGGGATGCCGTTCCCTACAACCCCTTGGGTGCTAAAACGGCGCATATCCTAACCCCATTAACAGCAATATAACAGCGCGTGCCGAATTCATCACCCAACAAAACTACGCTTTGTTGACATATATCAAATTCAATTGTAGCACGTTAACAGATTTGTGAAAAACACTTACAGAAATGCCAGTTTAAGTCACAGAACCTCAAATTCTGTGAACGATTCAGCATTATCCGGCCCGATAGGATACAATTATTCGCTTATTGATCATCGCGTTGTTTTAACTCATTGATAAATAAATGCAGTAAAACATAAGCATGAATAATGACTATTACGACAGGTTTATTAGCTCAACGAGCCGTTTAATCTTGTTTGTTGCTATTAACGCGTTTATTGTTACTCAATTGTAAATACATGCGGGCGCTGCGCTATCGTCAAAAACGCAGGCCCGCCTTCGGTGGAAGAGTGATGCAGCTTCATATTGTTCTAGTGGCTCCGGCGCGGCCGGAAAACGTCGGCGCGGCGGCGCGCGCGATGAAAACCATGGGTTTCGCTTCGTTGCGCATTGTCGACAGCGAGGCGCATCTGCAGCCGGCGGCGCGCTGGGTGGCACATGGGGCCGGCGAGATCCTCGACGGCGTGCAAACGTTCGCCACGCTGGAACAGGCGCTGGCGGATGTGGATTTCACCGTCGCCACCACCGCCCGCAGTCGCGCGCGTTTTCACTACTACTGCACGCCGCCTGAGCTGCTGGAACAGCTGAGTGAGCGTAAGCAGTGGGTCGGCCAGGCCGCGCTGGTATTCGGCCGCGAAGATTCCGGCCTGACCAACGAAGAGCTGGCGCTGGCGGATTTGCTGACCGGCGTGCCGATGCTGGCGGACTATCCGTCGCTCAACCTGGGCCAGGCGGTGATGGTGTACTGCTACCAGTTGGCGAGCCTGATGGGCGTCAACGCCGCGCCGCAGGAGGCTGCGGCGCCTGAAGGGCAACTCAGGGCGTTGCGCCGCCGCGCCGATGCCTTGTTGGATACTCTGGAGGTCGGCGATGACCAAAAATTGCGCGACTGGCTGCACCAGCGCCTCGGTGCGTTGCCGCAGCGAGATACGGCGATGCTGCATACGCTGCTGCACGACATCGAAAAAAAACTCGCCAAGTGATAGCGGCTCCAGCAGGCGGTTACTCAGTGTGATCCACTATTAAACCGGCTTTAGGTTGTTTTTTTGTTCTGTCATTTTGCTTTTCACCTGTTGCATCGCGCATTACCGCCGCTGAACGGAAAATAAGCAAAAAAAAGAAATCGTTTGACTTGGGATTGCGATTGCTTTAACCAATAGAGGGGACAGAGTATTTCATGAGACAGACAGACAACATGCGCAATATCAGCCTGACTACCACAATTATTACCACCACCGATACCACAGGTAACGGGGCGGGCTGACGCGCACAGGAAACACAGAAAAAAGCCCGCACCTAATCAGTGCGGGCTTTTTTTTCGGCTTAAATTCGGAGAGATCACAAATGCGAGTGCTGAAATTTGGCGGAACCTCGGTAGCGAATGCGGAACGTTTTCTGCGCGTCGCCGACATCATGGAGAGTAACGCGCGTCAGGGACAGGTAGCCACGGTCTTGTCCGCCCCCGCAAAGATCACCAACCATCTGGTGGCGATGATCGATAAAACGGTGGCGGGCCAGGACATTCTGCCGAATATGAGCGACGCCGAGCGGATCTTTGCCGACTTGCTGAGCGGGCTGGCGCAGGCGCTGCCGGGCTTTGAATACGATCGTTTGAAAGGCGTGGTCGATCAGGAATTCGCGCAGCTCAAACAGGTGCTGCATGGCGTCTCGCTGCTGGGGCAGTGCCCGGACAGCGTGAACGCGGCGATCATCTGCCGCGGCGAAAAGCTCTCCATCGCCATCATGGAAGGGGTGTTCCGCGCCAAAGGCTACCCGGTCACGGTGATTAACCCGGTGGAGAAACTGCTGGCGCAGGGCCACTACCTGGAGTCCACCGTGGACATCGCCGAGTCTACGCTGCGCATCGCCGCCGCGGCGATCCCGGCCGATCACATCGTGCTGATGGCCGGTTTCACCGCCGGTAACGACAAGGGCGAGCTGGTGGTGCTGGGCCGCAACGGCTCCGACTATTCCGCCGCGGTGCTGGCCGCCTGCCTGCGCGCCGACTGTTGCGAGATTTGGACTGACGTCGACGGCGTTTATACCTGCGATCCGCGCACCGTGCCGGACGCCAGGTTACTGAAATCGATGTCGTACCAGGAAGCGATGGAGCTTTCCTATTTCGGCGCCAAAGTGTTACACCCCCGCACCATCACTCCGATTGCTCAGTTCCAAATCCCTTGCCTGATTAAAAACACCTCCAACCCGCAGGCCCCCGGCACGCTGATCGGCAAAGACAGCACCGATGCCGATATGCCGGTGAAGGGCATCACCAACCTGAACAACATGGCGATGATCAACGTCTCCGGCCCGGGCATGAAAGGCATGGTCGGCATGGCCGCACGGGTCTTCGCCGTGATGTCGCGCGCCGGCATTTCGGTGGTGCTGATCACCCAATCCTCTTCCGAATACAGCATCAGCTTCTGCGTGCCGCAGGGTGAACTGCAGCGCGCTCGTCGCGCGCTGGAAGAGGAGTTCTATCTGGAGCTGAAAGACGGCGTGCTGGATCCGCTGGACGTGATGGAACGCCTGGCGATCATCTCGGTGGTCGGCGACGGCATGCGCACCCTGCGTGGCATTTCCGCTCGCTTCTTCTCCGCGCTGGCGCGCGCCAACATCAATATCGTCGCCATCGCCCAAGGATCTTCCGAACGTTCCATTTCGGTGGTGGTCAGCAATGATTCCGCCACCACCGGAGTGCGCGTCAGCCACCAGATGCTGTTCAACACCGATCAGGTGATCGAAGTGTTCGTCATCGGCGTTGGCGGCGTCGGCGGGGCGTTGATCGAGCAGATCTATCGTCAGCAGCCGTGGCTGAAGCAAAAACATATCGATCTGCGGGTGTGCGGCATCGCCAACTCGCGCGTGATGCTGACCAACGTGCACGGCATCGCGCTCGACAGCTGGCGCGACGCGCTGGCCGGCGCGCAGGAGCCGTTCAATCTCGGCCGTCTGATCCGGCTGGTGAAGGAATATCACCTGCTGAACCCGGTGATCGTCGACTGTACCTCCAGTCAAGCGGTGGCCGATCAGTACGTGGACTTCCTGGCGGACGGCTTCCATGTGGTGACGCCGAACAAAAAGGCCAACACCTCGTCGATGAACTATTATCAGCAGCTGCGCGCTGCCGCCGCCGGTTCGCACCGCAAGTTCCTGTACGACACCAACGTCGGCGCCGGTCTGCCGGTGATTGAGAACCTGCAAAACCTGCTGAACGCCGGCGATGAGCTGGTACGTTTCTCCGGCATCCTGTCCGGCTCGCTGTCCTTTATCTTCGGCAAGCTGGACGAAGGGCTGTCGCTGTCGGCCGCGACCCTGCAGGCCCGGGCCAACGGCTACACCGAGCCGGATCCGCGCGACGATCTGTCCGGGATGGACGTGGCGCGCAAGCTGCTGATCCTGGCGCGCGAGGCCGGTTATAAACTGGAACTGAGCGATATCGAGGTCGAGCCGGTGCTGCCGCCGTCCTTCGACGCGTCGGGCGACGTGGACACCTTCCTGGCGCGGTTGCCGGAGCTGGATAAAGAGTTCGCGCGCAACGTGGCCAACGCCGCCGAGCAAGGCAAGGTGCTGCGCTATGTCGGCCTGATCGACGAAGGGCGCTGCAAGGTGCGCATTGAGGCGGTGGACGGCAACGATCCGTTGTATAAAGTGAAGAACGGCGAGAACGCGCTGGCCTTCTACAGCCGCTACTATCAACCGTTGCCGCTGGTGCTGCGCGGCTACGGCGCCGGTAACGATGTGACCGCAGCGGGCGTATTCGCCGATCTGCTGCGCACACTGTCATGGAAGTTGGGAGTTTAATATGGTTAAGGTGTATGCACCGGCCTCGATCGGCAACGTCAGCGTCGGTTTCGACGTGCTGGGCGCGGCGGTTTCGCCGATCGACGGCACGCTGCTGGGCGACTGTGTCAGCGTCGAAGCCGCCGAGACGTTCAGTTTGCAGAATGCCGGGCGCTTCGTCAGCAAGCTGCCGGCTGAGCCGAAAGAGAACATCGTTTATCAATGCTGGGAGCGCTTCTGCCAGGAGATCGGCCGCGAAGTGCCGGTGGCGATGCGTTTGGAAAAGAACATGCCGATCGGATCGGGGCTGGGTTCCAGCGCCTGTTCGGTGGTCGCCGGGCTGATGGCGATGAACGAATTCTGCGATCGTCCGTTGGATAAGACGACGCTGCTCGGCCTGATGGGCGAGCTGGAAGGGCGCATTTCCGGCAGCGTGCATTACGACAACGTGGCGCCTTGCTATCTGGGCGGCCTGCAGCTGATGCTGGAAGAAGAAGGCATTATCAGCCAGGAGGTGCCGTGCTTTGACGATTGGCTGTGGGTTATGGCCTATCCGGGCATCAAGGTCTCCACCGCCGAAGCGCGCGCCATTTTACCCGCGCAATACCGTCGTCAGGATTGCATCAGCCACGGCCGCTACCTGGCCGGCTTTATTCACGCCTGCCATACCCGGCAGCCGCAGCTGGCCGCCAAATTGATGCAGGACGTGATCGCCGAACCGTACCGCACCCGGCTGCTGCCGGGCTTCGCCGAAGCGCGCAAGGCGGCGCAGGAGATCGGCGCGTTGGCCTGCGGCATCTCCGGCTCTGGCCCGACGCTGTTCGCCGTCTGCAACGACGTCGCCACCGCGCAACGCATGGCCGCCTGGCTGCAACAACACTATCTGCAAAACGACGAAGGTTTTGTTCATATTTGCCGTCTGGATACCGCAGGCGCTCGACTACTGGGATAACGCATGAAACTGTACAACCTTAAGGATCACAACGAGCAGGTCAGCTTCGCGCAGGCGATCAAACAAGGCCTGGGCAAGCAACAGGGGCTGTTCTTCCCGCTGGAGCTGCCGGAGTTCGAACTGACCGAAATCGACCACCTGCTGGAGCAGGATTTTGTCACCCGCAGCAGCCGCATTCTGTCGGCCTTTATCGGCGAAGAGGTGCCGGAAGCGGCGCTGAAGAAACGCGTGCAGGCCGCCTTTGAGTTTCCGGCGCCGGTGGCGAAAGTGACCGATGACGTCTCCTGCCTGGAGCTGTTCCACGGCCCGACGCTGGCGTTCAAAGACTTCGGCGGCCGCTTTATGGCGCAGATGCTGGCGGAAGTGGCCGGCGAGCAGCCGGTGACCATTCTGACCGCCACCTCCGGCGACACCGGCGCTGCCGTGGCGCACGCCTTCTACGGCCTGAAAAACGTACGGGTAGTGATCCTGTATCCGCAGGGCAAAATCAGCCCGCTGCAGGAAAAGCTGTTCTGCACCCTGGGCGGCAACATTCACACCGTGGCGATCGACGGCGACTTCGATGCTTGTCAGGCGCTGGTGAAGCAGGCGTTCGACGATCAGGAATTGAAAGACGCGCTGCACCTGAACTCGGCCAACTCTATCAACATCAGCCGTTTGCTGGCGCAGATCTGCTACTACTTCGAAGCGGTGGCGCAGCTGCCGCAGGAAGCGCGTAATCAACTGGTGATTTCGGTGCCGAGCGGCAACTTCGGCGATCTGACCGCCGGGCTGCTGGCCAAATCGCTGGGCCTGCCGGTGAAGCGCTTCATCGCCGCCACCAACGCTAACGACACCGTGCCGCGCTTCCTGACCAGCGGCCAGTGGCAGCCGCACGCTACGGTCGCGACGCTGTCCAACGCCATGGACGTCAGCCAGCCGAACAACTGGCCGCGCGTGGAAGAGCTGTTCCGTCGCAAGGTCTGGCAGTTGAAGGAGCTGGGTCACGCGGCGGTCAGCGACGAGACCACCAAAGACACGATGCGTGAGCTGGCCGAGCTGGGCTATATCTCCGAACCGCACGCGGCCATCGCCTACCGCGCGCTGCGTGACCAGTTGCAGGAAGGGGAGTTCGGTCTGTTCCTCGGCACCGCGCATCCGGCCAAGTTTAAAGAGAGTGTGGAAGCGATACTCGGCCAGGAGCTGCCGTTGCCGAAAGCGCTGGCGCTGCGGGCTGAGCTGCCGCTGCTGTCGCACACGCTGCCGGCCAACTTCGGCGAGCTGCGCAAGTTCCTGATGGGGCTGCCGGCCTGAAGTTCGGCAGGGTAAAATGCGAAAAGCCGTCTTGCGACGGCTTTTTTTTATACCTGCTCCGGGCGTTTGAACACCAGTTCATTGCCT
Organism: Serratia sp. X3; assembly: GCF_014982455.1. Taxonomy (NCBI): domain Bacteria; kingdom Pseudomonadati; phylum Pseudomonadota; class Gammaproteobacteria; order Enterobacterales; family Yersiniaceae; genus Serratia; species Serratia sp. X3. The sequence goes on from NZ_JADCNB010000003.1 coordinate 371,889, forward strand.
TGCGAAGCGGCTTCGTCGAAGGCGTAGCCTTCCAGGTTGAAGTCCGCCAGCTGCTCGCTGCGCGTCAGGCGGTTTTTGATGATAAAGCGGCTCATCAACCCACGCGCTTTCTTGGCGTAGAAGCTGATGACCTTGAACTTGCCGTTCTTCTCGTCGAGGAACACCGGTTTGATCAGCGAGCCGTGCAGCTTGGCCGGCTTCACCGCTTTGAAATACTCGTCTGACGCCAGGTTGACCACCACGTCGTCGCCCTGTTGCTCCAGCGCTTCGTTGAGTTTTTGGGTGATCTGATCGCCCCAGAAGCTGTACAAATCTTTGCCCTTCGGGTTTTCCAGCTTGATGCCCATCTCCAGCCGGTACGGCATCATCAGATCGAGCGGGCGCAGTACGCCATACAGGCCGGACAGCATGCGCAGATGCTGCTGGGCGAAGTCGAAATCGGCTTCGTTGAAGTCCTGCGCCTGCAGGCCGGTATATACGTCGCCCTTGAACGCCAGCAACGCCTGACGGGCGTTGTCCGGGGTAAATGTCGGTTGCCATTCGCTAAAGCGCGCGGCGTTCAGCCCGGCCAGCTTGTCGCTGATGCTCATCAGGCTGGCGATTTGCGCCGGCGTCAGCTCGCGGCAAATGTTGATAAGCTGCTTAGACTTGTTCAGCAGTTCGGGCTGCGTGAAGCGTTTTGTCGCCAGCGGGCTGTCGTAATCGAGCGTTTTTGCAGGTGAAATAATAACGAGCATGGCCAGATCCTGTTTATCCAAGTGCGCATACTGTAGCAAAAAGCGCGGGAAAAAGGGGCTATCGGTCCAATAGGCGGGGCGCGCATCGCACGCGCCCCGGAATACTCAGCGCGGCGGCGGCTTGTCGTCCCACACGCCCGGCTCCAGCTGCGATTTCAGCTCCGGATAACGGTTGGCGTCGAAGGTTGGCAGCTTGCCCAGGCGGCGCTGGCGATGGTAGTCGTCAGCCAGCTTCAGCGCGACCCGCGACAGCAGCAAGATAGCTGTCAGGTTGGTGATCGCCATAAGCGCCATGGAGGTATCCGCCATTTTCCACACCAGCGGCAGCTCCGCCAGCGCGCCGAACATCACCATGCCCAGCGCCACGCAGCGGAAAATCAACAGGCCGCCTGGGTGGTTGTGCTCGAGGAACACCAGGTTGCTCTCGGCATAGGCGTAGTTGGCGATGATCGACGTAAAGGCGAAGAAGAAGATGGCGATGGCGACGAACGGAGTCCCCCAACTGCCGACGGCGGTCGACAGCGCGCGCTGAGTCAGATCGATGCCGCTGATGCTGTCGGTCGGCTGATCGAGAATGCCGGAAGAGAGGATGATCGCCGCGGTGGCACTGCAGATGACGATGGTGTCGATAAATACCCCGAGCATCTGCACGTAGCCCTGTGAAGCGGGATGCGGCGGATAAGGCGAGGCGGAAGCCGCCGCGTTGGGCGCCGATCCCATGCCGGCTTCGTTGGAGAACAGGCCGCGCTGCACGCCCTGGGTCATCGCCTGGGAGATACCGTAACCGACGGCGCCGGCCGCGGCTTCCTGCAGGCCGAAGGCGCTTTTGAAGATCAGCGTCAGGATCGCCGGCATGTGCTCGATGTTATGGCCAATCACCCAGAGAGCCAGCAGCAGGTAGGCGCCGGCCATCAGCGGCACCACCAGCTCGGCCACTTTGGCGATGGAGCGGATGCCGCCGAAGATCACCACGCCGCTCAGCAGCACCAGGCCAATACCGACGTGCAGCGGCTGTAAATGGAAGGCGACGGCGGAGGCCTGCGCGATGGAGTTGGCCTGTACGGCGTTGAACACCAGGCCGAAAGCGATGATCAGGAAAATGGAGAACAGCACGCCCATCCAGCGCATGCCGAGTCCCTTTTCCATGTAATAGGCCGGGCCGCCGCGGTAGTTGCCGTTATCGTCCTTGGTTTTGTAGAGCTGCGCCAGCGAGCTCTCCACAAATGAGGTGGCCATGCCGATAAACGCCACCACCCACATCCAGAAGATGGCGCCGGGGCCGCCGGCGGTCAGGGCGATGGCGACGCCGGTCAGGTTGCCGGTGCCGACGCGCGCCGCCAGCGTGGTGCACAGCGCCTGGAAAGAGGAAATGCCGGCGCTGTCGCTTTTATTGCTGTTTTTCAACACCGAGAACATGTGGCTGAAGTGGCGGAGCTGGATAAAACGGGTGCGCAGCGTGAAGTAAATGCCGGTGCCGAGCAGCAGATAAATCAGCACCGACCCCCACAAAATGTTGTTTATAAAATTCATCAGGTCCGTCAAGGGATCCCTCCTCCTTATCGAAATGTCATGCGCACCTGGCAGCATCCACCGCAGGTGAGAAATATTGGCCTATTTTTTACAAGAGCTTAGCTGGAATCGGTCCGGCGTCAGGCGATTAAGATTTTTCGCAGATTAGCGGACGAATTGCATCAATTTTTTCGAATTTAACATAATTTATTCGGGCGATAGCACGTTATTGCCTTTCCATCCGCTCGGTAATGGCGAAAGATATCGGCGTAAACGGTTGCTCGCCCAAGGATAAAACAGATGCTTGCGCGCCGCGGTTTTCCAGCCTTGCACCGGGCTTGGCGCATGTTATTATCAGGGCAGGGCATGGTTGAACAATGCCAAAAGTTCATGCACAAACGATGAGATAATGCCAACATGACCGACAAATTAACTTCCCTGCGCCAGCTGACTACGGTGGTTGCAGATACGGGTGATATCGCGGCAATGAAGCTGTATCAACCGCAGGACGCCACAACCAACCCTTCGCTGATCCTCAATGCAGCCCAAATTCCTGAATACCGCAAACTGATTGACGAAGCCATCGCCTGGGCGCGCGACCAGAGCAGCGATCGCGAGCAGCAGATCGCCGACGCCGCCGACAAGCTGGCGGTCAACATCGGTCTGGAGATCCTCAAACTGGTTCCGGGCCGCATCTCCACCGAGGTTGACGCGCGTCTGTCTTACGACACCGCCGCCAGCGTGGCCAAGGCCAAGCGCCTGATCAAGCTGTACAACGAAGCCGGCATCAGCAACGATCGCATTCTGATCAAACTGGCCTCGACCTGGCAGGGCATCCGCGCGGCGGAGCAGCTGGAGAAAGAAGGCATCAACTGTAACCTGACGCTGCTGTTCTCCTTCGCTCAGGCTCGCGCCTGCGCCGAAGCCGGCGTTTATCTGATCTCGCCGTTCGTCGGCCGTATTCTCGATTGGTACAAAGCCAACGGCGACAAAAAAGAGTTCGCGCCGCACGAAGATCCGGGCGTGATCTCCGTGACCGAGATTTACCAGTACTACAAACAACACGGTTACAACACCGTGGTGATGGGCGCCAGCTTCCGCAACGTTGGCGAAATCATCGAGCTGGCCGGCTGCGACCGCCTGACCATCGCCCCTGCGCTGCTGAAAGAGCTGGCGGAGAGCGAAGGCGCGCTGGAGCGCAAACTGTCTTACACCGGTGAAGTGAAGGCGCGTCCTGCCGCACTGACCGAACCTGAGTTCTACTGGCAGCACAACCAGGATCCGATGGCGGTCGAGAAACTGACCGACGGCATCCGCAAGTTCGCTGTAGATCAGGGCAAACTGGAAAAAATGATCGCCGACCTGCTGTAATTCCCGCAGATCGCGCAGTAAAAAGGTGGCTCAGGCCACCTTTTTTTATGCCCGACGCTCCCGCCGGCGGGGGAAGCCCTTATACTCTCGGCAATGACAACAGAACGGGAGACGAACCCGTTCGGACCCCATCAGGCTGTAGAGGTTACGCATGGATATTTTACGTATTGGTTTGGTTTCCGTTTCTGACCGCGCTTCCGGCGGCGTTTACCAGGATAAAGGCATTCCGGCGCTGGAGGAGTGGCTGGCCGGCGCGCTGGCGACGCCGTTCAAGCTGGAAACCCGGCTGATCCCCGATGAGCAGACGCAAATTGAACAAACGCTGTGTGAGCTGGTGGACGAAATGGGCTGCCATCTGGTGCTGACCACCGGCGGCACCGGGCCGGCACGTCGCGACGTCACCCCCGACGCCACGCTGGCGATCGCCGATCGCGTGATGCCTGGCTTTGGCGAGCAAATGCGTCAGATCAGCCTACACTATGTGCCAACGGCAATTCTTTCTCGCCAGGTGGGGGCGATCCGCAAGCAGGCGCTGATCATCAATCTGCCCGGCCAGCCAAAGTCGATCAAGGAAACGCTGGAAGGGGTGAAGGACGAACAAGGCAATGCGGTGGTGCACGGCATCTTCGCCAGCGTGCCTTATTGCATTCAGCTGCTCGACGGGCCTTATGTCGAAACGCATGCCGCAGTGGTAGCAGCATTTCGGCCAAAGAGCGCGCGTCGCGAGATAAACCTCTAAATTTCAGCAATCTGCGAGATCGGCTTCAGCCCGTTTGGTGTGAAAATAATTTGCCGCTATAGTAAGGATTCTTTTACAGAAAGCCTGCGGCTTTTATTTTTACAGCCTTTACCGACGGTGCCCTATGCCTCACGACACTAATCGCCGGCTGAACCGGCAAGACTACAAAACGCTGACGTTGGCCGCGTTGGGCGGCGCGTTGGAGTTTTACGACTTCATCATCTTCGTGTTCTTCGCCGCCGTGGTCGGCGATCTGTTCTTCCCGGCGGACATGCCGGAATGGCTGCGGCTGGTGCAAACCTTCGGCATTTTCGCCGCCGGCTATCTGGCCCGCCCGCTGGGCGGCATCGTGATGGCGCACTTCGGCGATCTGGTCGGCCGCAAAAAGATGTTTACCCTGAGCATTCTGCTGATGGCGTTGCCGACGCTGGCGATGGGCCTGCTGCCGACCTACGCCAGCATCGGCATCGCCGCGCCGCTGTTGCTGCTGTTGATGCGCGTGCTGCAGGGGGCGGCGATCGGCGGTGAGGTGCCGGGCGCCTGGGTCTTCGTCGCCGAACACGTGCCGCGCCGGCGCATCGGTTTCGCCTGCGGCACGCTGACCGCCGGGCTGACGGTGGGCATTCTGCTGGGATCGGTGGTGGCGACGGTGATCAACACCACGCTTAGCCCGCAGAGCATTGCCGGCGGCGGCTGGCGCATTCCATTCCTGCTTGGCGGCATGTTCGGCCTGGTGGCGATGTACCTGCGCCGCTGGCTGCAGGAAACACCGATCTTCATCGAGATGCAGGCGTGCAAAGCGCTGGCCGAGGAGCTGCCGCTGAAATCGGTGGTGCTCAACCACAAACGGGAAGTGGCGGTGTCGATGCTGCTGACCTGGCTGCTCTCCGCCGGTATCGTGGTGGTGATCCTGATGACCCCGACCTATCTGCAAAAACAGTTCGGCATTGCGCCGGCCCTGACGCTGCAGGCCAACAGCATCGCCACCATCATGCTGATCGCCGGCTGCATCGTCGCCGGTCTGTCGGCCGATCGCTTCGGCGCCAGCAAAACGCTGGTGGTCGGCAGTTTGCTGTTGGCCGGCTGCAGCTGGCTGTTCTATCAGACGGTGGGCGTGCGCCCGGAAATGCTGTTCGCCTGCTATGCGCTGGTGGGCTTCAGCGTAGGCGTGGTGGGGGCCGTGCCGTATGTGATGGTGCGGGCCTTCCCGGCGGAAGTGCGGTTTACCGGCATCTCGTTCTCATATAACGTCTCGTACGCTATTTTTGGCGGTTTAACCCCGATTTTTGTGACGCTGATCATGAAATTAACCCCGTTAGCGCCCGCTTACTATGTGCTGGCGCTGTCGCTTATCGGGCTGCTGCTCGGTGTCTACCTGCATCGCGACCTGAACAGCGAAGCCGGCGAGCGGCGAGCCGGTTCCTACAGCTAAAAAAAAGCCCTGCATTGCAGGGCTTTTTCGTCAGGGGCGGGCGATTACGCCGTGGCCGGCGATGCCGCGACGCGGGCTGAGGCCGGTTCGCCAATCGGCAGCACGGTGCGGCCGTATTGCTCGTTGAGCACTTCGGCCATCGCCAGGTAGATGGCGCTGGCGCCGCAGATGATGCCCTCATAACCGGCGAAGGTCAGCAGCGCGTGGTTGCCGGTGATGTTGCCGACGGCCAGCAGGGCGAACAGCAGCGTCAGGCTGGCGAATACGAACTGCAGTACGCGGTTGGCGCCCAAGGTGCCGAAGAACATGAACAGGGTGAAGACGCCCCACAGCGCCAGGTAGATGCCCAGCACGTGCGCCTCGGTGGCTTCCGCCAGGCCCAAACGCGGCAGCAGCAGCAGGCCGACCAGGCTCAGCCAGAAGCTGCCGTAGGCGGTGAATGCGGTCATGCCGAAGGTGTTGCCCTTCTTGTACTCCAGCAGACCGGCCAGGATCTGGGCCAGGCCACCGAAGAAAATCCCCATGCTGATGATGGCGGAGTTCAGTGGGAAAAAGCCCGCGTTGTGCAGGTTCAGCAAGACGGTGGTCATCCCGAAGCCCATCAGGCCGAGAGGGCCGGGATTCGCCAACTTGTTGGTGTGCATAAGTCCTCTGCGATAACAGAAAATTAACGGAAACAGCGAAGTAAAATCATAAATGGTCTGAATGGCCAAAAAATCGAAGTTTTCCATCAGAGCGCGCGCATCATAATGATCCCCGCAGCCGGAAACAATGATCTGAATGACGATAAAAAAGAAATTTTTTTTGCCCTGCCCCTTGATGCCGAGCTGGATGGCCCCATCTTATTTGCAACCGCAGCTGCTAACCGCGGGTCGCACTGAGATATCGGGCAGTTGAAAAGCAAAAAATCGCCCGCATATAGGTTAGCAACCTGACTGACTTATGAATTTTTTAGTGGAGACGTTTAGATGGGCAAAATTATTGGTATCGACCTGGGTACTACCAACTCTTGCGTAGCAATTATGGATGGTGCCAAGGCACGCGTGCTGGAAAACGCCGAGGGCGACCGCACCACTCCTTCTATTATCGCATATACCCAGGACGGTGAAACTCTGGTTGGCCAGCCGGCTAAGCGTCAGGCAGTGACCAACCCTGAAAACACCCTGTTCGCCATCAAGCGCCTGATCGGCCGCCGCTTCCAGGATGAAGAAGCGCAGCGCGACAAAGCGATCATGCCGTACAAAATCATCGAAGCCGACAACGGCGACGCCTGGCTGGAAGTGAAAGGCCAGAAAATGGCTCCGCCGCAGATCTCTGCGGAAGTGCTGAAGAAAATGAAGAAAACGGCGGAAGATTACCTGGGCGAACCGGTCACTGAAGCGGTTATCACCGTGCCGGCTTACTTCAACGACGCCCAGCGTCAGGCGACTAAAGACGCCGGCCGCATCGCGGGTCTGGAAGTCAAGCGCATCATCAACGAACCGACCGCGGCGGCCCTGGCCTACGGCCTGGACAAAGAAGTCGGCAACCGCACCATCGCGGTTTATGACCTGGGCGGCGGTACTTTCGATATCTCCATCATCGAAATCGACGACGTTGACGGCGAAAAAACCTTCGAAGTGCTGGCGACCAATGGTGACACCCACCTTGGCGGCGAAGACTTCGACAGCCGTCTGATCAACTACCTGGTGGAAGAGTTCAAGAAAGATCAGGGCATCGATCTGCGCAACGATCCGCTGGCGATGCAGCGTCTGAAAGAAGCCGCCGAGAAAGCGAAGATTGAACTGTCTTCCGCTCAGCAGACCGACGTTAACCTGCCGTACATCACTGCAGACGCGACCGGTCCAAAACACATGAACATCAAAGTGACTCGCGCCAAACTCGAGTCGCTGGTTGAAGATTTGGTGGCGCGCTCCATCGAGCCGCTGAAAGTGGCGCTGAAAGACGCAGGCCTGTCGGTTTCCGACATCCAGGACGTGATCCTGGTGGGCGGCCAGACCCGTATGCCAATGGTGCAGAAGAAAGTCGCAGACTTCTTCGGCAAAGAGCCGCGTAAAGACGTGAACCCGGACGAAGCGGTTGCCGTGGGCGCTGCGGTACAGGGCGGCGTGTTGGCCGGTGATGTGAAAGACGTTCTGCTGCTGGACGTTACCCCGCTGTCGCTGGGTATCGAAACCATGGGCAGCGTGATGACGCCGCTGATCACCAAAAACACCACGATCCCGACCAAGCACAGCCAGGTGTTCTCTACTGCGGAAGACAACCAGTCTGCGGTTACCATCCACGTGCTGCAGGGTGAGCGTAAGCGCGCCAGCGATAACAAATCTCTGGGCCAGTTCAACCTGGACGGCATCCAGGCGGCACCGCGCGGCATGGCGCAGATCGAAGTCACCTTCGACATCGATGCCGACGGTATCCTGCACGTGTCTGCCAAAGATAAGAACACCGGTCGTGAGCAGAAGATCACCATCAAGGCGTCTTCTGGCCTGAACGAGGACGAAATCCAGAAAATGGTGCGCGACGCCGAGCTGAACGCTGAAGCTGACCGCAAGTTCGAAGAGCTGGTACAGACTCGCAACCAGGCGGATCACCTGATCCACGGCACGCGCAAACAGCTGGAAGAAGCGGGCGACAAACTGCCGGCGGAAGACAAAACGGCGATCGAAGCGGCGCTGAAAGATCTGGAAGCGGCGGTGAAAGGCGAAGATAAAGCCGAGATCGAAGCGAAGACTCAGGCGTTGGTGCAGGTTTCCGGCAAGCTGCTGGAAATGGCTCAGGCGCAGCAGGCTCAGCAGGGTGCTGACGCCGGCGCGGACAACGCGGCGCAGAAAGAAGACGACGTGGTTGACGCCGAGTTCGAAGAAGTTAAAGACAAAAAATAATCGCCCTTAAGCGGGCACGGGGCGGCCGAGATGCCGCTCCCGGAAACCAGCACGGGCGTCGAGGCAACTCTGCGCCCGTGCACGCATGTTAAGGGTAAGCGAAAGAATGGCGAAGAAAGACTATTACGAGATTCTCGGCGTCAGCAAGACGGCGGATGAACGTGAGATCAAAAAGGCGTACAAACGCCTGGCGATGAAATACCATCCTGACCGCAACCAGGAACAAGACGCCGAAACCAAGTTTAAAGAAGTTAAAGAAGCTTACGAAGTCCTGACCGACGACCAGAAACGCGCGGCTTACGATCAGTACGGGCACGCGGCCTTTGAACAGGGCGGCATGGGCGGCGGCGGCTTTGGCGGCGGCGCCGACTTCAGCGATATCTTTGGCGACGTGTTTGGCGACATCTTCGGCGGAGGCCGCCGTCAGCGCGCCAGCCGCGGTTCCGATCTGCGCTATAACATGGAGCTGACCCTCGAGGAAGCGGTACGTGGCGTCACCAAAGAGATCCGCATCCCGACGCTGGAAGAGTGCGACGTCTGCCACGGCAGCGGCGCCAAGCCGGGCAGTTCGCCGGTCACCTGCCCGACCTGTCATGGTCAGGGCCAGGTGCAGATGCGTCAGGGCTTCTTCACCGTGCAGCAGGCGTGTCCGCACTGCCATGGCCGCGGTCAGATCATCAAAGATCCGTGCAACAAATGCCATGGCCACGGCCGGGTAGAAAAATCTAAAACGCTGTCGGTGAAAATTCCGGCCGGCGTGGATACCGGCGATCGCATCCGCCTGGCGGGTGAAGGCGAAGCCGGCGAGCACGGTGCACCGGCGGGCGATCTGTACGTTCAGGTGCAGGTGAAGGCGCACCCGATCTTCGAGCGTGAAGGCAACAACCTGTACTGCGAAGTGCCGATCAACTTTGCCATGGCGGCGCTGGGCGGCGAGATTGAAGTGCCGACGCTGGATGGCCGGGTGAAACTGAAGGTGCCTTCGGAGACCCAAACCGGCAAGCTGTTCCGCATGCGCGGCAAGGGCGTGAAATCGGTGCGTGGCGGCAGCCAGGGCGACCTGCTGTGCCGCGTGGTGGTGGAAACCCCGGTCAATCTGAACGACAAGCAAAAGCAGCTGCTGCGTGAGCTGGAAGAGAGCCTGGGCGGCCCGTCCGGCGACAAGAACAGCCCGCGTTCGAAGAGCTTCTTCGACGGGGTAAAAAAGTTCTTTGACGATCTGACTCGCTAACCTTCTGTTTCTGTTGGCTTATGTGCAAACCCCGGGCTTTTGTCCCGGGGTTTTTATTTGTGCGCCAAACCGCTAATTCCCTAATATAAATGTGACTTATTCGTGCTTTTGATCGGTTTTTTCGAGTTATTTAGCATTTATAAACTTATTTTTTCGAGCTAAAACGCCATCTATACTCACTTCATGACTGTGGTTCGCAGGGCGCTGCGCCTTGCACAGATTTGGAGAGACGTATTGTGACCAACATTATTCGTCAATTTTTACGTCAGGAAGCCGCGGGCGGCATCATCCTGATCGCGGCGGCGATCGTCGCCCTGATCATGGCCAACAGCCCGGCGCAGGGGATCTACCAGGCATTCCTTAACCTGCCGGTGATGGTGAAGGTCGCTTCGCTGGAGATCGCCAAGCCGCTGCTGCTGTGGATCAACGACGGGCTGATGGCCATCTTCTTCCTGGTGGTGGGGCTTGAGGTCAAGCGCGAGCTGATGCAAGGTTCGCTGTCCGGGCGTGACAAGGCGGTGTTTCCGGCGATCGCCGCGCTGGGCGGTATGCTGGCGCCGGCGCTGATTTACCTGCTGTTCAACGGCGCGGACGAAGTCACCCGCCAGGGCTGGGCGATCCCGGCCGCGACCGACATCGCCTTCGCTTTGGGCGTGATGGCGTTGCTGGGGAATCGCGTCCCGACCAGCCTGAAAGTGTTCCTGCTGGCATTGGCGATCATCGATGACCTGGGCGTGATCATCATCATCGCGCTGTTCTATACCCACGAAGTGTCGATGGTGGCGCTGGGCGTGGCGGCGGCGGCGACCGCGCTGCTGGCGGTGATGAACTGGCGCGGCGTCGGCAAAACCTCGCTGTATATGATGGTCGGCCTGGTGTTGTGGGTGGCGATCCTCAAGTCCGGAGTGCATGCGACGCTGGCCGGGGTGATCGTCGGCTTTATGATCCCGCTGAACGTCAAGAAGGGGCCATCGCCGTCGGAGACGCTGGAGCATGAGCTGCACCCGTGGGTGGCGTTTATGATCCTGCCGCTGTTCGCCTTCGCCAACGCCGGGGTTTCTCTGCAGGGCGTATCGCTGGAAGGGTTGACGTCGCTGCTGCCGGTAGGGATTGCGGCCGGCCTGTTTATCGGCAAGCCGCTGGGGATTTTCCTCTTCAGCCTGCTGGCGGTGAAAATGGGCATCGCCCGCTTGCCTGAGGGCATCGGCTTCAAACAGGTGTTTGCCGTTTCGGTGCTCTGTGGTATTGGTTTCACCATGTCGATTTTCATCGCCTCGCTGGCGTTCGGCGAGGCCGATGCGGCGCTCAGCACCTATTCCCGTCTGGGGATCCTGCTGGGCTCCACCGCCGCGGCGGTGGCGGGGTACGGATTACTGCGTCTGGCGTTGCCTCGCGTGCGTTAATCCTGTCAGTGCCCGGCAGGGGCGCACAATAAAATGGCTGGTCGGAGCTGTGCGGTATAAAATATGTGCAGCTTCGGCCGTTCTTCGTTGGGACTAATGGGGCTATACGTTGTCTGAAGCAGGGAAAGGAAGTTTGTCGCTCGTCACGGCACACCGTTTGCCGCTGCGAAACGTTGTTAAGGAGAGCCGCTCGTGAGGATGTCGCATATCAACTTTAATCACCTTTACTATTTCTGGCAGGTCTGCAAGGCCGGCTCCGTGGTCGGCGCCGCCGAAGCGTTGTTCCTGACGCCGCAGACCATCACCGGCCAGATCAAAGCGCTGGAAGAGCGGCTGGACGGCAAGTTGTTCAAGCGCCAGGGGCGCGGCTTGGTGCCTTCGGAGCTGGGGCAGCTGGTGTTCCGCTATGCCGACAAGATGTTTATGCTCAGCCAGGAAATGCTGGATATCGTCAACTACCGCAAAGAGTCTAATCTGCTGTTCGACGTTGGCGTGGCGGATGCGCTGTCGAAGCGCCTGGTCAGCCAGGTATTGGAAACGGCGGTGGTGGTGGACAACGAGCAGATCCACCTGCGTTGTTTTGAATCGACGCACGAGATGCTGCTGGAGCAGCTCAGCCAGCACAAGCTGGATATGATCCTGTCGGATTGTCCGGTGGACTCCAGCCAGCAGGAAGGGCTGTTCTCGCTGAAGCTGGGCGAGTGCGGCATCAGCTTCTTCTGCCGCCAGCCGGCGCCGGAGTTGCCGTTCCCGGCCTGCCTGGAGCAGCGCAAGCTGCTGATCCCCGGCCGCCGCTCGATGCTGGGGCGCAAGCTACTCAACTGGTTCAATACGCAGGGCATTCAGGTGGAGATCCTGGGCGAGTTCGACGATGCGGCGCTGATGAAGGCCTTTGGCATGTACCACAATGCGATTTTCGTGGCGCCGACGCTGTATGCGCAGGATACCTACAACGATGACAACGTGGTGGAGATTGGGCGCATCGACAGCGTGCAGGAGGAGTATTACATCATCTTCGCCGAGCGCATGATCCAGCATCCGGCGGTGCAACGCGTGTGCAACAAAGACTTCTCGGCGCTGTTTTCCTGCTAGCGGTTCACTGAACGCAGGGCGTAAAAAAACCGGCCTGAGCCGGTTTTTTTATCAAGCAGATAACGAAATGCTTATTGCATTGCGTTGATGCGTGCAGTCAGGTTTGACTTATGACGCGCTGCTTTGTTTTTGTGGATCAGGCCTTTAGCTGCCTGACGGTCCACCAGTGGCTGCATTACCAGGAATGCATTTTGTGCTGCTTCTTTGTCGCCAGCTGCGATAGCTGCGTCTACCTTCTTGATGAAGGTACGCACCATTGAGCGACGGCTTGCGTTATGCTTGCGGCGTTTCTCAGACTGTACGGCGCGTTTCTTAGCTGATTTGATATTAGCCAAGGTCCAACTCCCAAATATATTCTATTGAGGACAATTCAAAGGCCGAGGAATATGCCCTTTTAGCCTTCGTTTGTCAATGGATTTGTGCAAATAAGCGCCGTTTGTACAGGCGGCACTCGCTACGTTGTGATGGCGCAGGATTTTACCAGCTTCGCTCTTGGGAATACAGTGTTTCGCGAGAAAATTCGCCAATGATTTGCCGCGGTGGGCGCAAGCCGTTGGCCGCGGTCGAGAATCAGCCCGGCGGCGCGGGATAAACTGCGGTGAAGCCGTTTCACGCGCAGATTATCTCCGGTATGGTATGTCTATTACATAAAGGCACCAATCGCGGGTTAACCTTACCGGCTGTACAAGGTATAATCCGCCGATTTCCACTGTTTTGAGCCAGCTATGGAGCTAATTCGCGGCATTCACAATATCCGGGCGCGCCACCATGGTTGCGTGCTCACCATCGGCAACTTTGACGGCGTACACCGCGGTCATCAGGCGCTGCTGGAGCAGTTGAAGCAACAAGGGCAACGCCTCGGGCTGCCGGTGATGGTCATGATCTTTGAGCCGCAGCCGCTGGAGATGTTCGCCGCAGACAAGGCGCCGGCCCGTTTGACGCGCCTGCGCGATAAGGCCAACTATCTGGCGCAGGCGGGCGTTGATTACCTGCTGTGCGTCAAGTTCGATCCGCGTTTTGCCGCCAACACCGCGCAGGCGTTCGTCGCCGAGCTGCTGGTGGAGAAGCTCGGCGTCAAATTCCTGATGGTGGGGGATGATTTTCGCTTTGGCGCCGGGCGTCAGGGCGATTTTCCGCTATTGCAGCAGGCCGGAAAAGAGTACGGCTTCGACGTGGTCAGCACCCCGACCTTCCGCGAAGGCGATCGGCGCATCAGCAGTACGGCGATCCGCACCGCGCTGAGCGAGGACGATCTGCCGCTGGCGGAGACCCTGTTGGGCCACCCGTACAGCATCTCCGGGCGCGTGGTGCACGGCGATGAGCTGGGCCGCACCATCGGCTTCCCGACCGCCAACCTGCCGCTCAAGCGCCTGGTGGCGCCGGTGAAAGGGGTCTATGCGGTGGAGGTGTATGGCCTGGGGCCGAAGCCGCTGCCGGGCGTGGCCAACATCGGCACGCGCCCGACCGTCGCCGGCGTGCGCCAGCAGCTGGAAGTGCATCTGCTGGATGTCACAATGGATCTTTACGGGCGCCATATTGAGGTGGTGCTCCGCGCAAAATTGCGCAATGAACAGCGGTTTGCTTCGCTCGATGCCCTGAAGCAGCAGATCGCCAATGATGTGGTGACGGCCCGGAAGTTCTTCGGGCTACAGACACCGGTTTAATCTCTATAGCCGAAAACGGAACCGAGAATCTAATGAGTGACTACAAGAATACCCTGAACTTGCCGGAAACAGGGTTCCCGATGCGCGGCGACCTCGCCAAGCGCGAACCTGGCATGCTGCAACGTTGGTATGAACAGGATCTGTACGGGATTATTCGTACTGCCAAAAAGGGCAAAAAAACCTTCATTTTGCATGACGGCCCTCCGTATGCGAACGGCAGCATTCACATTGGTCACTCGGTTAACAAGATTCTCAAAGACATTATCATCAAGTCGAAAGGGATGGCCGGCTTCGACTCGCCTTATGTGCCGGGTTGGGATTGCCACGGCCTGCCTATCGAACTGAAGGTTGAGCAGCTGTACGGCAAACCGGGCGAGAAGCTGACGGCGGCCGAGTTTCGCCAGAAGTGCCGCGAATACGCGGCCGAGCAGGTTGAAGGCCAGAAGAAGGACTTCATCCGCCTGGGCGTGCTGGGCGATTGGGATCGTCCCTACCTGACCATGGACTTCAAAACCGAAGCCAACATCATCCGCGCGCTGGGCAAGATCATCAGCAACGGGCACCTGCTGAAAGGCGCCAAGCCGGTTCACTGGTGCACCGACTGCGGCTCGTCGCTGGCGGAAGCGGAAGTGGAGTATTACGACAAGACTTCGCCGTCGATCGACGTGTCCTTCCATGCGGCCGACGCGGCTGCCGTGGCGGCCAAGTTCGGCGTGAGCCACTTCAACGGCGCCATTTCGCTGGTTATCTGGACCACCACGCCGTGGACCTTGCCGGCCAACCGCGCGATCTCGCTGCACCCGGACTTCACCTATCAACTGGTGCAGGTTGACGGCCAGTGCCTGATCCTGGCGGCCGAACTGGTGGAAAGCGTGATGAAACGCGCCGGCATCACCGAGTGGACGGTGCTGGGCAGCTGCAAAGGCGCCGATCTGGAGCTGCTGCGCTTCAAACACCCGTTCATGGACTTCGACGTGCCGGCAATCCTCGGCGAGCATGTGACCCTGGACGCCGGTACCGGTGCGGTGCACACTGCGCCGGGCCACGGTCCGGACGACTTCGTGATCGGCCAGAAATACGGCCTGGAAGTGGCCAACCCGGTAGGGCCGAACGGCTGCTACCTGACCGGCACCTACCCGCTGCTGGACGGCAAGTTCGTCTTCAAGGCCAACGATCTGATCGTCGATCTGCTGCGCGAGAAAGGCGCGCTGCTGCACGTCGAGAAGTTCCTGCACAGCTATCCGTGCTGCTGGCGCCACAAGACGCCAATCATCTTCCGCGCCACGCCGCAATGGTTCATCAGCATGGATCAGAAAGGCCTGCGTCAGCAGTCGCTGGAAGAGATCAAGGGCGTGCAGTGGATCCCGGATTGGGGCCAGGCGCGCATCGAAATGATGGTCGCCAACCGCCCGGACTGGTGCATCTCGCGTCAGCGCACCTGGGGCGTGCCGATGTCGCTGTTCGTGCACAAAGAGACCGAGCAGCTGCACCCGCGCAGCGTTGAGCTGATGGAAGAAGTGGCCAAGCGCGTCGAGCAAGACGGCATTCAGGCCTGGTGGGATCTGGACGCGGCCGACATCCTCGGCGCGGAAGCCGCCGACTACGTGAAAGTGCCGGATACGCTGGACGTGTGGTTCGATTCCGGTTCTACCCACGCCTCCGTTGTCGACGTGCGCCCTGAATTCAACGGCCACGGCGCTGACATGTATCTGGAAGGCTCCGACCAACACCGCGGCTGGTTCATGTCATCGCTGATGATTTCCACCGCGATGAAGGGCAAGGCGCCGTACAAGGAAGTGCTGACCCACGGCTTCACCGTCGACGGCCAGGGCCGCAAGATGTCCAAGTCGATCGGCAACACCGTCAGCCCGCAGGACGTGATGAACAAGCTGGGCGGCGACATTCTGCGTCTGTGGGTGGCGTCGACCGATTACACCGGCGAGATCGCGGTGTCCGACGAGATCCTCAAGCGTTCCGCCGACTCTTACCGCCGCATCCGCAACACCGCGCGCTTCCTGCTGGCCAACCTGAACGGGTTCGAGCCAAGCACCGATTGCGTGGCGCCGGAAGACATGGTGGTGCTGGATCGCTGGGCGGTCGGCCGCGCGCTGGCGGCGCAGCAGGATATCGAGCAGGCTTATGCCAACTACGATTTCCACGAAGTGGTGCAGCGCCTGATGCAGTTCTGTTCGGTCGAGATGGGCTCCTTCTACCTGGATATCATCAAGGATCGTCAGTACACCGCCAAGAGCGACAGCGTCGCCCGCCGCAGCTGCCAGACCGCGCTGTATCACATCGTCGAAGCGCTGGTGCGCTGGATGGCGCCGATCATGTCGTTCACCGCAGATGAGATCTGGGGCTTCATGCCGGGCAAACGCGCGCAGTACGTGTTCACCGAAGAGTGGTACGACGGCCTGTTCGGGCTGGCGGAAGGCGAGCCGATGAACGACGCTTTCTGGGCTGAGCTGCTGAAAGTGCGCGGCGAAGTGAACAAGGTGCTGGAGCAGGCGCGTGCGGACAAACGCCTCGGCGGTTCGCTGGAAGCGGCGGTGACGCTGTATGCCGACAGCGAGTTGGCGGCGCGTCTGAACAGCCTGCAGGATGAGCTGCGCTTTGTGCTGCTGACCTCTGCGGCAAGCGTTGCGCCATTGGCGGAGGCGCCGGCCGACGCGCAGGCCTCCGAGCTGCTGAAAGGGCTGAAGATCGCCTTCAGCACGGCGCCGGGTGAGAAGTGCCCGCGCTGCTGGCATTACACCACCGATATCGGCCTGGTGGCGGAGCATGCAGACATCTGCGGCCGCTGTGTGAGCAACGTCGCCGGTGACGGCGAGAAGCGTAACTTTGCCTGAGAACTTGCGCCTGATGAGTAAACCAATTTGTTCGACCGGCCTGCGTTGGCTGTGGGTTGTAGTGGCGGTGCTGGCGCTGGATTTCGGCAGCAAACAGTGGATCCTCGCTAACTTTACGCTGGGCCAGTCCCAGCCGTTGATCCCGTCGTTCAACCTGTTTTACGCGCGCAACTACGGCGCCGCGTTCAGCTTCCTGGCCGACCATGGCGGCTGGCAGCGCTGGTTCTTCGCCGGCATCGCCATCGCCATTGTCGCGGTGCTGCTGGTGATGATGTACCGCAGCGCGGCGCAGCAGAAGCTGAACAACATCGCCTACGCCTTTATCATCGGCGGGGCGTTGGGCAACCTGTTCGATCGCCTGTGGCACGGTTTCGTGGTCGATTTCATCGACTTTTACGTCGGTGACTGGCACTACCCGACCTTCAATCTGGCGGACAGCTTTATCTGCGTGGGCGCGGCGATGATCGTGCTGGAAGGTTTCCTGTCGCCGGCGAACAAAGGCGCAAAGAGCAAAGGTGAGTAATATGACGGCTCAGGTTATCAGTGACAGCGCGGTGCTGGTTCACTTTACGCTGAAACTGGAAGATGGTTCGACCGCTGAATCCACCCGCAGCAGCGGCAAACCGGCGCTGTTCCGCCTGGGTGACGGCAGCCTGTCGGCGCCGCTGGAAGAGCAGCTGCTCGGCCTGCGCGCGGGCGACAAGCGCGCCTTTACCCTGCAGCCGGAAGCGGCGTTCGGCGCGGAGAACCCGGATCTGGTCCAGTTCTTCTCGCGCCGCGACTTCGCGGAAACCGGCGTGCCGGACGTGGGCACCATCATGCTGTTTACCGCGATTGACGGCAGCGAAATGCCGGGCGTGGTGCGCGCGGTGGCGGAAGATTCGATCACCGTCGATTTCAACCATCCGCTGGCGGGCCATCCGGTGACCTTCGACATCGAAGTGCTGGAAATCGATCCGCAGCAGGAGGAGACGCATGCAAATATTGCTGGCTAACCCGCGCGGCTTCTGCGCCGGGGTTGATCGTGCGATCAGCATCGTGGAACGCGCGCTGGAGCTGTATGGCGCGCCGATCTACGTACGGCATGAGGTGGTGCACAACCGCTACGTGGTCGACAGCCTGCGTGAGCGTGGCGCCGTGTTTATCGAAGAGATCGCCGAAGTGCCGGACGGCTCTATCCTGATCTTCTCGGCGCACGGCGTGTCTCAAGCCGTGCGCGCCGAAGCCAAGGCGCGCGATCTGACCATGCTGTTCGACGCCACCTGTCCGCTGGTGACCAAGGTGCATATGGAAGTGGCGCGCGCCAGCCGCCGCGGCACCGAAGCGATTCTGATCGGCCATGCCGGGCACCCGGAGGTGGAAGGCACCATGGGCCAGTACAGCAACCCGCAGGGCGGCATGTACCTGGTCGAATCGCCGGAAGACGTGTGGAAGCTGCAGGTGAAAGACGAAAACAACCTGTGCTTCATGACGCAGACCACGCTGTCGGTTGATGATACCTCGGACGTGATCGACGCGCTGCGTCAGCGCTTCCCGAGCATTATCGGTCCGCGCAAGGATGACATTTGCTACGCCACCACCAACCGTCAGGAAGCGGTGCGTAACCTGGCCGGCGATGCGGACGTGGTGCTGGTGGTGGGGTCGAAGAACTCTTCCAACTCCAACCGTCTGGCCGAACTGGCGCAGCGCGTGGGCAAACCGGCTTATCTGATCGATTCGGCGGCGGATATTCAGGAAAGTTGGCTGAGCGAAGCGCGCAACATCGGCGTCACCGCCGGCGCTTCGGCGCCGGACGTGCTGGTGCAGGAGGTGATCTCTCGCCTGAAAGCGCTGGGCGGCGTCGACGTGCATGAAATCAGCGGGCGTGAAGAGAACATCGTGTTCGAAGTGCCGAAAGAGCTGCGCGTGGACGTCCGGCAGATTGACTGAGGTGCGTGAGTGAATGACAACGGGGAGCTTAGGCTTCCCGTTTTTTTTGGAATGCCAACGGCATTAAAAATAAAATGCTGAGCATATTCAAATTTTCTGCTAACTAAAGCCAAATTTATTCTGAGTATTTGAAATAGCGGTGGCGTTATTAATTATATAGGCTGAATGAAGTCATTAAATAGAATATCATTAGTCTGCAATCTAAATAGGGCCTGGTGTCGTTAACGTGATTACAATAATTACAATAGTGGTCTTGCAGATGTTTCTTATTTTATTCTTGTCGAATCTGTTCTAGGTCGTTTAATCCTTTCTCCTTTAAATAGAGCTTCATATGCTCCAGCAATCGCCGGACTTTTAATGGCTGGATCTCCCGTCGCGGCATAATGGCATAGCAATTAATTTCCGGTAATCGCCAGTCGGGCAATATTTCAATCAGCTCGCCGCTGCGCAACTCTCGCTCGACGTTGGCGAAAAAATTGCGAATGATGCCTTTGCCGGTCAGCGCCAGCTCCTTCATCGCCATGCCGCTGTTGGTGAACAGTCGCCCGGTCATGCGCATGCGGTGCTCGCCGCCGTCGCGATGGATCAGGCGAACAAACTGCGGATTGCCGAGCGGCGTAAAGGTGACCCAGTGATGTTGCGTCAGCGCCTGCGGCGAATCCGGCACTCCGTAGTTCGCCAGGTAGGCCGGGGAGGCGCACAGCACTTCGCGGCAGCGCGCCAGCCGCGTGGAGACGTAGCTGGAGTCAGCCAGCGCGCCGCCGCGTATCGCCAGATCGATGCGTTGCGCGATGAGGTCTATTCTCTCATCGTGGATTTCCAACCGCAGCGTGATGCGCGGGTGTTCGTCGAGGAAGCTCTGCAGCGCCGGCACCAGATAATGGGTGGCGAATTCGGTCGAGGTGGCGACGCGCAGTTCACCGACCAGCTCACCGCGCAGCGCGGCGATCCGCTGTTGCCCGCGCTCGGCGGCGTGGATCATCAGCAGACAATCTTCATAAAAGCACAATCCGGCTTCGGTCAGGCTCAATGAGCGCGTCGACCGCAACAGTAATTGAATACCCAGATGTTCCTCCAGCTGGCGAATATGCTGGCTGACGGCCGATGTTGTCATGCCCAATTCTTTTGCCGCCATGCTGAATGCGCCACAATCGACCACTTTTGAGAAAATGGCCATGCGTTTTAAAATATTGCTCATAGTTTGTTAAGCACAACTTAACCTAGATTGTGAGTTATACGGGCTAATAATATAGCACCATCTTTCCTATATTGCCTGAAGCATATAAACGCCGGGCTGATTATTATTTTGCATGCGCTTTATCTCTTTTTGATAAATCTTATTGCGCTTGCCAATAATACACCCGCGCCACATCGCAACAGGAGCTCATTGTGGATAGCGCACAGAAAAAAGAAGAAATAGCATTAAAAATCCTACGTGAATTATTGCAATATCGACGTCGCCTCATCGCCGACGATGCTTCTCTGGCTGAAGAGGAGCGGCAGGTCACTCAGGTGCAATTGCCGCGCATTCGGGCATTCATTGAAAACGACCAGCGCATCGAATTCGTGCTGCCGGCTTTTCCGACCAAGTCACCCAACACCAACAAGGTGATCGGTGCGGTGCCGGACATGGCGGAGCGGCTGTCGCTGATCTTCCTCAACTCGCTGTGCCAGCGCATTCAACTCTATTACCCGCCGGGCGCGCATATCGTTATCTGTTCCGACGGCCACGTGTTCGGCGATCTGATCCGCGTCAGCGACGAAGCGATCAACCATTATCAACGCGAGATTGAAAGCCTGCTGCATGAAGTGGGCGCAACCCACCTGAGCGTGTTCAACCTCGGCGATGTCAAAGGCCTGGCGGAGCATACCGATGACTACGATCTGCTGCGCCGGCTGTTGGTGGACGGTTATGCCGAATCGGAAGAGGCGATCAAGCGCCAGCTGATGCAGGACGAGCAGGGATTAATGCTGTATCGCGCCATCACGCGCTTCTTGTATGAAGACAGCCTCCTGCCGGGCTACAGCGGTTCCAACGCCGCGCTGCAAAAAGACGCCAAACGGCGCGCCTGTGGCGTTATCCAGCGCAGCTGGGCCTGGGGCAACCTGCTGGCCCAGCATTTCCCGGCGGCGATCCGCCTGTCGATTCACCCGCAGCCGGCCGACAGCCTGAAGATAGGCATCCACATGATGCCGACCAAAGACGACTGGCTGACGCCGTGGCATGGCGTGGCGGCCAACGTGAACGGCCAGTTCGTGCTGATGAAGCGTAAAGACGCGCAGAGCCTGGACGGCGAGCTGGTTGAGATCCGCGGCACGCCGAGCCATTACCTGATCGAACAACCTCAGATGGCTTGAGGCCGCTGCAGGCCTTGCGCCCGAAATTCTGACGGGCGCCTTTTTGACGGCACGTTGCCGTGTGAGCAGCACATTCGATGCAAGGAGAATCACCATGAACAACCAACCGCTTAATTGCCACATTCAACCGAACACCCCGTTCGGTGCGATCCTGACGCCGCAGCATCCGGGGCAAAAGGTCAGCGAGCTGCCGGTGGCGGCGCTGCGAGCGCTGGCGCAGGAGCACCACTTGCTGGTGCTGCGCGGATTCGACTCCGGTTTCAGCGAGCCGGAAGTCCTGACTCGCTATGCCGAACAGTGGGGCGAGATCATGATGTGGCCATTCGGTGCGGTGCTGGACGTGAAGGAACATCCGGACGCCAAGGATCATATCTTCGACAGCAGCTATGTCCCGCTACATTGGGATGGCATGTATAAGCCGACCATCCCCGAGTTCCAGTTATTCCACTGCGTGGCGGCGCCGTCGCCGGACGAAGGCGGATGCACCACCTTCGTCGACACCACGCGCTTGCTGGCCAATGCGGACGAAGCGTTGCTGGAGCAGTGGCTGTCGGTGTCTATCACCTACCGCATCAAGCAGGTGGTGCATTACGGCGGCGAAGTCTGTTCGCCGCTGGTGGTGCAGCACCCGAACGGCAGAGGATTGATCATGCGCTACAATGAACCGCCGACGGAAGGAAAAAAATTCCTCAACCAGCACGCGCTGGAATATCACGGCGTGCCGGCGCAGCAGCAGGAACAGTTCCACCATACTCTGCAGCAGCACCTGTACGATCCGCGTCACTATTATGCCCACCAGTGGCAACAGGGTGACGTGGTGGTCGCGGACAACTTCTCGCTGCTGCACGGTCGCGAGGGCTTTACCGCCCGTTCCGCGCGTCATTTGCAGCGCGTGCATATTCAAAGCAATCCGGTGTGCGCCAATCTGGCGCTGAAGCCGGCCAACGCAGAAGCTTAAAAGGAGCATTATGGCAAGGATACTGATGGCGGCGGTCGCCACTCCGGGGCACGTCTACCCGATGTTAGCCATCGCTCGCCACCTGATCGCCCAAGGGCATCAGGTGAGGGTGATGACCGGCGCGCTGTTCCGCGAACGCGCCGAAGCGGCTGGGGCGAGCTTCGTGCCGTTCGACGCGCAGGTGGACTTCGACTATCGCCACCTGGAGGCGCATTTCCCCGAGCGCGCCGCGCTGCCGCCGGGCAATGCGCAGATGGCGCTGGCGCTGAAAGATTTCTTCGCCGCGCCGATCCCACTGTTGGATCGTCAGCTGCGTGCGGCCATCGCCGCCGAAAAGACCGATCTGCTGATGGTGGAGAACTGCTTCTACGGCGTGCTGCCGCTGCTGCAGTCCGCCGAACGGCCGCCGGTCTTCGGGATCGGCGTCACGCCGCTGTCGTATTCTTCGCGCGACGCCATTTTCTATGGCCCGCGCATCCCGCCGGCGCTGCTGCCGCGGGCGCTGACCCGCGAGCAATTGGTGGATGAAGCGACGCGGCTGTTGCTTGATGAGGTGCAGCAAAGCTTTGATGCCGCGCTGGTGCAAGCGGGCGGGCGGCCGCTGAATCGCCCGTTTACCGATGCGCTGATCGGCGGCTGCGAGCGTTTCCTGCAGTTGGCCACCACGGCGCTGGAATATGAGCGCGACGACCTGCCGAGCGGCGTGCGCTTCGTAGGGCCGCTGCGCAGCGGTGGTCAACCGGCCGCAGAAGAGGCGCTGTGGGAGGAGGACGATCGTCGGCCGCTGGTGATCGTGTCTCAGGGCACGCTGGCCAATGTCGATCTGCATCAGCTGATCGTGCCGACGCTGCAGGCATTGGCGCATCTGCCGGTGCGGGTGTTGGCCACCACCGGCGGGCGGGCGACCGAAGGGCTGATGGACGCGTTGCCGGACAACGCCCGAGTGCGGGCGTTCATCTCCTTCGAACACTGGTTGCCGCAGGCGGCGCTCTTGATCACCAACGGCGGTTACGGCTCGATCAACTATGCGCTGGACAGCGGCGTGCCGCTGATTGTCGCCGGCACCGGCGAGGACAAGCTGGAGGCGGCCGCGCGCGTGGTGGCCGCCGGTTGCGGCATCAGCCTGCATACCAGCACGCCAAGCGCGGAACAAATACTGGCGTCAGCGACGCGCATTCTGCAACAGCCGATCTATCGCCGGCGCGCGGCGCTGGTGCAGGAGGACTATGCTCGCCACGATGCGCTGACGGCGATAGCCAACGAAGTGGCCGCCATTACCGCTTGACCCCGCCGCACTCCGTTCCTCAGGCGCCGTTTTCGGCGCCTTTTTTCTGCATTTTTTTGCCATGGAAACTGCATGATTATGTACAATCGTCACAGGCCGCCAAATCGGTTGAATGTTAATCTCACGACAGCGCCGCTGATGAAAGAAGCGCAATATCATAATTTTCTAATTATGAAATGAATCCTCTGGCGGCGCCGCAGCGGGGCAGTTACCCTGAATCGATAGGTTAATGGGATACGCGTTACATCAAGAAGAGAGCAAGCATGAAAGATTCACAAATCCGCATTGCGATTGCGGGCGCCGGCGGCCGGATGGGCCGTCAATTGATCCAGGCGGTGCAGCAGGCGGAAGGCGTGGTGTTGGGGGCGGCGCTGTCGCGCCCGGGATCGAGCCTGGTCGGCGTTGATGCCGGCGAGCTGGCGGGCATCGGCGCGCTGGGCGTCAAAGTGAGTGACAGTCTGGATAAAGTGGCGAGCGAGTTCGATATTTTGATCGACTTCACCCGCCCTGAAAGCACCCTGGGCTACCTGGAATTTTGCGTGGCGCACCATAAGGCGATGGTGATCGGCACCACCGGCTTTGATGACGCCGGCAAACAGGCGATCCGCGATGCGGCGCAGCATATCGGCATCGTGTTCGCCGCCAACTTCAGCGTCGGCGTCAATCTGGTGCTGAAACTGCTGGAGAAGGCCGCGCAGGTCATGGGCGACTATACCGATATCGAAATCGTTGAGGCGCACCACCGGCACAAAGTGGATGCGCCGTCGGGCACGGCGTTGGCCATGGGCGAAGCGATTGCCGGCGCGCTGGGGCGCGATCTGAAAAGCTGCGCGGTCTATGCGCGCGAAGGCCATACCGGCGAGCGCGATCCGAAGAGCATCGGCTTTGCCACCATTCGCGCCGGCGACATCGTCGGCGAGCACACCGCGATGTTCGCCGACATCGGCGAGCGGGTGGAAATCACCCACAAGGCCTCCAGCCGCATGACTTTCGCCAGCGGCGCGGTGCGCGCGGCTTCCTGGCTGCAGAGTCGGGATAAAGGTCTGTTTGATATGCGTGACGTGCTGAGTTTGGACCGGATATAACTAAACTGAATACCATCGTGATGTGGTTGTGTTGATCATAATGCTATGATAATAGGGCAATAATTTTATTGTCCTTTTTTTTAACATGATAAATATCGGTTTGATGTTGTTTCCTTGTCAAAGCTGGTGTTTGTTTATGTTTATCTTGCTAATTATCTGCTTTTTTTCCACCGCCGGCTTTTTTAGCGTCTTTTTTGGCTCATTCCGACGCCGTTTTCCGTCATTCCTCCCCGCAACCGTTTTCCAGCCCCGGTTTTCTGTGTTTTTATAGCCGCTCAAGCCGCTTGGGCATCGAGAACTGCAAAAATAAAACAAAAAATGGCGGTTTGGGTAGACAAGCGGAACACTCATCATTAAAATGCGCCCAATTTGCCAAAAATTGGCCTCGCGGACGGTTTTTGCATTGATTTAGATCGCGATATCTGAATTAATATGCAAATATTGTGATTGATTATTCCTCGGAGGGTGTTTTGATAAAGTCAGCGCTATTGGTTCTGGAAGACGGAACCCAATTCCACGGTCGGGCCATCGGGGCAGAGGGAACGGCAGTGGGGGAAGTGGTCTTCAATACGTCGATGACCGGTTATCAAGAAATCCTCACTGATCCTTCCTATTCCCGCCAGATCGTTACTCTTACTTATCCTCATATCGGCAATGTCGGCACCAATGCTTCCGACGAAGAATCCTCCGCAGTACACGCCCAAGGCCTCGTCATTCGTGACCTCCCGCTGATCGCCAGCAACTACCGCAATGAAGAAAGCCTGTCCGACTACCTCAAGCGTCACAACATCGTGGCGATCGCCGATATCGATACCCGTAAATTGACTCGCCTGCTGCGCGAAAAAGGCGCCCAGAACGGCTGCATCGTCGCCGCCGATTCGCCGGACGCCGCGCTGGCTCTGGCCAAGGCGCAAGGTTTCCCGGGGTTGAAGGGCATGGATCTGGCGAAAGAAGTCACCACTCAAGAGGCCTACAGCTGGCAGCAAGGCAGCTGGACGCTTGAAGGCGACCTGCCGGAAGCCAAAACCGCCGCGGAACTGCCGTTCCACGTGGTGGCTTACGACTACGGCGCCAAGCGCAACATCCTGCGCATGCTGGTGGATCGCGGCTGCCGCCTGACCGTGGTGCCGGCGCAGACCCCGGCCGACGAGGTGCTGAAAATGAATCCGGACGGCATCTTCCTGTCCAACGGCCCGGGCGACCCGGAGCCGTGCGACTACGCCATCGCCGCCATCAAACAGTTCCTGGAAACCGACATTCCGGTGTTCGGCATCTGTCTGGGTCACCAGTTGCTGGCGCTGGCCAGCGGGGCGAAAACCATGAAGATGAAGCTCGGCCACCACGGCGGCAACCACCCGGTGAAGGATCTGGACAACAACACGGTGATGATCACCGCGCAGAACCACGGCTTCGCCGTCGATGAAAACGACCTGCCGGCGAATCTGCGCGTGACGCACAAATCGCTGTTCGACCACACGGTGCAGGGCATTCACCGCACCGACAAGGCGGCGTTCAGCTTCCAGGGGCACCCGGAAGCCAGCCCAGGCCCGCACGACGCCGCGCCGCTGTTCGATCACTTTATCGAACTGATTGAGACTTACCGTTCTAACGCCAAATAATCAGGAGCAGTAAAAAATGCCAAAACGTACAGACATAAAAAGCATCCTGATCCTCGGCGCTGGCCCGATTGTTATCGGCCAGGCGTGTGAGTTCGACTACTCGGGCGCCCAGGCGTGTAAAGCGCTGCGCGAAGAGGGCTACCGCGTCATTCTGGTCAACTCCAACCCGGCGACCATCATGACCGACCCGGAAATGGCCGATGCGACCTACATTGAGCCGATCCACTGGGAAGTGGTGCGCAAGATCATCGAAAAAGAGCGTCCGGATGCGGTGCTGCCGACCATGGGCGGCCAGACGGCGCTGAACTGCGCGCTGGAGCTGGAGCGTCAGGGCGTGCTGGCCGAGTTCGGCGTCACCATGATCGGCGCCACCGCCGATGCCATCGACAAGGCCGAAGACCGCCGCCGTTTCGATGTGGCGATGAAGAAAATCGGTTTGGATACCGCGCGTTCCGGCATCGCGCACACCATGGAAGAAGCGCTGGCGGTAGCCGCTGACGTCGGCTTCCCGTGCATCATCCGTCCTTCCTTTACCATGGGCGGCACCGGCGGCGGCATCGCCTACAACCGCGAAGAGTTCGAAGAGATCTGCGAACGCGGTCTGGACCTGTCGCCGACCAACGAGCTGCTGATCGACGAATCGCTGATCGGTTGGAAAGAGTACGAGATGGAAGTGGTGCGTGATAAGAACGACAACTGCATCATCGTCTGCTCCATCGAAAACTTCGACGCCATGGGCATCCACACCGGCGACTCGATCACCGTTGCGCCGGCCCAGACCCTGACCGACAAGGAATACCAAATCATGCGCAACGCCTCGATGGCGGTGCTGCGTGAGATCGGCGTTGAAACCGGCGGCTCCAACGTGCAGTTCTCGGTTAACCCGAAAACCGGCCGCCTGATCGTCATCGAGATGAACCCGCGCGTGTCGCGCTCTTCGGCGCTGGCGTCGAAAGCCACCGGCTTCCCGATCGCCAAGATCGCCGCCAAACTGGCGGTGGGTTATACCCTCGATGAGCTGATGAACGACATCACCGGCGGCCGCACCCCGGCGTCGTTCGAGCCGTCCATCGACTACGTCGTCACCAAGATCCCGCGCTTCAACTTCGAGAAGTTCGCCGGCGCCAACGATCGCCTGACCACCCAGATGAAGTCGGTCGGTGAAGTGATGGCCATTGGCCGCACCCAGCAGGAGTCGCTGCAGAAAGCGCTGCGCGGTCTGGAAGTGGGCGCCACCGGCTTCGATCCGAAAGTGAGCCTGGACGATCCGGAAGCGCTGACCAAAATCCGCCGCGAGCTGAAAGACGCCGGTTCCGACCGCATCTGGTACATCGCCGACGCCTTCCGCGCCGGTCTGTCGGTCGACGGCGTCTTCAACCTGACCAACGTCGATCGCTGGTTCCTGGTGCAGATTGAAGAGCTGGTGCGCCTGGAAGAGCAGGTAGCCGAAGCGGGCATCAACGGCCTGGACAAAGACTTCCTGCGCACTCTGAAGCGCAAAGGCTTCGCCGATGCGCGTCTGGCCAAGCTGGCCGGCGTCGCCGAGAGCGAAATTCGCAAGCTGCGCCACAGCCACGGCCTGCACCCGGTGTACAAGCGCGTGGATACCTGCGCGGCGGAATTCGCTACCGACACCGCCTACATGTACTCCACCTATGAAGAAGAGTGCGAGTCCAACCCGACCAACGACCGGCCGAAAGTGATGGTGCTGGGCGGTGGGCCGAACCGTATCGGTCAGGGCATCGAGTTCGACTACTGCTGCGTGCACGCTTCGCTGGCGCTGCGTGAAGACGGCTACGAGACCATCATGGTCAACTGCAACCCGGAAACCGTCTCCACCGACTACGACACCTCGGACCGCCTGTACTTTGAGCCGGTGACCCTGGAAGACGTGCTGGAAATCGTGCGCATCGAGAAACCGAAAGGCGTTATCGTGCAGTACGGCGGCCAGACCCCGCTGAAGCTGGCGCGCGAGCTGGAAGCCGCAGGCGTGCCGATCATCGGCACCAGCCCGGACGCCATCGACCGTGCCGAAGACCGCGAACGCTTCCAGCAGGCGGTCAACCGCCTGGGCCTGAAGCAGCCGGCCAACGCCACCGTCACCGCCATCGAGCAGGCGGTCGAGAAGGCAGCGGGCATCGGCTATCCGCTGGTGGTGCGTCCTTCCTACGTGCTGGGCGGCCGGGCGATGGAAATCGTCTATGACGAAACCGACCTGCGCCGCTACTTCCAGACCGCGGTCAGCGTGTCCAACGATGCGCCGGTGTTGCTGGACCGCTTCCTGGACGACGCGGTGGAAGTGGACGTCGATGCTATCTGCGACGGCGAGCGCGTGCTGATTGGCGGCATCATGGAGCACATCGAGCAGGCGGGCGTGCACTCCGGCGACTCCGCGTGTTCGCTGCCGGCGTATACCCTGAGCCAGGAAATTCAGGACGTGATGCGTCGCCAGGTGGAGAAACTGGCGTTCGAGCTGCAGGTGCGCGGCCTGATGAACGTGCAGTTCGCGGTGAAGGACAACGAAGTTTACCTGATTGAAGTCAACCCGCGCGCCGCGCGTACCGTGCCGTTCGTGTCCAAAGCGACCGGCGTGCCGCTGGCCAAAGTGGCCGCGCGCGTGATGGCGGGCAAAACGCTGGTTGAACAGGGTGTGACCGAAGAGATCATCCCGCCGTACTACTCGGTGAAAGAAGTGGTGCTGCCGTTCAACAAATTCCCGGGCGTCGACCCGATTTTGGGGCCGGAAATGCGCTCTACCGGGGAAGTGATGGGTGTGGGCCGCACCTTCGCGGAAGCCTTCTCCAAAGCGATGCTGGGCAGCAACTCGGGCATGAAGAAACAGGGCCGCGCGCTGCTGTCGGTGCGCGAAGGCGACAAGGCTCGCGTGGTCGATTTGGCCGCCAGCCTGCTGAAGCAGGGCTTCGAACTGGACGCGACCCACGGCACCGCGGTGGTGCTGGGCGAAGCGGGCATCAACCCGCGCCTGGTCAACAAGGTGCACGAAGGGCGTCCGCACATTCAGGACCGTATCAAGAACGGCGAGTACACCTACATCGTCAACACCACGGCAGGCCGTCAGGCGATTGAGGACTCCAAGCTGATTCGCCGCAGCGCCCTGCAGTACAAGGTGCACTACGACACCACGCTGAACGGCGGCTTCGCCACCGCGATGGCGCTGAAAGCGGATCCGACCGAGCAGGTTACATCGGTGCAGGAAATGCACGCGCGTATCGGTAAGTAACCGCGCGAGAATGCCTACGCCAGGGCGCTGCAGATGCAGCGCCCTTTTTTATTCAGTGAATTTGTAGGCTGGCGTTAAAAATTTCCGCTATCAATCAGTGGGCAAACTGTCACTCTGTGTGATTGGTATATGCTTGGTGTATTGGCAAGGAACGAAGGAACGACGATAACAATGATTCTGATAATTTATGCTCACCCGTATCCCCGGCATTCGCATGCCAATCACCGCCTGCTGCAGGCGGTGAGGGATCTTCCCGAGGTGGAGGTGCGCTCGCTGTATGAGCTGTACCCCGATTTCAATATCGATATCAACGCCGAACAACAGGCGCTGGAGCGCGCCGACATGGTGGTGCTGCAGCATCCGATGCAGTGGTACAGCTTCCCGCCGCTGTTGAAGCTGTGGATTGACAAAGTGCTGGAGCACGGCTGGGCCTATGGCCACGATGGCAACGCGCTGGTGGGGAAAGACTGTCTGTGGGCGGTGACCAGCGGCGGTGACGAGCACCATTTCGAACTGGGCGATTTTCCCAACTTCGCCGCGCTGGCGCAGCCGCTGCAGGCCACGGCGATCTATTGCGGCATGAACTGGCAGCCGTACTTCGCCCTGCACAACACCTTTACCTGCAATGAACCGGCGCTGATCGCCGCCGGCGAAGCCTACCGGCAGCGGTTGGTCGACTACCTGATGGAACATGCCGAAGCGGAAACCCGGGAGGCCAGCCATGGATAACCACCACATGATGATCGAGGGGCTGATCTATCTCGGTTCCGCCGCGCTGTTCGTGCCGATTGCGGTGCGCCTGGGGCTGGGTTCGGTGCTCGGTTACCTGATCGCCGGCTGCATTATCGGCCCCTGGGGGCTGAAGCTGGTGTCGGATGCCGAGTCGATCCTGACCTTCGCCGAGATCGGCGTGGTGCTGATGCTGTTTATCATCGGCCTGGAGCTGGATCCCAAACGGCTGTGGACGCTGCGCGCCTCGGTTTTCGGCGGCGGCAGCATTCAGATGGTGGGCTGCGGCCTGGCGCTGAGCGCCTTCTGCTACTTCCTAGGCCTCAACTGGAAGGTGGCGCTGCTGATCGGTTTGACGCTGGCGCTTTCATCGACCGCCATCGCCATGCAGGCGATGAGCGAACGCAATTTGACGCCGTCGCCGATCGGCCGCAGCGCGTTTGCGGTGCTGCTGTTCCAGGATATCGCGGCGATCCCGCTGGTGGCGATGATCCCGCTGCTGGCCAGCAGCGGCGCCAGCACGACGCTGGGCGCTTTCGTACTGTCGGCGGCCAAAGTGGTGGGTGCGTTGACGATGGTGGTGCTGCTTGGCCGCTACGTCACCCGCCCGCTGCTGCACTTCGTGGCCCGTTCGGGCATGCGCGAGGTGTTCAGCGCTGTGGCGCTATTCCTGGTGTTCGGCTTTGGCATCCTGCTGGAGATGGCCGGGTTGTCGATGGCGATGGGGGCGTTCCTCGCCGGGGTGCTGTTGGCGAGCTCGGAATACCGCCACGCGCTGGAGAGCGATATTCAGCCGTTCAAAGGGTTGCTGCTGGGGCTGTTTTTCATCGGCGTCGGCATGTCTATCGACTTCGGCACGCTGTTCCATCATCCGTTGCTGATCGCCTCGTTGCTGCTGGGCTTTATGCTGATCAAGGCGGCGTTGCTGTGGCTGATCGGCCCGCTGCTCGGGGTGCCGAAGCGCCAGCGCGGCCTGTTCGCCATTCTGTTGGGGCAGGGCAGTGAGTTCGCCTTCGTGATCTTCAGCGCCGCGCAGCTGGCCGGCGTCTTGCCGGTTGAATGGGCCAAGTCGCTGACGCTGGCGGTGGCGCTGTCGATGGCGGCCACCCCGCTGCTGTTGGTGATCGCCGCGCAGCTGGAAAAAAATGCGCCGAAAGAGGATCGCCCGGCTGATGTCATTGATGACGAGAACGCCAGCGTGATCATCGCCGGCTTCGGCCGTTTCGGCCAGATCGCCGGTCGTCTGCTGTTGGCCAACGGCGTGCACACCGTGGTACTGGATCACGATCCGGACCATATCGAAACGCTGCGTAAATTCGACACCAAGGTGTTCTACGGCGACGCCACGCGCGCCGATCTGCTGGAGGCGGCCGGCGCCGCTCACGCCAAGGTGCTGATCAACGCCATCGACGATGTGGAGGACAGCCTGGCGTTAACCGAGCTGGCCAGGCAGCACTTCCCGCATCTGAAAGTGGTGGCGCGGGCGCGCGACGTCGATCATTGGTATCAGTTGCGGCAGCTGGGGGTGGAAAAACCGGAGCGCGAAACCTTCGAAAGCTCGCTGCGCGTCGGCCGTGAAACGCTGGAGCTGCTGGGGCTGGACGCCTATGAGGCGCGCGAGAAAGCGGACACTTTCCGTCGCTATAACCTGAAGATGCTGGAAGATACGCTGGATAATTACCAGGATACCGAGTTCCGTATCGCCAGCCTGCAGCGGGCCAAGGAGATGCTCAGCGCGGCCATCGAGCAGGATCAGAATCGGCTGGCGCGGGTACAGCAGACCGGCTGGCGCGGCAGTATCGACGGCAAGGCGCCGGAAGACGAAGTGGTGGAAGCCAAAGGATAAGGGGAGGGGCGCCGTGATGGCGCCCCTTTTTTGCTTAGCTCAGTGCGACCTTGATGCCTAAGGCGATCAACATGCCGCCCAGCAATTTGTCGACGATCTTCTGCGTCTTTTCCAGCCCGCGGCGCACCGGCCCGCTCTGGATCAAAAACACCAGCAGCGGCCACCAGATCACCGACAGGCCGAGAATAATCCCCGCGTACCACAGCTTGTCACCCAGACCGGAATCGATCTGCAACACCTGGGTGAAGACCGCCAGGAAGAACAGGGTGGCTTTCGGGTTCAGCAGGTTGCACAGGTAGCCTTGCGCAAAGGCGCTCTTCAGGCTGACCTGCTGCTGCGGCAGATTGCTGACGTTCATTTTGCCGCCGCCGCGCGACAGCAGCGCCTGGATGCCGATCCACACCAGATAGACCGCCCCGGCGTATTTCAGCAGGTTGAACAGCCACGGCGTGGTGGTGATCACCACCGCCAGCCCGGCGACGCAGTAGGACATGTGGGTGGCGACGCCGCAAATCACGCCGAAAGCGGTCATCATGGCGGCCAGACGCGGGTAGCGGGCGGCGTTTTTGATCACCAGGAAAAAATCCGGGCCGGGGGAAAGCATGCCGAGGGCGGCAATGCCGGCGACGAACAGTGAAGTTTCAAGCATGGGAGGCGTCTCGCGCAAAAGGCAGCATGTTGGCGATAATAACGCCGCTTCCTCTGATGCGCATCAACCCAATGAGGTATTGTTAGGCTCTATGATAATAATTCATCTATCGCCAGCGACGGAGCACCATGCAGCAGACTACCGCCACAGACAGGCCGGAACCGCACCGGCAACAGCGTGAAATCACCCGCTTGTGCATTCAATGCGCGCTGCTGCTGTTGCAGCACGGCGCCGAGAGCACGGTGGTGGAGCAGTTGTCCACCCGCCTGGGGTTGGCGCTGGGGATGGACAGCGTGGAAAGTTCAATCTCCGCCAATGCGGTAGTGTTGACCACCCTCAGCCACGGCGCCTGCCTGACCACCACCCGCAAGAATGTCGATCGCGGCATCAATATGCAGGTGGTGACGGAAGTGCAGCATATCGTGATCCTCGCCGAGCACCGCCTGGCGGATGCGCACGACGTGGCGCGGCGCTTCGAAAAGATCCGGCCGCTGCGCTATCCGCGCTGGCTGGTGGTGCTGATGGTGGGATTGTCCTGCGGGTGTTTCAGCATGCTCAACGGCGGCGGCGGCGACGCCTTCCTGGTGACCTTTATCGCCAGCGGCGCGGCGATGCTGGTGCGCCAGATCCTCACCGCCCGCCATATGAATCCGCTGATCAATTTTTGCCTGACGGCGTTTGTCGCTACGTCGATATCCGGGCTGCTGCTGCGCCTGCCGGTGTTTAAAGAGACCTCGAGCGTGGCGATGGCCGCCAGCGTGCTGCTGCTGGTGCCGGGCTTCCCGCTGATCAACGCGGTGGCCGACATGTTCAAGGGGCACGTCAACACCGGGCTGGCGCGCTGGGCGATGGCCAGCCTGTTGACGTTGGCGACCTGTATCGGCGTGGTGATGGCGATGTCGCTGTGGGATCTGCGGGGGTGGTCATGAGTCTGCTGTGGGCATTGTTACAGGAGATGCTGTTGGCGGCGGTGCCGGCGCTGGGCTTCGCCATGGTGTTCAACGTGCCGCTGCGCGCGCTGCGCTATTGCGCGTTGCTCGGGGCAATCGGGCGCGGCTCGCGCATGCTGATGATGCACGTGGGCATGAACATCGAGTGGGCGTCGCTGCTGGCGGCGATCCTGATCGGCATCATCGGTATCTATTGGTCGCGCTGGCTGTTGGCGCACCCGAAGGTGTTCACCGTGGCGGCGGTGATCCCGATGTTCCCCGGCATTTCCGCTTATACCGCGATGATCACGGTGGTGGAGATCTCGCATCTGGGCTACAGCGAGGCTTTGATGGAGACCATGATCACCAACTTCCTCAAGGCCAGTTTCATCGTCGGCGCGTTGTCGATCGGCCTGTCGTTACCGGGCCTGTGGTTGTACCGCAAACGCCCCGGCGTGTGAAATTCCCCGGCAAAAGAACGTTGGTTATTAGATATGCTGATAAGAGCTATCTTATATATTCATCTTGCTTGATTAGCCTATCGACGGCACTCAGGCCTTTACGTATAGTGTCACCAATTTTGCTGCCTACACAGGGTTAAACAATGATTATCAGCCTGATCGCTGCCTTGGCGGCGGATCGCGTTATTGGCATGGAAAACGCCATGCCGTGGCACCTGCCGGCGGACCTTGCGTGGTTTAAACGCAACACGTTGAATAAGCCGGTTATTATGGGCCGCAAGACCTTCGAGTCCATCGGCCGCCCGCTGCCGGGCCGCCACAATATCGTTTTGAGCAGCCGCCCGGGCAATGCCGCCGGGGTGACCTGGGTGACCTCGCTGGATGAGGCGCTGGCTGCCGCGGGTGAGGTGGAAGAAGTGATGGTGATCGGCGGTGGGCGCATCTATACCCAGTTGCTGCCGCGCGCCGATCGCCTGTACCTGACGCACATCGACGCCGAAGTCGGCGGCGATACCCACTTCCCGGATTACGAGCCGGACGAGTGGGAAACCACGTTCAGCGAATTCCACGACGCCGACGATCTGAACTCGCACAGCTACTGCTTCGAAATCCTGCAGCGCCGCTGATCTCAGCGCGTTAGCCAGTCATCCCCGGGGGCGCAAGCAATTGCGCCCCCGGTCTTTTTGCGCCGGTCATTCGTAACCTTTCCGTCACATTACCTGATTAGTATGAAGCCCAACTCCGAGCGCCACGGCAACTCTGGTGAATTTTGACCGCGGCGCCATAACTAAAAAGGTAACCACGTTATGACCAAGCAAATTGAGCAATTAGACGCCGACCGCCTGATCGATCCCACTCGCCGCAGGCTGCTGCTCGGCAGCGCCGGCGCCGTCGGCCTGGCCGGTTTTCTCGGCGGCGGCATCTGGTCGGTCTCCGCCGAGGCTTTAGCTGAGGATCTGCCGCCGAACACGCTGCTGGGCTTCCGGGGCATCGCCGCGTCTACCGCCGATGAAGTGACGATAGCGCCAGGCTACCGCGCCGAGGTGCTGATCTCCTGGGGCGAGCCGCTGGTGGACGGCGCGCCGGCCTTCGATCCGCAGGGCAACAACAGCGCCGCCGATCAGGAAAAACAGTTTGGCGACAACAACGATGGCATGAGCTTCTTCCCTATCGATGACAATCACGGCGTGATGGCCATCAATAACGAATACGTTAACGAGCAGTACCTGTTCGCCCACGGCGGCGCCAAGGCCACCAGCCTGGAAGAGGTGCGCAAATCGCAGGCGGCGCACGGCGTCTCCATTGTCGCGGTCAAGCGGGTCGGCGACGGCCAGCGCTGGGAGGTGGAGCGCCCGTCGCGCTATAACCGCCGCATCACCGCCAACAGCGAGATGCAATTCAGCGGCCCGGCCGCCGGACATCCGCTGTTGCAGACCGCCGCCGATCCGAGCGGCCGCAAGGTGCTGGGCACCTTCGGCAACTGCGCCAACGGCAAGACGCCGTGGGGCACCTACCTGACCTGCGAGGAAAACTTCGACACCTATTTCGGCACCCGTCAGGCCGATTATCGAACCACGCCGGAACAGAAGCGCTACACGCTGAAGGTCAGCGAACCGGAACGCAACTGGCCGGACTATGACGAGCGTTTTGATGTGGCGAAGAATCCCAACGAATTCAACCGTCACGGCTGGATTGTCGAGATCGATCCGTTGAATCCGACCTCGACGCCCATCAAGCACACCGCGCTCGGCCGTTTCAAACATGAAAACGCGGCGGTGACCGTGGCCAAAGACGGCCGTCTGGTGGTGTATATGGGCGACGACGAGCGCGGCGAACATATCTATAAGTACGTCTCCAAAGGCGTGGTCGACGCCGCCAATCCGGCCAACAATCGTACGCTGCTGGATGAGGGGACGCTGTACGTGGCGCAGTTCGACGGCGATGAAGCCGGCACGCCGCTGAAGGGCAAAGGGCGCTGGATTGCGCTTGAGTTCGGCAAGAACGGCCTGACGCCGGAGAACGGTTTCCGCGATGAGGCCGAAGTGCTGATCTTCGCCCGCAAGGCGGCACAGCAGGTCGGCGCCACCAAAATGGATCGCCCGGAGTGGATCGCGGTGAACCCGCATGACGGGCGCGCGTACTGCACGTTAACCAACAACAGCAAGCGCGGCGAGGAAGGGATGCCGTTGAACGCCGCCAACCCGCGACCGAACAATATCTACGGCCAAATCATTCGCTGGGACGAGGGCGGCGACGCCACCGCCGAGGTTTTCGCCTGGGACATCTATGCGCTGTGCGGCAACCCGATTGCCCACCCCGAAGGCGTCAACCGCGGCACGCCGAACATTACGGCGGAAAATACCTTCAACAGCCCGGACGGGCTGGGTTTCGATCGCGCCGGCCGTCTGTGGATCCTCACCGACGGCAAGTACAGCAACAAGGGCGACTACGTCGGGCAGGGCAACAACCAGATGCTGGTGGGCGATCCGGTCAGCGGCGAGATCCGCCGTTTCATGGTGGGGCCGAAGTCCTGCGAACTGACCGGCATCACCTTCATCCCAGACTACAAGACGATGTTCGTCAACGTACAGCATCCCGGAGAAGAAGGCGATTCGCACTTCCCAAACAACAGCCCGCGCCCGCGTTCATCGGTGTTGATGATCACGCGTGAAGATGGCGGAGTGATTGGGGCGTAAGGTGGCAATACAGAACAAAGGCGGCCACCGGGCCGCCTTTATCGTTTCAGGATGCGGCTAATCTGCCGGCGTGGTCAGGCGCTTCGCCGCGATTGGCGGGCTGCGTGAAGTAACGGCGGTCTTCCCAGCGCAGCATCGTCAGATCGCCGCCCCAGCAGCAGCCGGTATCCAGCCCGATCACGCCCTCAGGCGTGCCTTTGCCTTCCAGCGAGGCCCAGTGGCCGAAGATGATGGTGTATTCCGGGTCCACCAGGCGCGGCAGCTCGAACCACGGTTTCAGCGGCGCCGGCGCGCTGCCCGGCGCATCTTTGCAGATCATGTCGAGCTGGCCGTTGGGGAAGCAGTAGCGCATGCGCGTCAGCGCATTAGTGCTGAAACGCAGGCGCGCCAGGCCGCTCAGCTCCGGCGCCCAGTTGTTCGGCATGTCGCCGTACATGGCGTCGAGGAACAGCGGATAGCTGTCGCTGCTCAATACCGCCTCCACTTCGCGCGCGCACATTTTCGCGGTGTCGATGTCCCACTGCGGGGTGATGCCGGCGTGGGCCATCACCAGCTTTTGCTCATCATCCACCTGCAGCACCGGTTGGCGGCGCAGCCAGTTGATCAGCTCGTCGGCGTCCGGCGCTTCCAGCAGCGGCGTGATGCGATCTTTGGGTTTGTTGCGGCTGATGCCGGCGTAAACCGCCAGCAGGTGCAGATCGTGGTTGCCCAGCACCATGCGCACCGCCGGGCCGAGCGAGCGCACATAGCGCAGCACGTCCAGCGAGGCGGGGCCGCGCGCCACCAGATCGCCGGTCAGCCACAGTTGATCGCGCTCGGGATCGAACGCAACCTGAGCCAGCAGCGACTTCAGTTCATCGAAACAGCCGTGAACGTCGCCGATAAGGTATGTCGACATAATTAATGGATCAGCGTTGGAATGGCTAAGCGGAACACGGGAATAGCGGTGCGGAACGGCTGACCCTGATGGTCAACCATTTCGTAATGGCCTTCCATGGTGCCCAGCGGCGTTTCCAGAATGGCGCCGCTGGTGTACTGAAACTCTCCACCGGGCGGAATGACGGGCTGTTCGCCGATCACGCCTTCGCCCTGGACTTCGGTTTGGCGGCCGTTGCTGTTGGTGATCAGCCAGTAACGGCCCAGCAGTTGCACGTTGGTCCGCCCCAGATTGCGGATGGTAATGGTATAGGCGAAGACGTAACGCTCTTCTTCAGGGATCGACTGTGATTCCACATAGATGCTCTGAACCTGAATACACACGCGGGGCGAATCAATCATGACAACAACTCCTTATTGCTGCGGCGCCGGATTGGCTGACAGCCAGTTCGCCAGCTTGCAGTACTGCGCCACAGAAATATTCTCTGCTCTGAGCGAAGGATCGACGCCCAGCTCCGTCAGCTGCTCCGGCGTGAACAGATCGCCCAGGCTATTGCGGATGGTTTTCCGCCGCTGGTTGAACGCCTGCGTGGTGATGCGGCTCAGCATGCGCACGTCGCCCACCGGGTTCGGCAGCTCGGTGTGCGGAACCAGGCGCACCACGGCGGAATCGACCTTCGGCGGCGGCGCGAACGCGGTCGGCGGCACTTCCAGCACCGGGATGACGTTGCAGTAGTACTGCGCCATCACGGTCAAACGCCCGTAGGCCTTGCTGTTCGGGCCGGCCACCAGACGGTTGACCACCTCTTTCTGCAACATAAAGTGCATGTCGCGGATTGCCTGAGTATAGCTGAAAAGGTGGAACATCAGCGGCGTCGAAATATTGTACGGCAGGTTACCAAATACGCGCAGCGGTTGGCCAGCCTCCTCGGCCAGTTCGGCGAAATTCACCGTCATGGCGTCCTGCTGGCGGATGGTCAGCTTGTCTTTCAGCTGCGGGTGATTCTCCAGCCGAGTGGCCAGATCGCGGTCCAGTTCGATCACCGTCATGCGGTCCATGCGCGCGCCGACCGGTTCGGTCAAGGCGCCGAGGCCGGGGCCGATCTCGACCACTGCTTCGCCCGGCTGCGGGTGAATGGCGGAGACAATGCTATCGATGACAAACTGATCGGTTAAAAAGTTTTGTCCAAAGCGTTTGCGGGCAAAGTGCCCTTGGTGGACTCTGTTATTCATTACAATTAATTATCATTTTAATGGCGAGATTCAGGGCCGTTTGGAAACTGCCGACATCGGCGGTGCCGGTGCCGGCCAGTTCCAGAGCGGTACCGTGGTCGACCGAGGTGCGTATGAAAGGCAAACCGAGGGTGATATTCACCGCGCGGCCGAACCCTTGGTATTTTAGCACCGGCAGCCCCTGATCGTGATACATCGCCAGCACCGCATCGGCATCTTGCAGATATTTGGGCTGGAACAGGGTGTCCGCCGGCAGCGGGCCGACAAGATGGATACCGTCAGCGCGCAGCGCGTCGAGCGCCGGGATGATGGTGTCTATCTCTTCGCGCCCCATATGGCCGCCTTCCCCGGCGTGGGGATTCAGACCGCAGACGTAAATGTGCGGCTGGGCGATGCCAAATTTGGTTTTCAGATCGTGGTCGAGGATGCGAATGACTTCGAACAGGCTCTGCTGCGTGATGGCGCCCGGCACCGCCAGCAGCGGCAGGTGGGTGGTCGCCAGCGCCACGCGCAGCTCTTCGGTCGCGAGCATCATCACCACGCGATCGCAGCGGCTGCGATCGGCAAAGAATTCGGTATGGCCGATAAACGGCACGCCGGCGTCGTTGATCACGCCCTTGTTCACCGGGCCGGTGATCAGCGCAGCGAATTCGCCGTTCAGGCAGCCGTCGCAGGCGCGCGCCAGGGTTTCCACCACGTAGGCGCTGTTGCCGACGTTCAGTTCACCGGCGGTGACCGGCTGAGCGAGCGACACCGGCAGCACGGTCAGCGTGCCGGCGCGTTGCGCCTCGGCCGGCTGCTGCGGCTGGTAGTCGCGCAGCGTCAGCGGCAGGCCCAAACGCTTGGCGCGCTCAAGCAACAGGGCCGGATCGGCGCACACCACCAGCTCAACAGGCCAATCCTGTTGCGCCAGGGCGGCTACCAAATCCGGCCCCACCCCGGCGGGTTCGCCGGGGGTAATGACGACGCGTTTATTGCTGCGCATCGCTGCCATCGAGGATCTTCACGTAAGCCTGGGCGCGCTGTTCCTGCATCCAGGTCTGCGCCTCTTCGGCGAACTTACGGTTGAACAGCATGCGGTAAGCGCGATCTTTCTGCGCGGCGTCGGTCTTATCCACCTGACGGGTATCCAGCAGCTGAATCAGGTGCCAACCGAAGGAAGAGTGCACCGGCGCGCTGATCTCACCTTTGCTCAGCTTGAGCAACGCATCGCGGAAGGCGGGATCGTAGATGTCCGGGGAAGCCCAGCCCAGATCGCCGCCCTGCATGGCGGAACCCGGATCCTGCGACAGCTGTTTGGCTTCGTCGGCGAATTTGGCGCGGCCGCTCTTGATCGCTTCCGCGACGGATTGCAGCTTGGCGCGCGCCTGGTCGTCGGTCAGCACCACCGAAGGTTTCAGCAGGATGTGACGGGCGTGCACTTCGGTGACCGACACCGACTGGCTGGCGCCGCGGATGTCGTTGACTTTCAGGATGTGGAAGCCGACGCCGGAACGGATTGGGCCGACGACGTCGCCTTTCTTGGCGCTCACCAGGCGTTCAGCGAACAGGGTCGGGATCTCTTGCAGCTTGCCCCAGCCCATGTTGCCGCCTTTCAGCGCCTGAGAGTCGGCGGAGTAAGTGATCGCCAGCTTGCCGAAGTCGGCGCCGCTGTTGATCTCGCCCACCAGGCGTTTGGCCAGCTCTTCGGCTTTGTCGACCTGCTGCTGCGACGGGTTCTCCGGCAGCGGGATCAGGATGTGG
Source organism: Serratia sp. X3 (assembly GCF_014982455.1). Lineage (NCBI taxonomy): Bacteria > Pseudomonadati > Pseudomonadota > Gammaproteobacteria > Enterobacterales > Yersiniaceae > Serratia > Serratia sp. X3. Next base: position 412,435 of record NZ_JADCNB010000003.1, read on the forward strand.
CTGATGTTCATTTCGGTGTCGCTGCCGTTCTGCGCGCCCACCTGTTTGGCCAGCGCGTCCACTTCCTGCGGCAGGATGGTGACGCGGCGGCGCACTTCGTTGTTACGCACTTCGGAGATCAGCATCTCTTTGCGGATCTGCGCGCGGTAGGTGTTGTAGTTCAGCCCTTCGTACGACAGGCGGCTGCGCAGCTGATCGACGCTCATGCGGTTCTGCGCGGCGATGTTGGCGATCGCTTTGTCCAGATCGGCGTCGGAGACGGTGATGCCCATTTTCTTGGCCATCTGCAGCTGGATGTTATCCATGATCAGACGTTCGATGATCTGATGGCGCAGCGTCTTGTCGTCCGGCAGTTGCTGACCGGCCTGCTGGGCGTTGAGCTTCACCGACTGCAACAGTCCGTTGACGTCGCTTTCGAGTACCACGCCGTTATCCACGACGGCGGCGACTTTATCCACTTCTTGGGGTGCTGCGAACGCGGCATTGGCGCAAACCACCAATCCGAGAATAAGCGTTCTCCAGTTCTTCATACATTTCCCATTATGTAATCCGCAAATGCGGGTGAAAGTTCTCGTTTTCAAAGTGTTGCAAAGCGTCAGAATGCGCGCTGATACGGCAGAATGCCGGAGCGCAGCATTTCTGCGGAGCCGAGACTATGATCGCTGCTCAGGCCGCGCAGTTCGACGTTGAACGAAACTCTGTTGTCGTAAACGCTGGTATTGTTGCTGTTGTTCCAGTCGGTGATCTTGCGCTCGTAGCCCAGCGTCACCGCCCAGCAGCAGGTGTTGTACTTCAGCCCCACCAGCTGATCGGCGGATTGTTTGGCGCGGGTGTCGTAGTAGTACGCCCCGACCACCGCCCAACGATCGGCGATCGGCCAGCTGCCGGTGATGCCCACCTGCGAGATGCCGTCCTGGAAGGCCGGAACCGTTTTGGTGTTCAACGCCGTCTGGATATATTCCGGCGTGGCGTAACGGTAGTTCAGCTGCACCACGCGCTCGGCGTCCTGGCGGTATTCCACCACGCCGTTGCCCAGCGAGACGCTGTTCAAACGGGTGTCGTACTGCAGGCCGCCGCGCAGGCCCCAACGATCGTCGATTTTCCAATAGGTATCGCCGGCCCAGGCCACGCTGCCGGTATCGTCGTTGTTGTCGTATCCCGTCACCTGATCGCCGGTGCGTGAACGGCTGAAGTAGTAGATTTGACCCACGGAAGCGTTAAAACGTTCCACCAGCGCGTCATCATAAATGCGCGTGGTCACACCGGTAGAGACGCGGTTCTGCGAAGCGATGCGATCCAGGCCGCTGTAGGTGCGGTCGCGGAACAGACCGGAATAGTCGGTCTGCAGCAGCGTAGTGTCGTAGGTGTAGATGTTGCTCTGGTCGCGGTACGGCACGTACAGGTACTGCACGCGCGGCTCCAGCGTCTGGGTGGCGCCTTCGGCCCAGATCATCGGCCGCTCGAACACCAGCTTGCCGTCGACCTTGAACTGCGGCAGTACGCGGTTGACCGAATCATCGAGCTCCGGCGCGGCAGCGTTTTTGCGGCTCTGGTAGTTGGCGGCGAAACCGTCAGGAATATCCTGCTGGTAATGGGTCGCCATCAGCTTGGCTTCGGTGTTCAGGCTGGCCCAGCCGTTGGTCAGCGGCAGGTTGAGCGTTGGCTCCATATGCAGACGGGTGGCGTCCGGGCTGTATGGGTTGACGCTGGTGAACTTGGCCGCCTGGCCGTAAATATGGAAATCGAACGGGCCGAGATCGTTCTTGTAGTAGTTCAGATCCAGCTGCGGCTGGACTTTATACGAGTCCGACTGTGAGCGATCGGTATCGTCGTAAATCTGGAACTGCTTGGAGCTCAGCGTGGCGTTCCAGTTCTCGTTGGCGTAGCCGAGGCTGAATTTCTGCGTGGCGTAGCCGTCGGTGGTGGAGCCGTATTTTGAGTCCAGATCGGTGAAGTACTTGGAATCGCTGACCTTGGTGTAATCGACGTTGAAGCGCCACACCTGATCCATGACGCCGTTGTGGTTCCAGTAGAACAGCCAGCGTTTGTTGTCGTCATGATCTTTGCCGTATTCCTTGTCGTCCGGCAACCAGTCGAACTCCATCAGGCCGAGGCCCGGCTGCACCAGATAACGGAACTCGGTCTGCCACTGCAAGCCGCGCTTGGACATATAGTGCGGGGTGATGGTGGCGTCGTAGTTCGGCGCGATGTTCCAGTAGTACGGCAACATGAACTCGAAGCCGTTGTTGCTGCCGTACTTGGCGTTCGGGATCAGGAAGCCGGAACGGCGCTTGTCGCCGACCGGCAGCTGCAGGTACGGGCTGTAGAACACCGGCACGCCGCCGATGCGGAAGCGGGCGTTCCATATTTCCGCCACCTGCTCTTCGCGATCGTGGATCACTTCGGAACCGACCACGCTCCAGCTGTCGTCGCCTGGCAGACAGGAGGTAAAGGTGCCGTTTTCCAGGATGGTGTAACGGTTGGCGCCGCGCATTTTCATCTTGTCGGCGTCGCCGCGCCCCTGACGGCCTACCATCTGGTAGTCGCCTTCATAGACGTCGGTATCTTTGGTATTCAGGTTAGACCAGGCCTTCGGGCCTTTCAGTTTGATCTGATTGTCGCTGTAGTGCACGTCGCCGGTGGCGGTGACGGTACGAACCGGTTCCGTCTGGCCGGGGTTTTGCGTCTGATTCAGCTCAACTTCTTTGGCGGTCAGGGTGCTGTTGCCCTGCTCGATATGCACGTTGCCGCTGAACAGGGCGCTTTTCGGGTAGTCGGCGCGCGAGTCATCGGCATTGATGGTCACCGGCTGGCTGTTCGGATCGCCGCTGACCAAAGGCTTGTCGTAAACAGGAACGCCAAGCATGCATTGCTCGGCCAGATCAGCCAGCGCATGCTGACTGTAGAGTGCCGTCCAAATCATCGTGGCCAGCAGTGTTGGGAAACTTTTTTTCATACGCGGTTTTGGTGTTCCGTCATCAGAGGCGTCGTGTCCGGCAAACGGTCAGAGACTATATTACTCATCTGCGTTGCGCTAGTGCTAAATCCAGCCGTTTACTTGCGTCGTCGTTAGGCGCAAAGATAAATGACAGGTATGATAATCCAAATTCTAGGAAAAATCGCCTGCGCCCTTTCCTGAAACGGAGGAGAGCGGGCGGCTTTCGGCATGATAATTGAGGAGTATATGCAGTATTGGGGAAAACTGCTCGGCGTCATCGTCGCCATCTGGTCTGGCGCGGGATTCTGGGGTGTAGTTCTGGGGCTGATTATCGGTCATATGATCGATACGGCGCGCAGCAACAAGCGCAGCCGGGGGTTTTTCACCGACCAGCAAACGCGGCAAACGCTGTTTTTCCGCACCACTTTTCAGGTGATGGGCCACCTGACCAAATCCAAAGGACGTGTCACCGAGGCGGATATCCAGATCGCCAGCTTGTTCATGGATCGCCTGCAGCTGCACGGCGAAGCGCGCACCGCGGCGCAGCAGGCGTTCCGCGAGGGCAAACAGAGCCAGTTCCCGCTGCGTGAGACGCTGCAGCAGTTCCGCAGCATCTGTTTCGGCCGCTTCGATCTGATTCGGATGTTTCTGGAAATTCAGATTCAGGCGGCGTTCGCCGACGGCTCGCTGCACCCGAACGAACGTCAGGTGCTGTATGTCATCGCCGAAGAGCTGGGCATTTCGCGCGCGCAGTTCGATCAGTTCCTCAGCATGATGGAGGGCGGGCGTCAGTTCGGCGGCGGTCAGCAGGGCGGGTATTCGCAGGGCGGTTATCAGCAGGCTCAGCGCGGCCCGACGCTCGACGATGCGTGCAAGGTGCTCGGCGTGCGCAGCAGCGACGATGCCGCCACCATCAAACGCGCCTACCGCAAGCTGATGAGCGAACACCATCCGGATAAGCTGGTGGCGAAAGGCTTGCCGCCGGAGATGATGGAAATGGCCAAGCAGAAAGCGCAGGAGATCCAGGCGGCGTACGACCTGATCAAACGCGAGAAAGGTTTTAAATAAGCGATGAAAGCGGGCCCGGCATGCCGGGCCCGTTTAACATGGGGTTCAGAAATCCGGCTCGGCGCGAAAGTGCATCGGCGTCTGGAAGGCGGGGTGGGTGATGCGCAACTCTTGCGCATGCAGCTGCAATCGCGGCGCCATCGCCTTGGCCTCCGGCGGGGCGTAGAAACCGTCGCCGAGGATCGGGTGTCCCAGCGCCAGCATGTGCACCCGCAGCTGATGTGAGCGGCCGGTGATCGGCGTCAGCTTCACGCGCGTGCTGCCATCGGCGTCGCGCGACAGCACCAGATATTCCGTTTGCGCCGCTTTGCCGGTGTCAAAACACACCTTTTGCAGCGGCCGGTTCGGCCAGTCGCAGATTAGCGGCAAATCCACCAACCCTTCGTCATGTTCCATATGCCCCCAAACGCGGGCGATATAGGATTTCTTCGGTTCGCGTTCGCGGAACTGACGCTTCAGCTCACGCTCGGCGGCCTTGTTGAGCGCCACCACGATCACCCCGCTGGTGGCCATATCCAGCCGGTGCACCGATTCGGCGGCCGGATGATCGGCCTGAATGCGGGTCATCAGGCTGTCTTTGTTTTCCGGCGCGCGGCCGGGCACCGACAGCAAGCCGCTGGGCTTGTTGACCACCATGATGTGTTCATCCTGATACAGGATGTGCAGCGGGTCCTGCGGGGGATTGTAGGGTTCCATCTTGGCTCCGCGAAAAGGGCCGAACGGGGAGATGGCTGCCTCCCCGCGTCGCGCCGGTTACTGGTGGGTGACCACCACCAGACGAATGGCGTCGAGACGCCAGCCGGCTTCATTGAGGTTGGCCAGCACCTGACGGCGGTTGAACTCCAGCGTCTCGACTTCGTCGTCGCGGATGTTTGGGTTGACCGCCTTCAGCGCTTCCAGACGCGCCAGCTCGGCGCTCAGCTTGTCGTCCGCCTCTTGCTTCGCCTGTTCGATAAGCGTGCGCGCCTGCGCTTCCACCAGGCTTTCCGCCTGCTGCAGCATGGCGTGCACGTCTTGCTGCACGGCGTTGACCAGCTTACTGGAGGTGTGACGGTTGACCGCGTTCAACTGGCGGTTGAAGCTTTCGAACTCGACCTGCGCCGCCAGGTTGGTGCCCTTGCGGTCCATCAGCATGCGGATCGGCGTCGGCGGCAGGAAGCGGGTCAGCTGCAGGTGCTTCGGCGCCTGGGCTTCCACCACGTACACCAGCTCAACCAGCAAGGTGCCGACCGGCAACGCTTTGTTTTTCAACAGGGACACCGCACAGCTGCCGGTATCGCCGGACAGGATAAGATCCAGGCCGTTGCGGATGATCGGGTGTTCCCAGCTGACGAACTGCGCGTCTTCGCGCGACAGCGCCTGATCGCGATCGAAGGTGACGGTGCAGCCGTCCTGTGGCAGGCCCGGGAAGTCCGGCACCAGCATATGGTCGGACGGCGTGAGCACGATCAGGTTGTCGCTGCGATCTTCCTGATTGATGCCGACGATGTCGAACAGGTTGAGCGCGAAGCCCACCAGGTTGACGTCGTTATCTTGCTCGGCGATGGCGGCGGCCAGCGCCTGGGCTTTGTCACCGCCGTTGGAGTGCATCTCCAGCAGACGGTCGCGGCCCTGTTCCAGCTGCGCTTTCAACTGGTCATGCTGCTGGCGGCAGGCGTGGATGAATTCGTCCAGGCCTTCCTGCTCGGTCGGCGCGGCCAGATAGCCGATCAACTGCTCGTAGCAGCTGTCGTAGATGGTGCGGCCGGTCGGGCAGGTGTGTTCGAAGGCGTCCAGCCCTTCGTGGAACCAGCGGCCCAGCACCGCCTGTGCGGTATGCTCCAGGTAAGGCACCATGATTTGGATATCGTGCATCTGGCCGATACGGTCCAGACGGCCGATGCGCTGTTCCAGCAGATCCGGGTTGAACGGCAGATCGAACATCACCAGTTGGCTGGCGAACTGGAAGTTGCGGCCTTCGGAACCGATCTCGGAACACAGCAGCACCTGCGCGCCTTCCTCTTCGGAGGCGAAGTAGGCGGCGGCGCGGTCGCGCTCGATGATCGACAGCCCTTCGTGGAACACCGCGGCGCGGATCGCTTCACGCTCGCGCAGTACCTGCTCCAGCTGCAGCGCGGTGTCGGCTTTGGCGCAGATCACCAGCACTTTTTCGTTGCGGTTGGCCAGCAGGTAATCCAGCAGCCACTCGACGCGTGGGTCGAAGTTCCACCAGGTGGCGTTTTCGCCTTCGAATTCCTGATAGATTTGCTCCGGGTACAGCATGTCGCGCGCGCGCGCCTCGACGGACTTTTTGGCGCCCATGATGCCGGAGACTTTGATCGCGGTCTGATACTGGGTTGGCAACGGCAGCTTGATCTGGTGCAGGTTGCGGTGCGGGAAGCCCTTCACGCCGTTGCGGGTGTTGCGGAACAGCACGCGGCTGGTGCCGTGGCGATCCATCAGCATCGAAACTAGCTCCTGGCGCGCCTGCTCGGCGTTGTCGCCTTCGCTGTTGGCCGCTTTGAGCAGCGGTTCGATGTCCTGCTCGTCGATCAGCTCGCCCAGCAGGTTCAGCTTGTCGTCGGCCAGGCGTTCACCGCTGAGCAGCAGGGTGACGGCGTCGGCCACCGGACGGTATTTCTGCTGTTCGGCGACGAACTCGCCGTAGTCGTGGAAACGGTTCGGATCGAGCAGGCGCAGGCGCGCAAAGTGGCTCTGTTGGCCCAGCTGTTCCGGGGTGGCGGTCAGCAGCAGCACGCCGGGGATATGCTCGGCCAGCTGTTCGATCACCTGATATTCGCGGCTCGGCGCTTCTTCACTCCAGGCCAGGTGGTGCGCTTCATCGACCACCAGCAGATCCCACTGGGCGTCCGCCAGCTCTTCCAGGCGCTGCTTGTTGCGGCGCACGAAGTCCAGCGAGCAGATCACCAGCTGTTCGGTCTCGAACGGGTTGCTGCTGTCGAGCTTGGCTTCGGCGTAGCGGCTGTCGTCGAACAGCGAGAAGTAGAGGTTGAAGCGGCGCATCATCTCCACCAGCCACTGGTGCTGCAGCGTTTCCGGCACCACGATCAGCACGCGCTCGGCGCGGCCCGCCAGCAGTTGTTGGTGGATGATCATGCCGGCTTCGATGGTTTTGCCGAGGCCGACTTCGTCCGCCAGCAGAACGCGCGGCGCATGGCGCTGGCCGACTTCATGAGCGATGTGCAGCTGGTGCGGGATCAGGCTGGCGCGCATGCCGCGCAGGCCGGCGAACGGCAGGCGATACTGCTCGCTCTGGTATTTGCGGGCGCGAAAACGCAGCGCGAAACGATCCATGCGGTCGATTTGGCCGGCGAACAGGCGATCCTGCGGCTTGCTGAAGGTCAGTTTGCTGTCCAGCAGCACTTCGCGCATCGCCACGCCGCTTTCCTGGGTGTCCAGGCGGGTGCCGATATAGGTCAACAGACCGTTTTCCTCTTTCACCTCTTCCACCTGCAGCTGCCATCCCTCGTGGCTGCTGACGGTATCGCCCGGGTTGAACATCACGCGGGTGATCGGTGAATCGTTTCTGGCATAGAGGCGGTTTTCACCGGTGGCGGGGAAAAGCAGGGTAATCATGCGCGCATCCAGCGCCACGACGGTGCCCAGTCCTAATTCGCTTTCCGTGTCGCTGATCCAGCGTTGACCAAGAGTAAAAGGCATATATTGTCGGCTCGATTCTTTGTAAGTAAGTCTTGTTACCGGGCGGGAAGGGCCGCGGCACCTGTACTGAACGTCAGCTAATCCCGGTTTGTTTTAAATTTGGCGGGCAATAGCCGTTCACGCCATGCAGACGTCGCGAGACGGCAGGGCTAAGCGTGGTTCAGTTTTGGGAAGGGCGCTATGGTAATGGAAGGCGGCGCGTTCGTCACCTGCAAAACCGGATGATTTTTCTTAACCTGGCGCAATCTCAAAACAGCCCCATCTGCCCGGTGACCAGCGTGGTGAAGTCGTCGTGCAAGAAAGGGAGTATAGCGTCTGCCACCGGTTGCAGCTGACGTTCGAGGTAGTGCTGATAATCGATGGGCGAATGGCGGGTTTCCAGCGGTTCCGGCCCGGCGACGGTCATCACGTAGCTGATCCAGCCGCCGTTCTGATACTGCAGCGGCCGCCCCTGACTGCGGTTGTAGTCGTCGGCGATGCGCGCGGCGCGGGCGTGCGGCGGCACGTTGCGCTGATAGTCGTCGAGCTTTCTGCGCAGCCGTTTGCGGTACACCAGTTGATCGTCGAAGTCGCCGTTCAGGGTTTTGCCGACGTAGTCGCGCACATAGTCCTGGTAGGGCTGTTGTTTGAAGATGCGCTGATAGAGCTGCTGCTGGAACTGCTGCGCCAGCGGCGTCCAGTCGGTGCGCACCGTTTCCAGGCCTTTGTACACCATCTCTTCCTGGCCGTCGGCGCGCGCGATCAGGCCGGCGTAGCGTTTTTTGCTGCCCTGCTCGGCGCCGCGAATGGTCGGCATCAGGAAGCGGGAATAGTGGGTTTCGAACTCCAGCTCCAGCGCGTTCTCCAGCCCGAACTGCTGCTGCAGATGCTGCTGCCACCAGGCGTTGACCCGTTGCACCAGCGCCCGGCCGATCTGCGCCGCCTGTTGTTCGTCATGCGGCTGTTTCAGCCAGACGAAGGTGGAGTCGGTGTCGCCGTAAATCACCTGATAGCCTTCGGCTTCGATCAGCTCGCGGGTTTGGCGCATGATCTCGTGGCCGCGCAGGGTGATCGACGACGCCAGCCGCGGATCGAAGAAGCGGCAGCCGCTCGATCCCAGCACGCCGTACAGCGCGTTCATGATGATCTTCAGCGCCTGCGACAGGGGCTTGTTGTGCTGGCGTTTGGCGGCCTCGCGCCCCTGCCAGATCTGCTCAACGATCGCCGGCAGGCAGTGTTTGCTGCGCGAGAAGCGGGCGTTGCGAAAGCCGGGCACCGAGTCGGCGTCATTTGGGTGGCGCATGCCTTCCACCAACCCGACGGGATCGATCAAGAAGGTGCGGATGATCGACGGGTACAGGCTTTTATAGTCCAGTACCAACACCGAATCGTACAGGCCGGGCCGGGAATCCATCACAAAGCCGCCGGGGCTGTGTTCCTCCGGCTGTTCGCCGAGGTTGGGGGCGACAAAGCCCAGGCGATGCATGCGCGGCATATAGAGGTGGCTGAAGGCCGCCACCGATCCGCCGCTGCGATCGGCCGCCAGCCCGGTGACGGTGGCGCGCTCCAGCAGGAAGTTGAGCAGGTCGGCCTTGGCGAAAATCCGCGTCACCAGCTCGCAGTCCTTCAGGTTGTAGCGGGCCAGCGCCGGCTTGTCTTCGGCGAAGCGCCGGTCGATCTCCGCCATGCGCTGATAGGGGTTGTCGATCGCCTTGCCTTCGCCCAGCAGTTCCTGCGAAACGTATTCCAGGCTGAAGGAGGGAAAGTTCCAGGTGGCGGATTTCAGCGCTTCGATGCCGTCGATGATCAGCCGGCCGGCGGCGGCGGCGAAAAAATGGTTCTGTTTGAAGCCGTGCTCACGCCACTCCAGCAGGTTGCCGCCGCGTCCCAGCCGCAGCGGGATCTGGTAGCGCTCGGCGTGCTTTTGCAGCACCCGCAGATCGAACTGTACCAGGTTCCAGCCGATGATGGCGTCGGGATCGTGACGCTCCAGCCAGGCGTTCAGTCGTTCCAGCAACTGAGGGCGGCTGGCGCAGTATTCCAGATTGAAATCCAGCGGCTCATCGCCGCCGTTGGCCGGCCCCAGCATGTAGACCTGCCGCTGGCCGCAGCCTTCCAGCGCGATGGAGTAAAGTTCGCCGTGGGCGGTGGTCTCGATATCCAGCGATACCAGCTTGAGCGTTGGGCGGTACTCCGGCGCCGGCTTCATCTGGCCGTTGAGCAACAGGCCGCCGCCGTTGGGGCTGCCGTTGAACCACACCGGCGCGGTGATGAAGCGTTCCATCAGGTAGCGCTCCGGCGGGCGAATGTCGGCTTCATAGACCGCAACGCCGCCTTCCCGCAGCAGTTTTTCCAGCTTGATGAGCTGACGGTGCTGGCGGCAGTACAGCCCCAGCATCGGGCGGTGATGAAAATCCGTCAGCGCCAGCGGTTTCAGTTCGACTTGCCGCTCTTCGCGCAGCAGCAGTTCCGCGCGCGGCCTTTGTTCGGCGGGGATAAACGCCACCGAGGTTTGCGGCGGCAGACGCAGCTGACGCGGGCCAGCGTCGGTCGCCAGCCAAAATTCGACCTCGGTGCCGGCGGGCGTGTCGCGCCAGTGGCGAGTGAGCAGGAACCCCTGTTGCAGTGCTGTCATAACCCCTTCGTTTTCCGCCGGGCGGCGTGCGCGACATTCAGCGTGATGTCGGTTTTGACGCTAATATAGATAAATTATAGTATGGTTTTTTATACAGTGATTGTCCATCGCCGTGCGGCGTTGCCAAATACGCATACAATTCATCGATTGACTCGCCAGCGGCGGCGCTGGAAAATCCTCGGCCCCGTTTGGCCCGAATAATCCACAGAGGTGTAATGGAAGCCTATTTACAAGATTTGATCACCCAGTCACTGGCTTTCACCCTGATGGTCGTTCTGCTGGTCGCTTTTCTGGAGTCGTTGGCGCTGGTGGGGTTGCTGCTGCCCGGTACGGTGATGATGGCCAGCATCGGCGCGCTGATCGGCAGCGGCAAGGTGGATTTTTACTACGCCTGGGCGGCGGGCATCGTCGGCTGCCTGCTCGGCGATTGGATCTCCTATTTCGTCGGCCGCGCCTTTAAGGGGCCTTTGCATCGCTGGTCGTTTCTGAAGAAGAACAAAGCGCTGCTCGACAAAACCGAACATGCCTTGCACCAGCACAGCATGGCGACCATTTTGATCGGTCGCTTCGTTGGCCCGACGCGCCCGCTGGTGCCGATGGTGGCCGGCATGCTCGATTTGCCGCCGTACAAGTTTGCGTTGCCGAACATCATCGGTTGCCTGACCTGGCCGCCGGTTTATTTCTTCCCCGGCATTCTGGCGGGGGTAGCGATCGATATCCCCGCCGACGCCAACAGCGCGACGTTCAAGTGGCTGTTGCTTGCGGCGGCGCTGCTGGTCTGGCTGGCGGTATGGTTGAGCTGGCGCTGGTGGCGCGAGGGCAAGCGCAGCGCCGATCGGCTGAGCCGTTGGCTGACACCGCTGCGGCTGCGCGTGGTGTGCGGATTGAGTTGGCTGGCGGCACTGGCGGCCGGTTATGCGCTGAGCCAGCAGCCGCTGATGCCGGTGTATCGCCACCTGCTGTGGCAGGTGTTGTCCGGGCAATGATTGCGGGGGCATTAGCCCCCGTTCGCCTTACTGGAAGAACGCTTCCAGCTGTTCAAATACCCGCACGTCTTCGCTGTGGCGCTTCACCCGCAGCACGTCTTCCAGCTTTTCCACCTGGCTTATCATTTGTTCCAGCCGCTGATCGTCGGCGACCAATAGCCAAATGCGGCTCTGTTGGCCGTCTTTCAACGGCAGACACAGAATGCCTTCGACGTTGAACGCGCGGCGGGCGAATAGCCCGCAAACGTGCGACATCACGCCGGGATGGTTGCGCACCGCCAGCTCCAGGATCACCTGTGGTTTATCTTGTGGTTGCAGCATGGCTTATTCTCCAATCATGTCGATGTTGGCGGCGCCCGGCGGCACCATCGGGAACACTTTTTCGTTGATATCGATCAGCGCGTGGATCAGGCAGGGCCCCGGGCGCTGGATCGCCTCGGCCAGCGCCGCCTGCGGATCTTCCGCGGCGTTCAGATCGCAGGTATCCAGCCCGAATCCGGCGGCGATTTTCAGGAAGTCGGTACGCTTCGGATAGGCGGCGGCGAAGATGCGCTGCTGGTAGAACAGGGTTTGCTGCTGGTGCACCAGCCCCAATGCCTGGTTGTTCATCAAAATGATTTTCACGTCCAAATCGTGCTCGACCGCGGTGGCCATTTCCTGAATGTTCATCATCAGGCTGCCGTCGCCGGAGAAGCACAGCACTTTACGTTCGGGCTCCGCCAGCGCCGCGCCGATCGCCGCCGGCAGACCGAAGCCCATGGTGCCCAGGCCGCCCGACGTCAGCCACTGGCGCGGCCGGCTCAGCGGATAGGCCTGCGCCACCCACATCTGATGCTGACCCACGTCGGTGGTGATGATGGCGCTGTCGTCCACGCAGCGCGCGGCGGCCAGCACCAGGCCGTAATGGCTCAGCGGATCGTCGGCGTTCGGCATGTTGAACGGGAATTCGCGCTTCAGGTCGTTGACGATGTTCAGCCACGCGCTGCGCGGCTGCGTGTCGATCTGCGGCAGCAGCTGTTGTAGCACCTGGCCGACGTCGGCATGGATCGCCACGTTGGCCTGTTTGACCTTGCCCAGCTCGGCGCGGTCGATATCCACGTGAATGATGGCGGCGTTAGGGCAGAACTGCTCGGTTTTGCCGATTGCCCGATCGTCGAAGCGCGCGCCCAGCACGATCAGCAGATCGGCCTCCTGCAGAATGAAGTTGGTGCTGCGCGCGGCGTGCATGCCCAGCATGCCCAGCGACAGCGGGTGTTCCACCGGCATCGCGCCCAGCGCCATCAGCGTCATGGTGGTGGGCAGACCGGCGCGCTCGGCCAGCTCCAGCGCCTGCCGGTGAGCGTCGGCGCAGATGATGCCGCCGCCCAGGTAGAGGATCGGGCGTTTCGCCTGATTGATCATCGCGGCGGCCTGCGAAACCAGCGCCGGATCGAAGCTCGGGGCGGCGTCCGGCACGGCGATCGGCGGCAACTCTTCCAGGGTGATGGTGGCGGTCTGCACGTCTTTCGGCACATCGATCCAGACCGGGCCGGGGCGGCCGGACTCGGCGATGCGGAACGCATCGCCAATCACCTGCGGCAGCTCGCGGATATCGCGCACCAGATGGTTGTGCTTGGTGATCGGGATGGAAATGCCGTAGGTATCCACTTCCTGGAAGGCGTCTGTGCCGATCATCGAGGAAGGCACCTGCCCGGTGATGCATACCAGCGGAATGGAGTCGAGCTTGGCATCGGCGATGGCGGTGACCAGGTTGGTGGCGCCCGGCCCGCTGGAGGCGATGCACACCGCCGCTTTGCCGTTGGCGCGCGCCATGCCTTGCGCCATAAAGCCCGCGCCCTGTTCGTGGCGCGCCAGCACGTGGTGAATGCGGGTGCTTTGGCTCAGCGCGTCATACAGCGGCAGCGCCGCGCCGCCAGGGATGCCGGCGACGGTGGTGATGCCCTGACGCTCCAGCAGATGAACGATCAATTGTGCGCCGGTGAAGCGGGTACTCGGTTGAGGCGTGCCCGAAGTTGCCATGTTCCTGTCCTTTCTCAAGGCCGGTGAGCTTTTCTGGGCAGGGTGCTAAAACAAGAAACCCCGCCCGGTTTGCGCCGGCGGGGTTTGGGAATCGATGCGTTGATTCGGACCCTACGGCGCATTGCCGACGACCACCACCACACGCACGACGACCACCGCGGCTGGTAGCGCGGTAACTAGTAGGGTCGAAGTCAGCGAGGATGCGATCACAGGGAACCTTATCATCAGTAAAAAAAGTCAGGTTTTTATAAAAACACAGGCGCAAAATTCGCACAACAGGTTTATTGGCGCAGCATAAAAAACGCGCGTCAGATCACGCTTTACCCGAAATGCCCAGCACGCGCGCTTCGGGGGCGCTGCCGTCCAGCAGGGCCTGCGTCGGGCCGTCGTAGTAGATGCGGCCATCGACCACCAGCAGCGTGCGCGGCGCGATGCGCGCGGCGTCGTCGAGGTTGTGCGATACCATCAGCAGCGTCAGGTCGCGCTGTTCGCACACCGTCTGCAGCAGCTGCAGCATCTCGTTGCGCAGCGCCGGATCGAGCGCCGAGAAGGGCTCGTCGAGCAACAGGATCGGCCGTTGGCGAATCAAACAGCGCGCCAGCGCGGCGCGCTGACGCTGACCGCCGGAAAGCTGCGCTGGCAGGCGATCCAGGTGTTCTTCCAGGCCGACCTGACGGGCGATGTGTTCTCGCTGTTGACGCTGCTGCGCAGTCAAGCGCAGACCGGGATCCAACCCCAACCCGATGTTCTGCGCCACCGTCAGGTGAGCGAACAGGTTGTTTTCCTGAAACAGCATCGACACCGGCCGTTTGGCCGGCGGCGTGGCGGTGTGGTCTTCGCCGTTCAGCAGCAGCCGGCCGCTGGCCGCCGGCAGAAAACCGGCGATCAGGCTCAGCAGGGTGCTTTTACCTGCGCCGCTGGGGCCGAGCACCGCGACGCGCTCGCCCGGCTGGATGCGCAGATCAAAGCGCATCGGCAGGTGTTCATACAGATAGGTCAGTTTTTCAAGCGTCAGCATGGCGGCCCGGTAAGCGTTCAATCAGGGTAAACAGCAGGAAGCACAGCAGCAGCAACAGCAGCGCGGTCACCGCCCCGTCCTGGCTGCGGTAGGCGCCAATCTGCTGATACAGGTAAAAAGGCAGGGTACGGAAATGCTCGTTGCCAAACAAGGCGACCACGCCGAAATCGCCGATCGACAGCACGCAGGCGAAGGCCAGCGCCTGCGCCAGCGGGCGGCGCAGGGCGCGCAGTTCAATCAGCCGCAGCCGTCGCCAGCCGCGGATATCCAGCGACAGGCACAGCGGGTTGTAACGTTCGGCGAGATCGCGCATCGGGTTCTCCAATACCTTCAGCGCATAGGGCACCGCCATCAGCGCATTGGTGAGGATCACCAGCGCATAGGGCGACTGCGGCAGCCCGATCGTATCGCTCAGCAGCAGGAAGAAGCCGGTGGCCAGCACGATGCCCGGCATCGCCAGGATCACCATGCCGCTCAGCTCCAGCGCCTGGCCGCCGCGCAGGTGCTGCCGTAGCTTCAGCTCGCGGCTGCTCCACAGCAGCATCATCGTGAGCGCCACACACAGCGCTCCGGCGCCAAGGGCGATGCGCAGCGACGTGAACAGCGCCTGCCACAGCACCGGCTGGCGCAGCACGCTGACGATAGCCTGATTGGCGCCGTCGGCGATCACCGCCAGCAGAGGCGGCAGCAGCAGCAACAGCGCGGCGGCGATCAGCAGAAAATCGCTGATGCGCCGCCACAGGCTGTCTTCCGGGTTGCGCCAGCGCTGGGCGTGGGTATGCCCTACCGGCAATGCCTGGCTCAGGCGTTGGCTGATCAGCACCAGCCCCAGACAACAGCCCAGTTGGATCAGCGCCAGCAGGGCGGCGCGGCCCAGATCGTAGTCGTAACTCAGCGCCTGGTAGATCGCCAGCTCGATGGTGGTGGCCTGCGGCCCGCCGCCCAGTGACAGCACGGTGGCGAAGCTGGCGAAGCACAGCATGAAGATCAGCGCGCCGCTCGGCAGGATTTGGCGGCGCAGCGCCGGCCATTCGACGAAGCGGAACTGCTGCCAGCCGTTCATGCCCAGCTGGGCGGCCAGCTGGCGCTGCTCCACCGGAATGTTCTCCAGCGCCTGCAGCAACAGGCGGGTGGCCAGCGGCAGGTTAAAGAACAGGTGCGCCAGCAGAATGCCCTGCAGACCGTAGGGTGAGAAATCATACTCGACGCCCAGCCAGCCGCACAGCGTCGCCAGCCAGCCCTGGCGCCCATAGACGCTGAGCAGGCCGAACACCGCCACCAGCACCGGCAGCACCAGCGTCATGGCGCACAGCCGCAGCAGCAGTCGTCGGCCGGGGAAATGACGCCGATAGAGCGCGCGCGCCAGCAGAATGGCGGGCAGCACCGAAATCAGCGCCGACAGCAGCGCCTGCAGGAAAGTGAAGCGCACCACGTGCCACAGGTAGCTGTCCTGCCACAGGCCGCGCCAGTCGCTGTCCGGCGCGTGACGCCACAGCGAGCCCATCGCCAGCGCGGCGACCAGCAGGATCATGCCGGCGGCCAGCAGCCCCGGCAAGAGCCAGTGGGGGATCAGCGGCTGACGGCGGTTTGCCATGCCCGGATCCAGCCGCCGCGTTGTGTGGCCACCTCTTCGGCGCTGTATTGCAGCGCGGTATGCGGCACGTTCATCTGTTCAAAGCCGACGGGCAGCGGGGTGTTGATCACCGGGTACATCCAGTTGCCGGTCGGGATGGTGTTCTGGAACGCCGGCGTCACCATGAACTGCATGAAACGCTCCGCCAGCTCAGGCTGTTTGGTGGCCTTCAGTTTGCCGGCCACTTCCACTTGCAGGTAGTGGCCTTCGCTGAACGTGGCGGCGGCGTAGCGGTCTTTTTTCTCGGCGATCAGATGATAGGCGGGGGAGGTGGTGTAGCTGAGCACCAGATCGCCTTCGCCTTTCAGGAACAGGCCGTAGGCTTCGCTCCAGCCTTTGGTGACGGTCACGGTCTTTTTCGCCAACTGCTGCCAGGCGGCCGGCGCCTTGTCGCCATACACTTTTTGCATCCACAGCAGCAGGCCGAGGCCCGGCGTGCTGGTGCGCGGATCTTCGTAGATCACCTTCCAGTCACGATCGCTGCTGACCAGCTCCTGCAGGCTTTTCGGCGGGTTCTTCAGTTTTTCCTTGTCGTAGACGAAGGCGAAATACCCGTAGTCGTAAGGCACGAAGGTCGCGTCCTGCCAGCCGCCCGGCACCGTCAGTTTGGCGGTGTCCACGCCGCTCGGCGCGAACAGGCCGGTTTGCTGCGCCGCCTGCAGCAGGTTGTTGTCCAGCCCCAGCACCACGTCGGCGGCGCTGTTCTTGCCTTCCATGCGCAGGCGGTTCAGCAGTGAGACGCCGTCTTCCAGCGCCACGAACTTCAGCTCACAGTCGCACTCGGCTTCGAAGGCTTTTTTCACCGCCGGGCCCGGGCCCCAGTCGGCGGCGAAGGAATCGTAGGTGTAAACCGTCAGCGTCGGCTTGGCGAACACCGGCGCGGCGCACAGCAGCAATAAGCAGGGCAGATATTTTTTGACCACGTTGCACTCCTGAAAAATAAGGGGGCAAGGGCATCTGAGGGGGCGAGGCGGCGTCGCCGGTTCGCTGGGCTCAAATCCCTCCGCCGGTATTGACCGGATCAGGTTCGACGGGTGTGCTCTCAGCGGAAAATCGGGCTTATCACGCGGCCCGACTCTCCGCACCCCGTTGAGACGGCGCTATTGTAAAGATTAACCGACCCGGGCGAAAGGCGCTTATGCCTCCGGCGGGGCAAACCAGGCTGACTTGAAGTCGAACCAGCCGAGGGTGTTCATTCGCACGCCGCGCATGCTGCGCTGGCCGTGCAGCTGCAGCCAGTGGTGGAACAGCGGATGCAGTTGGTGATTGCTGACCAGGCGCTGGCAGAACTCCGCCAGCGGCAGACGGTTGGCGCGCCACAGCGCCGCATCCTGCGCCAGGTCCTCGCTCATGCAATGCTGCATCAGCGGCAGCTCGTACAGCGTGGCGAACAGCGAAAACTCCAGCGGCAGATAGAAGTTGGCGCTGCCGAGCCACAGATCGCTGCGCGCGTCGCCCTGGTGCCAGGTCGCGTAATCCACGCTTTGCACGATCAGGCGGATGCCGTGCTGCGCCAGCAGCGGCTCGATCGCCTGGCGGATGGCGTGGAACTCCGAATGCTCATTGAAGTGAGTCAGCGTCAGTTCGGTCAGCCCCGCCGGTTTGGGCTGCTGCGCCAGCGCGCGGTTGTGGTGCCAGCGCGGCAGCAGGCCGTACGCCGGCGACCAATAGCGCTGGTAGAGCGGCCCGGCGTGGCTCAGCAGCGAAATGGGGTTGATCAATTCGCACAGCCAGCTGCGCATGGCGGGATCGGCCGCCAAGGGAGAGCGCTGATCGAACAGCAGGAAGTAGCAGCCTTCTTCCAGACGGCTTTCCAGCTCGCTGTTGCCGGTTTCATCGCCCTGCAGCTGTACGCCGGAGTGCACCAGTTCTTCGGAGAACTCCGGCAGCACCCAGATGTTGACCTCATCGATCAGCGCCCGGTAGCCGAAATAGTCGTCGAAGGCGTGGATCTTCATCTGGCTGGGAAGGTTGCGCACCACGCGGTAGGGGCCGGTGCCGATCGGATGGCGGGTGAAGTCCGGCAGATCGCGCCATTCGCGCGGCAGGATCATGGCGTGCACGCTGCCCAGCAGCCAGGGCAGCCAGTGGTCGGGGCTGCGCAGATGCACGTCGACAACGAACGGCGTCGGCGAGGTGACGCTTTCGATATGCGAGAACAGCGGTTGCGAGGTCAGACGCGAAAGCGAGCTGATGACGTCCGCCATCTCCAGCTCGCGGCCATGATGAAAATGGATCGCCGGGCGCAGGTAAAACCGCCAGTGCAGCGGCGTCAGCGCCTGCCAATGGTGGGACAGATCGGATTCGAGTTCCCCGTTTTCCTCATTTATGCGCGTCAGGCCGTTGAAGATCTGACGCGCCAAATGGGTCTCGGAACGCCGCAGCGCCGAGCCGGGCAGCAGGTTGTACAACTGCCGATAGTAGAGCACCCGCAGGATATGTTTCCCCTGACGGAAGCTGCGGCCCAGCTGCGACAGCAGCATCTGGCGCACCACGTTTTTGTCGCCCACCAGCTGCACCAGTTGATCGATGCGATCCTGCTCCAGCAGCTCCTCGGCCCGCTGTTGCTGCAGCGCCAGGCCGGTGTAATGGAAGGTTAGCCGCGAACGCTTGCCGCGTCCCGACTCCGCCTGCCAGGTGAGCCAGCCCTCCCGCTGCATGGCGCTCAACAGGGAGCGCACGTGGCGCCGCGAACAGCTCAGCGCCTCCGCCAGCGCCTGCAGCGTGGTGTCGGTGGTTTCACCGTGGCAGCGCTGCCACAGACGGATGAACTGCTGCTGCAATCTGGACGTGGACATAAAAGAGGAACACTCCTGTCTCAACTCGTCAATTTTTCTTTCCCTATATTACGCCGATAATTTTCATCAATGAAAGGGGAGGGCGTAATCATGAAAGCTTTCTTATCCAAATCGTTCTATCAACGCTATTTCAGTGCGGTGCGTCGGCAGCACGCCGACTGGCTGAACGTGGTGCCCGAGCAGGCGCGGCTGGCAATATTGGCGCACCTGACGCAATGGGATATCAAAGAGATGAGCGACAAGCAGTATCGCGAGCACCTGTAAGGCGCTGCGGCATAAAAGTTTCTGAGTAATGGTGCTGTTTCACCAGCCAGTGGGTCGCCCCACTGGTTTTTTTATTTGCGGTTAGGGCGATGGACTTGCATTTTCCTCGCCGTGACCTAAGGTTTTTGCTTCTGCTTTGGGATCAGGGAAGAGGATATGGAACGCCTGAGACGGTTATCACTGCGCATCAACCCCATCTTTGCCGCCTTCCTGCTGATCGCTTTTCTCTCCGGCATCGCCGGCGCGTTGCTGACGCCGACGCTCAGCCTGTTTCTGACCACCGAGGTCAAAGTGCGGCCGCTGTGGGTCGGGCTGTTTTACACCGCCAACGCGGTGGCCGGCATCGTCGTCAGCTTCCTGCTGGCCAAACGTTCCGACACCCGCGGCGATCGGCGCAGGCTGATCCTGCTGTGCTGCCTGATGGCGGTCGGCAACTGCCTGCTGTTCGCCTTTAACCGCGACTACCTGACGCTGATCACCGCCGGGGTGCTGATGTCCGCCGTTGCCAACACCGCCATGCCGCAGATTTTCGCGCTGGCGCGGGAATACGCCGACAGCGAGGCGCGTGAAGTGGTGATGTTCAGTTCGGTGATGCGCGCCCAGCTTTCGCTGGCGTGGGTGATAGGCCCGCCGCTGTCGTTTGCGCTGGCGCTGAATTACGGCTTTACCGTGATGTTCCTGATCGCCGCCGCCACCTTCGCCATCTGCGTGCTGCTGGTCGGGTTCATGCTGCCTTCGGTGCCGCGCGCGGACGGCGACGGGCTGCGGGACGGCGCATCCGCGCCGATTGCGCCCGCCAGCGCCTGGCGCAATCGCGACGTGCGTCTGCTGTTCATCGCCTCGATGCTGATGTGGACCTGCAACACCATGTATATCATCGACATGCCGCTGTATATTACCGCCGATCTCGGCCTGCCTGAGGGGCTGGCCGGGGTGTTGATGGGCACCGCCGCCGGGCTGGAGATCCCGGCGATGCTGCTGGCCGGTTACTACGTCAAACGTTTCGGCAAGCGCAACATGATGCTGCTGGCGGTGGCGGCGGGCGTGCTGTTTTACCTCGGGCTGACGGTGCTGGCGACCAAGCCGACCCTGATCGCGTTGCAGCTGCTCAACGCGGTGTTTATCGGCATCGTCGCCGGTATCGGCATGCTCTATTTTCAAGATTTGATGCCGGGCCGACCGGGCGCCGCCACCACGCTGTTCACCAACAGCATCTCGACCGGGGTGATCCTGGCCGGGGTGCTGCAGGGCGCGCTGGTGGAGAACCTCGGTCATGGCTCGGTGTATTGGATGGCGGCGCTGCTGGCGCTGGCGGCGCTCTGGATGAGCGCCAAAGTGCGTGAAGTGTGAGGTCAAACGACGGCATTCTTGATGCAAGTCATTGAGAAGGCTGAAGCGGACGCCCAAGCTGAAGGCATATGGAGCGCGATCGTTGCGTCCACGCCCGTCTCGCTATTGAGATGCCGCCTTGTTGTTTAGAACAGTGGGAACGTTATGGATAAACTCACACCGCTCAAACTGCTTCCTTCCCTGTGCGCCCTTGCCGCCACGCTGATCATCTGGTTCCTCATTCCCGTGCCGGAGGGCGTTGCGCCCAACGCCTGGCAGCTGCTGGCGCTGTTTATCGGCACCATCATCGCCATCATCGGCAAGGCGATGCCGATCGGCGCAGTCTCGGTGATCGCCATCGCCCTGGTGGCGGTGACCGGCGTCACCAACCCCGGCAAGCCGGGCGCCGCGCTGGACGACGCGCTCAGCGGTTTTTCCAACCAGCTGATCTGGCTGATCGGCTTTTCTATCATGATCTCCCTCAGCCTGAACAAAACCGGGCTGGGCGCGCGCATCGGCTACTACTTTATCTCGCTGTTCGGTAAAAAAACGCTCGGCATCGCCTACGCATTGACGTTGGCGGAAACCACCCTGGCACCGGTGACGCCGAGCAACACCGCGCGCGGCGGCGGCATCATTCACCCGATCATGAAATCGATCGCCGACAGCTTTGGTTCCAAACCCGAGCTCAATACCTCCGGCAAGATAGGCCGCTATCTGTCGCTGGTGAACTACAATATTAACCCGGTCACCTCGGCGATGTTTATCACCGCCACTGCGCCTAACCCGCTGATTGTCAGCCTGATCGCCAAAGGCACCCACGGCAGCTTCGAACTGTCCTGGTCGATGTGGGCGATCGCCGCCCTGGTGCCGGGGTTGTGTTCGCTGATCGTGATGCCGCTGATCATTTATCTGCTGTACCCGCCGGAGGTGAAAAGCACCCCGGACGCGCCGCGTTTCGCCCGCGAAAAGCTGCAGGCGCTGGGGCCGGTGACGCTGCCGGAGAAAATTACTCTCGGGGTGTTCGCGCTGCTGTTGGTGCTGTGGGCCGGCATTCCGGCGATGATCTTCGGCCCGGCGCTGGCGGTCAATCCTACCACCGCGGCGCTGATCGGCCTGGCGGTGCTGCTGGCTACCGGGGTGCTGAGCTGGGAGGATGTGCTGAAGCATAAAGGGGCCTGGGATACCGTCGTATGGTTCTCGGCGCTGGTGATGATGGCCAGTTTCCTCGGCAAGCTGGGGCTGATCGGCTGGCTGTCGCAGACCGTCGGCAACGGCATCGACCATATGGGCATGAGCTGGGTGGGCGGCACGATCTTGCTGACCCTCATTTATCTGTATTCTCACTATTTCTTCGCCAGCACCACCGCACACGTAACGGCGATGTTCGCCGCCTTCTTCGCTGCCGGCATCGCGCTCGGCGCGCCACCGGCGCTGCTGGGCCTGATCCTGGCGTTCTCTTCTTCGCTGATGATGTCGCTGACGCATTACGGCACCGGCACCGCGCCGATCATCTTTGGCTCCGGCTACGTGACGCTGGGGGAGTGGTGGAAAGCGGGATGGGTGATGAGTGTAATTAACCTGCTGATCTGGATAGTGATCGGCGGCGCATGGTGGAAGCTGCTGGGCTACTGGTGAGGAAAAAATTCACCCGCCGGGCGGCGGGTGAAGGGGATTAATTCAGAAACGCCGGCTGCTGCGCTTCGTAGCGGGAGATGTCCGCTTCGTGCTGCAGCGTCAGGCCGATGCTGTCCAGCCCGTTGATCATGCAGTGGCGGCGGAAGCTGTCGATTTCGAACGGATAGCTTTTGCCGCCGGCGTTGACCGTCTGGTTCTCCAGATTCACCACGAACTCCGTGCCCTCGTTGGCGTCCACCAGTTTGAACAGCTCGTCCACCTGCTGCTCGCTCAGCGTCACCGGCAACAGCTGGTTGTTGAACGAGTTGCCGTAGAAGATATCGGCGAAGCTCGGCGCGATCACCACTTTGAAACCGTAGTCGGTCAGCGCCCAAGGGGCGTGTTCGCGCGAGGAGCCGCAGCCGAAGTTTTCGCGCGCCAACAGGATGCTGGCGCCTTTATAGCGCGGTTTGTTCAGCACGAACTCCGGGTTCGGTTGCTGGCCGGCGTCGTCGAGGAAGCGCCAGTCGTTGAACAGGTGCTGGCCGAAACCGGTGCGGGTCACCTTCTGTAAAAACTGCTTGGGAATAATGGCGTCGGTGTCGACGTTGGCCGCATCCAAAGGCACCACTAAGCCGGTATGTTGAGTAAATTTAGCCACGTTAGCCCCTTAGTGAATATCACGGATGTCGGCGAAGTGACCGGCGACGGCGGCCGCGGCGGCCATCGCCGGGCTGACCAGGTGGGTGCGCCCACCGCGGCCCTGACGCCCTTCAAAGTTACGGTTGCTGGTGGACGCGCAGCGCTCGCCCGGATTCAGGCGGTCGTTGTTCATCGCCAGGCACATCGAGCAACCCGGCAAACGCCATTCGAAACCGGCTTCGATAAAGATTTTGTCCAACCCTTCGGCTTCCGCCTGGGCCTTCACCGGGCCGGAGCCTGGCACCACGATGGCCTGCACGCCGCTGGCGACCTTGCGCCCCTTGGCGATAGCCGCCGCCGCGCGCAGATCTTCGATGCGCGAGTTGGTGCAGGAGCCGATGAACACTTTGTCGATCGGCACCTCGGTCAATTTGATGCCCGGTTTCAAATCCATGTAGGCCAACGCTTTCTCGGCGGAGGCGCGCTCGACCGGATCGCTGAACGATTCCGGTGCCGGGATCGCCTGATTGACGGCGATCACCTGGCCGGGGTTGGTGCCCCAGGTGACCTGCGGCGCGATCTCTTCGGCGCGCAGCGTCACCACGGTCTCGAACTGGGCGTCAGCGTCGGACTTCAGCGTGCGCCAGTAAGCGACCGCCTGCTCCCAGTTTTCACCGGTCGGTGCGAACTGACGCCCCTTCAGGTAAGCGAAGGTGGTGTCGTCCGGCGCGACCAACCCGGCTTTGGCGCCCATTTCGATCGCCATGTTGCACAGGGTCATGCGGCCTTCCATGCTCAATGCCTCGATCGCCTTGCCGCAGAACTCCACCACGTGGCCGGTGCCGCCGGCGCTGCCGGTTTTGCCGATCACCGCCAGCACGATGTCTTTGGCGGTAATGCCCTCGGCGGCATCGCCGATGACCTCAATCTTCATGGTTTTGGCCCGGCCCTGCTTCAGGGTCTGGGTCGCCAACACGTGCTCCACTTCGGAGGTGCCGATGCCGAACGCCAGCGAGCCGAAGGCGCCGTGGGTCGCGGTGTGTGAATCGCCGCAGACGATGGTCATGCCCGGCAGCGTCATGCCTTGCTCCGGCCCGATCACGTGCACGATGCCCTGGAACGGGTGGTTCAGGTCATACAGCGAAACGCCGAATTCCGCGCAGTTCTTGATCAGCTCCTGCATCTGGATGCGCGCCATCTCGCCGCTGGCGTTGATGTCTTTGGTCTGGGTCGATACGTTGTGATCCATGGTGGCGAAGGTTTTGCCGGGCTGGCGCACCTTTCGGCCCATGGCGCGCAGGCCGTCGAACGCCTGCGGCGACGTGACTTCGTGCACCAGGTGACGGTCGATATACAGTAACGGCGTCTCGTTCGGCGCTTCGTGCACCACGTGGGCGTCATACAATTTCTGGTATAAGGTCTTGGCCATGTTATGCCCCCTGAGCTACAAAGCGAGCGATGATGTCGCCCATTTCATCGGTGCTGACGGCTTTGCCGTCACCGGCCAGATCGGCGGTGCGGTAGCCCTGTTCCAACGCCTGGTTGATGGCGCGCTCCACGGCGTCGGCCGCTTCATCGGCGCCCAGGCTGTAACGCAGCAGCAGGGTAGCGGACAGGATCTGCGCAATCGGGTTGGCGATGCCTTTGCCGGCGATATCCGGCGCGGATCCGCCCGCCGGTTCGTACAGGCCGAAGCCTTGCTCGTTCAGGCTGGCGGACGGCAGCATGCCCATCGAGCCGGTGATCATCGCGCACTCGTCGGACAGGATGTCGCCGAACAGGTTGGAACACAGCAGCACGTCGAACTGGGACGGATCCTTGATCAGCTGCATGGTGGCGTTGTCGATATACATGTGCGACAGCGACACGTCCGGGTAATCCTTGGCGACCTGATTGACCACTTCACGCCACAAGATGGAGCTTTGCAGCACGTTGGCCTTGTCGATCGACGTCACCTTGTGGCGGCGCTTGCGGGCGGATTCGAAGGCGATGCGCGCGATGCGTTCAATCTCGAAACGGTGATACACCTCGGTGTCGAAGGCGCGCTCCTGCATGCCCTGGCCTTCGCGGCCCTTCGGCTGGCCGAAATAGATGCCGCCGGTCAGTTCGCGCACGCACAGAATATCGAAGCCGCGGGCGGCGATATCGGCGCGCAGCGGGCAGAACGCCTCCAACCCTTGATACAGGCGGGCCGGGCGCAGGTTGCTGAACAGTTTGAAGTGCTTGCGCAGCGGCAACAGCGCGCCGCGTTCCGGCTGCTCGGCCGGCGGCAGGTGTTCCCATTTCGGGCCGCCCACCGAGCCGAACAGGATGGCGTCGGCCTGCTCGCAGCCGGCGACGGTCGCCGCCGGCAACGGGCTGCCGTGGCGATCGATGGCGATGCCGCCGACGTCGTACTCGGCGGTGGTGATGCGAATGTCAAAGCGTTGACGCACCGCGTCCAACACTTTGCGCGCCTGAGCCATTACTTCCGGGCCGATGCCGTCTCCGGGCAAGACGGCAATGTGATAAGTCTTCGTCATGTTCACACCGTTTCCTGATTATTTTGATGTTTGTTTTGCTGCAGACGCTGTTTTTCTTTTTCTACCTGCTGTGAGCGCCAAATATTGTTCAACACGTGCACCATCGCCTTGGCGGAGGATTCGACGATGTCGGTCGCCAGACCCACGCCATGGAAACGGCGGCCGTTATAAGAGACGACGATATCCACCTGACCCAGCGCATCGCGCCCATGGCCTTTGGCGGTCAACTGGTACTTCACCAGTTCGATCGGGTAATCGGTGATGCGATTGATCGCCTGATAGACCGCATCGACCGGGCCGTTGCCGGTGGCGGCTTCGGCTTTCTCTTCGCCGCCGCAGATCAGTTTCACCGAGGCGGTGGCCATGATGCTGCTGCCGGACTGCACGCTGAAGTAACCCAGGCTGAAGTGCTCCGGCTCTTCCTGTTGTTTGTTGATGAAGGCCAGCGCCTCCAGGTCATAGTCGAACACCTGGCCTTTTTTGTCGGCCAGTTTCAGGAAGGCGGCGTACAGGGTATCCAGGTTGTAGTCCTGTTCCTGGTAGCCCATCTCTTCCATGCGGTGTTTCACCGCCGCGCGGCCGGAGCGGGAAGTCAGGTTCAACTGCACGTCTTTCAGGCCGATCGACTGCGGGGTCATGATTTCGTAGTTTTCGCGGTTCTTCAGCACGCCGTCCTGGTGAATGCCGGAGGAATGAGCGAAGGCGTTGGAGCCGACGATCGCCTTGTTGGCCGGGATCGGCATGTTGCACAGCTGGCTGACGATCTGGCTGGTGCGGAAGATTTCCTGATGATTGATGTTGGTGTGCACGTTCATGATGTCCTGGCGCACCTTAATCGCCATGATCACCTCTTCCAGCGAACAGTTGCCGGCGCGCTCACCGATGCCGTTCAGGGTGCCTTCCACCTGACGGGCGCCGGCCTGGACCGCGGCAATGGAGTTGCCGACCGCCATGCCCAAATCGTCGTGGCAGTGTACGGAGATGATGGCTTTGTCGATGTTCGGCACGCGGTCATACAAGGTGGTGATGATGCCGCCGAACTGGTTCGGCGTGGTGTAGCCGACGGTGTCCGGGATATTGATGGTGGTGGCGCCGGCGTTGATGGCGGCTTCGACCACGCGGCACAGATTGTCGATCGGCGTGCGGCCGGCGTCTTCGCACGAGAACTCCACGTCGTCGGTATAGTTGCGGGCGCGTTTGACCGAGCGCACCGCCATCTCCAATACTTCGTCGAACGAGCGCTTCAGCTTCGATTCGATGTGCAGGGTGGAGGTGGCCAGGAACACGTGGATACGGAACGCTTCAGCGACGCGCAACGCTTCGGCGGCCACGTCAATGTCTTTGTCCACGCAGCGGGCCAGGCCGCAGACGCGACTGTTCTTGATCTGGCGAGCGATGGTTTGCACCGATTCGAAATCGCCCGGCGAAGAGACCGGGAAGCCGACTTCCATCACGTCAACGCCCATTCTTTCCAGCGCCAGCGCAATCTGAATCTTCTCTTTTACGCTCAGACTGGCCTGCAATGCCTGTTCGCCATCACGCAGCGTGGTATCGAAAATAATGACTTGTTGGCTCATAGGTGCATTCCTTATCGTGTTGATTTCACGCTAAGCGGGCAAAAAAAAACCCGCGCAGTAGCGCGGGTTTCTTATGGGTGATCGGCTGAGTCAGCTCCGAACTTCGTCCACAGGCATACCGCGCAAACAAGATGCGTTGAGTAGTAGGCCTAGTAGACGGTGAGTACGGATCATAAGGGTTCAGCTTCTCTTAAATTGGGTGTCTGCCTAATTTGATACGTGATTGGCCAGGCGATGTCAACACCTGATTGAATGCGGGGACAATGCACCGGCTACGCATCCAAACAGAGGATCATTCGGTAAAAATGTGGCGCCATAGAGAAAAAATGGGAGCAGTTTGCGCGCTGCTTAGCATAAACGAATCGAATATATACTGCGCTAATTGCTTCTGGATTTTGTTGGGTTAAGATTTGTGATGAAAAAATAAGGAGGATTAATCACGGGAGGAAACAAAATAACATTTTTAATGCGAATGATTTAAATTGAATTCATATGATTAATTGATTGTTTTAGTCATAATATAACAAAATAATGCGGTTTTACACAAAGTGATTGATGTTTTTAGATGGTTTGATTGCTTATGATGTGTTTTTATAGTTTGTCTCATACAGTGCGGTTACGTTGTTTAATTGTATTAATCATTGTGAATACCTAATTATTAGTACCACTCAGGTGGCATTCTTCCTGCTGACGGTAGAAGTGACTGATATGCATTCCATATATGACTTAAATCGTGTCGATAACACGAGGTTTTTTATCGGCTGATGACGGTAATGGCAGGATTTGTCGTGCAAAGATAAGACAATGCGGCGTTTCATTGTTTGTCGAGCATAAGGATTAGATTATCTACACAGGATTTAGTGGAGTGAAATATGGCTGAATATGATTCAGAAATCGCCATGGTCAAAGAGCCGGCGGACATCCATTTGCGCAGCGTCGATCTTAATTTGCTGACGGTGTTTGACGCCGTGATGCAAATGCAAAATATTACGCGAGCCGCTAATTCGTTAGGGATGTCGCAGCCGGCGGTGAGCAACGCGGTAGCACGTCTGAAGGTGATGTTCAACGACGAGCTGTTCGTGCGCTGCGGGCGCGGGATCCAGCCCACTATGCGTGCCAGGCAGCTGTTCGGGCCGGTGCGGCAAGCGCTGCAGCTGGTGCAAAATGAGTTGCCGGGATCTGAGTTTGAGCCGCTGACCAGCACGCGAGCGTTCTCCCTGTCCCTGTGCAGTCCGCTCGATTTGCGTCTGGGCGCCGGGATAATCAATCACGTCAAACAGATAGCGCCGCAGCTTAACCTGCAAATAAAGTCATACATTAACAATAATATTGAACATCAATTGCGATATCAGGATGTTGAATTTGTCATCGGCTACAGCCGTTTCGAGTCGGCGGAGTTTCGCAGCCTGGCGATGTTCGACGACGAATTAGTGCTGGCGGTTGCGCAGGCGCACCCGCGAATAGAGGAGGAGGTGACGCCGGAACACATGTTGGCCGAACAGCACGCGGCGGTTTCCCTGGAAAGTTTTGGATCGTTCAGTAAACCTTTCTATTTAGAAGAACCGATGTTGCGCGCCGTGACACAACAGTGCACGGATCTCTACAGCGTGTTGAATATGGTGTCGCAAACGGAAATGGTGGCGATTGCGCCCGCCTGGTTGGTGCGGCAACAGACGGAGGCGTTGAAAATAAAGGCGGTTCCTTTGTGCGCCAATCACAATAAAGCGACCTGCTATCTTTCCTGGCATGAATCTTCCGAACGGGATAAAGGGCACCAGTGGATGAAGTCCGTCCTGATTGAGGCGGGTAACCCAAAGTAAAGCGATAAAAAATGGGGATATATAAAGATAATATTCAACTGAGCGTTTTTTTCTCATGATAAAAACTAAGAACTATCTGGGTTTTTATTAAGATGTTTCTTGGTTTTGCGGCGATTAAATAACTTATTTTCAGGGTGAGTTGGTTCGTTTACCAAAAATAATTAATATGAATTAATATTCTGATTTTTACTTTAAGACTGGTATTTTAAACTAACTCGATGCGGCGGCCCGGATGGGCCGCGTTTTATTGCCGCCAGCAAACCTTTTCCTTCCCGTTCTGTCCAACCTATGAAAGCGCGAAAGCCGGCCTGAGTTTTGGCTCACACTTCTACGCTGAAATCGCTTTTCCCCCTGCCTGAGAGTAGGTAGACTGCGCGGAAAAAAGTAAACACGTGTAAGCTGAGATGAGGGCCGTAAGGCGTCGTTCAGGCTTAACTGTATGATTCATTTCAGGCTTAGAGCACTATGATCACTAATCTGCTGCAATACCATTTGATCCATCGTATACAGCATCAAATCACCCACCGAGCCGATCGCACAGCTTTTCGCCAATGGTCGCCCAACGGCGAGTTTCAACTGACCTGGGAAGAGGCCGCCGTTCGCATCGATCGCATTGCCGCCGGGCTGTTGGCCCTGGGGGCCGAAGTGCAAGAGCGCATCGGCATTTTCGCCAATAACGGCATGGCCTGGTCGCTGGCCGATCTCGCGATTCTCCACCTGCGCGGCGTCAGCGTGCCGCTCTATTCCACCAATACGCCGGCGCAGGCGGCCTTCGTCATCAACGACGCTGACATTCGCATACTGTTCGTCGGCGAACAGGCGCAGTTGGATGCGGCCATCGCGCTGCGCGGCGTTTGCCCACAGCTGCGCCATATTATCGTGTTTGACCAAGATGCCGACCTGCGCGGCTGCGAGATAGCGCGACACCTGAGCGCCTTCGAGCATGCCGCCGATCCGGCGGCGTTTATCGCTCAACGTCGGCAGCGCATTGAAGAGTGCGACCTGCAGGACCTCTTCACCCTGATCTATACCTCGGGCACCACCGGCGAGCCGAAAGGGGTGATGCTGGATTACCGCAACCTGGCGGCGCAGCTCTACCTGCATGATGAGAGACTGACGGTCGGCGAAGAGGATGTGTCGCTAAGTTTCCTGCCGCTGTCGCATGTGTTCGAGCGTGCCTGGAGCTTCTTTGTCATGCATTCCGGCGCGCAGAACGTCTTCCTGCCGAACACCGACTGGGTGCGGGAAGCGATGGGGCAGGTTCGCCCGACGCTGATGTGCGCGGTACCGCGTTTCTACGAGAAGATTTTCAGCGCGGTGCATGAAAAAGTGGCGCGCGCCCCTTGGCTGCGCCGCGCGCTGTTCCACTGGGCGATCGTCTGCGGGGAGCGCAAGTTCCTTCAGGAGCGGGCCGGCAAACCGTTGGGCAAACTGTTCGAACTCTCTCATCGCTGGGCCGACAAGCTGGTATTGAGCAAGCTGCGCGGCATCCTCGGCGGGCGGGTGCGCTTCCTGCCGGCGGCGGGCGCCAAGCTGGATGACAATGTGATCCTGTTTTTCCAGGCGATGGGCGTCAACATCAAGTACGGCTATGGCATGACCGAAACCTGTGCGACCGTGTCCTGCTGGGAAGAAGGGCATTTCCGCTTCGGCTCTATCGGCAAACCGCTGCCGGAGGTCGAGGTGCGCATCGGTGAAGAAAATGAAATCCAGGTGCGCGGGCCGATCGTGATGCGCGGCTATTTCAACAAACCGTTGGAAACTGCCGCGACCTTTACCGCAGACGGCTGGCTGAAAACCGGCGACGCCGGGGCGATCGATGAAGAGGGCAATCTGTTCATCACCGAGCGCCTTAAGGATTTGATGAAAACCTCCGGCGGCAAATACATCGCGCCGCAGATGCTGGAAGGCACGCTGGCGCAGGACCGCTTTATCGAGCAGGTGGCGATCATCGCCGATGCGCGCAAGTTCGTTTCCGCGCTGATCGTGCCGTGCTTTGAGTCGCTGGAAGAGTACGCGAAGTCAGTCAACCTGAAGTATCAGGATCGCCTGGAGCTGCTGCGCAACGGTGAAATCCTCGAGATGTTCGAAAAGCGTCTGCGCGAGATGCAAAAGGAGCTGGCGCGCTTCGAACAGGTGAAGAAGTTCACGCTGCTGCCGGCGGCCTTTTCCATGGAGTTGGGGGAGCTGACGCCAACGCTGAAACTGCGCCGCAAAGTGATCCTGCAGCGCTATCAGCGTGAAATCGACTCCATGTACCAGGAACAGCCCTGAGGCCGCCGCCGGACCGCGCGTTCGGCGAAAAAAACGGCATATTCTTCGCCTGATTTAGTTCTGTAATTTCCCCTCTGTTCGAAACAATGCCTAGCCTGACCCCCCTGGGGCTAGCGCATTGTTTTTATAAAGTCGCGATATCCAGCCGCTTGGCAATAACCCCGCCGCCGTTAAGCCATTTTGCCGTTTGCCTGCCCCATATTCTGACGTTATGTTAATTCGATAGCGACAACCCATAAAAATTTAGGGGCATTGCCCCGCAGCAGGCGCTACGTTCCGGCGCCAGAGAAGAATAAGCAAGCCTGGAGGCAAACCCATGGAGATGTTGTCAGGAGCCGAGATGGTCGTCCGATCGTTGATCGATCAGGGCGTTAAACATGTATTCGGCTACCCCGGCGGGGCGGTGCTCGATATCTACGACGCCCTGCATACGGTCGGAGGGATCGATCATATTCTGGTGCGCCACGAGCAAGGGGCGGTGCACATGGCCGACGGTTACGCGCGCGCCACCGGCGAAGTGGGCGTGGTGCTGGTGACGTCCGGCCCCGGCGCCACCAATGCCATTACCGGTATCGCTACCGCTTATATGGACTCGATCCCGATGGTCGTCCTGTCGGGGCAGGTGCCCAGCTCGCTGATCGGCTACGACGCCTTCCAGGAGTGCGATATGGTGGGAATTTCTCGGCCGGTGGTGAAACACAGCTTCCTGGTGAAACGTACCGAAGACATTCCGGCGGTGTTGAAAAAGGCCTTTTACCTGGCCTCCAGCGGCCGCCCCGGCCCGGTGGTGATCGACCTGCCGAAAGACATCGTCGGCCCGGCGGTGCGGATGCCTTATGCCTATCCGCAGGACGTGAGCATGCGTTCTTATAACCCGACGGTGCAGGGCCACCGCGGGCAAATTAAACGCGCGCTGCAAACCATTCTGGCGGCCAAAAAGCCGGTGATGTACGTCGGCGGCGGCGCGATCAACGCCGGCTGCGAAGCCGAACTGTTGGCGTTGGCGGAGCAGCTGAACCTGCCGGTGACCAGCAGCCTGATGGGGTTGGGGGCCTTCCCCGGCACCCATCGCCAGAGCGTCGGCATGCTCGGCATGCACGGCACCTATGAAGCCAATAAAACCATGCATCATGCCGACGTGATCTTCGCCGTCGGCGTGCGTTTCGACGATCGTACGACCAACAACTTGGCCAAATACTGTCCGGACGCCACCGTGCTGCACATCGATATCGATCCGACCTCGATCTCCAAAACGGTGGACGCCGATATCCCGATCGTCGGCGATGCCAGGCAGGTGCTGGTGCAGATGCTGGAACTGCTGGCGCAGGACGAGAAAGCGCAGGATCACGATGCGCTGCGCGATTGGTGGCAGTCTATCGAGCAGTGGCGCGCCCGCGACTGCCTGGGCTACGACAAAAACAGCGGCACCATCAAGCCGCAGGCGGTGATTGAAACCCTGCATCGCCTGACCAAAGGCGATGCCTATGTGACCTCGGACGTCGGCCAACACCAGATGTTCGCCGCGCTCTATTATCCGTTCGACAAACCGCGCCGTTGGATCAACTCCGGCGGCCTCGGCACCATGGGCTTCGGCCTGCCGGCGGCATTGGGCGTCAAGCTGGCGCTGCCGGAGGAAACCGTGGTGTGCGTGACCGGCGACGGCAGCATTCAGATGAATATTCAGGAGCTGTCCACCGCGCTGCAATATAACCTGCCGGTGGTGGTGGTGAACCTCAACAACCGCTATCTGGGCATGGTCAAGCAGTGGCAGGACATGATTTATTCCGGCCGTCATTCGCAGTCTTACATGGATTCGCTGCCGGACTTCGTCAAGCTGGCCGAGGCTTACGGCCATGTCGGCATCGCCATCCGTACGCCGGATGAGCTGGAAAGCAAGCTGGCGCAGGCGCTGGCGGAAAAAGAGCGGCTGGTGTTTGTCGACGTGACCGTCGATGAAACCGAACATGTCTACCCGATGCAGATCCGCGGCGGAAGCATGGACGAAATGTGGCTTAGCAAAACGGAGAGGACCTGATCATGCGCCGTATTTTATCTGTCTTGCTGGAAAACGAATCCGGCGCCCTGTCACGCGTGGTGGGGTTGTTCTCCCAGCGCGGTTACAACATCGAGAGCCTGACGGTGGCGCCGACCGACGATCCGACGCTGTCGCGCATGACTATCCAGACCGTCGGCGACGAGAAAGTGCTGGAGCAGATTGAGAAGCAGTTGCACAAGCTGGTGGACGTGTTGCGCGTCAGCGAGCTGGTGCAGGGCGCTCACGTTGAACGCGAGATCATGCTGGTGAAGCTGCAGGCCAGCGGCTACGGCCGTGAAGAGGTGAAGCGCTGCGCCGACATTTTCCGTGGCCAGATCGTTGATGTGACGGCGACGCTGTATACGGTGCAGTTGGCCGGCACCAGCGACAAGCTGGACGCCTTCCTGAGCGCGGTGCGTGAAGTGGCGGAGATTGTGGAAGTGGCGCGTTCTGGCGTGGTCGGCGTGTCGCGCGGCGATAAAATCATGCGCTGAGCGCGGTCTGGCGGCGAATAATCGGGGGCGCGGCGTGGCTGCGCCCTTTGTTTTTCGGCCTTTTTTGCCCGATTGCCGGCACCTTTCGGCAAAAGCGGTTGCTAGGCAGTGTTTTCTGCTGTTAGATCGCAGAGGCTGGATTGAATAACCGCACGGGATGCCATGGTTAATCCGAGCACAGCCTTCACTTCTATTTTCAGCGTCATTAAGGGGTTAATGTGAAACTGGATGAAATCGCGCGTCTCGCGGGCGTTTCGCGCACGACGGCCAGTTATGTCATCAACGGCAAGGCGAAGCAGTATCGTGTCAGCGATAAAACCGTCGAGAAAGTGATGGCCGTGGTCAGGGAGCATAACTATCACCCGAATGCCGTCGCGGCGGGGCTGCGCGCCGGGCGCACCCGTTCTATCGGCCTGGTGATCCCGGATCTGGAAAATACCAGCTATACCCGCATCGCCAACTACCTGGAGCGCCAGGCGCGCCAGCGGGGTTACCAATTGCTGATCGCCTGTTCCGAAGATCAGCCGGACAACGAAATGCGCTGCATTGAGCACCTGCTGCAGCGTCAGGTGGACGCCATCATCGTATCCACCGCCTTGCCGCCGGAGCATCCTTTCTATCAACGCTGGGCCAACGATCCGCTGCCGATCATCGCGCTGGACCGCGCGCTGGATCGCGAGCATTTCATCAGCGTTGTGGGCGCCGATCAGGAAGACGCTTTTGCATTGGCGCAGGAGCTGCGCACCTTCCCGGCGGAGTCGGTGCTGTACCTGGGCGCCTTGCCGGAGCTTTCGGTCAGCTTCCTGCGTGAGCAGGGCTTCCGCCAGGCCTGGCAAGAGGATCCCCGCCACGTCGATTACCTGTACGCCAACAGCTACGAACGCGAAGCCGCCGGCGCGCTGTTTGCCGAATGGCTGAAAACGCACCCGATGCCGCAGGCGCTGTTTACCACGTCGTTCTCTTTATTGCAGGGCGTGATGGACGTGACGCTGAAGCAACGCGGCCGCTTGCCGACCGATCTGGCGATCGCCACCTTCGGCGATCATGAACTGTTGGATTTCCTTGAGTGCCCGGTATTGGCGGTAGCGCAGCGCCACCGCGACGTGGCCGAGCGCGTGCTGGAACTGGTGCTGGCCAGCCTGGACGAACCGCGTAAACCCAAACCGGGGCTGACGCGCATTCGCCGCAATCTGTTCCGCCGTGGCAGTCTGAGCCGCAAGTAGTTTGCCTGACAGGGGCCCGCGTTGGCGGGCCCCTTTAGACGTAACCCGCCACCCGAAACAGCCGCCGGCAGTATTCCAGGAAGTAACCATACACCACGCCCATCGCCATGGAGACCAGCGCATTGCTGGTTACCGCCGCCAGCATTTGTTGGCCGTCGGCGCCCACGCTCCATAAAATTGCAGCATAAACCGGCGACTGGAAGCTGACATAGGCCAGCAGATCGGCGAGATTGCGCAGCAGGAACTGGCCGTGCGGGCAACGGCGCGCTGTGCGGATAAACAGATCGCGATAGCGGCCATAAGGCCAGGCGATCAGAATGTTGACCGGGATCGACAACAGGCGTGAAGAGAGGGATTGCTGGAAGCTCATGCCGGAGATCAACACTTCAATCGCCATACCGGCGATAAAGCAGTACACCACCAGTGCAAACGTATCGGCAGCGGCGCTGCGCCAGTGTGCGGCGGGCGAAAGCATGTACCTCTCCTTTTGTGTTAATGTGCTGTTAATTTTATAAGTTGTAGTTGTTAGTTATGGTTTTTGCTTTTTATATAGTTTACTTCTCTGGTTTGTGTTTTTTAACTAGGTTTATATTTTTATTTTTAACATTTGTTCGGTTTTTGTCCCGCAGGGCCGGGGCGCAGGAAGGGATGGAGAGATTAAAATCGGTGTTTTTAAATAAACCTATTAAAAACATGCTGTTGCGATTTTTTGTGTTCGCAGGGGGATTTTTCCGGCAAAAATTGTGGAAATAAAGGTGTAAGAAAATGAAACCATAATTGTAAACAGGTGTTTTGGGAATAATCTTACCAAATTGATTTAAATCGAAATTACTTCTGCTCGTAATATCCGAGCCATTTATTTTCGCCGTGCTCTCATCACGGCGGAGCAAATTGAAGTAAAATAGCGCGCAGTTTCACGGTGAATAACGATTGAGCGTTATTAACTCAAGGAGTTATGGCCTTATTCTGCGGTCGACTCGTCAGGCGCCGAGCCTTGGCGCGCGCGGGGCGGCAGCGGTTACAGCCCTGAGATTGCCGAGCTGAAAAATGAGACATGGCTTGCAGAAGGAAGTAATGAGTTAATTAATCGCCAGTTCGTCAGGTTTTTAATCAGATTCTTTCCGCTTAGAAAATTCTCTCCGTTTATCATGGTGTTAATTTTTAATCGTCGAATAATCAGAGTTTCTTTCGCGAGTCAGCTCCCAAAATGACCAGAGAAATATTGCCAAAGCGCTGGCGCTCTGGCTTGACAAGGTTTTCATACCCTCCGTAAACTCCATTGTGTGGGAATTTGTGGGGTAAAGTGGTGAAAACGGTCACTAAGGGGTAGCTCAGGAATGTTCCGTGGAGCGACGATGGTCAACCTCGACAGCAAAGGGCGGCTCGCCGTACCTACCCGATATCGGGAATTGCTCAACGAGGAATCGCAAGGCCAAATGGTCTGTACCATTGACCTCCATCAGCCCTGTCTGCTGCTTTATCCTTTGCCCGAATGGGAAATTATTGAACAAAAATTATCACGTCTGTCGAGCATGAATCCCGCCGAGCGCCGCGTTCAGCGCCTGCTGTTGGGACATGCCAGTGAGTGTCAGATGGATAGTGCCGGTCGTTTGCTGTTAGCCAGTACGCTGCGGCAACACGCCGGGCTCACGAAAGAAGTGATGCTGGTCGGTCAGTTCAACAAGTTTGAACTGTGGGATGAACAGACCTGGTATCAACAAGTCAAGGATGATATTGACGCTGAACAGTCGACTCAGGAACCGTTGTCTGAGCGGCTACAGGACTTGTCGCTATAAGCATGTTGGAAAACTATAAACACACCACCGTCCTGCTGGACGAAGCCGTCAACGGCCTCAATATCCGCAGCAACGGCATATATATCGACGGTACTTTTGGTCGCGGTGGCCATTCTCGTCTGATTCTGTCCCAGCTGGGGCCGGAAGGGCGCTTGCTGGCAATTGACCGTGACCCTCAGGCGATTGCAGCCGCCAAATCTATTGAAGATCCTCGTTTTACCATCGTACACGGCCCATTTTCCGAGTTGTCGCACTATGTGCGGGAGCGCGAGCTGGTGGGCAAGATCGACGGCGTTCTGCTCGATCTGGGCGTTTCCTCGCCGCAGCTTGACGACGCGGAGCGCGGGTTCTCCTTTATGCGCGACGGTCCGCTGGACATGCGCATGGATCCGTCCACCGGCCTGTCCGCCGCGGAATGGCTGATGAAGGCCGAAGCGGACGACATCGCCTGGGTGCTGAAAACCTTCGGCGAAGAGCGTTTCGCCAAGCGCATCGCGCGCGCCATCGTCGAAAGAAACCGCGTGGAGCCGATGACGCGCACCAAAGAGCTGGCGGATCTGATCGCCGATGCCAGCCCGTTCCGTGAAAAGCACAAGCATCCGGCGACGCGCAGCTTCCAGGCGATCCGCATTTATATCAACAGCGAGCTGGAAGAGATCGAGCGTGCGCTCGACGGCGCGCTGGAAGTGCTGGCCCCGCAGGGCCGTTTGTCGATCATCAGCTTCCACTCGCTGGAAGACCGCATCGTCAAACGCTTTATGCGACACCACAGCCGCGGCGCCCAGGTGCCGGCGGGCATTCCGTTGACCGAAGAACAGCTACGCGGCATGGGCGGCCGGACGCTGAAAGCGCTGGGCAAAATGATGCCGTCGGAAGCGGAAGTGGCGGACAACCCGCGTGCGCGCAGCTCGGTGCTGCGCATTGCTGAGAGGATGCCCGCGTGATTGGCAACGAACGTCACGGCCTGGTCGGGGTAATTGGCGGCGATCTGCTGCGCAACGCCAAGATCCCCATGATTTTACTGATTGCGTCACTGGTCTCCGCGATTTTCGTGGTGACCACCGCACACCGCACCCGTCTGCTGACCGCCGAACGCGAGCAGCTGGTTCTGGAGCGCGATGCGCTGGATATTGAGTGGCGCAACCTGATTTTAGAAGAGAACGCCCTCGGCGATCACAGCCGGGTTGAACGTATCGCGACAGAAAAACTGCAGATGCAACACGTTGATCCATCGCAGGAAAATATCATCGTTAAACAATGAATGGTTTAACCGGAATAATGACACGGAGTAGAAAGGAAACGCATGAAAGCAGCGCGCCCCGGTAAGTTGAGACGCCAGGAAGATCAGGCCAGCTTTGTCAGCTGGCGTTTTGCGTTGCTGTGCGGCTGCATTTTGCTGGCGATGGTTGGCCTGATGTTGCGCGTCGCGTACCTGCAGGTCATCAACCCCGATCGTCTGGTGAAAGAGGGCGACATGCGTTCGCTGCGCGTGCAGGAAGTGCCGACCGCGCGCGGCATGATCAGCGATCGCGCCGGCCGTCCGTTGGCGGTCAGCGTGCCGGTGAACGCGGTGTGGGCCGATCCGAAAGAGCTGAACGAACGCGGCGGCATCACGCTGGACAGCCGTTGGA
Source organism: Serratia sp. X3 (assembly GCF_014982455.1). NCBI lineage: Bacteria > Pseudomonadati > Pseudomonadota > Gammaproteobacteria > Enterobacterales > Yersiniaceae > Serratia > Serratia sp. X3. Next base: position 450,393 of record NZ_JADCNB010000003.1, read on the forward strand.
AAGCGCTTTCCGATGCGCTCAACATCCCGCTGGACCAGCTTTCCAACCGCATCAACGCCAACCCGAAAGGGCGCTTCGTTTATCTGGCGCGCCAGGTTAACCCGGCGATCGGCGACTACATCCACAAACTCAAGCTGCCGGGGATCTACCTGCGACAGGAGTCGCGCCGTTACTACCCGGCGGGGCAGGTGACGTCGCACATCATCGGCGTGACCAACATCGATGGGCAAGGCATCGAAGGCGTCGAGAAGAGCTTTGATCGCTGGCTGACCGGGCAACCGGGCGAGAGAACGGTGCGCAAGGACCGCTTCGGCCGAGTGATTGAAGATATCTCCTCCGTCGACAGCCAGGCGGCGCATAACCTGGTGCTGAGCGTCGATGAGCGCCTGCAGGCGCTGGTGTATCGCGAGCTGAACAACGCCGTGGCGTTCAACAAGGCCGAATCGGGCACTGCGGTGCTGATCGACGTGAACACCGGCGAAGTGCTGGCGATGGCCAACAGCCCGTCTTACAACCCGAACAACATGGCCGGTACGCCGAAAGAAACCATGCGTAACCGCGCTATCACCGATATTTTTGAACCCGGTTCAACCGTGAAGCCAATGGTGGTGATGACCGCGCTGCAAAACGGCGTGGTGCGAGAAAACAGCGTGCTGAACACCATCCCGTACCGCATTCAGGGCCACGAGATCAAAGACGTGGCGCGGTACTCGGAGCTGTCATTGACCGGGATCTTGCAGAAGTCGAGTAACGTCGGTGTTTCAAAGCTAGCGTTAGCGATGCCGTCCTCAGCGTTAGTAGATACTTACTCTCGTTTTGGGCTGGGAAAAGCGACCAATTTGGGGCTGGTCGGAGAAAGCAGTGGCATATACCCAAAAAAACAACGGTGGTCTGACATAGAGAGGGCCACCTTCTCTTTCGGCTACGGGCTGATGGTAACTCCGTTACAGTTGGCGCGAGTCTATGCAACGATCGGCAGTCTGGGCGTGTATCGCCCATTGTCGATCACCAAGGTTGACCCTCCGGTCGCCGGCGAACGCGTTTTCCCTGAACCTCTGGTGCGCACCGTGGTGCACATGATGGAAAGCGTGGCCTTGCCGGGCGGCGGCGGCGTGAAAGCCGCCATCAAGGGATACCGTATCGCCATCAAAACCGGTACCGCGAAAAAAGTGGGCCCGGACGGCAAATACGTCAACCGATACATCGCTTATACCGCCGGCGTCGCGCCGGCAAGTAACCCCCGTTTTGCCCTGGTGGTCGTCATCAACGACCCGCAGGGTGGGAAATACTATGGTGGCGCAATCTCAGCGCCGGTGTTCGGCGCCATCATGGGCGGCGTCTTGCGCACCATGAACGTCGAGCCTGACGCGTTGCCCACCGGTGACAAAAGCGAATTAGTGATTAACAAGAAAGAGGGTTCAGGTGGCAGATCGTAATTTGCGCGACTTACTCGCCCCGTGGGTGCCGACTGCGCCCGGGCGCGCGCTGCGGGAAATGACATTAGACAGCCGTGTGGCGGCTGCCGGGGATCTGTTTGTCGCCGTGGTCGGCCATCAAACGGATGGACGCCGCTATATTCCGCAGGCCATTGCGCAGGGCGTCGCCGCCGTGATCGCCGAAGCTGACGGTCAGGCCGAAGACGGCGCCATCGTTGAGATGCACGGCGTGCCGGTGATCTACCTGAGCCAACTGAACCAGCGCCTTTCTGCGTTGGCCGGGCGTTTTTACCATCAGCCGGGCGAGCGTCTGCGCCTGGTCGGCGTGACCGGCACCAACGGCAAAACCACTACCACGCAGTTGTTGGCGCAGTGGAGCCAACTGCTGGGCGAAACCAGCGCGGTGATGGGCACCGTCGGCAACGGTCTGCTGGGCCAGGTCTGCCCGACCGAGAATACCACTGGTTCTGCGGTGGATGTTCAACACGTATTAAACGACTTGGCGGAACAGGGCGCGACCTTCGCCGCGATGGAAGTCTCATCCCACGGTTTGGTGCAACACCGGGTGGCGGCGCTGCCGTTCGCTGCCGCGGTCTTCACCAACCTGAGCCGCGATCACCTGGATTACCACGGTGATATGGCCAATTACGAAGCGGCCAAATGGTCGCTGTTCGCCGCCCACAATGTGGGGCAGGCGATCATCAACGCCGACGATGAAGTCGGCCAGCGCTGGCTGAGCAAGCTGCCGGATGCGGTGGCGGTGACGATGCAGGGCAACCTGCAGCCGGGCTGTCACGGCCGCTGGCTGAAAACCACGGCGGTCGATTATCACGACAACGGCGCCACGGTTCGGTTCAGCTCCAGCTGGGGCGACGGTGAGATCGAAAGCCGCCTGATGGGCGCTTTCAACGTCAGCAACCTGCTGTTGGCATTGGCGACGCTGCTGTCGCTGGGCTACCCGCTGGCGGCGCTGGTGGAAACCGGCAACCGTCTGCAGCCGGTCTGCGGCCGCATGGAAGTGTTTAACGCGCCGGGCAAACCGACGGTCGTGGTGGATTACGCCCACACGCCGGATGCGCTGGAGAAAGCGCTGGAAGCGGCGCGCCTGCACTGCCAGGGGCAGCTGTGGTGCGTCTTCGGCTGCGGCGGCGATCGCGACAAGGGCAAACGTCCGCTGATGGGCGGCATCGCCGAGCAGTTCGCCGATCGCGTGGTGATCACCGATGACAACCCGCGTACCGAAGAGCCGCGCGCGATTATCAACGATATCCTGACCGGATTGCTGGACGCCGGGCAGGCGCTGGTGATCCACGGCCGCGCCGAAGCGGTGACCAGCGCCATCATGCAGGCGCAGGAGCAGGATGTGGTGTTGGTGGCGGGCAAAGGCCATGAAGATTATCAGCTGGTGGGCAACCGCCGCCTGGATTACTCCGATCGCACGACGGTCGCCCGACTGCTGGGGGTGCTGGCATGATCCCTGTCTCTCTTCAGACACTGGCTGAGGTATTGAGCGCTGAACTGGTGGGCGCCGATTGCCAAATTGTCGAGGTGACGACAGACACCCGCAAGGTGACCGCCGGTTGCCTGTTTGTGGCGCTGAAAGGCGAGCGTTTCGACGCGCACGACTTCGCGGCGGATGCCGTAGCCGCAGGCGCCGGGGCGTTGCTGGTCAGTAAGCGCTTATTGGTGGACGTGCCGCAGCTGGTGGTGAAAGACACCCGTCTGGCGCTGGGGCAGCTTGGCGCCTGGGTGCGTCAGCAGGTGCCGGCGCGCGTGGTGGCGCTGACCGGCTCCTCGGGCAAGACATCGGTGAAAGAAATGACCGCCGCCATTCTGCGTGAATGCGGCGAAGTGCTGTATACCGCCGGCAACTTCAATAACGACATCGGCGTGCCGTTGACGCTGTTGCGTCTGGAGCCGCAGCATGATTTTGCCGTGATAGAGCTGGGCGCTAACCACATTGGCGAAATTGCTTACACCACCGCATTGACGCGTCCGCAGACCGCTTTGGTGAACAACCTGGCGGCGGCGCACCTGGAAGGCTTCGGCTCGCTGGCCGGCGTCGCCCAGGCGAAAGGTGAAATCTTTACCGGCCTGCCGGCCGACGGCGTGGCGATCATCAACGCCGATAACAACGACTGGCCGCACTGGCAGAGCATGCTGGGCGGCAAAACCGTCTGGCGCTTCTCGCCGCAGGCGGCCGAAGGCGTGGACTTCTTCGCGGACGACGTGCGGGTGAACGGCGCAGGCACGCAGTTTACGCTGCACAGCCCGTTCGGCACCGCCGAGATCGCACTGCCGCTGCCGGGGCGCCACAACGTGGCCAACGCGCTGGCGGCCACGGCGCTGGCGATGTCGGTGGGCGCCACCCTGGAAGCGGTGCGTCAGGGGTTAAAACAATTGCAGGCGGTGCCGGGGCGTTTGTTCCCGGTGGCGCTGGCCGAAGGCAAGCTGCTGCTGGACGACAGCTACAACGCCAACGTCGGGTCGATGACCGCGGCGGCGCAGGTGCTGGCGGAGATGCCGGGCTACCGCGTGATGGTGGTCGGCGATATGGCCGAGCTGGGCGCAGAAGCGGAAGAGTGCCACCGTCAGGTGGGTGAAGCCGCCCGCCAGGCCGGGGTCGATAAAGTGATCAGCGTCGGCGGGTTGAGCCGCGTGCTGAGCGAGGCTTCCGGCAACGGCGAACATTATCAGGACAAGACAGCAGTGATCGCGCGCGTGGCGGAATTACTGTCGGAACATGCGGTCATCACCGTGTTAATCAAAGGTTCACGTAGTGCCGCAATGGAGCAGGTAGTACGCGCGTTACAGGAGAAAGCACCATGTTAGTTTGGCTGGCCGAGCATTTGGTCAAGTATTACTCAGGCTTCAACGTCTTTTCTTATCTGACGTTCCGAGCCATTGTCAGCCTGCTGACCGCGCTGTTCCTGTCGCTGTGGATGGGCCCGCGGGTGATCAAGCGTCTGCAAGAAATGTCCTTCGGCCAGGTGGTGCGTAACGACGGCCCCGAGTCGCACTTCAGCAAACGCGGCACGCCGACCATGGGCGGCATCATGATCCTGACCTCCATCACCATTTCGGTGCTGATGTGGGCCTATCCGTCCAACCCGTATGTCTGGTGCGTGCTGTTTGTGCTGGTGGGTTACGGCATTGTCGGTTTCGTCGATGACTACCGCAAGGTGGTGCGTAAGGACACCAAAGGACTGATCGCCCGCTGGAAGTATTTCTGGCAGTCGGTGATTGCGCTGATTGTCGCATTCGCCATGTACGCCGTAGGAAAAGACACGCCAGCCACCGAGCTGGTTGTGCCGTTCTTTAAGGACGTGATGCCGCAGTTGGGCCTGCTGTACATCCTGCTGGCCTATTTCGTCATCGTCGGCACCAGCAACGCGGTCAACCTGACCGACGGTCTGGACGGCCTGGCGATTATGCCGACGGTATTCGTGGCGGCCGGTTTCGCGCTGGTGGCCTGGGCGACCGGTAACATGAACTTCGCCAACTACCTGCATATTCCGTATCTGCGTCATGCCGGTGAGTTGGTGATCGTCTGCACCGCCATCGTCGGCGCCGGCCTCGGGTTCCTGTGGTTCAACACCTACCCGGCTCAGGTGTTTATGGGCGACGTCGGTTCGCTGGCGCTGGGCGGCGCGCTGGGCACCATCGCGGTGCTGCTGCGCCAGGAGTTCTTGTTGGTGATCATGGGCGGCGTGTTCGTGGTAGAGACGCTGTCGGTGATCCTGCAGGTGGGATCGTTCAAGCTGCGCGGACAACGCATTTTCCGCATGGCGCCGATTCACCACCACTATGAATTGAAAGGCTGGCCGGAGCCGCGCGTGATCGTGCGCTTCTGGATCATTTCGCTGATGCTGGTGCTGATTGGCCTGGCAACGCTGAAGGTGCGTTAATCATGGCAGACTATCAGGGTAGAAAAGTCGTCATCATCGGGTTGGGCCTCACCGGCCTGTCCTGTGTCGATTTCTTCATGGCGCGCGGCGTGACGCCGCGCGTGATGGATACCCGTATCGCGCCGCCAGGGTTGGACAAACTGCCTGAAAGCGTGGAGCGCCATCTGGGCGATCTGAACCAGGACTGGCTGCTGGCGGCGGATCTGATCGTCGCCAGCCCGGGCGTCGCGCTGGCGACCCCGGCATTGAGCGCCGCGGCGGAAGCCGGCGTGGAAATCGTCGGCGACGTCGAACTGTTCTGCCGCGAGGCGCAGGCGCCGATCGTGGCGATTACCGGCTCCAACGGCAAGAGCACCGTCACCACCCTGGTGGGCGAGATGGCGAAAGCCGCCGGTTGGGCGGTGGGCGTGGGCGGCAATATCGGCCTGCCGGCGCTGAGCCTGTTGCGTCAGGAATGTCAGCTGTATGTGCTGGAGCTGTCCAGCTTCCAGCTGGAAACGACGTATAGCCTGCGGGCGGCGGCGGCGACCATCCTGAACGTGACCGAAGATCATATGGATCGCTATCCGTTCGGCCTGCAGCAGTATCGCGGCGCCAAGCTGCGCGTGTATGAAAACGCCGCGGTGTGCGTGGTGAACGCGGACGATGCGCTGACCATGCCGGTGCGCGGCGCCGACGAACGCTGCGTCAGCTTCGGGGCGGACGTGGGCGACTATCACCTGAACCGTCAGCAGGGGGAAACCTGGCTGCGGGTGCGCGGTGAGAAGGTGCTGAACACGCGCGAGATGAAGCTGACCGGCCGCCACAATTACACCAACGCTCTGGCGGCGCTGGCGCTGGCGGATGCGGTCAATATCCCGCGTGCCTCCAGCCTGAAGGCGCTGACCACCTTCACCGGCCTGGCGCACCGCTTCCAGCTGGCCTGGGAGAACAACGGCGTGCGTTGGATCAACGATTCCAAAGCCACCAACGTCGGCAGCACCGAAGCGGCGCTGAACGGCCTGCAGGTGGACGGCACGCTGCATCTGCTGCTGGGCGGCGACGGCAAGTCCGCCGATTTCTCGCCGCTGGCGCGCTATCTGCAGGGCGACAACGTGCGTTTGTATTGCTTTGGCCGCGACGGCGCCCAGCTGGCGCAGCTGCGGCCGGAAGTGGCGACGCTGACCGAGACCATGGAGCAGGCGATGCGCACCATCGCCGGCCGCGTACAGCCCGGCGATATGGTGCTGTTGTCGCCGGCCTGCGCCAGTCTCGATCAGTTCCGTAATTTTGAAGTGCGCGGCGATGAGTTCGCCCGCCTGGCGCAGGAGCTTGGCGGATGAAACTACGCTTGCCGAACTTCGGGCTGACAGAACGGCTGAAAGACTGGGTGACCGGCGCGCGCGACAACGACGCGGTCAACATGGTGCTGTACGATCGCACCCTGCTGTGGCTGACCTTCGGGTTGGCGATCATCGGCTTCGTGATGGTGACCTCGGCGTCGATGCCGATCGGCCAACGCCTGGCGGACGATCCGTTCCTGTTCGCCAAACGCGATGCGCTGTACCTCGGCCTGGCGTTCGGCCTGTCGCTGGTGACGCTGCGCATCCCGATGGAAGTTTGGCAGCGCTACAGCAACGTGATGCTGCTGATGTCGATCGTGATGCTGCTGATCGTCCTGGTGGTGGGGAGCTCGGTGAACGGGGCCTCGCGCTGGATCGCGCTCGGCCCGCTGCGTATTCAGCCGGCGGAGCTGTCCAAGCTGTCGCTGTTCTGCTACCTGGCGAGCTATCTGGTGCGCAAGGTGGAAGAGGTGCGCAGCAACTTCTGGGGCTTCTGTAAGCCGATGGGCGTCATGGTGGTGCTGGCGGTGCTGCTGCTGGCGCAGCCGGATCTCGGCACCGTGGTGGTGCTGTTCATCACCACGCTGGCGATGCTGTTCCTGGCCGGCGCGAAAATGTGGCAGTTCCTGGCGATCATCGGCTCCGGCGTGTTCGCCGTGGTGCTGCTGATTATCGCGGAACCGTACCGTATGCGCCGCGTGACCTCGTTCTGGAACCCGTGGGCCGACCCGTTCGGCAGCGGCTACCAGTTGACCCAGTCGCTGATGGCGTTCGGCCGCGGCGAGTTCTGGGGGCAGGGGCTCGGCAACTCGGTGCAGAAACTGGAGTATTTGCCGGAAGCGCACACCGACTTCATCTTCTCCATTTTGGGTGAAGAACTGGGCTATATCGGTGTGGTTTTAGCCCTGTTAATGGTATTCTTCGTCGCTTTTCGCGCGATGTCCATTGGGCGCCGCGCGCTGGAGATCGACCAACGCTTCTCCGGCTTCCTGGCCTGCGCGATCGGCGTGTGGTTCAGCTTCCAGGCGCTGGTTAACGTCGGCGCCGCCGCGGGCATGCTGCCGACCAAAGGTCTGACGCTGCCGCTGATCAGTTACGGCGGCTCGAGCTTGCTGATTATGTCGACGGCGATCGTGCTGTTGCTGCGAATTGATTATGAAACGCGCCTGACCAAGGCTCAGGCGTTTGTGAAGAGGTAAGGGATGAGCGGGAAACCTAAGCGTTTAATGGTGATGGCAGGCGGTACCGGCGGGCACGTGTTCCCGGGGCTGGCGGTCGCGCATCATCTGATGGCGCAGGGCTGGCAGGTGCGTTGGCTCGGAACCGCAGACCGTATGGAAGCCGATCTGGTGCCGAAGCATGGGATCGAGATTGATTTTATCCGCATCTCCGGCCTGCGCGGCAAGGGCCTGAAGGCCCAGCTGACCGCGCCATTGCGCATCTGGCAGGCGGTGCGCCAGGCGAAAGCCATCATGCGCAGTTATCAGCCGGATGTGGTGCTGGGGATGGGCGGTTACGTTTCCGGCCCCGGCGGCCTGGCGGCCTGGCAGTGCGGCATCCCGGTGGTGTTGCATGAGCAGAATGGCATCGCCGGCCTGACCAACCGCTGGCTGGCGCGCATCGCCGCCAAAGTGATGCAGGCCTTCCCCGGCGCGTTCCCGAACGCCGAGGTGGTGGGCAACCCGGTGCGTACCGACGTGCTGGCGCTGCCGTTGCCGGCGGAGCGGTTGCAAGGGCGCGAAGGCCCGATCCGCGTGCTGGTGATTGGCGGAAGTCAGGGCGCCCGCGTGCTGAATCAGACAGTTCCTGAAGTCGCGGCGCGTTTGGGCGATAGAATTACGCTCTGGCATCAGGTGGGCAAGGGCGCGCTGGAAACGGTGCTGCGCGACTACGAGAGGGTAGGGCAGACGCAGCACAAGGTGACCGAGTTCATCGACGACATGGCCGCCGCCTATGCCTGGGCCGACGTGGTGGTCTGCCGCTCCGGCGCGTTGACCGTCAGCGAAATCGCGGCGGCGGGGCTGCCGGCGATCTTCGTGCCGTTCATGCACAAGGATCGTCAACAGTACTGGAACGCACGCCCGCTGGAAGAAGCCGGCGCGGCGAAGATTATCGAACAGCCGCAGTTCAACGCCGATGTGGTGGCCGAACTGCTGGCGAGCTGGGATCGCAAGACGCTGCTGGCCATGGCCGAGAAAGCGCGCGCGGTCGCCATTCCGGACGCCACCGAGCGCGTGGCGGCGGAGCTGGTGCGGCTCGCCAAGTAACGAGTGCAGGGGTTCGGCGCGCCGAACCTGAATAAAAGCAATGTGATGTAGGGCCGGGGTACCGGATCCGGATTAGAGAGAGTGATGAATACACAACAACTGGCGAAACTACGTACTATCGTGCCTGAGATGCGTCGCGTCCGGCACATTCACTTTGTCGGCATCGGTGGCGCCGGCATGGGTGGTATCGCCGAAGTGTTGGCAAACGAAGGGTATCAGATCAGCGGCTCCGACCTGGCGCCGAATCCGGTGACCCAGCAGTTGAGCGCGCTCGGGGCGACGATTTATTTCAATCACCGTCCGGAAAACGTGCTGGATGCGAGCGTGGTGGTGGTTTCTACCGCCATCTCCGCCGACAACCCGGAGATCGTCGCCGCCCGTGAAGCGCGCATCCCGGTGATCCGCCGCGCTGAAATGCTGGCGGAGCTGATGCGTTTTCGCCACGGCATCGCTATCGCCGGCACGCACGGCAAAACCACCACCACGGCGATGGTCTCGAGCATTTACGCCGAAGCCCGCCTGGACCCGACCTTCGTTAACGGCGGGCTGGTGAAGGCGGCGGGGACCCACGCACGACTGGGGTCCAGCCGTTATCTGATCGCGGAAGCGGATGAGAGCGATGCGTCGTTCCTGCATCTGCAGCCGATGGTGGCCGTGGTCACCAACATCGAAGCCGACCACATGGACACCTACCAGGGCGACTTCGAGAACCTGAAGCAGACGTTTATCAATTTCTTGCACAACCTGCCGTTCTACGGTCGCGCGGTGATGTGCATCGACGATCCGGTGGTGCGTGAGCTGCTGCCGCGCGTGGGTCGCCATATCACCACCTACGGCTTCAGTGAAGATGCCGACGTGCGCATCGAAGACTACCGGCAGATTGGGCCGCAGGGGCACTTTACCCTGAGCCGTCAGGACAAACCGTTGCTGACGGTGACGCTGAACGCGCCGGGCCGCCACAATGCGTTGAACGCAGCGGCGGCGGTGGCGGTAGCGACCGAAGAAGGCATCGACGACGAAGATATCCTGCGCGCGCTGGCGGGCTTCCAGGGCACCGGGCGCCGCTTCGATTTCCTCGGCGAGTTTCCGCTGGAGCCGGTCAACGGCAAAGCGGGCAGCGCGATGCTGGTGGACGATTACGGCCACCATCCGACCGAAGTGGACGCCACGCTGAAAGCGGCGCGCGCCGGTTGGCCGGACAAGCGTCTGGTGATGATCTTCCAGCCGCACCGCTACACGCGCACCCGCGATCTGTACGACGATTTCGCCAACGTGCTGTCGCAGGTGGATGTGCTGCTGATGCTCGACGTGTACGCCGCCGGCGAAGCGCCGATCCCGGGCGCGGACAGCCGCTCGCTGTGCCGCACCATCCGCAGCCGCGGCAAGCTGGATCCGATCCTGGTTTCCGATGCCGATACCGTGCCGGAAACCCTGGCGCAGCTGCTGCAGGATGACGATTTGGTGCTGGTGCAAGGCGCCGGCAACGTGGGCAAAATCGCCCGTAAACTGGCCGAGCTGAAGCTGCAGCCGCCGAAGAAAGAGGAGGAGCACCATGGCTGATAAAGTTGCAGTTCTGCTGGGCGGCACCTCCGCTGAACGTGACGTTTCTCTGCAGTCCGGCGCTGCGGTGCTGGCCGGGTTGCGCGAAGCCGGTATCGATGCGCACGGCGTCGATACCCGCGATTTCCCGGTGACCCAGCTGAAAGAGCAGGGGTTCACCAAAGTGTTTATCGCGCTGCACGGCCGCGGCGGCGAGGACGGCACCCTGCAGGGGCTGCTAGAGTTCCTCGAGCTGCCTTATACCGGCAGCGGCGTGATGGCCTCGGCGCTGACCATGGACAAATGGCGCACCAAGATGGTGTGGCAGTCGATGGGCTTGCCGGTGGCGCCTTACGTGGCGCTGAATCGCCAGCTGTATCTCGGCGCCGAAAAAGCGGCGCTGCTGGCGCGCGTGGCGGATCTCGGCCTGCCGGTGATCGTCAAGCCGAGCCGTGAAGGCTCCAGCGTCGGCATGAGCAAGGTCACCGAAAGTGCGGCGTTGGCAGCGGCGCTGGAAGAAGCCTTCCGCCATGACGACGACGTGCTGGTGGAGAAGTGGTTGAGCGGCCCGGAATACACCGTGGCGATGCTGGGTGACCAGGTGTTGCCGTCGATCCGCATCCAGCCGGCCGGCGTGTTTTACGACTACCAGGCCAAGTACATTTCGGACGATACGCAGTACTTCTGCCCGAGCGGTTTGAGCGCCGAGCAGGAAGCCGAGATGGCGGCGTTGGCGCTGCGCGCCTACCGCGGTCTGGACTGCAGCGGCTGGGGCCGCGTCGACGTGATGCAAGACAGCGATGGCAGCTTCTATCTGCTTGAGGTGAACACCTCTCCGGGCATGACCAGTCATAGCCTGGTGCCGATGGCGGCGCGCCAGTTTGGATTAAGCTTCTCGCAGCTAGTGGCGAGAATTTTGGAGTTGGCCGACTGATATGTCGCAAGCTGCCCTGAATGCGCGCGATCGCGAGGTGGATAACGGCCCGCGCCGCAGCAATGGAACCCAGTTGGCGGGAATGATTTTCCTGCTGATGGTGTTGGGAACGGTCGTGTGGAGCGGTTGGGCGGTGCTTGGCTGGATGAAAGACGCCAGTCGCCTGCCGCTCTCAAGGCTGGTGGTGACCGGCGAACGCCATTACACCACCAACGATGATATTCGTCAGGCGATCCTGGCGCTGGGCGCGCCCGGCACCTTTATGACGCAGGATGTGGACGTTATCCAGCAGCAGATCGAACGTCTGCCGTGGATCAAGCAGGCCAGCGTGCGCAAACAATGGCCGGATGAGCTGAAGATCCATTTGGTGGAGTATGTCCCGGTGGCGCGCTGGAACGATTTGCACATGGTGGACGCCGAGGGCAAAGCGTTCAGCGTGCCGGCGGAGCGGGCGGGCAAGCAGAAGTTGCCGCTGCTCTACGGGCCGGAAGGGAGCGAGCAGGATGTGCTGGAAGGCTATCGGGCGATGAGCGCCACGTTGGCGGCCAGCAAATATACGCTGAAAATGGCGGCGATGACCGCGCGCCATTCCTGGCAGCTGGCGCTGGACAACGATGTCCGGCTTGAGCTGGGGCGCGATGACCGCAACGGGCGTTTGCAGCGGTTTATCGAGCTTTACCCGGTATTGCAGCAGCAGGGCCAGGCGGAGAGCAAGCGTGTCAGCTATGTCGATCTGCGCTACGAGTCCGGCGCTTCGGTAGGGTGGGCTCCGGTGTTGGTCGATCCGCAGGCGCTTGGCGGTCAGCAAAACAGTAATCAGCAACAGAATCAGGCACAGGCAAAACAACAATGATCAAGTCGACGGACAGAAAACTGGTAGTTGGACTGGAGATCGGTACTGCAAAAGTCTCCGCGTTGGTAGGGGAAGTTCTGCCCGATGGCATGGTCAACATTATCGGGGTGGGCAGCTGCCCGTCTCGCGGCATGGATAAGGGCGGCGTAAACGACCTGGAGTCGGTGGTGAAGTGCGTACAGCGCGCCATCGATCAGGCCGAGCTGATGGCGGACTGCCAGATCTCGTCGGTGTACCTGGCGCTGTCGGGCAAACACATCAGCTGCCAGAACGAAATCGGCATGGTGCCTATCTCGGAAGAGGAAGTGACGCAGGACGACGTGGAGAACGTGGTGCACACCGCCAAATCGGTGCGCGTGCGCGACGAACACCGCATCCTGCACGTGATTCCTCAGGAATACGCCATCGATTATCAGGAAGGCATCAAAAACCCGGTTGGGCTGTCCGGCGTGCGCATGCAGGCCAAGGTGCATCTGATTACCTGCCATAACGATATGGCGAAGAACATCGTCAAGGCCGTGGAACGTTGCGGCCTGAAAGTTGACCAACTTATTTTCGCCGGTCTGGCCGCGAGCTACGCGGTGCTGACCGAAGATGAACGCGAACTCGGCGTTTGCGTGGTGGATATCGGCGGCGGCACCATGGATATGGCGGTGTACACCGGCGGTGCGCTGCGCCACACCAAAGTGATCCCTTACGCCGGGAACGTGGTCACCAGCGATATCGCTTACGCCTTCGGCACGCCGCCGACCGACGCGGAAGCGATTAAAGTTCGACACGGTTGTGCGCTTGGGTCGATTGTTAGCAAGGATGAGAATGTAGAGGTGCCTAGCGTCGGGGGACGTCCTCCGCGCAGTCTGCAAAGACAGACGCTGGCTGAAGTCATTGAGCCACGCTACACCGAACTGTTGAATCTGGTTAACGATGAAATTTTGCAATTGCAGGAGCAACTGCGTCAGCAAGGGGTGAAGCATCATCTGGCGGCCGGTATCGTGCTGACCGGTGGCGCCGCCCAGATTGATGGCCTGGCAGCCTGTGCGCAACGGGTGTTCCACACCCAGGTACGCATCGGCCAACCCTTGAACATCACGGGTCTGACGGATTATGCGCAGGAGCCTTACTACTCGACGGCGGTAGGTCTGCTGCACTATGGAAAAGAGTCTCACCTGAGCGGTGAGACAGAAGTAGAAAAACGCGCCTCGGTGGGCAATTGGTTTAAACGCATCAATAGCTGGCTGAGAAAAGAGTTTTAATGTTTCAACAAAGAGATCATGCTGAGTAATCTTTTTATGATCTCGCAGCGACAGGCACAAAACGGAGAGAAACTATGTTTGAACCAATGGAACTAACCAATGACGCGGTGATTAAAGTCATCGGCGTCGGCGGCGGCGGTGGCAACGCCGTTGAACACATGGTGCGCGAGCGCATCGAAGGTGTTGAATTCTTCGCTGTGAACACGGACGCCCAGGCGCTCCGCAAAACGGCGGTTGGCCAAACCATCCAGATTGGTAGCGGTATTACCAAAGGTCTGGGTGCGGGCGCGAACCCGGAAGTGGGTCGCAATTCAGCGGAAGAAGACCGCGAAGCCCTGCGCGCAGCGCTGGACGGCGCAGACATGGTCTTCATCGCGGCCGGCATGGGCGGCGGTACCGGTACCGGTGCGGCGCCAGTGGTGGCTGAAGTGGCTAAAGATTTGGGTATTCTGACCGTGGCCGTGGTGACCAAGCCTTTCAACTTCGAAGGCAAAAAGCGCATGGCATTCGCGGAGCAGGGTATCGCTGAACTGTCCAAACACGTGGACTCGCTGATCACTATCCCGAACGACAAGCTGTTGAAAGTTTTGGGTCGCGGCATCTCCCTGCTGGACGCGTTCGGCGCGGCCAACGACGTGCTCAAAGGCGCGGTGCAGGGTATCGCCGAGTTGATCACCCGTCCGGGCCTGATGAACGTCGACTTCGCCGACGTGCGCACCGTGATGTCCGAAATGGGCTACGCGATGATGGGTTCCGGCGTGGCTTGCGGTGAAGACCGCGCCGAAGAAGCGGCCGAAATGGCGATCTCCAGCCCACTGCTGGAAGACATCGACCTGTCCGGCGCGCGCGGCGTACTGGTCAACATCACCGCCGGCTTCGACCTGCGTCTGGATGAGTTCGAAACCGTGGGTAACACCATCCGTGCGTTCGCTTCCGACAACGCCACCGTGGTTATCGGTACCTCGCTGGATCCGGAAATGAACGACGAACTGCGCGTCACCGTGGTGGCAACCGGTATCGGTATGGACAAGCGTCCTGAAATCACCCTGGTGACCAATAAGCAGGCCAGCCAGCCGGTGATGGATCACCGTTACCAGCAGCACGGCATGTCGCCTCTGCCGCAGGAAGTGAAACCTGCCGCCAAGGTGGTCAACGACCAAGCTGCGCAGCCGAATAAAGAGCCCGACTATCTTGATATTCCAGCCTTCCTGCGTAAACAGGCAGACTAAGAATATCCTGAGAATTTGGAATCTCCGCTCTTTGTGCTAAACTGTCCCGCCAGCCTTGCTGTATGCTTGGCTGGTAGGATGGATAACATTGCGAGATAAAACGATGATCAAACAAAGGACATTAAAACGTATTGTTCAGGCGACTGGTGTCGGTTTGCATACCGGCAAGAAAGTCACGCTGACAATGCGCCCAGCGCCGGCTAATACCGGGGTCATCTATCGTCGCACTGACTTGAATCCACCGGTTGATTTTCCGGCTGATGCAAAATCCGTGCGTGATACCATGCTCTGTACTTGCCTGGTGAATGAGCATGACGTGCGTATTTCGACCGTTGAGCATCTTAACGCCGCGCTGGCTGGGCTGGGCATCGACAACATCGTCATCGAAGTCGACGCCGCTGAAATCCCAATCATGGACGGCAGCGCCAGTCCGTTCGTGTTCTTACTGCTGGATGCCGGCATCGAAGAACTGAACTCGGCGAAGAAATTCCTGCGTCTGAAAGAGACCGTACGCGTTGAAGATGGCGACAAGTGGGCCGAGCTGTCCCCGCATAACGGGTTCCGCCTGGACTTCACCATCGACTTCAACCACCCGGCCATCGACGCCAGCTCTCAGCGCTATCGTCTTGATTTCTCGGCTGAGTCTTTTGTGCGTCAAATCAGCCGTGCGCGCACCTTCGGGTTCATGCGTGATATCGAATACCTGCAGTCCCGCGGCCTGGCCCTGGGCGGCAGCTTCGACTGCGCCATCGTGGTAGACGACTACCGCGTGCTGAACGAAGACGGTCTGCGTTTCGAAGACGAATTCGTACGTCACAAAATGCTGGACGCCATCGGCGACCTGTTCATGTGCGGCCACAACATCATTGGCGCGTTCACCGCGTACAAGTCTGGTCACGCGTTGAACAACAAACTGCTGCAGGCCGTACTGGCCAAGCAGGAAGCGTGGGAATACGTGACCTTCCAGGACGAAGCCGAAATGCCATTGGCATTCAAGGCACCGTCTACCGTATTGGCGTAAGGTCTGCTTTCCTCGCCTGCGAATAACGGCAGGCGCATCCCCTGAGAGCCTGAGAATTCAGGCTCACGATGGTGTAATGTCGGCTGCCAGATGTTTTGCAGTTGTGTCGCTGATTACTTATCACGACTGGTTGTATTGGTACCCTCTCCGGCCAATGCAGCCAGCCGTTCCAATATCTTGCGCAGTTTCTCCGGGCTACGGCTCGCTAATCCTCTCAGCTCTTCCGCACTCTCCAGACTCAAATGCCGCATCGGCACGGGTTTTTCCGGCGCTTTTTCGGCGTTTTGCACCTGGTTGTTGCCTTTCGCCATCAAGGCCGGATTAATCCTGATGTCGATCGACGACAATGATGGTAGAATTTGCGCTCGTAGTGCAGACAGCAAAGCGGGTTGTTCGTAGCGCAAGCGCATCATCCAACTGGCATTTGCCGTTTCGAGCACTAAAATACCCTGTCGGAAATTCGCGACGCGGCACCAGGGATGCAGGGGAGCGGGCAACAGGCCCTTCACTGCACGGTTAAGCTTGAGCAGCGCCACCGCGCGTTGCTGGACGTTATGCAGCGGCCCTTTGCTGCCGGCAGACGCGTCGTCGAACAGGACATCTAATAATTGTGGACGGCTATCGCGCATAATGGGCTCCGGCGGATTATAAACTCGTGATCGGTATTCTAAATCGTTGGCGACAATTTGGCAGACGTTATTTCTGGCCCCATCTCCTGTTAGGGATGGTTGCGGCCACGCTTGGCGCGCCTTCCAATTTGTCCGGCGCACCCGATCAGGCCGCATTGCCGAGCACATCGTCCAGCCTTAACCGGCAAAATTCGGCCAACGGCACCTTCAACAGCCTGGCCCTGCTGCAGGACGCGCATCGCCGTCCTACCTTCAGCGTAGATTATTGGCAGCAACATGCGCTGCGCACCGTCATTCGTCACCTCTCTTTCGCGCTGGCGCCGCAGGCGGTTTATGCGCGGGTGCAGGAGAGCGAAGCCGAAGCGGAACCCCCTTTGCAGGTAGCGCAACTGGCGCTGCTTTCTACTCTCAACGCGCTGCTGACGCACGAGCCGAAGCCGCCGACCATCATTCGCCACACCCACCTTGAGGTGCTGCCAACGCTGGCGCGGCACCAGACCGGCCTGTGGGTGGCGCAGGTGCAGGGCATTCGCGCCGGGCCCGTCGCCCTCGTCTGATCTCGCCCTTTGGGCACAAAAACCATAAATAATAGCAAGTTGACTGCCGCGCTCGGCGGTCATGACAGAGATATCAAACATCATGTTAGTGAAATTATTAACCAAAGTTTTTGGCAGCCGTAACGATCGTACCCTGCGCCGCATGCGCAAAGTGGTTGAGCAGATCAACCGCATGGAACCGGACATGGAAAAGCTGTCCGATGACGAGCTGAAAGCGAAAACCAACGAATTCCGCGCGCGCCTGGAGAAGGGCGAATCGCTGGAAAGCCTGATCCCGGAAGCCTTCGCCGTGGTGCGTGAGGCGAGCAAGCGCGTGTTCGGCATGCGTCACTTTGACGTGCAGCTGCTGGGCGGCATGGTACTGAACGACCGCTGCATCGCCGAGATGCGCACCGGTGAAGGTAAAACCCTGACCGCGACGCTGCCGGCCTACCTGAACGCCCTGAGCGGCCGCGGCGTGCACGTCGTGACCGTCAACGACTATCTGGCGCAGCGCGACGCCGAAAACAACCGTCCGCTGTTCGAGTTCCTCGGTCTGAGCATCGGCATCAACCTGCCGGGCATGCCGGCGCCGGCCAAGCGCGAAGCTTACGCTGCCGACATCACCTACGGCACCAACAACGAGTACGGCTTCGACTACCTGCGCGACAACATGGCGTTCAGCCCGGAAGAGCGTGTGCAGCGCAAACTGCACTATGCGCTGGTGGATGAGGTGGACTCCATCCTGATCGATGAAGCGCGTACGCCGCTGATCATCTCCGGCCCGGCAGAAGACAGCTCCGAGATGTACATCAAGGTCAACAAGCTGATCCCTAAACTGATCCGCCAGGAAAAAGAAGACTCCGACACCTTCAAAGGTGAAGGGCACTTCTCGGTGGACGAGAAGGCGCGTCAGGTACACCTGACCGAACGCGGTCTGATCCTGATTGAAGAGATGCTGGTGGAAGCCGGCATCATGGATGAAGGCGAATCGCTGTACTCGCCGACCAACATCATGCTGATGCACCACGTTACCGCCGCGCTGCGCGCTCACGTGCTGTTCACCCGCGACGTGGATTACATCGTGAAAGACGGCGAAGTGATCATCGTCGATGAGCACACCGGCCGTACCATGCAGGGCCGCCGCTGGTCCGACGGTCTGCACCAGGCGGTGGAAGCCAAAGAAGGCGTGGAGATCCAGAACGAGAACCAGACGCTGGCTTCGATCACCTTCCAGAACTACTTCCGTCTGTATGAGAAGCTGGCCGGGATGACCGGTACCGCCGATACCGAAGCCTTCGAATTCAGCTCGATCTACAAGCTGGACACGATCGTGGTGCCAACCAACCGTCCGATGATCCGTAAAGACATGCCGGATCTGGTGTACATGACCGAGAAAGAGAAGATCGGCGCCATCATTGAAGACATCCGCGAGCGTACCGCCAAAGGCCAGCCGGTGCTGGTGGGGACTATCTCGATCGAGAAATCCGAAGTGGTGTCCCGAGAGCTGACCAAAGCGGGCATCGACCACAAGGTGTTGAACGCCAAATTCCACGCCATGGAAGCGGACATCGTCGCCCAGGCCGGCCAGAGCGGTGCGGTGACCATCGCCACCAACATGGCGGGCCGTGGTACCGATATCGTGCTGGGCGGCAGCTGGCAGGCCGAAGTGGCGCTGCTGGAAGAACCGACCGAAGAGCAGATCGAAGCCATCAAAGCCGCCTGGAAAGAGCGCCACGACGCGGTGCTGGCGGCGGGCGGCCTGCATATCATCGGCACCGAGCGCCATGAATCGCGCCGTATCGATAACCAGCTGCGCGGCCGTTCCGGTCGTCAGGGCGACGCCGGTTCATCCCGCTTCTACCTGTCGATGGAAGATGCCCTGATGCGTATCTTCGCCTCGGATCGCGTGTCCGGCATGATGCGTAAACTGGGCATGAAAGAAGGCGAAGCAATTGAGCACCCGTGGGTGACCAAGGCGATCGCCAACGCGCAGCGCAAAGTGGAAAGCCGCAACTTCGATATCCGTAAGCAACTGCTGGAATACGACGACGTCGCCAACGATCAGCGCCGCGCCATCTACAGCCAGCGTAATGAATTGCTGGACGTGTCCGACGTGAGCGAAACCATCGCCAGCATCCGCGAGGACGTGTTCAAGAGCACCATCGACAACTACATCACGCCGCAGTCGCTGGAAGAAGAGTGGGACATTCAGGGGCTGGAAGAGCGTCTGAAGAACGACTTCGATCTGGAGATGCCGATCGCCCAGTGGCTGGACAAAGAGCCGGAGCTGCACGAAGAGACGCTGCGCGAACGTATTCTGGAGAACGCCAAAGAGCAGTATCAGCGTAAGGAAGAAGTGGTCGGCAGCGAGATGATGCGCAACTTCGAGAAGGGCGTGATGCTGCAGACGCTGGATTCCCTGTGGAAAGAGCACCTGGCGGCGATGGACTACCTGCGTCAGGGCATCCACCTGCGCGGCTATGCGCAGAAGGATCCGAAGCAGGAGTACAAGCGCGAATCCTTCAACATGTTCGCCACCATGCTGGAATCGCTGAAATATGAAGTGATCAGCGTGCTGAGCAAGGTACAGGTGCGGATGCCGGAAGAGGTGGAAGCGCTGGAACAGCAGCGCCGTGAAGAGGCCGAGCGCCTGGCGCAGCAGCAACAGCTGAGCCACCACGACGAGAACGCGCTGGTGACCGAAGATCCGAACGCGCCGGCGACCGCCGAGCGCAAAGTGGGCCGCAACGATCCTTGCCCATGCGGTTCCGGCAAGAAATACAAGCAGTGCCACGGCCGCCTGCAGTAATGCCGGCCGCGGTTGACCGATAATACCCAGGGGTTCAGCTTGCTGAGCCCCTGTTTTTTGGCACCCATCAGGAGGGTGAGATGAAACATCTGAATATTGCCGTGGGCATCATCCGCAATGCTCAACGGGAGATCTTTATTACGCGCCGCGCCGCTGACGCGCACATGGCCGGATTCTGGGAGTTTCCTGGCGGCAAGATCGAGCAGGGTGAGACGCCGGAACAGGCGCTGAGCCGCGAGTTGCGCGAAGAGACCGGTATCGAAGCCGAGCGGGCCGAACTGCTGGAGGTGGTGGAACATCGTTTCAGCGATCGCATCGTGACGCTGAATTTTTATCTGGTGGAGCGTTGGGCGGGCGAGCCGTTTGGCCGTGAGGGGCAGCCGATGCGCTGGGTAAAACAGGCGGAGCTGCGTGAAGACGAGTTCCCGGAAGCCAACGCCGGCATTATCCAACTGCTGGTGGCGCAGGCTGGTGCCGCGCAATAGCACTATCGGCCTGGCGCGCGCCAGGCCTGCAAACGGCGACTAGCGGTCGTCGAGTTCGCTCCAGTCCTCACTTTCCGACAGATCGCTGTTGCTCGGAATGCGCTTCTCTTCATCGGCCCACTCGCCAAGATCGATCAGCTGGCAGCGCTTGCTGCAAAATGGCCGGAACGGGCTGACTTCGCCCCAAACCACGCCGGTGCCACAGGTTGGGCATTTCACTACGGTCGTCATAACGGTTCCTTACGCCTTCTGGCGGTGCTGAGAAGGCTTGCTTTCATGAGTTCAACAACAGGCCAGTTCGAACGTCAGGCGTTCAGGCACCATGCCATGTTCGCTGTCCAACGGCAGGAAACGAATGGCATAACGCGTCTTGTGGCCGGAAATTTGCGGATAAAGCTGCGGTGCCAGATGGAGGCGCAGGCGCAGCAGATCCGCCCCTTCGGCGTTGTCCTGGAAAAAACCGTTCAGGCTGATTTGATTGCGGAACGGCCCCGACTGACGGATCAGATCCAGCACCATGATCAGCGCCTGGTTCAGCGGATCCAGCGACTGCAGCCAGGCGGCGACGTCGGCATCGCGATCCTGCTGCGGCGCGTGCATCCACATGTGCAGGGTCGGCAGATCGAAGCTGCAGCAGCCGCCGGGAATGTTCAGACGCTGGCGCACCAGGCCGATCAGCCGGTCTTCACGCAGTGCCTGACCGAGGCGCGGTGCCGCCATCAGCGCCGATGAACGCGACTTCAACTGGCCGCGCAACTGCTCGATCAATGCCATATCCACGCCCGGCACATCGGCCCAGGCCAACAGTTTTTGCTGTTGACGCTCCAGCTCTTTGAGCAGTTCGGTGCGTACCTCGCCGCGCTCCAGCACGTCCAGCAAATCGGAGACGGTGCGGAAAAAGGTAAGGGCGATGGCGGTTTCGCTCAGGGCGCGCTGGCCGTGCAGCTGTTGCAGTAAAAACTCGATGCGCAGCCAGGTGCGCATTTTTTCGTTCAGCGGGTGTTCAAAGAGAACGGTTGGGGAAACATCACTCATGCAGTTTAATCCTGTTGGGGCGCTGTTGCCGCCAGTTCAAGGTAGCGACGATGCAGTGCGGCGACCCGTGGCTCTATCCCCTGAGCGGCGCCGCTGTTGTCAATAATGTCATCCGCAACGGCGAGGCGCTGCTGGCGCGTGGCCTGGGCGGCGAGAATGCTCTGCGCTTGCTCGCGGCTGATGCCGTCGCGCGCGATGGTGCGAGCCAACTGGGTTTCGGTGTCGACGTCGATCACCAGCACCCGATCGGCGCAATCCTGCAGGCCGTTTTCCACCAGCAGCGGCACGACCCACAGCGCGTACGGGCTGGTGGCCTGCGCCAGTTGGCGCTGGGTCTCGCGGTGTATCAGCGGATGCAGCAGCTGGTTCAGCCAGGTTTTGTCATCGGGATGGCTGAAGATGCGCTGACGCAGCGCAGCGCGGTTGAGCGCGCCGTCCGGCAGCAACATTTCATGACCAAATCGCTCGGCGATCGCGGCCAAGGCAGGGGTGCCCGGCTCAACGACCTGACGGGCGATCACGTCGGCATCGATAATGGCTGCGCCGTGGCGCGCAAAGGCGTTCGCAACGGTCGTTTTGCCGCTGCCTATGCCCCCGGTCAACGCAACAATGTAGGCCATGGTGTTAGGTGCATCCGATGTTCATAAAAAAATAATAGACGAATCATAAAGCGATCGCGCAGAAGTGCAAGTCGGCAGGCGGCGCTTGCGCCTCGGCCCCGTTTGGGCGGCGAGAAAAAGCGCAGCGGCACGGCAGAAATGAGCGGGCAATCACACTGCGATTATGCAGGTAAATTTGTCGGATTGTAGCGTAAATAAAGGCGAATTCGCAGTCTTGTTCGGCGATTATTAGCGCGTATTATAACGTCACTGGAACTGGCATTAATCTCGCCGTCATCTTTCCGCGCCACGGGAAAGCCGTCGGGCAGAGGTTCGAATATCCTCCTTGCGATCCGTCGCCATTAACCAGGAAATCATAAGTCATGCGTATTGAAGAAGATTTGAAGTTAGGCTTTAAAGACGTGTTGATCCGCCCTAAGCGTTCCACGTTGAAAAGCCGTTCCGAGGTTGAACTGGAACGTCAGTTTACCTTCAAGCATTCAGGTTGCAGCTGGTCCGGCGTGCCGATTATCGCCGCCAACATGGACACGGTGGGCACCTTCCGCATGGCCGAGGCCCTGGCTTCTTTCGACGTTCTCACCGCGGTACACAAACATTACAGTGTCGAGCAATGGGCTGACTTCGTGCAGCGCATGCCGGAATCGGTGCTGCGCCACGTGATGGTGTCCACCGGCACCTCCGAAGCCGACTTCGCCAAAATGCAGCAGATCCTGGCCCTGTCTCCGGCGCTGAAATTCATCTGTATCGATGTGGCCAACGGCTACTCTGAACACTTCGTCGCCTTCCTGCAGAAAGCGCGCGAAGCCTGCCCGAATCACGTCATCTGCGCCGGCAACGTAGTGACCGGCGAGATGGTGGAAGAGTTGATCCTCTCCGGCGCCGACATCGTTAAAGTCGGCATCGGGCCGGGATCGGTATGCACCACCCGCGTGAAGACCGGCGTGGGCTATCCGCAGCTGTCGGCGGTGATCGAATGCGCCGATGCGGCCCACGGGCTGGGCGGCCAAATCGTCAGCGACGGCGGTTGCTCGGTGCCGGGCGATGTCGCCAAAGCCTTCGGCGGCGGCGCGGACTTCGTGATGCTGGGCGGCATGCTGGCCGGCCACGACGAGTGCGAAGGCACCGTGGTGGAAGAGAACGGCGAGAAATTCATGCTGTTCTACGGCATGAGCTCCGAGTCAGCGATGAAGCGCCACGTCGGCGGCGTGGCGGAGTATCGCGCGGCCGAAGGCAAAACTGTCAAGCTGCCGCTGCGGGGCGAGGTGGAGTTCACCGTGCGCGATATCCTCGGCGGCCTGCGTTCTGCCTGCACCTACGTCGGCGCCGAGCGTTTGAAAGAGCTGACCAAGCGCACCACCTTTATCCGCGTGGCGGAGCAGGAAAACCGCGTCTTCGGCAGCAAATAAGCCGCACCTTGCATTCGGGCGCAGTGCATCGCAGCGCCCGCTATCCTTTTACCCTTATCCCAACACGCTGCCCAGTTGAAAGATAGGCAGGTACATGGCGATCACCAAAGCGCCGACAATCCCACCTACCACCAGCATCAGCAGCGGCTCCAGCGTTTGCGCCAGCGTATCGGCCAGCTCGTGCGTCTGCCGTTCATACCACTGCGCCAATTTATCCAGCAAGGCGTCCAGCGAACCGGACTCTTCGCCCACCCGCACCAACTGCCGGCACAGCGGCGGAAACAGCGGTTGCAGGCCCAGGGCATGATGAAAGGCTTCGCCTTCGGCGATCTGCCGTTGCACCTGCTCCAGCGCCTGTTTGTACAGCAGATGGTCAGCCGCCAGCGCCGCCGCGTTCAACCCTTCCACCAGCGTCAGCCCGGCGCGTTGGGTCATGGTCAGGATGCGAAATGTTTGGCTCAGCGCGCCGCCGCTCACCAGCCGGGCGATCAGCGGCAGGCGCAGCAAGAGTGCCTGTTCACGTCTGCGCCACGGCGGGCGCGGGTGCAGCCAGCGGCCATAGCCGAACAGCGACGCGCCCAGCAGCAACGCCAGATAGGGGCCGGTGGCGATCAACTGCGCAGACAATGCCAGCAACCCTTGGGTAAACCAGGGCAGCGGCGCATCGAACGATTGATAAACCTTGGCGAATTCCGGCAGCACCATCACCAGCATCAACACGCTGACCATCAGCGCCACCGCGCAGATGAAGAGGGGATAACGCAGCGCTTTGGTCACCTTGCGGCGCAGCAGCAACTGGGCCTCCTGTTGTTGCGCCAGCTGCAGGCAGCAGCGATCGAGGTTGCCGGTCAGTTCACCGATGGCGATCAGCTGGCGATAGATCAGGGGAAAAATCCCCGGTTGTTCGGCGAGGGTTTCGGAAAGCGGTTGCCCTTCGCGCACCTGGTCGGCCAGCTGGCGCAGCAGGCAGCGCCAGGCTGCCGAAGGATGCTCTGCTGCCAGCAACTGCAGCGCATTGACCAGCGGCAACCCCGCCTGCAGCAGAGTGGCGAGCTGGCGGGTGAAGTGGATTAACGGTTCTCCACGCCATTGGCCGGGCGTAACGCGTTTGCCGTGCCCGATTCGGCACGGTTGCAGGCCTTGTTCGATCAGCAACCGGCTCACCTGCCGTTTTTCCTCGCTCATCAGTTCGCCGCGGCGTAAGGCGCCCTGTGCGTCGAAAGCCTGCCAAAGAAACAACCGGCGCGCTTTCATGGTGCGGCTATGCCAGGCTGGACGACGTCGATCACGCGGTACAGTTCTTCCAGCGAGGTCGTGCCTTCGGCGGCCAGCGCCAGGCCCGCCTGCAGCAGCGAAAGCTGCCCCTGTTCGCGGGCGATATCCGCCAGCAGACTGGGAGCGGCGTTCGCCAGCAATGCCGCCTGTATTTCCGGCGTAATGGCCAACAGTTCATACACGCCGATGCGCCCATAGTAACCGCCGAAGCAATGCTCGCAGCCATCGGCGCGCCAGACGGTCAGCGGTTCCGGCCAGATCGCGCTGGGAAAATGCGTCGGCTGGCTGTGCGGATAGCGGCAGTGGCGGCACAGTCTGCGCACCAACCGCTGCGCGACGACCAGCTTCAGGCAGCCGGCGAGCAGGTAGCCGGGGATCCCCATGTGCATCAGCCGCGTCAGGGTTTCGCCGGTGGAGTTGGTATGCAGCGTCGACAGCACCAGGTGGCCGGTTTGCGCGGCCTTGACCGCGATCTCGGCGGTTTCCGCATCGCGGATCTCGCCGATCATGATGACGTCTGGATCCTGGCGCAGCAGGGCGCGCAGCACCCGGGCGAAGCTCAGCTCGGTTTTGGCGTTGATCTGAGTCTGATTAACGCCGAACAGCGGGATCTCGACCGGATCCTCGACGCTGCACAGGTTGCTCTGCGCATCGTTCAACTGGCGCAGACCGCTGTACAGCGTCACCGTTTTGCCGCTGCCGGTCGGGCCGGTCACCAGGATCAACCCTTGCGGGCAGGCCAGCGCCGTCGCATAGCGCGCCAGATCCGCCCGGCTCATGCCTAACTGATCCAGCGGCAGTTCTTGTTGCTCGCCCTGCTGAACGCGCAGCACCACCTTTTCGCCGTGCAGCGTCGGCAGGGTGGCGATACGCATGGCATAGCGCGCGCTGTCCAGCGTCAGGCTGAGCTGCCCGTCCTGAGGCTGACGGCGCTCGGCGATATCCAGCTGGCCGAGGATCTTCAGCCGGGCGATGAGGCGCGCGGCCAGCTGCGGCGGCGGTGAGGCGAGGGTTTGCAGCACGCCGTCGATGCGCAGACGAATGCGAAAATGCTGCCGAAAGGGCTCGAAGTGGATGTCCGAGGCGCGGCGCTGGATGGCCAGGCGCAGCGTCTGGTTGATGAATTGCACCACCGGCGCATCGCCGTCGTCGGGGTAGGCGATATCGGTCGTGTCCTCTTCGGCCGCCAGCGGCGCCGAGAGCGGTTCGTGGCGCTGGTTAAGCGCCAGCTCCAACCTGGCCGCCGGCCATTGTTCCAGATGGATGCGTTTGCCGGTGGCGAAACGCAGCGCCGCCAGCAGCCCCTGCGGCGCTTCTTCGCTGAGCGCGACCGTCAGTGTGGTCGGGTCTTCGCTCAGCGCCAGCGCCTGATAGCGCCGACACAGGGTGTGAACCTCTTCGCTGATTTGCGCGTTCATCGCCGTTACTCCGCCGCGTCGTCGAAGCGGAAGACTTCCCGGCATACCTCAACCAGCGTCGCGTTTTCGCTGCTGCACAGCCGGGTCCAGCGGGTCAGCCCATCGGCGTTCGACTTGGGGGTTAACGCCACCGCCAGCCCCTGCAGCGTTTGGGCGCCGGTCAGCGTGATTACGCCTTTAACGACTTTCACCCCGCTGACATAACGCGACGCGCCGCTGGTGGGAATGCCTTTGCTGCCGGCTTCACAGCCGGCGGGCGCGCCTTCATCCAGCACGCACAGCTCGACCGCCAGCTTATACGGCGCCATGGTTTGCAGCATGTCGGTCATCGCCGCTTTCTGGATGTAGCGCTGATAGGCGGGAATGCCGATGGCGCTGAGGATGGCGATGATGGCGATCACCACCATCAGTTCGATCAGGCTAAAGCCGCGTTGCGTTTCCATGCGTTGTTTCCTCCATAAGGGTGTGGAAAACAACGGTAGCGGTTTGCGCGGGGGAACGGCGAGCGGGTTTTACGCGTTTCTCGGCGAACTTCCATCAGTATTGATGTCGTTTGCAGCGGAGGGAAAAACGGTGCGAGGGGCTTCGCAAATCTGCGGTAACGCCCCCGGCGGCGGCCGGGGGCGAGGGGATCATTTGAAGCGCATCGACAGATCGAGCGCGGTCACATGCTTGGTCAGCGCGCCGACCGAAATGTAATCCACGCCGGTCTCGGCGAAGGTGCGCAGCGTCTCGCTGGTGACGTTGCCGGACACTTCCAGCTGGGCGCGGCCCTGGGTTTGGGCGACCGCCTGACGCATCATCTCGACGCTGAAGTTGTCCAGCATGATGATGTCGGCGCCGGCGTCCAGCGCCTGCTGCAGTTCATCGAGCGACTCGACTTCCACTTCCACCGGCACGTCGGCGTGCAGCCAGAAGGCTTTTTCCACCGCGTTTTTGATCGAGCCGGAGGCGATGATGTGGTTTTCCTTGATCAGGAAGGCATCGGACAGCCCCAGCCGATGGTTGCTGCCGCCCCCACACAGCACGGCGTATTTCAGCGCGGTGCGCAGGCCGGGCAAGGTCTTGCGGGTATCGAGCAGGCGAGTCTGGGTGCCTTCCAGCAGAGCCACGTAGCGGCTGACCTCGGTCGCCACGCCGGAGAGCATCTGCACGAAGTTCAGCGCGGTGCGCTCGCCGGTCAACAGCACCCGCGCAGGGCCGCGCAGCCGGCAAAGCGGTTGGTTCGGTATCAGACGGTCGCCGTCTGCCACCAGCCACTCCACCTGCACCTGGTTGCCCAACTGAATAAAGACTTCGTTCAGCCAGCGGCGGCCGCAGAACACGCCGGCTTCGCGGGTAATGACGGTGGCTTCGGCCTGCTTGTCCGCCGATAACAATTGCGCGGTAATATCGCGCCCGGCGTTAACTTCACCTCCCAGGTCTTCGCGCAGCGCCTGGGCGACGGCATAGGGAATATCACTTTCAATACGTTCAAGAAGCTCGGTGCGGCGACGGTCGGCACTGTAGCGGCGTGTCGGCATGGAAAACTCCGAAATGGACGGTTAGTTCGTAGGGGAACATGCTACTCTGTTGCAGGAATAAGTACCACCGCAGAGAGGTGTCTGATGCAGTTGGAAAATGGCTGGATTGTCGGGGTGACGCGAGTGGTTTCGCCGCACTGCGATCGGC
Source organism: Serratia sp. X3 (assembly GCF_014982455.1). NCBI lineage: Bacteria > Pseudomonadati > Pseudomonadota > Gammaproteobacteria > Enterobacterales > Yersiniaceae > Serratia > Serratia sp. X3. Next base: position 478,042 of record NZ_JADCNB010000003.1, read on the forward strand.
GCCCGGATGACGAGCCGCCCTCGCTGCTGGTCATCCATAACATCAGCCTGCCGCCCGGCGAATTCGGTGGCCCCTATATCGACCAGCTGTTCACCGGCACGCTAGATCCCGCGCAGCACCCTTATTTCGCCGAGATCCATCAGCTGCGAGTGTCTGCGCACTGCCTGATCCGCCGCGACGGGGAGATCGTGCAGTATGTGCCCTTCGACCAGCGCGCGTGGCACGCGGGCGTTTCTCTGTATCAGGGGCGCGAACGGTGCAACGATTTCTCCATCGGCATCGAGCTGGAAGGCACCGACCAGTTAGCCTACACCGAGGCGCAATATCGCACGCTGCAGGCGGTCACCGCACTGCTGGCCGAACATTATCCGCCGTTGGCGGCGCATATCGCCGGGCATTGCGATATCGCCCCCGGCCGCAAAACCGATCCCGGGCCGGCGTTCGATTGGGATCGCTATCTGGCATCTCTGGAACAACGCGGCGCGCCCGCCGACGCTATGCTTGAGACAAGAAAAAGGGAGAGGAATCGCTAATGACGCTGTTTACGCTGTTGCTGGTTTTGGCCTGGGAGCGCCTGTTCAAGCTGGGTGAACACTGGCAGCTGGATCACCGTCTTGAAGTGGTGTTTCAGCGGCTGCATCGGGTTTCGCTGGCGCAGACGCTGGCGATGACCGCCGCCTGGATGGTGATCGTCTGGGGCGTTCTGTGGTTGTCGCACGGGTTATTCTTCGGCGTGGTGACGCTGCTGCTGTGGATCGTCATCGATCTGCTGTGCGTCGGCGCCGGCATCAAGCGCAAACACTATCGCGCCTACCTGAAAGCGGCGCGGCAGGGGGATACCCATGCCAGCGATCAGATGGCGGAAGAGCTGGCGTTGATCCACGGTTTGCCGGTGGACTGCAGTGAAGAGCTGCGCCTGCGCGAGCTGCAAAACGCGCTGCTGTGGATCAACTTCCGTTATTACCTGGCGCCGCTGTTCTGGTTCGTGGTCTTTGGGCCGTACGGGCCGATCGCGCTGGCGGGATATGCCTTCCTGCGCGCCTATCAAACCTGGCTGGCGCGCCACAATACGCCGCTGGAGCGTTCGCAGTCGGGCATCGATCAGCTGCTGAACTGGCTGGACTGGATCCCGGTGCGTTTGGCCGGGGTGGCCTATGCGTTGTTCGGCCACGGCGAGCGCGCGCTGCCGGCCTGGTTCGCCTCGCTCGGGGATCGGCATTCGTCGTCGTATCAGGTGTTGACGCGGCTGGCGCAGTTCTCGCTGGCGCGCGATCCGCATATGGACCCGGTGCAAACGCCGCGGGCGGCGGTGACGCTGGCGCGCAAGGTGACGATGATCATCGTGGTGGTGGTGGCGCTGTTGACCATTTATGGCACGCTGCTGTAAACCGCCGTGAAAAACAAAACGGGCGCCTCGGCGCCCGTTTCTTTTGGCCATCCGGCCGGGATTACAGCTTGGCGAAGCAGCGACGCGCGGCGTCGATGGTGCGCTGGATGTCTTCCTTGCTGTGCGCCACGGACATGAAGCCCGCTTCGAAGGCGGACGGCGCGAGATACACCCCCTCTTCCAGCATCAGGTGGAAGAAGCGCTTGAAGCGTTCCACGTCGCACTGCATCACGTCCTGGTAGCAGGTGACCGCCGGCGCGTCGGTGAAGAACAGGCCGAACATGCCGCCGACGTTGTTGACCACCAACGGAATATTCTCTTCCTGCGCCGCGTGCAGCAGGCCAGCGGCCAGCATCTCGGTCAGTTCGGTCAGCGTCTGATGCACGCCGACCTGCGACACTTCGGTCAGGCAAGCGTAGCCCGCCGCCATGGCGATCGGGTTGCCGGACAGGGTGCCCGCCTGGTAGATCGGGCCGGTCGGCGCCAGCGCGTCCATCACCTCGCGCCGGCCGCCGAAGGCGCCCACCGGCATGCCGCCGCCGATGATTTTGCCGAGGCAGGTCAGATCCGGCTCGACGCCGTAATAGGATTGCGCGCCGGCCAGCGCGACGCGGAAGCCGGTCATCACTTCGTCGATGATCAAGAGCGCGCCGTACTTGTCGCACAGGGCGCGCAGGCCCGGCAGGAATTCCGGCAGCGGCGGCACGCAGTTCATGTTGCCGGCGACCGGCTCGACGATGATACAGGCGATTTCGGACGGGTACTGTTCGAAGGCGGCGCGCACCGAATCCAGATCGTTATAGGTGCAGGTCAGGGTGTGTTTGGCGAAGTCGGCCGGCACGCCCGGTGAGTTCGGCTGGCCGAGGGTCAGCGCGCCGGAGCCGGCTTTCACCAGCAGGCAGTCGGCGTGGCCGTGGTAGCAGCCTTCGAACTTGATGATTTTATCGCGGTTGGTGTAGCCGCGCGCCAGGCGGATGGCGCTCATGGTGGCTTCGGTGCCCGAGTTCACCATGCGCACCATATCCATCGTCGGCACCAGCTCGGTGACCAGCTGCGCCATTTTGACTTCCATCTCGGTCGGCGCGCCGAAGCTCAGGCCGCGCTGCGCCGCTTCGATCACCGCGTCGCGGATCGCCGGGTGGTTATGCCCCAGCACTATCGGCCCCCAGGAACCGACATAGTCGATATAGGCCTTGCCGTCGGCATCGAACAGGTAAGCCCCGTCTGCGCGCTCGATAAACAGCGGCACACCGCCCACGCCGGTGAATGCACGCACCGGAGAGTTTACCCCGCCGGGGATCAACTGTTGCGCCTGGGCGTACAGACTTTCGGACTTGCTGTGTAGGCTCATAAATCGGCTCCTGGATTCTCTTTTGAATGATTTGACCGCGCTATTCTAGAGGAGAGCGCCGCGTTATGAAACGATCACAGTCAGATACCATTAACGGCAGCGCCCGCCGCCGGGTTGGGGTAGAATAACCGCCTTGCCTATTTGTATTACAAATTACCTGACGAATCACTCGCGATGACAGAATCACAATCACAGCCAGTCGGGACGTTGAGCCCGCGTCTTAGCCGCAGCGATGCGGTGCGCCAGTTTATCCGCCGCGATAAAACGCCGGTGGCGATCCTGTTGATGGCCGCGCTGGTGGGGACGCTGGCCGGTTTGCTCGGCGTGGCCTTCGATAAAGCGGTGGCGTGGGTGCAGCAGCAGCGGCTGGCTTCGCTGGCGCAGGTCGCCGACTTCTGGATCCTGGTGTGGCCGCTGGCGTTTATCTTGTCCGCCGCGCTGGCGGCGCTGGGTTATTACCTGGTGCGGCGCTTTGCGCCTGAGGCGGGCGGTTCGGGCATTCCTGAGATCGAAGGCGCGCTGGAGGAGCTGCGGCCGGTGCGCTGGTGGCGCGTGATACCGGTGAAATTCATCGGCGGCATGGGAACGCTGGGGGCGGGCATGGTGCTGGGGCGCGAAGGGCCTACGGTGCAGATGGGCGGCAACGTCGGGCGCATGGTATTGGACGTGCTGCGCATTCGCGGCGCCGAGGCGCGCCATTCGCTGCTGGCGACCGGGGCCGCCGCCGGGCTGTCCGCCGCGTTCAACGCGCCGCTGGCCGGCATTCTGTTTATCATCGAAGAGATGCGGCCGCAGTTTCGCTACAACCTGATCTCGATTAAAGCGGTGTTTATCGGCGTTATCATGTCGAGCGTGGTGTTCCAGCTGTTCAACGGCCAAGGCTCGGTGATCGCGGTCGGCAAACTCGCCTCGGCGCCCATCAACACCTTGTGGCTCTATCTGGTGTTGGGCGCGATATTCGGCGCGGTGGGCGTGGGATTCAACGCGCTGATCTTTCGCACTCAGGACATGTTCGCGCGCCTGCACGGCGGCAGAATGCGCAATGTGCTGCTGATGGGCGGGCTGCTCGGCGGCGTGTGCGGCATTCTGGGGCTGATCCAGCCGGAGGCGGCGGGCGGCGGCTTTGGGCTGATCCCGATCGCCGCGGCGGGCAATTACAGCGTCGGCATGTTGATGTTCATTTTCATTACCCGCATCTTCACCACGCTGCTGTGCTTCGGTTCCGGCGCGCCGGGCGGCATCTTTGCGCCGATGTTGGCGCTGGGCACGCTGTTCGGCACCGCCTTCGGGCTGGCGGGGGCGCATTTGTTCCCGCAGTACGGCATCGAGGCGGGCACTTTCGCCATCGCCGGCATGGGGGCGTTGTTCGCCGCCACGGTGCGCGCCCCGCTGACCGGCATCGTGTTGGTGCTGGAAATGACCGACAACTACCAGCTGATTTTACCGATGATCATCACCTGCCTGGGCGCTACGGTGGTGGCGCAGCTGCTCGGCGGCAAGCCGCTGTATTCGTCGATCCTGGCGCGCACCCTGCAACGGCAGGAGGCGCAGTTGGCGCGGGAAGCGGCGGAGAAAACAAGTAAAGAAAATACAACAAATGCGGTGAATACTTGAACGCAACACTCAGGTATCGGATAATCGTTAATATTAATCAGGCAGCCCTGGTCGCGATCTGATGCTGAACAATGTTGGGAGTAAAGAGTATGAGTGATGAAACGGCACTGCCCCTGCAATTTACCGAGGCAGCAGCAAACAAGGTCAAGTACCTGATTGCTGACGAAGAAAATCCGAACCTGAAGTTGCGGGTTTACATTACCGGCGGCGGCTGCAGTGGATTCCAGTACGGTTTCACTTTTGACGACAAGGTCAACGATGGCGACATGACCATCGAGAAGCAGGGCGTGGCGCTGGTGGTCGATCCGATGAGCCTGCAGTATCTGGTTGGCGGTTCGGTCGACTACACCGAAGGGCTGGAAGGATCGCGCTTCGTGGTGACCAACCCGAATGCCAAAACCACCTGCGGTTGCGGTTCGTCGTTCAGCATCTGAGTTTGCCTGTCAGAATATCAACCCGCTCGCTTTCCGGCCGGCGGGTTTTTTTATGTCTACCATTCCACCAGGATCACTTCCGCGCCGCTCTCCTGCGTCGGTGGGGTGCGGATGACCTTCGGTTGAGCCGCCGCATGGCTGCATTCGGCCTGTGGCGCAGCGGCTTCGAGGCGCACGGCGCATTGCGGTTCAATGGTCAGGGTAACGCCGATCTGGCCGCTGACGGCATCGGCATAGACGGCGCCACTCAGCAGGGCGCCACAGCAGGCAAGCAGAATTTTTTTCATCATTGCGGGAATAGCCATCCGTAAGCCATCTTGTGATGACTTATCGGCAAAAAGTTAAAAAGTTTTAACAGCGCGGGGAAAGCATTAACCTGAGGGTTACAGAATTTTACATCGTCACTACGCTATTTTTCGGGTGAAAATAATACCACCGAACCCGTTTTTAGTCTAATAAATCACCAGGTCGCCGCCCCGCAGGGCGGCGGCTCAGCGTTCGAGAATAAAGGCGGGCAGCTTGAGGTGCCAGCGGATGGCCGCCAGCCGAATGGCCAGCGTGATGACCATACCCAGCATCATGGCCTGTTGCAGCGGCATGTTGAAGGTGTAAAACGCCGTGGCGTGCGCGATGCCGCCGATGATGCAGGCGGTGGCGTAAATTTCGGTGCGCAGGATCATCGGGATCTCGCGCGCCAGCACGTCGCGGATAATGCCGCCGCCGACGCCGGTGATCACCCCCATGCAGATCGCCACCAGCGGGCCGGTGCCGGCCGCGAAAGCCTTGTTGACGCCGATGCCGACGAACACCGCCAGCCCGACGGCGTCGAGCACCGGCAGCACCCATTTCGGCAGGCGGCGCGGCTGGCGCACCAGCAACAGCGTCAAGACGCAGGTGATCATCGCCACCACCAGATCGGTGGGATCCTTGACCCAGAACACCGGGCCGTTGGCCAGCGCCATATCGCGGATGGTGCCGCCGCCAACCGCGGTGACCACGCCCAACACCAACACGCCGAACGGATCCATGCGCAGCTTGCCGGCCAGCAGTACGCCGGAGACGGCGAACACCGCCGTGCCGAGAATATCCAGCCAGAACACCAGCATCAGCGGATCTCCGCCAGCTGGCGGCACAGCTGCTGCGCCGCCAACAGCAGCCGCGGCCCACCGCGATTGAACCAGTCTTCGTTCAGCGCGATCACCGGTACCTGCAGCTGAGGCGCCCAGAAGGCTTTCACATTGGCGGCCTCTTTCGCGCCGCCGGTGATGACGATGGCCTGGGGTTGGCGCGCCAGCACCTGCTCGCGGCTGATCTGCGGCCAAGGCGTGCGGCTGTCGGCGAAGACGTTCTGCGCGCCGCACAGCGCCAACACCTGGCTCTGCAGCGTGGCGCCGGAGCTGGTGAACAGCGGCTGGGTGCCGAACTGCAGCAACACGCGTCGCGGAGGATTATCGGCGTACTGTTGCCTGAGAGCAGCGAACTGACGGCGAAGGCCGGCGGCGGCCTGATGCGCCTGGTCCGGGTGCGGGCTGTATTGCGCCAGCTTATCCAGCAAGCCGGCGATCCCTTCGAGATTATCGGCGTCCGCATAGAAGATCGGAATGCCGAATGCGGCGAGCTGATCCAGCACGCGCTGCGGATTACCGCCGCGCCAGGCGAGGATCAGATCCGGCTTGAGCGCCAGCACCCGCTCCAGGTTGATGCCCTGCCAGGAGGCCACCTGCTCCAGCCTGGCGGCCTGCGGCGGATAATCGGAATAGGCGCTCGCCGCCACCAGCACCTCGCCCATGCCGGCGGCATAGGCGAGTTCGGTCGCATTGGGCGCCAGGCTGATCACTCGCTGGGCGGCCCCGGCCGGCAGGGCCAGCCAGAATGCCAGCAGCCAGAGCGCCGAGGTGAAGCGCCGCCTCACATCAACCGCGCTTGGCCAGGGTTTGCAGCATGGTGTTGACCATCAGCGTAGACTGCTTGGCCGCTACCACCAGGAACTCGTCAAAGCTCATGTGCGACTCGCTGTCGGCGACGTCGGAAATGGCGCGCACCACCACGAACGGCGTGCCGAACAGATGGCAGACGTGGGCGATCGCCGCGGCTTCCATTTCCACGGCGGCGACGCGCGGGAAGGTGGCGCGGATGCGCGCCAGCGGCTCGGCGCCGTTGATGAAGGCGTCACCGCTGCAGATCAGGCCGCGCACCGCGTGCAGCTCCAGCTGTTTGATGCAGCTTTCCGCCAGCGCGATCAGCGCGTCGTCGGCGACGAACGCCGCCGGGCAGCCGGCCATCTGGCCCGGCTCGTAGCCGAAGGCGGTGACGTCGGCGTCGTGGTAGCGCACTTCTTCCGACACTACGATGTCGCCCACGCGCAGCGTGCTGGCCAGGCCGCCGGCGGAGCCGGTATTGATCACCACGTCCGGGCTGCAGTGCTCCAGCAGCAGGGTGGTGCCCATGGCTGCGGAGACTTTGCCGATGCCGGATTTCAGCAGGGCCACTTCAACGCCGCCGATCTGGCCGGTGTAGATTTCGCAGCCCGCGCGCTGGATGGTTTGACGGTTTTCGATTTGATCGCGCAGCAGGGTGACTTCCTGCTCCATTGCGCCGATGATGCCTACTTTCATAAATAACACTCGCTGATTGGCCGTGAGAATTGCGGCATAGTCTATCATGGCTGTGTATCAGAGATAATGCGTTGCATCCGCCGCCGGGAATTGTTATCACGGGGGCAGGGCGCAACGGCGGAGAAACAGATGTCCGGGATCGACTTCAAGCAAAAAATCAGCTTCCAACGGCCTTTCAGCAAACCGATCGAGGCCGAGGAAGAGTACGACATCGTGCGGCAGTTCGAGAGCGATCGCGGGCGCATCGTCAACTCGGCCGCCATCCGCCGTTTGCAGCAAAAAACCCAGGTGTTTCCGCTCGAGCGCAACGCGGCGGTGCGCAGCCGCCTGACGCACTCGATGGAGGTGCAGCAGGTCGGGCGCCATATCGCCAAAGAGATCCTCAACCGCTTCAAACAGGCGGGGAAGATCGATGAATTCGGCCTGACCCGGCTGCTCGATCCGTTTGAGAGCATCGTGGAAATGGCCTGTCTGATGCACGATATCGGCAATCCGCCGTTCGGTCACTTCGGCGAGTCGGCGATCAACGACTGGTTCGCCCAGCGCCTCGATCCCGCCAGCTGCGGCAGCGAGCCGGGCAGTCACGATCGCTGCCAGGTCGCGGCGCTGCGCCTGCATGAAGGGGAGAGCGATCTGAACCGGCTGCGCAGCCGGATCCGTCAGGATCTCAGCCACTTCGAGGGCAACGCCCAGGCGATCCGCATGGTGTACAGCCTGCTGAAACTCAATCTAACCTACGCGCAGGTCGGCTGCATTTTGAAATACACCCGCCCGGCTTATTGGGCGGGCGACATCCCCGCCAGCCACAGCTATTTGATGAAAAAGCCCGGCTATTATCTGGCGGAAGAAGCCTTTGTCGATCGGCTGCGGCGCGAGCTGCACATGGGCGAGTTCGATCGTTTTCCGCTGACCTACATCATGGAGGCCGCCGACGATATCTCGTACTGCGTGGCCGATCTGGAAGACGCGGTGGAGAAGAGCATTTTCACCGTCGAGCAGCTGTATCAGCACCTGATTCAGGAGTGGGGCGAGGTGGCGCCGGGCGATCTGTTCGACAAGACCGTCGCCAGCGCGTTTCGCAAGATCGATCGCGGCGGCGCGCGGCGCAGCGCAGAAGATCAGTTCTTCATGTATCTGCGGGTGTTTACCGTGGCGCGGCTGGTGCCGCACGCGGCGCAGCGCTTTATCGACAATCTGGACGCGGTTTATCAGGGCAGTTTCAATCAGGCGCTGCTGGAGGATTCCAGCCCGGCCTATCGGCTGCTGAAAATATTTAAAAATGTGGCGTTCAAGCATGTGTTCAACCACCCGGAGGTCGAGCAGCTCGAGCTGCAAGGCTACCGGGTGATCAGCGGCCTGCTGGACATTTACAGCCCGCTGCTGGCGATGTCGCTGGCGGACTTCAGCCGGTTGGTGCGCGAGGACAGCCATCGCGCCTACCCGATCGAAACGCGCCTGTTCCACAAGCTGTCCACCAAGCATCGGCTGGCTTATGTGGAAGCGGTAGAAGGGTTGCAGCATTTATCGCCGGAGCAGCAAACCATTCGGGAATATTATTTCCGCGCGCGTTTATTGCAGGACTATATCAGCGGAATGACCGACCTTTATGCCTATGATGAATATCGTCGATTAATGGCGGCGGAATAATTAAGCGGAGGAATAATTATCAGCAATTCCAACCGGTTGGCTGTCTCGAGTTTTGTAAAGACGAACAATATTTGTTTACTATTGCCAATCATCTGTGCCGGAACTTCGGGCTATTAATTAACTCTGAATAAGCACGCAAGACAGCCATTCTTTTTTGAACGACTTTATAAGAGACACACAGATGAAAAAAACCGCATTAGTTCTGAGCGCACTGGCATTCAGCATCGGTATGGCGATGGGCCCGGTAACGGCCAGCGCCGCTGAAACCGCGTCTTCCAGCACCCAGCAGTTGCCGAGCCTGGCACCGATGCTGGAGAAGGTGATGCCTTCCGTCGTTAGCATTAACGTTGAGGGCAGCACCACGGTCAATACGCCGCGCATGCCGCAACAGTTCCAACAGTTCTTCGGTGAAGATTCGCCGTTCTGCCAGGACGGTTCGCCGTTCCAGGGCTCGCCGATGTGTCAGGGCGCTGAACAGCCCGGACCGGATGGCCAGCAGCCGCAGGGCACGCAGCAGAAATTCCAGGCGCTGGGCGCCGGGGTGGTCATCGATGCCGCCAAGGGCTATGTGGTGACCAACAATCACGTGGTGGACAACGCCAACAAGATCCAGGTGCAGCTGAGCGACGGTCGCCGTTTCGACGCCAAAGTGATCGGCAAGGATCCGCGTTCCGACATCGCCCTGATCCAGCTGAAAGACTTCAAGAATCTGACGGCGATCAAGATGGCGGACTCCGATCAGCTGCGCGTCGGCGATTACACCGTGGCGATCGGCAACCCGTACGGGCTGGGTGAAACCGCCACCTCGGGCATCGTGTCCGCCCTGGGGCGCAGCGGCCTGAACATCGAAAACTACGAAAACTTTATCCAGACCGATGCGGCGATCAACCGCGGCAACTCCGGCGGCGCGCTGGTTAACCTGAACGGCGAGCTGATCGGCATCAACACCGCGATCCTGGCGCCGGACGGCGGCAACATCGGCATCGGCTTCGCCATTCCGAGCAATATGGTGAAAAACCTGACGGCGCAAATGGTCGAGTATGGCCAGGTGAAACGCGGCGAGCTGGGCATCATGGGCACCGAGCTGAACTCGGAGCTGGCCAAGGCGATGAAGGTCGACGCGCAGCGTGGCGCCTTCGTCAGCCAGGTAATGCCGAAATCTTCCGCCGCGAAGGCGGGCATCAAGGCCGGCGACGTGATCGTCACCATGAACGGCAAGGCCATCTCCAGCTTCGCCTCGTTCCGGGCAGAGATTGGCACGCTGCCGGTCGGCAGCAAGATGTCGCTGGGCATTATCCGCGACGGCAAGCCGGTAACGATTGACGTCACGCTGGAGCAAAGCGCGCAGACCCAGGTGGCCTCGGGCAATATCTACACCGGCATTGAAGGCGCCGAGCTGAGCAATACCCAGGTCGGCAACGTGAAAGGCGTTAAGGTCGACAGCGTGAAAGCCGGCAGCGCCGCCGCGCGTATCGGCCTGAAAAAGGGCGACGTGATCCTGGGCGTGAACCAACAGCCGATCCAGAACCTGGGCGAGCTGCGTAAAATCCTCGACAGCAAACCGTCGGTGCTGGCGTTGAATATTCAGCGCGGCGATAGCCAGCTGTACCTGCTGGCGCAGTGATAAACGTCAGGCGCTAAAAGCAACAAAGGCACGCTACGGCGTGCCTTTTTGCATTATGGCCTGAGGATTCAGGCCGGTTGCGCCAGATGCGCGCGCGCCGCGTGGATCACCAGTTCAATCTCATCCAACAGCTCCAGCCACTCCGGCTCCAGTTCGTCGTTGGTGATGCCCTGGCGCAGCTGCCGCTCGAGGTAGAAACACAGCTGCTTGAGGCGCGGCACGCCGCTGTAGCTGCAGCTGCCATGCAGCTTATGGACCAGGTCGAGGATCTCGTCGTCGTGTTGCCCCTCGAGCAGCGCCTGCACCCGTTCGCGCACCTGCGGCAGGAAATCGAGCAGCATTTGCAGCAGATCGCGCGCCAGATCCGGCTTATTGGCCGCCTGGCGCAGCGCCAGCGGCCAGTCGAGCGACAGCGGGGCATCGTCGGCGACGGCGTTTTCCACGTCGCCGCTGTGGTAGCGCGACAGCACGCGGGTCAGCATTTTCTCGTCGATCGGCTTGGCCAGGTAGTCGTCCATCCCCGCCTGCAGCAGATGCTCGCGTTCGCCGCTGGCGGCATGGGCAGTGACGGCGACGATCGGGGTGGAGTTGTGGTGCGGCAGTTGGCGGATCAGTTCGCTGGCGTGAATGCCGTCCATCTTCGGCATTTGAATGTCCATCAGGATCAGATCCAGCACGTTGTTGCGCGCCAGCGCCAGCGCTTCCTCACCGCTCTCGCACAGCAGCGTTTTTTCCACCTGTTCGCCCAGCAGCGTGCCGATCAGCTTCAGGTTGGCCGGGTTGTCGTCGACCGCCATCACCGTCAGCGGCAGGCGTTTACGCTCAGGCGGGGCGGCAAGCCGATCGGGCGTCTCCATTCTCAGCAGCGGGAACAGACGCGTGCTGGTGATAGGCTTGATCAGGCAGCCGAGCGCGCCTTGTTGCTTAAGCAGCTCGGCGTCGATCTGCGCCTGGCACGGCAGCGCCAGAATGACCCGATCGGCCAGCTTGAGCGAGGCCAACAATTTGTCCTGGTGCTGCGCCATGTTGTCGCGGAACGGGATCGGCACGCCGGCCAGCAGGAAGTCATAGTGGCCTTGTGGCAGTTGACCCAACGTCGGCGAGTGGGTAATCACCAACTGCGTGACGCTGAGCATGTTGAGCGTCGCCTGCGCCGCCGTCGGGTTGGACTCGATGTAGGCGAGCGTTTTGCCGTTCAGATCCGGCAGGCTCGGCGCCAGCGACAGCATGCCTTCGTTCAGATCGAGCGTGATGTGGAACCAGAAGGTCGAGCCACGGTTCAACTGGCTGTGGAAGCAGATATCGCCGCCCATCTCCTTCACCAGTTTTTGCGTGATCACCAGCCCCAGCCCGGTACCGCCGTGGCGGCGGGAGATGCTGGCGTCCGCCTGGCGGAACGCCTGGAACAGCTGCGACTGCTGGCGTTCGGAGATGCCGATGCCGGTGTCGTGGATCTGCACTTCCACTTCCACCCGGCGCTCCAGCTGTTTGCGCAGCTCGACGCGAATATCGATATTGCCGGTTTCGGTGAACTTGATGGCGTTGCCCAGCAGGTTGGTGATGATTTGCTGCAGGCGCAGCGAGTCGCCGATCACCTGCTCCGGCACGTCGTTGTGCACATCCAGCGTCAGCTCCAACCCTTTGTCATGTGCGCTGGGGGCCAGCAGCACCACCACTTCGTCCAGCGTTTCGCGCAGGGCGAACGGAATATGCTCCAGCACCAGTTTGCCGGCCTCCAGCTTGGAGAAGTCCAGCACGTCATTGATGATGGTCAGCAGGTTGTTGGCCGAGCGCTCGATGGTCTGCAAATAGTCGGTCTGGGTCGCGCTCAGATCGGTTTTCAGCATCTGGCGGGTAAAACCGATCACACCGTTGAGCGGGGTACGCAGCTCGTGCGACATGTTGGCCAGGAATTCGGACTTGATGCGCGCCGCCTCCTGCGCGCGTTTTTTCGCCAGATCCAGTTCGACGTTCTGGATCTCCATCTGCTCCAGCGTTTCACGCAGGTCGGACGTGGCCTGATCGATGTTCTGCTGCATCTCTTCGTGATAGGCGGTGAGCGACATCGCCATCGAGTTGATGCCGTTCTTCAGCATGTGCAGCTCGCCGAGCATGTAGCCCTCCACGCGGCTGTCGAGCTGGCCGCGGCGGATGCGATCGACGGTGTTCACCATGTTGCGGATCGGGCCGGTCACGTCGCGCATCAGGCGGTAAGCGAACAGGATGGCGATGCACATGCACAGCAGCAGCAGCAGGGTGGAGACGAACACCTCTTTATACTGCTGCAGCCGCACCGACTGCAGATCCAGCTCGATCGCCACATAGCCCAGGTTGTTGTCGGGGTGGCTGCCGCCGTCGGCGGTTTCATCCGGATACTGATTTTCCGACAGGATCGGCGTGCGCAGGATCAGCGAATCGCCGCGCCGGGTGAGCATCAGTTCGGTGGGCAACGGCACGCCTTTCGGCAACTGCAGCTGGGCGAAGTTGTGGTGATAATTGGAGGTGACGAACAGGTTGTTCTGCGCATCGAACACGGTGATCGAGCGCACGATGTCCGAATGGCGGCGGTGCAGCAGGCTGACCAGTTGCCTGACCGATTCGCGGCTGCGGAACGTCATGCCGTACTCGCTGGCTACCGCCAGCGGCTCGATGATGCTGGCGCCGGCGTCGACCAATTGCTCCTGCAGCTCGTTATAGCGGTGCACCACGAAGAAGGTGCTGAGCAGCAAACCAATCAGCAAGGTCGGGGCCAGAATCAGGATCATCATGCGCGCACGCAGGCTGTATTTGGTCATGGGATTCCAATGTGGGAGAATTGACAGCTGACACTAGCTTAATGAACCAGCACACAATCGACAAATATGGCGCAATTCTACTCTCCCAAACGCCGCGTGACGACCCGGCAGAGCTCACAAATCTTCACCGTGACGGTGAGCGATCTCGATCCTTTCGGCCAGGGCGTGGCGCGCCACGACGGCAAAGCGGTGTTCGTGCCGGGCGTATTGCCGGGCGAGCAGGCGGAAATCCAGCTGACCGAAGACAAGCGCCAGTTCGCCAAAGGCAAGCTCAAGCGCCTGCTGAGCCGCAGCCCGCAGCGGGTGGAGCCGCGCTGCCCGCATTTCGGCGTGTGCGGCGGCTGCCAGCAGCAACATGCGGATGAGGCGCTGCAACAGCAGAGCAAGGCGGCGGCGCTGGTGCGCATGATCGCCCGCGAAACCGGAGTAACCCCGCAACAGGAACCGGTGATCGCCGGCCCGGAATACGGCTATCGCCGCCGCGCCCGCCTGAGCCTGGCGTGGCAGCCGAAGCTGCAGCGCCTGATGATGGGGTTTCGACAGGCGGCCTCCAGCGAGCTGGTGGCGGTGGAGCACTGCCCGGTGCTGCGCCCGGAGCTGGAGCAGCTGCTGGCGCCGGTGCGCGCCTGCCTGAGCGGGCTGCAGGCGGTGCGGCGGCTGGGGCATGTAGAGCTGGTGCTGGCGGATAACGGCCCGCTGCTGGTGCTGCGCCATCTCGACGCCCTGAAAGAGGCGGATCGCCAGGCGCTGTTGGCGTTTGGCGAGCGGGAAAAGGTCGCCGTTTATCTGGCGCCGGACAGCGATCGGGTGGAAAAACTGTGCGGTGAAACGCCGTATTATCAGGTTGACGGGCTACGCTTAGACTTCAGTCCGCGCGACTTTATTCAGGTTAATGATGCCGTAAACCAACAAATGGTGGCGCAGGCCCTTGAATGGCTCGACATTCAACCCAATGATCGGGTGCTGGACCTGTTCTGCGGCATGGGGAATTTCACCCTGCCGCTGGCGCGCCACGCCGCTGCGGTGGTGGGCATCGAAGGTGTTGCCACGCTGGTAGCGAATGGGCAATATAATGCACATAAGAATAAGCTGAATAATGCGTCGTTCTTCCATGAAAATCTGGAGGACGACGTTGAGCGGCAACCTTGGGCAGCACAAGGGTTTGATAAGGTGATGCTGGATCCCGCCCGCGCCGGTGCGGCCGGGGTGATGTCACACATTGTAAAACTGGCGCCGGCGCGGGTGGTGTATGTTTCCTGTAACCCCACCACGCTGGCTCGCGACAGCAAAGTGCTGTTGAACGCCGGTTATCGTCTTGCGCGCGTGCGGATGTTGGATATGTTTCCGCACACGGGGCATCTTGAATCAATGGCGCTGTTTATCAACGAGCGCGCGCCAGAGGTCGCTGCAAAGTAGGGAGAAGTTATGGTTGCGGTAAGAAGTGCACATCTGAATACGGCGGGTGAGTTCGCTCTCGATGAGTGGATCGCCGGCTTGGGGCTACCCAACCCGCAGTCATGTGAGCGATTGGCCGCAACCTGGCGTTATTGTGAGCAGCAGACCCAAAACCATCCCGACGCCTCGCTGCTGTTGTGGCGCGGCCTGGAGATGGTGGAAATCCTCTCGACGCTGAGCATGGATAACGACAGCATGCGCGCCGCGCTGCTGTTCCCGCTGGTGGATGCCGGCATCGTGCAGGAAGAGGTCCTGACGGAAACGTTCGGCAAGGGCATCGTCGCCCTGGTGCATGGCGTGCGGGACATGGACGCCATTCGCCAACTGAAAGCCACCCAAAACGACTCGATGGCCTCCGAACAGGTCGACAACGTGCGCCGCATGCTGCTGGCGATGGTGGAGGATTTCCGCTGCGTCGTCATCAAGCTGGCGGAGCGCATCGCCCACCTGCGCGAGGTGAAAGACGCGCCGGAAGACGAACGCGTGCTGGCGGCGAAAGAGTGTTCCAACATCTATGCGCCGTTGGCTAACCGGCTCGGCATCGGCCAGCTGAAGTGGGAGCTGGAGGATTTCTGCTTCCGCTACCTGCACCCGGAAGAATACAAGCGCATCGCCAAGCTGCTGCATGAGCGCCGCATCGATCGCGAACAGTTTATCGACGATTTCGTCGCCGGGCTGCGCGCCGAGATGGCCAAAGAAGGCATTCGGGTGGAGATCTACGGCCGGCCGAAACACATCTACAGCATCTGGCGCAAGATGCAGAAAAAGCACCTGGCGTTCGACGAACTGTTCGACGTGCGCGCGGTGCGCATCGTGGCGGAGCGTCTGCAGGATTGCTATGCGGCATTGGGCATCGTGCATACCCACTTCCGCCATCTGCCGGATGAGTTCGACGACTACGTCGCCAACCCCAAACCCAACGGCTACCAGTCGATCCACACCGTGGTGCTGGGGCCGCGCGGCAAAACCGTCGAGATTCAGATCCGCACCCGGCAAATGCACGAAGACGCCGAACTGGGGGTGGCCGCGCACTGGAAGTACAAAGAGGGCGCGGGGGTTACCGTGCGCTCCGGCTATGAAGAGCGCATCGCCTGGCTGCGTAAGCTGATCGCCTGGCAGGAAGAGATGGCGGACTCCGGCGAGATGCTCGACGAAGTGCGCAGCCAGGTGTTCGACGATCGGGTCTATGTCTTTACCCCAAAAGGCGACGTGGTCGATCTGCCGGCCGGCTCCACGCCGCTCGATTTCGCCTACCACATTCACAGCGACGTTGGTCACCGCTGCATCGGCGCCAAGATCGGCGGCCGCATCGTGCCGTTTACCTATCAGCTGAAGATGGGCGACCAGATTGAGATCATCACCCAGAAACAGCCGAACCCAAGCCGCGACTGGCTGAACCCGAACCTGGGCTACGTGACCACCAGCCGCGGGCGCTCGAAGATCCACAACTGGTTCCGCAAGCAGGATCGCGACAAGAACATTCTTGCCGGCCGCCAGATGCTGGACAACGAACTGGAACACCTCGGCATCAGCCTGAAAGAGGCCGAGAAGCTGCTGATCCCGCGCTACAACATGAACTCGCTGGACGAGGTGCTGGCGGCGATCGGCGGCGGGGACATTCGCCTGAACCAGATGGTGAATTACCTGCAGGGCAAGTTCAACAAGCCGAGCGCCGAAGAGCAGGATCGTGAGGCGCTGCGCCAGCTGGTGCAGCAGAAAGCGCCGCCGCCGGCCCGCAACAAGGATAACGGCCGCGTGGTGGTGGAGGGCGTGGGCAACCTGATGCACCACATCGCCCGCTGCTGCCAGCCGATCCCGGGCGACGACATCGTCGGCTTTATCACCCAGGGGCGCGGCATCTCGATCCACCGTGCGGACTGCGATCAGCTGGCCGATTTGCAATCGCATGCGCCGGAGCGCATCGTCGATGCGGTGTGGGGCGAAAGCTACTCCAGCGGTTATTCGCTGGTGGTGCGCGTGATGGCCAACGATCGCAGCGGCTTGCTGCGCGATATCACCACTATTCTGGCCAACGAAAAGGTCAACGTGCTGGGCGTCGCCAGCCGCAGCGACACCAAGAAACAGCTGGCCACCATCGACATGGATATCGAAATCTACAACCAGCAGGTGCTGGGGCGGGTGTTGGCGAAGCTGAACCAGCTGCCGGACGTGATAGACGCCAAGCGTCTGCACGGCAACTAACTCCTGCGCCTTTCGGGCCGCATCCGAGATCGATGCGGCCCGAACTCCATCAATTCCGGCGGACATGTCCGTGCGCCCCCATTTTCTCAGAGATTTTTTATGACCCAATCCACTCCGCTGCAGCGCCTGCTGAACATCATGAAAACGCTGCGCGACCCGCAGAACGGTTGTTCATGGGACCGCAAGCAAACCTTCGCCACCATTGCGCCCTACACGCTGGAAGAGACTTACGAAGTGCTGGACGCCATCGAACGGCAGGACTACGCCGATCTGCGCGACGAACTGGGCGACTTGCTGTTCCAGGTGGTGTTCTACGCCCAGATGGGGCAGGAACAGGGGCTGTTCGATTTTGATGAGGTGTGCACCGCCATCAGCGACAAGCTGGAGCGCCGTCATCCGCACATCTTCGGCGACGCCGAGGGAGGAGACAGCGAAGCCGTGGCGGCGCGCTGGGAGCAGCTCAAGGCCGGCGAGCGCGCCGAAAAAGCGCTGCACTCGGTGCTGGACGACATTCCGCAGGCGTTGCCGGCGTTGATGAAGGCGCACAAGATCCAAAAGCGCTGCGCCTCGGTCGGCTTCGACTGGAACACGCTGGGCCCGGTGCTGGACAAAGTGTATGAAGAGATCGACGAAGTGATGCACGAAGCCCGCCAGGCGGTGGTCGATGAGAGCAAGCTGGAAGAGGAGATCGGCGATCTGCTCTTCGCCACCGTGAACCTCTCGCGCCATTTGGGCCACAAGGCCGAGAACGCATTGCAGGCGGCCAACCGCAAGTTCGAGCGCCGTTTCCGCGAGGTGGAGGCGATCGTCAAGCAACGCGGGCTGCGGCTTGAAGACGCCACGCTGGAGCAGATGGAAGACGCCTGGCAGCAGGTGAAGCGCCAGGAAAGTTGAATCGCTGCAACGACAATGTTGATCGCAAACAAGGTTCACTCAGGCTGAAACGGTTAAGCTTGCGGTCAGGTCACAGGCGCAGGGCTGCCGTCGGCAGCAAAAGGCCAACAAACTGAAATCTAAGGTGTTTTATCGCTCGAGAGGGGCGGTAAAAAGAAATTTTCTCCGCTAACTCTTTGTATTTACTGGAGGGTTTTGGGCGCGCCGGCGGAGTAAACCCTGATGAACACGGGAGGGCGGCCGAGATGATGGACAGTAAAACGATCGTTTGTAGGTCAGGAGAGGTTCGGGTATACTACTTTCCCGTCCTGGTTCTTCCATCGTCTTTAAACCTAAACTCTCAGGTTCAGCATGACAACTAATTATATTTTTGTGACCGGCGGGGTCGTATCCTCTCTGGGTAAAGGCATTGCCGCAGCCTCTCTGGCGGCTATTCTTGAAGCCCGTGGCCTCAACGTTACCATCATGAAACTGGACCCGTACATCAACGTGGATCCGGGCACCATGAGCCCGATTCAGCATGGGGAGGTTTTCGTCACCGAAGACGGCGCAGAAACCGATCTGGATTTGGGTCACTACGAGCGCTTCATCCGCACCAAAATGTCGCGTCGCAACAACTTCACCACCGGCCGCATCTACTCCGACGTGCTGCGTAAAGAACGCCGCGGCGACTATCTGGGCGCGACCGTGCAGGTCATTCCGCACATCACCAACGCGATCAAAGAACGCATCATCGAAGGCGGCGAAGGCCACGATGTGGTGCTGGTGGAAATCGGCGGCACCGTCGGCGATATCGAATCGCTGCCGTTCCTCGAAGCCATCCGTCAGATGGCGGTGGAAGTGGGCCGCGAGCACACCCTGTACATGCACTTGACGCTGGTGCCGTACATGGCGGCGGCGGGCGAAGTGAAAACCAAGCCGACCCAGCATTCCGTAAAAGAGCTGCTTTCCATCGGTATTCAGCCTGATGTGCTGATTTGCCGTTCCGACCGCGCGGTTCCTGCTAACGAACGCGCGAAAATCGCGCTTTTCTGCAACGTGCCGGAAAAAGCGGTTATCTCTCTGAAAGACGTTGATTCTATTTATAAAATCCCAGGCCTATTGAAATCTCAGGGGCTGGACGATTATATTTGTAAACGATTCAGCCTGAACGCGCCGGAAGCCAACCTGGCCGAATGGGAACAGGTGATCTACGAAGAAGCCAATCCGGGCGGCGAAGTGACCATCGGTATGGTCGGCAAATACGTTGAGTTGCCGGACGCCTACAAGTCGGTGATCGAAGCGCTGAAGCACGGCGGGCTGAAAAACCGTCTGACCGTGAACATCAAGCTGATCGACTCGCAGGACGTGGAAACCCGCGGCGTGGAAGTGCTAAAAGGGCTGGACGCGATCCTGATCCCGGGCGGCTTCGGCTACCGCGGCGTGGAAGGCAAAGTGATGACTGCACGCTATGCGCGCGAGAACAACATTCCTTACCTGGGCATTTGCCTGGGCATGCAGGTGGCGTTGATGGAGTTCGCTCGCAACGTGGCGGGGATGGAGAACGCCAACTCCACCGAGTTTATGCCAGACTGTAAGTACCCGGTGGTGGCGTTGATCACCGAATGGCGCGATGAAGACGGCAACGTCGAAGTGCGCAGCGAAGAAAGCGATTTGGGCGGCACGATGCGCGTAGGTGGCCAACAGTGCAACCTGAGCGACAACAGCCTGGTGCGTCAGCTGTACGGCGAACCGACCATTGTCGAGCGTCATCGTCACCGTTACGAAGTTAACAACATGCTGTTGAAGCAGATCGAAGCCGCAGGGCTGCGTGTCGCCGGTCGTTCCGCCGACAACAAGCTGGTCGAGATCATTGAACTGCCGAATCACCCGTGGTTTGTGGCCTGTCAATTCCACCCGGAATTTACATCGACGCCGCGTGATGGGCATCCGCTGTTCGCCGGCTTCGTGAAAGCCGCAGGCGAGCATCAGAAGCGCCAGGTGAAATAAAATATTTGGTAGGCGGCGCGCGGTGAGAACCGCGCGCTGTTTGTCTGGAGTTTTAGTTTAACTTGTACTGAGGAAAACCTAATGTCCAAAATCGTTAAAGTCATCGGTCGTGAAATCATCGACTCCCGCGGTAACCCGACTGTTGAAGCCGAAGTTCATCTGGAAGGCGGTTTCGTCGGCCTGGCTGCTGCGCCGTCAGGTGCTTCTACCGGTTCCCGCGAAGCGCTGGAACTGCGTGACGGTGACAAGTCTCGTTTCCTGGGTAAAGGCGTACTGAAAGCCGTTGCTGCAGTAAACGGTCCGATTGCTCAGGCAGTACTGGGTAAAGATGCCAAAGACCAGGCGAACATCGACAAGATCATGATCGAGCTGGACGGCACCGAAAACAAATCCAACTTCGGTGCCAACGCCATTCTGGCGGTTTCCCTGGCAGCAGCGAAAGCGGCCGCAGCCTCTAAAGGCATGCCGCTGTACGAGCACATCGCTGAACTGAACGGCACCCCAGGCAAATTCTCCATGCCACTGCCGATGATGAACATCATCAACGGCGGCGAGCACGCTGACAACAACGTCGACATTCAGGAATTCATGATTCAGCCGGTTGGCGCGAAGACCCTGAAAGAAGCGGTGCGCATCGGTTCCGAAGTGTTCCACCACCTGGCGAAAGTTCTGAAAGCCAAAGGCATGAACACCGCCGTGGGCGACGAAGGCGGCTATGCGCCAAACCTGGGTTCCAACGCCGAAGCGCTGGCAGTTATCGCTGAAGCGGTAAAAGCGGCGGGCTACGAGCTGGGCAAAGACGTGACGCTGGCGATGGACTGCGCGGCTTCCGAATTCTACAAAGACGGTAAATACGTGCTGGCCGGCGAAGGCAACAAAGCCTTCACTTCCGAAGAGTTCACTCACTTCCTGGAAGAGCTGACCAAACAGTACCCAATCGTGTCTATCGAAGACGGCCTGGATGAATCCGACTGGGCGGGCTTCGCTTATCAGACCAAAGTGCTGGGCGACAAAATTCAGCTGGTGGGCGACGACCTGTTCGTGACCAACACCAAGATCCTGAAAGAAGGCATCGAGAAAGGCATCGCTAACTCCATCCTGATCAAGTTCAACCAGATCGGTTCTCTGACCGAAACGCTGGCGGCTATCAAGATGGCGAAAGACGCCGGCTACACCGCGGTGATCTCTCACCGTTCCGGTGAAACCGAAGACGCAACCATCGCCGACCTGGCGGTAGGTACTGCGGCTGGCCAGATCAAAACCGGTTCCATGAGCCGTTCTGACCGCGTTGCCAAGTACAACCAACTGATCCGTATCGAAGAAGCGCTGGGTGACCGTGCGCCGTTCAACGGCCTGAAAGAAGTTAAAGGCCAGTAAGTTCGACCGATTCGGTTGCTAAATAAAAACCCGCCGCGGCGGGTTTTTTTATGGCTGACGTACCGATGTTAACCCTGCTTTATTTATTAACAATCGCTGCGTTTACCCTAATAAATTTATTGTGCAGTTTTCTTGCCGGTTTTTATATTCCGTTTTTATTTGCTTTATAATTATTCGTTACTAGACTGCCAATAAGGCGGCGTTATTTTTTCTTGCCGTTAAATATCGCCATCATCGTAATGCGTTCTTTCATACTGCCGGGTTTCGGCTGGGGGAGGGCCAGATGCGACAGCGAGTCGTCATTGTCGGCGGTGGAACCGGCGGCACCATGCTAGCCAATCTGCTGGCCGTGAAATTGCACTGGGAAATTCTCAATAATAAAGTTGAGTTATTAATGATTTCGGATTCGCCGCTGCATTATTACAAGCCGGCGTTTATGTATGTGGCATTCAATAATTTTTTCAAGCAGGAGCTCACGCGTTCACAGCGGAGTTTATTGCGACCGGGAATACAGTTTGTCGTCGATAAAGCGGAATCTTTTGATTTAAAACAGCGGTATATCATTACGCAAAGCGGCAAGCATTATCCGTATGACTTTCTGGTTTTTGCTACCGGCTGTGTGCCCTGGCCGGAGCGCATCGAAGGGTTGGCGCAGGCGGGCGATCATTTCTACCAGTATCAGGCCGCGCGGCGGTTGGCGCATAAGCTGGCGACGATCGAGAAAGGCCGCATTTTCATCACCGTGTCCTTCCCTGAAACGCCTAATGTGCCCCATCAGTGCGGCATCGCGCCGATCGAAACCACCCTGATGCTGGACGACTACCTGCGGCGGCGCGGCGTGCGCAAGGCGGTGGAGATCGTTTATACCTACCCAACCATTTCTCAACTGCTGCGCAACTGTCTGTTTTTACAGCGCCCGACCGGCGAAGCGCTGCCCGCCATTTTTGCCGCACGCGACATTCGCCACCAGCGTGGGTTTACCCTCAGCCGGGTGGACGCTCAGCGCAACATCGCCTATTCCGCCGAGGGGGAAGAACAGCCGTTCGACATTCTGATGGCGACGCCGCCCATCCGTGCAGTGGAGGCGGTGCGCAATACCGGGTTGAGCGAGAGCCAAAACGGCGAAGGCTGGCTGCCGACCGATCATCAAACGCTGCAGGTCTACGGCCAGCAGGGGGTGTATGTCATAGGCGATACCGTGGATTTGCCGGTCAGCAAGGCCGGTGGCTCTTGCCATAATCAGGCGCCGGTCATTGCCGACAACATCGTGGCGGAAATGCGGCTGGGCCAAACCGTGAGTCATTACGACGGCAAGGTGCAGGCGGTCGCGCAAATGGGGCTGAATGCCGGCATGCCGCTGGTGTACGACTACCGTCACGACGTACTGCCGACGCCAGCCACCAAGGCGGGCGGCATGCTGCGCAACGGGTTTAACCGCGGCCTTTACTGGGCCACGGTAAGGGGGCTGATATGACGGAAAGCACGGTGCATGCGGCTGACCTGCAATCATTGGCGGCGTTGCTCGAGAAACTGCAGCCGCTGCTGGCGGGCGGCCGTTTGGATAACGTGATCGATCTGTTGTCGCTGCTGTCGGACGCAGTGGACATCGCCGACAACGCGCTGGTGGAGAAACTGGCCGGCGTCTTTGAAGGTTTTGTGACCATCGGTTGGGAAGGCGGAACGGCGCTGCAGATGGCGCACAGCGAGCTGCAATTGAATCCTCCGCCGGCCAGTTTTCGCGCGCTGTACGCCTTGCTGAAACAGCCGGATACCCTGCTGGGATTGACGCTGCTGCTGCGTACTTTACAAATCATCGGCCAGCGCACGCGAGACAGCGCATTGCCGCCGGCCCTTTCGGATGAATCAACAAATTAAGCTTCACCCACTCAGGTAAGGAGTTGTGTTATGTCCGCTACAGCAGTTGGCCACGACTTTGCCACCCGGGCTATTCATTACGGCTACGATCCTCAGCGCTATCAGGGGGCACTGTCTCCGCCGGTGTTTATGAGCTCTACGTTTGCTTTCCCCACCGCGGAATACGGCGGCGCCTGCTTTGCCGGCACCGAGCCGGGGTACTTTTACTCGCGCATCGCCAATCCGACGTTAAACCTGCTCGAGCAACGCGTCGCCAACCTGGAGGAGGGAGAGGCGGCGGTGGCGTTCGCTTCCGGCATGGGGGCGATCACCGCCTGTTGCTGGACGCTGCTCAGACCGGGCGATGAGCTGATTGTCGACGAAACCGTGTATGGTTGCACCTTCAGCTACTTTCATCATGGTCTGGCGCGCTTTGGCGTCAAGATAACCCACGTTGATCTGACCCGGCCGGAGCGGCTGGCGGCGGCCATTGGACCGCGTACCCGCCTGGTGTATTGCGAAACGCCGGCCAATCCCAATATGCGTTTGATCGATATCGCCGCCGTAGCGGAGATTGCCCATCGGCATCAGGCGCTGTTGCTGGTGGACAACACCTATTGCACGCCCTATCTGCAGCGGCCTTTGGCGTTAGGCGCCGATATCGTGGTGCACTCGGCGACCAAGTACCTCGGAGGACACGGCGATCTCCTGGCCGGAATAGCGGTGACGCGTCAGGCGTTGGCCGAGGCGATCCGTCTGGAGGGGCTAAAGGACATGACCGGGGCGGTGCTGTCGGCGCAGGATGCCGCGCTGGTGCTGCGCGGGATGAAAACCCTGCCGCTGCGCATGGAGCGTCATTGCGATAACGCGCAGCGCCTGGCGGAGATGTTGGCGGAGCATCCGGCGGTCGAGCGGGTATATTACCCCGGCCTGGCGAACTTCCCGCAGCATGCGTTGGCGCAGCGGCAAATGGCGCGCCCCGGCGGCATGCTGGCGTTTGAGCTGCGGGGTGGCCTGCGTGCGGGCATTTGCTTCCTCAACGCGCTGCAGCTCATCTTGCGCGCGGTCAGCCTGGGCGATTGCGAAAGCCTGGCGCAACACCCGGCCAGCATGACGCACTCGGCCTACACGCCGGAAGAGCGGAAACGGCACCACATCAGCGAGGGGCTGGTGCGGTTGTCCGCCGGGCTGGAGGCGTTTGACGATCTGCAGGCTGATATCCTGCAGGCGTTGGCGCAGGCGCAATAAAAAACCCGCCGCAGCGGGTTTTAGCAGAAGCGAGCGTTACATCTGTTGCGTCGCCGCGGTCACCGGCGAACCGCCGCCTTTCTTGCGCACCCACAGCCAGTAAGCCACGGTGAGTAAAGCGATCCACACCAGCCCAACGTACAGCGCGATGCGGCTCTCTTCGAAATAGCCGAGCAGGCCGATGACGAATGCCATAAAGGCGGTCGCCAAGGCCGGCGCGACCGGCCACCACGGCACCGGGAAGCTCAACTGACGCGTTTCTTCCGGCGACAGCGTGCGGCGCATCACGATCTGCGACAGCAGGATCATCAGCCACACCCAGACGGTGGCGAAGGTGGCGATCGAGGCGATGATCATGAAGACCTTCTCCGGGATCAGGTAGTTGAGCACCACCGCCAACAGCAGGGCGACTGACATCACCAGCACCGTCATCCACGGCACGCCGCTGGCGGTCAGCTTGGTGAAGCTACGCGGCGCCTGGCCGTCCTGCGCCATGCCGTACATCATGCGGCCGGCGCCGAAGATGTCGCTGTTGATGGCGGAAATGGCGGCGGTGATCACCACCACGTTCAGCACGTTGGCGGCGGAGCTGATGCCGAGGTTGCTGAAGATCTCAACGAACGGGCTACCGTTCTGGCCGATGCTGTTCCACGGATAGATCGCCATCAGCACTGTCAGCGTCAGCACGTAAAACAGCAGGATGCGCACCGGCACGGCGTTGATCGCCTTCGGCAGCACTTTGGCGGGGTCTTTCGCCTCGCTGGCGGTGATGCCGATGATCTCGATGCCGCCGAAGGCGAACATCACCACCGCCAGCGAAGCGACCACGCCGCCGATGCCGTTAGGCATAAAGCCGCCGTGTTGCCACAGGTTGCTGATGCCGGTGGCGTGTTGGGCTTGCCCGAAACCGAACAGCATTACCGCCGCGCCGCCGACGATCATCGCCACGATGGCGGCGACCTTGACCAGCGACAGCCAGAACTCCAGCTCGCCGAAGACCTTGACGCTGCACAGGTTGAGCGCGCCGATAAACAGGATGATGCTGAGCACCCAAACCCACTGAGCGACGTCCGGGAACCACAGCCCCATATAGATGCCGAAGGCGGTGACGTCCGCCAGGGCGACGATCACCATTTCAAAGGTGTAGGTCCAGCCGGTGAGGAACCCGGCCAGCGGGCCGAGATAGTGGCTGGCGTAGTGGCCGAACGAGCCGGAAACCGGCTGATGCACCGCCATTTCACCCAGCGCGCGCATCACCATGAATACCGCCGCGCCGCCCACCAGATAGGCCAGCAGCACCGCCGGGCCGGCCAGTTGGATGGCGCCGGCGGAGCCGTAGAACAGGCCGGTGCCGATCGCCGAGCCGAGAGCCATGAAACGGATATGCCGCGCGTTTAGTCCGCGTCTGAGTTGGGTCGTTTCGTTACGCATGTTGTTTCCCGTTAAGTGTTTGCCGAACAGGCACGCGCTGCCCGCACCGGGTGGAACGCACCCGGCGGGGCAGAACAAACTGCGTGATTCAGTGTGTGATGATTATGCCTGGCTAGGCAGCAGCGCCGCAGGCAGCAGCGATGTCAGGTGACCGGCCGCCAAGAGTTGGCTGGCGGCTTCAATGTCGGGGGCGAAGAAACGATCCTTGTCGTAGAAACTGACATGCTCGCGCAGCAGACGACGCGCCTGCTCCAGACCTTCCGAGGTCTTCAGGCCGTTGCGGAAATCCAGGCCCTGGCAGGCGGCCAGCCATTCGACCGCCAGAATGCCGCGCACGTTGTCCGCCATGCTCCACAGGCGGCGACCGGCGGCCGGCGCCATGGAGACGTGGTCTTCCTGGTTGGCGGAGGTCGGGATGCTGTCGACGCTCGACGGATGCGCCAGCGCTTTGTTTTCGCTGGCCAGCGCCGCGGCGGTGACCTGAGCGATCATGAAGCCGGAGTTCACGCCGCCGTTTTCCACCAGGAACGGCGGCAGTTGCGACATGTGTTTGTCCATCATCAGCGAGATGCGGCGCTCGGACAGCGAACCGATTTCGGCGAACGCCAGCGCCAGGTTATCGGCGGCCATCGCCACCGGTTCGGCATGGAAGTTGCCGCCGGACAGCACGTCACCCTGTTCGGCGAACACCAGCGGGTTATCGGAGACGGCGTTGGCTTCTATCTCCAGCACCTCGGCGGCCTGGCGGATCTGCGTCAGGCAAGCGCCCATCACCTGCGGCTGGCAGCGCAGGGAGTAAGGATCCTGCACTTTTTCGCAGTTGCGATGCGAGTCGGAGACTTCGCTGCGCGCGCCGAGCAGGTGGCGGTAGGCGAGGGCTGCATCGATCTGGCCGCGCTGGCCGCGCACCTCATGGATACGCGCATCGAACGGGCTGCGGGAGCCCAGCGCCGCTTCCACCGTCAGGCTGCCCGCCACGGTCGCGGCGGCGAACAGGTCTTCCGCGTCGAACAGGCCGCGCAGCGCGAAGGCGGCGGAGACCTGGGTGCCGTTCAGCAGCGCCAGGCCCTCTTTCGCCGCCAGCGTCAGCGGTTTCAGACCGGCCTTGGCCAGCGCTTCGGTCGCCGGCAGCCATTGGCCCTGATGGCGCGCCTGGCCTTCGCCCAGCAGCACCAGGCTCATGTGCGCCAGCGGCGCCAGGTCGCCGGAGGCGCCGACCGAGCCCTTCAGCGGGATATGCGGATAAACTTCGGCGTTGACCAGCGCGATCAGCGCCTGGATGACTTCCAGACGAATGCCGGAGAAGCCGCGCGACAGGCTGTTGATTTTCAGCACCATGATCAGGCGCACCAGATTGTCGTCGGTGGGCTCGCCCACGCCGGCGGCGTGTGACAGCACGATCGAACGCTGCAGGTTTTCCAAATCGTCGCGGGCGATGCGGGTCGAAGCCAGCAGGCCAAACCCGGTGTTGATGCCGTAAGTGGTGCGGTTTTCTTCAACGATGCGTTCCACGCAGGCCACGCTCTGCTGGATAGGGCCGTAGGCGTTGTCGTCCAGCGTCAGCGTCACCGGGTGTTGATACACGTCGCGTAGCTGGGCCAGCGTCAGTTTGCCTGGGCGAATAGTCAGCGCTTTCATGCTTTTTCTCCTTGGGTCGCGGCAACCATCGGCAGGTTCAGGCCTTGCTCACGGGCGCAGTCGATAGCGATATCGTAACCGGCGTCGGCGTGACGCATGACCCCGGTAGCCGGGTCATTGTGCAGGACGCGGGCGATGCGCTCGGCGGCTTCGTCGGTGCCGTCGCAGACGATCACCATGCCGGAGTGTTGGGAGAAGCCCATGCCGACGCCGCCGCCGTGGTGCAGGGAAACCCAGGTGGCGCCGCTGGCGGTATTCAGCAGCGCGTTCAGCAGCGGCCAGTCGGAAACGGCATCGGAACCGTCTTTCATCGCTTCGGTTTCACGGTTCGGGCTGGAAACGGAGCCGGAATCCAGGTGGTCGCGGCCGATGACGATCGGGGCGGACAGTTCGCCGCGGCGCACCATCTCGTTGAACGCCAGGCCCAGCTTGGCGCGCTGGCCGAGGCCAACCCAGCAGATGCGCGCCGGCAGGCCCTGGAAGCTGATGCGCTCGCGCGCCATGTCCAGCCAGCGGTGCAGGTGCTCGTCATCCGGGATCAGCTCTTTCACCATGGCGTCGGTTTTGTAGATGTCCTGCGGATCGCCGGACAGCGCCGCCCAGCGGAACGGCCCGATGCCGCGGCAGAACAGCGGACGGATGTAGGCCGGCACGAAGCCCGGGAAGTCGAAGGCGTTGTCGACGCCGGTTTCTTTCGCCATCTGGCGAATGTTGTTGCCGTAGTCGAAGGTCGGCACGCCCATCTGCTGGAACGCCAGCATGGCTTTGACGTGATCGGCCATCGATTGCTTGGCGGCGGCGACCACTTTGGCCGGCTCGGTTTGCGCGCGCTGGCGATACTCTTCCCAGCTCCAGCCCTTCGGCAGGTAGCCGTTCAGCGGATCGTGGGCGCTGGTCTGGTCGGTGACCATGTCCGGGCGCACGCCGCGGCGCACCAGCTCAGGCAGGATTTCCGCCGCGTTGCCGCACAGAGCGATGGAGATGGCTTTGCCTTCTGCGGTGTATTTTTTGATGCGGGCCAGCGCGTCGTCCAGATCTTTGGCCTGCTCATCGACGTAGCGGGTTTTCAGACGGAAATCGATGCGGCTCTGCTGACATTCGATGTTCAGCGAGCAGGCGCCCGCCAGCGTCGCGGCCAGCGGCTGGGCGCCGCCCATGCCGCCCAGACCGGCGGTCAGCACCCAGCGCCCCTGCAGGCTGCCGTCGTAGTGCTGGCGGCCCGCTTCGACGAAGGTTTCATAGGTGCCCTGAACGATGCCCTGGCTGCCGATGTAGATCCAGCTGCCGGCGGTCATCTGGCCGTACATCGCCAGGCCTTTGGCGTCCAGCTCGTTGAAGTGTTCCCAGGTTGCCCAGTGCGGCACCAAGTTGGAGTTGGCGATCAGCACGCGCGGCGCGTTGCTGTGGGTTTTGAATACGCCGACCGGTTTGCCGGACTGCACCAGAAGGGTTTCGTCTTCTTCCAGCGTTTTCAGGGTTTCGACGATCTTGTCGTAGCAATCCCAGTCGCGCGCGGCGCGGCCGATGCCGCCGTACACCACCAGCTCGTGTGGGTTCTCCGCAACTTCAGGATCGAGGTTGTTCATCAGCATGCGTAACGGCGCTTCGGTCAGCCAGCTTTTTGCGTTTAATTGTGTGCCGCGTGGCGCGCGTACATCGACATTGCGAACTTTGTTATTTGTAGTCACAGCATTTTCCTCAAACAGTATCGGTGCAGATTCCATGCCGCGGTGGGGATGAGTACCACGGCATAACAATGCGTAGGGCTTATTAACATATACTTGTATGTACAAGCATATGCAACACTGACCAGTTGCCGCTGAAAAGTGGCATAAGAAAAAGTTATTTTCTTTTTATATCAGATTGATATGCGATTTTTTATCACCGGTATCAGGTACGGGAAGCCGGAGAAAAGTGAGCTGTTCGGCAAAAATGAATTAAAATTGACTCATTTTTGGGCGGCTAGTCACAATATTTTTACAGTCTGATTACAGTTGACGGCGGAGGATAAAAAAGCCCTATCGCCGCAGGAAGAAAGCCCGCCGTGGGCGGGCTTGCAAGGGTCAGGCGGCCGGCTGCAGCGTCGGTTTGCGGCTCATCTTGCACACCGTGGCGATGGCGGCGATCAGCGCCGGCACGCACAGGAACATCAGGATGCTCTGCACTTCCCACTGCATGGCCAGCAGTTGGGCACCCATCATGGTGCCGGCGACGCCGCCGAAGCGGCCGATGCCCTGCATCCAGGCGATGCCGGTGGCGCGGCTGTGGGTCGGGTAGAAGGTCGCCGCCAGCGTTTGCAGCCCGGACTGCGCGCCGTTCATGGTGACGCCCATCAGGAAGATGAAGGCGCCCAGCAGCACGATCTGTTTATCCTCGGTGGCCATCGCCACGATCAGCAGGGCGGTGACGACAAAGCCGCTCGAGACGACTTTGTGCGCATTCCAGCGGTCCATCAACCAGCCGGCCACCAGGATGCCCAGCGTGCCGCCGAAGGTGAACAGCGAGGTGAGCATCGCCGATTGCTCCAACTGATAGCCCAATCCCTGCATCAGGATCGGCATCCAGCTCAGCAACACGTAGTAGATCACCAGCCCCATAAAGTAGGTCAGCCACAGCATCAGCGTGCCGAGCAGGTAAGGGCGGCTGAACAGCAGGCCGACGCTGGTCTTGGTCTGCGCCAGCTTCTCTTCGTACAGGTAAAAACGCGTCACGCCGTCGAGGCTCCGGCTGACGAAACGCTGCGCGATACGCTTGATCTTCGCCGCATCCTGGCCGCGGTTAACCATATATTTAACCGACTCCGGCAGCAGCAGGATCAGCAGGACAGTCAAGACCAGCGGGGCGATGGCGCCGAGCAGCAGCACGCTGTGCCAGCCGTAGTTCGGGATCAGCCACGATGAAATGGCGCCGCCGCCGGCCGCGCCCAGCGGAAAACCGCAGTACATGGTGTTGATCGCCAGCGAACGGCAGCGCTGCGGTGCGTATTCGGAGATCAAGGTAATGGCGTTGGGCATCGCCGCCCCCAGCCCGAGGCCGGTGAGGAAGCGCCACAGCGTCAGGCTGTTGAGCGAACCGGCATAGGCGGTGGCCAGGCTCGACAGGCCGAAGAACAGACAGGAAAACACCAGCACGCGCTTGCGGCCGATGCGGTCGGAGATCGGCCCGGCGATCAGCGCGCCGAGCGACAGCCCCAGCAGCGCAGCGCTCAGCACCGGTCCAAGATCCTGCTTCACGATGCCCCAGTCTTTGGCGACCGAGGGGGCGATATAGCCCATGGCGGCGGTATCGAAACCGTCGATGGCGAGGATCAGAAATCCGAGAATGATCAGTGTCCAGTGAAACAGCGAAAACTTGCTGTCGTCGATGGCCTGTTGAATGTTTAACTCGCTGGTGGAATGAGTCATGGCACCCTCTAAACGCAGATGTAGTCGTGATGGATGGAACGTGGCCGAAACTGGCGCTCGGCTTGTGTTTGCTTGTATATACATCTGCGCGTCGGCGCTTTATGTCAAATATAATTATCTT
Organism: Serratia sp. X3; assembly: GCF_014982455.1. Lineage (NCBI taxonomy): Bacteria > Pseudomonadati > Pseudomonadota > Gammaproteobacteria > Enterobacterales > Yersiniaceae > Serratia > Serratia sp. X3. The sequence goes on from NZ_JADCNB010000003.1 coordinate 509,122, forward strand.
ATTTGTTAACTGCGTGTTGTTTTCTGTGGAGCAGGTTGCACCGCCGATGAAAGGCCAAAGACCGGTTAACAAATTAAATGAACGCCCTTGGCGGTGAGATATGCTGACGGCGGCGCGGAGGATAAAATTTAATACAATTTTGGCCGTTTGGTCGCCGGGCCGGAATCTGCGATAATCGCTTTTTACTTTTCCAGATTGAGAAACCGATGCAGTACCCGATCAACGAGATGTTCCAAACCTTGCAGGGCGAAGGCTTTTTCACCGGCGTTCCGGCCATTTTCATCCGCCTGCAGGGCTGCCCGGTAGGGTGCAGCTGGTGCGACACCAAACATACCTGGGAAAAGGAAGCCCATCGGGAAGTAGACCTGCAACGGATCCTGGTCAAAACAGAAGAGAGCGACGCCTGGGGCAATGCCGGCGCCGAGCAGCTGTTGGCGGTGATGCGCCAACAAGGTTACACCGCGCGCCATGTGGTGATCACCGGCGGTGAACCCTGCATCTACGATCTGGCGCCGTTGACCGAGCTGTTCGAACAGCACGGCTACCGTTGCCAGATTGAAACCAGCGGCACCCACGAAATTCGCTGTTCCGCCAACACCTGGGTGACGGTTTCGCCCAAGGTGAATATGCGCGGCGGCATGAAGGTGCTGGATCAGGCGCTGCGGCGCGCCGACGAGGTGAAGCATCCGGTGGCGCGCGAGCGCGATATCGAGGCGCTGGATGCGCTGCTGGCGACGCTGCAGGACGATAAGGCGCGCATTATCGCGCTGCAGCCGATCAGCCAGAAAGAAGAGGCGACCCGCCTGTGCATCGAAACCTGCATTGCGCGCAATTGGCGGCTGTCGATGCAGACCCACAAATATCTGAATATCGCCTGAGTTTTTTATTGGCCGCAGGCCTTCGAACGGGACGGGAGTTACGGTGAAAATTGTATCGCGTGCATTCGAGGCGGTGACGGAAGCGGAATTGCGGTCGATTCGCTCGCTGTTGTCTGACGCTTTCCCCGAGATAACCGACGGATTTTATCGGCGGCAGGTGCCGGCTTGCCTGGTGACCGCCACGGAAGGCGAGGCGATCGTCGGCCAACTGGCGGTGCATGAGCGGCCGGTGTTGATTGACGGTGAGGCCGAGGTGATCGGCATCATCGGGCTGGTGGCCGTGGCACACACGCATCGGCGCCGCGGCGTGGCCGCAAACATGCTGGTGAAGGCGCATGACTATTTGCGCAGTAAAGGGATCGCGTATTCCATACTGTTTGCGGTAAGCGAAAAGTACTATACCGGCGCCGGCTATCGGGCGATGGAAAACGAGACGGCGTTCATTGAGGATGGCGAGAGCAAAACGTTTGTCTATCGAGGGGGAATGGCGCTGAGCCTGTCGGAAAGGCCCTGGACGACGCGGCGTCTGGATCTGCAAGGCGATGTAGTGTGAGGGTATCTGCACATACCCTCACGGCATCAACCTTTATATACGCATCCCGCCGTACAGGTCTCTTTCACCATCACCGCAGTCAGTTCCGGTAACTGGGGCTTGAGCTGCTGCCAAATCCAGGCGGCGAGCACTTCGCTGGTGGGATTTTCCAATCCTGGAATATCGTTCAGATAATGGTGATCCAGCCGCTCCCAGATCGGGGAAAACACAGCCTTGAGCTCGGCGAAATCCATCACCCAACCGGTGTGGGGATCCACTTCACCGGTCACTTCCAGACGCACCATAAACGAATGCCCATGCAGACGGCCGCATTTGTGGCCCTCCGGCACATGCGGCAAACGGTGTGCGGCTTCAAACTGAAAATCTTTAAACAGCGTGGTTGCCATTATTACGGCCTCATTGACTCAAAAACCGCCGCATAGTACCGGAAAGCGCGTCTGCTTGCCATTTATACCGTTATGGTCTACCGCCACGGCAAACGCATCCGGTTAACACTTTTTTTGTTTGGTGTCTGCGGCACCTATCGGCTGGGGTTATGAGCCGAAATGTTGAACGGTGAAAAAATGATGAAAAAAAGCGCTTTATTTTCATCTGGATAAAAAACTTTGTTTAACGGTTTAAGCGTTATCCCTTACCGGAAAAACAGCTTAGTCATTTTGGTTATGATTTATTGCTATCCCTTATTTAATCGTTGCTATTCTGCTCGGTAACCTTACAAACTCTCCTGATCTTTTCCGCACGCCCGACGCAGCGAAGAGACAGCGACTGACACTGGCGCGCGCCTGGCAGGAAAGGCGCTAAGTATAGGAAATAAGTACAGCAATGACGACTCAGGCTCCTCCAACATCTTTGCTCCCGCTGACGCCCGAACAGCTGGCACGCCTGCAGGCGACGATCGGCGATTATTCGCCGACGCAGCTGGCGTGGCTGTCCGGCTATTTTTGGGGCATGGTCAATCAACAGCCAGGAGCCGTGGCCATTGCGCCCGCCGCCCCTGCCGCCGCCGGCATCACCATCATTTCTGCTTCGCAGACCGGCAATGCGCGCCGCCTGGCGGAGCAGCTGCGCGACGATTTGCTGGCCGCCAATCTGAACGCCACGCTGATCAGCGCCGGCGATTACAAGTTCAAACAGATAGCGCAAGAGCGCCTGCTGGTGATCGTCGCCTCCACGCAAGGGGAGGGCGAGCCGGCGGAAGAAGCGGTGGCGCTGCATAAATACCTGTTCTCGAAAAAGGCGCCGAAACTGAGTGACACCGCGTTTGCGGTGTTCGGGCTGGGCGACACCTCTTATGAGAATTTCTGTCAGTCCGGTAAAGATTTCGACGCCAAGTTGGCCGAACTGGGCGCCGAGCGCCTGGTGGAGCGCGTGGATGCCGACGTGGAGTATCAGGAACTGGCCGCCGCCTGGCGCAAACAGGTGGTGTCGGTGCTGAAGGCGCGCGCGCCGGCGGAAAGCGCCGCGCCGGGCACGTTGGCCAGCGGCGCGGTCGACCTGATCGACAGCAGCCCGTACAGCAAGGAACAACCGCTCACCGCCCAACTGGCGGTCAAGCAGAAAATTACCGGCCGCGCGTCCGATAAAGACGTGCGCCATATCGAGATAGACCTGGGCGATTCCGGCCTGCGCTACCAGCCGGGCGATGCGCTCGGCGTATGGTTCGACAACGATCCGGCGCTGGTGGACGAACTGGTGCAGCTACTGTGGCTGAAAGGCGACGAACCGGTCGAAGTGGAAGGACAGACTCTGCCGCTGGCGCAGGCGCTGCGCAGCCATTTCGAACTGACGCAGAACACCACGCCGATCGTCGATAAATACGCCGCGCTGTCGCGCGACGAAACGCTGATCGGTCTGTTGGCGGATAAAGCCGCGCTGCAGCAGTATGCGCACAACACGCCGATCGTCGACATGGTGCGCCAGGCGCCGGCGGATCTGAGCGCCGAACAGCTGGTCGGGCTGCTGCGTCCGCTGACGCCGCGCCTGTACTCCATCGCCTCTTCACAGGCGGAAAATGAGAACGAAGTGCACATCACCGTGGGCGTCGTGCGTTACGACATCGACGGGCGCGCTCGCAGCGGCGGCGCCTCCGGTTTCCTGGCGGATCGCCTGGAGGAGGACGGCGACGTGCGGGTGTTTATCGAGCACAACGACAACTTCCGTCTGCCGGCCAACCCGGAAACGCCAGTGATCATGATCGGCCCGGGCACCGGCATCGCGCCGTTCCGCGCCTTTATGCAGCAGCGCGACGCCGACGGCGCCGGCGGCAAAAACTGGCTGTTCTTCGGCAACCCGCACTTTACCGAAGATTTCCTGTACCAGGTTGAATGGCAGCGCTACGTGAAAGACGGCCTGCTCACCCGCATCGATCTGGCCTGGTCCCGCGACCAGCAACATAAAATATACGTACAAGACAAACTGCGCGAACAGGGCGCGGAAGTGTGGCGCTGGATTCAGGAAGGCGCGCACATTTACGTCTGCGGCGATGCCAATCGCATGGCGAAAGACGTGGAACACACATTACTGGAACTGGTGGCCGAGCACGGTGGCATGGATACCGAGCAGGCGGATGAATTTTTAAGTGAGCTGCGCCTTGAGCGCCGTTATCAGCGAGATGTTTACTGATGAGTGATAAACACCCCGGGCCTTTGGTAGTCGAAGGCAAACTGGCCGATGCGGAGCGCATGAAGAAGGAGAGCAACTTCTTGCGCGGCACCATCGCCGAAGATTTGAACGACGGTCTGACCGGCGGCTTCAACGGCGACAACTTCCTGTTGATCCGTTTTCACGGCATGTACCAGCAGGATGACCGCGACATTCGCGCCGAACGCGCCGAGCAGAAGCTGGAGCCGCGCCACGCCATGATGCTGCGCTGCCGCCTGCCGGGCGGCGTCATCAGTCCGCAGCAGTGGCTGGGCATCGACAAGTTCGCGCAGGAAAGCACGCTGTACGGCAGCATTCGCATCACCAACCGCCAGACGTTCCAGTTTCATGGCATCCTGAAAGGCAACGTCAAACCGGTGCATCAGTTGCTGAATCGCCTGGGGCTGGACGCGCTGGCGACCGCCAACGACGTGAACCGCAACGTGCTGTGCACCTCCAACCCGGTGGAGTCCGAGCTGCATCAGGAAGCCTACGAGTGGGCGAAGAAGATCTCCGAACACCTGCTGCCGCGCACCCGCGCCTACGCAGAGGTGTGGCTGGATCAGGAAAAGGTGGCCACCACCGACGAAGAGCCAATTCTGGGGCCGACCTACCTGCCGCGTAAATTCAAAACCACGGTGGTGATCCCGCCGCAGAACGACGTCGATCTGCACGCCAACGACATGAACTTCGTGGCGATCGCCGAAAACGGCAAGCTGGTGGGCTTCAACCTGCTGGTGGGCGGCGGGCTGTCTATCGAGCACGGCAACAAGAAAACCTACGCGCGTCAGGCCAGCGAGTTCGGTTACATTCCGCTCGAGCATACGCTGGCGGTGGCGGAAGCGGTGGTGACCACGCAGCGCGACTGGGGCAACCGTACCGATCGCAAGAACGCCAAGACCAAATACACGCTGGAGCGCGTCGGCGTGGACGTTTTCCGCACCGAAGTGGAAAAGCGCGCCGGCATCACCTTCGCGCCGATCCGGCCGTATGAATTCACCGGCCGCGGCGATCGCATCGGTTGGGTGAAGGGTATCGACGATCAGTGGCATCTGACGCTGTTTATCGAGAACGGTCGCCTGCTGGACTATCCGGGGCGTCCGCTGAAGACCGGCATGGCGGAGATCGCCAAGATCCATAAAGGCGACTTCCGCCTGACGGCGAACCAAAACGTGATCATCGCCGGCGTGCCGGAAAGCGAGAAGGCGAAGATTGAAGCCCTGGCGCGCGAACATGGTCTGATCGACGACCAGATCAGCGAGCAACGCAAAAACTCGATGGCCTGCGTGTCTTTCCCGACCTGCCCGCTGGCGATGGCGGAGGCCGAGCGCTTCTTGCCGCAGTTCGTCACCAAGGTCGAGGGGATCATGCATCGGCACGGGATGGGCGACGAGCATATCGTGCTGCGCATCACCGGCTGCCCGAACGGCTGCGGCCGCGCGCTGCTGGCGGAGCTGGGGCTGGTGGGCAAGGCGGTCGGCCGCTATAACCTGCATTTGGGCGGCAACCGTGAAGGCACGCGCATTCCGCGCATGTACCGCGAGAACATCAACGAAGACGAGATCCTGAGCGAGGTAGACCTGTTGGTGGGGCGCTGGGCAAAGGAACGTAACGCCGGCGAGGGCTTCGGCGACTTCACCGTGCGCGCGGGCATCGTCAAACCGGTGCTGGATCCGGCGCGGGATTTCTGGGAGTGAGGCCGGGCGGCCTCTGGGCAGAGGGGGCGCACAGGCAATTTCAAGCATCAGGAGAGACAACATGGCTGAATTCGATCTGGCGGCGCTGAACGCGTTGCCTAAATCCGGGCAGGCGCTGGCATTGGCGGTGGTCAACGGCCAACTGGAGACCCTCAGCGCCGAACAGCGCGTTGAATGGGCGCTGGCGCATCTGCCCGGCGAGTTCGTACTCTCGTCCAGTTTCGGCATTCAGGCGGCGGTGTGTCTGCACCTGGTGACGCGCATCCGGCCGGATATCCCGGTGATCCTGACCGACACCGGTTACCTGTTCCCGGAAACCTACCGCTTTATCGATCAACTGGCCGACCAGCTGAAGCTGAATCTGCAGGTGTTCCGCGCGGAGCAGTCTCCCGCCTGGCAAGAGGCGCGCTATGGCAAACTGTGGGAGCAGGGTGTGGAAGGGATTGAAAAATACAACCAGATCAACAAGGTCGAGCCGATGAACCGCGCGCTGGAGACGCTGGGCGCGCAGAGCTGGTTCGCCGGCCTGCGGCGCGAGCAGTCCGGCAGCCGCGCCAATCTGCCGGTACTGGCGGTGCAGCGTGGGGTGTTCAAGATCCTGCCGATCATCGACTGGGACAACCGCAAGATTTACCAGTATCTGACCGAACACGGGCTGAGTTATCACCCGCTGTGGGAGCAGGGTTACCTGTCGGTAGGCGATACCCACACCACTCAAAAGTGGGAGCCGGGCATGAGCGAGGAAGAGACGCGCTTCTTTGGCCTGAAGCGCGAGTGCGGTCTGCACGAAGGCTAAACGACGCGAATGACATCACAGGGCTCAGCAATGCTGGGCCCTGTTTTTTTACGGGCTACTTTTTCTTTTGCGCTTTCGGCGGGTGCGCCTGCGCCAGCTCTTTGATCAAGGGCAGCAGGATCTGCACGCTGTCGCGGCTGCGTTTGTCGATCCGCCCCGGCAGGTAGCGATCCAGATATTGCAGGTTGTCGTATTGCGGGCGGTGCCAGGTGATGCCCTGCGGGAAGTGCGGGCTGACGGCGCGCTGCTGGTAACCGTCCTTGTCGCCCAGCGACCAGTTGGTGGCCTCCACCGACAAGACCGGGATGCCTGCGGCGTCGAACACCTCTTGATCGGAACAGCAGCCGGTGCCTTGCGGATGCTGCGCGTTGCCTGGGTTGGTGGCGGCGGCGATGCCGTAGCGGTGGGCGATATCCAGCGCGCGATCGCGGGAGCGCTTCGCCATCTGCGGCGGCGTGTTGCGCCCGGCGTTGAAGTACAGACGATCGCCGGTGATCAGGCTGTCGAGATTGATCACCAGCACGGTGTTGCTTTTCTCTTCCGCGCTCATGCGCTGCAGGTAGTTCTGCGCGCCCAGCGAACCGATCTCTTCAGCGCTGGTGGCGACGAAGCGCAGGCCGTAGGCGGTGGGGATATCCTTCAGGCGTTCCGCCAGCTCCAGCATCACGCCGATGCCGGAGGCGTTGTCGTCGACGCCCTGCAGCGTCAGGCCGCCGAGATTGTTATCCAGATCCTCGTCGCTCTGCGGCGTATAGGTGTCGAAGTGGGCGACGACCACGATTTGTTTCGGGCTGTCGCCGTTGCGGGCGGCGATCACCGAGCTGGCGGTGACGTTATTCCAGTTCTTCTTGCCGTCTTTGCTGGTGTAGAGATAGCGCGTGTTGACGCTGCGAATATCGCTTTGGTAACCCATCTTGCTGAACTGCTGCTTCAGGTAGTCGGCGGTGAGCAGTTCGGCTGGGCTGCCCGCCATGCGGCCGGGGAAGTAAGTGGCGATGTGGCGGGTCTGTTCGGCGGCGAAACGGCCCATAGGCGCGTCTTTTGCGGGCTGTGCGGCACACACGCTGAAGACGCCGCCGAGTGCGAGGGCCAGCAGGCTGGTCTTCAGGTAAAAACGGGAAAACATACCGAAAAATCCTTCTTTGCTATCGGCGCTGCCGATCATTTTTCTTCGGCGCCCAGTATGAGACGACGGGCGGCATTACACAATTTCCCTGTCTCTTAATTTTCGCGCGAACGCGCAAATCGCCGTCGCGATGAGCATGGTTTGCCTCCTGCGCTGCGGCCTATATTCCATAAAGGAACTAATCATTCCTTTTCGTCATTTCAGAGGCTAAATCTCAGCCCGTATAGTCACACTATCTTTCTGTTATATGAAAAGGCTGTTGTGGACTATCTACCAATATTCGCCGACCTGAAACAACGTCCGGTGCTGGTCGTTGGCGGTGGGGACGTGGCGGCGCGCAAAGTCTTCCTGCTTCAGCGCGCCGGGGCTGAAATACGGATAGTTGCGCAGTCGCTCTCACCGGAACTGGAACAACAACGTCAGCAAGGGCGGGTGCTCTGGCTGGGGAAAACCTTTGATCCGCAGCAGTTGGACGACGTGTTTCTGGCGATCGCCGCCACGGACGACAATGCGCTGAACGCTGCGGTGTTCGCCGAGGCGGATAAACGACGGGTGCTGGCCAACGTGGTGGACGATCAGCCGCGCTGTTCGTTCATCTTCCCGTCGATCATCGATCGTTCGCCGCTGGTGGTGGCCGTATCGTCCAGCGGCCAGGCGCCGGTGCTGGCGCGGTTGCTGCGCGAAAAGCTGGAGGCGTTGCTGCCCGCCAGTTTGGGGCAGATGGCGCAGGTGGCGGGCCGCTGGCGCGGCCAGGTCAAACAGCGGTTGGCTTCGATCGGCGAACGTCGCCGTTTCTGGGAAAAAACCTTCGGCGGCCGTTTCGCCACGCTGGTGGCCAACGGCCAGACGGCGCAGGCGGAACGGCAGCTGGAGCAGGATTTACACCGCTTCGCCGCAGGCGATGAGGGCGCACAGGGCGAGATAGCCCTGGTGGGCGCCGGGCCGGGCGACGTGGGGCTGTTGACCCTGCGCGGACTGCAGGTGATGCAGCAGGCGGACGTGGTGCTGTATGACCATCTGGTCAGCGGCGAGATCCTCGATCTGGTGCGTCGCGACGCCGAGCGCATCTGCGTGGGCAAGCGCGCCGGCGCGCACTCGGTGATCCAGGAAGAGACCAACCGGCTGCTGGTGGAGCTGGCGCAGCAGGGCAAACGGGTGGTGCGCCTCAAGGGCGGCGATCCGTTCATCTTTGGCCGCGGCGGCGAAGAGCTGCAGGTGGCCGCCGCCGCCGGCATTCCGTTCCAGGTGGTGCCGGGCGTCACGGCCGCCGCGGGGGCGACCGCCTACGCCGGCATTCCGCTGACGCATCGCGATCACGCGCAGAGTGTGACCTTTATCACCGGCCACTGCCGCCCCGACGGCGATGGCCTGGACTGGGCCGATCTGGCCCGGGCGCGGCAGACGCTGGCTATCTACATGGGCACCATGAAGGCGGCGGACATCAGCCAGCGGCTGATCGCCCACGGTCGCGACGCCGCGACGCCGGTGGCGGTGATCAGCCGCGGCACGCGCGCCGATCAGCAGGTGCAGGTCGGCACGCTGGAACAACTGGAATATCTGGCCCAACGGGCGCCGTTGCCGGCGCTGCTGGTGATCGGCGAAGTGGTGGAACTGCATCACCAAATCGCCTGGTTCGGGCATCAATCGCAGACGGAAGGGGCCGCGCGCCCGGCCGTCGTGAATTTGGCATAGGCAAGGCTTTTAAGGACCTGTTATGGACGAAAAACGACTCACTCATTTGCGGCAATTGGAGGCGGAGAGTATCCATATCATCCGTGAAGTCGCCGCTGAATTCGCCAATCCGGTGATGCTGTATTCCATCGGCAAAGACTCTTCCGTGATGCTGCACCTGGCGCGTAAGGCGTTCTTCCCCGGCACGCTGCCATTCCCGCTGCTGCACGTCGATACCGGCTGGAAATTCCGCGAAATGTACGAATTCCGCGATCGCACCGCGAAGGAGTACGGCTTCGAGCTGCTGGTGCATAAAAACCCGGAAGGGGTGGCGATGGGCATCAACCCGTTCGTACACGGCAGCGCCAAGCATACCGACATCATGAAAACCGAGGGCCTGAAGCAGGCGTTGAACAAGTACGGTTTCGACGCCGCCTTCGGCGGTGCGCGGCGCGACGAGGAGAAATCGCGCGCCAAAGAGCGCATCTATTCGTTCCGAGATCGCTTCCACCGCTGGGATCCGAAAAACCAGCGGCCGGAGCTGTGGCACAACTACAACGGCCAGATCAACAAAGGGGAGAGCATCCGCGTCTTCCCGCTGTCGAACTGGACCGAGCTGGATATCTGGCAGTACATCTTCCTGGAAAACATCGACATCGTGCCGCTGTATCTGGCGAAACCGCGCCCGGTGGTGGAGCGCGACGGCATGCTGATGATGGTGGACGACGATCGCATCGATCTGCAGCCGGGTGAAGTGATCAGCCAGCGCATGGTGCGTTTCCGCACCCTGGGGTGTTGGCCGCTGACCGGCGCGGTGGACTCGCAGGCGCAAACCCTGCCGGAGATCATCGAAGAAATGCTGGTCTCCACCACCAGTGAACGCCAGGGGCGGATGATCGATCGCGATCAGTCCGGCTCGATGGAGCTGAAAAAGCGTCAAGGGTATTTCTAAGGAGCCGCCGGATGAACAACGCAATTGCACAACAAATCGCTGACCAGGGCGGCGTCGAGTCCTATCTGCACGCGCAGCAGCACAAGAGCCTGCTGCGTTTTCTGACCTGTGGCAGCGTCGACGACGGCAAAAGCACCCTGATCGGCCGCCTGCTGCACGATACCCGCCAGATCTACGAGGATCAGCTGTCGACGCTGCACAGCGACAGCAAACGCATCGGCACCCAGGGCGAGAAGCTCGATCTGGCGCTGCTGGTGGACGGACTGCAGGCCGAGCGCGAGCAGGGCATCACCATCGATGTGGCCTATCGCTACTTCTCGACCGAAAAACGCAAGTTTATCATCGCCGATACCCCGGGGCATGAGCAGTACACCCGCAACATGGCCACCGGTGCCTCTACCTGCGATCTGGCGATCCTGCTGATCGACGCGCGTAAAGGGGTGCTGGATCAGACTCGCCGCCACAGCTTTATCGCTACCTTGCTGGGCATTCGCCATCTGGTGGTCGCGGTAAACAAAATGGATCTGGTGGACTATCAGGAAGCGGTGTTCGAGCAGTTCAAACAGGATTACCTGACCTTCGCCCAGCAGCTGCCAGGCGATCTGGACATCAAGTTCGTGCCGCTGTCGGCGCTGGACGGCGACAACGTGGCGAGCGAAAGCGCCCATATGCCGTGGTACAGCGGCCCGACGCTGCTGGAAGTGCTGGAGAGCGTTGACGTGGTCAGCGAGCGAGAAAACCAGCCGCTGCGCTTCCCGGTGCAGTACGTCAACCGCCCGAACCTCGATTTTCGCGGCTATGCCGGCACGCTGTCCGCCGGCGTGGTGCGGGTGGGGCAACGCATCAAAGTGCTGCCTTCCGGCGTGGAGTCCAGCGTGGCGCGCATCGTGACCTTCGACGGCGATCTGCCAGAGGCGGTGCCGGGCGAAGCGATTACGCTGGTGCTGAAGGATGAAGTGGACATCAGCCGGGGCGATCTGCTGGTCGACGCCGGCGAAAGCCTGCAGGCGGCGCAGAGCGCGCTGGTGGACGTGGTATGGATGGCTGAGCAGCCGCTGGTGCCGGGCCAGAGCTACGACATCAAGATCGCCGGTAAAAAGACCCGTGCACGCGTGGAGAGCATCCGCCATCAGGTGGAGATCAATACGCTGGAGCAGCATCCGGCCGACACGTTGCCGCTCAACGGCATCGGATTGGTGGAACTGACCTTCGACGAACCGCTGGTGCTGGACAGCTACCAGAGCAACCACGACACCGGCGGGCTGATCTTTATCGATCGCATGAGCAACGTGACGGTGGGCGCCGGTCTGGTGCGTGAAACGCTGCAGGCCGCATCGGCGGCGCGCGGCGAATTCAGCGCCTTCGAGCTGGAGCTGAATGCGCTGGTGCGCAAGCACTTCCCGCACTGGGGCGCACGTGATCTGCTCGGTGGCCGATAAGGTGGCGGTTGAACTGAGGGCGACCGGGCCGGACGACGAAAATGTGGTTTGGCATCCGCACGCGGTGACGCGCGCGGATCGCGAAGCGCGCAACGGCCATCGCGGCGCGGTGCTGTGGTTTACCGGGCTGTCCGGCTCGGGCAAATCCACCGTCGCCGGCGCGCTGGAGCAGGCGCTGCATGGGCTCGGCGTCAGCACCTACCTGCTGGACGGCGATAACGTGCGCCACGGCCTGTGCCGCGATCTCGGCTTCTCCGACGAGGATCGGCGCGAGAACATTCGCCGGGTGGGGGAAGTGGCCAAGCTGATGGTGGACGCCGGGCTGGTGGTGCTGACCGCGTTCATTTCGCCGCACCGCGCCGAACGGCAGATGGTGCGCGAGATGCTCGGCGACGATCGCTTTATCGAGGTGTTTGTCGATACGCCGTTGGCGATCTGCGAGGCGCGCGATCCGAAGGGATTGTATAAGAAAGCGCGCGCCGGCGAGCTGCGCAATTTCACCGGTATCGACGCGGTTTACGAGGCGCCGCAGCAGCCGGAAATCCATCTTGATGGCCAACAATTGGTAACAAATTTGATTGCGCAATTGTTAGACGTGTTGCGTGGTCAGGCTATTATCAAACCCTGAATTCAAAAAAAGCGTGTGGCGTTTTTCGCCATGCGCTTTTTACTCTAAGCCGCCGCAGAGCGAGCCGAATAACCAGGGATCACTATGCAAAATGTCACGCCTATCTTGATCGACTCCAAGCAGTCAAAACAGGAGAGAGAGGAGCCTTCTTATTCTTTCCTGGGCGGCGTCAGCGGCTTTGTTTTCTACTGGCTGGCGTTCGCGTTGCCGTTTTTGGTTTACGGTTCCAATACGCTGTTTTTCCTGCTTTATACCTGGCCATTCTTCCTGGCGCTGATGCCGCTGTCGGTGCTGATCGGCATCACCCTCAGCATGCTGCTGCGCGGCCGTCTGATCTTGACGCTGTTGCTGACCGGCGCTGTTGTGCTGTGCCTGTTCTGGCTGGTGTTCAGCTTCCTGACCGGGTGGTGAGAGAGCGGGCGCCGATGCCGGCGCCCGCAGGATTGCAAAGCCGTGCCGAAGGTTACAAAACTTTGCTCAAAAATGCCTGAGTGCGCGGATTGGACGGGTGACTGAAGATCTGCTGCGGTTCCCCTTCTTCCTGAATGATCCCCTGATCGATAAACATCACCCGGTCGGCCACCTCGCGGGCAAAGCCCATCTCATGCGTCACCACCACCATGGTCATGCCCTCGTGGGCCAGTGATTTCATTACCGCCAACACTTCGCCCACCAGCTCCGGATCGAGCGCGGAGGTCGGCTCGTCGAACAGCATGATCCTCGGTTCCATCGCCAGCGCGCGGGCGATCGCCACCCGCTGCTGCTGGCCGCCGGACAGGCTGTTGGGATAGGCGTCGATTTTGTCGAGCAGGCCGACCTTGCGCAGCAGCTGTTCCGCTTGCGCGATGGCTTCGGCGCGCGGCAGTTTTTTCACGCTTACCGGCGCCATGATGATGTTTTCCAACACCGTCATGTGCGGGAACAGGTTAAAGCGTTGGAACACCATGCCCACGCTTTCCCGCATCTTGTTCAGGTCGGTTTTCTGATCGTGGACGGCGAAACCGTTGACCTCGATCTCGCCGCCGGAGAGCGTCTCCAGCGCGTTGATGCAGCGCAGGAAGGTGCTTTTACCGGAGCCGGAGGGGCCGATGACGCACACCACTTCGTTGGCGGCGATCCGGCAGGAAATGCCGCGCAGCACGTGGCTTTCACCGAACTGTTTTTGCAGGTTATGTACGCGAATCACTTTTACCGAACCTCTTTTCCATGTGTTGCACCAGCAGCGAGAGCAGGAAGGTGATGACCCAATAGACCAGCGAAATGGTCAGGTAGGGCTCCCAATAGGTGGCGTAGGCGCCGGAGACGGTGCGGGCGGCATAGGCCAGATCCGCCAGGCCGATGGCGGAGGCCAGCGACGAATCCTTGACGATGGCGATGGCGTTGTTGCCCAGCGGCGGCAGCATGCGCCGGAAGGCCTGCGGCAGGATCACCTGGCGCATGGTCTTGCCGTAGCTCATGCCCAACGAGCGCGAGGCTTCCATCTGGCCGCGGTCGATCGATTGGATCCCGGCGCGGAAGATCTCCGACACATAGGCGCCGGCGTTGAGCGTGATCGCCACCACGCAGGAGAGAAAGGCGCCGTAGTCGGCGCGCAGCGCGCGGGCGAAGTCGACGCTCATCAGGCCGCTGGTGACCAGCAGGCCGTCGCGCGGGTTGATGAACAGCGGCACCAGCGCAAAGTGCACCACCATGATCTGCACGAACAGCGGGGTGCCGCGAAAGGCGCTGATGTAGATGCGCACCGGCCACTGAACGCCGTAATGCAGGATGGGTTTCCAGATGCCGTGCGGCGCCTGCGCCAAGCGCCCCAGACCGAGGATCAATCCCCAGGTGGTGCCCAGCAGCACGCAGATAATGGTGCATTTGATGGTCATCCAGGCGCCTTCCATAAACAGCGGCGCGTATTCCTGGATGATCTCCCAGCGGAAGTTCAAGGGGTATTCCTTCTTGGTATGCTGAAACGGTGGCGCGCCGACGGCCTTGCGGGCGCCGGCGGCAGGGCATTATTCCGTCGGCAGCGTCGGTACGTTGCTGTCGAACCAGGCTTGGTAGATCTTGGCGTAGGTGCCGTCGGCGATGATTTTCTTCAGGCCGGTGTTGATTTTGTTGCGCAGCTCATCGTTGCCTTTGGCGACGGCGATGCCGAAATACTGACGTTCGAACTTGGCGTCGGGCACCAGCTTGAAGGCTTTCTCAGGGTGGGTTTTGATATAGAACTTGGCCACGCCGACGTCGCCGACCGCCGCGCCGATGCCGTCTTCATAAAGCTCTTGCAGCATCAGTGGGGTATTGTCGAAGCGTTTGATGGCGGTGCTGTTTTTGCCCAGCACGTCGGACACCACGATGTCGCCGGTGCTGGAGTTGACCACGCCGACCTTCAGCGCTTTCAACGCGGCAATGGAGTCTACCTTCGAGTCTTGCGGCACCACGATGGCCTGCTCAGCCGGGAAGTAAGGCGCAGAAAAATCAACCATTTGTTTGCGTTTATCGGTGATGGTGATGCCGGAGATGATGATATCGCGATCGCCGGAATTCAGCGTGGCGAAGATCCCTTCCCACGGTGTATTGATCAGTTTTATCTGGAAACCTTCGGCCTTGGCTACCGCTTTGATAATGTCGATGTCGAAACCTTCCAGCTGCTTTTGGCTGTTTTCAAACTCGAACGGCCGATAGGTGCCGCCGGAGCCGACGACGTAGGTAGGTTCAGCCGCCAGCGCGGCGGTGGAGAAGGTGGCGGCCAGGCAGGCGCCGATCAGAACTAAACGTTTTAACATCGCGATCCCCGATAATGAATGGTTATATATTGGAATTATTTATGCACTATGAGTGCATAAAAATAAGCTTCAATGAATGAAAGTGCAACCACTGCATGACGATTCTTCTCTCTATGGTGTTAAATATTCACTTTTTGCTTTGCTGTGGCGTAAGCGACGGGTCAGGAAGCGGTGGTGCAGTGATTCTTGCTGCATAATGGGGGAAGGACAGTGTGCGTGTCAGCGGAAAACGCGGCGCGCGCGCCGGACTAAAGCGGCTTTTTTTGCCGCTTTCGCAGTGGAATTAGGCGATAAACACGGGAATCCTTCATCCGTATTCTGAATTTGGCGTTGAAATGCCGCTCTCAGTGTGGAGTCCAACGAGAAGTTGTGGGATGATTGGTCGGTTTTTCAGGGGGCGGAGATGGGAAAACTTACGCTGCTATTGCTGGCATTGCTCGGTTGGTTACAGTATTCACTGTGGCTGGGCAAAAATGGTATTCACGATTACGTGCGGGTCAATGAAGACGTTGCGGTCCAACAGGGCAACAACGCGAAGTTGAAAGCGCGTAACGATCAGCTGTTTGCCGAAATCGATGATTTGAACGGCGGTCAGGAAGCGATCGAAGAGCGAGCGCGTAATGAGCTGGGCATGATCAAGCCCGGTGAGACTTTCTATCGTCTGGTTCCTGACCAATCCAGACGCAACGCGGCGTCTTCCTCGCAAAATAACGCACAAAAATAACGCATGAATCACTCCGCAGGCACCTTTCCCTCGGTGATTGCCGTCCTGCCCGCTGCCGGTATCGGCAGCCGCATGCAGGCGGAATGCCCGAAGCAATATTTAACCATCGGCCGGCACAGCATCGTCGAACACGCTATCCATGCCCTGTTGCGCCACCCGCGCATTGAACGGGTGATCGTGGCGATCGGCCCGGAAGATCGTCAGTTCGAACGGTTGCCCATCGCTCAGGATCCGCGGGTGACCGTCACCGAGGGCGGCAAACAGCGCGCCGATTCGGTGATGGCCGGGCTGAAGCTCGCGGGTGATGCGGACTGGGTGCTGGTACACGACGCTGCGCGCCCCTGTCTGCACGCCGACGATCTCGAGCGCCTGCTGGCGATCACCGCACACAGCAAGGTGGGCGGCATTCTCGCCGCACCGGTGCGCGACACCATGAAGCGCGCCGAACCTGGCCGCGACACCATCGCCCACACCGTTGAACGGCAGGATCTGTGGCACGCGCTGACGCCGCAGCTGTTTCCGCTGCCGCTGCTCAAGCAGTGCCTGCAGCGCGCGCTGGATGAAGGCGCGAACGTCACCGACGAAGCCTCGGCGCTGGAGCATTGCGGTTATCATCCGCTGCTGATCGCCGGCCGGGCGGATAACATTAAAGTAACGCGGCCGGAGGATTTGGCGCTGGCGGCGTTCTATTTGACTCAGTTGGACAATTAAGGAGCGCACCATGCGTATCGGTCACGGTTTTGACGTACATAAATTCGGCGGCGAAGGCCCGTTGGTGATCGGCGGTGTTCGCATCCCTTACGACAAAGGCTTGCTGGCCCACTCCGACGGCGACGTTGCGCTGCACGCCGCGACCGACGCCTTGCTGGGCGCGGCGGCGCTGGGCGATATCGGCAAGCTGTTCCCCGATACCGATCCGGCCTTCAAGGGCGCGGACAGCCGCGAGCTGCTGCGCGAAGCCTGGAAGCGCATCCGCGCCAAAGGGTACCGCCTCGGCAACCTCGATATCACGATTATTGCCCAGGCGCCGAAAATGGCGCCGCACATCCCGCAGATGCGCGTCTTCCTGGCGGAAGATCTGCAGTGCCATATGGATGACGTCAACGTGAAGGCCACGACCACCGAGCAGCTCGGCTTCACCGGGCGCGGCGAGGGCATCGCCTGCGAAGCGGTCGCCTTGCTGATCAAGGAATAACCGCATGGATATGGCGAATCTGACCTGGCTGCATGGCCGGCCGCAGAGCACCGGGGTGTTGAAAGCCAATCCGGAAGACTTCGTGGTGGTGGAAGACCTGGGCTTTGCGCCGGACGGCGAAGGCGAGCATGTGCTGGTGAACATCCGTAAAAACGGCTGCAATACCCAGTTCGTGGCCGACTATCTGGCGCGCTTCGCCGGTATTCACGCCCGTTCCGTCAGCTATGCGGGCTTGAAGGATCGCCACGCGGTGACCGAACAGTGGTTCTGCCTGCATATGCCGGGCAAAGACACGCCGGATTTCTCACAGTTTGCGCTGGAAGGCTGCGAGGTGCTCTCGTTCGCCCGCCACCTGCGCAAAATGCGCATCGGCAATCTGAAGGGCAACCACTTTACGCTGGTGCTGCGCCAGATTTCCGATCGTCAGGACGTTGAGCGCCGCCTGCAGGCTATCGCTGCGCAGGGCGTGCCAAACTATTTCGGCAGCCAACGCTTCGGCCGCGGCGGCAACAATCTGGTGATGGCGCGCCGCTGGGCGAACGACGAAATCCGCGTTAAAGAGCGCAGCAAGCGCAGCTTCTACCTTTCCGCCAGCCGCAGTGCGCTGTTCAATCTGATAACCGGCCGGCGCCTGGCCGACGGCCTGCAGCGCACCGTGCTGGAGGGGGATGCCCTGCAGTTGAGCGGCCGCGGCAGCTGGTTCGTCGCCAAAGCCGATGAGCTGGAGACGTTGCAACAGCGGCTGGATGCCGACGAGCTGGCGATCACGGCTTCCTTGCCGGGCGACGGTGAGCCAGGCACCGCCGGCCAAGCCTTGGCTTTTGAACAACAATGCTTGGCGGAACAACCGGAATTGCTTACGCTTTTAAAGCGCGAGCGTGTCGAACCCGCTCGCCGGGCCCTGCTGTTGCAGCCGCAAAATTTGCAGTGGAACTGGTGGGATGACGTTACTGTGGAACTGCGCTTCTGGCTGCCGGCAGGCAGCTTTGCTACCAGCGTGGTTCGCGAAATCATGCAGCAGGATAACAGTGATGCGGATATTGCTGAGTAACGATGACGGCGTCAGCGCACCGGGTATTCAGGCGTTGGCGGCGGCGCTGCGGGAGTTTGCCGAGGTGCAAGTGGTGGCGCCGGATCGTAACCGCAGCGGTTCTTCCAATGCCCTGACGCTGGAGTCGCCGCTGCGTACGCAGACGCTGGCCAACGGCGATATCGCGGTGCTGCAGGGGACGCCGACCGACTGTGTCTATCTTGGCGTCAACGCGCTGATGCGCCCGGCGCCGGACATCGTGGTCTCCGGCATCAACGCCGGGCCGAATTTGGGCGACGACGTCATCTATTCCGGCACCGTCGCGGCGGCGATGGAGGGCCGGCACCTGGGGCTGCCCGCGCTGGCGGTGTCGCTGAACGGCCATCAGCATTATGCGACCGCCGCCGTCATTACCTGCCGCATCCTGCGCGCGCTGCAGCGCGAGCCGTTGCGTACCGGAAAAATCCTGAATATCAACGTGCCGGATCTGCCGCTGGCGGAGATTAAAGGCCTGCGCGTCACCCGCTGCGGTAGCCGTCATCCTGCCGATAAGGTCTTCTGCCAGCAGGATCCGCGCGGACAAAATCTCTACTGGATCGGGCCGCCTGGTGATAAATTTGATGCCGGGCCGGATACCGACTTTGCGGCGGTGGAACAAGGCTATGTGGCGATCACGCCGCTGCAGGTGGATTTGACCGCCTACGCGGCGCAGGAAGTCGTGAAAACATGGTTAACCAAGGCAGAGGTTAGCGGGGAATGGTGAACAAGCGTATGCAAACATTGCTGGCGCAGCTGCGTCAGCAAGGGATCCGGGACGAAAAGCTGCTGCGAGCGATCGAAGCGGTGCCGCGCGAGCGTTTTGTCGACGAAGCGCTGGATCACAAAGCCTACGAAAACACTGCATTACCGATCGGTTCCGGCCAGACCATTTCTCAGCCCTATATGGTGGCGCGGATGACCGAGCTGCTGAATCTGAAGCCCACTTCACGGGTGCTGGAGATCGGCACCGGTTCCGGTTATCAAACCGCTATCCTGGCGCATCTGGTGCAACACGTTTGTTCCGTCGAGCGCATCAAGGGGCTGCAATGGCAGGCCAAGCGCCGCCTGAAGCAGCTCGATCTTCATAATGTTTCCACTCGCCACGGCGACGGCTGGCAGGGCTGGGCGTCGCGCGGCCCGTTCGATGCGATCATCGTCACTGCCGCGCCGCCTGAGATCCCACAGGCGCTGGTTGAGCAGTTGGACGACGGCGGCATTTTGGTGTTGCCGGTGGGCGAGCAGGCCCAAACCCTCAAACGCATTCAGCGTCATGGCAACGATTTCGTGGTCGACGCGGTGGAAGCGGTGCGTTTTGTGCCGCTGGTGAAAGGCGAATTGGCCTAGCGATTGTCTGATTTTTAGACCGCCCGCAAAATCTGTTGCACTTTCATCACGTGCGGATAAGGTTTTCTCGTTCCAATCAGGCTAATTTTCACTAGAATTGGCCTTTCTACGTAGTTGTCTTATGGTGCGGCAACGTCAATGTGGTTAGCATTGGCGCGCGTTTTGATGCTCCGGCGGGAGATGACCTGGCGTTCAGGGATCGGCCGGCGGCGCCTTTACATCGCAGAAACTGGGAAGTGGCAAAAGCTCGGCTACGATGTAAAGGGTATTTTGGATATATCACTGATATTGCTGTCATGGGGGAAGCATGAGCACGGGAAGCCCAATGATTACGTTACGCCGGGTTGCGGTGTGTACGATGGTAAGTTTGTGGTTGGCGGGTTGTACAAACACGGCCTCGACGTCAGCCCCTATCAGCAGCGTGGGCGGTGGCGCCGTTCCAACCGGCAATAATAATGGCGGGGCACAGCAGACCGGCCCTGAGGGCCGCATTGTCTATAACCGCAGTTATAACGCTATCCCTAAAGGGAGCTACAGCGGCGGCGACACCTATACGGTCAAGCGCGGTGACACGCTGTTCTACATCGCCTGGATCACCGGCAACGATTTCCGCGACCTGGCGCAGCGCAACAATATTCCCGAGCCTTACAGCCTGAATGTTGGCCAAACCATTCAACTTGGTAATGGTTCTGCCAATGGCGGCGGCGGTATGCTGGCGACGACTGACGCGACCAAAGGCGGTGTTCCGAAGCCACCTTCCAGCGCCCAGATCCAGACGGCAACGGTTGATTCTCAATCAACTAACGCGTATTCTGAAAACTCGGGTAAACAGAATGTAGGTAAGATGTTACCTGCAGCGGGCGCCGCAGCGGTTGGGACCGCGACTGCGCCTGTTACCGCACCGGAAGCCGCTCCACCAGTGAGCAGCACCGTCAGCAATAGCGCTCCTGTCAGTACCTGGAGATGGCCGACTGACGGCAAGATTATTGATAACTTTTCCTCATCAGAAGGTGGGAATAAGGGCGTCGATATCGCCGGTTCCCGTGGGCAGCCTATCTTCGCTACCGCCGATGGTCGCGTAGTGTATGCCGGCAACGCTTTACGGGGTTACGGTAATCTAATCATCATCAAACATAATGATGATTACCTGAGCGCCTACGCTCATAACGACACAATGCTGGTCCGGGAACAACAAGAAGTGAAGGCGGGTCAAAAAATAGCCACCATGGGTAGCACCGGTACCAGTTCAGTACGTTTGCATTTTGAAATTCGTTACAAGGGGAAATCCGTAAACCCGCTGCGTTATCTTCCGCAGCGATAGATTGGGCAGAATACGCTGAGATTCTGCTCGCGGTATCACGGGTAGGAGCAGCATATGAGCCAAAATACGCTGAAAGTTAACGAGTTACATGATGATGCGGATTTCGACGAGAATGGAGCTGAGGCCGAGTCGTTTGATGAAAAAGCGCTGGTAGAAGAAGAGGCCAGCGAGAACGATTTAGCGGAAGAAGAGCTGTTGTCTCAAGGCGTTACGCAACGCGTATTGGATGCGACGCAGCTCTATCTGGGTGAGATCGGTTATTCACCTCTGCTGACCGCAGAGGAAGAGGTCTATTTTGCGCGGCGTGCTCTGCGCGGTGACGTGCCGTCCCGCCGTCGCATGATTGAAAGCAACCTGCGGCTGGTGGTGAAAATCGCCCGCCGCTACAGCAACCGCGGTCTGGCGCTGCTGGATCTGATCGAAGAGGGTAACCTCGGTCTGATCCGCGCGGTGGAAAAATTCGACCCGGAACGCGGTTTCCGTTTCTCCACTTACGCAACCTGGTGGATCCGTCAGACGATTGAACGGGCGATCATGAACCAAACCCGCACCATTCGTTTGCCTATCCATATCGTCAAAGAACTGAATGTTTATCTGCGCACCGCGCGCGAGCTTTCCCATAAACTGGATCATGAACCGAGCGCTGAAGAGATTGCCGAGCAACTCGACAAGCCGGTGGATGACGTCAGCCGCATGCTGCGCCTGAATGAGCGCATCACCTCGGTGGATACGCCGCTGGGCGGGGATTCGGAGAAAGCGCTGCTGGACATTCTGGCCGACGAGAAGGACAACGGGCCTGAAGACACCACGCAAGACGACGATATGAAGCAAAGCATCGTCAAATGGCTGTTCGAACTGAACGCCAAACAGCGTGAAGTGTTGGCGCGTCGTTTCGGCCTGCTGGGCTATGAAGCGGCGACGCTGGAAGACGTGGGCCGGGAGATTGGCCTGACGCGTGAACGCGTCCGTCAGATTCAGGTTGAAGGTTTGCGCCGCCTGCGTGAGATTCTGCAGATGCAGGGCCTGAGCATTGAGGCGCTGTTCCGCGAATAACGCCGGTTGTTGAACCGCATCAAATAAAAACGGTGAGCATGATGCTCACCGTTTTTTTATGCCCGCGTGTGACGTCTGACTACACCATATTTTTCAGCCGGTAGATCCATTCCAGCGCCTGGCGCGGCGACAGGGAATCCGGATCCAGCGCCTCCAGGGCTTCTACCGCCGGCGAAGTCTCTTCCTGCAACAGCGTCATCTGGGTGGCATCGACGCTGCCCGACGCGGTGTGGCTGGAGATGGATTCCAGCTCGCGCAGTTTCTGGCGGGCGCGCTTGATGACGTCGCGCGGCACGCCGGCCAGCGCGGCGACCGCCAGGCCATAGCTTTTGCTGGCGGCACCGTCCTGCACGCTGTGCATAAAAGCGATGGTGTCGCCGTGCTCAAGCGCGTCCAGATGCACGTTGACCACGCCTTCCATTTTTTCCGGCAGGGTTGTCAGCTCGAAGTAGTGGGTGGCGAACAGCGTCATTGCCTTGATGCGGTTAGCCAGGTTCTCGGCGCAGGCCCAGGCCAGCGACAGGCCGTCGTAGGTGGAGGTGCCACGGCCGATTTCATCCATCAACACCAGGCTGTGCTCGGTGGCGTTGTGCAGGATGTTGGCGGTTTCGGTCATCTCCACCATGAAGGTGGAACGGCCGGAAGCCAGATCGTCCGCCGCGCCGACGCGGGTGAAGATGCGATCCACTGGGCCGATGGTGGCTTTGGCTGCCGGAACGTAGCTGCCGATGTGCGCCATCAGCACAATCAGCGCCGTTTGCCGCATATAGGTGCTTTTACCGCCCATGTTCGGGCCGGTGATGATCAGCATGCGGCGCTGTGGCGACAGGGAGAGCGGGTTGGAGATAAACGGTTCGCTCAGCACCTGCTCCACCACCGGGTGGCGGCCTTCGGTGATGCGGATCCCCGGCTGCTCGCTCATGACCGGGCAGGCGTAGTTCAGGGTGTCGGCGCGCTCGGCCAGGTTGGCCAGCACGTCCAGCTCGGCCAGCGCGGCGGCGCTTTGCTGCAGTTCCGCCAGGTGTGGCAGCAGCAGATCGAACAGCTCGTCGTACAGGTTTTTCTCAATTGCCAGCGCTTTGCCCTTGGAGGTGAGTACCTTGTCTTCGTACTCTTTCAATTCCGGGATGATGTAACGCTCGGCGTTTTTCAGCGTCTGGCGACGTACATAGTGGATCGGCACCAGATGGCTCTGGCCGCGGCTCACCTGAATGTAGTAGCCGTGTACGCCGTTGAAGCCGACCTTGAGCGTATCCAGCCCCAGCTTTTCACGCTCGCGGATCTCCAGCCGATCGAGGTAGTCGCTGGCGCCGTCGGCCAGGGCGCGCCACTCGTCCAGCTCGCTGTTGTAACCGGGGGCGATCACGCCGCCGTCGCGCACCAGCACCGGCGGCGATTCAATGATCGCGCGTTCCAGCAGTTCGCGCAGCTCGTCGAACTGGCCCACCTGAGATAGCAGTTGCTGCACATGCGGCGTATCCACATCTTGCAGCAGCGCGCGGATGTCCGGCAGTTGCTGGAAAGCATGACGCATGCGGGCCAGATCGCGCGGACGCGCGGTGCGCAGCGCCAGGCGCGCCAAAATTCGCTCCTGATCGCCCACCTGGCGCAGCGAAGGCTGCAGGTCGGCGAACCGTTCCTGCAATGCGCCGATCGCCTGTTGGCGGGCGGTCAGCACCTTGATGTCTCGGGTCGGCATGTGCAGCCAGCGTTTCAGCATGCGGCTGCCCATCGGCGTGACTGTGCGATCGAGGATCGCCGCCAGCGTGTTGTCGCTGCCGCCGGACAGGCTCTGCGTCAGCTCCAGGTTGCGGCGGGTGGCGGCGTCCATGATGATGCCGTCCTGCTGACGTTCCATGGTGATGCCGCGAATGTGCGGCAGCGAAGTGCGCTGGGTATCTTTCACGTACTGCAACAGACAGCCGGCGGCGCGCAGCGCCTGATGCGCCTGTTCGACGCCGAAGCCGGTCAAATCGCGGGTGCCGAACTGCAGGTTGAGTTGTTGGCGTGCGGTCTCCAGTTCGAATTCCCACAGCGGACGGCGGCGCAGGCCGTGGCGCTGTTCGATCAGCGCCATTTGTTCGAAGGTTTCCGGGTAGAGCAGCTCGGCCGGATTGGTGCGCTGCAGCTCGGCGGCCATGGTTTCCAGATCCTGCGGCTCGGCGACGCGGAAGCGGCCGGAGCTCACGTCCAGCGTGGCGTAACCGAAGCCGCGCGCATCCTGCCAGATCGCCGCCAGCAGGTTGTCCTGGCGCTCTTGCAGCAGCGCTTCGTCGGTGATGGTGCCGGGGGTGACGATGCGCACCACTTTGCGCTCGACCGGCCCTTTACTGGTGGCCGGATCGCCGATCTGCTCACAGATGGCGACGGACTCGCCGAGCTGCACCAGCTTGGCCAGGTAGTTCTCCACCGCGTGGTGCGGCACGCCGGCCATCGGGATCGGCTCGCCCGCCGAGGCGCCGCGTTTGGTCAGCGAGATATCCAGCAGTTGGGAAGCGCGCTTGGCGTCGTCGTAAAACAGCTCGTAGAAGTCGCCCATGCGGTAGAACAGCAGGATTTCAGGATGCTGGGCCTTGAGGCGCAGGTACTGCTGCATCATCGGCGTGTGCGAATCGAGTTTATCGGTGCTATTCATGCGATTATTTTTCCAATCCATTGAATGTAAAGGGAACTGTGATTTTCATTGTCGTCATTCGCTATCACATTGTTTCAGCAGGCGTCGCCCACTCAGCGCTTGGCGGGCGGCGCAAATCAAATCATCAAAACGCCAAACGGCGCGCTCAAACCTGAGGTTTGCACAGACGCTTATACTAGCCCAGCGGGCAATCGGCTGTCACAGGTAAAAATGGGAAGAGCTGCGCAAGGCGGGTTTGAAACGCGGCGAGATTGTTGTTCGCCTGCGGGCAATAACGCAAGTGGCCGCCCGCTGAGGCGGCGTAGAGGTTATTGCGCGCCGTTTCCCGGTTTTTACCTCTATTACCCCAACCGCAGAAACCATTCCGTGGCGCTGGCCACGGTGATTGAGTTGCTGCGTCTGCCCACGTAATCCTCTTCACCAGCCATCGCGTTCGGATGGCAGCAGGCGAATCAAGCTTGAACTATTTTTATTCCCTTTTCGTTTGTTCAGGCGCAAATAAACCCTTAAATTCCCGGCGAGTTTATAACTTGCTGTTTATAATTGCTATTTGATTATTTATTACGAATATTCTGAGTTTTTATCGGTTATTTGAGAGCCCGGTCACACTATTTTTTTGTGCGAAATGTGAAGAGAGTCAATCCATCAGGTCAATGAGAGACGGTTCTGTGTCCTTCTGGCTTACCGATCCTTTTTTCATGCTCCGTATACTGTCTGTAACCAGGGCAACGTGACGGAAATTTTCATAAGGAATGTGCGTGAAGCAATCGTGATTGCATCTGGCATACAAATAACACCGGGTTTTTTTGATTATCTGAGGTGCTTGGTATGGAAAAGAAAAAAATCTATCTGTTTTGTTCTGCCGGTATGTCCACTTCCCTGTTGGTATCAAAAATGAAGGCGCAGGCCGAAAAATATGAAGTGCCGGTGATCATCGCCGCCTATCCGGAAGCGCTGGCCGCGGAGAAGGGCGTTGAAGCGGATCTGATCCTGCTGGGGCCGCAGATCGCCTACACCCTGCCGGAAGTGCAGAAACAGTTGCCCAATAAACCTGTTGAAGTCATCGATCCGCAGCTGTACGGCAAGGTCGATGGGCTGGGCGTGCTGAAGGCCGCGGTGGCCGCCATCAAAAAAGCCAACCAATAACAGGAGGCCGCCGTGAATACCCTCATTGCCTCGCTCGAGAAGGTTATCCTGCCTTTCGCCGTAAAAATCGGTAAGCAGCCCTACGTCAACGCCATCAAAAACGGCTTTATCCGTCTGATGCCGCTGACCTTGACCGGGGCGATGTTCGTGTTGATCAACAACGTGTTCCTGAGCTTTGGCGAGGGATCGTTCTTCTATTCGCTGGGCGTGCGATTGGACGCCTCCACCATCGAGACGCTTAACGGCCTGAAGAGCATCGGCGGCAGCGTTTACAACGGTACGCTGGGGATCATGTCCCTGATGACGCCGTTCTTTATCAGCATGGCGTTGGCCGAAGAGCGCAAGGTCGATCCGCTGGCCTCGGCACTGCTGGCGGTGGCGGCCTTCATGACCGTCACGCCGTTCAACGTCGGCGAGGCCTATGCGGTGGGCGCCAACTGGCTGGGCGGCGCCAACATCATTTCCGGTATGGTGATCGGGTTGGCGGTGGCTGAGATGTTTGCTTTCATCGTGCGGCGCAACTGGGTGATCAGCCTGCCGGACAGCGTACCGGCTTCGGTGTCGCGTTCTTTCTCGGCACTGATCCCCGGCTTCATCATCCTCTCCATCATGGGGCTGGTGGCGTTCGCGCTGGCGCATTGGGGCACCAACTTCCACCAGATCATCATGGACGGCATTTCGGCGCCGCTGGCCAAGATGGGCAGCGTGGTGGGTTGGGTGTACGTGCTGTTCTCTTCGCTGCTGTGGTTCTTTGGGGTGCACGGCTCCATGGCGCTGGCGGCGCTGGACAGCGGCATCATGACACCGTTCGCGCTGGAAAACGTGGAGCTGTACAACAAATACGGTTCTGTCGAAGCGGCGGTGGCCGCCGGTAAAGAGTTCCACATGTGGGCGAAACCGTTCGTCGACTCCTATATCTACCTCGGCGGCACCGGCTCGACGCTGGGTCTGATCATCGCCATCTTCATCGCCTCGCGCCGCGAAGATTACCGCCAGGTCGCCAAGTTGGCGACGCCATCCGGCATTTTCCAGATCAACGAGCCGATCCTGTTTGGCCTGCCGGTGATCATGAACCCGGTGATGTTCATTCCGTTTATTCTGGTACAGCCGGTGCTGACCATTATCACTTCGCTGGCTTATTACTCCGGGCTGATCCCGCCGATCACCAACATCGCGCCCTGGACCATGCCGGTTGGCCTGGGGGCGTTCTTCAACACCAACGGCAGCATCATGGCCATGTTGCTGAGCCTGTTCAACCTGGCGGTCGCCACCGTGATTTACCTGCCGTTCGTGGCGATCTCCAACAAGGCGCAGAGCCAGATCGATGCGGCGACAGAAAGCGAAGAAGACATCGCCAACGCGCTGAAATTCTAACTGTGGAACGGGGCGGCGCGGCCGCCCCGCGAGGGACGCGAGTATGGAATATCAATTTGCCGACGGGTTCTGGTGGGGCAGCGCCACCTCCGCGCCGCAGTCTGAAGGGGCGGCCGCGCGGGACGGCAAGAGCCGCAACATCTTCGACTATTGGTACGAGATCGCGCCCGAGCGCTTTCACGATCGGGTGGGGCCGGCCGAGGCCTCGACCTTTTATGACCATTTCCGCACCGATATCGGGCTGCTCAAAACGTTGGGCCACAATACCTTCAGAACGTCGATCTCGTGGTCGCGGCTGATCCCGGACGGCGACGGCGAGGTGAACCCGCAGGCGGTGGCCTTCTATAACGCGATGATCGACGAGCTGCTGGCGCAGGGCATCACCCCGTTTATCAATCTCTATCACTTCGATATGCCGCTGTGCATGCAGCAGCGCGGCGGCTGGGAAAGCCGGGCGGTGGTCGAAGCCTACGCGCGTTACGCCGATACCTGTTTCGGCCTGTTTGGCGATCGGGTTACCCACTGGTTCACCTTCAACGAGCCGATCGTGCCGGTAGAGGCCGGTTACCTGAATGACTTGCACTACCCTTGCGTGGTGGACTTCAAACGGGCGGTCACCGTGGCGTATCACAGCGTGCTGGCGCACGCCATGGCAGTGCAGCGTTTCAGAGCGCGCGGGTTGCCGGGGAGCATCGGCATCATTCTGAATCTGAGCCCGACCTATCCGCGCTCCGATGCGCCGGAGGATCTGCAGGCCGCACACGACGCCGATCTGCTGCTCAATCGCAGCTTTCTCGATCCGGTCGCCAAGGGGCGTTATCCGACGCCGCTGCTGCACCTGTTGGAGCAGCATGGGCTGATGCCACACTGCGAGCCGCAGGACGCGCAACTGATCGAAGGCGGCGTGGTGGATATCCTCGGCGTCAACTACTACCAGCCGCGCAGGGTGCAGGCGAAAGCGGGGCGCCGCGCCGGGGAGCCGATCGCGCTGCCGGAGGACTTGTTCAGTTACTATGCAATGCCGGGCCGCAAAATCAATCCGCATCGCGGCTGGGAGATCTATGAGAAGGGGTTGTACGACATCCTGATGGACCTGAAAGAGAACTACGGCAATCTGCCCTGTTATATTTCGGAAAACGGCATGGGCGTCGAGGGCGAAGAAGCGTTTATCGGCGCCGATGGGCGGGTGGAGGACGATTACCGCATCGAGTTTATTCGCGAGCACCTGAAGTGGCTGCACCGCGCGCTGGCGGAAGGCTCGCAGTGCAAGGGCTATCATCTGTGGACCTTTATCGACTGCTGGTCCTGGTTGAACGCCTACAAGAATCGGTATGGGTTGGTGCGGCTGGATCGGGCGGAGCAGCGGCGCACCATCAAAAAAAGCGGCTACTGGTTTGCCGAGGCGGCCAGACGCAACGGATTTGACTAACGGGAGGCCGGCGCCGTGTCCGATAACCGAATTTCGCTGAATGCGAACGACGTGAAGCTGATTCGCGAGCAGGATTTCTTTAACTGCAAAGACTTTCACCTGTTCATCTACAACAAGGTGGAAAGCGCCACCGGGCTGCATCAGCACGACTATTACGAATTCACCATCGTGCTGAGCGGCAAATGCTATCAGGAGATCAACGGCAAGCGGGTGCTGCTGGAACGCGGGGATTTCGTCTTTATCCCAATCGGCTCTTACCACCAGAGCTTTTACGAGTTCGGCGCGACGAAAATCTTCAACGTGGCGGTCAGCAAAGCGTTCTTTGAAGAGCACTATTTGCAGCAACTGCCGCGCTGCTTTGTCGCCTCGCAGGCCTACAGCCTGAGAAGCGAGTTTTTGGCCTATATCGAATCGGTGGTGAGTTCGCCGCAGTTTCGCGAGGACGATTTCGCCGAATTCCTCGAAACGCTGACCTTCTACGTGATCAGCCGCATTCGTCACTATAAAGAAGACACCGACGGCGGCGATGATATCCCGCAGTGGCTGAAAAACACCCTGGCCGGCATGCATGACAAGGCGATGTTCGGCGAGCGGGCGTTGGCGAACATGGTGGCGCTGTCGGGGAAAACTCAGGAGTACCTGACCCGGGCGATGCGGCGTTACTACCAGAAGACGCCGATGCAGGTGATCAATGAGATCCGCATCAACTTCGCCAAGACGCAGCTGGAGGTCACCAACTATTCGGTCTCCGACATCGCCTTTGATTCCGGCTATGGCGATGTCAGCCTGTTCATTAAAAACTTCAAGCGGCTCACCGACGTGACCCCAGGCAACTACCGAAAAAAGTGTTACGGCCCTCTTTAGGGCCGCTCCCGATCAGTATCAACGCCGATATGCCGATGAGCCTCAGGGCGCCGGTCGGTTAATCATTTGATTTTTATCTTAGCTAAGGGGAATGCCGCACCGGTCGGTCGGCCCGCCCTTGCCAAAAATTCATCCCGCGGGAGCCACTATGGAAAAACTACTGATCGTGAATGCCGACGATTTCGGTCTGAGCAAAGGGCAGAACTATGGCGTTATCGAGGCGTATCAGCATGGCGTCGTTTCCTCCACCACGGCGATGGTGAACGGAGGCGGCGCGGAGCATGCTGCAGCGCTCAGCCGGCAATATCCCGGATTGCCGATCGGGCTGCACTTCGTTTTGACCCATGGCAGGCCGCTGGGCGCCATGCCTTCGCTGGTCAACGAGCACGGCGAACTGGGAAAATGGCTGTGGCGCCGCGCCGAGGCCGGCGAGCTGCCGCTGGACGAGATTCAGGAAGAGCTGCAGCGCCAGTTCGCGCGGTTCGTGACGGTGTTCGGCAGGCCGCCGACGCATATCGACAGTCACCACCATGTGCATATGCAGCCGCAAATTTATCCGCTGGTGGAGGCGTTCGCGCAAGCGCAGGGTCTGCCGCTGCGTCTCGATCGCGAAGAGGCGAAACGGCGTGGCATCACGCTGCATGCCCCCTATAGTACTGACGCTTTCGACGCGGGATTCTACGGTGAAATGATTTCCGAAGCCTTGTTCTTGCAGCGGTTGGCGCGCGCCGACGAGCAGGGCGCAGAATCATTGGAAATGATGTGCCACCCGGCGTTCCTCGACGCGACGATCCTGCAGAGCCAATACTGCCATCCGCGCCTCGTCGAGCTGGATGTGTTGACCGCGCCGACGCTGAAAGCGGCGATCGCCGAACGCGGTTTTCTGTTGGGCTCCTTCCAGGATCTGTAACGCCGCCGTTTACAGCATGGCGTGCGCCTTTTTCAGGCCGGTGTCTTCTTCCGGATCGGCGCCCTGAGGTAAGGGCTCCGCCTCTTGTGCTTCGGACTGCGGCTCGTCGACCTCGGGCGCCGCTTCCGGCGGCGGCATGGTGTCGTGAATGATCTGCTCATCGAAGGTCGGATTGAGCGCCGGCGACAGCGGCGAGCTGGTGAGGCTGTCCGGCAGCGGAATGTGCGGCACCGGCGCGTCCTGCGCCAACTGCGGTTCCTCCGCTTTCGCCGTGCGGCTGAGGGCCGCCAGCAGCACGCCGCACAGGGCGAAAAAGGCGTACAGGATATTGCCGCCCAGCGGCTCGATCAGCGCGCCGACCGCCAATGGCCCGATGCTGGCGCCGACGCCGAACGCCATCAGCAGACAGGCGGCCAGCGAGACGCGGCGTTCCGGCTCGATCAGATCGTTGGCCAGCGCCACCGCGAGCGGGTAAAGCGTAAATTGCAACATGCTGACGACGAACCCGACCGCCAGCAGCAGCGGGAAATCGATGTGCGGCAGCAGCGCCAGCGGCAGCGCCGCCACGATCAGCAGAATGGCGTTGAGGCGCATCAGCAAGGGGCGGTTATAGCGATCCGACAGCCAACTGAGCGGGAACTGCGCCACCAGCCCGGCGAAGATGGCCAGCGCCATGAACAGGCCGGTTTGCTGAGTGGTTAAGGATTGCAGGCTGGCGTAGACCGGCGCCAGGCCGTAAAACGAGCCCACCACCATGCCGATCACCAGCGTGGTAGCCAGCACCTTGGGAATGGCGCCGACAAAGTAACGCAGCTCCATCGGCGCCGGCGACATGTGGCGCGCATTGGTGCGGGTGGTGAGAGCGATGGGCACCAGACAAAGCGCGAAGCACAGCGCGATCACCAGCAGCGTGGCGATGCCCAGATTGCTTTGCAGCATCAGCACTATCTGGCCCAGCGACATGCCGAGATAGGTCGCCGCCATATAGAAGCCGAACACCATGCCGCGCTGATTGGATTCCGCCTGGTCGTTCAACCAGCTCTCCAGCACCATGTACTGACACATCATGCATAGGCCGAT
Organism: Serratia sp. X3; assembly: GCF_014982455.1. Lineage (NCBI taxonomy): Bacteria > Pseudomonadati > Pseudomonadota > Gammaproteobacteria > Enterobacterales > Yersiniaceae > Serratia > Serratia sp. X3. The sequence continues at coordinate 540,420 of NZ_JADCNB010000003.1, forward strand.
CACCAGGCGCAGCGCGACCCAGGCGGGAATGAACTCCGTCAGGCCGTGGCCCAGCACCGCGGCGGTGATGATGCCGGCGCAGGCCACGTAGGCGCGGATATGCCCGACGCGGGCGATGAGAAAGTGGCCGACCTTGCCGCCGATCACCAGCCCGATGTAGTTGGCGGCGATGATGGCGCCGATCAGCGCGCTGCTGACGTGAATGGAGGTCAGCCGCAGCGAGACGTAGGTAGTGAGCAGGCCCGAGCCCAACAGCAGCAGCAGGGTGGTGGTGTACAACGGCAAAAATACGCCCAACGTTTTTTTCACTCTATCATCCTAATCTCTTCTGGTGCGCCCTGAGACCGCCGCCGCAGCGTGCCGCCTCCGTGATGTTCCTTGTGCTGGTGCGCCGCCGCTCGATGGGGCGCTTCTTTTGATACTAGCAGCTTGGCCGGGCGCTTAAAACCGCACCTCCTGCGAGGCGCTGCGCATTTCTGCGCACCAGCCGCCGCGCCGCCTTGATAAATGCTACTATCGGGCGCATATACCTGAATTCGCGAGGGAGGGGTTATGAGTCAAAACCAACTGCGCCGGCTCAGCGTGCTGGCAGGGGAAAAACTGAAGGCGCAGGGCCGCTGGATCACCTGCGCGGAATCCTGCACCGGCGGCGGCATCGCCAAGGCCATTACCGATGTTGCGGGGAGCTCCGCCTATTTCGATCGCGGATTCGTGACCTACAGCAATGCGGCGAAGCATGATCTGCTGGGGGTGAGCGAAGCGACGTTGGCGGCGCACGGCGCGGTCAGCGAAGAGGTGGTGCGCGAGATGGCCATAGGGGCGCTGCGTGCGGCGAAGGCCGATCTGGCGCTGTCGGTGAGCGGCATCGCCGGCCCGGACGGCGGCAGCGCGGAAAAGCCGGTCGGCACCGTGTGGTTCGGCTTCGCCGGCAGCGATGGCCGGGGGCTGTCGCGCAAGATGCAATTCGAGGGCGACCGCGACGCGGTGCGGCTGCAGGCGACGATTTTCGCGCTGCAAACCGCCATCGACGAATTTTTGTAAATTAGGCTTGATACTGTATGACCATACAGTATAATTAGTGACATTTCCTGCACAACATACATTCAGTGGCAGTGTGGGGTAACACCGGCATTGCGAAACGAAGGAGCAAAAATGGCTATTGATGAGAACAAGCAAAAGGCGTTAGCTGCGGCACTGGGCCAGATTGAGAAACAGTTCGGCAAAGGCTCCATCATGCGCCTGGGTGAAGACCGCTCCATGGACGTGGAAACCATCTCCACCGGCTCACTGTCACTCGATATCGCTCTGGGCGCCGGCGGCCTGCCGATGGGCCGCATCGTCGAAATCTACGGCCCGGAATCGTCCGGTAAAACCACCCTGACGCTGCAGGTGATCGCCGCCGCGCAGCGCGAAGGCAAAACCTGTGCGTTCATCGATGCCGAGCACGCGCTGGATCCTATCTATGCGAAGAAGCTGGGCGTCGATATCGACAACCTGCTGTGCTCCCAGCCGGACACCGGCGAGCAGGCGCTGGAAATCTGTGATGCACTGACCCGCTCCGGCGCGGTTGACGTCATCATCGTCGATTCCGTGGCGGCGTTGACGCCGAAGGCGGAAATCGAAGGTGAAATCGGCGATTCGCACATGGGGTTGGCGGCGCGCATGATGAGCCAGGCGATGCGTAAGCTGGCCGGCAACCTGAAAAACGCCAATACCCTGCTGATCTTCATCAACCAGATCCGTATGAAAATCGGCGTGATGTTCGGCAACCCGGAAACCACTACCGGTGGTAACGCCCTGAAGTTCTATGCTTCGGTGCGTCTGGATATCCGTCGTATCGGCGCTATCAAAGAGGGCGACGAAGTGGTGGGCAGCGAAACCCGCGTGAAAGTAGTGAAGAACAAAATCGCTGCGCCGTTCAAACAGGCTGAGTTCCAAATCATGTACGGCGAAGGCATCAACAGCCGTGGCGAGCTGGTCGATCTGGGCGTGAAGCACAAGATGATCGAAAAAGCCGGCGCCTGGTACAGCTATAACGGCGAGAAGATCGGTCAGGGCAAGGCGAATGCCTGTAACTTCCTGAAAGAAAACCCGGCTATCGCCGCCGAGCTGGATAAGAAACTGCGCGACCTGCTGCTGCACAGCGGCGGTGAGCTGGTGGCTGCCTCCGGTGACGACTTCGAAGATGACGAAGCGGAAACCAGCGAGCAGTTTTAATCGCTGAAGATGTGCGCCGCCGTTTATGTGGCGCACATTCCCTGAATTCAGGCTTGAATGATGAATGACTTGCTAAGCCGCGCCATGCGCCTGCTGTCGCAACGCGATCATAGTGAAGCTGAACTGCGCCGCAAACTTGCGGCGCAGCCGTTTGTGGCGAAAGCCCGGTTTGGCGGCAAGGGGCCGCATGCGCCGACATCGCCGCCGCCGGTAGCCGAAGAGCCGGTGGATCCCGCGCTGATCGATCAGGTTATCGTCTACTGTTACCAGCACAACTGGCTGGACGATAAGCGTTTCGCCCACAGCTACATCGGCAGCCGCAGCCGCAAAGGTTATGGCGCGCAGCGCATCCGCAGCGAACTGATGCAAAAGGGCGTGGATAAAGCGCTGGTGCAGGACGCGTTGGCGGAATGCGATATCGACTGGTGCGAACAGGCGAAACAGGTGGCGCAGCGAAAATTTGGCGATGCGTTGCCAACCGACTGGAAAGAGAAAGCCAAAGTGCAGCGTTATCTGCTCTATCGCGGCTTCTTCCAAGAAGAAATTCAGTCAATTTACCGTGATTTTGCGCAATGAGCGCACACGGGGTTTTACTTCCCTCTGAAGAAAATTTATCTTATCCCCACTTTTTGTTCGTGAGCTGGTTGTCATCGTCGGGATGACGCGCCACCGGCTCACGTGTCGTTATTCTAGCCTTTCCAGGAAAATTATGAGCAAGAGCACCGCTGAGATCCGTCAAGCGTTTCTCGATTTCTTTCATAGTAAGGGTCATCAGGTTGTAGCAAGCAGCTCCCTGGTGCCTAACAATGATCCGACATTGCTGTTTACCAATGCCGGCATGAACCAATTTAAGGATGTTTTCCTGGGGCTCGACAAACGCGCCTATTCCCGCGCCACCACCTCGCAGCGCTGCGTGCGCGCAGGCGGCAAGCATAACGACCTGGAAAACGTCGGTTATACCGCTCGTCACCACACCTTCTTTGAAATGCTGGGCAACTTCAGCTTCGGCGATTACTTCAAGCACGACGCTATCAGCTACGCGTGGGAACTGCTGACCGGTGAAAACTGGTTCAACCTGCCGAAAGAGAGACTGTGGGTCACCGTGTATGAAACCGATGACGAAGCCTTCGACATCTGGCAGAAGCAAATCGGCGTACCGGCCGAGCGCATTATCCGCATCGGCGATAACAAGGGCGCGCCTTTCGCTTCAGATAACTTCTGGCAGATGGGTGATACCGGCCCATGCGGCCCGTGCACCGAGATTTTCTACGATCACGGCGATCACATCTGGGGCGGCCCTCCGGGCAGCCCGGAAGAAGACGGCGACCGCTACATCGAGATCTGGAACATCGTTTTCATGCAGTTCAACCGTCAGTCCGACGGCACCATGCTGCCGCTGCCGAAACCTTCGGTGGATACCGGTATGGGTCTGGAGCGTATCGCGGCGGTGTTGCAGCATGTGAACTCCAACTATGAGATCGACCTGTTCCGCACCCTGATCGCCGCCGTGGCGAAAGTGACCGGCGCGACCGATCTGGACAACAAATCCCTGCGCGTTATCGCCGACCACATTCGTTCCTGCGCCTTCCTGGTGTCGGACGGCGTGATCCCGTCTAACGAAAACCGCGGCTACGTGCTGCGCCGTATCATTCGTCGCGCGATCCGCCATGGCAACATGCTGGGTGCGAAAGACACCTTCTTCTACAAGCTGGTGGCGCCGCTGATCGAAGTGATGGGCCCGGCGGCCGACGAGCTGAAACGCCAGCAATCGCTGGTGGAGCAAGTGCTGAAAACCGAAGAAGAGCAGTTTGCTCGCACGCTGGAGCGTGGGCTGGCGCTGTTGGACGAAGAGCTGGCCAAGCTGCAGGGCGATACCCTGGACGGCGAGACCGCTTTCCGTCTGTACGACACCTACGGCTTCCCGGTGGATCTGACCGCAGACGTCTGCCGCGAGCGCGGTCTGAAAGTCGACGAAGTGGGCTTTGAAGAAGCGATGGAAGCGCAGCGCCGCCGCGCGCGCGAATCCAGCGGTTTCGGCGCCGACTACAACAGCCTGATCCGCGTGGACGGCAGCAGCCAGTTCAGCGGCTATGATCATGACGAGCAGCAGGCGACGGTGATCGCGCTGTTCCGTGATGGCCAGCCGGTCGAGCAGATCAACGCCGGCGAAGAGGCGGTGGTGGTGCTGGACGAGACGCCGTTCTACGGTGAATCCGGCGGCCAGGTCGGCGATAAAGGCGTGCTGAAAGCCGCCGGCGCAGAATTTGTGGTCAACGACACCCAGAAATACGGCCAGGCTATCGGCCATCAAGGCAAGCTGGCGCAGGGTTCGCTGAAGCTGAACGATCGCGTTGACGCGCAGATCGATACCGAGCGTCGCAACAGCATCCGTCTGAACCACTCCGCAACCCACCTGTTGCACGCCGCGTTGCGCCAAACGTTGGGTGAGCACGTTGCGCAGAAAGGCTCGCTGGTTAACGACAAATACCTGCGCTTCGACTTCTCGCATTTCGAAGCGATGAAGCCGGAACAAATCCGCGCGGTGGAAGATCTGGTTAACCAGCAGGTGCGTCGTAACCTGCCGGTGCAGACCGAGCTGATGGCGTTGGAAGACGCCAAAGAGAAGGGCGCAATGGCGCTGTTCGGTGAGAAGTACGACGACAACGTGCGCGTGCTGACCATGGGCGACTTCTCCACCGAGCTGTGCGGCGGCACCCACGCCAGCCGCACCGGCGATATCGGTCTGTTCCGCATTCTGAGCGAGTCGGGCACCGCGGCGGGCATCCGCCGTATTGAAGCGGTGACCGGCGCTGGCGCTATCGCTACGCTGCATCAGCAAAGCGATTTGTTGCAAGACGTTGCTCAGTTGGTGAAGGGCGACAGCAACAACCTGACCGATAAAGTGCGCTCGGTGCTCGATCGCACGCGCGTGCTGGAAAAAGAACTGCAGCAACTGAAGGATCAGCAGGCGGCGCAGGAAAGCGCGTCGCTGTCCAGCCAGGCGAAAGTGGTTAACGGCGTGAAGCTGTTGGTCAGCCAGTTGGACAATGTCGAAGCCAAAATGCTGCGCACCATGGTGGATGACCTGAAAAATCAATTGGGTTCGGCCATTATCGTGTTGGCGACGACGGCTGATGACAAAGTCAGCCTGGTCGCGGGCGTGACCAAGGATCTGACTGACCGCGTGAAAGCCGGCGAGTTGATCGGCAACGTGGCGCAGCAGGTCGGCGGCAAGGGCGGTGGTCGCCCTGATATGGCGATGGCGGGGGGGACGGATATCAACGCCCTGCCAGCGGCGTTAAACAGCGTAGAAGCCTGGGTGGCCTCAAAGCTGTGAACATAAATAAATAGCACGGACAAACGCCATAATACTTTGTTGATTATGGCGTTTTCATACTGTGCTAACACAATTTAGTTACAATTGCGGGAACAAAGTTTTTCTGGTCGGCTAAACTTACCATTATCTGAGGTGGGACCAAGTCTGCTTACACTTATTGTGGATTGCGCGGCTTACGTTTTCACCACATATGATGGATAATGACGGGGAAACTGAGAGACCCGACTCTTTTAATCTTTCAAGGAGCAAAGAATGTTAATTCTGACTCGTCGAGTTGGTGAAACCCTCATGATTGGCGATGAGGTTACGGTCACTGTGCTAGGGGTAAAAGGCAACCAGGTGCGTATTGGTGTGAACGCCCCCAAAGAGGTTTCAGTTCACCGTGAAGAAATCTATCAGCGCATTCAGGCAGAGAAGTCTCAGCAGACGACTTACTGATTCCGAAGCAGCGTCTCGTTGCCAGACGAGACGCTACTGCATCGTTTTACCCACTTCTTTCGTTCTCCCCTCTATTTTTCGTGATTATTTTCCCGGTTAGTTTCCTGCTTTATTGCTGCAGACGTTGCGGTTGCCTGTTGATAAAACGCCCTTTTTGCCGTGAAATCGCCCATGTTGGGTGTGAATTGTGCAAACGCACATGAGTTGGGAAAAATTGTTTGACTTAAAAGTCGGAGAAAGTAATATGTGCGCCACGCAGTGCCGATGAGCTTCTCCAAAGCAAGTTAGGCACAATTCGAAAGAAGCGTATGGTGAGGTGGCCGAGAGGCTGAAGGCGCTCCCCTGCTAAGGGAGTATGCGGTCAAAAGCTGCATCCGGGGTTCGAATCCCCGCCTCACCGCCATTTGCATCCGTAGCTCAGCTGGATAGAGTACTCGGCTACGAACCGAGCGGTCGGAGGTTCGAATCCTCCCGGATGCACCATATTTTGCAGTATGGTGGGGTAGTAACAACGTACCATACGGTATCAAAAAAGAATTCCTGTGCATCCGTAGCTCAGCTGGATAGAGTACTCGGCTACGAACCGAGCGGTCGGAGGTTCGAATCCTCCCGGATGCACCATTCTTAATCTCACTCGTCGCGAAGAGAAATCTTCAAGCGGGTGGAAGAAAAGAAAGTGTTCCCAGGGAGGATAACGTTGCTTAAGCAACGGCCCGCAGGGTAAGGCGCTAGCGCCGAATCATCCTCCCGGATGCACCATTCTTCAAGTCTGGCTTTATTAGCAAAGCCGGCACGCGGTAAAAATAGTAATGCATCCGTAGCTCAGCTGGATAGAGTACTCGGCTACGAACCGAGCGGTCGGAGGTTCGAATCCTCCCGGATGCACCATCTAAGAGAAGCCCGCCTTAGCGGGTTTTTGCTTTTCTGTTATTCGTGAAACAGGCAAGCGGCAAAAGCAGTCATGCATCCGTAGCTCAGCTGGATAGAGTACTCGGCTACGAACCGAGCGGTCGGAGGTTCGAATCCTCCCGGATGCACCATGTTTAACTCCCCGTATCGCGAAGAGAAATCTTCAAGTGGGTGGGAGAAAAGAAAGTGTCCTTGGGGAGGATAACGTTGCTTTAGCAACGGCCCGCAGGGTGAGGCGTTGGCGCCGAATCATCCTCCCGGATGCACCATCTAAGAGAAACCCGCCCTGGCGGGTTTTTCGCTTTTCAGCATTTCGCTATTCTCTCTTCACCCCTTTCTTTCTTTGCACCCGATCGATCACAGCACATTCCGCTATGACGCAGTCAGCGACAACCCAACGGCTTTACGCTAAAGTAGTTTTCTTTCCTCAACGATCATGGAGTAACGATGTACGACCGCTATCAGGGTCTTATTTTCGACATGGACGGCACGATTCTGGACACTGAGCCAACGCACCGTAAAGCGTGGCGCGAAGTGCTGTCCCGTTATGGCATGACGTTTGATGAAGCGGCAATGGTGGCGCTGAGCGGTTCACCGACCTGGCGCATCGCTCAGGCGATTATCGCCAGCCATCAGGCCGATCTCGATCCCCATCACTTGGCGGCGGAGAAAACGCGCGCGGTGGAAGCGATGCTGCTGGATAGCGTGCGTCCATTGCCATTGATCGAGGTGGTGAAATCCTATCATGGCCGCCGTCCGATGGCGGTCGGCACCGGCAGCGAGCACCGCATGGCGGAAATGCTGCTGCGTCATCTCGGCCTGTTCAACTGCTTCGACGCGATCGTCGGTGCGGACGACGTGCAGCGCCATAAACCGGAGCCGGATACCTTCCTGCGCTGTGCCGAACTGATCGGCGTGCCGCCGGAAAAATGCGTGGTGTTTGAAGACGCCGAGTTTGGCATTCAGGCGGCGAAAAATGCCGGCATGGCTGTGGTAGACGTTCGTACGCTGTGAGTAGTACGCTAGCCATAATATCGTTATTTGGCAGCAGCTTCCTCAGTGCGACGCTGCTGCCGGGAAATTCAGAAATCGTTCTGGTCGCCTTGCTGACCCAGAGTCGCGTCTCGCCGGAGTTGCTGGTGCTGGCCGCGACCCTGGGCAACACTCTTGGCGGGTTGACCAATGTCATTATCGGGCGCCTGTTACCGGCGTTGAAACCACAGCGGGGGCTGGCAACGGCGCTCGGGTGGCTGCAACGCTTTGGCCCGGCTGCGCTGTTGCTCAGCTGGGTGCCGGTGGTGGGCGATTTGTTGTGCGTGTTGGCAGGTTGGCTGCGCATGCCCTGGGGCTCTGTCGCGCTGTTTCTGTGTATCGGAAAGGCGCTGCGTTACATCGTTTTGGCTATGATAACGGTACAGGGCATCGCCTGGTGGCAGTAACCAAGTGAATATAACTCAATATTCTCTCGGATGCGGATTCAGTATGCTTACGAGTTATTGTTTTTAGAAGCGGGAGGTCAATTTGATCCCGGACGTATCACAGGCGCTTTCTTGGTTGGAAGCCCATCCCCAGGCATTAAAAGGCATTCGTCGCGGCATCGAGCGTGAAACGCTGCGAGTCACGCCGAACGGCACCTTGGCGACCACCGGGCATCCGGAAAAGCTGGGGGCGGCATTGACGCACCATTGGATCACCACGGATTTCGCCGAGGCGCTGTTAGAGTTCATTACGCCGGTTGATGACAATATCGATCACCTGCTGACGTTCCTGCGCGATATTCATCGCTACGTGGCGCGCAACATTGGCGATGAGCGCATGTGGCCGCTCAGCATGCCGTGCTTTATCGAAGCCGAGCAGGACATCGAGCTGGCGCAGTTCGGTTCGTCGAACATCGGCCGCATGAAGACGCTGTACCGTGAAGGGCTGAAGAATCGCTATGGCGCGCTGATGCAGACCATTTCCGGCGTGCACTACAACTTCTCGTTGCCGCTGGAGTTTTGGCAGGCCTGGGCCGGCGTGCAGGACGCAGAAAGCGGTAAAGAGCAGATCTCGGCCGGTTATTTCCGCCTGATCCGCAACTATTACCGTTTCGGCTGGGTGATCCCGTATCTGTTCGGCGCATCGCCGGCCATTTGTTCTTCGTTCCTCAAAGGGCGCGAGACCACTCTGCCGTTCGAGCGCACCGAGCAGGGGATGTGCTACCTGCCGTACGCCACTTCGCTGCGCTTGAGCGACTTGGGTTATACCAATAAATCGCAGAGTAATCTGGGCATCACCTTCAACGATCTGCACAGCTATGTGGCCGGTTTGAAGCGGGCGATCGCCACGCCTTCCGAAGAGTTCGCCAAGCTGGGCGTGAAAGAGGGCGATCGCTACCTGCAACTGAACAGCAACGTTCTGCAAATCGAGAACGAGCTGTATGCGCCGATCCGGCCAAAGCGCGTGACCCAAAGCGGCGAGACGCCGTCGGACGCGCTGCTGCGCGGCGGTATCGAATACATTGAAGTGCGTTCGCTGGACATCAACCCATTCTCGCCGATCGGCGTGGATGCGGTGCAGGCGCGTTTCCTGGATCTGTTCCTGGTGTGGTGCGCGCTGGCGGATGCACCGGAGATGAGCAGCGATGAGCTGCTGTGCACGCGCAAGAACTGGAACCGGGTGATCCTCGAAGGGCGTAAGCCGGGCCAGACCATCGGCATCGGCTGTGGCGCCAGCCATGAGCCGCTGGATAAAGTCGGCAAGGCGCTGTTCACCGATCTGCGTCGGGTGGCGGAAGTGCTGGACGGCGAAGCCGGCGATCGTCAATACCAGCAGGTGTGCGATGAACTGGTCGCCGCGTTCGACGACCCTGAATTGACCTTCTCCGCGCGCATTCTCAAGGCGATGAAGGCGGAAGGCACCGGGCGCGTCGGTTTGCAGTTGGCGGAGCAGTATCGCCAGACATTGCTGGAAGAACCGTTGGAAATCCTGAACGAAGCCGAGCTGGATAAAGAGCGGGAAGCCTCGTGGCAGCGTCAACGCGACATAGAAGCCAATGATACGCTAAGCTTTGAAGCGTTCCTGAAGCAAAACGGCGGAAGCTGAAAAAGAAAAAGGCCACATCAATGTGGCCAAATATGCATCTCTGATGACAGGGATGATGATAACAAATGCGCGTCTTTCACATACTCAGACTCGCAGGGTTGGAAAAGGTTTCCCGGTTAGGAAAAAAAGTTTCGAAATAAATGCTCTTTTACGAGGAGGTAGCGAAATGCCATTGCTGGATAGCTTTACCGTCGATCATACCCGTATGGCAGCTCCGGCTGTCCGCGTTGCAAAAACCATGAAAACGCCTCATGGCGATACCATCACGGTGTTTGATCTGCGCTTTTGCCGCCCGAACCTGGAAGTGATGCCCGAGCGCGGCATTCACACGCTGGAGCACCTGTTCGCCGGCTTTATGCGTGACCACCTGAACGGCCAGGGCGTGGAAATTATCGACATCTCCCCGATGGGCTGTCGCACCGGTTTCTACATGAGCCTGATCGGCGTACCGGAAGAGCAGCGCGTTGCCGATGCCTGGAAAGCGGCGATGGCCGACGTGCTGAAAGTGACCGACCAGCGCAAGATCCCTGAGCTTAACGAGTACCAGTGCGGCACCTACCATATGCACTCGCTGGAAGAAGCGCAGGAAATCGCCAAGCACATTCTGGATAACGGCGTGGTGGTGAACCACAACGACGAGCTGGCGCTGCCGAAAGAGAAGCTGCAGGAATTGCATATCTAGTCGTGCGTGGCCCGCAGAGATAAAAAAAGACGCGATTTCGCGTCTTTTTTACGTTCTGGCCGAGGACTAATGATGGCCGACGCTGGACTGCAGCGAGGTGATCGGCGTGACCCGCACCTGTTTAATCATGTTGCCCTGCACGTCGAGGATGTCGATATCGTAATGACCGATGCGCACCCGGGTGCCGATGTCGGGGATCTCTTCCAGCTCTTCCAGCAGCATGCCGTTGACGGTACGAGCCTCGTTGGCCGGCAAGGTCCAGTTGAAGGCCTTGTTCAGCTCGCGCACGTTGGCGGTGCCGTCGATCAAGACCGAACCGTCGCTCTGCGGCGTGACTTCTTCCGCCAGCGTGGGTGACATCGAGGTGGTGAAATCGCCCACGATCTCCTCGAGGATGTCTTCCACCGTGACCAGGCCCTGAATGTCGCCGTACTCGTCGACCACGATGCCGACCTTCTCTTTGTTGCGCTGGAATTTCACCAGCTGCACGTTGAGCGGCGTGCCTTCCGGAACGAAATAGATCTCATCGGCGGCGCGCAGCAGGTTCTCTTTGTTGAACTCTTTTTTCTCGGTCATCAGGCGGTAGGCTTCGCGTACGCGCAGCATGCCGATCGCATCGTCCAGCGAGCTGCGATACAGCACGATGCGGCCGTGCGGCGAGTGGGTCAGCTGGCGCATGATCGACTTCCAGTCGTCGTTGACGTCGATGCCGACGATCTCGGTGCGCGGCACCATGATGTCGTTGACCGTCACCTTTTCCAGATCCAGCACCGAGATCAGCATGTCCTGATTGCGGCGGGAGATCTGCGACTGGGATTCGCGCACGATGGTGCGCAGCTCATCCTTGCTGACGGCGTCGCTGATGCGCACGTTGGTGCGAATGCCGAACAGGCGCAAGGTCAGGCTAGTGATGCCGTTGAGCAGCCAGACCAGCGGGAACATCACCTTTTGCAACGGCGCCAGCAGGACGCTGCTGGGGAAGGCGATGCGTTCCGGATAGAGTGCGGCGAAGGTCTTCGGCAGCACTTCGGCGAACAGCAGCACGGCGAAAGTCAGTATGCCGGTCGCAATCGCCACGCCGAGATCGCCATACAGCCGCATGCCGACGATGGTCGCCAGCGCCGAAGCGAGGATGTTGACCAGGTTGTTGCCGATCAGCACCAGGCCGATCAGCCGATCCGGTTTTTGCAGCAGCTTCTCGACCCGACGCGCCGAGCGGTTGCCCTGTTTGGACAGGTGACGCAGGCGATAACGGTTGAGCGTCATCATGCCGGTTTCGGAGGCGGAGAAGTAAGCGGAGACCACGATCATGATCACCAGGATAATGATGAGGGTCCCCGTCGACACATGCTCCAATGCAGTATTCCTTATAGAGAGGGAGAATTGAGCCAGGCTGGCCTAGCGCACCATCACCTGCTGAATCAGACGGCTGCCGAAGTAGGCGAGCGTCAGCAGGAAGGCGCCGGCGAAGCTGAACCAGACGACGCGGCGGCCGCGCCAGCCCTCATGGTAGTGGCCCCACAACAGCACGATATACACGAACCAGGCCATGATCGACAGCACGGCTTTATGCACGTTCTCTTTGCTGAACAGATTATCCATGTACAGCAGGCCGGTGCACAGGGTGAGCGTCAGCAGCACCACGCCGATCTGGGTGATATGGAACATCTTGCGCTCAATGCTCATCAGCGGCGGCATGTCGGCGCTGAAGGTCAGCTTCTTGTTTTTCAACAGGTAGTCGAGCCAGGCGAGCTGCAAGGCATAGAGCGCAGCGATGATCAGGGTGGCGTAAGAGAACAGCGCCAGGCCGATATGCACCATCAGTTCCGGGCTGGCCTCCAGGTGAGTGATGAACTCGCCGGGCATAAAGCTGGCGAAGGCCAGGTTGATCATCGCGAAGCTGTAGACAATTGGCAGCAGGAACCAGCCGCGATCGCGCGAAGCGACGAAGGTCATCACCGAGCAGATGATCAGGCTGACGATGGAACCAATGTTCAGCAGGCTGAGATTCTGCCCGGCGCTGACGTCAAAGATGCGCTGCTGCAGCGCGATGGCGTGGCAAATCAGCGCGACCACCGCCGAGACGAGGGCAAGCCGACGGTATGCGCTGTTCTTCCGCAACAAACTGGGAATGATCAGTCCAAGGCTGAGCAGGTAGGCCATCAAAGCCACAATGGAGAAAACTGGCATAGCGTTTAATTTTGCTTCGGCGTGGTTAATTGGAGTGTCAGTATAACGTTGCGCGCGTTTCACTCCAACCTATCTCCAACGCTGAGGCAGAGATCCTGCTCGCTTCGTGTTATCATCGGCGCAATTGTGTCGCCGGAGCGGCCTGTCATTACACGTTGAGCATGAGACGATGTTTGAAAATTTAACCGATCGATTGTCGCGCACGTTGCGCAATATCAGCGGCCGCGGGCGGCTGACCGAAGAAAATATCAAGGAAACCCTGCGTGAAGTGCGTATGGCTTTGCTGGAAGCGGACGTTGCGCTGCCGGTGGTGCGCGACTTCATCAACCGCGTAAAAGAGAGCGCGGTTGGCCATGAAGTCAACAAGAGCCTGACGCCGGGGCAGGAGTTCGTCAAGATCGTCAAGGGCGAGCTGATCGCCGCGATGGGCGAAGTCAACACCGAGCTGAACCTAGCGGCACAGCCGCCGGCGGTGGTGCTGATGGCGGGCCTGCAGGGCGCCGGTAAAACCACCAGCGTCGGTAAGCTCGGCAAGTTCCTGAAAGAAAAACAGAAGAAGAAAGTGTTGGTGGTTTCCGCGGACGTTTATCGCCCAGCGGCGATCAAACAGCTGGAAACGCTGGCGGAAGGTGTCGGCATCGATTTCTTCCCGTCCGACGTCAAAGAAAAACCGATCGACATCGTCAACCGCGCGTTGCAGCAGGCCAAGCTGAAGTTCTATGACGTACTGATCGTCGATACCGCCGGCCGTCTGCACGTTGACGAAGCGATGATGGACGAGATCAAACAGGTGCACGCGGCCATCAAGCCGGTGGAAACCCTGTTCGTGGTCGACGCCATGACCGGCCAGGACGCCGCCAATACCGCCAAGGCGTTTAACGAAGCGCTGCCGCTGACCGGCGTGGTGCTGACCAAGGTCGACGGCGATGCGCGCGGCGGTGCCGCGTTGTCCATCCGCCATATCACCGGCAAGCCGATCAAGTTCCTCGGCGTCGGCGAGAAGACCGAAGCGCTGGAGCCGTTTTACCCGGATCGCGTGGCATCGCGCATCCTGGGCATGGGCGACGTGCTGTCGCTGATCGAAGATATCGAAAGCAAGGTCGACCGCGAGCAGGCAGAGAAGCTGGCCAACAAGCTGAAGAAGGGCGACGGTTTCGATCTGACCGACTTCCTGGAGCAGCTCAAGCAGATGCGCAACATGGGCGGCATGGCCAATATGCTGAGCAAGCTGCCGGGCGCCGGCCAACTGCCGGACAACGTCAAGTCGCAGATGGACGACAAAGTGCTGGTGCGCATGGAGGCGATCATCAACTCGATGACGCTGAAAGAGCGTGCCAAACCGGAAATCATCAAGGGCTCGCGCAAGCGCCGCATCGCGATGGGGGCTGGCATGCAGGTGCAGGACGTCAACCGCTTGCTGAAGCAGTTCGACGAAATGCAGCGTATGATGAAGAAGATGAAGAAAGGCGGCATGGCGAAGATGATGCGCGGCATGAAAGGTATGATGCCGCCGGGCTTCCCTGGCCGCTGACGGGCTTCCGCACGCTGAGTGCGGGCGCTTTCAGCATTCGCCGTTCGCGGTGAAAACCGTCCGAAATTTGACAGGCTGCAAAAGTTGTCCCCTGCGATCGACGCTTTAGATTGCTTTTTGCGCCAAAATGAGTAAAATTTTCGGGCTTTTTATATTGCAACCGGGCCCCGTCCCTCAATGGGGCCCGGCTGTTTTATTAACTAAAGAGGATGTTATGGTAACAATTCGTTTGGCACGTGGCGGCGCTAAAAAGCGTCCGTTCTATCAAGTAGTAGTGACCGACAGCCGCAACGCTCGTGATGGTCGTTTCATCGAGCGCGTAGGCTTCTTCAACCCGATCGCTTCCGGTCAGGCTGAAGCACTGCGTCTGGACCTGGACCGCATCGAGCACTGGGTTGGTCTGGGTGCAACCGTTTCTGATCGCGTTCACGCGCTGATCAAAGACGCTAAGAAAGCAGCTTAATCTGTCGCGGTGGTGGCAATGAGCAAGCAACTCAAACCGGTAGCGCCGATCGCGCCGATTGTACTCGGTAAAATGGGGTCCGCTTACGGCATTCGTGGTTGGCTCAGAGTGTTTTCATCCACCGAGAACGCCGAAAGCATTTTTGACTATCAGCCGTGGTTTATCCAGCAGGCGGGTCAGTGGCAGCATATCGAGTTGGAAGACTGGAAGCGCCACAGTCAGGATCTGATCATCAAAGTCAAAGGCATTGACGATCGGGACGCGGCGAATCTGCTGACTAATCGCGAGATTATGGTGGATTCCGATCAACTTCCTCCGTTGGAGGGTGATGATTACTACTGGAAAGACCTGATGGGCTGCCAGGTAGTCACCTCCGCCGGCTACGAGCTGGGTAAAGTCATCGATATGATGGAAACCGGCTCGAACGATGTGATGGTTGTGAAAGCGAACCTGAAAGATGCGTTTGGCATGAAGGAGCGGTTGATTCCGTTTCTTCATGGGCAGGTTATCAAGAAAGTCGATCTCACTGCCCGCGTGATTGAGGCAGATTGGGATCCTGGTTTTTGACCCCCGGATCAAACGGTCGAAGCAAGTGGAATAACGGTAAGGGGATTGGCTTGTGTTCATCGGTATTGTAAGCCTGTTTCCTGAGATGTTCCGCGCTATCACCGATTACGGGGTGACTGGCCGGGCAGTAAAAAATGGCCTGCTGAGCGTGCAGTGTTGGAGTCCTCGCGACTTCACCTACGACCGGCATCGTACCGTGGACGATCGCCCTTACGGCGGCGGCCCGGGAATGCTGATGATGGTGCAACCTTTACGGGAAGCCATTCATGCGGCGAAAGCAGCGGCAGGCGAGGGAGCAAAGGTGATTTATCTGTCACCTCAGGGGCGCAAGCTGGATCAAACCGGCGTGTGCGAACTGGCGGCCAATCAGAAGATGATTCTGGTGTGCGGCCGTTACGAAGGGATAGACGAGCGCGTAATCCAAACCGAAATTGACGAAGAATGGTCAATCGGCGATTACGTTCTCAGCGGCGGGGAACTGCCGGCGATGACCCTGATTGATTCAGTCGCCCGTTTCATACCGGGTGTGCTGGGCCATCAGGCCTCAGCGGAGGAAGACTCCTTCGCCGACGGATTGCTGGACTGCCCGCACTATACCCGCCCCGAGGTGTTGGAAGGAATGGAAGTACCGCCGGTTCTGCTGTCGGGCAACCATGCCGAGATACGTCGCTGGCGCTTAAAGCAGTCGCTGGGCCGAACCTGGCTTAGAAGACCTGAACTTCTAGAAAGCCTAGCTCTGACTGACGAGCAAGCGGTGTTGCTGGCTGAGTTCCAACGGGAACATCAGACCAGGCAACAGGACTATGAAGGAAACGTCTGACATCAGACGGGACCGATATATCAGTTTACCTAGGGTAAGAGACATATTATGAGCAACATTATTAAGCAACTTGAACAAGAGCAGATGAAACAAGACGTACCTGCATTCCGTCCGGGTGATTCCGTGGAAGTGAAGGTATGGGTCGTTGAAGGTAGCAAAAAACGTCTGCAGGCATTCGAGGGCGTGGTTATCGCTATCCGTAACCGCGGTCTGCACTCTGCATTCACTGTTCGTAAGATTTCCAACGGCGAAGGTGTTGAGCGCGTATTCCAGACTCACTCCCCAGTAATCGACAGCATTACTGTTAAACGTCGTGGTGCCGTTCGTAAAGCTAAACTGTACTACCTGCGTGAACGTACTGGTAAGGCTGCTCGTATCAAAGAGCGTCTGAACCGCGTTAACTAACGCTGCATCCAAAAGTTAATAGTTATCAGGGGTTGGCCTATGCCAACCCCTTTTTTTATCTGAAAATCCGGCTGCGTTGCATTTGCGAGATTTGGCCACGTTGTAGCGACATTAAAAAGCCTGCATCAGCAGGCTTTTTGCATTACAGCACTGCGGCGCTGTGTTTCTGCTGACTCTCCGGCGGGTGAGGCTGCGCCGGGATAATGTCATCGCCAGGTTTGACGATCACCCGCGCGACGGACTCGTGCGTGGCGAACGTGCAGCTGCAATTGATGTTGCGGCATTGATGGTAACGCTCTTTGGTCGACTCGCTCAGATAGCGGCTGGAGCGAGTGTGGGCCACGTGACCGCATAATGGACAGTGCATCATAAGAACCCCCTTGAACAAATTAAGTGAAATTGTTGTGGCATCACCACTTAGGCGAGCGAGCCCGTCATGATGAGGCAATACCTTGCAAGCACAGTGCGCGTTCCATGGCGCGTCGCTGTTCCAGCCCCTTGTTTTTCTTTCCATTTACATAAACCCAGCGTGGCAACTGATCGCAGGCCTGCTGCCACTGACCCTGCTGCAGCAGCGCGACCAGCGTGGAATGGCAGGCGGCGCTGATACCCACGTTGAAGGCGAAGGCGATCACCGCATCATAGGTTTCTTGCGAGAGCGTTTGCGGCAGACAGGCGGCCATGCCGCGCTCGGTGCGGCGAACATCGTCTACCAAATCCACAGCGGCTTTCCGTTCATCTATCGCCTTGCCCGGGATGACGCCGGCGGTGTGCCCAATGCCCTGTGTCCATACCCCGGCGTTGCACTGGTAAGGAGACAGTCGGCAACCTTCGAGATCGGCGATCAGCCTGAGGCCGGTTGCTGAGGTTTGCAGCTCGCCGAACGATGGCAACCACACGGCGATGGCTAAAACGGCGGCGACGCTGCAGCGTTTAACGATTGCACTCATCGAAAATTTTCCTCCGTGATGCCGCATTGCGCTCAATAGCCTTCAAGATCTGCAGGCTTTTACGTCGGTAATACCAGTTCACCAGGAAAGTGCCGATGCCTACTGCGGCACCGACTAAAAAGGCAATGTCCTGCGGAGACAGTTTGCCCAGCCAGGCGAGGAACAGCGCCATGGCATAGGTGATGAATGAGGTGATTTTCTCCATAGCTTATGCTCGCTTCGTTTACAGAACCTCGGGATCCGAAGGTATCGATGCGTGGCAGCTCGCTATCGATATCCGTCATGCTCCTGGCCTGTATAATAATTACTGTATATGCATACAGTATTAAGCTATTTGCTAAAGTCGTCAATGGGTGGGGTGAATATTTTTAGCAGATTGTGCAAAAGGTGACTGCAGACATAAAAAAGCCCATCGATGATGGGCTTCGAGAAATAATGGGCGGGCAGGTTACAGGCCGTAGACCAGCGTGACCGAGGTTGTCGTGTCGGTGTTCTTCGGCGCGGAGGCCGGTGGCTTGCTGTTGTAGGTCACGGTGTAAGCTACGCGCAGTGAAAAGCGATCGTTGATCGCTACGTTCAACGCGCTTTCCGAGTTCAGCGTGGTTTCTTCGTTCGCCAGTGCTGAGACGCCCTGAATGAACTTGGTGTTGTCGGTGAGCTGATAGGAATAGTTGGCCGCGCCATAGGCCAGCCCTTTGGTCGAACGGCCGCCGCCATGGTATTCGTCATGGCGCACGCCGGGACCGAATTCCACCCGCAGGTCGCTGAGCGGCCCGTTGAGGATTTGACGGCCATAGCCGCTGGTCAGCGTGGAGCGTGAGTCGTAACCGTTGAAACGGTCGCTCAGCCAGCTGGCCTGGCCGAACAGGTAGTTGCGATCGGTCAGGTTATAGCGCGTACGGCCGCCGGCCTGATACTTTTCGGACGAGCGCACGTTGGAGGAGGTGGTGTTGTTGGCCGCCCCCCACAGGCTGTACGCCGCGTCGGTGTTGAACCAGGTCATGTTGGTATTGGCCAACAGAGTGGAACTCTGCGAGTTGCCGGACTGGGCGTTGTAGCCCGCCTGCACGTTGCCTTCGAACGGTTTCTTGGCGGTGGCCGGATCGTCCATCGCGGTGAAAAGCGTATTGTCGGCAAGGGCTGAAACACTGGTGAAAGTCGTTAAGCAGCAAATATACAGCGGAAAAGCGCGACGAGCGCGGGAAGAGAGCATCTTGGATCCAGTTGTTAAGGGTGATTATTGTTGATGACGGTCACATTATATCGGTTCATTTCGGCGACAAAAATAGCCGCCATTAGCTTAAGTTTTTAATTTTTACCCCTCATTTATTCGCTTTTCTTCTACTTAAATTCATCGCTTTCGACGGCATTTCGTGCTGATGCTGCTTCGCCCGGTCGTCGGTGCCGAGATGGGGCGTGCATCCTCGCTGTAAAATATAATGTACAAATATGTTTACGATAAATGGCTTTGTTAGGCAGGAGGGGTTACAGCGTGATGATGGGCTGTTTAATTGTTTAATATATTGTATTTGTTGGGTTTAAATCTATTTTCGCAACCCTGGCTCAAAGGTGGTTTAAGCAAGATAATGACGGTAATATTTTATTTACGGAAAATGGATTGAAAACTTTACATATCGTGATAGGGTAGACCCCTGAAACGCTCAATGTTCCATTTCAACGCATAACGCCAAACGACAGGAATAGCATCATGCAAAAAGACGCGCTCAATAACGTACACATCAGTGCAGAACAGGTTCTCATCACGCCGGAGGAGCTGAAGAACCAGTTCCCGCTCAGCGCCGACGACGAAAATGAAATCGCCACTGCGCGTAACACCATCGCCAACATTTTGCAGGGGCGCGATCATCGCCTGTTGGTGGTGTGTGGGCCTTGTTCGATCCACGATCCGGATGCGGCGCTGGACTACGCCCGTCGTTTGAAAACCCTGGCGGCTGACTTGAGCGATCAGCTGTATATCGTTATGCGCGTCTACTTTGAAAAACCCAGAACCACTGTCGGCTGGAAAGGTTTGATCAACGATCCGTACATGGACGGTTCGTTTGACGTTGAAGCAGGCTTGCATATCGCGCGTCGCCTGTTGCTGGATCTGGTGGGCATGGGCTTGCCGTTGGCTACCGAAGCGTTGGATCCTAACAGCCCGCAGTACCTGGGCGATTTGTTCAGCTGGTCGGCGATCGGCGCGCGTACCACCGAATCTCAGACCCACCGGGAAATGGCATCCGGCCTGTCGATGCCGGTCGGGTTCAAAAACGGCACCGACGGCAGCCTGGGCACCGCTATCAACGCCATGCGCGCCGCTGCCATGCCGCATCGCTTCGTCGGCATTAACCAGGCAGGCCAGGTTTGCCTGCTGCAGACTCAGGGCAACCCGGATGGGCACGTGATCCTGCGCGGCGGCAAAACGCCGAACTACAGCGCTGAGCACGTTGCGGCCTGTGAAAAACAGATGCTTGAGGCGGGACTCCACCCGTCCTTGATGATAGATTGCAGCCATGGCAACTCGAATAAAGACTATCGCCGTCAGCCGGCGGTTGCCGAGTCCGTGGTGGAGCAGATCAAGGCGGGTAACCGCTCAATCACCGGCATTATGCTGGAGAGCCATCTGCATGAGGGCAATCAGTCTTCCGAACAGCCGCGTGCAGACATGCGTTACGGTGTGTCCGTCACCGACGCCTGCATCAACTGGGAGAGTACGGAAACCCTGTTGCGCCATATGCATCAGGAACTCGGCGCTGCGCTGACGGCCCGCACGGGAGAAAAGTAAGTTATGGTGGCAGAACTGACCGCGCTGCGCGATCAAATCGATGAGGTGGATAAAGCGCTGCTGGATCTGCTGGCGAAACGCCTGCATCTGGTAGCGGAAGTGGGCGAAGTCAAAAGCCGTCATGGCCTGCCGGTTTACGTACCGGAGCGAGAAGCCGCGATGCTGGCTTCGCGCCGCCGGGAGGCGGAAAATCTCGGCGTGCCGCCGGATCTGATCGAAGATGTGTTGCGCCGCGTGATGCGCGAGTCTTACGTCAGCGAGAACGACAAGGGCTTTAAAACCCTGTGCCCGCAGCTGCGGCCGATCGTCATTATCGGCGGCAACGGCCAAATGGGCAGGTTGTTCAATCGCTTGCTGACGTTGTCGGGTTATCAGGTCAGGGTGTTGGATCAGGAAGATTGGCCGCAGGCGGAGCAGCTGTTGGCGGATGCCGGCATGGTGATCGTCAGCGTGCCGATCCACGTGACCGAGCAGGTGATAAGCCGCCTGCCGACGCTGCCTGCCGATTGTATTCTGGTGGATCTGGCGTCGGTGAAGAACCGGCCTTTGCACGCGATGTTGGCGGCGCACAGCGGCCCGGTGGTCGGTCTGCATCCGATGTTCGGTCCGGACGTGGGCAGCGTGGCCAAGCAGGTGGTGGTCTACTGCGACGGCCGCCAGCCGGAGGCGTATCAGTGGCTGCTTGAACAGTTGCAGGTGTGGGGCGCGCGGCTGCATCGCATCAGCGCGGCCGAGCACGATCAGAATATGGCGTTTATTCAGGCGCTGCGGCACTTCGCTACCTTCGCCTACGGGCTGCACCTGGCGGAAGAGAACGTGCAACTGGAGCAACTGCTGGCGCTCTCTTCGCCAATCTACCGGCTGGAGCTGGCCATGGTTGGCCGTCTGTTCGCGCAGGATCCGCAGCTGTACGCCGATATCATTATGTCGTCGGAAGAAAACGTGGCGCTGATTAAGCGTTACTACCAGCGCTTCGGCGAGGCGATAAAGCTGTTGGAGCATGGCGACAAACAGGCGTTTATCGAGAGCTTCCGCAAGGTAGAGCATTGGTTCGGCGATTACGCCCAGCGCTTCCTGGTGGAGAGCCGCACGCTGTTGCGGCAGGCTAACGACAGCCGGCAGTAAAATGCTGGCGGTTAACATAAAGGGTTCGGCTTGGCCGAACCCTTTTTTTATGGTTTCACGACGGGTTGACCGGCACCACGGTGTCGCTTGGGTAACAGCCCAGCACCTTCAGCGAACGGGTGATCGGCGCCAGATCGCGCAGCGCTTTTTGCATCGCCTCGGCGCGCAGGTTGGCCTGTACATCGATATAGAACATCTCCTCCCACGGATTGCCGTTGATCGGACGTGATTCCAGCTTGGTCATGATGATGCCGTTATCGCGCAATACCAGCAGCGCTTCGACCAGCGCGCCGGATTGTTGGCCGGTTGCCATGATCAGCGTGGTTTTGGCTGGCACCTGTTCGGAGACGTCGATCGCTTTGCGCGCCAGGACGATAAAGCGAGTGATGTTTTGCTGCTGGTTGGCGAGATTGTGTTCCAGCACCTGCAGCCCGTACAGCGCGCCGCCGGCCTCGCTGCCCAGCGCAGCCACCTTCGGCGAATTCAGCTTGGCGACTTTCTCCATCGCGGCCGCCGTGCTTTCGGTGTATTCGATTTTCCAGTGCGGGAAGCGGTTAAGGAACTGGCTGCACTGTTGGAACGGCTGCGGATGGCTGTAGACGGTTTCTATCTGGCTCAGATCGCTGTCGCCGGCGATCAGAACGCAGTGATTGATCGGGTTAGTCAGTTCGCCGACGATCGACAGGCTGGTGTGTTGCAGCAGATCGTAGACCTCGTTTATCGAACCGGAGCTGGTGTTCTCGATCGGCAAAATCGCGTAGTCTGCCTGGCCGGTTTCCACCTGGGCGAAAATATCCTGAAACTTCTGGCAGCCGCATTCGATCAGCCGATCGAAATGGCGGGCGGCATATTGGCGCGCCGCCAGATGCGAGTAAGAGCCTTTCGGGCCGAGGAAGGCGATGCGGGCGGAATGCTGGCTGACGGGGTTGAGCTGGTGCTGCAGCAGCGCCTGCTGGGTCAGAACGGAATCTTCGATAATCAGTTGGAACAGACGGGTGACGTAAAAACCGTCCAGATCGTAAGGCTTGGCGGCGGCGATCAGCGCATCCAGCAGATCGCGTTCGCGCTCTTTGTCACGGATCGGGCGGTGAGAGTGCAGCTTGGTCTTGCCGACTTCGATCGCCAGCTCACGGCGTTCCGCCAGCAAGGCCAACAGTTTCAAGTCCAGTGCGCTGATGCGCTCGCGCAGCACCAATAACGGGTTGTCAGTCATAATCAGCTTCCGCCTTCTGTTCTTATTCGTTGTAAAACAGCCATAAAAAAAGCCCCCTGTCTCCAGGAGGCCTTGTTGTTCGTCTTCGCATTCTTTCTCACACGACGAAACGCCTCCCAGTCAGGGGAAGGTAAAAAAGAATGCGAAGAAAAACGGTGTGCGTGGCATGGTCTACCTAAGGTTGTTGTGAACAGGTTTTAAAGTAACCGCTGGTCTTTAGCCCGTCAACAAAAATACCCGACAAAAAACGCGCCCTCGGGCGCGTTTGATGCGGCAATCGCTGTCGGACGGTTATTCCTGCTCTTGCGTGACTTCCGGCACAATGTCTTTCACGCTGGCATTGCAGCGGCGCGCTTCGCCTTTGTGCTGCACCTTGTTCAACTGGCGCTCCAGCTTGGCGATAAGCTCATTAACGGCGGTATACATGTCGTCATGTTTGGCGCTGGCGACCAGCGGGCCGTTAGGCGTGGTAATGGTAGCGTCGGCGACAAACCCTTGCGGCTCTTTGGATAAGACGATATGCGGGTTAATCAGCTGGGTCTGCCATTTTTCCAGTTTGGTGAGACGGTCTTCGACGTGATTGCGGATGGCGGGAGTGATATCCATTTGTTTGCTGGTAATGTTCAATGTCATATAACTTACCTCTCTGTCTTTCCGTCTTGGTGAACCCAGCATACCCCGCTTTTTGTTTAAATGCGTGATGTAAATCACGATTTTTTGTCACTTTTTGCAAAGTTAGTTCAATCTGTGATTCAGCATTTGAATTGGCTATCTAATGCTTGAGAGTTGCCGCCGGATGGCGCATTATCGATGAGTTGACCGGTGAGGAGCGCTCGCTAACACCGTGTTTTTACTTGTGTATTTTTCCAGTAAAAACCAGGTCGACGCCAATGAAAACGGCAGCCTTGGCTGCCGTTTGGTTTTTCTGCCGGTGCCGACGCGCGCTTATTGCGGGTTGGCGGCGATCACTTTGGCCACTTTGTCAGCCTGGCCGTTCAGCTGCAGCTGCTTGTAGGCATTTTCCATCAGCGGCAACACGTCATGCGTCGCTTTGGTATCCGGGAATTCACGCAACATCTGCTCGGCGCGATTAACGACCGCGACGTAAGCACCGCGTTTAGTGTAGTATTCCGCCACCGAAAGCTCATACTTGGCCAAGCGGTCTTTCAGATACACCAAACGCTTGTTGGCGTCGGTTGCGTATTGGCTGTTCGGGTATTGCTGAATCAACTGGCTGAAGTCGCGGAACGCAGCGCGAGCGTGCTGAGGATCGCGGTCCGAACGGTCAACCCCGAAGAAGCCCTGCAGCGCGCTGTCATCAAGCGCCATGTCGGTCAGGCCGCGCATGTACATCACGTAATCGATGTTCGGGTGCGTCGGATTCAGGCGCATGAAGCGATCGATGGATGCCTGAGCCATCGGCAAGTCGGCAGCCTTATAATAGGCGTAAATCAAATCCAGCTGGACCTGCTGGGAATACGGCCCGAAAGGATAGCGGTTATCTAACGCTTCGAGTTGCGTAATCGCGCCCTTGAAGTTACCGTCCTGCAGTTTTTGCTGCGCGGTAGCATAGATTTCCGAAGGTGGGTTGTCGGGAACCGCATCCTTGGATGTGGAGCAACCTGCCAGCGCCAGGCTCAACGTGGCTGCCGCCACCAGATATTTCATACGCGTCATGACGTTTTGATTATCCTCAGGGTGTTATTCCGGGAGACTGTCCGTTAAGCTCCCGACAAAGACCAGGTACAATAGCACATTATATTAAACGGCATCGCCGTGAAAACCCAACGTTAACGAAGAAGCTGCATATGGCACAACAAGTACAACTCACCGCAACGGTGGCCGAATCTCAACTCGGACAACGTTTAGATCAGGCTTTGGCCGAATTGTTCCCTGATTATTCACGATCTCGCATAAAAGAGTGGATCCTGGGCGATCGGGTGAAGGTCAATGGCAAAACGTCAAACAAACCGAAAGAGAAGGTGCTGGGCGGAGAGACAGTCGCCATCGATGCACAGATAGAAGAAGAAGCGCGTTGGGAGCCACAGGATATCGCGCTGGATATCGTCTATGAAGACAGCGACATCCTGGTGATCAACAAGCCGCGCGATTTGGTGGTGCACCCTGGCGCCGGCAATCCGGACGGCACGGTGCTCAATGCGCTGCTGCATCACTACCCGGAAATCGCCGACGTGCCGCGTGCCGGCATCGTGCACCGTCTGGATAAAGACACCACCGGTCTGATGGTGGTGGCGAAGACCGTACCGGCGCAAACCCGGCTGGTGGAAGCGCTGCAGGCGCGTGAAATCACCCGTGAATACGAAGCGGTGGCGATCGGCACCATGACGGCAGGCGGCACGGTAGAGGAGCCTATCGCGCGCCACTCTACCAAGCGCACCCACATGGCGGTGCATCCGATGGGTAAACCGGCGGTGACGCATTACCGCATTATGGAGCACTTCCGCGCACACACTCGTCTGCGCCTGCGCCTGGAAACCGGTCGTACTCACCAGATCCGCGTGCACATGGCCTATATCAGCCATCCGCTGGTGGGCGATCCGCTGTACGGCGGCCGTCCGCGTCCGCCGAAAGGCGCTTCGGAAGCCTTCATCAACACGCTGCGCGGCTTTGACCGCCAGGCGCTGCACGCCACCATGCTGCGTTTGTATCATCCGATCAGCGGCATCCAGATGGAGTGGCATGCGCCGCTGCCGCAGGACATGGTCGATCTGATCAACGCGCTGAAGGCGGACACCGAAGAATTCAAAGATCAGATGGACTGGTAATGAACTCGCTCATTCTGCCCGACTGGCCGTTACCTCCCGGCGTTAAAGCTTGCAGCACCACGCGCGGTGGCGGCGTCAGCTTGCCGCCTTATGACTCGCTGAACCTCGGCGCTCACGTGGGTGACGAGGCGCAAGCGGTGAAGCGCAATCGGGAACGGCTGGTTACCGCCGCCGGCTTGCCGCAGATGCCGGTATGGCTCGAGCAGGTGCACGGTACTCGCGTGGTGACGTTGACGGGACAAGCGCCCGCCGATCTGCGGGCGGATGCGGTGTACAGCAATGTGCCGGGGCAGGTGTGCGCAGTGATGACGGCGGATTGTCTGCCGGTGCTGTTCTGCTCGCAGCGCGGCGACGAAGTGGCCGCCGCTCACGCCGGTTGGCGTGGGCTATGCCACGGCGTGCTGGAGCAAACCGTGGCGGCGTTCAGCGCCGCACCGGGCCAAATCAGCGCCTGGCTGGGGCCGGCGATCGGCCCGCAGCAGTTTGAGGTCGGGCCGGAGGTGCGCGCCGCTTTCATGGCGGAAGACGCAGAGGCCGCTGCGGCATTTACCCCGCATGGCGATAAGTTTTTGGCTAATATCTACTTGCTGGCTCGCCAACGCTTGTTGCGTGCGGGCGTTCAGGCCATTTATGGCGGCGACCGCTGTACGGTTAACGAAATGAGCCATTTTTTCTCCTATCGACGCGATGGAATAACCGGACGTCTGGCAAGTTTAATCTGGCTGATATAACCTATTGAATTAGGACGATCCAACGACGCATGGCGTTGTACCGAAAATTTAGCGTCGAGATAACCTTGAAAATTTGAGGGATGACCTCATTTAATCTCCAGTAGCAATTTCGACCCATCTTGGAGGTGTTATGCGTCTGGATCGTCTTACCAACAAATTCCAGCTTGCCCTCGCCGATGCCCAGTCACTAGCCCTTGGGCACGACAACCAGTTTATTGAACCGCTACATCTGATGAGCGCTCTGCTCAATCAGGAAGGGGGCACGGTTCGTCCACTATTAACTTCCGCAGGTATCGATGCCGGGCGTGTGCGCACCGAGATCGAACAGGCGCTGTCCCGTTTACCGCAGGTAGAAGGCACCGGTGGCGACGTTCAACCGTCCCACGAGCTGGTGCGCGTTTTGAACCTGTGCGACAAGCTGGCGCAAAAGCGTGCGGACAAATTCATTTCTTCCGAGCTGTTTGTGCTTGCGGTGCTGGAAGACCGCGGCTCGTTGACCGACTTGTTGAAAGCGGCCGGCGCGACGGCCGACAAAATCAGCAAAGCCATTGAACAAATGAGAGGCGGTGACAGCGTGGAAGACCAAGGCGCCGAAGACCAACGGCAGGCATTGAAGAAATACACTATCGATCTGACCGAACGTGCTGAGCAGGGCAAGCTTGACCCGGTGATCGGCCGTGACGAAGAGATCCGTCGCACCATTCAGGTGCTGCAACGCCGTACCAAAAACAACCCGGTGTTGATCGGCGAGCCTGGCGTGGGTAAAACCGCCATCGTCGAAGGCCTGGCGCAGCGCATCATTAACGGCGAAGTGCCGGAAGGGCTGAAGCACAAGCGCGTATTGTCCCTCGATATGGGCGCCTTGATCGCCGGCGCCAAATATCGCGGCGAGTTTGAAGAGCGTCTGAAAGGCGTGCTCAACGATCTGGCCAAGCAGGAAGGCAGCGTTATCCTGTTTATCGACGAACTGCACACCATGGTCGGCGCCGGTAAGGCGGATGGCGCGATGGACGCAGGCAACATGCTGAAGCCGGCGCTGGCGCGCGGCGAGCTGCACTGCGTCGGTGCCACCACGCTGGATGAATACCGTCAATATATAGAGAAGGATGCGGCGCTCGAACGTCGTTTCCAGAAAGTGTATGTGGCTGAGCCGAGCGTGGAAGACACCATTGCTATTCTGCGCGGCCTGAAAGAGCGTTACGAACTGCACCACCACGTGCAGATCACCGACCCGGCCATTGTGGCGGCGGCAACGCTTTCGCACCGCTATATCGCCGATCGTCAATTGCCGGACAAGGCGATTGACCTTATCGACGAAGCGGCGTCCAGCATTCGCATGCAGATGGACTCCAAGCCGGAGTCGCTCGACAGGCTTGAACGCCGCATCATCCAATTGAAACTGGAACAGCAGGCGCTGAATAAAGAGTCTGACGACGCCAGCAAGAAACGCCTGGACATGCTGAGCGATGAGCTGGGGCAGAAAGAGCGCGAATACTCGGAGCTGGAAGAAGAGTGGAAAGCGGAAAAAGCGTCGCTCTCCGGCACCCAAAACATCAAGGCAGAACTCGAGCAGGCCAAAATCACCCTGGAGCAGGCGCGTCGCGTCGGCGATCTGGGGCGGATGTCGGAACTGCAGTACGGCAAAATCCCTGAGCTGGAAAAACAGCTCGCCGCCGCCACGCAGGCCGAAGGCAAGAGCATGAAGCTGCTGCGCAACCGGGTGACCGATGCGGAGATTGCCGAAGTGCTGGCGCGTGCGACCGGGATCCCGGTCGCAAGAATGCTGGAAGGCGAGCGCGACAAGCTGCTGCGCCTGGAACAAGAACTGCATTCGCGAGTGATTGGCCAGGACGAAGCGGTCAGCGCAGTCTCCAATGCGATCCGCCGCAGCCGTGCCGGGTTGTCCGATCCTAACCGGCCGATCGGTTCGTTCCTGTTCCTCGGTCCGACCGGGGTGGGGAAAACCGAGCTCTGCAAGGCACTGGCTTCGTTCCTGTTCGACAGCGACGACGCCATGGTGCGTATCGACATGTCCGAGTTTATGGAGAAACACTCCGTTTCGCGTCTGGTCGGCGCACCTCCGGGCTATGTCGGTTATGAAGAGGGCGG
Source organism: Serratia sp. X3 (assembly GCF_014982455.1). NCBI lineage: Bacteria > Pseudomonadati > Pseudomonadota > Gammaproteobacteria > Enterobacterales > Yersiniaceae > Serratia > Serratia sp. X3. The sequence continues at coordinate 568,762 of NZ_JADCNB010000003.1, forward strand.
CTACCTGACGGAAGCCGTACGTCGCCGGCCTTATTCGGTGATTCTGCTGGATGAAGTCGAGAAAGCGCACCCGGACGTGTTCAATATTCTGTTGCAGGTGTTGGATGACGGTCGCCTGACCGATGGTCAAGGCCGCACCGTCGATTTCCGCAATACCGTGGTGATCATGACGTCCAACCTGGGTTCCGATCTGATCCAGGAGCATTTCGGTCAGATGAACTACGCGCAGATGAAAGAGTCGGTGATGGAGATGGTGAGTCACCACTTCCGTCCGGAGTTCATCAACCGTATCGACGAAGTGGTGGTGTTCCACCCGCTGGGCGAGAAACACATCGCCGCGATCGCCAAGATTCAGCTGTCGCGTCTGTACAAGCGTTTGGAAGAGCGCGGTTATGAAGTGACCATGACCGAACCGGCCCTGGCGCTGTTAAGCAAAACCGGCTACGACCCTGTGTATGGCGCGCGCCCGTTGAAACGCGCTATTCAGCAGGAAATCGAGAACCCGCTGGCGCAACAAATCCTGTCCGGCAAGCTGATACCTGGCAAGCTGGTGACGCTGGATGTGGAAAACGACCATATCGTTGCCCGCCAATAACGGCGATTAAGGATAATAAAGATGAAAGGGAGCGGGGGACCGCTCCCTTTTCTTTATCTTCGTTTGTCCCTATTTACAGGGGTTGCCGCTATTACTGCCCTAAAACCGGTATTTTTTGCCTAATAAACATCCTAAAAAGGCGTTTTTGGTGGTTATTTGAGCGCTTGAAAAGTTTTTTGCATTTAGGGGTTGCGGCCCGCCGAGAACTCCCTATAATGCGCCTCCACTGACCGGGAACAACGACTGACAAGCCGCCGGGTCAGCGAGAGGAAAGCGAAATAAACGCTTGACTCTCCGGGTGAAAAGCGTAGTATACGCAGCCCGCGCCGATGAGTTTCTCGGCACTGCTCTTTAACAATTTATCAGACAATCTGTGTGGGCACTCCACAAGACGATATCCAGCATCTTCGGATGCAAAAAATATCAAGTCTTGAAGAGTGACTAACTGAAGTAAAATTCATGCAGTAAATCTTTGAGCACCGCTTCTCGAGTGGAAGCAAATCAAGCTTTTAATTGAAGAGTTTGATCATGGCTCAGATTGAACGCTGGCGGCAGGCTTAACACATGCAAGTCGAGCGGTAGCACAGGGGAGCTTGCTCCCTGGGTG